>CAVWKX010000001.1:0-23189 GCA_963755655.1 uncultured Acidimicrobiaceae bacterium
CGGCACACGGCGACGTGGCAGGCAGGGGCGTTGCCCGTCTCGGCACTGGTCAGCGGGGTCGCCGCTCGATGGCGACGGACTCGACTGCTCCCGGGGCAGCGGGTCAGACATGGGGCAAGAGCCTCGTTGCCCAACCGACAGTAGGTGCTCCCGCGCCTCGAGGGTCCAGGCGTGGACGGGCTGTCGTGGGAGCTAACAGCTATCGAGCAGCCGCCAGACTTCGCAAGCCGCTATCGGCTTCCCGCCGGTAGAGCTTGGCGCCGAGCCGGTCGGCCACGCGGCGGGCGCGAGTGTAAGCGCTCGGGACTCCTGTTGGTTGCCGAGGGCGTCGAGAAGCATCCCAAGGGCGGTGTCTATGGGGCCGTAGGAGCATGAGCCGCACCACGCCAGGCGCTCCTTGTAGGGGGTGAGGGCGGTGATGAGGTCGGTTTGCATGGTGGCGGAGCCGATTGTCGTGGCCGCTCGGGCCAGAACGATGGCGACGGCTGTCCATGTGAAGTCGGCGGGCAGGCGGAGTGAGCCGGTGGCCCAGAACCAAGCCAACTGTTCGGCGGCCAGTTCGGGCCGCTCAGCGTGAGCGGCGGCGAGGCTGAGTGCGGCCCTCCAGGCGGGCAGCCCGGGTTGGGCGACGACGAGCATCTGAAGGTCGGCGACGAGCTCGCCGACGCGGTCTTGGTCGATCCTGAGCGCCAGGAGCTGGGCTCCGTAGGTCGCGACAACTCCGTGAGGGCGCCACCGCACCGGCGGACGCCAGGGTGCTGGTGATCAGTGATTCGGCTTCGTCGAGTTCGCCCTGGAGGTGGGCAACGGCAGCCTCCATCCACAGTGTTTCCCAGACTCGCATCGGCTCCCGGACGACGTCGGAGATCTCCCTGGCCTGGGCGACTGCGGCGAAGACCGCCGGGGCGGCTGATTCGAGGTGGACCGAATAGGCCAGCAGGCTGGCTTCCCATGCGGTGGTTGGGTCCTCGATGAGCTTGGCCAACTCGGCCACTTCGCCCGCTATGGCTCGTCGGCGGTCCAGGAAGGCGGGGCCGCCCAGGCTCAGGTAGGCGTGCGGCAACACTCGGGACAGGACGTGGGGATCACCCAGTGCCCGGGCTTGCCTTTCGGCCTGTTCGTAGAGTGCCGAGCAGCGTTCGGGTTCGCCGGCCATGGAGTGCAAGAGGCTGGCCTCTCCTGCCAGCTCGGCGCGTAGGGCGGGATCGGTGACCGCGGTGAGAGCCCGGTCGGCCACCGCGGCGGCGCGCTGGTCGGCGGTCCCGGTGGCAGAAGTCGGGCCGAGGCGGCAGAGCGCGGGCGGCACCCGCCAGCAGGTTCCCTGCCTCAAGCTGTTCGGCCCGGTCTGCGGCGTCGAAGAGCAGGTCAGTGGCGGCCGGGTCGCCGGCTTGGCGCAGGGCGTCACCGCGGGCAATGTCCAACTGGCAGGCGAGAACGGGACTCAGGCCGTGGTCCACGACGATCTGCGCCGCTTGTTCCAGGCGCAACGCGGCGTCCTCGTAGGCGAAGCTGGCCAACAGCACTTCGGCAGCTGAATGGAGGGTGGTGACCGCCCGGGAGGGATCGAGTGACGCGGCGGCGAGATGGTGGCGGGCGAGTTGCAGGACCCCGTCTGAGACTGAGGTGCGGGCCGGACCGGACCCGACGGGCGTCCCGTCGGACCTGCCTTCCTCGAGCGCGGCCGCCGCGGCGTCGTGCAGCTCCAGCCGCTCGCCTTCAGGGAGCATCCGGTAGATGGCGTCGTGGAGAAGCTGATGGCTGAACTCGAAGGTGCCGGGGGCTGAGGTCGGCGTGACCAGACCGGCGGCGACGGCTTCGTCGAGATGCCGTTCTGGCCGAACGACGAGATGAGCGAGGTCCTCGACCGCGAAGCTGGTCCCGAGGACGGCGGCCGCTCGGAGAGCGGTAACCGTGTCGGTCGCCAGGTCCTGGAGGCGCAGCAGCAACAAGGCGTCTGACGCAGTCTCCAAGGCTGATGGAAGATGGAACGATCCGCCCCCGGCGATGAGCCGATGGTTGAGCAGAAGCCGAGCGGTCTCGCGGAACAGCAACGGGTTGCCGCCGGTCTGCTTCCACACCCAACTCACTGTGCCAGCCGGCGGCGGCCCCGTTCCGGCGTAGCGCAAGTACCCCTCGATGTCTTCGGCCGCCAGTCCGCTGAGGCCTACGACATCGGGCTGCACCGCGGCCACGGCGCCCGGCTCGGGAATGGCGGGCTCGAAGGCCGCCGCCGCGACGTCTCGGTCGGCCGTGCGAATCGTGGCGATCAAGAGTATCGGCAGTCCGGCGGCCGCCACGACCCGGGTCAGGTGCCGGGTGGACGGTGGTGCCATGTGCAAGTCGTCGATCACCACGATGACAGGTCCGGCCTCGGCCCAAGCGCGCAGCAAGTGGACCACGGCGTCGAAAAGCCGTTCCCGACCACCCTCCGACGTCGGCCGGGGACCCGGAGTGGACTCGGCCGGTTCGCGCCACAGGAGGCTGTCGATGGCCTGGCGGTCGCTCCGCTCGAGCCCGTCCAACGCGGACGGGTCGGCGCACAGGAGACCTTCGACGACCTCCACCCAAGCCGCCAACGGGACCCTCGGATCCGTCGTCCCGGCCCCCCATCCCGCCCGGACGCCGTGTCCCACCTGATCGTCGACGAAGCGGCGGACCAGTGTGGTCTTACCGATGCCGGCCTCGCCGAAGATCACCGCCGCCGCCCCTTCGGTGAGCGACCGGCTGAAGGCGTCCGCCAGCGTGGCCGTCTCCAGACCCCGGCCTACGAAGAACCCCAACTCGCCGCCTCCGCCGCGGCTCGCCGCGACTAACGGAGCGACGTCCCCCTCGCCCAGATCGGTGCCCACCAGGGCGCTCATCAACTGGAGTCCCTCGTCGAGCAATCCCAACGCCTCCAGCCGGGCAAGGCGGAGCTCGGCATGAGCCCAACGTCGCTGAAGGCGGCACCGGCCGCGGAGGCCACCCCAAGGGCGTCTCTCCGGTTGCCGGCCAGGAAGTGAGCCGCCAACAGCTGGTCCCACCTGCGTTCACGATAAGGGTCCATCGACAGCAGCCCTTTCAAGCGGGCGACCGCCTCTTGGGGGCGACCGAGAAGTAGCAACGTCTCGGTGAGGTCGTCTTCGACTTGGGACATCAATTCCGTCAGGCGAGCACGTTCGCCTTCCACATCGGGCGCGTCCCCCAGGTCGTCATAGGGGCGGCCTCGCCACAGTCGTGAAGCCGCCTCGACCAGTTCCAGTCGATCCGGCCAGCGTCGCTCGGCACCCGCCGTGCGCGCCTGGCGCACGAGCGACTGGAGCTGGCGCACATCGGTCATCACCCGAGGCCCCAGCTGGTAGCCGTCGCCCCGGCTCACCACCAGACCGTTGTCGACGGCGACACGTGCCCGCATCACGTGGTTCCGCAACGACTTGCGGGCCGTGACCGGCGCCTGTCCCGCCCAGACCAGCCCGATGAGCTCATCCGCCGCTACCGGCGACGGCGAGCGCAACGTCAGCGCGGCCACCACCGACCGCTCGCGAGGTCGCAGCACGCTCAGCCCATCGAGCCCCTCCTCTGTCGGCGCGCCCGTCCGGACCGAGAGCGATCCCAACACGGCAACGGAAATCACCCTCCGATGCCCGACGTCGATTCCACACCCACACCAAAAGTTATCCCGCTGCTGAACGCCGGCTGCTGTCGCCCTGTTGCCGGCGGTTGGGTGCCAGCCACGTCCTCAGTGGCGTAGACACGCACGACGTAGATGGTCAACGTCGGACCGTGGTGGGACCGTCGTGGGACCGCCGTGCCGTCATCAACCTCTACGGCGGTGGCGGCGCCTCGTGGAGACCGGTCGCTGCGGTGCTGGGCCGACTGGCCGAACTCGAGGGAGTCGAAGTTCGATCCCGTGCCTGTGCCGAGCAGGACGGCCGACTGCGCCGGCATACCACCGGCGCAGTCGAATACGTTCCTGACGTCTCCACCCGAAGGGCGGTTAGCTACCCGCCATGCCGACGATGGGTCGGTTGAGCGCGGTGCCGCCGGTGGATCCGTAGAAGGTGGCGTCGCCGTAGGCGAAGACCCCGCCGTCGGAGGCGACGAGCCAGTAACCGCGGCCGTCGGGGGTGGCGGCCATGCCGACGATGGGTCGGTTGAGCGCGGTGCCGCCGGTGGATCCGTAGAAGGTGGCGTCGCCGTAGGCGAAGACCCCGCCGTCGGAGGCGACGAGCCAGTAACCGCGGCCGTCGGGGGTGGCGGCCATGCCGACGATGGGTCGGTTGAGCGCGGTGCCGCCGGTGGATCCGTAGAAGGTGGCGTCGCCGTAGGCGAAGACCCCGCCGTCGGAGGCGACGAGCCAGTAACCGCGGCCGTCGGGGGTGGCGGCCATGCCGACGATGGGTCGGTTGAGCGCGGTGCCGCCGGTGGATCCGTAGAAGGTGGCGTCGCCGTAGGCGAAGACCCCGCCGTCGGAGGCGACGAGCCAGTAACCGCGGCCGTCGGGGGTGGCGGCCATGCCGACGATGGGTCGGTTGAGCGCGGTGTCGCCGGTGGATCCGTAGAAGGTGGCGTCGCCGTAGGCGAAGACCCCGCCGTCGGAGGCGACGAGCCAGTAACCGCGGCCGTCGGGGGTGGCGGCCATGCCGACGATGGGTCGGTTGAGCGCGGTGTCGCCGGTGGATCCGTAGAAGGTGGCGTCGCCGTAGGCGAAGACCCCGCCGTCGGAGGCGACGAGCTTGTAACCGCCGCCGCCGCCGGAGGTGGGCCCGCGCACCGTCTCGACTGTGCTGGCTTGCGACCCCGTGAAGCCGGCATAGCCGGTGTAGGTCGCCACCACTGTGTCGGTGCCGACCGGGGCATCGGACGCCGAGCACGAGGCCCGTCCCGCCGAACCGGGTCCGGTCGAGGTGGTCGGCGCCGAGCACAATGTCGTGGATCCGATCTGGAACGTCACCGAGCCCGCGGGGCTGCTCTCACCCGACGCTGACGTGACCGTGGCCGAATAGGTCACCGCTGATCCCGCCGTCGAGGTGGACGGAGTGGCGACCGGAATCGTCGTGGTCCCCACCGGCGCGACGGTGCCCACGTCCACAGAGGTCTGTGTGCCACTGCCTGCGTTGTTCGCATCACCACCGTAGGTCGCGGTGATGGTGTGGGCACCTGGGGACAGGCTACCGACGAAGAGCGAGGCGATCCCCGAGGAGTCCACAGGAGTCTGGCCGAGAAGTGAGGAGCCGTCGCTGAAGCTCACCGTACCGGTCGGGGAGGATCCCGTAACGGTCGCCGACAGGGTCAACGTGGACCCGGTTGTAGGAGCCCCGGGCGAGGCTGACAGGCTGGTGAGACTCGGCGTCTGCGCCGAGGGGCAATCTAGGGTGATCGCCAATCCGGTTGCCGGCGGGGGCACGGTGACCGGATCGGTGGTCTGGGGGGAGTTGGTGCAGCCCGACTTGGAAGCTGTGATCTCGTAAGTCCCGGCGGTGGTGTCCCATCCGAACGAGCCCTCAGAATCGGTGGTGTCGGGGTTGTTGCGGTTCGAGGGCGACATGACGGCCGAACCCTGAGGGACCGCAGCGTAGGTGTCCGACGACGGGTCCTCCTGGAGGAGCGTCACCGTGGCTCCCGCCACCGGGGCCGTTCCCCCACCCTCGAGCGGTGTCACGACGGTGCCGCTGGGATCCACGTACATGCCACCGATGCCCTCCCCACCGCCGAGTGCGGTCAGGTCCGGGGGGATCGGTCCCGAACTGCACTGGGTGTTGTTCGGGATGCGGGAGTCGCAGGCGTACAGACCCACTGACACCGATCCGGTCTGTCCGGTGCTGGAGGTGACCGGCACCGTGAGGAGGGCTTGATAGCTCTTCTTCGACGGTGTGGCCGGCGGCGCCCAGGTCACGGAGACGGCACAGGACTGATTGGGGCTGGTGCCGGCATCGTTCTGCGCCACCGCCGTCCCGGCGCAGTTCGAGCTGCCCACCTTGAAGGTGGAGGCATCAGGCCCCGAGACGGTGGCGCTCCCGATCGTGTGGGTCACCCCGTAGTCGGACGCCGCCACGACCGCTGACTGGACCGGGTCGCCGTTGCTAAAAATCACAGGCGTCGGTCCGGCGGAAACCCCCATAGCCGGCGTCGGCGCCGAATAATAGGTGATGGCCATGGTGACGGGGCCGTGGATCGGCTCGACGGGCGGCAGCGACACGGCGACACCATTCGTCGGGTCGACGGGCAGGCCGATGGCCATGTTCACTCCGTCGACCGTCGTCTCCCCGCCGGCATAGACGGTGACGGACTGTGGCTGGAGGGTCTCGGTGTTCAGCCCCGTTAGGACGACGGTCTGCAGGACCGACGTCTCCCCCGGGGGCGTCTGGAACACCGAGGCCGCCAGGTTGAACTCGAGCGCCGAGCGCCAGTTGACCGTCGGCTCCACCGTCTGGGCCGATTGCGGCGACTGCCCGGACATGTAGACCGACACGCCCGGGATGAGCGCGGGCGGCGGGTTCAGGATCACGTCGACACCGGAATAGGTTTGGCCGGCCACGGCGACGTCGACCGGTGTGGAGACGGTCGCCCCGTAGGTCTCCTCCGCCGGCGGGAACGCCGTGACCGCGTAGGTCGCTCCGGCCGGCACCGTGATGGAATAGTCCCCGTTGCCGTCGGTCAGCGGTCCGGCGAAACAGGTGGCGCCGTCCGTGGTGCAGGCCTGGACGGGGGCCCCCGCGACCAGGGTGGTCGTCCCGTTCTGGGTGTAGCTGACCTGCCCGGTGACTGTGGCCGTCGGGCTGGTGACTGCCGCCGAGCCGGTGACGAGGATCCCCGTGCCGGCGGTGTAGCCCACGACCTGGCAGTACAGGGTCACCGTACAGGCCAGACCGACCAGGGCATCCGCCGACGTGCCCGCCGACAGTGTCGCCCAGTCGGTGGAGCCGGGGGTGAAGGAGGTGAGGATGCCGTCGCCGCCGGCGACACAGGTGGTCCCGGGGCAACTGACCCCGATGAGGTCCGACGGCGCTCCCGTGAGCTCTTGGAGCGTCCCGGGAACACCGGCCGGGGAGATGCTGTCCGTCTCGGCACTCTCGTACCGGACGTCGGACCCGACCATCTCGCACCCACTGGACTGGCAGGCCATGCTCGCGGGGAGGAGATCCAGGCCCTCAATGGTGTCGGCACCGGCGATCCCGCTGTCGACCGGTACGGCGACGGCCCCGCCGCCGTCGGTGGTGAAGCCGACCGCCAAGCAGGACGACCCGCTGAAACATCCCACGGCGGTCATGTAGTTCGCCTCGGCGATGTCCTGGGCGGCCCCGGGCGAGCCGTCGAGGATCGGGACGACGACCCCTTGGATCGAACTGGCGGAGACCGACCCGACGGCCACACAGGCGGTGGTGCTGTAACACGCGAGGTCCGCCAGGTTGCTCGTGCCCGAGACGTATTGGGAGGTCCCAATGACCGGGTTGGCCCCCCCGAGCGTGATCGGTACGACCACCCCTTCCCGTTCCCCCGTTCGTCCCTTCGCCGACGGCCACGCAGGCGGTCGAGGTCACGCAGACCACCGAGTTCAGCCGGGTCACGCTCGTATCGGCCCCGGAGACCGCGGTGCCGGGCTGACCGTTGACGATCTCCACCGCCGTCCCCCCCGATGAGCCTCCGACCGCCAGGCAGGTGGTCGAGTCCAGGCAGGTGATGGCCTGGAGGGAAGCCGTCCCGGTCACCGGCGTGACGGTGAAGGTGCTTGCGGCTGCGGGCCCCGACGCCAACACGGTTGCGAGAGTCCCCGCCACGAGCACAACGACGACAGCTGCGACACGACGCATGGCGACGGCTACACCCGGAGGCGAGGTGGTTTTCGCGTCAAGGTGTCGGTCCGAGCATCTGCCAACGATCATGCGGCGCACCGCCGAGGTCTCCCATACGCGTAACAATGCTGACGCCCCTTCCGGCTCCTGATCTTGCTTCGGGCGCAGGCTATCGACGGGCGATAACAGGGCGATAACAAGCTCGTAGCTCGTAGCTCGTAGCTCGTAGCTCGTAGCTCGTAGCTCGTAGCTCGTAGCTCGTAGCTCGCTAGCTTGAGCTTGATCCGGTTCGACGGACAGGTTGGTTGTGTTGATTATGCCGCCTGACGGTCGGCGTTGTGGTGGACAGCTTCGTATTGAGCGGGACTGAGGTAGCCGAGCGTCGAGTGCAGCCGGCGCGTGTTGTACCAGCCCTCGATGTACTCGAAGACGGCGCGTCGAAGTCCGGACCTCGTCGGCCATGCGCGGGTGTCGATGAGCTCGCGCTTGATGGTGGCGAAAAACGATTCCGCTACCGCGTTATCCCAGCATTCGCCCTTACGGCTGACCGAGAGCACGACGCCGTTGGCCCGGGCCAGCTCGGCGAAATCACCGCTCGTATATTGACAGCCCCTGTCCGAGTGAAAAATGACGCCTCGCTCTGGTGCCCGGTGGGCGAAGGCCATGGTGAGGGCGTCTTCGACCAGCTCGGTGCGCATGTGATCGGCCAGGGCCCAGCCGACGACGCGGCGAGAGGCCAGGTCGATGACGGTGGCCAGGTAGGACCAGCCCTCCCAGGTGGCGATGTAGGTGATGTCGCCGACATAGCGCCGGTCCATCTCGGTGCACGGCCCGAAGTGGCGCTGGATGAGATCACGCGGCCGCCTCGGCGCCGGGTCGGCCACGGTGGTCTTGCGCCAGCGCTTCTTGCACCGCCCTTCGAGGCCGGCCAGTCGCATGAGCCTGGTCACCTTGCGCTTCCCGCAGGCCACATGGCGATGCAGCAGCTCCTTGTGGATCCGCGGGGCGCCATAGGTGCCCTTGGACTCGGTGTGGATGGCCCTGATCTTCTCGGTCAGCTCGGCGTCGGTGAATTTGCGGGCCGAGGGGATGCCGTTGCGGCGCTGGTAGTAGGCGGACTTGGAGACCTCGAGCAGGCGACAGGCGTTCTGCACACTGTGGCCTGCGACTTCCTCCGCCTCGATGAACGGGTCTACCGTCATCGGGTCTCCCTAGCGAAGAAAGCCGTTGCTCGTTTGAGCGTCTCGTTGTCGATCTCGAGGCGCCGGTTCTCCCGACGCAAGCGGGTGAGCTCTTCACGCTCCGCGCTGGTCAGGCCGGGGCGCTCGCCCTGGTCGATCTCGGCTTGCTTCACCCAGGTGCGCACGTTGGTCTCGGTCAGATCGAAGTCTCTGGCCACCTGGCCGATGCTGCGATCGCCGCGCCGGCACAGCTCGACGATCTCAGCTTTGAACTCCGGAGTGAACGAGCGCCGCGGACGCTGCTTCTTCTTCTCCATGGTCTCCATTTTGGACATCCTTTCTGGGGCTGTGCCCCTGATGGTGGATGTCCGTCAGACCGGTGGAAGCCCAGCTCGAGCTCGCAGCCGCAGCCGCGTAGCTGAGCCGAGCCGAGCTCGTAGCTCGTACTCGTACTCGTACTCGTACTCGTACTCGCACTCGACTCGTACTCGTACTTGTGCCCGTTCGCTCCTCGAGAGGGGCAAGAGCCAGGCGCAGGTGGGCCCGCCAACTCGGCGTGTCGCCTCAGGGTGTCTCGCGCCGGTACAAGACGTGCCAGTCCCTGGGCATCGCCGCGCTCGAGGCGCGGGCGCCCGGCCGGCCCCGACGCTCGGATCCCGAGCAGCTGGAGATCCTCGCCGAGCTGTACGCATGCCCGCCAGCGCCCTGTTCCCCGAACGACCGAGCGCGACGACGATGCCACCGGGCGCCAGGTCAAAGCGGACTAGACACCCGCAAAAAACGCCCGGCGCAAAGGCGCCCTCATGTCTTCGAGGACGAGTCAGGCGCCGCGCTGGCCCCGGTGGTGCGCTCGACTCGGGCGCCGCGGGGCGAGACCCGGACCGCCGCCGCCACCTCTCCTACGGCGCGTGCGAATATCCTCGTTCTGCAACGCGGAGCGGTCGGTCTGTGACGTCGTCTCCTCGTTCGGGCAGAGCCCTACAACACCGAGGCTCTCGAGCTGGTCTTGCCCGAGCTGCACGACTAGGTCGGCCGATACCGGAGTGTCACTCGTTTTATATACGCAGCTCGTTAGTTTTGTGGCTCGGCGGGTTGCCGAGTCTTCTGCGTGGTGATCATCGGGACACGGTGAACGTGCAGGCGGCCGCCGACAGGGCCTCGGGCAGGTAGGACTGACACCCCTCGAACGTCAGCGTGTCGGCACCGACTCCGATCTGGAGGGAGCTCGGCACGGAGGAGACCGTCTTTGTTGTCGAGCCGGTCGCCACATCGCTCGGCGTGGCGGTGGCGGTCTGACCTGTGACGGTGCCGCTGAAGTCGAGCACATGTGACGTCGTCCCGTCCTGATAGGCGAAGGTCATGACGCCGCGAAACCCCGTCCCGTTGGCCGAGCTGACCGTGACGACGTAGTGCGGCGTCCCGGAGGAATCTACGGGCACGTACGTCCCGGTGGCCAAGGCCGACGCCGGGGCGATGGCGGTCGAAGTGGTGCTGGAGGACGAGTTCGACGGCGACGAGCTGCACGCCGCCAAGCCGACCGCTCCCATCATGATTGCCACGGCCCAAACTACGCGTTGCCTCCGCATGTGCCCCCCACCCCTTCGCTTCGGCCGGCCCCGGCAGGGGCGGCCAGGGGGACAATGTATCGAGGCTGGGCGCCGCCCAGGGTCATGGTGCGTTGGCGCTGGCTTCGTCACCCAACTCGCCGGCACGGTCGGCCAGATCGATGAGCGCGGCGATCACTTCGGGGACCAAGCCGTTGCGGCTCGGTGTGAGGTGCTCACCGAACTCGCCGATGCCGCGCAGGCTCGGCGGCAACTCGATCTGCACGCCGTGCCTTGACGGGAGGTTGACCGGGTTCTCGGGATGAAACCCGAGCCGTATCTGTTCGCCCCCGACGCGATAGCCCGGGAACCGATCGCCGAGGAGGGTGCGGGCAACGTTGAGCAGCTCCGGATTGAGGCCGCCCAGGATGACGCCTTGGAGAGGGCCGGTCTGTCGTCCGCGCCGCGCCGGTCCGTACGGCTCGATGCGTACGTCGCGCCCGAGGTCGACCGCAAGCGTCAAGCCGTCGCGCCCGAACCCGTGCACGGAGATGGCGATCTCGACGTGGTCGAGGAACGCACTGAACTTCGTCGACTGCGCGGGTTCGTGTCGCCGCGAGGTGAGATGGACCCGAAGGTCTCGAGGCTGGACGATCGCGTAGTACGAGGCACCGGACCGCTCGGCCGCCCGGCTCGCGATCTCGTGCGTCCCCCGGTCCTGCGAGCCGCCGTGCAAGGCCAGGAAGCCCACGCTCGAGCGCAGCACGCAGATTTCCTCGACACCGGGGAGCGCCAGGAGCTCGGCGAGGTCCATCTGCTTCGCGACGGGCCGTTCAGACGTCGGAACTACAGCGGGAGCGGAAATTCACTGTTTCTGCCGAGCGGGCGAGCACCGTTCTGCGCACAGCGGCCACCCTACAGATCCAGGTCGGAGCGACGAACCCCTCGACCCGAGGCGTCCGGTCGTGGACACGGGACTCAAGCGTCCCCGGATTGCTGCCGATCCAAGCGAGGCAGGGGGGGTGGCGGTCGCGTCGCGTGCCCCGGGGCGAGCGATCGGAGCATCCATGAAGATTCGACGCAGGGACGGCGTTCCGGCGCCCGAAGGTGACGTCCTGGTGCTGGCGGGCGACTGTGCCACGGGGCCAGAGATGTCGAACGGGTCCGAGGCTCCGTCGGAGCCCGCCGACGGCCACCGCGCTCACGCCGGGAACGGGAACGGGAACGGGAACGGGAACGGGAACGGGGTGGCAACCGAATCGACGACGCCCGACGAACGGGCGACCGGGACACGTGCGAAGACCAAGGGTCTGTTGGGCGAGCTGCTGGTCAAGCGTGGCGTGGTCACCGAGGAGCAGATCACCGCGGCGTTGGAGGTGCAGGCGGGGTCGGGCAAGCGCCTCGGCGAGATCCTCGTCGACCTGGGAGCGCTCGATGAGCAGCGACTGGTGGAGGCATTGGCGGACTTCTTCGACATCCCGGTGACGCATCTGCGGCGTGACGCCCCCGACCCGGCGGCGGTGGCGCTCATCCCCGAAGATCTGGCCCGTGAGCATCTCGTCATCCCCGTGCACCTCGACGGCGACGGCCTGCGCGTCGCCGTGGCGCAGCCGAGTGACGACCTGCGGTTCCTGTTGAGCGAGACCACTGGTCGCTCGGTGCGGCTGCAGCTTGCCTCCGTGAGCGACATCCGCTGGGCCATCGACCGCAGCTACCAGGCGGTCGCCGGCGTCGGCAAGATGGTGCAGGCGTTCGAGGCCGTGGAGCGGACGCGCCGGCGCGACGTGCGCCCGGGCGTTGCGGCGACGGTAACGGAGCACGCGCCGGTCGTCCAGGTCGTCGACAGCATCCTCACCCAGGCCATTCGCGACCGCGCCTCCGACGTGCACATCGAGGCGTCACAGGACGTCATCTACGTCCGCTTCCGCATCGACGGCGCCCTGAAGGACGTGCTCGAGCTCCCGGTCGCCATGGGCATGGGGTTGGTCAGCCGCATCAAGATCATGGGCGGCATCGACATCGTCGAGAAGCGCCGGGCGCAGGACGGGCAGTTCACCACGACCGTCGACGGCAAGGACACCGACGTGCGCGTCGCCACGGTCTCCACCATCTGGGGCGAGAGCTGCGTGCTGCGCATCCTGGACAAGAACCGCTCGATCCTCCGCCTCGACGACCTCGGCATGCCGGCCGACACCTACGAGGCCTACTCGAAGACCGTGCACTCCGCCTTCGGCCTCGTGCTCTGTGCGGGACCGACGGGCAGCGGCAAGACGACGACGCTCTACGCCACGCTCGGCGAGATCACGGACCGCTCCCGCAAGATCATGACGATCGAGGACCCCGTCGAGTTCGTGTCCCCGATGCTGAACCAGATCCAGACCAACGAGTCGGCCGGCCTCACGTTCGCCACCGGCTTGAAGGCGATCCTGCGTCAGGACCCCGACGTGATCCTCGTCGGCGAGATCCGTGACGTCGAGACGGCGCGCATCGCCGTGCAGTCGTCGCTCACCGGCCACTTCGTGCTCTCCTCGGTGCACGGCACCGACTCGGTGTCGGCGCTGCACCGCTTCCTCGACATGGGGATCGAGTCGTTCCTCATCAGCTCGTCGGTCATCGCCGTGGTCGGCCAGCGGCTCCTGCGCCGCATCTGCCCGTCGTGCAAGACCCGCTACACCCCGAGCGCCGAGGAGCTCAGCTTCTTCGAGGAGAACGGGGGAGCGGCCCAGTCGGAGTTCTGGCACGGTGCCGGCTGCAACTTCTGTGCCGGCATCGGGTACCTCGACCGCATCGGCGTCTACGAGCTCCTCCGCATGACGCCAGAGCTGAAGCGCCTCATCGTCGGGTGGGCGACCCAGGACGAGCTGCGCCGCATGGCCGAGAAGCAGGGGATGCGCACGCTGCGCGACGAGGCGATCAACCTCGTGGCGCACGACACCACGACGATCTCCGAGGTGATGCGGAGCATCTACTCGGCTTGACGCCGGGTTGCGGCTCGGCCGGCGGTCTGTCGGCTAGGCGCTCCGGCCGAGGAAGTAGAGGAACTCCGTCTGGAGGTCCGCTCCGGCCGGCGGACCGCCTCTTCGGCCGCATCGAGCCCAAGAAGGGTGCACGCCCCACCTTGCGGGCGCTCAAGGCCATGCGCGCCAGCGTCCCCGACGGCCAGATGATCTACGTGATCTTGGACAACTTGAACCACCATCGAGGCCCGATGATCCGCCAGTGGTGCGCGGACAACGCCGTCGTCGAGCTGGCCTTCGCCCCCACCTATGGTTCCTGGGCCAATCCGATCGAGGCGCACTTCGGCCCGTTGCGCTAGAGCCACGCCGAGATGGCCAAGGCCATCCGCGACTACATCCGATGGCGCAGCGCCCACACCAAAGATCCCGAGCTCCTCGCTCTCGAGCGCAAGCACCGGGCCAAGATGCGCGGTGAAGCACAGCGGCGCTGGGGCCAACCCAAAGCCAGCGCCGCATAGCGGCACCTTCGCTTCCTCACCCGGCCCCACGGACAACGACGCACCTCGCGCTGCCCGTCGACGATGTCATCGCTCCACACCGAGGCAGGACGAGCCCCCGATCGATCCGCTAACTCCAGGCGACCTCGATGCCACCGAGATCACTCAGGCTCAAGCGCGCGAACCTTTGTGGTCAGGGCACCAAGAAGATCTAGCTGTGTTCATATGACTGGTCTTCGCTGAATACTTTCGGCCTCGTTAGAGCGACAGGCGGGTATCCCCAAAGTGGACCCTGTAGGGAGCACCCACGATGAACTCTCCCGCCGCCGAGACGGGACGCGAGTTCGGACAGGACACACATATGACACGGGCGGGACGAAGCAGCAACGCGTCCCAACGCGTCCTGAACGCGTACCTCTCCGTCGTACCGTGGTTGCAGGTAGAGGCGAAACAATGGCGCTGACGTGCACTTTTGCGAAACGGACTCGGTTCGAATTCCGCCACCCCCAAGTGTTCTCACGCGGGTTCGTGAGGGCCGTTGGAGGTGCACCAACGCCCAGGCCCGTCGAGGGCGTCACGTCCACGTATGAGCCGCATCCAACGGAGCACCCTGCGTTATGGCGGCGAACACCCCGATCAGAGGTAGTCCACGTGATGGCGATTGAGCGCGGCGTTCCGCGGGTGTGCAGAAGTAGCGCATGTCGCGGCTGGTGCTGTCGCGTCCACACGCCCGGTCGAGCAGGGTCGCTCGGCCGAAGCGGACGGTGTGACCGGCGCACAGCATGAGCACGTGCCGCCGCGCGAAGGTGCGGGGCACACTCGTTTCGCCTGCATCACCGGCCACGACCGAGCGTATTTTGCGTCGAGGTGACCCCTGGCGCGCGCCGGTTTACGTCTGGTTAACGGTGTACGGAGATACTGCACGAGACGGTTGGCCCGATTCTTGGCGTCGGTGTGCCCCTCAGGTTGGCTCTGGAGCAGGCGTCACCACCTCGACACGCGGGCCCTGGTGTCAACGCCGCGCGCGGGCCGGAGGAGGGAAGATGCCTCGAGGCTTTGCCAGGAGAACAGGAAAGGCTGTACACGAGGGTTGTCTGCGGTCGCGTGTCGTGCGGGGCGGCCTCGCGAGCGTCCTCGCGGTGTTCATCATCAGCGGTCTGAGCGTGTTGCCGATCACCCAAGGCTCTCCCGCGGGCGCCACCATCGCGATGCCCTCGCTGTCCTTCGCCAGCCCCCAGTTCGTGACTGGGACGACGGACATCGTCGGCGTCGCGTGCCCGAGTGCCTCGATCTGCCAATCCGTCTCCTCGTCCCCGGCGGAGACCGTGGCGGTGGCGAACGGCACGCCGGCGGCGGCCCAGGCCGTCACCGGTCCCAATTCCATGATCGCGGTGGCCTGTCCGGGCGTCACCTTCTGTGACGCCCTCGGCAACTGGAACCCGGGAACTCTGGCCGGGGAGCAGGCGGTGGTCATCCCGGTGTCGGGCGGCGCCCCCGGGACCCAGATCCCCCTCGCGGCGAGCTCCGAATTCGAGCGTGTGGCCTGCCCGAGCCAGAGCGGTGCGGCGTGCGTGGCGGTCGGCGACACCTACACCCCGGGAGGGTCGTACACCGCGACCGTCTGGCCGCTTGCCGCCGACGGGACCCCGGGCACGGCCCAAGCGATCGGTAACCTCGAGTTCCTCTACGGGGTCGGCTGCCCCCCGGGCAGTGACGCCTGCATGGCTACCGGTTTGGGGCTCACGGTCGACGGCGTGTACAGCCCTGCCGCGGTCGTGGTGCCCATCACCAACGGCGTCCCCGGGACGCCGACGACGATTCCCGGGGGCTTGAGCGGCATCTCGGCGGTGGCCTGTCCGAACACGACCACCTGCTACGCGGTCGGCTATATCAGCGGCTCGAGCAGCACCAGCGGCGCCGTCGTCACGATCACCAACGGCGTGCCCAGCAGCGCGCAAGCTGTCTCCGGCACCGGCACCCTGACCGGGATCGCCTGCCCGACCGCCGACACCTGCCTGGCTGTCGGGGGCATCACGGGCGGCACCGCGGTGGTGCCCATCGTGGACGGCACGGTGGGCACGGTGCAGACCGACACGGGACCCTCGCTTCAGGACATCGACTGCCCGAGCGCCAATCAGTGCGAGGCGGGTGGTGCCGCGCCGAACCCTTCGACCTACGAGGGTGTCGTCGACCAGATCAACCTCGTCGCCAACCAGCTGACGATCAGCTCGCTCACGCTCGACCCGGCCAGCCCGAGCCTCGCCGACTCGTCGGTCACGGCCACGCTCACGGTGCGCAACGACTTCGCCGACACCGTGACCGACGTCGTGCCCACGCTGACGTCGAGCAACCCGGCGGCCTTGCAGGTCACGAGCGGGCCATCGCCGACCAGCCAAGCCTCGTTGGCCCCGGGCGCGACCGCCACGTTCACGTACCAGCTGACCCCGCTTCAGGCGGCGACGGTCCAACTCCAACCCGGGGCCTCGGGCACCGACGCCGCTGAGGGCGCGGTCACCGCCCCAGCCGTGCCCCCCTTGCAGGTGACCGTCGACGCCGCCGACCTGAGTGTCGTGTTGGCGGCCAACCCGACCACGGTCGCGGCCGGCGGTTCGACCACCGTGACCGCCACCATTACGAACGAGACGGCCAAGACCCTCACCGCCTTGACGCCGAGCCTGGCGGCCTCGCCGTCCGCCGGGCTCAACATCGGCGCACCGACCCCGGCGTCGCTCGCCACCCTGGCCCCGCACGCCTCGACGACCGTCACCTGGCCCGTGACCACCATCGATCCCGGGAACTTCACGCTCACCGCCTCCGTGCAGGTGACGGATCCCGACACCGGGGTCGAGACCGACACGGGGACCACGCCGCTGCCCGTGTCGAACCCGGCCATCATCGTGACGACGACCGGCGACGAGGCCCTCACCTCCGACCAGCTGGCCACCGGCATCTGCGACGTCGATCCGGACACGGCGGGCAACCAGTGCACGCTGCGGGCCGCCATCCAACTGGCCAACTCGCTGGGCGGCAGCCAGTCGATCACGTTCGACATCCCCGGCGGCGGGGTGCCAGATATTGCCCCGGCCTCGGCCTTGCCGGCGCTCCAAGCGTCCATCACCATCGACGGCACCACGGAACCAGGAGGTTGGGTCCAACTCTCCGGAGCTTCGGAGGGCGGGACGTCGGCCGGCCTGAATGTGTCCGGCGGACCGGCGGTCATCCGGGGCCTGGTGATCGACGGCTGGACCGGCTACGCCGGGGTTGCCGTCGGCGGAAGCCCCGGGACGTTGATCGCGGGGAACCGCATCGGCACCGACCCGACCGGCACCAGCGCCGTCCCCAACGGATACGGGGTCTAGGTCGCGGCCCCGGGGGTGACGATCGGCGGGACCAGCGGCACGTCGTTGTCGACCTGCACCGGCGACTGCAACCTGCTCTCGGGCAACGACGACGGCCTGCAGGGGTCGACCCACGCCGGTGTCTACATCTCGTCGGGGGGCTCGGCCACGGTGGTGGGCAACTACATCGGGACCGACGTCACGGGCGAGAACGCCCTGGGCAACGCCGTCGGGGTGGTCAACGCAGCGAGCGGCAGCACGGACACCACGGTCATCGGCGGGCCGACCTCGATCACCGGGGCCGCCCCGGGGAACCTCATCAGCGGCAACCGCATCAACGGGCTGTACCTCGACGGCATCGACACGGTGCAGGGCAACCTGATCGGCGAGGACCGTTCGGGGTCGCTCAGCCTCCAGCCGAGCGCGCCCTTCAACCCGCCCGACATCAACCCGGCGGGTCGAACCTCGGCATCGGGGTCCTCGTGGGCAATGCCGGCGTGGTAACCGTGGGCGGGAGCTCGGAGGCGGACCGCAACGTGATCGGCGGCTTCGGCAACGTCGGGGTGGCCGGCGCCGCCACGGTGGAGAACGACGAGATCGGCACCAACCCGGCCGGCACCGCCGCCATCCCCAACGGGGACGGGGCCGCCGGGGTCGCCAACGTCGTCGACAGCCTCGTCAGCGGCAACACCGACACGGGGTCGAGGCGGCGACCACGGTCACCGGCGACCGCATCGGGACCAGCGCGGACGGGCAGTCGGCCCTGCCCAACGGCACCGGGGTGGCCGAGGCGCACCAGGTCGGCGGTGACAGGCCGGCGGGGTCCACGGTCTGCACCGACCCGTGCAACCTGATCTCGGGCAACCTGAACCAGGCCGTTGGCCAGGCTTCGACGGTGGAGGGCAACTTCATCGGCACCAACCTGGCCGGCACCGCGGCCATCCCCAACGGCACGAGCGGCCCCCAGGGAGCAGCCGTCTTGGACGCCGACCAGCTCGGGGGCCAGAGCAACGCCGTGGCCCTCGGCGTGTGCGACCAGGCCTGCAACCTGATCTCGGGCAACAACGGGGTCGGCGTGGGCATCGGGTCGATCCGGGGGGTTCGCACGTCCAGGGCAATCTGATCGGGGACAGCATCGACCTCACCCCGCTGGGCAACCAGGGGGCGGGGGTGTTCAGCCAGACCGGTGACAGCGGCGACCTGGTCGGCGGCGACGGCGACCTGGGCAACGTCATCGCCCACAACGGCGGCGCGGCGGTGGAGGTCGGCATTCAGGGCGTGGCGCCGGCTGTGGAAGGAAACGCCATGATCGCCAACGCCGGCGGCGGCATCTTGCTCGATCAAGGCTTCAGCGGGCAGATTCCAAAGATGCCGCTGATCAACACGGCCGTGCGTACACCGGGACAGGTCGCTGTGACGGGTGACGTCACCGACCTGATCACCTCGCTCGGGATCTCCTCCCGGGTCGACCTCTACGCCAGCGCGTCGTGCAGCGACGGCCCCCAGGGTCAGGTGCCGCTGGGGGCCGTCACGATCGGACTGACCAGCAACGGCTCGTTCAGCATCACAGCCGGTGCGGTGGCCCAGTCTCTGCCCTACGTCCTGGCGACGTCGACAGAGTCGGGCGTTACTTCACAGTTCACGAATTGCTTCCCGATCTCGACGGCGTCGACCACCTCGCCTCAGGCCGGCCAGTCCGTGACGGTGCAGTCGCCGGGATTCACCCCCGGCGAGCAGGTGAGCGTCACCCTCCACTCGACTCCGGTGCTCTTAGAGACGGTGAGCGCCAACGCCCAAGGTGACGTCGACACCACGGTCACGATCCCTGCGGGGACCGCACCCGGGGCCCACGAGCTGATCCTGACGGGCCTGAGCTCGGGCCAGGTGGTGACCATCCCCATCACCGTTCTGGCGGCCGCTGCCGGCTACGACCTGGTGGGCGGCGACGGTGGGGTGTTCTCTTCGGCGATGCCCCCTACGACGGCTCCGAAGGTGGCACCCACCTCAACAGCCCGATCGTGGGGATGGCCGCCACGCCCGATGGAGGTGGCTATTGGTTGGTGGGAGCCGACGGGGGCGTCTTCAGCTTCGGCGACGCCCAGTACTACGGCTCCGAAGGCGGCCGGCACCTGAACAGCCCCATCGTGGGCATGGCCGCCGATCCCGGCGGAGGTGGCTACTGGCTCGTCGCTGCCGACGGGGGCGTCTTCAGCTTCGGCACGGCCACCTTCTACGGCGCCGAGGGCGGCACCCACCTCAACAGCCCGATCGTCGGCATGGCGGCGACGCCCACGGGAGGTGGCTACTGGCTCGTTGCGGCCGACGGCGGCGTCTTCAGCTTCGGCGATGCCCAGGTACTACGGTTCCGAGGGCGGCACCCACCTGAATAGTCCGATCGTGGGTATGGCGGCGGACCCCAGCGGCCACGGGTACTGGCTGGTCGGGTCGGACGGGGGCATCTTCAGCTTCGGGGCGGCGTCCTTCTCGGGCTCAGAGGCCGGCACCCACCTGGACAGCCCCATAGTGGGCATGGACGCCAACCCGGGCGGCGGGGGCTACTGGCTGGTCGCCGCCGACGGCGGCGTGTTCAGCTTCGGCGATGCCGCCTACTTCGGCTCCGAGGGCGGCCAGCACCTCAACAGCGCGGTCGTGGGCATGGCGGTGCCGTCGTGAGGGGAGGGTGGAGCAGCGAGTGGATCACGACACCGGACGGCCCATGACGCCGGTCCGTGCATCGTGTCCAATGAGCGTCACCGGCCAGCAGTGACGCGTCCGTCTGCGGTGCGTCCGAGCCGATAGCCGAGCAGCACCATGGCGCGACTCGGCGCCACCCCCAGATCGTCAAGGAGACTGATCGCCTCGAGTTGAGTGCGTCGAGCGCCCTCCAGATCGCCTTGGGCCAGCTGGCCCTCGATGACCTGGCGATGACCGTCTTCGGACCACGGGTCGACGGCAAGCACCAGGCGTCCGAGGTCGACTGCGAGCGCCGGGTCGCTCCCGTGCAGCGCCAGGGCGCCGGCCCGGCTGGCCGCGGCGATGACGAGGTCGTCGAGGCGACGGCGATACGGACTGCACCAGTCGCCGACCACGGTGGCATCGAGCAGGGGACCGGTCCGGGCGATCCGGAGCCGACGCGCATGGGCGAGGACGGACGCACGCTGGTCGTCGGGTGTGGCCATCACGAGCTCGGCGTGGCGTTGGACGTCCCAGACGTCGACACGGAGGCCCGAGCTCGGATCGAGATCGAAAGCCCCGCCGGTCTCCCGGAGCAGCCGGCTTCCATGGGAGCGTTCGCGGTCGGGATCGAGCACGTCGAGCAGATGGCTCAAGGTGACCCGGAGGTTCTGGCCCGCGCTGCGCTCGTTGCGATCGGGCCACAAGGTGGCGGCCACCCGGGACCGCGACGCTTGGTGCACGAGGGCCAGGTGCAGGCAGAGCTCGCGGACGCGGGTGCGCTGCCAGGCCGGGTGAGCGACGGCGCGATGGTCGCGTCGCACGCCACCGATGCCGAAGAGGGTCACGGTCGTCGATGCAGGGTGGGCCAGACACCACCGCGCCGGCAGGTAGGGGCGGTGGCGGGCCTCGGCCGGCGGACCTCCGGCGAGGAACCGTCGTCCGGCTGTCCCGGCGGCGACGGCGTACTCGAACCCGGGCACGGGGTTGGCACGGTCCGGCGCCTCGACGGGGGCGAGCGCGTCGAGGAGGGCCCGTCGCCAGAGGGAGGAGCGCACGGGCCGGTCGGGCACGACGATCGCCTCGAGGAGGGATCTGGCCGCCTCCGGATCATCGATGCGGAGCAAGGTCTCGGCCACGGCCGCCAACGCGGCACCCTCTGACGAAGGTACCGGGCCAGCGCTGTGGACCTGCTCGAGCAGCATCTGCGTCTCGCTGTCCTGCCCGGTGGCGGCGAGCAGGCAGGCCAACCAGACGGGAGAGTTGGACCCGAGCCGGCGATCCGGTACCGGCTGCGAGGGATACCGACACTGCGGCATCGTCGAGCGCTCCGGAGGAGTCACCCGCTTGCCAACGCGCTGTGGACAACAGGTCGTGCGCGGTGGCCAAGGACCCGACGGAGCCTTCGCCCGTCGCAGCCTCGAGGCAGGCGATCGCCGCGTCGATCCTGCCGTCGAGGAGCAGGTTGGTCCCCCTGATCATGAGTGCCTGGGCCGCCCAGTCGGCTGGCAGCACACCGGGCGACACGGAGTCCACCGCCCGGATCGCATCGCCGGGCGCCCGGCCAGTTGGGCCGAGACGGCTTGGCCGAGAGCGACGAGGCTCGCCGCCCGCTGATCGCCGTGGGCCGCCAGCACCTGCGCCCGAGTGAGGAGACCGAGGAGCGCGCCGGCGTCGCCCCGCGCCCGCGCCAGATTGCCGAGCTGTAGGAGCACACTGGTCTCGCCGTCGAGATCGCCCCGATCCTCGAACGCCGTGCGAACCTCTTCGAGTCGCTGGAACTGCATCGACTCGTCGTCATCGCGAGAGCCAATGATGGCGTCGAGCCACCGGCGTTCGGGAATCTCCGTATCGAGGAGCTCCGCTCGCTGCCAGGCGCGCAGGTCGATGAACGACACGCTGACGGGAGCCGAGGCCAGCGCCGCGCGGACGACCCGGAGGGCGCCTTGGCTTGCCGCCTCCATTGCCATCCGACCGGCCTCGCTCACATCGCCCCGATCGAGCTGCGCTGCAATCCGCTTGTCGATGACGCGCCGACGGTCCTCCTCGTCGAGAACTGACCGCGTGGCGCGGATCCACACCGGATGGGGCCAACAGCCGACGGACACCCGACCCATCAGCGGGAGCTCGGCCACGCGGTCGAGGGTGTCGTCGCGGATGGACGGCGCCAGGCCCTCCAACACCGGAGCGGTGACCTCGTGCAGGTCGTCGCTCGCACAGCCGCCGACGGCAGCCAGGGCAGCCAGAGCACGCACCACGGCTCGGCGGTTGGGCGGCGAGCACCTCGTGCTGGACGTAGTCTTGATCAGCTCGGGGGTGCCCTTTTCCTCAGTACGCGAGGGCGGGCCAAACGCCGCCTCGTCGCCGGCCGTGGAGGTCGGTTCGCCGGCGAGATCGAACACCGTGCGTTCGTCGGCGTCGAAGGCGAGATCACGCCACCCGAAGAGGCGTCCCCTGCCGGCGACGACGAGGCGCCCGAGGCCCACTGGACCCAGGTCCCGAGCCGACACGACGAGGTGGACGCCGGGTGGCGCATCGGCCACCAGGTGGAGAAGGAGCTCGGTGCCCGCCGCACCGGTCACTTCGAAGCGGTCGAGGCAGAGTGCCGTCGGCAGTTGGCGATCACGGTGAGTGCCGACTGCATGGCGGCGACGGTGCCGGGCCGGTGGTCGACGAGCCAGCACGCGGCCGTCCGCCAAGGACGCGGTCAGCAGGGTCGACAACCGCGCGCCAAGTCGCCGGGGCGGGCGTCCCGGCGCCCACTCGTAGCGGATATCGCGGGCCTCGGGCCAGAGCACGGCCGAGGCCTGGTCGAGGAGCACGGTGCGGCCGAAGCCAGCGGGCGCGACGAGGGCGGACAGGGTGAGTTCGTGCCGCAACTCGAAAACGGCGAGGAGGCGGTCGCGCCGCACGAGGTTGCTGCCCATTGCCCGGATCGTATTTCGGCCACGCGTGCTCGCTGCGGCGCGGCCGTCGGCTCGAGGGCGTGGCTGGCAAAGCGAGCGGGGTTGCACCGCCCGTAGCAACTGCAGGACTGCCGCCGACCCGTCACCGCGTCGCGCCGATCAACCGGCGAGTCACGCGTCACCGACGATGGCGGTGACGACGCGAGGAGGCGGAGGCCGTCCGACACGTGCCGCGAGGCGTTCCACCAGAGCCCGATCGCAAGTCAAGGACCTGTGAGGGCTGTCGTTGCGCATGCGATGCTGTCGCCCATGACAGAGCCG
>CAVWKX010000002.1:0-378399 GCA_963755655.1 uncultured Acidimicrobiaceae bacterium
AGCGAGGGACGGGTCCAGCGCTTCCTCGACGCCGGCTTCGAGTTGCTGAGCAGGGCGGAGTCCGGCAAGGAGTTCACCGTCCAGGAGGTGGTGGACCGCTCCGGCCAGTCGCTGCGCAGCTTCTACCAGTACTTCGCCGGCAAGCACGAGTTGCTCCTCGCCCTCTTCGACGAGGCGATCCTCTCGACGGCGGACCGGCTCGAAGAGCAGATCGCCCGCCAGGACGCGCCCCTCGAACGGCTCCACACCTTCGTCGTGGAGTACTACCGCATGTGCCTCCCGGCGCCCAAGGGACGCGCGTCGAAGAACAACCCCACCCCGGTCATGGCCGAGTTCTGCCACCAGCTGCTGACCGCGCACCAGACGGAGGCCGCCCGCGCCTTCGTCCCCCTGGTGACACTGCTCGAGAACGTGCTCGACGAGGCGGTGGAGGCGGGGGACGTCCGCCCCGGCTTGAACCACGCCGACGTGGCGGGCGTCATCCTGTCCACGATCATGTTCAACGCCGCCTACGCCCACACCATCAGCGGGGTCGAGGAAGCCCGGGACGGCGACCACGCCGCCACCCAGCTGTGGGACTTCCTGTCGGGCGGCATCGTGACCCGCCCGCGGGCCTGAGCCGAAGGGGACCTCAGGCCCGGAGCGAGGGAGCGACCGCGGCGAGGAACTCCCGGGTCCGTTCCGCCGAGGCCTTCAGCTCGTCCCGACCCTCTCCCAACGGCACGATGCGCGCGTTGAAGTCGGTGAGGCCGGCGTCGGCGAAGCTGCGCAGCCGCTTCTCCATGGTGGCCTCGCTGCCGCAGACGAGCACGTCACCGATGTTCTGCGCGTCGCCGTGCTCCATCAGCTTGACGTAGTTCGGGGACGCCTCCACCTCGCTGAGCGTGCGGTTCGTGCGCGCCACGGCCGCCTCGATCTCGTCGTCCCGGCAGAGGCAGACCGGGACGCCGGCCAGGATCCGTGGCGCCGGGCGGCCCGCCGCCTCGGCCGCCTTCGTGATGGCTGGGGACGACGTGGGACCCGATGGTGCGCTCGTCGGCCAGCCACAGGGTGGTGCCGGCGGCCCGCTCGCCGGCGAGCTTCAACATGACCGGGCCCAGCGCGGCGATCATGACGGGTGTCGGCGCGATGTCGGTGACGTCGAGGGGGTTGTGGATCGTGAACAGCTCGTTCTGCACGTCGACCATCCCCGGTCCGCGCAGCGCCTGGTCGAGCACGTCGAGGTAGCAGCGCATGGTCGTGGCGCCGCGCTCGTAGGGCAGGCCGAGCATGTCCTGAATGATCCAGTGGTGCGAGACGCCCAGACCCAACGTGAAACGGCCTTCGCACACGGCCTGATTCGACAGTGCCTGCTGGGCCAGCACAATGGGATGCCGCGGCTGCAGGGGGACGATCGCCGTCCCGACCTCTATGCGCGACGTGGCCGTCCCGATGAGCGTGGCCGCCGTCATGACGTCGAACTCGTCGGGGATCTGGGGCGTCCAGACCGAGTCCAAGCCGGCCTCGTCGGCCCAGCGGGCGTCGGCCTGGAGCTTCTCCACCTTGGTGGCGTACCGGCCGCGGTCGGCGCTCACCTGCAGACCCATGCGCATCGGGGCCCCCTTTCAGTCCGGAAATGGTGTTCTCAGAAACAGTACATTCTGCTATCGCCAGCTGCTAGGAGGGCTTGACAAGATTTTGCACTGTCAATAACATCCGACCACTCTACCGGCACCCATTCGGGCTGGTGGAGGCGCTGAACGAAGGGGAGGCCCGCATGGCAAGCAGCGGTCGTCGATGAGCCGCGTCGCAGTCGTCACCGGTGGTGGGTCCGGCATGGGCCGGGCCATCTGCCGCCAGCTGGCCGAGCAGGGGCACCGGATCGGCGTGCTCGACATCGACGGCGACGCCGCCAGCGTCGGTGGCCGCCGAGATCACCGGCTCCGGCGGGACCGCCGCGAGCCGGCGTGGTCGACGTCAGCGACCGGGCCGCCATCGAGGCCGCCCTCGACGAGGTGCGCTCCGCCTTCGGGCCGGTCGAGATCATGGTGACCAGCGCGGGGATCGAAGGCTTCACGGAGTTCCTCGACATCACCGCCGAGGCATGGGACCGCATGATGGCGGTCAACCTCACCGGGACCTTCCACTGCCTGCAGGCCGCGGTGCCCGACATGATCGAAGCCGGATGGGGCCGCATCGTCACCATCTCGTCGTCGTCGGCCCAGTCGGGGACGCGGCGCATGTCCCACTACGTGGCGTCCAAGGGAGGCGTCATCGCCTTCACCAAGGCGCTCGCCCTCGACCTGGCGCCGCATGGCATCACGGTGAACACCATCCCGCCCGGCGTCATCGACACCCCGATGATGCGGCGGCCGATCGATGCCGGCACCATGAACGTGGACGCGGTGATCGCCCGGGCCCCGCTCGGCCGGCTGGGGACGCCCGAGGACATCGCGGCCGCCTGCGTCTTCCTCTGCTCCGAGGAGGCCGGCTACATCACGGGACAGCAGATCAACGTGAACGGCGGCTGGTACGTCTGAGAGGAGCAGCACCATGGGCACGCTGACGACCAGGAAGCTGGGGGCGACGGTCGGGGCCGAGGTGCTCGGGGTCGACCCGGAGCAGTTGCTGTCGGACGACACGCTGCCGCAGGCCTGCATGGAGGCGCTCGAGGAAAACGGGGTCCTGGTCTTCCGCGAGCTCCATATCGACGACGACACCCAGGTCGCCTTCTCCAAGCGACTCGACGACGTCGGCAAGGCCGAGCCCGCCGCGCCGCCGCGGATCTTCAACGTGACGCTCGATCCGACGAAGAGCTCCACCGCCGCGTACCTGCGGGGGACGGTCTACTGGCACATCGACGGCGCGCAGGACGACGTCCCCAGCAAGGCAACCACGCTCAGCGCACACGTGATCTCCGCCACCGGGGGCGAGACCGAGTTCGCCAGCACGTACGCCGCCTACGACGACCTCACCGACGCCGAGAAGGCGCAGTGGGAGGACCTCCGGGTCCTGCATTCCCTCGAGGCCTCGCAGCGCCTCGTCTACCCGGACCCCACACCGGAGCAGCTGGCAGGGTGGCGGTCGAAGCCCGACAAGGAACACCCGCTCGTCTGGCAGCACCGGTCGGGCCGGCGCTCACTGGTCATCGGCGCCTCGGCCTCCCACGTGGTCGGCATGGACCTCGCCGAGGGCAAGGCGCTGCTCGACGACCTGCTCGAACGTTCGACGGCCCCCGAGCGCGTCTACCGCCACGAATGGACGGTGGGCGACCTGGTCATCTGGGACAACACCGGCGTGATGCACCGGGTGCACCCCTACGACCCCACTTCAGGGCGCGAGATGCACCGCACCACCATGAGCGGCGACGAGCCGATCCGTTAGAGGGGACCCGAATGAGTGACGTGATCATCCTGCGCGCCGACCGCTGGCTCGACGTGACGGCCGGCGAGGTGCGCTCGCCCGCCGTCATCGTCGTCGACGGGAACCAGATCGTCGGCGTCAACCCGGCCGAGCTCCCGACCACGGCGACCGAGATCGACCTGGGCGACGTGACGCTGCTCCCGGGCCTGATGGACATGGAGCTCAACATGCTCATCGGCGGACCGGGCGGCCCCGACGGGTTGCCCGACCCGATGCACGGGGTCAAGGACTCGCCGGTGTACCGGACGCTGCGCGGCGCGGTGAACTGCAACACGACGCTGATGGCCGGCTTCACCACCGTGCGCAATCTCGGCCTGATGGTCTACACGGCCGGCTTCCTGCTCGACGTGGACCTGGCCCGCGCCGTCGACCAGGGCTGGTTCCCCGGCCCGCGCATCTTCCCGGCCGGCCACGCCATCACCCCGACCGGCGGCCACCTCGATCCCACCATGTTCCAGGGCCTGGCCCCCGGCATCATGCCGCAGAGCGTGGAGTCGGGCATCGCCAACGGCATCTCCGAGGTGCGCAAGTCCGTCCGCTACCAGATGAAGTACGGGGCCAAGCTCATCAAGATCTCGGCCTCGGGCGGCGTGATGTCCTTCAGCTCGGCCGCCGGCGCGCAGCAGTACTCCGACGAGGAGCTGGCGGCCATCGTCGACGAGGCGCACCGCAACGGCTTGCGCGTGGCGGCCCACGCCCACGGCGATTCCGGCATCCGGGCCTGCATCCGGGCCGGGGTCGACTGCATCGAGCACGGGTCGCTGGCCAGCGACGACACCATCAAGCTGATGGCCGAGTCGGGGACCTTCCTGGTCGGCACCACCGCCCTGGCCGACCACATGGCGATCGACCGCATCCACCCGATCCTGCAGAAGAAGGCGGCCCAGATCTTCCCGCAGGCGCGCCAGATGTTCGCCAAGGCCCTCGCGGCCGGGGTCAAGATCGCCTGCGGCTCCGACGCGCCGGCCATCCCGCACGGGACCCAGGCCGACGAGCTCATCGCCATGTGCGACCGGGGCATGACGCCGCTGCAGGCCCTGCAGGCGGCCACCCTCACCAGCGCCGACCTGGTGGAGCGGGCCCACGACCTCGGGCAGCTCGCCCCCGGCTTCCTGGCCGACGTCATCGCCGTTCCCGGCGACCCCACCGAGGACATCAGGGTGACCAAGGACGTCAGCTTCGTCATGAAGGACGGGCAGGTCTACAAGGGCGTCTGAACTGCCCGCCCCGTGCCCGACGGCGGGGCAGAGTTGATAGAGAGGGCCATTGTCGCCGAAGATCCAGCGGGGGCAAGTCCGCCCGCCGGGCAGATCCGGTCCTGGCGACTCAAGAGAAGGAAGGTTCGAGCGTGCCGCATGTGATCCTGGGGGACCTAAGCCCGTCCTCCGTCAACATGGCGCTGCTGATCGCCCGCGTGGTGCTCGGCGCCGTCTTCCTCGCCCACGGCATCAACCACATCTACGGGGGCGGCAAAATCGAGGGCACCGGGCGCTGGTTCCACTCGCTGGGCATGCGCCCGGGGATCCTCCACGCCTGGATGGCCAGCCTCGTCGAGATCGGCGCCGGGGGCCTGCTCGTGCTGGGGCTGCTGACGCCGCTCGCCGGCGCCGGCGTCGTGGGCGTCATGCTCGTGGCGTGGATCACCAACCACCGGGGGAACGGGTTCTTCATCTTCCGTCCCGGCGAGGGCTGGGAGTACGTCATGGTGCTCACGGCCATGGGCGTGGTGGTCGGGACCATCGGGCCCGGCCAGTGGAGCATCGACGGGCACGTGAGCGCGCTGCAGAACCTGTGGGGGTGGCCCGGCTTCGGCATCTCGCTCGGCGCCGGCGCCCTCGGGGCGGCCGGCCTGCTGGCCGTCTACTGGCGCCCGGAGAAGCCGGCCGAAGCAGACAAGGCCTGAACGGCCTGAGCCGTCAGTCCCAGGTGCGGGCGAGCAGGAACCCGGCGGCCGCGTTGGCCGGCGGGAACGAGTTGGTGATGCCCGAGCTCACGTAGCCGACGTCGCTGATCAGGGTGATCCCCGAGATGGCCGCCGCGGCGTCGCTGCACAGGAAGACCAGCGGGTAGGCCTGCTCGAGCGGCGTGGAGGCCTCGATGCCCGTCTCCTCGCGGAAGTCGGCGCCGAAGGCGAGCCACATGTCGGCGTTGGCCTGGGCCAGCGGGGTGTCGGTCGGCCCGGGGCAGATGGCGTTGATGCGGATGCCCTGCTTGAGCAGCGGGAAGGCCTCGCGGGCCACGTAGGCGCACACGGCCTGCTTGGAGTGGAAGTAGTCGGCGTAGCCGTGCTCCACGGCCCAGGCCGAGCCGGAGTCGAAGTCGGGCGTGTCGAGGTATTCCTTGATCTCGCCGAGGCTGGCCTCCCAGCCCAGACCGGCGGCCGACGAAATGAAGCCGATGGCCGAGCCGCGGGGCAGCATCCCCCCGGCCAGCATGCGGTTGATGAGGTGACGGTGACCGACGAAGTTGATCTTCTCGATCCCCGGGCGTGCCGTCGGCCACGCCGGCGCAGGCGAAGAGCGCGTGGATCGGCCCGCCGCACTCGTCCACCGCGGCGTCGATGGAGGCCTCATCGGCCAGGTTGACGTGGATGGCCTTGGCGCCGGGCAGCTTCATTTCGGCGAAGTCCATCATGACGACCTCGGCGCCGGCGTCCTGCACCAGCTGGGCCGTGGCCGCGCCCATACCGGTGGCGCCCCCGACAACCAGGACTCGCTTCCCGTCGTAGCGGAATGCATCGAACAGTGACATGTGTCTCCTCCTGACAAACAGAAACGAACAAACGAAAAACGATTGCGAAACGAACGACTCTGACGAACGAATGCGGAGCGACGCGGCCTAGCCGACGACGGAACGAACCTTGAGGTCGACGATGGTATCCCAGTCGACCCCGACTTCTTCGAGGATGGCGTCGCCGTGCTCGTTGAACTCGGGGGCCCGGCGCACCGGCGAGGGCTCGCCGCCGAACTGCACGGGCGAGGCCACCAACTGGAAGGGCGTGCCGCTCGCCGTCTCGCAGTCCTGCATGTACCCGTTGGCGACGGCCTGCGGGTCGACGGCGCACTCGAGCGTGTCCTGCACGACGCACCACTGGCCGGTGAAGTCGGCCAGCAGCTCCCGCCACTCGGCCACGGTGTGCTCGGCGAACGCCTCCTCGAGGAGGCGCTGGCCTTCCAGGCTGTTCTCGATCAGCCCGGCGTGGTCGGCGAAGCGCGGGTCGGTGGCGAGCTCGGGCCGGCCGACGGCGACGCAGAGCTCGGCCCAGTAGCGGCTGGCCTGCAGGCAGCAGAAGGACAGCGAGCGCTCGTCCTTGGTCTCGTAGTTGCGCACGAGCGGGTTCAGCCGCGGCGAGCCCGCCGGCGGGCCGCTCCAGGGCGTGCCGCTGACGAGCGACAGCGCGAAGGCCTGCCCCATGGCCCACATGCCGGTGCCGAGCAGCGAGACGTCGACCGTGGTGGCCTCGCCGGTGCGCTCGCGGTGGAACAGCGCGCCCATGATGCCGCCGGCGATGGTCATGGCACCGATGGAGTCGCCGAAGCCGGGCCCGGGAGGGCCGACGAGCCGGTCCTGGTCGGCGGGGGTCGCCCCGAGAGAGACGCCGGCGCGGAACCAGAAGGAGAGGGAGTCGTAGGAGCCCTTGTCGGCGTCGGGGCCGCGCTCGCCCTGCCCGGTGCCCGCGACGTAGATGATGTTCGGGTTGTGCGCCCGGATGTCCTCGAGCTCAATGCTGAGCTTCTTGCGCACCCGGGGCAGCTTGTTGATCAGGAACACGTCCGCCGTCGCCACGAGCTTGTAGAGGATGTCGAGGCCCTCGGGCGTGGTGAGGTCGAGGGCGAGGCTGCGCTTGCCGCGGTTGGAGTGCTCGAGCAGCGCGTGCACGTCGCCGCCGATGGAGACGACCCCGGTGGCGGCCAGGCCGCGCATGGCGTCGCCCCGCTCGATCGGCTCGATCTTGATGACGTCGGCGCCCCAGTCGGCCAGGAGCGCCGAGGCCGCCGGCACGAAGGTGTGCTCGGCCACTTCGAGGACGCGGACGCCCTCCATCACTGCGGTCAACGGAACCCTCCCTCTGTCCGCCCGGCTCGGGAGCGAGCCTGGCCGGTCACGAAATCTGAAACTGACATCGACGTCGACAATAGCCTTGTGCCTGGGGGGCCGCCCCCCGGGTCCGCCGGGCCTCAGCCCGGGGGCGTCACCCGCAGCAGCACCTTGCCCACCGCCTTGCCGTCGGCCACGTGGCGCAGGGCGGCCACGACGTCGGCCAGGTCGAACTCGGCCCCGATGAGGGGCGCGGCGCGGCCCTCGGCCAGGAGCTCCAGGAGCTCGCGGTCGTTGCGGGCCATGTCGCCCGGCTGGTGCATGGCGAAGTCGCGGAACTGGAAGCCGAGGATGTGGATGCCCTTGAGCAGGACCAGGTTGAGCGGGATGCGGGGGATGGCGCCGCCGGCGTAGCCCACGGTCACGAAGCGGCCGCCGTAGTGCAGCGCGCGCAGGGCCGGCTCGGCCAGGTCGCCGCCCACCGGGTCGATCACGACGTCGGCGCCGCCGGGCAGCGCCTCGCGCAGCGCCTGGCGCAGGTCGCCGGCGCGGTGGTCGATCAGCCGCGTCGGCGCCGCAGGCCTTGGCGGCCTCGAGCTTCTCGGGCGAGGAGGCGACCGCGGTCACCGTCGCGCCCAGGGCGGCGCCGAGCTGCACCGCGGCGGAGCCGACGCCGCCGCCGGCGCCGAGCACAATGAGCTCTTCGCCCGGCTGCAACGCCGCCACCGAGCGCAGCACGTGGTACGCCGTCTTGTAGGCGACGCCGAAGGCCGCCGCCACGCGGTCGTCCACCTCGTCGGGGATCGGCGTCAGCGCGCCGGCGCCCACCACGACCTCGTCGGCGAAGGCGCCGATGAAGCAGGAGCCGAAGACGCGCTGGCCGACGGCGACCTTCTTGACGCCGTCGCCGATCTCGGTGACCACGCCGGCGAACTCGCTGCCGGTGACGAAGGGCAGGGGAGCGGACATCTGGTACGTGTTGGCGATCACCAACAGGTCGGGGAAGTTGATGGCGCCGATGTGGACCCGGACCCTGACCTCGCCGGCGCCGAGCGGCGGCGGGTCGATGTCCGTCACGGCAATGACCTCAGGCCCGCCGTAGGTGGAGCACAACGCGGCACGCATGCAGCTGGACTCGCTTACGCCAGACACCGAGTAGTCGGTCGACTCGGCCAGGTCGGCCGCCGACTGCATGAGGTCGAGCACGACCGCGCCGAACGCCTGCAGCTTCTCGTCGTCCCCGGCCCGCTGGAAGCCCTGCTCCAGCACGACGGCGAGCTTCCACTTGGCCAGCACGCAGTAGTAGTCGATGTCGTCGACCTGCCGGCCGGACGTCTTGGCGTAGTGCGCCAGCACCTCGTCACGTCGACGGCATGCCGGTCATGTCGACGTAGCCGCCCGTCCCGTGTCCTCGTCGCTCGTGGTGTCGTCGGGCCAGGACTGCACGACCCAGCCCAGGTCGAGCTTGGGGTCGCCGACGGTGCCCATCTCCCAGTCGACGATGGCGGCCAGCTGCGCCGGCGCACCGTTCTCGAACATGACGTTGGCGAACTGGTAGTCGCCGTGCATGAGCCCGGGGATGTAGTCGATCGGCCGGTGGGCCCGCAGCCACGCGGCCGCCTCGTCGAAGCCGGGGAGCTCGCGGCCCTTGATGCGCTCCAGGAACGCCGTCCAGCGGTCGACCTGGCGCTCGTGGAAGCCCTCGGGCCGGCCCGAGGTCGGCCAGGCCCTTGGCCTGCCAGTCGACGTTGCCCAGCAGCGCGATGCCCTCGACGAGCTGGAAGGCCAGGCCCGCGCCGCGCCTCGAGGTCGGTGTCGAAGGGTGCCGGCCACTGGCGCCGGGTGGACATCGGCGACCAGCCGTCGACGAAGCCCATGATGTAGAAGGTCCGGCCGAGCACCGACTGGTCGGTGCAGACGGCGATCGCCTCGGTGTGGGGCACGTTGGTCCCGTCGAGCGCCTCGATGATGCGCCACTCGCGCACGATGCCGTCGTCGCGTGACGCCGGCGCGCTCGTCGGGGGGATGCGCATGGCGCCGTGCAGGTCGCCCCGGCGCAGCTCGTAGATCTCGTTCTGGCTGCCCCCGGAGATGTACCGGTGCTCGAGCGGCGCCCCGACCCCGAGACCCTGGGTGTCGAGCCAGGCCGTCAGCTTGTCGACGTCGGCGATCGTCGGCTCGTCGCCGAGCGCGGTCTCTTCGGTCACGCTCACAGGTTCCCCACCTCCAGCTCCAGGTACTTGGCGTACTTGGCCTTGGCCGCCTCCTGCCGCTTGGGCAGCCACTGGGTGGGCCAGATGTCGTCGCTCTCCTTGTAGTCGCGCAGCACCTGGCGGGCCACCGTGACCTTGTGCACCTCGGTGGGGCCGTCGGCCAGGCCCATCACGCCGGCGCCGTGGATCATGCCGAAGAAGGGCATCTCGTTGGTCGTGCCCAGCGCGCCGTGCACCTGCATGGCGCGCCAGGCGATGTCGTGCAGCACGGTGGGCATGACCACCTTGGCCGTGGCGATGTCCTTGCGCACCCGCTTGTAGTCGTTGTACTTGTCGATCTCCCACGCGGTGTAGAGCACGAAGAGCCGGAACTGGATCAGCTGGGCGTAGGAGTCGGCGATGTAGCCCTGCACGAACTGCTTGTCGGCCAGCTTGCTGCCGGCGGTCTCCCGGCTCAGCGCCCGCTCGCACATCATGTCGATCGCCTTCTGGGCCATGCCGATGGTCCGCATGGCGTGGTGGATGCGCCCGCCGCCGAGGCGGGTCTGGGCGATGACGAAGGCCTGGCCCTCGCCGCCGAGCAGCGCCTCCTCGGGGACCCGCACGTCCTCGTAGTGGATGAGCGCGTGCGAGCCCTCGTTCACCGGCTCGCCGTACAGGCCGACGTTGCGCACGATGTTCGACGCCGGGCGTGTCGGTCGGCACCAGGAACATCGACATGCCCTTGTAGGGGCTGACGTCGGGGTTGGTCACCGCCATGACGATGAGGAACGACGCCGTCTTGGCGTTGGACGAGAAGTACTTCCAGCCGTTGATGACCCACTCGTCGCCGTCCTTGACGGCCTGGGTCGTGAACAGCGTCGGGTCGGCGCCGGCGTGCGGCTCGGTCATGGAGTAGCTCGAGAAGCACTCGCCCGTCGAGCAGCGGCTGCAGGTAGCGCTCCTTCTGCTCGTCGGTGCCGTAGTGGGCGATGATCTCGGCGTTGCCGGTGTCGGGCGCCTGGCAGCCGAACACGATCGGGCGCCCACGCGAGCGGCCCAGGATCTCGTTGAGCAGCGCCAGCTTCAGCTGGCCGTAGCCCTGGCCGCCGAGCTCGGGCCCCAGGTGCGTGGCCCACAGATCCTGGCGCCGCACCTCTTCCTTCAGCGGGTCGATCGCCTCGCGGCGCTTGCCCTCCAGCGGCGTGAACTGCAGGTGCGGGAACACGAGGTCGAGCGGCTCGACCTCCTCGCGGACGAACGGCGTCGGCCCAGTCCAGTTTCTCCTGGTACTCAGGATCGGTTTCGAAGTCCCACGCCATGTGCAGCCCTCCCTCGGTCTGCGGATCAGAATATGATTCTGAGTATCAAGAACGCAATACCAACCTCCCCGCCCGAGGACGTGGCCGGCCGGATCGTCCGCCGCACCCTGGCCAAGCGGGAGGACCAGTACGCCAGCGAGGTCCGGCGCCTGCTCGATGCCGGGCTCGAGGTCATCCGCCGCTGCGGCACCTCGTCACGCCCCCGGGTGGCCGACATCGTGGCCGAGGCGGGGCTCTCCAACGAGGCCTTCTACCGGCACTTCCGCTCCAAGGACGCCCTGGTCGCCGCCATCTTGGAGGACGGCGGCGAGCGCCTGCGCAGCTACCTGGCCCACCAGATGGCGAAGGAGCCGACGCCCGAGGGCCAGGTCCGGCGCTGGGTCGCAGGCGTCCTGGCGCAGGCGGACGAGGACATCGCCGCCACCACCCTGGCGGTCCTGTGGAACGGCAGCAGCGTCGGTGGCGCCGCCGGGGGCCATTTCGCCAGTGCGCCGGTGGCCGTCCCTGCTGCGCGAGCCGTTCACCGCGCTTGGGCAGCGCCACGCCCGAACTGGACGCGGGGCTCGCCGCGCACGCGACGTTCGGGTTGCTCTCGGACTGCCTGTGGCGCGGGTGCAGCCGACCCGCGCCGAGGTCGAGCACGTGGCGTCACGTTCTGCCTGCGCGCGGTGACGGCCTGAGAGCGTCGCGTGGCGACTTGCCGCTACGCGAACTCCTCGGGGACCCAGCTCGGCGGCCCGCTTCTCCATGAAGGCCAGCATCCCCTCGCGCGGTTCGGGCGACTCCGCCAGGGCCCAGAACATCGTCTGGTAGTCGATGAGGCCGTAGCGCTCGTTGAGCATCCGCTTCACGTGCATGCGCGCCATCGGCGGCGTTTGCAGGATCTCCCCCACCGCCTGCAGCGCGGCATCCCGCAGCTCCTCGTGGGGGACCAGACGCGAGATCACGCCGATGCGCTGTGCCTCCGCGGCGTCGAAGCGCCGGGCGGACAGCAACAGATCGCGGGCGACGGCCAGGCCGACGTGGGCCGGCAACACTGCGGCGTAGGTGGCATCAGGGATGCCGCGTAGGAGCTCGGGCACGCGGAACGTGGCCCGGTCGCTCGCCACGGCGATGTCGCTCAACATGGCGATCAGGAGGCCACCGGCCTGGCAGATCCCGTTGACCGCGGACACCACCGGTGCCCGGCTGTCCCGGATGGTCAGGAAGGGGAGGATGTCGTGGCCGATGTCGGGGGTCGGCTCGTCGCCGGGGTCCGAGCGCCCGCCGAGGTCGCCGCCAGGGGCGAAGACGTCCCCGGTGCCGGTGATGATGAGCGCGGCCAGCTCCGGGTCGTCGTTCACGATGCCGACGGCGCGCTTGATGCCGAAGTACATGGCCGGGGTGAAGGCATTCCGAGCTGCGGGCCGGTCGATCACGCACCAGGCGACCGCACCCTCGCGCTCGAAACGCAGACCAGCGGCACCGAGTTCCTCAGACACAGACGTCCCTCCTTCATCGACCGGATCCGGGGCGACCTTATCGGCCGCCGTTCGGTCGACGCCGGGAACCGCGGGGAATACCTACTGGGGAGCCAGTCGTTCGATCAGCTGGTCGACGTAGGTCTCCATGGCCCTCGCCATGTCGACGCCCGCGGGGTCGGTGAGCCATTGGTATTCGACGCCCATGATGGTGGCAATGACCTCGAGCGCGATCTGGTCGACGTCCACGTCCTCGCGGATGCGCCCCTGCGCTTTCTCGTCGTCGAGCAGCGCGCGCACGAATTGTCGGCCCGTGGCGTACCGCTCGACGAAGAAGTCGTGCAGCAGGTCGTCGGCATCGAGGCTCTCGGCACCCAGGACGAGGTAGAGCCGCGTGAGGACGGCGGTCTCGGCGTTGTGCCGCCCGAGGTCCCGCAAATTGGACAGGGTCAGATCCAAGGGGAAGGCCCGGTCCGGGTCGATCGCCTCCATGCGGTCGCGTTCGGCGACCACCTCACGGAGCAGCCGTTCCTTCGTCCCGAAGTAGTAGAGCAGGCCGGTCGCCGTCATTCCCACCCGATCGGCCAGGGCCGACACTCCGGTGCCGCGGTAACCCTTGGACGCAAAGAGCTCGACCGCCGCGTCGATGATCTGCTGCCGACGCAGGTCGCCCCGGGGCTGCCGGCTGTGCTCGTCTGCCCCGGCGTTCTCACCGAATGGAGCGCCGCGCGTCTGCGAGAAACGGCGCCGTCCCTCCCGATCAGCTCCGCTGCCCGCCATGGGGTCATTGGACTCGGCGCCTCGGCGCGGCGTCAAAAGGCCGCCTGGTTCAGGAGCGGCTGGTCGGGATACGAAGCGCGTTGCACCAGTTCAGCGACCTGGGGAAGCGAAATCCGATCCGACCGCGGCACGCGGGGCGTCCGGATGTATCGTCGTCCCGCACTCCCCGAAATTGGAACGGTCGGTACGCTTGCGCCGGGCCTGAGAATTTCTTATAGTCCTCAGAAATCACATTCTCGTCATATCAGAGTGAGAGTACGGGGGCAGTGAATTGACGGATGTCAAAGCGTTGGTTGATGCGCTGACGCTTGAAGAGAAGGCCGCTCTCACTTCGGGAGAGGACATGTTGTCCACCGTTGGCGTCGACCGGCTCGGCATCCCGAAGGTGCACGTGACCGATGGTCCGAACGGCGCCCGGGGAAATTCGCTCCCAGGCATGGGGAGTGACGCCTCGGCCTGTATCCCGTGCGGCTCTGCACTCGGGGCGACGTGGAACCCTGCGCTGGTCGAGGAGTTGGGCGCTCTCGTCGGCAGGGAAGCGCGCGACCGCGGCTGCCGAGGCTTACTCGCCCCGACGGTCAACTTGCACCGGTCACCGTTGGCCGGGCGGAACTTCGAGTGCTACTCCGAAGACCCTCTCTTGTCGGGGCGCCTCGCTGCCGGGTACGTGCGGGGTGTCCAGTCGGAAGGCGTTTTTGCCACCGTCAAGCATTTCGTGGGCAACGACGCCGAGTTCGAACGGGCGTCCATCAGCTCGGTCATCGACGAGCGCTCCCTGCGCGAGCTCTATCTCGTCCCGTTCGAGCTCGCGATCACCGAGGGCGGTGCACTTGCCATCATGACGGCCTACAACCGTCTGAATGGGCGCTGGCTTACCCAGCGCCCCGAGTTCCTCCTCGACATCCTGCGTGACGAATGGGGATTCGAGGGCTTGGTGATGACGGACTGGTTCGCCGTCACCGACACGAAGGTGTCGCTCGCCGCCGGGCTCGATCTCGAAATGCCCGGCCCGGCCCGCGGTCTCGGTGCAACCGTGGTCGATGCCGTCAAGAAGGGCGACGTCGACGAGGCGGACCTCGACGCCGCAGTCAGCCGCCTGCTCGGCGGGTTCGACCGGATCGGGGCCCTGGACGGACCGGCCCCCACACCCAACCCCAAAGCGCCGACGGCCGACGACGTCGCGTTGCTTCGGCGCGCTGCTGCGGAGGCGACGGTGTTGCTCTCGAACGACGGGATCCTGCCGCTGGCACCGTCGGCTGCTCGCATTGCGCTGGTGGGCGCGCCGGCGCTGACTCCGACCATCATGGGAGGCGGGTCGGCGCAGGTGACGCCTCATCGTGTGGAGAACGTGGTCGACGCGCTGGCGCGGGCCCTCGGTCCTGGCCACGCGCTCGTATACGAGCGAGGGTGCGAGCCCTCTTTGTCTCCTGCTGTCGTGGGCGGAGCGGTGCTCCGAGCGCCTTACGGCTTCCTGGCGGAGACCTACGACGGCCTCGCGCTCGAAGGTCCCGTGACCGAGACCCAGCAGCTCAACGAGCTCCGGATGATGAAGATCGGCCTGAGCTTCGAGCCTTCGGCCGGTGTCTGGTCCATGCGGGTCAGAGGGACTGTCGTGGCGGAGGAGACGGGTCTCTTCCAGTTGGCGCTCGCCCAGGCGGGGCTCGCCCGCCTCCTGATCAACGACGAAGTCGTCCTGGACGGGTTCACCAATCGCCCCCCTCCCGGTGGCAACGATTTCTTCGGTCAGGCCAGCCAGGACCTTCTGGCCGACGTCCACTTCGACAAGGGCGTCCCGGTCGACTTGGTCGTGGAGTACGTCTTCAGCGAGACGAGCCTGGCCGGTTTCCGGGTCGGCTTTCGGACTCCGGACGGCGACGCGCTACTGGCAGCGCGCCGTTGCTGCTGCGAGCGAGGCGGAGGTCGCCATCGTCTGTGTCGGCACGTCTGCCGAGATAGAGACCGAGGGACGCGACCGAACCACGCTGTCCTTGCCAGGGCGTCAGGCCGAATTGGTCCAGCGGATCGCCGCGGTCAACGACCGCACCATCGTGGTGGTCAACGCTGCGGCACCAGTCGACATGGGGTGGGCACAGGACGTCGCCGCCGTGCTGCAGTGCTGGTTCGGTGGCCAGGAGCTAGCCGGGGGATTGGTAGACGTGCTCGTGGGTGCCGCAGAGCCCGGAGGGCGCCTCCCCACCACGCTCCCGATGCGACGAGAGCACGCACCTTCGCACGCGAACTTTCCCGGTGAGAATGGCGAACTGCGTTACGGCGAGGGCTTGTTCATGGGGTACCGCGGCTATGAGCACAACGCCATCGCGCCGCGGTTCCCGTTCGGACACGGCCTCAGCTACACGTCGTTCGATCTGGGCGAGCCGACGTTGTCGACGACGACTCACCGATCGGGGGAAACGATCACGGTGGCCATCCCCGTGACGAACGTGGGGAGTCGTCGCGGCTCCGAGGTCGTGCAGTGCTATGTCGCACCCAGGTCTTCTCGCCTGGCGCGTCCGCCCAAGGAACTCAAGGCATTCGGCAAGGTCTCGCTCGAACCAGGCGAGACCGCCACCGTGGAGATCGTGCTCGACGATCGTGCCTTCGCCTACTGGGACCCGGGCCAGGACGACTGGGACGACGTACAGGCCTTCGTTCCCGAGATGTTCAACTTCCTCTCTCCACCCGCACCGCGCCGCGAGCGCGGTTGGCAGGTCGACGCCGGCTCCTACGAAATTCTGATCGGGCGTTCGTCGCATGACATTTCGTGGAGCCGCACCGTGCAGGTACCCGACGTCACAAACAGCAATTAGGGAGCAATCATGTCGCACAACATCCAATCCGTAGGGGGAAGAGCAGGGAGGGAGCCTCGAGAGGGGCACTCCCGAAAAGGAGGGGCTATGAACGCCCGAACATCCATCTGGGCCGGAGCAGCCGCCCTCGTGACGCTGCTGGGCTCGACGCTGGTTGTCAGTCCGGCCGCCGGCGCGGCAAGCCCGGCCGATCAGGGTGTCACGGCGAAGACCATCGCCGTGGGCCTGCCGTACGTGAACTTCCAGGCCCTGAAGAGCCTCGGCGTCACGATCAACGACGGGAACTTTCCTGACGCGTACCAGTCCGTCATTTCCGACATCAACGCCAAAGGGGGGATCAACGGTCGCAAGCTCGTACTGAGCTCGGTGGAGATGAACCCGTCGGTGCCGGCCGACGCCACGTCATCGTGCACTCAGTTGACCGAGGACGACCACGTCTTCGTCTCCATCTCACCGGTCTTCCCGACCTGTTACCAGCAGACCCATGACACGTCGGTGATAGCGGGATCGTTGCCGGAGCCGGTGACGGGCACTGCCGGGGCCGACTTCACCCTCATCCCGCCTGCGGCGAACTTCGATCCGCTCCAGTTCGCCGCGTTCAAGAAGGCCGGTTACTTCAAAGGTAAGAAGGTGGCGCTCTTCTACGGCGCCGACTCGGACGCGCCTGAGGTGAAGGTAGACCAAACGGCGCTCAAGAAGCTCGGGATCCCGATCGCTCTGACCGCAGAGGACAGCGTGCAGGCGACCGACGCCGTGGCATCCGACCAGGAAGTGCAGTCAATTCGCAACGCTTCCAAAGTGCCGGGGTGAACCTTGTGATCGGCGTCGGTGGCTCGGGCTCGACGACATGGCCCCGTGCGCAGCTCGACAACCAGAGCACCTACAAGCCCACCTACATCGCCACCAGCGAGTCGTCGCTGCTCTCATACGTGGAGTCCACCAAGGGCGCCAACCCGTACTTGAAGTACGCGTTCTCAGCGCTCTCCGCGCCGTCGAACTACCAGCAGTGGAAGGATCCCGCGATCAAGAAGTGTGCCACCGACTACCACAAGGCCTACCCGTCCGACCCGATGACGGCGCCGGTGAACCCGACCACTCCGGGAGCGGGCAACACCACCGACACGTCGTTCGAGGCGATCCTCGAGGCCTGCCAGTATCTGGGGCTTTTCGATGACATCGCGACCGCTGCAGGGAAGAACCTGACGACGGCGAGCTTCACCAAGGCGGGCTATGCGCTCAAGAACGCGGACGTTCCTGGCATCGGTGTGGTCTCGTTCGGCCCCAACCAGCCCTATGCCACGGGCCCGGTGACCATCTACAAGTACAGCCCCACGAGCGAGACGCTCGTTCCCGCGTCAAGCTAGGGGTGGTGATCCTGATCGGCTCCGCCCTCGCACGCAGTCGCACCGTGCGTGCTGCGGCGCGGGGACGGAGCCGAGAGCGAGGATCGGGAATTCAATGAGCCAGCCGACGGGCGGAGACGTCGCGAGTCCCGGCCCATCCGACGACATGAGCACGGCGGACCTGGCCCACCTGGTGGTCGACTCGGCGGCCGAGAGGCAGCTGGCAGCCGAGTCCATGCCGGAGTTCCTGTTCCCCGAGGACATGCTCCCCGGGGCCGGGGAGGAACAGACCTCGCTGCGCGAGGGGCTGCGCACAGGGGGAGCACGCGCCTTCATTGTCCTGGCCATCATCGTGACGCTGGACAACCTCCAGACCTCCGGGCTGGCCGTTCTCTCCCCAAACATCCAGTCGTCCTTCCACGTCTCGACAGGGGCGATCACCTTCGTGGCGGGGATCTCGGGAGGATTCCTCGTCTTGGGGATCCTGCCGATGGGATGGCTCGCTGACCGCTACCGGCGCGCGCCCATCATCGGCTGGGCCACCGTCGCCTTCGGATTAATGGTGGCCGCCACGGGCTTCGCCACGAACATTTTCGTGTTCTTCCTGGCCCGTCTCGGTGCCGGCATTTCGCAGTCGAGTACGAACAGCGTCCACGGATCGTTGCTGGCGGATACCTATCCGATCAACGTCCGCGGCCGGATCTACGCCGCCATGGGCATGGGCCAGGGCCTGGCGCTTGCCGCCAGCCCCCTCCTGGTGGGCCTGATCGCCACCGAGGTGGGAGGCCCCAACGGCTGGCGCTGGGCCTTCTACATCCTGGCCATTCCCACGCTGTTGGTGGCGGTCTTCGCCTTCAGCATTCCCGAGCCGCCCCGCGGGCAATTCGAGAAGAAGGACGTGCTTGGGGACGTCCTCGGCGACACACCTCCTGCCGCACCCTCGTTCGAGGCTGCCTTCGAGCGGGTCATGCGTATCCGCACCATCAAGACGGTCCTGATCGCGTTCTCGGCCATCGGATTCGGGCTCTTCACAGGACCCGTACTCGGCAACTTGTATCTCAAGCAACAGTTCGGGCTCGATGCTTTCAAGCGCGGCATCATCGGCTCCGTCGGCACCATCGGTGTCCTGATCACGCTGCCTCTCGTCGGTCGGTACTACGACCGCCTCTACCGGAAGGATCCGGCCCGGGCCCTCTCGCTCATCGGCAAAGTCGTCCTGCCGGTCGCGGTCATCGTTCCCATTCAGTACTTCATGCCCAACGCGGTCCTCTGGGCCGTCTTCAGCGTGCCCAGTGCTGTCCTCCTCCTGACCGGATTCTCCATGATCGGCCCCGTGCTCACTTCGGTGGCGCCGTACCGCTTGCGCGGCATGGTGGGCGCTGTGGGGGGGATCTACGTCTTCTTCATCGGGGCCACCGGTGGTGCCGTACTGGCTGCCCTCCTCGACAGCCTTGTGGGCATCCGGACGACGGTGTTGATCATCATGATTCCTTCGACGATCTTTGGGGCGATCATGATCATCCGGAGCGCACATTTCATCCGGAACGACTTGTCCCTCGTCGTCGTGGAGCTCCAGGAGGAGATGGAGGAGCACCGCCGCCAGGAGGCGGACCCCGAGTCGATCCCGGTTTTGCAGCTGAGCAATGTCGACTTCAGCTACGGACACGTCCAGATCCTCTTCGGCGTCAACTTCGAGGTGAGGAAGGGAGAGGTGCTGGCGCTCCTCGGAACCAACGGCGCCGGGAAGTCGACGGCGCTCAATGTGGCGTCGGGCCTCGAAGTTCCCGAGCGCGGTGTCGTGCGCCTCAACGGTCGGGATATCACCTACACCACACCGGAGCAGCGCTCCCGGCTCGGCATCCACCTGCTGCAGGGTGGAAAAGGCGTCTTCGGCCCCATGACGGTGGCGGAGAACCTCGAAATGGGCGGCTTCGTCTACCGCTCCGACAAGAACGAGCTGCGCCGGCGGGTCGACCGGGTCTACCACCTCTTTCCCGCCCTGCAGGACCGCCGGGGAGAGCGGGCCGACTCACTCTCGGGGGGACAGCAACAGATGCTGGCCTTGGCCATCGCCATGCTGCACGATCCGGCCGTCCTGATGATCGACGAGCTCTCTCTCGGGCTAGCCCCGATCATCGTGCAAGAGCTGATTGAGGTGATCGACGGTCTGAAGGCGGCGGGAGAGACGTTGATCATTGTGGAGCAGTCGCTCAACGTGGCGGCCGCTATCGCGGATCGGGCGGTCTTCCTCGAGAAGGGGCGCGTGCGCTTCGAGGGGCAGATCCGCGACCTGATGGAACGGGACGACCTGGCGCGGGCGGTGTTCCTCGGGGGCCAAGAGGCCGGCTGATGCTCGCGGTGACCTGGCTGAACAGCCAAATCATTTTCGACGGCGTCGTGCAGGGACTCGGCATCGCCGTCATCGCCGTCGGCGTGGTGCTGGTCTACCGGGCCACCCGGATCATCAACTTCGCCGTCGGCAACATGGGCGTGGTCGGCGCCGCCGTCCTCTCGTTGCTGGTCGTGCAGTACAACGTGCCGTTCTGGATCGGGCTCGTGGTGGCCCTGGTGTTGGGGCTGGCCTTCGGGGCCGTCGTCGATCTGGCCATCATCCGTCGGCTGCGCAAGTCGCCCCGCGTCGTCGTCCTCGTCGCCACCATCGGCGTGTCCCAGCTGGCCCTGGCGATCGCCATCAAGATCCCGACGCCGACCGCCATCACCACCCACTTCCCGAGCGCTATCAACGGCACCTGGACGGTGGCCGGTGTCACGGTGCGCGGCTCGGACCTCTCGATTCTCATCATTGTGCCGATCACCCTCATCGCACTGACATGGTTCCTGGACCGCACGACGCTCGGCCGGACCGTCAAGGCCTGCTCCAGCAATCCGCGGCTGGCTCGCTTGTCCGGCATCAGCCCGAAGATGGTCTCGACGTTGGTCTGGGCCCTGGCCGCCGCCTTGTCCACACTGTCGGTCATCCTCATCGCCGGTCAGAGCGGCGCCGCCGGCGACCTGACGACCCTCGGCCCACAGACTCTGTCGCTGGCTCTGGTGGCTGCCGTGATCGGCGGTATGACTTCCTTCAGCCGCACCATCGTCGCCAGTGTCGTCATCGGCCTGCTGCAGAGCGTCGTGAACTTCAACTACATCGACGAGCCCGGGCTCATCAATCTGCTGCTCTTGATCATTGTGGTGGTGGCAGTCCTCTTCAACCGGGAGCGCACCGACGAGAGCGAGGTCTTCGCGTTCACCCCTAGGGCTCGCCCGATCCCCGTGCGGCTGCAGTCCTCGCGCTGGGCCCGCAACATCAACAAGAGCGGCATCTTCTTCCTGGGAGCGATCGCCATCGTTCTCCCGCTGATCTTCACGCAACCCTCGACCCAGCAGACCTTCACCGAAATTCTGGCCTTCGCCATCTGCGCCACCTCGCTGACCGTCCTCACCGGCTGGTTGGGCCAGCTCTCGCTGGGTCAGATGGCATTCGCCGGTCTCGGAGCGCTCTTTGCCGCCCGTCTGGTCGAAGGGGGTGTGCCTTTCTGGCTGGCCATTGTCGCCACCACCGCCGGCTCGGCCGTCCTCGCGTTGATTCTCGGGCTCAGCTCGTTGCGGGTCAAAGGCCTCTACCTCGCCGTCGTCACGTTCGTCTTCGCCCTGGCGGCGCAGCAGTACTTCTTCAGCCTCGGCATTTTGAGCGGCGGCTCATCGGACGGGTCCGACCTGCCGTTCGTGCCGGGCAAGCTCTTCTCTCTGTCCTTCCCGGGCCAGCGCACCTACTACTACGTGGTTCTCGTCATTCTCGCCGTGGTGCTCCTGGTCGCCAACCGGTTCAGGGACAGCGGCATCGGGCGATCCATCATGGGGGTGCGCGACAACGAGAACGCCGCGTCCGCTTACCGGGTCCGGCCGGTCTGGGAGAAGATCCGCGCCTTCGCCATTGCTGGAGCGTTGGCTGGGATGGGTGGAGCGTTGCTGAGTGGTGCCTATTCCAACGTGGCGTTCGGCGGGCCGGGGAGCTTCTTCATCGTCGACGTCTCCTTGAGCCTCGTCGCCATGGTGGTGATCGGTGGCATGGGATCGGTGACGGCCGCGGTCATCGGAGCCATCTGGGTCATCGGCATTCCCGCGCTCGCTCCCAACAATCAGGTCCTCGGGTTGCTCACCTCGAGCATCGGGTTGCTGGCCGTGCTGCTCTACTTCCCCCGTGGGCTGATGCAGGTCGCCTACGACGCGCGTGATGCCGTGTTGAACTGGGCCGACCGGCGATTCGGAAAGGACGTCCCACCGGTCGCGACACGCCCACCGGCCACGGTGGCGGTGCCGGAGCCCGAGCACCGGGAGGCCGGGGTGCCGACACTCGCCGTCTCCGATCTCCGGGTGACATTCGGGGGGAACGTCGCCGTCGACGGCGCCACCATCAGCGTGAACGAACGAGAGATCGTCGGTCTCATCGGCAGCAACGGAGCCGGGAAGTCGACATTGATGAACGCCATCGGAGGATTCGTCCCGGCTTCGGGATCCGTGCGGCTGGGCGATAAGGAGATCGGCGGCAGAGCGCCCGCCTATCGCGCCGGTCTGGGTCTGGGTCGGACCTTCCAGTCGGCGACCCTGTTTCCTGAGTTGACGGTGACGCAGACGCTGCTGGTTGCTCTGGAAGGCAAGGACGAGACCGGGATGCTCTCCACGGCGCTCGCCCTCCCGCGGGCGACGCGGCGGAGCCGGCACGACCGCGCCGCCGTCGGCGAACTCGTCGACCTGCTCGGGCTGGGTTCCTATCGGGACCACTACATCGCCGACCTCTCCACCGGGACCCGCCGGGTGGTCGAGCTGGCGGGACTGCTGGCGCTCGACGCAAAGGTCCTTTGCCTCGACGAGCCGACTGCAGGGCTGGCGCAACGCGAGACCGAGGCCTTCGGTCCGCTGATCGTGACCGTGCGCCGACAACTCGACGCCTCGGTGCTCCTCATTGAGCACGACATGCCGCTCATCATGGGCATCAGCGATCGGGTGTACTGCCTCGAGACGGGGAAGGTCATTGCCGACGGCGCGCCGGCCGAGGTGCGCGACAATCCCCGGGTCGTCGCCAGCTACCTCGGCACCGACGAGCGCGCCATCAACCGCAGCGGTGCCGGAGGCGCTTCGTCCGGGGTTGTGGAGGGCGTCGAGGTCACGGCCGTCGCTGCGCTTCGGATCGACCCGAACCCGACCTGACGCCGCAGACCAGTGCAGGGCACCGACCTCGTTGTAGCGTCCCGTTCGAACACCCATCGAGGAGGGCACTGCGCATGACGGTAGGGATCGTGACCGGGGCGGCCCGCGGCATGGGGGCCGCGTGTGCCGTGCGCGTCGCCGACGTGGTCGACGTGCTTCTGCTGGTCGATCGGGACGAGGTCTTGCTGGCCACCCAGGCGGACATGCTGGCGGCCGCCGGCCACCGTGCACAGGTCGAGCCTTTCGTCCTCGACATCGGGGATGCCGACGGGATCGACCGCCTCACCGCCCGGGTCTCCGAGCTGGGTCCGTTGCGGGCCGTCGCCCATGCCGCCGGCGTGTCGCCCACCATGGCGGACTGGCGCGACATCCTCGCAGTCAACCTGGTCGGTACGGCGCTGCTCGTCGAGAGCTGCTGGCCCTTGGCATCGCCCGGGACGGCGGTTGTCTGCTTCGCGTCCGTCGCCGCGTTGCTTGCGCTCGAGCCGGGCGACCTCGCAGCAGACGTCATCCTCGACGATCCGCTGGCCGGCGATTTCCTCGAGAACCTCCGCGAGGCGGTCGGGCCCGAGATCGAGGATCCAGGGATGGCCTACACGTGGAGCAAGCGGGGCGTGCACAGGTTGGTGCGGCGGGAGGCCGTGCGTTTTGGTCGGGTCGGCGCCCGTATCTGCTCGGTCACGCCGGGGATGATCGACACACCCATGGGGCGACAAGAAGCGGAGGCCCGCGACACGAGCGCCATGCTCGTGGACCTATCGCCCATCCATCGGGAGGGCCTGCCCGAGGAGGTGGCGGCTGCAGCCGTGTTCCTTCTTTCCGATGAAGCGAGTTTCATCAGCGGGATCGACCTTCCGGTCGATGGCGGGCTGGTGGCGGCCATTCGCGGGGGAGGAGCGCTGTCATGAGCGGAGTCATCAACGTCAAGGACCTCCTCGATCCGGAATTGCGGCCTGTGCTCGGCGCGTTCGAGCTGCCGGCCGTCGACGCGGCCGGCGTCGCGGCCATGCGTTCGGCCTCCTTCGCGTCGCCCGACCTCTCCGATGCCGTGGTGCGCACCGAGCACCAGGTGCCCGCTGACCCTCCCGTCCCGGTGCGAGTGCATCGCGCCAAAGACGCGCAGGGACTCCTGCCCGCCGTCGTCACCATCCATGGAGGCGGCTACGTCATCGGCTCCTACGACATGGACAGCCCGTTGCTCGACCGCTGGTGTCCCACTCTCGGCGTGGTGGGCGTCTCCGTCGAGTACCGACTCGCGCCCGAGACGTCCTACCCGGGCCCGCTCGAGGACTGCTATGCGGCCTTGCGCTGGACCTACGAGAACGCCGCCGAGCTCGGCATCGACAAGGACCGCATCGGCGTCTACGGGCTCAGCGCCGGCGGCGGCCTCGCCGCTGCTTTGGCGCTCCTGGCGCGCGACCGCGGCGAGGTGCCGCTGGCCTTCGTGCTCCTCGATTGCCCCATGCTCGACGACCGCCAGCAGACGCCCTCCATCCAGTCCGAGGGGCTCTACGTATGGGGACAGGGGTCCAACGAGTTCGGCTGGCGCTCCTATCTCGGCGACCTCTACGGCTCCGACGACATCCCGCCTCACGCCGCCGCCGCCCGAGAGTCGAACCTGGCAGGGCTCCCACCGACCTGCGTGGTCGTGGGCTCCATCGACGGCTTCCGTGACGAGGACATGGGCTATGCGCAGCGCCTGAACCAGGCCGGGGTGCCCTGTGAGCTCCACGTCATTGCCGGGCTGCCCCACGCGTACCTCCTGGTGCCCGGCGCTGTCGCCGTGCAGCTGGCGATGCACTGCATGGACGACTGGCTCAGCCGCCAGCTCGCCCGGCTGCAATCGGTCTGACCAGAGATACATCGGTCACCGCGACAACGTTCTCTCAGCCTTCCGGCTCGTCCTCCGCGGACCGGTAATGGACACCTGTGAAAATTACCACTAGCTTCCCCGGCATGGCCAGCCCGCTCTTGGCACCGCCGCTCCAATCGACGATCGACCCCGCGTCCCAGCGGAGCGACCGCAACCGGGTTGACATGCTCGAGCAGCTCGCGGAGATCGACGCACTGCTCAAAGAGGCCGAGGCAGGAGGCGGCCCGGAGGCAATGGAGCGCCTGCGCACTCGGGGGAAACTGCCCATCCGCGAGCGGATCGCAAACGTCCTCGACGAGGACTCCCCATTTCTCGAGATCAGCCCGCTCGCTGGCTACGGGTCCGACTATGCACTCGGGGGTGGAATGGTTGTCGGCGTCGGAGTGATCGCCGGCACGGAGTGCGTCGTGATGGGCAACGACCCCTCCGTCCTCGGAGGTGCGTTGACGCCCTTCGCGCAGAAGAAGTGGGCGCGTGCTCTTGAAATTGCCAAGGACAATCGGATTCCCTACGTGAGTTTCGTCGAATCAGCTGGAGCAGACCTCCGTATGGACCGACGGGAGGGGGGCGCGCGCACGAGCATCACGCATTTCGCGGAGACGGGCCGTCAGTTCTATGACCTCATCGAACTGTCGAAGCTCGGGATTCCATCCGTGTGCGTGGTCTTCGGGTCGTCGACCGCAGGCGGTGCCTACCAGCCAGGTCTGTCGGACTATGTGATCGTGGTCGATGAGCAGTCGAAGATCTTCCTGGCCGGTCCCCCGCTGGTGAAGATGGCAACGGGAGAGGTCAGCAATGACGAGGAGCTTGGCGGAGCTCGTCTCCATGCTGAGGTGTCGGGCCTCGGTGATTTTCTCGCTGTTGACGAAATGGATGCCCTTCGATTGTGCCGAGAGGCCATCTCGCACCTGAACCGGCAGAAACCCGGTCCCGAGCCGACGACCTCGCATCCCGATCCGCCGCTGTACGACCCCGAAGAGCTCCTCGGCTTGATCAGCCACGACCTCCGTGAGCCGGTTGACATACGCGATGTCATCTCGCGGCGTGGTCGATGGCTCGAGGTTCGAGGAGTTCAAGTCCCGGTATGGGGCGACCCTCGTCTGCGGATGGGCGGAGATCCATGGCTACCCGGTGGGGATCCTCGGCAACAACGGCGTGATCTATCCCGATTCTGCTCAGAAGGCAGCGCACTTCATTCAGTTGTGCAATCAATCGGCCACGCCCCTCGTCTTCCTCCAGAACATCACCGGGTTCATGGTCGGCCGTGATTACGAGGGCGACGGAATCGTGAAAAAGGGATCGCAACTGATCAACGCCATCGCAAACTCGACGGTGCCTCATCTGACGGTCATCGTCGGCTCGTCGTACGGTGCGGGCACCTACGGAATGTCGGGGAGAGCGTTCGAGAACCGGTTCACCTTTCTGTGGCCGACGGCGAAAATCGCCGTCATGGGTCCGAAGCAGATTGCCGGCGTGATGTCGCAAGTACGAAGAGCCCGAGCAGAGCGAAAGGGGATTCCGTTCGACGAGGATGAGGACGCGCGCACGGTGGAGGCGGTGGAGGCGGCGCAGGAGCGAGGTTCCCTCGCTCTGGCCGCGACCGGAGCGGTCAGCGACGACGGGATCATCGATCCACGCGACACCCGGACGGTGCTCGGGTTCTGCCTTTCGGTCGTCCGCAACAGCCCGATCGAGGGGGCTCAGGGTTACGGGGTGTTCAGACTGTGATTCGCTCCCTCGTGGTCGCGAACCGCGGTGTTGTGGCGCGCCGTGTGTTTCGGACTGCGCATCTCCTGGGAATTCGCTGCGTCGCCGTGTATACGGACGCAGACGCTGACGCTCCGTTCGTCCGTGAGGCGGACGAATCCATCCGACTCTCCCGTGGCTACTTGGACGGCGCGGAGATGGTCGAGGTCGCGCTTGCCTCCGGCGCGGACGCCGTGCATCCCGGCTACGGGTTCCTCTCCGAAAATGCGGAATTCGCCCGCCGGGTCCTCGATGCGGGCATCACCTGGGTCGGCCCGTCGCCGGCGGTGATTGAGGCGATGGGGGACAAGCTGGCCGCCAAGACAGCCGCTGTCGGCGTCGGTGTTTCCACCCTGCAGTTCTCCGACGACCCCACGGCGGACGAGAAGCTCGACTACCCGATCCTGGTCAAGGCCGTCGGCGGCGGGGGCGGCAAGGGCATGAGGATCGTCGAATCGCCGGACGAGCTGACTGAGGCTGTCGCGACTGGACAGAGGGAGGCGCTGGCCGCCTTCGGTGATGACCGGGTCTTCATCGAGACATACGTACGACGGGCGCGCCATATCGAGATCCAGATCGTGGGTGACTCGTTCGGGAACATCCAGCATCTCGGGGAACGGGAATGCTCCATTCAACGGCGTCATCAAAAGGTGGTCGAGGAGTCGCCGTCGCCCGTCATGGACGCGGACCTGAGGGCGGCGATGGGCGATGCAGCGATACGGCTCGCCCAATCGATCGGTTACGAATCAGTTGGAACCGTGGAGTTCCTTCTCAACGACGAGACCAAGGAGTTCTACTTCCTCGAGATGAACACCCGCCTGCAGGTGGAGCACGCGGTGACTGAAGAGGTGACCGGGGTGGATCTGGTCGCCCTCCAGATCGCAATTGCCGAAGGTGCGCACGTTGCGCCCGTGCAGCCCGCTGTCGGTCATGCGATCGAAGCTCGTCTGTACGCCGAGGACCCCGCTGCCGGGTTCCTGCCAGCCGCGGGAGACCTCGTGGCGTTCGAGCCGGTCACCGGTGACGGGGTGCGGTGGGAGGCGGGCATTGAAGCCGGTTCGACCGTCGGGGTCGATTTCGACCCGATGCTCGCCAAGGTCATCGCTCGGGGCGGCACCCGATGGGAAGCCGCCCGGAGGCTGGCTTTTGCCTTGGAGGGGCTCCACGTCGGTGGCGTCACGACCAATCGCGACTTTCTTGTTGCCACCTTGCGGAACCAGGCCTTTCTCGAAGGCGACACGACGACGGACTTCATCGAGCGGGTTCGTCCGGTACCGCTCCATCACGATGCGGATGGGGCGGCGCTGATTGGAGCACTCTGGCTGCAGGGGCGGAATCGTGCAGACGCGTCGGTCCTGCCCACCATGCCCAGCGGCTGGCGGAATACCCGCCTGCCCTTCCAGCATGTGCGACTGTCCCGTGCGGGCACCACGATCGACGTCAGGTATCAGGCACGACGCGACGGCAGCTTCATGCTCGGCGACGGGCGAGTGGCTCGAATCCACGCATGGTCGGCGACCGGTCTCGGCGTCGAGGTCGATGGACACCGATCCGGGCACCGCATCACCTTCGCCGGTACCGGGTTGCATGTGCAGGTGTCCACGGGCACGGTGAGTTTCGAGGTGGTGCCACGGTTCGAGCTGTCGGCGGCCCGGGGTCCCATGGGCGGACTCGTGGCGCCAATGCCGGGCGTCGTTCTCGATGTGCGTTGCGCGGTTGGCGACAGGGTTGTCGCCGGCCAACCGCTGGTTGTTCTCGAGGCGATGAAGATGGAGCATCACGTTGTGGCGCCGGACGATGGAGTCGTGGCGGAATTGCATGTCGAGGCCGGGCAACAGGTGAAGAACGGCGCGGTGCTGCTTGTGCTGAACCCCGTCGAGGAGGAGGTCTCGCCATGACGGAACCCGTACGCATCGCCAACTGCTCTGGGTTCTACGGCGACCGCCGCTCGGCAGCCCTCGAGATGGTCGAAGGTGGTCCCATCGACGTTCTGACCGGTGATTGGCTCGCAGAGCTGACCATGCTCATTCTCGCTCGAACGCGTGCGAGCCGCCCGGGGGGCGGATATGCCCGCACCTTCGTCGACCAGATGGAACAGGTCATGGGGACCTGTCTCGACCGGGGCATCAAGGTGGTCTCGAACGCCGGCGGTCTCGATCCCGCAGGGTGCGCCGAGGCTGTCTCACAGGTGGGCGATCGCCTCGGTCTGCGTCCGAGGATCGCCTATGTCGACGGAGACGACCTTCTGCCCCGGCTCGACGACCTCATTCGTGCCGGTGTGTCGTTCGACCATCTCGATACAGGCGCACCCTTGGGCGACCCCTCGCGGTTCGTGACGGCTAACGCGTACCTGGGGTGCTGGGGCATCGTGGACGCACTCCGCAGCGGGGCGGACATCGTGGTGACCGGCCGCACGACGGACGCTGCAGTCGTGTGCGGACCGGCGGCCTGGCATCACGGCTGGGAGCGACAGGACTGGAATGCCCTGGCCGGCGCAGTCATAGCTGGTCACGTGATTGAGTGCGGACCCCAGGCCACTGGCGGCAACTATTCGTTCTTCACGGAAGTCGCCGGCATGGCGAGGACAGGGTTTCCGTGGGTCGACATCGCCGTCGGACGGCTCCTGCGTGGTCGGCAAGCACGATGGCACGGGCGGGGAAGTCTCGATCGGCACCGTGACCTCGCAGCTGTTGTACGAAATCGCATCGCCCGCTTACCTGGGACCTGACGTCACGGCACGATTCGACACCATTCAGCTTCATCAGGTGGCTCGAGACCGGGTTCGCATCAGCGGCACGCAGGGGGAACCACCCCCACCCACCCTGAAGGTCGCGATGAACGAGCAGGGCGGCTATCGAAACGACGTGAACGTCGCGCTCACCGGCTTGGACATCGAGGAGAAAGCGGCGCTGATCGAAGAAGCCTTCTGGGTCGCCTGCCCGTACAAGCCCGAGGACTTCGCCAGCGTGTCGACTCGAGTGGTGCGCACCGAGAAGGACGATCCGAAGACGAACGAAGAGGCAGTTGCGCTGTGGAGGCTGACGGTGAAGGACCCGGACGAGCGCAAGGTCGGACGGGCGGTTTCCAATGCGGTCGTCGAGCTCGGACTGGCGACCATTCCGGGGTTCTTCCTCGTCGGCGGTGGACCGGGCAACGGCCGACCCTACGGCGTCTACCGGCCGGCCCTGGTGCCGAGCGACTTGGTTTCGCAACGTGTCGTGACACTGAATGGTCCGACGACCGTGGTCGATTCGGTCGCTCCCCCGGGAAGCGTCCACATCGTGTTGCCTCCTGAACCAACCGCCACGTCGTCTGGGGGCTCCACGATCTCGGTGCCGTTCGGACGGCTGTTCGGTACCAGGTCCGGCGATAAGGGCGGAAATGCGAACCTCGGTGTCTTCTCCCGGACCGCCGAGGCGTGGGGCTGGCTCGATGCGTATCTGACGACGGAGAGGTTGCAGGAGCTACTGCCCGAGACGGCCGACTTGACCGTCGTGCGGCATCGCCTGCCCAATCTCCTGGCTCTGAATTTTGTCATTCAGGGACTGCTCGGGGAGGGGGTGGCGGCGTCCACCCGCCAAGACTCTCAAGCGAAGAGCCTCGGGGAATGGTTGCGAGCACGGGTCGTCGACATTCCCGAAGGCTTGCTCCCGCGGGGTCCCTGACCACCATGCCGCGTGGGATTCCCGGCCCGGCCTCGTGACGACGGCAACGGTGGAGCAAGTGGGCGATATCCAGGTCCTTCTGCAGTCTCTCGGTCAGCCGCGTCGAGTCCTCGATCGAGAACGCGAGCGTGCGCTGACGAACCGCCAACGCGAGCTGCTCCATGACCTCCAGCGCCTCTCTTTCGCTGACGGATTTGCCCACATGACCATGGCGACATTGGCAGCGCAGCTTCGCTGTTCACTGCGGACCCTGTACGCGCTCGCCCCGAGTCGTGACGAACTCGTGCTCATCGCCGTCGATCGCAATCTCTGGCGGGTCGGCCATTCGGCACGTACCGCCATAGAGTCCGACATGTCGGCCCTCGAATCCCTGCGCGCCTACTTGCGGGCGGCAACCGTCGCGGTGAGTGAGCGTTCTGCAGCCTTCGCTCGCGATCTGGCTGCTGTCCCGGCGGCGCGCACCCTGGCGGAGGGACACCGGCAGTATCTGTACGAGGTGACGAAAGCCATGCTCGATCTTGCCGTGCGCCGAGGGGAGGTCGAGCCGGTCGACACGACCGCCGTGGCGCGCGTCCTCGCCGGACTCGGTGGTCTGTTCTCTCAGCCGGACGTGATCCCGACACTCAAAGGCTCGCCCAAGGAGAGTGCCGACGTGGTCCTCGAAATCATTTTGCGGAGCTTGGAGCGAGGGTCATGACCGATATCGAAGAGCTGGCGACCGAGCTGCGGGACGAGCAGGACGCTCTTGACGGCGTCGTGACCCGGCTCACCGATGATCAGTGGCAGACACCCACTCCGAGCCCGGGCTGGACCGTCGCCGACCAGATCGGACACCTTTCGTACTTCGACGCCGCAGCAGTCCTGGCCTGCGAGGATCCCGAACGGTTCCGCTCCGGGGCGGCCGAACTGGGGGCTGCGACGAACATCGACGCTCTGACGCTGGGACGAGGGATGGCGCCGGAGGAACGACTTGCAACCTGGCGCGCCAATCGCGATCGGCTGTTCACCGTGTCGAGCAGCCTCGATGAGGGAATTCGGATCCCGTGGTACGGGCCTGCAATGGGAGCGAAATCCTTTATCACGGCGCGCCTCATGGAGTGCTGGGCCCATGGTCAGGATGTGTGCGATGGCGTCGGTGTGGATCACGTTGCCAGCGATCGATTGCGCCACGTTGCTCAGCTCGGATTCAGGACCAGGACGTGGTCTTACGTCAACCGTGGATTGGAAGTTCCCGATGTGCCCGTCCGGGTCGAACTCCTCGCGCCGTCGAGAGAGACCTGGCGGTTCGGGCCCGGCGATGGGGCCGAGGAGATCCGGGGGACCGCGGTCGATTTCTGTCTGGTCGTGACGCAGCGTCGGCACATTGACGACACGGACCTCATCGTCGATGGCAGTACGGCTCGAGAGTGGATGGAGATGGCTCAGGCCTTCGCTGGTGGGCCGACGAGTGTCAGGCGACGAGGAGGAGACGAATGAGTTCGTTCGTGGAAACAGCTGTCCGTGACAGCGTCTTGACGATCACCTTGTGTGACGAACAACGGCGGAACGCCCTGAGTAGCCAGCTCGTGAAAGAGCTGATGACAGCGTGCTCGAACGCGGACGCAAATTCGTCCATCCGTGTCGTGATTGTCACCAACCGAGGGTCGACCTTCTGTGCAGGAGCGAACCTGGCGGCGCAATCGTCGGATCGATCGGAGGGTGACCGGCTACCCAGCTGGGAGTTGTTCAGCCGTATCTCCAACTCACCGAAGCCATACGTCGGGCGGATTGCCGGGCACGCGGTGGCGGGCGGCGTGGGCCTCGCGGCAGTGATGGACATCTCCGTTGCCGTCGAGGAAGCAAAGTTCGGCTTCACCGAAGTGAGAGTGGGCGTCGCACCCGCAGTGATCTCCGCGGTGTGCCTTCCGAAGCTCCGCGCCGCCGACGCGCGAGCGGCGTTCCTCAGGGGTAATCGCTTCAGCGCTTCCGAGGCGGCGGCCATGGGACTGATCAATGCGGCGGTGCCGAAGGAACGGCTGGACGATGAGGTCGGACTTGTCGTGGCGGATCTCCTCGCGGGAGCTCCGGGAGCTCTGGCTGCCTCCAAGCGCCTTCTCCGGTCGGGCGGAGCCGAGGAGGCGGACTTCTTGCGATTGGCCCGCCTTTCCGAGGAGCTCTTCGCCGACGAGGAGGCACAGGAGGGGATGGCGGCGTTTCGCGAGAAGCGACCAGCGTCCTGGGTGCCGGATCCGAAGGGGAACGAGCGTTGATCGCCGCTCTGAGCGTTGCGCGGCCCACATCGCCGCGCCGGCCCGCTGCATGATCGATTACCTTGGCCCTCAGGGGTGCTGGGGTGAGCCCCGAGCGGAACGAACACTCCACAGAGTCCAACTCATTCCGGAGCAGACGAGGGAACCAATGAACGATCATTTCGCACGACTTCCCGAGGTCCCCACCTTTCAAGTGACGAGTACCACGCTGGTTGACGGGGGCACCATGCCACCGCGTTCCATGTCGGGCATCTTCGGTGTGCCGGGAGGGGAGGACATCTCTCCACAGCTGTCCTGGAGCGGCGCTCCCTCCGGCACCAAGAGCTATGCCGTGACGGCCTATGACCCCGACGCCCCGACCGGTTCAGGGTTTTGGCATTGGGCCGTTGTGGACATCCCCGCGAGCGTCACCGACCTCCCGGAGGGTGCCGGCAGCGAGGACGGAGCTGGTCTTCCTCCCGGGGCATTCCAGCTGGGGAACGATGCCGGTTCGTCGCGGTTCATCGGCGCTGCACCTCCATCCGGCCACGGCCCGCACCGGTACTTCTTCGTCGTGCACGCGCTCGACGTCGAGACCCTGGGGATACCGGCGGGTGCGACCCCCGCCTACCTCGGCTTCAATATCTTCAGCCACATCCTGGCCCGTGCCGTTCTGACAGTGACGGCTGAGTTGTAGGTCGGCGCCATCAGGCGGGCTCCGGCGAGGCGAGCTCCCCTCCGAGCCGGAGGGGAGGCTCCGTTGCAGCCCGGACCTCCTCCCCGGTGACGCCCGGGGCCAACTCCGTGAGGACGAGGCCCTCGGGTTCGACGTCGATCACCGCCATGTCCGTGATGATCCGGTGGACGCAACGAAGCCCGGTCGTCGGCAGCGCGCATCGGTTGACGATTTTGGGACTGCCGTCCCGCGCCGAGTGCTCCATCATGACGATCACGCGCTTCGCGCCGTGCACGAGGTCCATGGCGCCGCCCATGCCTTTGACCATTTTGCCGGGGATCATCCAATTGGCCAGATCGCCCGCGGCCGAGACTTCCATGGCACCGAGGATGGCGACGTCCACATGGCCGCCGCGGATCATGGAGAACGACGTGGCGGAGTCGAAATAGGAGGCGCCCGGCAGCACGGTGACCGTCTCCTTGCCCGCGTTGATGAGATCCGGGTCGACCGCCTCGTCATTCGGATACGGGCCGACCCCGAGGATGCCGTTCTCCGACTGCAGGACCACGTGGATGCCGGAGGGCACGTAGTTGGGGACCAGGGTCGGGAGTCCGATCCCCAGATTGACGTATTGCCCATCCGAGAGCTCGCGCGCCACCCGGGCGGCCAGCTCCTCGCGCCGCAGCGTCATCGACGCCCTCCCCGCACCTGGTTGGGAGACCTGCCGGACGGTCCGCCGCTCAATCCGCTTCTCGACATCGCCGACGTGGACGACGCGCTGGACGAAGATGCCCGGCGTGTGGACTTCCATGGGGTCAAGCTCGCCGGGGTCGACCAGCACTTCGACCTGGGCGATGGTGATGCTCCGGCCGCCGCGCACAACGGGTTGAAATTCTGCGCACTCTTCTCGTAGACGAGGTTCCCGTGGCGGTCTCCGTAGCGGGCGTGGACGAGTGCGAAGTCCGTCCGGATGGCGTGTTCGAGCACGTACGGGATCCCGTCGAACTCTCGCACTTCCTTGGGCGGAGAGGAGACCGCCACCGTGCCGCCACCGTCGTAGCGCCAGGGAAGTCCGCCCTCGGCGACCTGGGTTCCCACTCCCGCCGGCGTGTAGAAGGCGGGGATGCCGGCGCCTCCCGCCCTGAGGCGCTCGGCCAGGGTTCCCTGGGGGACGAGCTCGACCTCGAGCTCGCCGTGGAGGAACTGGCGCTCGAACTCCTTGTTCTCTCCGACGTACGACGACACGGTCCGTCGGATCCGACGTGCCTCCAGCAGGAGGCCGAGGCCCCAGCCGTCGACCCCGCAGTTGTTGCTCACCGTCTCGAGGTCTCCGACCCCTGCGGCCAGCAGTGCGCCGATGAGGACGCTCGGGATCCCGCACAGCCCGAAGCCACCCACGGCTAGCGATGCGCCACTCCCGACGTCGGCCACGGCCTCCGCCGCAGCTCGCGACGACCTTGTCCATCAGAGCCCGAGCTCTCGCGCGATCAGGAGCTTCTGGACCTCGCTCGTGCCCTCACCGATCTCCAGGATCTTCGAGTCGCGGTAGTGGCGGGCCACCGGGGTGTCGTTCATGAATCCGTAGCCGCCATGGATCTGGGTGGCGTCGCGGGCGTTGTCCATGGCGGCGTTGGACGAGACCAGCTTGGCGATGGCGGCCTGCTTCTTGAACGGCGCTCCGGCCAGATGTCGGGCGGCGGCGTCGTAGTAGGCGCAGCGGGCGACATGTGCTCGGGCCTCCATCTCGGCGATCTTGAAGGCGATGGCCTGGTGCTGGGCGATGGGGCGGCCGAACGCGTGGCGCTCCTTGGCGTAGGCCACGCTCTCGTCGACGCAACCCTGCGCCGCCCCGGTGGCCAGGGCGGCGATGGCGATGCGACCCTCGTCGAGGATGTGGAGGAAGTTGGCGTAGCCCCGTCCTCGCTCTCCCAGCAGGTTCTCCTCGGGCACCCGGACGTCGCTGAAGGACAGCGGATGGGTGTCCGAGGCGTGCCAGCCCACCTTGTTGTAGGCCGGACCGGCGACCAAACCCGGGCGAGGGGACCGGCACCAGGATCGTGCTGATCTCGCTGACTGCCGCTTGCGTTCCCGTCTCCGGTGAGCGCGGTGACGGTGACCAATTGCGGTGATGTCGGTGCCCGAGTTCGTGATGAACTCCTTGGCCCCGTTGATGACCCACGAACCGTCGTCGCAGTCGGGCGGTGGTGCGGGTCCCGCCGGCGTCGCTGCCCGCGCCCGGCTCGGTGAGGCCGAAGGCGCCCAGCGCCTCGCCCGCGCAGAGGCGGGGGAGCCATTCCTGCTTCTGGCTCTCGTTGCCGAAGCGGAAGATCGGCATGGCGCCGAGCGAGACCCCGGCCTCGAGCGTGATGGCGACGGACTGGTCGACCCGGCCGAGCTCCTCGAAGGCCAGGCAGAGGACGAAGAGGTCCCCGCCCATGCCGCCGTACTCCTCGGGAAAGGGCAGGCCGAAGAGTCCCATCTCACCCATCTGCCGCACGACGTCGTAGGGGAAGGTCTTGGTGGCGTCGTGGTGGGCGGCCACCGGGGCGACCACGTCACGGGCGAACGCCTCCACGGTCTTGCGCAGCTGCTCCTGCTCGTCGTTGAGACCGACCGCGTCATGGTGCCGACTTCCGCTCGGCTTGTCGGGGTAAGGGCGGACAACGACTCTGGACGGGCTGGGCCGGCCGAGCTGCTCGGCCATCCAGAGGCTCGTGGCGCAGAGGGCCGCCAGGTCGACCCCGGTCTCGATCCGAGGCCGTCGAGCTGCCAGACCAGGTCCTCGGTGGCGAGGTTGCCCGTGGCGCTCCCGGCATAGGGGCAGCCGCCCAGACCGCCGGCCGAGCTGTCGACCGTGGTGACCCCGTGCTGCAGCGCGGTCAGGGTGTTCGCCAGCGCCTGTCCGTAGGTGTCGTGGAAGTGCACGGCAATGGTCGACAGCGGCAGGCCGCGCTGGACGACCGCGTCGAGCAGCGCGACCACCTGGCCCGGCGTGGCGACGCCGATGGTGTCGCCGAGGGAGAGTCTCGGTGCAGCCGAGCTCCGCCAGCGCCAGGACCACGTCGGCCGCCTGGTGCACGTGCGACGTCCCCCTCCCAGGGGTCGCCCGAAGCACATGGAGACGTAACCGCGCACTGCCAGACCCTCGGCCCGGGCCCGCCTGACCACGGGGGCGAACATCTCCAAGGACGCGGCCACGGACCGGTTGAGGTTGCGCTGGGCGAAGCGTCTCGGTGGCGCTGCCGAAGACGGCGATCTCCGTGACCCCGGCGGCGAGGGCGCGGTCCAGGCCGCGCTCGTTGGGGACGAGCACCGGGTGACGCCCGGGGAGCGGGCCGAGTAGCCCGAGCAGCTCTTCGGCGTCGCCGAGCTGGGGAATCCAGCTGGGCGGGACAAAGCTGGTCAACTCGACCGCCTCGAGCCCGGCGTCGACCAGCCGGCGGATGAACTCGGCCTTCGACTTCGACCGGGACCACGGTGTCCTCGTTCTGCAGGCCGTCCCGGGGACCCGACCTCGTAAATGTGGACACGCTCGGGCAGGCCCGGCAGGGGGGTCGGCATGCGGCGCGTTCATGCATGCGTCGTGCTCCGGCTCGAGGTGGACGAGAGGCGCGTCGACCAGGACCTGATCGCCGACGCTCGCCGTCAGGACGTGGCGACTCGTCCGGCCCGCGGCGCCGACAGCGTGTACTCCATCTTCATGGCCTCGACGATCAGCAAGGCTTCTCCTTCTTCGACATCAGTCGCCGGCCTTCACGTGCACGGCCAGCACGGTGCCGGGCATGGGGCTGCGTACTTCGTTCTCGCCGCTGCCCGTGCCACCGGCACGTCGCTCGGGCGCCAACTCCTCAGGAGCGAAAGCTTGCGCCGTCGAGCCAGACCCAGGTCCGATCTTCCGCCACTCACGACGACCGCGTGCGTCGTCGGTCCCTCGACGGTGAGGAGGAGCCCTCGGGGGAAGCGCCTCGGCACGAGCCTGCGATGGGGGCCCGTCGTCGTCACCACCACGGCGGCACCGCCGGTCGTTCTCGAGACCTGCACCCGGTATGACTCCCCCGCGGCATCGGTGAAGCTCCACGAAATGGGAGCGGGAGCTCCGCCGAGACGCCAGCCGTCGGACACGGTCCCAGCGGTCGCCGGCGGTCTCCCTGGACGAAAGCGCTGTCCAGCCGGTTCAGCGCGACGGCGATGTAGGCCCGGGTGGCGGGCGGCGCGGCGACCAGCGCCGGGAGCTCCCGCTCGACCAGCCCCGTGTCGAGGTTCCCGGAACGGACGTCCGGATGGCCGAGCAGCGCGCGCAGGAAGTTGATATTGGTCTGGAACCCGAGGACCACGGTCTCGGCCAGGGCCCGGTCGAGGCGCGCCAGAGCCGTGGTGCGGTCCGGGCCCCAGGCCACGACCTTGCTCAGCATGGGGTCGTAGGTCGTGCCGACGCGACAGCCGGGAAGAGCGAGCTGTCCACCCGGATACCTTCGCCCTCGGCTTCGCGCAGGAAGAGCACGTCACCCCCGCTGGGGACGAAGCCGCGAGGCCGGGTTCTCGGCGTAGACCCGTGCCTCGATGGCGTGACCGGTGCGCCTGACGTCGTTCTGCGTCGAGAGTCAGTGGTTCGCCGGCCGCCACTCGGAGCTGCTGCTCCACCAGGTCGATGCCGGTGACGAGTTCCGTCACCGGATGCTCGACCTGTAGCCGGGTGTTCATCTCCATGAAGTAGAAGTCGTCCGGGAGCATCGGCGGAGACGATGAACTCGACCGTCCCGACGCCCTCGTAGCTGCACCGCGCGGGCGATCTCGACTCGCGGCGTCGCCCATGGCGGAGCGCTGCTCCTCCGTCAAGAGGACCGACGGCGTCTCCTCAATGATCTTCTGGTGTCGGCGTTGCAGGCTGCACTCGCGCTCGCCCAGGTGCACGACGGAGCCGAACGCGTCGGCCAGCACCTGGACCTCGATGTGGCGCGGGCTGAGGACGAATCGCTCGACGAACAGGGTGTCGTCGCCGAAGGAGGCACGGGCCTCGCGCCGGGCGCTGGCCAGCTCGTCGCGGCAGGCGGCTCGCGCTCATGGACGAGCCGCATCCCCTTGCCGCCTCCTCCGGCGGACGGCTTGACCAGCACGGGGTAGCCAACTTCGTCGGCTGCCGCGACGAGGTCGTCGTCGGTCATGTCGCTGATCGGTGCGGCCAGGGACCACTGGCACGCCGGCCGCCACCACGGTCTGCTTGGCTCGGATCTTGTCGCCCATGATCGCGATGGCGTCGCTCGGCGGGCCGATGAACACGAGCCCTGCTTCGCGGCAGGCCTCGGCGAACTCGGCGTTCTCGGCCAGGAATCCGTAGCCAGGGTGGATCGCCTCGGACCCGGTTGGCGGCGGCCGCACGCAGGAGCTGCTCGATCGAGAGGTAGCTCTCGGTCGCCGGTGCGGGCCCGAGGCGGACGGCGATATCGGCCTCCCGGACGTGACGGGCAGAGCGCGTCGTCATCGCTGTAGACGGCGACGGAGCGAATGCCCATCCGGCGCAGCGTGCGCATGATGCGGACGGCGATCTCGCCGCGGTTGGCCACCAGCACGGTCTCGAACATCGCCACCTACATCCGGAACACGCCGTAGCGAGACAGGCTCCAGCGGCGCATTGGCGCACACGGACAGCGCGAGGCCGACGACGGTCACGGGTGTCCAGAGGGTCGATGATCCCGTCGTCCCACAGTCGGGCTGTGGCGTAGTACGGGATTGCCCTGTTCCTCGTACTGCTGACGGATGGGCGCTTTGAAGCGCCTCCTCGTCCTCGTGCTCCAGGTCTCTCCCCGCCGCTTCGAGCTGGTCGCGGCGCACGGTGGCGAGCACGGCGGCGGCCTGCTCGCCCCCCATGACCGAAATGCGGGCGTTGGGCCACATCCACAGGAACCGCGGCGAGAAGGCCCGGCCGCACATGGAGTAGTTGCCGGCACCGAAGGATCCGCCGATGACGACGGTGAGCTTGGGCACCCGGGCGCAGGCCACGGCGGTCACCATCTTGGCCCCGTGCTTGGCGATGCCGCCCGCCTCGTAGTCACGACCGACCATGAATCCGGTGATGTTCTGCAGGAACAGCAGCGGAATCCGGCGTTGATCGCACAGCTCGATGAAGTGCGCGCCTTTCAGGGCCGACTCGGAGAAGAGCACGCCGTTGTTGGCCACGACTCCGACCGGGTGGCCGTGCAGCCGGGCGAAGCCGGTGACCAGAGTGGTGCCGTACTCGGCCTTGAATTCGCTGAATACGCTGCCATCGACCAGCCGCGCGATGACCTCGCGGACGTCGTAGGGCGTCCGTGGGTCGGCCGGGATCACGCCGTAGATTTCGGCCGGGTCGACGGCGGGCTCCTGCGAGTGGCCGCACGTCCCAAGGCGGCTCGGTGCGTGGCGCCAATTCGGAGACGATCCGCCGCACGATCCGCAGCGCGTGCTCGTCGTCATCGGCCAGGTGATCGACCACGCCGCTGGTCCGGGCGTGGAGCAGCCCGCCGCCGAGATCCTCGGCGCTCACGACCTCCCCGGTCGCCGCCTTCACCAGCGGGGGGCCGCCGAGGAAGATGGTCCCTTGGTCCCGGACGATGACGGTCTCGTCGCTCATGGCCGGCACGTACGCGCCTCCGGCCGTGCAGGAGCCCATGACGGCGGAGATCTGGGGTATCCCTTGGGCGCTCATGGTGGCCTGGTTGTAGAAGATCCGCCCGAAATGGTCGCGGTCAGGGAAGACCTCGTCCTGGCGCGGGAGGAACGCCCCGCCACTGTCGACCAGATAGATGCAGGGCAAGCGGTTCTGTAGCGCGACCTCCTGGGCCCGCAGGTGCTTCTTGACGGTGATCGGGATAGTAGGTCCCGCCTTTGACGGTGGCGTCGTTGGCCACGACCATGCACTCACGGCCGGAGACCCGACCGATGCCGGTGATGATGCCTGCTGCCGGGGGCTTCGTCGCCGTACATCCCGTTGGCCGCCAGGGGAGAGAGCTCGAGGAAGGGGCTGCCGGGGTCGAGAAGGGTGTCCACCCGGGTGCGCGGGAGCAGCTTGCCGCGCTCGACGTGACGTCGACGGGCCGACTCGGTCCCACCCAGCCGGACCGTGCCGAGGCGCGCCAACAGACCGTCCACCGCGCCCTGCAGCGCCGCGGCATTTCTCTGAAATGTCTCGCCGGCCCGGTCGCATTGCGTCCGGAGCTGAGTTTCGCTCATCACGCCTCAGGTTAGGGATCGATAACCTCGGTGCGCCCAGGTTAGGCTCTACTAACCTCACTGTCCAGGGCCGTCATGAACGTGATTCCACACACCAGCGACCGGATGCTGCGCGAGTCGGCTCGGCTCTTCGCTGTCCGGGGATTCCACGGGACTTCCATCGAGGACATCGGCGCCGCCTGCGGCACGAGCGGCCCGGCGATCTACAAGCATTTCTCGAGCAAACGGGCCATCCTGGCCGCGTTGCTGCTCGACATCAGCCAGCAACTGGTGGACGGCGGGCGTCACGTGGTCGAGGAGGCGGGGCAGGCCGATCGTGCCCTGATGGCGCTGATCGCCTTTCACGCGACGTTCGCGGCCAACGAGTCGGACCTGATCCGCGTCCAGGATCGCGACCTCTGGTCTCTCGGTGCGACGGACCGGCGGACGGTTCGCCGCCTGCAGCGTGAGTACGTCGAGCTCTGGGTCTCGGTGCTGATGGAGGTGCAGCCGCGCTTGAGCATCGAGGTGGCGCGGATCCGGGCCCACGCTGCGTTCGGGTTGTTGAACTCGACGGCCCACATCGAAGGAGGGCCGTCCGTCAAGGTGGAGCTCGTCCGGATGGCCGAGCGGGCGCTGCGCGTGGGCGCGCCGCATCCGGACTGATCGGTGCTCGCTCCTCGGTGCTGGCTCCGAACCCGAGGCCCGGGTCAGAGGGCTCCGGCGCTCCCCGTCCGGGCGCGGATCATGGCGTCCTGCACGAAGGACGCCGCGAGCTGCCCGTCGCGGCGGAAGATGTCCCCCTGGCCGTAGCTGCGACCGTGTCCGGCGTAGGAGCTCCGTTGTTGCAGCAGGTGCCACTCCGCGGCGGGACAGCGTTCGTGGTACGTCAGGGTGTGGCTGAGGACTCCCGTCGAAAGGGTGACGTGCGCCTGGGCCTGCCCCACGCCAGCGTGGGGGCGCATGGCTGTCCCGATCAGAAAGCCGTCGGTCGAGTAGGCGACGAGGGCCTGATCGGTGGCGGGATCGTCGGGCGCGTCGAGGAAGCGCACCCAGGCGTCGAGTTCGGCCGGCCCGACGAGCTCGGGATCGCTGATGTCGATGTCGTCGACGATGAGGATCTCCCAGACACCCTCGCCGCGCACTCTGCCGCCCGACTCCTCGGGAGAGGTCATGGCGCGCGGCGTGTCGGCGTGGCGGATCACGTCGGGCTCCTCGGCGCTGAGGAGCACGAGCGACCGGGTGACCAGGGTGTCGCCCTGGCTGATGGTGACCGTGCTGCTCGCTACGGAACGCCCACTGTGCATGCGGTCGACCGCGATCTCGAGGGGTGCTTCGGGGTTGGCGCCCCGGGCGAAGACGGTGTGGATCGTCTTGACCGACTTCCCGTCCTGGCCGGCCAGCCCCGCCATCACGGACTGCGCCAGTAGCTGCCCGCCGAAGACCACACCGTGCGTCGAGCTGAGGCTGTTGGCCCGGTAGCGGTCGGTGCCGACCTCCTCGAGCGTCAATGCCTCGACGAACGCAGCAATCGTGAACATGATCCTCCTCTGGGGGCCGGGTGGGCCATCACTGTCGCAGCACCGGCAGGGCGCATGTCGGTCCGGCCTCCGGAGCGGGCTGGAGCGGGCTCGGCGAGGCCGAATCCGGGCAGCATACCCCCATTTTTGACGGCGACGTCAAAGTCAGATACCCTCCAGAGGAGAGGCTTCCCAGGCACGCGTCCGCGGCATTCCGTGTCGTAGCCGGCATCGCCCGCCGTCGTGATCTGGGTGTTTCCGGACGACGAGAGGATGACGAGCGTGAGTGAGGCAGTGAAGGTCAACCCTGAGCAGAGGATGCTGATCGACGGCAAGCTCGTCGAGGCCGACTCGGGCAAGACGTTCGAGAACGTGAACCCGGCCACGGAGGAGATCATCGGCTCGGTGGCTGACGCCTCGACCGCGGAGATGCAGCGGGCTATCGACAGCTCCCGCCGCGCCTTCGACGAGACCGATTGGTCGACCAACCACGCCTTCCGCAAGCGCTGCCTCGAGCAGCTCGACGAGGCGCTGCACGCCGAGCAGGAGGAGCTGCGCGAGGAGCTCATCCTCGAGGTGGGCTGCCCCCGCATGACGACCAACGGCCCCCAGCTCGATGCGCCGCTGGGCGACGCCCTGTCCTGGCCGGCCAAGGAGATCGACGCGTACGAATGGGAGACGGTGCTGCCGGACGCCGTCAACCTGCAGGGCTCGGTCGACTCGCGCCGGATCTGGCGGGAGCCCGTGGGCGTGGTCGGGGCCATCGTCCCCTGGAACTTCCCCTTCGAGGTGACCTCGCACAAGCTGGGCCAGGCACTCGCCACGGGCAACACCGTGGTGCTCAAGCCCGCGCCCGACACGCCGTGGAACGCCACGCTGCTGGGCCGCCTCATCGCGGAGCAGACCGACATCCCCGCCGGCGTGGTCAACATCGTCCCGTCGTCGGACCATCTCATCGGCGAGGAGCTGACGCTGTCGCCCAAGGTGGACATGATTTCGTTCACCGGTTCGACCGCGGTGGGCCAGCGCATCATGGAGAAGGGCGCCGCCACCATGAAGCGCACCTTCTTGGAGCTGGGCGGGAAGTCGGCGACGATCGTCCTCGAGGACGCCGACCTCGGTTTCGCCACCCTCATGGGCATGGGCGCCTGCTTCCACGCCGGCCAGGGCTGCGCCATTCAGACGCGCATGCTGCTGCCCCGATCCCGTTACGAGGAGGGCGTCGAGATGCTCACCGGCCTCTTCAACGCCGTGCCCTACGGCGACCCGCAACGGCCCGACGTCATGATGGGCCCGGTCATCTCCTCCAAGCAGCGCGAGCGCGTCCTCGGCCTGATCGAGAAGGGGAAGGCCGAGGGCGCCACGCTCGCCGTCGGAGGTGGACGGCCCTCGGGAGACGAGTTCGCCAAGGGCTGGTGGGTCGAGCCGACGCTGTTCACCGACGTCGACAACGCCATGACCATCGCCCAGCAGGAGATCTTCGGCCCAGTGCTCGTCGTCATCCCGTTCGAGGACGAGGATGACGCCGTGCGCATCGCCAACGACTCCAAGTACGGGCTGTCCGGCGGGGTGTTCTCGGGATCGGTGGAGCACTCGTTGGCGGTGGCCAAGCGCGTGCGCACCGGTGGTCTCAGCATCAACGGCGGTGCACCGTACGGTCCGGACCTGCCCTTCGGCGGGTACAAGCACAGCGGCATCGGCCGCCAGAACGGCGTGCCCGGCTTCGAGCAGTATCTCGAGGTCAAGTCGTTGGCCTGGCCGGCAGCCTGACCGGGGTCTCGACGTGACCGTCACCAGCGAACCGGGCCTCTACTACGACCCCTACGACTTCGACATCGACGCCGACCCGTATCCGTTGTGGAAACAGATGCGCGACGAGGTGCCGCTGTACTGGAACGAGAAGTACGAGTTCTTCGCCCTGAGCCGCTGGGACGATGTGGACAAGGCCATGCTCGACTGGAAGACGTACATCTCGGGGCGGGGCTCGGTGCTCGAGATCATCAAGGCGGGGGTCGATATCCCGCCCGGGTCGATCCTCTTCGAGGACCCGCCCACCCACGACATCCACCGCGGCCTCCTGTCCCGCGTCTTCACCCCCCGCAAGATGCAGGCGCTCGAGCCCCAGGTGCGGGCGTATTGCGCCGAGGTGCTCGACCCGCTCGTCGGGACGGGGGAGTTCGACTTCGTCAAGGACCTGGGCAAGTTCATGCCGATGCGCGTCATCGGCATGTTGCTCGGGATACCCGTGGAGGACCAGGAGGCGATCCGCCAGCACACCGACGACGGGCTGCGGCTGGAAGAGGGCGTCCCCAACGAGACCGAGTACGACGGGCTCCGCTCCGCCTCGGTCTTCTCCGACTACATCACCTGGCGCGCCGAGCACCCGTCCGACGATCTGATGACCGAACTGCTCAACGCCGAGTTCGAGGATGACCACGGCACGACCCGCACCCTGACCCACGACGAGATCCTCGGGTACGTCGGTCTGCTGTCCGGGGCCGGGAACGAGACCACGACCCGCCTGATCGGCTTCGCCGGCGAGGTGCTGGGCCGTCACCCGGACCAACGGGCCGAATTGGTGGCGGACCGGTCATTGGTCAACAACGCCATCGAGGAGCTGCTGCGCTACGAAGCGCCCTCGCCGGTTCAGTCCCGTTACGTGGCGAGGGACGTCGAGGTCCACGGGCAGTCGGTGCCCGGGGGCAGCATCATGGTGCTGCTGAACGGCTCGGCCAACCGGGACGAGCGGCACTTCCCCGACGGCGACAGCTTCGACATCCACCGCGACATCGGCCGGCATCAGTCCTTCGGCTACGGCATCCACCTTTGCCTCGGTGCCGCGCTGGCGCGCCTCGAGGGCCGGGTGGCGCTCGACGAGGTGCTCACGCGCTTCCCAGAGTGGGAGGTCGACTACGACAAGGCCGAGCGGGCCCATGCCTCGACCGTCCGGGGCTGGGAGACGCTCCCGGTGCGGACGGCGTGATGTGGTCCGCGCAGTGCAATGTTCACAGCGAGAGGAGCACCCGATGAACCTCGAGGACATGGTCCTGGTCAGCATCGACGACCACATGATCGAGCCGCCCAACATGTACGAGAACCACGTGCCGAAGAAGTGGCTCGACGAGGCGCCCAAGGTCGTGCACGAGGACGGCATCGACCGCTGGGTCTTCCAGGGCGAGAAGACCAGCACGTCGTTCGGCATGTCCGCCACGGTGGGCTGGCCGTCGGAGGAGTGGGGCTTCAACCCCGGCACCTACACCGAGCTGCGACCGGGGTGCTTCGATGTGCACGAGCGAGTGCGGGACATGAACGCCAACGGCGTGCTCGGCTCCATGTGCTTCCCGACCATGGCCGGATGGAATGCACGCACCTTCTCCGAGGCGCAGGACAAGGAGATCGCGCTCGTGATGCTGCAGGCCTATAACGACTGGGCCATCGACGAGTGGTGCGGGGAATACCCGGGCCGTTTCATTCCGCTCGGCATCGTGCCCATGTGGGACGTCGAGGCCTCGGTCGCCGAGGTGCGGCGCATCGCCAAGAAGGGGTGCCGGTCCATCAGCTTCCTCGAGACGCCCCACGTGCAGGGATTCCCCAGTTTCCTGTCGGGCTACTGGGACCCGATGTTCGCCGCGCTGAGCGAGGAGAACATGGTGCTCTCGCTCCACATCGGCGCCGGCTTCAACGTCATCCGGAAGCCCGAGGAGGCGCCGATGGACCACCTGATGGTGCTGGCCTGTCAGATCAGCGCCATCACCGCCCAGGACCTGTTGTTCGGGCCGACGCTGCGGCGGTTCCCCGACCTCAAGGTCGCCCTCTCCGAGGGCGGGATCGGCTGGATCCCCTTCTACTTCGACCGTATCGACCGGCACTTCACCAACCAGGAGTGGATGCACTCCGACTTCGGCGGCAAGCTCCCCTCCGAGGTCTTCCGCGATCACATCCTGGCCTGCTACATCACCGATCCGTCGGGCCTGCTGCTGCGGGACCGCATCGGCATCGAGGGCATTGCCTGGGAGTGCGACTACCCGCACACCGACACGACCTGGCCCACCTCCCCCGAGTACGCCTGGAAGGAATTCCAGGACGCCGGTTGTCGGGACGACGAGATCCACAAGATCACCTGGGAGAACGCCTGCCGCTTCTACGGGTGGGATCCGTTCCTCCACACACCGAGGGAGCAGGCGACCGTGCGCGCGCTGCGGGCGGCGACGCCCGACGTCGACGTCACCCGGATGTCGAAGGACGCATGGCGCACCCGCAACGAGGCCGCCGGGATCGGCATTGTGAGCGCGGTCTAGCCTCCAGCACTCCGACGATCGCCATGCCGACAGATCAGACCGCAAGCACCCTGCAGTCGCGCCCGAGAAAGAGAACCACGTGAGTGAGCAGCAAGGAGCCCCATGCTCCTGAACCTGAGCGAAGACCAGCAGTTCTTTCGCGAGACCACCGACCGCTTCCTGACCGAGCAGGTGCCGCCCGACACCCTGCGGCAACTCCGTCATGACCCGACCGGCTACGACCCCGCCTACTGGCGCCGTGGCGCCGAGCTGGGATGGACCTCGTTGCTGGTGAGCGAAGCCCACGGCGGCGGCACCATCAGCGACTCGGGCCTCGTGGACGCGGGCCTCGTCGCTTACGAGTTCGGCCGTCACGCCGCACCCGGGCCCTTGGCCGTCGTCAACGTGGTGGCCGCCGCCCTGAGCGAGCACGAAGCGGCGCCCCACGTGCTGGCCGGCCTGCTCTCGGGAGAGAGCATCGCCACCTGGTGCGCGCCGCCTTTCGGTTCGATCAGGTGGGAGCCGACCGTCGAGGCGAGCCGGTCGGGCAACGACCTCGTCCTGCGAGGTGAGGTCGCGATTGTGGAGTCGGCCGGCCAGGCGGACCACCTGCTCGTGACGTGCCGTGACCAGAGCGGTACGGGCGTGACCCAGGTCCTCGTGCCGGCAACGACGCCGGGGGTCACCACGGCACCGATGCACACGGTCGATCTGACCCGGCGCTTCGGCGTCGTGAGCTTCGACGAGGTGACGGTGCCGGCGAGCGCGGTGGTCGGACCCGACGGCGAAGCCCGCTCGCAGGTCCACCGTCAGTTCGAGCAGCTCATCGTCCTGTTGAACGCGGAGTCGGTCGGCGCCATGCAGGCGGCTTTCGACATGACCGTCGAGTGGGCCTTCGACCGCTACTCGTTCGGACGACCGCTGGCGTCGTACCAGGCCCTCAAGCACCGGTTCGCCGACATGTACATGTGGCTCCAGTCGGGCCATGCCACCAGCGACGCAGCCTGCGCCGCCGTGGCGTCAGGCGACCCCGGCGCGGCCGAGTTGGTGAGTGCGGCGAAGGCCTACATCGGCGAGTACGGCGCCGAGTTGGTGCAGGACTGCACGCAAATGCACGGGGGCATCGGGGTGACGTTCGAGCACGACCTCCATCTCTTCCTCCGACGGGTGACGGTGAATCGTGCCCTCGCCGGAACGCCGGAGGACCATCACCAGCGGATCACCGCCTTCATCGATGCACGGGAGCGGGAAGGGGCGGCGGCGTGAGCGCCTTGCGAGTGGAGACATCGGAGGAGCTGGAGAGCCTGGAGGACTTCCGGCAGCGGGCACGGTCCTTTCTCCGGGCCAACCTGCGACGGGTCAGTCCCGAGGAGTTGCGGTGGGAGCGCAACAACAACGACGACGAGGCTGAGCTCGCCACCGTCGCCCGCGATCGTGAGATCCAGCGCATGCTGTTCGACGCCGACCTGGCCGGCATCTGCTTCCCCCGCGAGTACGGCGGGCAGGGGTTGTCCTTCGAGCATCAAAAGGTTCTCAACGAGGAGTTCGCGGGCTACGAGTACCCGCTGCGGGTGCAGATCCCCACGCTTTCGCCGTGTGCCGCCGTCATTCTCGAGTTCGGCACGGAGGAGCAGAAGCTGCGCCACCTTCCCGCCATTCTGAAGGGCGAGGAGCTGTGGATGCAGTTCCTCTCGGAGCCGAGCGGCGGCTCCGACGTGGCCGGGGCGCTGACCACGGCCGTACGCGACGGGGAGCAGTGGATCCTCAATGGGTCCAAGGTGTGGACATCGGGAGCGTGGTGGTCGGACTGGGGGCTCTGTCTGGCCCGGACCAACTGGGACCAGCCGAAGCACCGTGGCTTGACGGTGTTCATGCTGCCGATCCACCAGCCCAACGTGGAGGTGCACCGCATCGAAATGAACAATGGCTCGCGGGAGTTCTGCCAGGAGTTCATGACCGATGTCATCGTCCCCGACACTGACCGCGTCGGCGCCGTCGACGAGGGCTGGACCGTGGGCACGCGCTGGATGTTCCACGAGCGCATGCTCTACAACTCGTCCCTCGTGACCGAGCCCGTCGGCCTGGCCCACGGGAGCCAGGATGCGAAGATCGTCTACGACATCGCCCGGGCGCACGGCAGCCTCGACGACGCGACGGCGCGTGACCACATCGGCGAGGCCCGCGTGCTGGAGCTGGTCGTCAATCAGCTGGCCGAGCGGGTCGGTGAGGGAGTGCGGACGGGCCGCATGTCCGACCAGGCGGCGGGGCTCGTGCGGTTGTTCAAGGGCACCTCGGTGTCGCGCGTCGTGACGCTGGCCTTCAACGTCGCCGGCGCCTCGGGCGCAGCCTGGACCGAGGGCGACATTGCCGCGAACAGCGCCATCAACTTCCTCATGCGCCAGGCAGGCAGCATCGGAGGCGGCACGACCGAGATGGCGCGCAACGTGATCAGCGAGCGCGTGCTGGGCATGCCACGGGAGCGTCGGCTGGACAAGGACGTGCCCTTCCGCGACGTGCCTCGTAGCCCCTCGACCAAATAGCCCCGCCCCGCAGCACATCGTCACCGATCCGAATCCGAAGCCGAATCCGAAGGAGTCCATTTCGTGCCCATCGCAGAGATCAACGGATTGTCGTTGGCGTACGACGTGATCGGGGAGTCGGGCCAGCCCTGGGTGATCACGCCCGGCGGGCGCTTCACCAAGGAGTCACCCGGCGTGCGACAGCTGGCCGAAGCGCTGGCCGAGCACGGCAACAAGGTGCTGATCTGGGACCGTCCCAACTGTGGCGAGTCCGACGTGTGCTTCGAGGGATCGTCGGAGTCCGCCATGCAGGCCGACGCGCTCGCCGGGCTGCTCACCCACCTCGACATGACGCCCGCCATCATCGCCGGCGGCTCGGGCGGTGCCCGCGTGTCGCTCCTTACCGCCGCCCGCCACCCCGAGACGGCGGCCGGCCTGGCGATCTGGTGGATCAGCGGCGGCGTCTACGGCCTCCTCTCGTTGGCCACGCACTACTGCGGGGGATCGGTGCAGGCGGCTTGGACCCAGGGCATGGAGGCCGTGGCGGATCTGCCCGAATGGGCTGAGGTACAGGAGCAGAACCTGTCCAACCGGGATCGCTTCCTGGCGCAGGACCCGGCGACGTTCATCGCGACCATGGAGCGCTGGATGCTGGCCTACGTCCCACGGGCCGACGAGCCCGTGCCCGGACTGCCCGTCGCGGACGCCGAAGCTCTTGGCATTCCGGCACTGGTCTTCCGCAGCGGGGTCAGCGACCCGCACCACACGAGGGCGACGTCGGAGGCCCTGGCCGCCATTCTGCCCGGCGCCCGCCTCGTCGAGCCGCCGTGGGGAGATCGCGAGTGGATCGAGCGCGGCGAGGCACGAGAGGAAGGGCTGTTTGCCCGCTGGACCCTCTTGGCTCCGCAGCTCCTGGAGTGGAAGGCCGAAGTTCTGGGCTGAATCGTCCGCTTCTGCGCGCTCCCTTCGGGCGGCCGGGACCGTTCTTTCTCGATGTCCAAGAATCCCTTCGACGCCATCGACGCGAACTTCGATCGCCTCTTGTCGGCGTCCTCAGACGAAGAAGTCATTGCATGCCGCGAGGCCTGCTCTCGGCGAATGCGGCGGATTGTCGCGAGGGAGAAGGAACTCGACCAGAACAGCTCTGGCGAAGCAAGGGCTCTGACGGACCGGGAAGCGATCGAGCGCTACGGCACCGGGGCCCTGATCCTCAGAGCCTTGGTGCGAGGAAGGACGACCCGCTCTGGAGCGCCGGCCTGACTGGAGAGGATCTCAGTCGGCGACGAGATCCTCGGCTGGCGTGGCGACTGACCCCGTCGTCGCAGGTTCCTGCAGCCCGAGCGCGTTGACGAAGAGGCGGGTCAGCTGCTCCACGCCGAGGTCGAAGTCGCAGTCGACGAGCCCCTGCACGAACCACATCTCGGGGAAACGGTACGTCATCGCTCCGAGTCCGGCGGCGGCGATGGCGGGGTCGAGACCCGGGTCGGCCAATTCGTGTTGTTGCAGGCGACGTATGGAGTCGGCAATCTCTGCGGACGAGATGTGATGGCGCTCGTTACGGGAGGCGCGTAGGTCATCGTCGAAGCGTGAGACCTGTTCGATCACACCCATGATCCGGGCCTCGTCCCGGTAGCTCTCGAAGTTCCGCCGGATGCCCTCGTGGATCCGCTCGTAGGGGGATGCGGTGGAGTTCGGGTCGAGGATCACGCTGTAGAGCGGCTCTCTCAGTCGCTGCTCCACCTCGGCCGCCACCTCCCGGAAGACCTCTTCCTTCGATTCGAAGTAGTGGTAGAAGGACCCGTGCGACAGGCCGGCTCGCTCGGCAATGTCGGAGATCCGGGCATCGAGGAACCCGTCCTGCTCGAAGACCTCTTTTGCTGCCGCGAGGAGGCGCGCCCGCGTCTCGATTCCTTTGCGAGAACGAGGACCACTGGGCTTCTCGCTCGCGTCCGAGGCCGTCGTGGGATCGGGATCTGGCATCGACGTCACGCGTCCTTCCGCTGCAACAGCAAGACGCCGGAGGGCGTCCCACCTCCGGAAGTGACCACGGCGGACTTGGCATCGGCCACCTGACGCGCGCCGGCGTCGTGGCGCAACTGGGTCACCGCTTCGTAGAGGAAGCCGAAACCATGGCTGCGGCCTTCCGAGAGTTGCCCGCCGTGCGGGTTGACCGGGAGCTCGCCGTCGAGCGCGATGCGACGGCCTCCGTCGAGCCAGTCGTAGGCCTCGCCGAAGCCACAGAATCCGAGGCCCTCGAGCCAGGAGATGGCATTGAAGGTGAAGCCGTCGTAGACAAGCGCCAGATCCACCTCGGACGGCTGCATATCGGTCCGCGTCCAGAGGTGCGCGGCCTGGCCGATGACCTGCGGCTCGTGGGTCAGGGTGTCCTGGTCCCACGACACCCGCTCGAGGATCTGAGTGCCCACCGCCTCGATGCGCACCGCCGGGTGCGGGAGGTCGTCGGCCACCGACGCCGCCGAGACGATGACGGCGATGGAGCCGTCGCACGGCACATCACAGTCGTAGAGCCCGAACGGGGAGGTGATGGGCCGCGCCGAGAGGTAGTCGTCCATCGTCATGGGGTCGCGGTAGATGGCGTTCGGGTTCAGGGCGGCATTGCGCCGTCCGTTGAGAGCGATCAACCCCAGCATCTCGCGCGGTGCGCCGTAGCGGTGCATGTACTGCGTGGCGTTCATGCCGATCCAGTTGGCGGCGGACATGGCGCCGAAGGGAGCTCGCCATTCGCGGAACGGGCCCGAGACTCGTTCTGCCCGCTTCCTGCCGCCGCGCCCATCTGCTGCGGCGGCCTGCGCCGCTTGCGCCGTCAGGACGGCGAAGGTGGATTCCCACACGGTTCGGAAGCACAGGACGTGGCGGCAGAGGCCAGAGGCCACGGCCAAGGCCGCCGCAATGACCGAACCGCCCGGGCCGGGGAGGTCGCCGCCCCCGTTGATCCACGTGGGGTGGATGCGAAGTGCCTCTTCGACGGCACTGATGCCCCCCTCGCTCATGCCGCCGCCACTCATTCCCGGATAGGTCGACAGTCCGTCGATGTCCTCGATCGTCAGCCCGGCGTCGGCGATCGCCGCCAGGCTGGCATCGACGGCGAGTGACAGCGGGTCGACCATCAGCCGCCGGCCGAAGGTGGAACGACCGATGCCACTCAGGACGACATTGTGCTCGAAGCGTTCCTCGCTCAGGGGCGCGCGGGGGAGCGGCCGCACTGGTTCATCGACACGGTCGACGGAGTCGAGCTCGCCGGTCAGCTCGAACAGGGGTAACCAGACGTCCTCTTGCTGCTCGAAGCGCACCGCGACTTTCTGTGCGATCTGGACGTCGGCCGGGTCGCACCCGACGATGTTGGTCGTGAGGTGGACGCGGGGGTCTTCTTCCAGCGCCACGTTGGCGATCACGTAGGGGGGATCAAGACCCGGCAGCCAGCGATGGGCGTTGACCGTGAACCCCACGATCGTCCCCCGGCCCGAGACAGGCGTCGGTTTCGGCGACCGGCTCCGGCAGTAGGGGCAGATGGGCACGGGAGGATGGACCAGCTGGCCGCAGTCGCTGCACCCCTGAATGCGCAGGACGCCGTCGGAGCCGGAGGTCCAGAACCATTCATTGGCTGGGGTCAGCTCAGGAAGCGGCCGCACGGGACCCCTTCCATCCGTCTCGGGCGTGGCGGGGGCGAGTGGCCGGCCACCGAGTGGAGCCGCCGAGCCCCCGGCCCGGTTTTGACGTCGACGTCGCAATCGAACACGTTGGCTATGTTACGTGCCGTGGGAGGCCCCGTCCGAGTCTGTGCCGGCTGGACCCTCGGGTGGCAGGTCCTGCCGCGCGAGCCTGTTTTGTTCTATGGCTTGGCCGGTGGGACCTGGACCGTTGCCCGCCCCTTGGGGGAATCCGCCTCGAGACCTCACCCCCGATGCGGGCCGTAAGATCCGCGACGATGGCGCAGAGCTCGACAGATCCGGAATCGGCTGGCCCTGGCCTGCGGCACATCGGCCACTGGGTCGCCGGTCGGGCTGCGCCCGGCACCTCGGGCCGGACGGTGCCCGTCTACGACCCCGCCCGAGGGGTGCAGACCGGTGAGGTCGCGCTGGCTTCGGCCGCGGAGGTGGATGCCGTCGTCGCGGCGGCGGTCGAGGCATCACACGAGTGGAGATCCTCCTCCCTCACCCGACGGGCCAGCCTGCTCTTCCGTCTCCGCGAGCTGCTCGATGCGAGCCGAGACGAACTTGCTGCCGCGGTCACCCGTGAGCACGGCAAGGTTCTGGAGGATGCGAAGGGAGAGGTGGCGCGCGGCATCGAAAATGTCGAGTTCGCCTGCGGCATCCCAAACCTGCTGAAGGGATCGTCCAATTCGGAGATCTCGACTGGCATTGACATTCGCACCGTCCTCGAACCCCTGGGCGTCGTTGCCGGCATCACCCCGTTCAACTTCCCGATCATGGTGCCGTTGTGGATGATGGCCAATGCCATCGCCTGCGGTAACTGCTTCGTGCTGAAGCCGTCCGAGAAGGACCCTTCGGTTTCGCTCGTCCTGGCCGAGATCGTGCAGCGGGCGGGGTTCCCCGACGGCGTCTTCAGTGTCGTGCAGGGCGACCGCGAGGCGGTCGAGACCTTGCTGGCCCACACCGACGTGGCCGCGATCTCCTTCGTGGGCAGCACGCCGGTGGCGCGTCACATCTACGAGACTGGGACGCGTCACGGCAAGCGGGTCCAGGCGCTGGGCGGCGCGAAGAACCACATGGTGGTGCTCCCCGATGCCGACCTCGACGCTGCCGCCGACGCGGCGGTATCCGCCGCCTACGGGTCGGCCGGCGAACGGTGCATGGCGATCTCGGTGGTCGTGGCAGTAGGTCCGGTAGCCGACCCGCTCATCGACGCCATCGCCATCCGGATTCCCGACGTGGTGGTCGGTGCGGGTGACGACCAGGCGTCCCTGATGGGGCCGCTTATCACGGCGGAGCATCGCGACCGTGTGCAGTGGTACGTCGAGCGCGCGGCCGAAGAGGGCGCCAAGGTCGTGGTGGATGGGTCGGCCACTGCTCTGGAGCACGGGTTCTTCATGGGCTGCTCCCTGCTCGACGACGTGAAGCCCGGCATGCGCGTCTATGACGACGAGATCTTCGGACCCGTGCTGAGCGTGGTGCGGGTGCCCACGTTCGATGAGGCCCTCGCGCTCGTGAACGACAATCCCTACGGCAACGGCACCGCATTGTTCACCCGGGACGGCGGCATGGCGCGGCGGTTCGAACGTGAGGTCCAGGTCGGGATGGTCGGCATCAACGTCCCGATCCCCGTACCGGTGGCGTCGCACTCCTTCGGTGGGTGGAAGGCCTCGATCTTCGGGGACGCGTCCATCTACGGTCCCGACGGCATCCGCTTCTACACCCGGCCCAAGGTCGTCACCTCCCGTTGGCCCGAACCGGGCCCGAGCAGCGTGCAACTGCATTTTCCGACCAACCGCTGATCCCTCCCGAAGCACTCGGTGAGGGGGATATGAGTGGGGTTCGGAGTTCCGAAGCCGGTCGGATGGCCCGGGCGGCGGGAGGGTTGGGCCGGCAGTTCTATGACATTGACGTCACAGTCAGAAATCAATATCCTCTTCACTATGCCAAGAGTCTTGGATTTCCCTATCTTCGATGCCGACAACCACTTCTACGAGACCAGGGACTCGTTCACCCGACACCTCCCTGATCGCTACAAGGGAGCCATCGACTACGTCGACCTGCGGGGTCGGACCAAGATCATGATCCGCGGCACCGTGAGCGAGTACATACCGAACCCGACCTTCGAGGTCGTGGCGAAGCCAGGCGCTCAGGAGGAGTACTTCCGGAACGGCAATCCCGAGGGCAGGTCCTACAGGGAGATCATCGGAGAGCCGATGCGGGCCATCCCGGCATTTCACCACCCGGAGCCCCGTGTCGAGGTGATGAACGAGCTCGGCGTCGACCGGTCGCTCATGTTCCCCACGCTGGCGAGCCTGCTGGAAGAGCGCATGCGCGACGACCCTGAGCTGACGCATGCCGCGATCCACTCCCTGAACGAGTGGATGTACGAGGAATGGACCTTCAACTACGAGGATCGGATCTTTGCGACGCCTGTCATCACGCTCCCGATCGTCGAGAAGGCGATCGAAGAGCTCGAGTGGGTACTGGAGCGAGGGGCGAAGACCGTACTCATCCGCCCCGCGCCCGTACCGGGTTTCCGCGGCTCACGCTCATTCGGCTATCCCGAGTTCGATCCCTTCTGGCAGGCAGTTGTGGACGCCGACATCCTCGTGTCGATGCACTCCTCCGACAGCGGCTACACGCGCTACACGAACGACTGGACCGGGCCGAGCGAGATGCTGCCCTTCAAGCTCGACTCGTTCCGCTATATGACCGGCGGCCACCGCCCGATTCAGGACACCATGGCAGCGTTCGTCTGTCACGGGGTGTTCGCCCGCTTCCCGGATCTCAGGATCGCCTCCATCGAGGCAGGCGGGGAATGGATCAGGGCGTTCGTCAACCACCTCGGCGACACCCACAAGAAGATGCCGAACGCCTTCGACGGCGACCCGGTGGAGCAGTTCAAGCACAACGTCTACGTGAGCCCGTTCCACGAGGACGACCTCGGGGAGATCATCGACGTCATCGGAGCGGACCACGTCCTCTTCGGGTCCGACTACCCACACCCCGAGGGCCTGGCCGAGCCGTGCAGCTACATCGACCACCTGCCGGAAGGACTCGCCGACGACGACGTGCGGAAGATCATGGGCGGCAACCTGGCCCGGATCATGCGGGTCGAGCAGGCCGCCGCGGCGGTCTGATTCGGCTCAGCCCGCTGCACTCCCGTCCATTGCGCCCGATCGGGCGCCGACAAGGTGCAGCGAAGAGTTTCTAACAGTAGGGTCACTCCCCGAATGATTCGCCAAGGAGCCGCCACATGAGCGATTACAAGTTCGTCACGTACGAGAAGCTGGACTCGGGGAAGGTGGCGCGCATCATGCTCAACCGCCCCGAGGCACGAAACGCCCAGAACCGGGGCCTCCTGGTCGACCTGAACGACGCGTTCATGGAGGCGGAGGCGGACGACGAGGTCCGAGTCGTCATTCTGGGCGGCATGGGCCCGATGTTCTCCTCTGGGCACGACATGGGCTCGAAGGTCTCCATGGAGGAAGGCATGCCGGGGCCGAACCAGCACTACACGAGGAAGATCAACGGTGCGACGCGCAAGGGTGCCGAGAGCCTCATGCTCCAGGAGTGGCACTACTACTTCGAGAACACGCGGCGGTGGCGCAATCTCCGCAAAATCACCATCGGACAGGCGCACGGGGATGTCTACGCCGCCGGGCTGATGCTCCTTTGGGCGTGCGACCTCATCGTGTGCGCCGAAGGCACCCGCTTCGCCGATGTCGTTGGCACCCGGCTCGGCATGTGCGGTACCGAGTACTTCGCCCACCCGTGGGAGTTCGGACCGCGCAAGGCCAAGGAGCTCCTCCTGACGGGCGATTCGATCAGTGGCGAGGAGGCGTACGGCCTGGGCATGGTCAGCAAGATCTTCCCGGCCGACGATCTGACCGAGCGGACCCTGGAGTTCGCCGAGCGGATCGCCGTGCTGCCGTCGGTGACGTCGCTGCTCGTCAAGGAGGCGGTCAACCAGAGCGTGGACAACATGGGCTTCTACAACGCGTTGAACGCCTGCTTCACGTTGCACGAGCTCAACCACTCCCACTGGGCGCAGGTCAACGACGACGGCTACCCCGTCGCCAAGGAGGACAGCGGACTCCCGAACTGGAAGGACGCACCCCCGATCGTGCCGGCGGTGAAGGACAAGGTTCGCGCCGACTCTTGACGGGGCGCCATCGCCCGCTGAGGGTGGCCGGCCGCATCACGTGCATACACGTGCGGGCACAGCGACCGTCGTGACATGACGGCACGCGATGTTGCGTCGCCGGTGGCGGAGCGCGCCGATGCCGAACCCGTCACACGCCGGGCTCCCTTCTCGGACAATCCGCGGGTGGGCGCGCGCGGGCAGCGGACCAGGCAGCGCATTCTCGATGCGGCGCTGCAGCTGTTCGGTGAGGAAGGCTTCCACCAGTGCAGTATCGCTCGCATCAGCGAACTGGCCAGCTGCTCGAGAGTCTCCTTCTACCAGTACTTCTCGGGGAAGGAGGATGTCTTCAGCAGCCTGGCCGGCCAGGTCGCCCGGCAAATCAGCGCATCGACGGAGGCCATCCACCCGCTGACGCCGGACACCGCCGGATGGGATTGTCTGCGGGCATGGGTCGGCCGCTACGGCGACATCCATGCACGCTACGGTCCGATCTTCCAGGCGTTTCCGTCGACGTTCGAAGGTGACGAAGAGCTGACCGCAGCGGCGATGCGCGTGAGGGATGAGAGCGTGGCCCGGATTCGCTCCAAATTGTCGACCAGCGATCTGCCGCCGCGCCAACTCGATCCGCTGATCGCGCTGTTGCTGGCCAGTCTCGCCAGGACGCTCGATGACGCCGACACCCTTCGGGCGGCCGCGCCGGAGGCGTATCCGCGGGAACGGGTCGAGCTCGCCTTCACCAACGTGATGTACCGCTCGCTCTTCGGGAATGATCCCGTCGACGTGCTTGCGAAACACAGCACCCGTCCGCCCCGGGTGGAGTTCGGGCCGGACGTCGGCGCCATGATGCAGAAAGAAGAGGCGATTCGGGTTGGGACCGACAAGCGCGCGGCGCTCAGGGCACTGGTAGAGAACGGCCGTGACGTGTTCGTGCAGCGCGGCTATCACGCCACCCGCGTGGACGACCTGGCTGCCGCCGCCGGCGTCTCCCACGGCGTCTTCTACCGTTACTTCGAGAACAAGAACGAACTGGCCATCGTCCTCACGGTGCGGGCGATGCGGTCCGTCAGCGACACCTTCGTGGGGATCCCCGACCTGAGGACTCCCAACGGCGCGGAGCTCCGCCGCTGGTTCCGGCGCTACAACGCCGCGCAATCGGGTGAGGCGGCGATGATCCGCGTCTGGGTCGACGCTGCCCTGGAGGACGCCAGGATGCGGTCGCTGTCCGCCGCCGCCCTGGACTGGGGGCGCCGGCGCATGGTGCGGATCCTCGGAGGGGGCGGGGCCGGCGGTGATGTCGATATCGAAGCGGTGGTGATGGTGGCCCTCCTGGGCGCCTTCGGGTCGCAGCCGAGAAGCGCCGCCATGGTCGACGCGGCGGCCAACATCGTGGAGCGCGGACTGATCAGTTCTCCCGGCGAGCGCTGAGGGATCGAGGCCCGGGCTGTGGCTCGAGGAATACACATATCCCCAGTTCAACGGGCATTTCGTCCGCCGTGCACGGGTACGTCCGCATCGTTAGTATCTGAATCGACGTCGATGTCAGAAATGCCCGGCGGAACCGGCCGGTAGGGAGGGGTCCGTAGGAATGCTCCAATTCGTGATCGCCGGTCTGGTGCTGGGAGGGATCTACGCGATCTGCTCCGCCGGCCTGGTCATCACGTACACGGCGTCCGGCATCCTCAACTTCGCCTTCGGTGCCATGGCGTACTTCATCGCCCGCTTCTACTACTTCCTCAACACCCAGCACGGCTGGTCCATCCTTCCCGCCGCCGTTCTCTCCATCGTCGTGGCCTCGCCCGCGTTGGGGGTGTTCCTCTACTTCGTTCTGTTCCGCCACCTGCGCCTGTCCTCGCCCATGATCAAGGTGGTGGCGACGATCGGCCTGTTGGTGGCCATCCCGTCCATTGCCACGTTGATCTTCGGCAACCAGGCCATTCAAGCGGCCCCCGGTCTGGCTCCGCAGCCGGTTGCCGTGTACCAGGTCTTCGGCGTCGCGGTCACGCTCGATCAGGTCATCGTCTACGCCTGCGTGTTCGTGACCGTGGTCGCCGGCGCGCTGATCCTGCGCTTCACCGACGTCGGCCTCAAGGTCAGAGCGATGGTCGACTCCCCGGCGATGACCGACCTCTCGGGTGCGAATCCGAATTCCATCTCCATCGGGGTCTGGGCCGTCAGCACCTTGTTCGCGGGCTTGGCCGGTGTGCTGGCGGCACCGATCGTCGGGCTGGACCCCGACAAGTTCACGGTGCTCATTGCCGCATCGTTCGCTGCCGTGGTCGCCGCCCGGCTGCGCAACCTTCCGGTGGCGGTGGGCGTGGCGCTCCTGATGGGCATAGCCACCTCCCTCATTGAGGGATATCTCCCGCCCTCGAGCTCCTGGACGACGGAGTTCATCGACGCGGTTCCTTTCATCGTCGTCGCGATCGTGCTCGTGTACGAGCTCATCCGCCGGGGCCGGGTGGGCGAGTCGGACGGGTGGGGAGGGGCGCTCGATCGCGCCATCACACCGCAGGGTGAGAGCCGTCTGGCCGGATCAACCAGCAGCGTCGTCGAGTCGGCTTCGCTCGGCTTCTTTGGCAAGTACGGCGGGCCCGTGCTCCTCATCGCCGCGGTCGGCGTCGTCCCCCTCATCGTGCAGGGCTACTGGGTGGGCGTGATCGGAGCAGGCTTCGCCTACGCCGTGATCCTGCTGTCGTGGACGGTCGTCACCGGAGAGGGCGGCATGCTCTGGCTCTGCCAGATCACCTTCGCCGGCGTCGGGGCCCTGACCACGGCCCAACTGGCCAACAACCACGGGTGGCCCGTGCTGCTGGCTGTCGTCGCCGGTGGCGTCATCGCGCTGCTCATGGGCATTGTCGTGGGTCTCTTGAGCATCCGTCTGGGCGATCTGTATGTCGCCCTGGTGACCCTGACCTTCGGGCTCCTGATGGAGAACCTCGTGTTCACGCTGCCCAGCTTCGTGAACCAGGGCTTGGGGCTCACCCTCAACCGGCCCGGCTTCGCCACCTCCGACCGCGCCTTCGCCTACCTGTGTCTGGCCGTGTTCGTCATCATTGCGCTCTTCATCGTCAATTTCCGAAGATCGACCACGGGTCTCGCGCTCAACGCAGCGCGATGGAGCGAGGCGGGCGCCAAGACCTCAGGGATCAGCGTCGTGCAGATGAAGGTCATCGCCGGTGCGTTGGCGGCGGGCATCGCGGGCATCGGCGGAGGACTGTTCGCCCTGTCACAGACGACGTTCCAGCCCAGCGAGTTCGCCACGTTCGAGGGTGTCGTCTGGCTGGCCGTCCTGGTGACGATCGGGGTGCGCTCGAACGCGGCCGCGCTGCTGGGCGGGGTGTCGCTCTCGCTGCTCCCCGCCGTCACCCAGAACTACCTCCCGACATGGACGTCAAACGTCACGCCGGTGCTCTTCGGGCTCGGCGCGGTGTCGGCGGCCAAGTATCCCGACGGCGTCCTCGCCGAGCAGAGCCGGCGCCTGCGCAGCCTGATCCTTCGCGTGCGACCGCCGCAGGAGATAACCGAGACGGTCGACCTGAGCCCTCCGACCGCTGACGTCGCTCAGCCCGCCATGGCGGAGCACATCTCGTGACGTTGGCCCCCAGTGCGGCACCCCTGCCAGGTACGGTGGCCGGGTTAAGTGAGCCCGCCCTTTCGGCCAGTGAGGTCACCGTCCGCTTCGGCGGGCTGACTGCACTCTCGGGGGTGAGTGTCGAGGTCCAGCCCGGGAGCATCGCGGGCCTGGTCGGGCCGAACGGCGCCGGGAAATCGACGCTCCTCGCTGTGCTGTCCGGCCTCCTGCGGCCCAATGGGGGACGTGTGCGCCTCCACGGCGAAGACGTCACGACGACGTCGTGCCGGGGCGCGCCAAGAAGGGCTTGGCCCGGACGTTCCAGCAGCCCGAGCTCTTCCTGGGACTCACCGTGCGCGAGCACCTGGTGTTGGCGCACAGGGCCCGAGTCGCCCCGCAGCGGCTGTGGCGCGACATGCTCGACCCCCGCTCGTTGCTGCCACCCTCCAAGGACGAGAACGAACGGGTGGACGCCCTGCTCGAGCAGCTGCACCTGACCAGGGTGGAGAAGGCGCCGGTGGCGGCCCTGCCTCTGGGCATTCTGCGCCTCGTCGAGGTGGGTCGGGCGCTGGCCAGCGAACCCAGCGTGCTTCTGCTCGACGAGCCGCTGTCGGGACTCGACATCAAGGCGTCGGAGAACCTGCTGGCCGTGTTCCGCCAGATCGTCGATCAACCGGGGCGCCAGGTCTCGCTCATCATGGTGGAGCACGACGTGGCGGCGGTGCTCTCGCTCTCCGACATCGTGTTTGTCCTCGACTTCGGCGAGCGCATTGCCGTCGGGACCCCGGAGGTGATCCGCAACGATCCTGCGGTGCGGGCCGCGTACCTGGGCGACACCGAGGCGGCATCAGGTCCGCCCGCCGAGCCGGCCCCGGCCGACGGAGACTCGGCATGACCGAATCCCTCTTGACCGTCGAGAACCTCGACGTCCGCTATGGATCGTCCCGCGCGCTGTTCGGCGTGTCCCTCGCTGTCGAACCGGGCACCGTGCTGGCCGTGCTGGGCGCCAACGGCGCCGGCAAGAGCACGTTGGCGCGCGCCGTCTCCGGGTTGGTCCCGCCGACTGCGGGACGGGTCGTCTTCGACGGCCAGGACATCACCGGACAACCGGCGCATCGCATCAGAAAGCTCGGATTGACGTACATCCCCGAGGGCCGCGGCATCTTCCCGGGGCTGACCGTCGTCGACAACCTGCGCATGGCTGTCGGACAGGAGAAGCGGCACGAGCGCGCCGCGGCCATCGATCGCGCCATCGAGCGCTTCCCGGTGCTCGGGGAACGCCGGACGCAGCGCGCCGGGAGCCTCTCCGGTGGCGAGCAGCAGATGCTGGCCCTGGCCCGGGCGCTGGCCGTGTCACCGAAGCTCGTCATCGCTGACGAGATGTCGCTCGGCCTGGCCCCGATCGTCACCGAGTCGGTCTTCCAGGCCCTGGAGGAGGCCCGCCGGACGGGCATCACGATCGTGCTCACCGAGCAGTTCGTGCACCGGGCACTGGCCATGGCGGATGCCTGTGTCGTCCTGATGCGCGGACAAGTTGGTTGGTACGGCCCGGCCTCGGAGGCCGGGCAGGAGGTCATCGACCGGTATCTCGGCGATGCCGAGCCGGCGACCCCCGCCCATATGGGCAGCCAGCTACCGTAACGACTGTTCGGTGCACTGAGCGGGCGCTCGCCCGTGGCGGCGAGCCCTCACGGTCAGCTCCTCAACGGAGGCGCCACTCCGGGCGGACCGACTCGAAGGCCTCTTGGCCCTCGGCGATGTCCTCGAACCGCGTTACCGAGCGCGACGTAGGTCGAGACCTGAGAGAGGGCCTCGCGGCGCCCCACCTCGTGGGTCATCCAGATCGCCCGCAAGGTGCCCTGAATCGCCAGGACCGGTGCCGACGCGATCGCCCGCGCCACCCACATGGCCCTCTCCATGAGTTCGGCCGCCGGCACGACCTCCGAGACGAGACCCATCTGGTGAGCTCGCTCCGCCGACATGCGCTCCCAGGCCCCGAGGAGCATGAGTCGAAGGACTTCGCCCAGTGGCAGTTTCTGCAAGAGGTGGGTCGACTCGAAACCCGCCACCATCCCGTAGGTCACGTGGGGATCGAAGAAGGTCGCATGCTCAGCCGCCACAATGACGTCCGACTCGCCCAGCAGGTAGAGCGCCCCACCACAGGCCATGCCGTTCACGGCGGTGACGATCGGCTTCCAGAGATCGTTGGTCTTCGGGTTGATGTTGATCCCGGGGTCGTTGTACATGAACGGCGTCGAGACCGGCCCCGTCGACCCGTGCATTCTGTCGACGTTCTCGTCGTTGAAGAGGTAGTCATCGGCAATCCCCTCGTCCCGATCGATCCCCGAGCAGAAGGCCTTCTGGCCGGCCCCGGTGAGGACGACCACCCGGACATCGTCGTTCGAGCGGAGGCCTCGCCACACGTCCCGAAGCTCCGCCTGCATCTGTTGGTTGAATGCGTTGAGCACTTCCGGACGATTCAGGGTGACGACGGCAACGCCGTCATTCTCTTCGTACAGCAGCGTCTCGAACTTCATGCAAGGCTCCCTTTTTCCCTGTGCATCCAGTGGCGGATGCACCCGGGACAGCGCGGGCACCACACTAGCGACGGCGTCTCACCAGCTCCGGTGGGATGGGATGGGATGCGTCAATCGGCGGCGGGCAGGTCGTGGATGACGGACACCTTCTGGTCGTCGAAGCTCAGCAGGTGTCGCAGCGGGGCCGACTCGGGCGACGGGTCTTCGTAACTCCACGCAATGTCGGCCAGCTCGACTCCGTCGACCGCGGCGTTCCAGTACGTCGCGGTGCCCTTGTACGGGCAATAGGTGCGCGTCGCGCTCTCGGTCAATTCGGCGCGTACATGCCCGCGGTCCACATACAGGCGGGGCTCGAGGGCCGTCTCGTAGACGACCATCGTCTCGGTCGTGTCGACCAGGGTGGTGCCGGCGGCCTCGACGCGCAGCAGGCGATGCGAACGCAGGCTGTCCACGCGGTGGTACGGGTTCCGGACATGCCCGAACATCTGCTCGTTCTCCTCGAACCAGGCGTCGACGGCATCCCACGGCACTGTCACGAACCCGGGGGCTTCCTCGCAGTCGTCGGTCGGAGCCCCGTCGACATCGCCGGCGGGGAAGGCCAAGGCCGGTGGTCGGCCAGGACGGTGCAGCAGGAGGGCCCGCTCGCTCTCGACGACGGTCCCGCCGTCCTTGGTCGCCGTGACGCGCCGGCGGAACGGCTCGATGTACGAGACCCTCTCGGGCATGGCGGCGGTGAACCGTCCGGCGGGTTGGCCGCTGAGCGGCCCCCGTCCCGTGGTGAGGCTCACAGGGCAGTCCGTGCGTCCATCGGGCCCTTGGCACCGCTCGGGAGCGGTCGCACCATCGCATCGACGGAGAAGGAAGCCACCAGCGCGCCGTCGAGGTCGTAGACCCGGTTCTCGGCGTGGGTCGTCCCGGCCCCGGCGAATGTCGAGTGGTGGTGATAGAGCAGCCAGTCGTCGACCTTGACCGGACCGTAGAACGACAAGCTGATGCTGTTGATCGCCATGGAGAGCGTGCGGTGCGCCTGATCCTGGCTGACGCCTTCGTGCGGCCGCAAGGCAGCGGCGATCGACATGTGGCCCGTGAACTGCGCCAGCAGGCCGGCGTGGAGGGCGGGGTCGTCCGGGACGTGGCGGAAGCGAACCCAGGCGTCGACGGTGGGCGGCCCGACCGGCCCGTCCTGTTCGCTCGAATAGCCGCCGTCGACCACTCTGATGTCGCGCCCGGTCACTGCCCATATCGTACGGGGGGCACTCGTAGGGTCCCGGGCACGTCCGGAGCATCGGCGGCGTGGCGGACGACGTCGTCTGAGGGCGTGTCGAGGAGCACCGTGCCCGCGGCGCAGAGACGCCCTCCTTGAAGCACCTGGACCGAGAGGGCGGCGAACGTGCGACCCGGAGCTGAGCTCGACTGCAACTCGAACTGGAGCGGCTGACGGGCATCGGCCGACGCGCAACAACATTATGGTGGCCGACATGACCCGGCGCCCCGGGGCATGCCGGCTGGCGGCGACGATGGCCTGCCCGAGCATCTGGCTGCCCTCGACGACGGGTCGTCGCTCGTCGCTCCGGGCGACACCGAAGAAGGTGAGCCCGTCGTCAGCGGGACGGACATCCATGACGTCGACGAGATGCGCGGCATCGCCCCAGGTCGGGAACCGCTTCACCGTTACGTCGTGGGCAGCATCGCCCTCGACCTCGTCGCTGACCTCAATCCGTACCCGGTCCTGATCGAAGGCCGCGTGGTCGGCCAGCTCCGGGAGCGGCTTCGGCCGGCAGGACGCAGCCGGACCAAGCCCTCCGAGACTCCTCGAAGTCGATGTCGGCGAAGGGGAAAGTAGAGGACGGGGAGCGCGCCGGGAGCCTCGGCACACAGGCACCGATCGGACTGCGCCACGATCCGTCCGTCCCACCAGGCGCTCGCTCGGTACGGGTAGCGATCGATCTTCATGCCCGAGACGAGAAGGGCTCAGCTCATCCGGCGGGGCGGGGCGCGACCGTCACCGACGAGATGGCGACGCCGCCGTGGTGGAGGACCGTGTCGACGACGCTGATGAGATCCTCAATGCCGACGAACGAGCCGCTCATGTAGTTGCGTGCGAACCACAGCGGCATCACCTCGGCCGCCAGATCCTGATCCCAACCGTCGGCGAACCCGGGCACCGAGTCGCCTTCGCCACCCATGCACTCACCGACGATGACCCGGCTGAACCCGACCGTCGGGTGCTCGGCCCTCCAGGCCTCGACGAGCTTGTCGAGGGCCGCCTTGCTGACCGCGTAGGCGCCCAGGCCAGGCCACGGGGGAGTCACCGACGCGCTCACCGACGAGAGGTAGACGGCAGTGCCGGAGGAGTCGGTGAGATGAGGGAGTGCCGCCGCCGTCACCAGTGCGGCGCCGATCACGTTCGTGTCGAAGACATGCCGCCACGTGTCCGCGTCCATGTCGGCGAGACGGACGAGGGGGCCGACACCGGGCGCGTACACCAGGGCGTCGATGCCGCCGAGTCCGTCGGCGGCCTCGTTCAGCGCGGATCGGCAGGAATCGGTGTCGGTCACGTCACAGGTGATGGCCAACGTCCCCGGGCCTGCCTCCTTGGCGGCCCCTTCGAGTCGCTGCTGCCGGCGTGCGAGCAAGGCCGTCTGCGCACCACGCTGGGCGAGCCCGATACCGATGCACCGCCCGAGTCCACTCGATGCTCCTACGACGACCGTGCGCACTGCCCCTCCTCGGATTCGGCTGACGGCGATGTTAGACAACTTTGGCCGTGTTCGACTCAACGGGCGCCCGTCGACCCGGTGCCCGCGTCGCGGTCGACAGGGTGATCAAGCGGTCACCGCGGGCGGCCCGGGTGGGTCTTCGCTCGAAGGGTAGATTGACGTGAGTGTTAGATCCTGGCTGGACCGGTTCCTTCGCTCGCCATCCTCGCCGCCTGGTCGGTGAGAGCGACGCGACCCCGCCCCGGGGGGTCAAGGGGACGCGGGGCCGAGTCGCTCTCTTGAGGTTGCCATCCCGTCGTTGCAACACCGTTTCGATTGGCGCGCTGCCCTGTTCGGAATGCCGTAAGAAGGCCGTAAGTGACCCGCGGTCCTGATCCTCGGAGGTCCCCACCCGGGCACCGACCGACCAGTCTCGCGGTCGAGCACCTCGGGGCGGCAGTCCTCGGACTGGGCGATCGGCTGCCGCGGTTGTCGTGGCAACTGCCTCCTGGCGCGACCAAGCAGGAGGCGTACACCGTCGAGATCGACGGCCGCTCCTCCGACCGGGTGGAATCCGATGCCTGCGTTCTGCGTCCCCTGGCCCGGGGAATCCATTGACGTCCGCGGCAACGGATCGTCTGGCGGGTAAAGGTCTGGACCGACGGCACCGAGAGCGACTGGTCCTCTTCGGCCTGGTTCGAGACCGGACTGCTCGACCGCGGCGGACTGGACCGCTCGTTTCATCGAGCCCGTGGAGACCGAGCGCTCGGCCCACCTGCTGCGCCACACGTTCGGGCTCGGCGTACCACCTGCGCAGGCCAGGCTCTACGCCACGGCGCACGGGATCTACGAGACGTTCCTCAACGGCCGGCGCGTCGGCGACGTGGAACTGGCGCCAGGTTTCACCAGTTACCCAACCACGCTCCACGTCCAGGCATACGACGTCGGAGCGCTGCTGGTGCGGGGCGACAACATCTGGGAGGTCGTCCTCTCGGACGGCTGGTGGCGCGGCCGAGTCGGCTTCTTCCAGTCCGTCGACGGCTTCGGCAGCACGCTCGCTTTTCTCGGGCAGCTCCACGCGGACGAAATCGTCGTCGCCACCGGCGGCGATTGGGAGTCCTCCAAGGGAGCGCTGCTGGCCGCCGACCTCATGGCAGGGCAGTTCGAGGACCACCGGACCCGGCCCGAGGCCTGGCAGCCCGTGACGGTCGCCGACCACGACCTGGGCTCCCTGGCCTACTCCCCGGCACCGCCGACGCGCCGGGTACAGGAGCTCCGACCCGTTGCCGTCACCCGAGCCAGTCCCGATCGCCAGGTGGTCGACCTCGGGCAGAACATCAACGGCTGGCTGCGCCTGAGCGACGTGGGGCAGCGCGACACGGAGCTGACGATCGTGCTACGGCGAGGCCCTCGACCCGTCGGGCGACGTCACGCAAGACCACCTTTCGCCCGACCTCTTCGGAAATGGCATGCAGGTCGGCATGGTCGATCGAGTCGTCGCGGCCGGCAGCCCTGGGGAGGTATTCGAACCGCGGCAGACGACACACGGCTTCCAGTACGCCGCGCATCGAGGGCCACTCCGGTCGACTCACGCCCGACGACGTCACCGGCGTGGTCGTCCACACGGACCTGCAGCGCACGGGCTGGTTCCGCTGCAGCGACGATCGGCTCAACCGGCTGCACGACATCACGGAGTGGTCGTTCCGCGACAACGCCTGCGAGATCCCAACCGACTGTCCCCAGCGCGAGCGGGCCGGCTGGACCGGAGACTGGCAGTTGTTCGTGCCCGACCGGGGCCTTCCTCTACGACGTCGCGGGCTTCTCCGTCAAATGGCTGCGGGACGTGGCGGCGGAACAGCTCGACGATGGGCGGATCACCAACTACGCGCCGGACCCGCTACGGCAACGGGTGGGGAGTACGGTGCGATGGCCGCAGATGCAGGGGTCGTCCGGCTGGGGTGACGCCATCGTGATGGTCCCGTGGGAGCTCTGGCGTGCCTACGGCGACCACGACGTGCTGGCCGAATTCTGGCCATCCATGGTCGTCGTGGGTGGATTTCGCGGCGCGGGCGGCGCGCACGCACCGTCACCCGAGCCGCGAGGCGGCTCGCCCGGAGCCGGCGCCGCACGAAGCGTTCATCTGGGATGGGACCTACCACTGGGGCGAGTGGCTCGAGCCGGGTGCGCAGCCCCACGACCACGTGCAAGCTGGACCAGGGCTCCGTCGCCACTGCGTTCCTGCACCACTCCGCCGCATTGGGCGCCCGCATCGGCCGCCTGCTCGGCCATGACGCTGAGGCAAGGCGCTTCGACGACCTGGCGGCGAACGTCTTGGAAGCGTGGCGGACGGAGTTCATCGGACCGGGCGGCGCCCTCACTCCGGACACCCAGGCCAACCACGTCCGCGCCCTGGCCTTCGGCCTCGTTCCCGACGAGTTGCGCGCGCGGACAGCGGAGCGGCTGGTGGAGCTGATCCGCGCCGCCGGCACCCATCTCGGCACGGGGTTCCTCGCCACGCCCTACCTCTTGCCGGTGCTGGCGGACACCGATCACCTCGACGTCGCGTACGAGTTGCTGTTGCAGGACACGCCGCCTTCGTGGCTGGCCATGGTCGAACGTGGGGCGACGACGGTTTGGGAGTCGTGGGAAGGCATCGACGAGGACGGACGCCCGCACGACTCGCTGAACCACTACAGCAAGGGGGCAGTGATCTCCTTCCTGCACAATTACACCGCCGGCATCGCTGTCCTCGACGGCCAACCCGCCTACCGCCGCTTTCGTGTCGAGCCCCGTCCCGGGGGCGGGATCACCTGGGCCGAGGCGGTGCACGACTCGCCCTACGGGCGGATCGAGTCTTCCTGGCACGGCGATGGGTCGAGGTTTCACCTCACGGTGACCGCACCGCCAGGGACGGTGGCCGAGGTCGTGTTGCCCGACGGCTCCCTCCGTGAGCAGGGACCGGGCACCGTGACCTATGAATCCCGGCTCACTTGAGGGTGCCGCGGGGTCTCGGCCTTCTGGCGCCGACTCCGGATTCCTCGGATGCGAGCGCTAACATGGCGGATGCGCGCACCTGAGGTGTGCCGAAAGGGGGCAGCATGTCGAAGACGCCATCATTTCGGTGGACGGGCACGTCAGGGCCTCACGGAGCGACTACCGGAACTACGTCGAGAAGCGATTCCTCGACGCCTTCGATGACTGGGCCAGGGCGGAAGAGGCAGCGGGCGCGCCCGAGAGCGGCAATCTGAGCGCGGGACTGGACCCGACATCGCAGTGGGATTCGGAACTCCGCCTGAAGGACATGGAGAGCCAGGGCGTTGTTGCCGAGGTGCTCTTCCCGAACGGACTGCCCTTCCAGGCGAGGCCGGCGGACGACGTGGGCTCGTTCTCGGACCCCGAGATAGATCGGCAGGCCCGTCTCGCTTACAACCGCTGGCTGGCCGACTTCTGCGCGCAGACGCCGGGTCGCCGTGCCGGGCAGGCGTTGATTTCGTTCGACGACGTCGATCTGGCCGTGAGGGACATTCACTGGGCGAAGGAGCAGGGCCTGGGCGGCGTCATGATGCCCGCCCTGCTTCCCGGTGGAACCTTCTTCTTCGATCCCGCGCTCGATCCGGTTTGGTCCGCGTGCGTGGACGTCGACCTCCCGATCAGCCAACACGGTGGGACGGGTGCGCCGACCTACGGCCCTCCGGGCTTCGGCGCCATCATGACATTGGCCCTCGAGCACTCCTTCTACTCGGGCCGCTCGCTCTGGCAGATGATCCTCGGTGGGGTGTTCGAGCGCTTCCCGGATCTCCGGGTGGCGTTCGTCGAGACCGAGGCCGATTGGATCGCCCCGGTCATCCGGAAATTGGACCGCCGCCTCAGCTGGGGCGACGACTGGACCGGGTGGGCCGCCACCATGCAGCGCATGCGGCAGTTCGCCGGTCGGCCCGCGACTACTGGGCGGCCAATTGCTTCGCCGGGATCTCGCCCTTCACCGACGAGCAGGTTCCCCTGCAGGAACTTGCCCGGCCGAGCGCCGAGTACGACGCATTCGCCATCGGTTGTGACAACGCCATGTTCGGCGTGGACTACCCGCACTTCGAGTCGGTGTTCCCCGAGACCAAGGTCGCAGGTGGACGCGCTGGTGTCGCATCCGTCCATCACGGCCGAGGTGTCCCGGAAAATCATGTGCGGGAATGCGGCGCGCTGTACGGCTTCGACGTGGATGCCCTGCGACCTGCATGCTGAGCGAGTCGGCTTCGACATCGAGTCCTCCGGGCGGTCCTCGTCTACCCGCTGCCCGTAGCCGTCAGTCCAGCGCGTTGCGCCGCAGCCACCTGACCGAGCCAGCGGGCCGACGGTTTGACCGTCCGGGCGAACGTCTCATGGTCGAATGCGATGAGCCCGAACGTCTTGGCATAGCCGGCATTCCATTCGAAGTTGTCCAGCAGCGTCCAGTGGACGTAGCCGCGCACGTCGACTCCGTCCTCCACGCACTCCGCCAGACCCTTGAGAGCGGCGCGGGTGTAGGCGAGCCTCGCCGCATCGTCGTCGGTCGCCATGCCGTTCTCGGTCACGAGGACGGGCACGCCGGCGTGTTCCGCGGCGAGGCGGACCGTGTGGCCGAGTGCTTCGGGGTAGACCTCCCATCCCGGTCTGCATGGTGGCCACCCCTTCGGAGACCGGGAGCTGGCCTTCCGGCCCGATGCGGGTCCGGCTGTAGGTCTGCACCCCGACGAAGTCGTCGTCGGCCGAGACGGCGAGCCAGTCGGTCTGACCCAGCCGGCGCGCCTCGCTGCCAGCGCTCCTCTCCGCCCTCCGCCGGCTGCAGGTCGACGAGCGCCAGGGTCCATCCCGTCTTGACGGTCCCGGTCGTCGACTTGATCGCCTCGACCGCCCGTCGGTGTGCGTCGGCCATCTGCTCGAGGCCGGCCGCCACGATCCCCATCCGATAGCGGGACGGGTCGTACCCCCCGACGCCACCGTGTCTCTCCTCCACGGGCTCCGCTGCGGGCGGGCGGTCTCCCGTCCCCATGGCGAGGACCCCGGTGCTCCGCATCATCGCCATCAGGTTGGGCTCGTTCAGCGTGCAGACCCAGGACAAGAGGTCACCGACGTGTTGGGTCACCCGAGCGGCGTAGGCGGCGAACCGCTCCGGCGCGTCCGCCGCGCTCCAACCTCCTCTTCCTGCCATCCAGCGAGGAACAGTGAAGTGGTTGTAAGTCACCACGGGCGTGACGCCCTGGTTCAGGCAGCTCTCGATCATCCGCTTGTAATGGTCGAGTGCGGCGCACGAGTAGAAGCCCGGCTCCGGTTCGATGCGTGACCACTCCAGGGAGAACCGGTACGCGTTGAGCCCGAGCTCGGCGAGCATCGCGATGTCCTCGGGGTAGCGGTGGTAATGGTCGCAGGCGTCACCGGACGGTTCGTTGAACGTGGAGTCCGTGGCCCACTCCATGGGCCACAGGTCGGCGTTCACGTTTCCTCCTTCGACCTGGTGTCCGGCCGTCGCCGCGCCCCAGAGAAAGTCGTCCGGAAAAGATGTCATTGGGGTCCTTCCTGCGCGGCGGAGATTCGAAGAGAGCAGTGTGACACCCCAGAACACCCTATGCAAAGCTTTGCATTCACGTCATTGCACGGATCGTAGCTGGGCTCGTGGCAGTCGGATGGAACCAAGTTCGAGCGGACATCAAAGTGTGTCTTCCTGTGCGACGGAGGCCTCCGACGAGCGCGCCGGTCGGAGCGCACTTCTGGGGCGACCGTCTAGCGTGCGCCCATGGCCGAACCACGCCGGCTGAGTTTCGATCCGATCGCGGAAGCAGAGCGTCAATGGGGTCTGCATGGTTGGTCGGACGAAGCGCCGGGGATGGCTGTCGTGACCTCCATCATGCGGTTGCAGCAGATCTTCCTGGCGCGGGCAGATGCCGTTCTTCGCCCGCTGGGCCTCACCTTCGCCCGCTACGAGGTGCTCATGCTGTTGTCGTTCTCGCGTCGGGGCGTCTTGCCCTTGGGCAAGATCGGTGAGCGCCTGCAGGTCAATCCCGCCAGCGTGACCAACGCGGTCGACCGCCTGGAGGCCGACGGCATGGTCACCCGCCGGTCAAATCCCGAGGACGGACGGGGGCGGCTGGCCTCCCTGACAGATGCCGGACGGCGGAGCGCCGCGGTGGCCACGGATGCCATGAACGAGCAGGTCTTCTCGGACATCGGGCTGGCTTCGCCGACGGTGCCGCAGCTCTTCGAGCTCCTGGCAGAGCTCCGTGGTGCCGCCGGGGACTTCGAATAGGGAGCCTGGAAACTAGTTTGACGTTGAAGTAATATGGAGAGCATGGCCGACCGGAAGACCTGGCAGGAGCAGTTCGAGGCTTCGCCCAAGCGGCCGGCTCAGTTCGAGACGATGTCGGGCGTCCCGCTGCAGCCCGTGTACGGCCCCGAGGGTGCGGAGCTCCCAGGCCAGTACCCCTACACCCGGGGCCCCTACGCCTCCATGTACCGCTCCCGGCTGTGGACGATGCGCCAGTTCGCCGGGTTCGGCACGGCCGCCGACACGAACGGCCGCTTCAAGGAGTTGCTCCGTGCCGGTGGCGATGGGCTCTCCACGGCGTTCGACATGCCCACGCTGCTTGGGAGGGACTCCGACGACCCCTGGGCCAGAGGGGAGGTCGGGCGAGCCGGTGTGGCCATCGACACCCAGGACGACATGGAGACGCTGTTCTCCGGCATCGATCTGGGGAAGGTGTCGACGTCCATGACGATCAACTCGGCGGCCGCTCCCATTCTCGCCATGTACGTCGGCGTGGCCGACCGCACGGGGGTGGAGAGGTCTGCACTCTCGGGGACCCTGCAGAACGACATCTTGAAGGAGTACCAGGCGCAGAAGGAGTACGTCTTCCCGCCGCGACCTTCGGTCCGCCTTGTCACCGATGTCATGCGGTTCTGCGCCGCCGAGCTGCCGCGCTGGCACGCCGTGTCGGTCTCGGGGTATCACATCCGTGAAGCGGGCTCGACGGCGGCCCAGGAGCTCGCCTTCACACTGGCCAACGGGTTCGCCTACGTCGAGGCGGCTCTCGCCGCCGGGATGGCGGTCGATGACTTCGCGCCACGCCTCAGCTTCTTCTTCAACGCGCACAGCGACTTCTTCGAGGAGATCGCGAAGTACCGGGCGGCTCGCCGGATCTGGGCCCGTTGGATGCGTGACCGGTATGGGGCGGCGGACGGACGTTCGTGCCAGCTGCGCTTCCACACGCAGACCGCCGGCGTGTCCCTGACCGCCCAGCAGCCCGAGGTGAACCTGATCCGGGTGGCGATCGAGGCCCTGGCCGGCGTCTTGGGCGGGACCCAGAGCCTGCACACCGATTCGTTCGACGAGGCACTTGCCCTTCCTACTGAGCACGCGGCGCGCCTGGCTCTGCGGACACAGCAGGTCATCGCCGAGGAGACCGGCGTGGTCCACGTCGCCGATCCGCTCGGTGGCTCCTGGTTCGTCGAGGACCTGACCGACGAGCTGGAGCGCCAGGCCGAGGCGATGTTCGCCCACATCAACGAGGCCGGTTCAGGGTCGATCCTCGAGGGCGTGTTCGCCTGCATCGAGGACGGCTGGTTCGTGGGGGAGATCGCCGACGCGGCGTATGCCTTCCAGTCGAAGATAGCCCGGGGCGACTGGACCATGGTCGGCGTGAACGGCTACGTGGAGGACGACGGCGTGGCGCCGTCGACGCTTTCCATCGGGGCCGACGTGGAGACCGAGCAGTTGGCACGTCTGGCGGCTCTCAAGCAGGCGCGGGACGACGACGCGGTGCGTCGCTCCCTGGCTCGCATCGCCAAGGACGCGTCGGACCCGACCGTCAACCTGCTGCCCGCTCTCATCGAAGCGGCGCGCCACCGGGTGACCGTCGGGGAGTCGATGGGCGCGCTCGAATCGGTCTTCGGGGTATACACCGAGCGCTACGTGGCCTGATGCCCCTCGCCGGCCTGGTGCTGCCGTGGGCACACCGCTGGGACCGGGCAGCCCGCGACGGCGGCCGGCGCCGGCTCTCGCATAGCCTCAGCCGATCACTCTGGAGTTGGAGGTAGTCCTGATGCGTGTCGTGGTTGATTTCGATCTGTGCGAGAGCAACGCACTCTGCATGGGTCTGGCGCCCGAGGTCTTCGAGGTACGGGACGACGACCTGCTCTACGTGCTGGACGAGAACCCTCCCGAGGAGCTGCGCGAGAAGGTCATGGCTGCCGTCCGGGCCTGCCCCAAGGCTGCCATCTCCATAGAGGACTGAAGCAGCCCGGAGGGCCCTCCCCTCGGAGTGCGGTGGCTACCCCTGGACCGTGGTGGTGCCGGGCAGGTCGGTGCCGCAGAAGGGCTGGCTGGAGACGGCGACGAAGGAGGTCTTCTCCGCCTTCATGTACCACCCGCACGACTTCGGGAGGTCCTTGCCGAAGTCGTTCGTGTAGTTGATGTTCTCAGGGAGCAATCCGTTGGCGTTGTAGCTCTTGATGCTGCGCAGCGCCTTTATGACATCGGCGTGCGAGGCGGTCGGACCGGCCATCTGCAGGCCTTTGATCATCAGGTCGGCCCCGAGCCACGACTCGTACTGGCTGAAGGACGGGAACTCGTTGCCGGTGAAGTGGGCGTACTTGTCGAGGGCCGCCTTCATCTGCTCGGTGCCGGCATTCGGGAGCGAGAAGGGGCGGAACGCGGTCTCGAAGTAGCCACCCTGGACGGCCTTCCAGGCCGGGGTGCCGATGACCTGGGAGTCGTACCCCGTCGGGAACACCATCACCTTCGGCTTGACGCCTTCCTGCTGCAGCGCCGTCGCCAAGGCGTCATTCGAGTTGTCGTCCAGGCCGGCGTAGTAGGCATTGCAGCCCGCCTTCTTGGCGGTGAGGGCGGGAGTGGTCATCGCCACGGACCCGAAGGGGATGGACGTGTCGAGCACACCCGACTTGCCGCCTGCGTGTTCGAACGACAGGTTGGTGCCGATGGCGGAGCGGCTCGACGAGGGCGAGATGCCATAGCCGTACGAGCAGACGACCGTGCCGCCGTGCGCCTTCATGAAGGCGCCGATGGCCGTGTTCACCGGGTACTTGGTGTCGAGGCTGCCGACGTCGGAGGCGAACATGTTCGTGAACCCTGGCGTGCCCCACTCCGGCCCGTCGAAGAAGCCGCCGGTCACGGGCAGGCCCGCCTGTTGGGGGTACTTGTCGGCCAGGAAGAACAGTGGGCTGATGGACACGATGCCCGCCGGATTCTTCGAGACGGCGTCCTGGACGGCCGTGGCGATCTCGGTCGGACTGGTCTGGTCGTCGAGGACAACGCCCGTGATCTTGTGGCCGTCGATGCCGCCCTCGGCGTTCTGCATGGCGATGCGGGCGTCGAAGCCCGCCGGCGCGTTGCTGAACTCGGACGAGCCTTCGCCCGTCAACGAGGTGATCATCACCAGGGTGATCGGTGAGCCCGACGCCGCCAGCGCTGGCAGTCCCGCCCGCCAGGCTGGTGACGCCGGCGCCCGCAGTGAACGCGAGCGCCGCCAGTGCCAATCTGCCCCGAATCTTGTTCGATACTGTCCCCATGGTGCGGTCCTTCCCTCCCCAGAAAGTGCCACCCGACCCCCCGTCGGGACCATAGGCATACACGTTCGGAGCGGGCTGTGTGGGTCAGGCCTCTGCGACCTGGAGTAACGCGTCTGCGACCTTCTCCGGCTCGGTGATCATCAGGTCGTGTCCGGTGTCGATGTCCCAGAGCCGGCCCTCGGCGCGGGCCGTCGCCATAAGGTCCGCGTCCCTGGTGGCCAGCGTCGAAGTGCAGACGATGTGGTATTGCGGAATGGCCCACAGCGCGGCCTCGTTCGTGAGCTCCAGTGGCTGCTCGAAGCATTTCCAGGGATGCGCTGTCAGCCGCTCGGCCATCCAGGCCAGGTCGTCGGGGTCCGTGACGCCGTAGAGCAGGCCGGCATCGGGTGCCGGGAGCAGGACCAGCTCCATGCCGTCGACGGTCTCACCGAAGGGGCGGACCGCATTGATGACGGGTCCGGCGACGTCGGCGAGTGACTGCCCGTTGAGCGGATTGGCGGCGTCGAGGAACACCAAGCGGCCTATCCGGTCCGTCACCCTGTCGGCCGTGCCGGTGATCACCATCCCGCCGTAGCTGTGCCCGACCAGAATCACGTCGCGCAGGTCTTCGAATTCGAGCACCGCCGCGATGTCCTCGATGTGACGGTGGAGATCCACCTCGGCGTTCAGCAGGTGGGCCCGCTCGCCCAAGCCGGTCATGGTCGGCGCGTAGACCACGTGGCCCTGCGCCTGGAGGAGGCGGGCGACCCGCTGGTAACACCAGCCTCCGTGGCCGCCACCGTGCACGAGCACATAGGTCGCCATGCCCCTCCTCCTCATCTGCGCCCGACGCAGCCGCCTGGTGCGATCTGCGGGTCAACGTGACACTGCGTCTCGCTCGAAAGGGACTGACGCCGGCGGGGGTGCAACGTCAGATCGACGGGGTCATGGTAGCGATAACATCCCTGGTGGCATAGGATGCCGCTCCATGCGCCGCACCCCCTTCAACGACGGCTGGACGGTCGGAACCAAGGCGAACTCCTTTGCGGAGATGATCGCGGGAGCGGGCTCGGCGCCGCTGCCGGTGACCCTGCCCCACGACGCCATGATCGCCACCGAGAGGTCGCCCGCCGGGCACGCGGCGACGGCGTATTTCCCGGCGGGCAGCTGGGAGTACAAGAAGTCGTTCGAGCTCTCGCCGAGCGACGCCGGGAGCGCCGTCTTCCTGGAGTTCGACGGCGTCTACCGCGATGCGCTGGTGCGCGTGAACGACGCCATGGTCGCCCACCGGCCGGGCGGCTATTCGGACTTCACCGTCCAGGTCGACCATCTGTTGCGGTTCGGTGAGCCCAACGAGGTGAAGGTCGAGGCACGCGCCCACGACGACAGCCGGTGGTACTCGGGAGCCGGCATCTACCGCAGCGTCTGGTTGCTGCAGGCGGGCCGGGTCCATCTGGTGCCCGGCGGCCTGCAGCTGGTCACGCCGGAGATCGATGACGACGTGGCAATGGTGGCCGTCAGTGCCGAGGTGCGGAACCAATCAGTGGGGACGTCGAACGCCGTCCTCCGCGTGGAGATCCTCGATGCGGACGGGAGGTGCGTCGCCACGGCGGAGGCGCCGGTCACGACGGTGCCGGGCGACGTCCTCACGGCCCGGCAACGGCTGTGTGTCCCTGCACCACACCGGTGGGGTCCCGACGATCCCTACCTCTACACGTGCCGGGCCAGCTTGCTGGAGGGCGACCGGGTGGTGGACGAGGAGTCGACGACGTTCGGGATCCGGACGTTGACGGCCGACCCCACGCGGGGATTGCGCATCAACGGGGAGCCCGTCCTGCTCCGCGGCGCCTGCGTCCACCACGACAACGGCCTGCTCGGTGCGGCCACCATCGACCGCGCCGAGGAACGACGGGTCGAGCTCCTCAAGGAGGCCGGGTTCAACGCGATCAGGAGTGCGCACAACCCCTTGAGCAAGCCGATGCTCGCGGCCTGTGATCGTCTCGGGATGCTCGTCATGGACGAGACCTTCGACATGTGGACGCAGCCGAAGAGCGAGCACGACTACGCCCTGCGCTTCCCCGACTGGTGGGAGGCGGACGTGGAAGCCATGGTCCGCAAGGACTTCAACCACCCGAGCGTGATCCTGTACAGCATCGGCAACGAGATCCCGGAGGCGGGGACGCCGATGGGTGCACGCGTCGGCCGTGCGCTGGCGGAGAAGATCCGGTCGCTCGACACCACGCGGTTCGTCACCGAAGGCATCAGCGGGCTCCTCGTCGGCGGTGCCGAGCTCTTCGCCCAGCTGGCCGAGAGCCGCGACAGTGCGGCGCGACCCGAGGAGAACCCGGACGAGGAGACGGGCGTGAACACCGCCATGACGCAGATCGCCGATCGGCTCAACGACCTGATGACGGCGCCGGTCGTGGCCAAGAACTCCGCCCAGACCGCCTCGTATCTCGACGTGGTCGGGTACAACTACATGGAGACGCGGTTCGCCATGGACGGCGAGCTCTATCCGAACCGCGTGATCGTCGGCAGCGAGACGCATCCCGCGGCGATCGACACCGGCTGGGCGGCGGTCCGCCGGCATGCCCACGTGATCGGGGACTTCACGTGGACCGGCTGGGACTACCTGGGCGAGGCCGGGATCGGCCGCACCGTCTACGGCCAGACCGGGTTCGACGCCCGGCATCCAGTCGTTCCTGGGCGAGTACCCGTGGCGGACCGCCTGGTGTGGCGACATCGACATCACGGGTCACCGGCGCCCCCAGTCGTACTACCGCGAGATCGTCTTCGGGCTGCGGGCGGACCCGTACCTCGCCGTGCAGCGACCCGAGCACCACGGCGAGGTCGGCGCCGGCACGCCGTGGTCCTGGAGCGACGTGGTGTCGAGCTGGAGCTGGGCCGGGCACGAGGGCGCGCCGGTGACGGTGGAGGTCTACGCCGATGCCGACGAGGTCGAGCTGCTCGTGAACGGCCGCTCGCGTGGGCCGGCAGCCGACCGGCGCGCGCGCACCGCTACCGGTCGGCGTTCGAGACAACGTACGAACCGGGCCTGCTGGAGGCCGTCGCCTGGCGCGACGGAACCGAACGCGGTCGCATGGCCATCCGCTCGGCCAAGGAGCGAGGTGCTGCTCGACGCCGACGTCGATCGCCCGGTCATCGCGGCCGATCCCGAAGACCTGGCCTTCGTGACCCTCGGTCTGGTCGACGGCGACGGCACGCTCCACGTGGTGCGCGACCGACGCGTCGACGTGCAGGTCGACGGGCCCGGCGTGCTGCAGGCCCTGGGCAGCGCGAACCCCGCCACCGAGGAAGGCTTCGCGGGGACGAGCTGCACCACCTTCGACGGGCGCGCCCTGGCCATCGTCCGGCCGACCGGCGCGGGGCGGATCACGCTCCGCGCCACGGCGGAAGGGTGCGAGCCGCAGCAGGTCGAGATCGATGCCCGCTCCTGAGCTGCGAGCGGGTCGGCCGTGACCTGGGAGCTGCGCTGGCATCCGTTCCGCGGCCAGTGGGTCCTCTTCACGTCCCACCGGGACGCCCGGCCCTGGATCGGCGAGATCGCGGCCCCGGAGGAACCACCGGTCCCCGACGACAACGCGCTGGCGCCCCTCGGCACGCGGCTGCACGGGACCAATCCCGACTACCGGGGGGTCTACGTGTTCACGAACGACCTCCCGGTGTTCTCGCCGGACGCGCCGGTGCCCGAGTCCGAGCCGAGCGGACGACGTCTACCGGACACGGCGCGCCGCTGGGCACGGCCGAGGTCGTCTGCTACCACCACGACCCCACCCGCTCGATGGCCGACCTCACCGACGACGAGATGGCGGCCATCGTCACCACCTGGCGCGATCGCACGGAGGCGTTGCAGGGGCAGGAGGGCGTGGCGCACGTCCTCATCTTCGAGAACCGGGGCGCCATGGTCGGCACCTCGAATCCGCACCCGCACTGCCAGATCTACGCCGGCTCGATGGTGTACGCCACCATGGCCCGCGAGGCGGAGGTGGCGCGCGAGCACCACCGGCGGACGGGGCGCTCGCTGCTGGCCGAGGTGATCGAGCGGGAGGCGGACGGGCCCCGCGTCGTCAGCGAGGGTGACCATTTCTTCGCCTGCGTCCCGTGGTTCGCGCAGTACGCCTACGAGGTGCACATCCTGCCGCGGCGGCCCGTGACGTCACTGGTGGACCTCGACGAGGACGAATGCCGTTCGCTCGGGCTCGTCCTGCGCGACGTGGTGCGGCGCTACGACGCGTTGTGGGGCTTTCGCCTGCCCTACGTCCTGGCGGTGCATCAGGCCCCCGTCGGCGACCATCCGCACTACCCGTTCCATCTGGAGCTGCACCCGCCGCTCCGGGCTCCGGGCCTGCGCAAGTACCTGGCCGGTCCCGAGGTGGGCGGCGGCTCCATGACCAACGAGTCGGACCCCGACCAGAAGGCGGAGGAGCTCCGTGCCGCCCTCGCCTGAGGAGGCCCGCCGGCTCCTCTGCGCGCTCGGCGAGCACGTGCGCGACCTCGTCGTCGGCTCCCGGGGCATGGACATGGCGGCGGTGGCGGGGGAGACGGTGGCCGACACCATCTACGCCATCGACCGGGTGGCGGACGACGCGCTCCTGCAGTGGTTCGAGGAGCACTGGCCTGACGTCGTGGTCGTCTCCGAAGGGCTCGACGAGCCCGTCCAGGTCGGGAGCAGCCACGCCTGGACCGTGATCGTCGACACCATCGACGGCACGCGGGGGCTGATGTACGACAAGCGACCGGCCTGGTGCCTGGCCGCCGCGGCGCCGCCGGGCGGCGGTCTGGCGGACATCGTCGCGGCGGCCATGACCGAACTGCCCACGGCCAAGCAGGGCGCGGCCGACCAGTTGAGCGCCACCCGTGGCGGCGGCCTGCGGGCCGAGCGCGTCGACCTCGCCCGCGGCGGGCGACAGCGCGCTGGACGTCCGGCCGTCCGCGGCGACGGACCTCGAGCACAGCTTCAGCGGTCTGGCGAAGTTCTTCCTCCCCGGCAAGACGGCCCTGGCCGCGCTCGAGGCCGAGCTGTTCCGGAGGCTGGGCGAGACCCAGGTCTTCGACGACCAGTACCTCTCGACCGGCGGGCAGCTCCACGAGCTGATCACGGGCCGGGACCGCTTCGTCGCCGACCTGCGCCCGCTCGTCACGGACGACGGTCTGGCCTGCCATCCCTACGACGTCTGCACGTCCTTGTTGCTCGAAGAAGTGGGTGGCGTCGTCACCGATCCCTGGGGCGACCCGTTGGCCGTGCCGTTGGACAACGTGACCCCGGTCGCCTGGGTCGGCTACGCCAACGAGGCGCTGGCGGCGCGGATCGGCCCCGTGCTGGCGGAGCTGGTGGACGAGCTGCGTGCGGGGTAGCGCGCCCGGGCGTCTCGACCTCCTCGGTGGGGTGGCGGACTACTCGGGCGCGCTCGTGCTCGAAATGCCGACCCGCCAGCGCACCGAGGTCGTCGCCCATCCCGACGACGCGTTGGTCGTCGGCCCCGTCACCTTCCGCCGCGCCGATCTCGAGCGCCTGGCCGGCCTCCCCTTCGCCGCTCTGCGCCGGGAGCTGGCCGCGTGTCCCCGCTGGACGCAGTACGTCGTCGGTGTCGCCCTGGTGCTGGTGCGCCACGGGGTGATCGAGGCCCCTCTGGTCCGGCTCGAGATCACCTCGGACCTCCCGGTGTCGGTGGGAGTCGCCTCGAGCGCGGCGCTCGAGGTGGCGACGGCCCGAGCCCTCGGCGCAGCGGCACGTCGAGCCGCTCCGCCTGGCGGCGCTGTGCCAGGAGGCGGAGAACCACGTGGTCGGCGCGCCCTGCGGGATCATGGATCAGGTCGCAGTGGTGTCGGGCACGGCCGACGCCGTGCTGCCGATTCTGTGCCGGCCGGCGTCGGTGGCGGATCCGGTCGCGTTGCCGGCGGGGCTCGAGATCGTCGGCTGGCCGACGGGCGCTCCCCACAACGTCGGCGGCGTGCCGTACGGGCGAGCCCGCGCCGCCGCCTTCATGGGCAAGCGCATGGTGGAGGGCGCCGCCGGGCGCGCACGTGGCCCTGGGTGAGCCAGCTGCCGCGGCCGGCGGTGGCAGGACGCTGCCGGACGTGCTCGAGGGCCGGGCCTTCCTGGAGGAGTGGGGCGACACCGACGACGACGTCACCGTCGGTGCGACCAGGACGAGACGTATCCAGTGCGGGCCGCCACGTTGTTCGGCGTCGAGGAGCACGTGCGGGCCGTGGCCGCGCTGGCGGCATTGCGCGACGGGGAGCCGGAGCGTCTCGGGCCGCTGATGGAGGCCAGCCAGGACGGGTACGACGCCATGGGCCTGGGCCATCCGAGCGCGACGGCGATCGTCGAGGAGGCGTTGGCCCGTCCCGGCGTGCTCGGCGCGCCGCTCCAGTGGGGGCGGCTGCGGTGGCACCGTGGTGGTCCTGTGCGTGCGTGGCGCGTTGGACGACGTGGACGGGCTCATCCGCTGAGTGGCTGCGTCCGGCGAGCGGGATGTCCACGGGCGGAGCGGCTACCCGAGGACCAGTGGAATCGGATATCGGGTGCGTTCTCTTCGTTGTCGCCGTCGGTTGCTCCGACTGGCACGAACCCGTGGCGCCGGTAGAAGGTCCGTGCCCTCGAGTTCGATCGAAACGTCCACAGGTCCAGCTTCCCGTCGCTGAACTGCTTGGCGTGCTCCAGCAAGGCCGAGCCGCAGCCGCATGCCCGTTCGGTCGGGGTCGACGTAGAGCTGGTCGACCCAGTCTCCCTCCAGGACGAGGAGCGCCACGAGCCGCCGCCCTGCGTCCATGACCCACGTGCCGCCCTTCGGGATCACCTCGGATGCGAACCAGGACAGCACCTCTTCGGCGTCGTGGACGGGAGCGGGGATGGCCGGGATGGATGCCATGCGGGCTACGGACCCAAAGGCCGGCGACGCGCCGGAGCATCGTGCCGATGAGCGAGGCGGATGGCGCGTGGCGGGCATTCCCTTCCACCCTCCCAGCCTGCCTCGACGCGGCCCACCGTGCTGGCGCCCTGCCGTCTGCACGGTGATTGCGCACCACGATGTCGCAGCGACCGGCAAGACTGCCTCCCATGGCATTCGGGCAGCAGCAAGGACCGCCGGCGACGGGGCGACAGGTGCAGGAGCTGTTGGCTCTGCTGCAAGAAGCCGGGCACAGCGACTTCCGAGATGCGCGCGGTCCGATGGGGTTCACCCAACGGCAGGCTGGAGGCAAGTTCACCCGCGCCGAGGCGGATGCACTCCTGGAGCAGTTGCGTGACCAGGAGCCGGAAGTAGAGAAGGCGATCGAGGTCCCGATATGGCGGCGGTCGGTCCAAGACGACGTACTGAGTCAGATTCCCGCCGAACGGCTCGCCATCGAACTTCGCCGCCGCGGCTGGACGGTCGCCGAACCGTAAAGCTTCCGGCGAGCGGGGGGTCGTCGGTCAGTTCGGATGAGACAGGCTGTACCGTTTCAGCCGTGAAGCGCGGTGGGCTCCCTTACGCTCTCCTGGGCGTGCTGTGAGCGGCCGTCGGCATCGCTGCCGGCCTTGGGGCGGCGGCCTCGCCGGAACGGGCCATACCTCCGAATCGTCCACGAACTGTTTCGGTCGCTCCTTGCCGATCGAGCGCTCACTCCGCTTGTTCATACGTGATCTCGACTCGCTGGCAGTCGGCACCCTGACACGGCCAGATCACACTGAGCCCCAACCGAGCGGGGAGACGCCGGCGGGAACTCGCTAGCGTTCGGGCGGGAGGCACGCCATGGTGGACGAGCGCTCGCTGCAGGGTCACTGCAGGCAACTGGTCGAGGACCTGATCGCCCGGAACGCCCTCTGGTCGGAGCCGGTGCGGCAAGCCTTTCTCGCGGTGCCCCGCCACCCCTTCGTTCCCCGGTCTCCGGTCGACGAGGCCTACAGGGTTGACCGGGCCATCCCGACGCATTTCGACGAACGCGGCGTCTCGATCTCTTCCTCGAGTGCGCCCACCATCATGGCGATCATGTTGGAGCTGCTCAATGCGGCACCGGGCCAACGGGTCCTCGAGATCGGAGCCGGGACCGGCTACAACGCAGCCTTGCTCTCCCACCTGGTGGGTGAAGCAGGCGCTGTCACCTCCATCGACATCGACGAAGAGGTGGCGCGAGAAGCGTCGCACCACCTCGCCGAGGTGGGTGCATCACGGGTCGAGGTCCTCTGCCAGGACGGCTGGTTGGGCGAGGCTCGCAACGCTCCGTTCGAGCGCATGATCGCCACGGTCGAGTGCTGGGACATCTCACCCCATTGGCACCGCCAGCTCACCGATGGTGGCGTCCTCGTCCTGCCCTTGGCGCTCGGACCCGGGCTCACCCTGGCGGTCGCCTTCGAGAAGGTCGGACAGAGCCTCGAGAGCATGTCGATGGCCTACTGCGGCTTCATGCCGCTTCGTGGACCTCATGCGGGCCCGGAGAACCGGACGTTGGTATCGCGGTGGGATGCCATGGTTGCCGATCGTCGGGAGGAGTCCAGGTGGCTGGCGGTGGTGCCCGAGGCGACTCCGGAACGGTGTGACGCCCTTCGGGAGCTGCTGGCCGGCGGTGTCACCCGAAGGGTGGCGGCACCTCGACTGGTTGCGGGCTGGAACGTGCGCCTCGTTCTCGAAGAGCCCGATCCGATCCATCTCTTCGAGGTCGGGGGCACGCCGCCCCGCAATGCCATGGGCCTCTTCGATCCTGATCGACGGAGCCTGGCCGTGGTCGAGGGCGAATCGATCATTTCATTCGGTGCGGAGACATGCCTTGAACGCGTGGTCGATCGCCTCACGACGGGCGAGCCATTCGACCTGCGGGAGCTCCAGATCACCGCCACGCCGAGTCGACCCGGTCGTGGGGGCGCCGCTCTCCTTCGCCGCCCGCATATCGACTTGGCGCTCAGCTCTCGACAGGCGCCATCCTCACGTCGGAAATCGCCCAACTAGCTGCTGGACGCCCGGCATCGGATGCACGTGCGGGCTGTCGGCAGCGCGACCAGGCGTTCCTGCGGGATCGCAGCGCCACACTGTTCGCACACACCGTACGTGCCGTCTGCGATCCGCCCTTGAGCACGTGCAAGTTCTTCCAGATACATACGTCCTTGGGCCAAGAGTGTGGAGACCCTCGCTCGTTCGAAGGCGACCGTCGAACCCTCGGGGTCATGTTCGTCGTCAGAGTTGGCGTGAGCGGTCCCCGCAACGATGTCGTCGAATTCGGCACTCAATGCCTCGATCCGAGCGGTGGTCGACTCCTTCTCCGCCTGGACGAGGTCTGATGGGCTCAGTTCGGTCATGCCGTCAGTCCCCGGGAGCTGGGGCTCGGATCGCTTCGTCGGAGTTTGCCGATGTGTTCCCTCCGATCCGGCGGCGAGTCGTTAGTGTCAATGCGGTGGAGCCTAACGGGACGCGCGACAACTTCCCCGTGCACATCACCAAGGGGCATGAGGCTGAGGCACTGGCGGCCCAGCGGAGGGAGAAGCCGAGCCGTCTGGGCAAAGCCGTCTTGAAGCTGTTGGGGTTCAAGGGCGAGGTTGGCTGTGACCACGTCGGGGGCGCAAAGAAGAATCCAGACAGGTGACTACGACGGGGTGAAGCGAAGACCCCCCAACTTCCCATCGCGGTTTTCTCACAGCGTTCCGGAGGCGTGGTGAGCGTTCGGCCGAATCCGCCCAGCTTCGGTGGGTCGTCAACCGATGAAGGCGTCGTCGAGGTCGAGTTGTCGCGAAATTGGGTGAAAGGGTCCGTTGGTAGGGGTGTGCTTTCGCCAGCGGATTCGTAACCTGGACGCACCATGGACAAAGAGACGATTGCGCGGGCAACCAAGCTGCTGGCCAAGGCACAAGCCACGACCTTCGATGGTGAAGCCGCCGCCCTTGCGGGGAAGGCCTACCGACTGCTGGCGGATGCGCTCAATGCCCACGACGACCAAGCTGCATCGGCCGGAGCCGCGCGGAAGAGGGAGCGCCGTCACCTGGCCGACCGCAGATCGTCCTCAGGGTCCTCCGTTCAGGGCGTGCCTCGTCGCAACGCGGAGCAAACGACGATCGACACCCGCCGTATCAACTACATCGACCTGGCTCCCCGAGGTCAGGTCGATCTGAGGATCTGACGGCCATCACACTGCGGAGCGGTCAATGTCTTTGTCCCGTGGTGCCAGACCGCCGCGATGATCTGGGTCACCTTGTGGCGTGGGAGTCAATCCGACCCAGTGGCGGCGAAGAGGGATTTGTACATCTCCGCCATCTCGGGGACTTGATAGTGGGCCTGGAGTCCGCTCGGGTTGGGGAGAAGCCACAGAAGAGCACCGCCGAGGAGTTCGGGCTGGAGACCGATTGTCGCCTTTGGTCTGGAGAACGCCGTCCGGTATGCCTGGAGCCCGAGGACCGCGACGCAGCGGGGCCGCAACATCTCCACCTTGGCCTCCAGCAGCGTTGCGCCTCCGCGCAGTTCGGAGCCGCTGACCTCGCTGGCGGCGGCGGTCACCCGCCCCACGAGGTTCGTGATGCCGATACCCAGTGCGGGCAAGATGGGCTGTTCGTCTGGAGAGAGAACTGTCCTAGTGAACCCACCGGCGCAGAGCAACTTCCAGAACCGGTTCCCACGCCGGGCGAAATGCAGGCCGAGCTCCCCCGAAAGTGTCCCGGGATTGATTCCACAGAAGAGACGCGCAGGTCGGGACCGACCAGATCGGCAAGAGCCTGTTCCATACTGCGAGAAGGTATCCGGCAGGTCGAGATGCGCGCTGACCGGGCGAGAGGAGAGGCATGACGTCGACGCCACCAGGGGGCTGGTACCCCGATCCGTCTGGTCCTCCCGGGCTGCAGCGTTGGTGGGACGGTGCGCAGTGGACCGGGCACACCCAGATGACAGCCATGCCTCCCCCGCAGGCCCTCCCGACCCAACTCGGGCCGCCATTCGTCAGCTACGGCCTCCGCCTCGGAGGATGGCTCATCGACTGGCTCATCGTCGGCGTCGTCTCCGGCGTCATCATCGCCTTGAGCGGTGCGTACAGCCACACGAGCACCACCGCCACGTATGCCGACGGTTCCGCCTCCCACTACGCGAGCTTCAACCTCAATTGGGAGGGAATCTCTATTCAGGTAGCCGTCGCGTTGCTGTACGGCATGTTGTTGTGTGGTTCGAGGCGTGGCCAGACGGTGGGCATGATGGCCGTGGGTATCCGAGCCGTCGACATCGGTAGCGGCGAGTCGATCGGGTACCTACGGGCGGTGTGGCGGGCTTTTTTCGAATACTTCATGGCCGTGCTGCTCTTCATCCCGTGGATCATCGACATGCTCTTCCCCCTCTGGGATCCGATGCGCCAGTGCTTGCACGACAAGGTCAGCCGTACGCTCGTGATCGACGCCAGGGCCCAGTGGCACCCAGGAAGCGAAAGGGCACTCCATCGGATTTCTCGAGCTTGAGCTCGGCTGCCTCCTACATCTCACCGTGTCCGACCGGACCTGCTGGCTCGTAGGTCCCGATGACGATGCTGCCTTCGGTGACGGTGAGATCGACGGCGCGCAGCGTCGTGGGCAAGATGCCATCGTTGAACAAGCGGCGCCCGGAGCCGAGGACGACCGGGAATGTCATGAGACGGAACCGATCGACGAGATCGTGCCGTAACAGCGTCTGGAGCAGATTGCCGCTTCCCCAGATCTGCAACTCGTCGCCGGCCTCGTCCTTCAGCGTTCGGACCGATGCCACCACGTCGCCGGTCACGAGATGAGCCGTGTCGGGGTGCTCGCCGCGCCAGGTCGCATCGGCCTCGCTGAGGGAGTCGGAGACGACGTACTTGGGCAGCGAATTGATAGCGGTGGCGAGAGGGTCGGCGGGATCGGTCTGATCAGGCCAGTGGCCGCGAAAGATCTCGAACGTTCGACGACCGAACAGGAACGCGCTGGCATGGCTGTTGAGCTCCACGACGAATTCGCCGACGGCTGGGTCGACGAACGGGGCCTGCCAGCCGCCATGGATAAAGGCGTCGCTGGGATCTTCATCGGGTCCACCGGGCGCCTGCGACACGCCGTCGAGGGTCTGGAACGTCTGCACGGTGAGCTTCATATGTCGGAACCTAGCGGTGCCGGCGGGTCTGCCCCGTCCCGATCCGCGTTTCTGGTCGAGGTCTCGTCTCCCGGTGGCGCGCAACCAGCCGGGTCCGGGCCTCGCTCGGTGGAATACTTCCCGGGTGGATAACTGGGCGCGCCCCTCTATGGCGAGCCTTGCCGCGAATGTGCCTTTACATGGTCAGCTGGACTCGCAACCACAGTGTCGCTGATGCGAGGGATGCCCGACTCCATCGACGAGTTGGTCAAGGACGCGACGGGAACCGAGCGACTGCCTCACCTTGGGTGGAACGTGTCCGGCTACATCGCCCACATGACGGACAACACGCGGATCTGGTCGGAGCGGCTCGTCGCCGTGGCACGCGGTGCTGATACCCACGTCGTCCCATATGACCCTGATCTTCTGGCGGAGTCCAGGCACTACAACGAAGTGGCCCTGCAGGGAGCGCAATGGTCGCTGCGGATCGCGGTTGATTCCTGGCTGAACGCGGTCAGGGAGGCGGATGCTGCCTCAGTGGTGATGTTGCACTCAGAGCGGGGAGAGATGGAGCTTCACGATGTTGTGGCGTCGAACACCCATGATGCCGTCCACCACCACTGGGATGTCACGCAGATTCTCCGGGGGTAGTGAAGACAGATCACCGGCCTCAGGGCCGCTTCGCCTTGAGCACCGAGGCGGTCATGCGTGGGTGACGCGATAATGCAGGTAGACGATTCCACTGCGGAGTTGTCGCTCGTTGAGCAGCTCGAGGCTGAGGCGCGACTTCGTGGGGAGGGCATGTTTGCCGCCCCCGAGCACGATCGGCCAGTAGTAGAGGTGGCACTCGTCAACCAGCTCCGCCGCAAAGGCCTGGGCGGCGAGATCAGCTCCTCCTACCGTGAGATCCCGGCTTTCGCCCGTCTTCATCTGCCGAATGGCCTCCACATCGAAGCTTTGCTCAAGGGCGGTCTGGGCGCTCGATGCCGAAGCCAGTGTCTTCGAGAACACGATCTTCCGGGCCGCTCGCCACATGTTCGAGAAGTCCACGACCCAGGACGGCTGGTCGGCGACGGGTGCGGTTTCCCAGTAGACCATCGCCTCGTACATGCCACGTCCATAGAGGTACGTGCCGACCTGTCGCTGTAGGCCGTTGATGGAAGTGAAGTACTCCTCGTCAGGGTTCCCCCAGTTAATGCCGCCGTCTGGATCCTCCATGTAGCAGTCGAGCGACGCGTTCGCTATGTAGATGAGCTTGGCCATGCTGAGCCTCCGAACCGGGACCTCGACCGAAGTTAGTTCGCGCGGGCCGACCGGGCAGACGTACTCCCTCCCACGGCGCTGGGCGGCACCCCGTACCATGAGAGCGATGGTCAGGGTCGGGGGAATCGATGACGCTGTGTGGACCGAGCCATCGGGCAATGTCGCGCCAGGCGGGCGTACGACCCGAAGGCAGCGAATCACCGTCATTGCGTTTCTGGTTGTCGTCGGAGTGGGGGTCGTCTATCCGATCGGAGCCGCCGCCTTCAGCCGGAAGGACTACGGAACGTTTGCCTTTTGGAACGTGCCGAGCCGGATTGGCTACTGCGGACGGACGTATGAAGACGGCGGCCCGGAACAAGGGAGCCCCGCCTTGTTCGCGTCCCATGACAGCGAGGCCGGTGCGCATTGGAGCCGGCTGTCCTGGACCTTCAGTGGGCGCTCGATTTACGCCGTCACCGCCGCGCCGAATCCGCCGACGATCACGGTGTGCACGATGGTCCTGTACATCCCGCTCGGCGGGGGTAGGTGGGAGACCTACTCCCTCAGTGGCGGGCCGTAACGGCAGTCGCTCGTACGCCAATAGCGCCAGCTATCGCGGCCTGTCGATTCGACCGGGTTGGTCAGACCGCTCGGACTTCGGCGAGCCGCTCAACTGCGTAGCCGTCGTCCCAGCAAACGGCAGCCTCCCATGCAGCCGATGCTTGCTCGGCGATGTCGCGCGCCACGCTGTCGAGATCGGCGGCGTTGTGAGGAAGCACGAGGTCAAAGTCCGGGACATCGACGTGCGACTCGTCCCAGTCGATCAGTGCCACGCGATCCGCGGTCACGCGGACGTTTCCAGGGTTGTTGGGGTCGCCGTGGACGACGCAGGTCGGACGTCCGCTGAGGCGGGACCATGCTGCCCGGCATCGAGCAACGCCTTCAGAGGGCATGGCGCGGAGGTCGATCTTCGTCCCGGTTTCTTCGTGCAGGAGGTCGGTCGACGACCGCCAGCCCGGCCGTTGCGGCCAGCCCTGTGTCAACCGATGCAGCTGACGGAGTGCGTCGGCAACGCGACGCCAGTCGTTCTCCGTCTCGGGTGGTCCTCCCTCGACGTAGGTCATGACCACCAGACCGTCGGCGAACAGCCGGCCGTCCGTTGTCGCGATCGGCACCGGCACCGTCAGACCCTCACGTTCCAGGTGTTGGAGGAGCTCGGTCTCCCAAGCGAGGTCAGCGTCACTCCTGGCACCGAGACGACCAACGGCGAGATCCCCGTTGACGCGGACGCTCCACACGTCGTTGGCCACTCCGCCAGCGAACGGTTCGATGCGAGCGACATCGTCACCCCATTGCTCGAGCGCCTCCCATCCCATCGACGACATCTTCGCGAAGTTCCGAACATTCCGCGACGAGGCACGGTCACGGAGCGCTCGATGCAGCTGGGGCGCTCAGCCGGGAGGCTCTGCCGTGCTCCCACGGACGACAAGTGCGGCGGGGACGACGACGTGTCGCTCCACCGGATCATTGTCGGCGAGTGCGAGCAGCAGCTCGACGCTACGGCGCCCAACTTCGCCGAAGTCCTGACGGACCGTCGTCAGCGGCGGCAGGAAATAGCCCGATTCGGGCGTGTCGTCGAATCCGACCACGCTCACGTCCTCGGGGACCCGTCGACCCGCGTCATGGAGGCCTCGGATCACCCCGAGCGCCGTCTGGTCGTTGGCGGCGAAGATGGCGGTCACCGCCGGATCGGCGGCGAGCCGCCTTCCGGCGTCGTAGCCCTTGCTGGGCCCCCAGTCTCCCGCCACGGACGTTCCGCGTTCCGCTGGATACGACCGGAGTGCTTCCGACCAGCCTCGCAGGCGCGCCGTGGCGTCGATCCAGCTCTGTGGCCCGGCGACGTGATGCACGGTGCGGTGGCCGAGGTCGAGGAGGTGTCGCGTGGCGAGGCGGGCCCCCTCGAGCTGGTCGATCGTGACGGTCGGCGTGCCGATGGCCGGATCGCCTCCCACCACGACGAGGGGCATGTCCCCATCGAGCCGGGCCGCGGCCTCGATGACGCGTTTGACCGGTGCGACCACGATGACTCCCTGCGCATGGGACGCCCGCAAGCGGTCGAGCGTGGACGCCATGTCATTGCCGCTCCTGCTGAGCGTGACGAAGCTCAGCAGATGACCGGCCTCTCGCGCCGCCGCCTCAATGCCGAAGAGCATGTGGGACGGTCCGAACTGCTCGGTCTCGACGGCCATCACCCCCAATGTCCGGGATCGGCCGCCGGCCAGTACCCGCGCCGCCGTGTTCGCCTGGTAGTCGAGGGCGATCACCGCCTCCTCGACGCGGAGCCGGGTCTCTTCGGCGACGCCGGCGAACCCGTTCAGCACGCGGGAAACCGTCATGACGGAGACGCCGGCTTGGGCGGCGACGTCGGCCATGACGGCACGGCGCGGTGGCATGTCGGCCGTCATGCCTCGGTGGAGTCGAACTTGCGATAGGTCATTCCGGAGCCTCCGCAACGGCGTCGGCGTAGGCGGCCCGGATGGCGGCATGGTCGACGGTGCCGTCCGGCTCGACGGTTTCGCCGCGGCCCAGTCCCCACGCCTCGGCCACCTGCGTCGACATCGCGTCCGTGGTGGACTGCGGCGGCCTGGACTGCCGCACCGGCGGCGACGAGCTCGTTCTCGAGCCGGCACCCGGACGGGGCGTCCGGTGAGGTCGGCCACGACGCGCCTGTAGGCGGCGCTGCGGGCGGCACCGCCGACGAGGAACACGCGTTCCGTGTGCCGTGTCGGTGCCGAGCGCGTCCGCCCCGGCGAGCAGATTGCAGACCACGCCTTCGACGGCGGCCCGGGCGAGTTGGGCCGGTGTCACGTCGGTGCGCAAGCCCGTCAGCACGCCAGTCGCATCCGGCCTGTTGGGCGTCCGCTCGCCGTCGAGGTAGGGGACGAGCACCAGACCACCCGCGCCGGCCGGCGCCTCGAGGGCCAGTGCGTCGAAATGCGCCTGGTCCACTCCGAGCAGCCGCGCCACGGCGTCGGTCACCTTGGTCGCGTTCATGGTGCAGACCAGCGGCAGGTAGCGGCCGGTCGCGTCGGCGAAGCCGGCCACCGTTCCGGTCGGGTCCGCTGGCGCTTCGGTGGAGACGGTGAACGCCGTGCCACTCGTGCCGAGGCTCAGCGCCAGGTCGCCCGGCCGGAGGCCGAGGCCGAGGGCGGCGGCCATGTTGTCGCCCGTCCCGGCGGCCACCGTGATCCCCGCGCCGCGCCACTCCCCGGCGATGGCGTCGGGTGCGAGCACCTCGGGGAGCGCCGCCCCCCAGTCGACGTCGTCGCTGACGAGACGCAGGAGGTCGTCCCGGTAGCGGGCTTCTCGCGGCGACCAGTATCCCGTTCCCGAGGCGTCCCCCGATCGGTGGTCCGCCGGCCCGTGAGCCGGAAGGTGAGCCAGTCGTGCGGCAACAGAACGGTCGCGACGCGCCGGAAGGTCTCGGGCTCGCAGCGGTGGAGCCAGTGCAGCTTGGCGATCGTGAAGCTCGGGAGCGGGACGCTTCCGCACGCGGCGGCCCAGCCGGCCTGACCGCCCGGCAGCGCGGCCAGGAGCATGCCGGTGTCGGGTGCGGATTCGGTGTCGTTCCAGAGCTTGGCCGGACGCAGGACGTCGCCGTCGTCGCCGAGGACGACGAGTCCGTGCTGCTGGGCGGCCACGGAAATGGCGGATGGCGTCTCTCTGGCCGGGAGGGCGGCCTCGGCGCAGGCCGCATGGAACGCGTGTTCCCACGCCGCGGGATGTTGCTCGCTGCGCGGCGGGGACGTCGGAGGGTGCGCGGCACGGCCGGACGCCACCACGGCGCCGGTATCGACGTCGCGGACCTGGACCTTGCAGGCGGACGTGGACGAGTCGACCCCGACCACCAGGGGCACTAGCGGGCCCCGAGCAGCAATTCGGTGACGAGCTGGTCCAGGCGTTCGTGCCCGTAGCCCTGTGCCGCCAGCGCGTCCTCGTCGTAGGTGCCCGCCAGCAGTTCGTCCGAGGCCGCCGGCCGGGGTCGTGGGCTCGGCCAGCTCGGCCACCTTGGCCACTCGGAGCGCCTCTTGGATCTCCGCGTCCTCGTGGAAGCGACGCGCCTTGTCGGCCAGGATCAGGTAGGTGCGCATGCAGCCGCGGGCGAAGTCCCATACGCCGTCGGCGTCTTCGGTGCGGTACGGGTGCGCGTCGAAGTGCCGCATGCCGTCCCACCCGGAATCCTCCAGGAGCTTGACCACATAGAAGGCGTCACGGATCCCCTCGGAGCCGAACCGGAAGTCCTGGTCGAACTTGCCGATCCGCTGCGCGTTGAGGTCGATGTGGAAGAGCTTGTGCTGCCAGAGGGCCTGCGCCACTGCCTGCGAGAAGGAGAGGCCGCTCATGGTCTCGTGCGCGAACTCCGGGTTGAGCCCGACCATCTCGGGACGTTCGAGCATCCCGATGAAGGCGAGCGCGTGACCTACCGTCGGGAGGAGGATGTCGCCGCGGGGCTCGTTCGGCTTGGGCTCGAGCGCGATGCGAAGGCGAAGGTCCCGCGCCACGATGTGCTCGCACACGAGATCGATCGCCTCCTTGTAGCGATCGAGGGCGAGCCGCACGTCCTTGGCCGCCTCGGCCTCCATGCCCTCACGGCCACCCCACAGCACGAACACCTCGGCGCCGAGCTCGGCGCCGAGCTCGGTCGCCTCACACGCCTTCTTGACCGAGAGCCGGCGCACCCGCGGGTCGTTGGCCGTGAACGCCCCCTCCTTGAAGACGGGCCGCCAGAAGAGGTTCGTCGTCACCATGGGGACGTGCATGCCGGTCGCGTCGAGCGCGCGCCGGAACCGCTTGAGGATGTCGTCGCGCTCGTTGGCGCGAGGAGCCGTACGGGACGAGGTCGTTGTCGTGGAAGCTCACGCCGTATGCGCCGAGCTCGGCGAGCCGATGCACCGAATCGACCGGATCGAGCGGCGCACGCACCTCGGTGCCGAAGGGATCCCGGCCGGGATTCCCCACGGTCCAGAGCCCGAAGGTGAAGTGGTCTTCCGGTCGCGGGGTGAAGAGCTCGGTCATGGTCCTCCTGTCGTGGCTCCGCCCGGGTCCGCCGCCATGATCTCGGCGCGTTGTCCCAGGCAGCGGCCGATGATAGCGTTATCAGCGCGAGAAGTCTTCTCGGAGTGGAAGGGATCCATGCCTCGTCACGGCGCCAAGGGCCGCACACAATGATCCGCTGGGGCGTCATCGGACCGGGCAGCATCGCCACGGGATTCGCGGAGGCGATGCAGTGGGCCGAGGGAGGCACCATCACGGCCGTGGCCTCACGTTCGGCCGAGCGGGCCGAGGCCTTCGGCGACCGGTTCGACATACCGACCCGCTACGGCGACTACGACGCACTCGCCGCCGATCCCGATGTCGACGTCGTCTACGTCGCCACGCCGCACTCCCGCCACGAGGTCGACACCATCGCCCTCCTGCGGGCGGGCAAGCACGTCCTGTGCGAGAAGCCGTTCGCGCTCAACGCCCGCCAGGCGGCACGGATGGCCGAGGAGGCCCGGAGCCGGGGGCTCTTCCTGATGGAAGCCATCTGGAGCCGGTTCCTTCCGGCCTACCGCTCCCTGGTCGACGTCATCGGGGCGGGTCGCATCGGCGAGCCGCTGCTCGTCGAGGCCGATTTCGGGTTCCGGCGACCGGTGGATCCCGATCACCGGCACTTCGCTCGCGAGCTCGGCGGCGGCGCGCTCCTCGACCTCGGGATCTACCCCATCCAGCTCTGCACGCTCGTCCTGGGCCCGATCGAGCGGGTCGTGTCAGATGGCGTGGTGGGCGAGACCGGCGTCGACGAGGTGGTCACCGCGTTGCTGCACCACCCCGAAGGAAGGCTGGGCGTGGTCAAGGCGGCCATACGGGTCAACCTGACGTGTACGGCTCGCATCGCGGGGACCGAAGGAGTCATCGATCTTCCGGCGATGATGCACTGCCCGAACTCGCTCACCGTCTCGAGCGCGGCCGGCGTCGACCACATCGACGCGTCCTACGAGGGGAACGGGCTGCGCTTCGAGATCGACGAGGTGCACCGATGCCTGGCCGAGGGGCGGACCGAGAGCGACGTCGTCTCTCTGGACGAGTCCATCGCGCTGGCCACGACGCTGGACACCATCCGGGCCGACCTCGGCGTGGTGTACCCCGGAGAATGAGCGAGCGGGACGGTGCCCTACCGGAGCCGGTAGAGCACCTCGCCGGCGTCGGGCACCACCAGGGCGTCGGGGTCGGCCAGCCAGGTCGTCGAGGTCGACGGCGTCGGGCGCGAGGTAGCCGAGGTTCGCGTGTCGGACCAGGGCCTCGGGGATGCCGGTGGCGAGCGTCACGTGCACGCGCTGGTGCTCACCCGTCGCCCGGTCGTACGTCCCGGCTCCGAAGAGGTGGGTGGAGTGCGCCAGCTCGCCCAGCGGCACGTCGCGGTAGCGGTCCCAATGAGCCAGGAAGAAGTCGCGGCAGTGGTAGCCGATGTCCGTCAGGCGAGGGTGCATGGCCGCGATCTCGGTGATGTGCGGCGCGTACAGGACGACCTCGCCCCGTCGGCGACGACGGGCTCGACCTTGTAGAAGCCCTTCGCCCCGGTCCACAGGTCCGGGTAGCGCTCGGGGACCAACGAAAGGACGCGTGCGACCGGCCTGTCGAGATACTCGACATGCGTCTCGGCCGCGACGTCCGCCGCGTCGGCCCACGCCTGCTCGGGCTCCCCGAAGGAGAGCGACTCCAGCCCGCCGCTGACGTGCTCCACGACGACGCACAGTGCGTGGCGCTCGCCGGGCACCAGGCCTGCCGCGGCATCCACCAGGGCCCGCACCGGCGTGATGCCCCGGGTCCCGATGATTTCGCTGCTGGTGATCAGGGCACCGAGCCAATGCGTGACGTCGATCATCTCCTGGCCCGACAGGCCGGGAAACAGGTACTTGTTGCCGCCGGAGAACCCGATGACCTCGTGGGGGAGCACCGGGCCCACAAGCAGCGTCACGTCACTCTCGACGACCAGCCGGTTGATGCGCACCTCGATGGAGTCATGGATCCGTCCCCCGGAGAGCTCCCTGACCAGCTCGCCGGGCAGCGTGCCCACGTGCACGAAGGTGCCGTCGTCCCACCAGGCGTGGTTGCGGGTGGGAATCGATGCCGGCCCGACGAGCGCAGCGATGGCAGCGTCGGACATGGGCGCGTGCGTGCCGAGCGCGACGACCGCAACGCAGGAGCTCGCCCGGCCGCCGACCCCTTCTTCGACAGCCTGGAGGAGGAGCGGCAGCGGGCATTGGCGGGTGCCATCGGGAATGACCACGCACAGCGACCGGCCGGCCAGGTCCAATCCGGCGACCTGCGCCCGCACGAAGGAGCGGACCACCTCGGGGTCGAGGGTCTGACCGGGCCCCCCCACGGCGACCGTCACCGTTCCGCCTCCAGGAGCGCGGGTCCCTCGGTGGTCAGGCGTCGCAGCGCTGACGCCACCTCGGCGGTGAATGCGGCGTCGGCGAGCGATCCGAGCGCGAGGTGGCTGAGCTCCTGCAGGTCGTCGCGGCGCGAGGCGGCACGGAGCGCCTCGGCGATCGGGTCCTCCAGTTGCTGGCAGGCGCACGCCGCGCACCGCGACGCCTGCGGTCGCCGCGATCCAGATGGCGGCCACGACGGCGAACCTCGTGGTGGGGAGCGTCCGTTCTCTGCGGCCGGCGACGACCGGAAGCAGGCGCTGGGGCAGTTTGCTCGAGCCGTCGGCCCCGACCTGCGCGCACCTGTGGCCGAGGGCCGGGTTGGCGAACCGTCGCAGAGCCTCGTCGGCGAATGCGGCCGGCTCCAACGCGGCAGGGAACTCGGCCGACCTCGAGCGTGTCGTCGACGAGGCCCCGCACGAAGCGCGCGATGGTCGAGTCGGCCACGGCGTCGGCGATGGTGTCGTGGCCGAGCCAGCAGGCCGCCGTACGCCGCGGCCGAATGCGGGCCGTTGAGGAGCCAGAGCTTGCGCCGCTCGTAGGGGGTCACGTCGTCGACGAGCCGGACGCCGACGTCGCCCAGTGGAGCCAATCCGGCGACCGACTCGCATGATCCAGGAGCGGTGTCGCTCCGTGCTGACTGCAGCCAGGTCGAGCAAGCCCAAGCCTGTCGGCGATGTCCTCCACGTCGCGCTCGGTCGGCGCGGGCACCATCCGGTCGACCACCGAGCTGGGGAAGAGGACCTTGTCGGCGATCCACGGTGCGAGGCTGGGGGTCGATGCGCTCGGCGGCCTCGAGGACGCGTGCGCGCAGGACGGTTGCCGTTGTCGAGGAGGTTGTCGAGCGGAGCGAAGACCGGAGGGTCCAATCCGTCCCGCCGGCACTGGGCCAGGGCCAAGGCGATGAGCGCGGGCATGGTCGCCGTGCGCCTTCGAGGGTCTCGGCGTGTCGAGGGAGGGCTCGTAGCCCTTCTCCGTGATGGTCAGCGTCACCAGCCTGGTGGTCGGTGCGGTCATTGCGTCGAGCGCTGCGGCCGCCCCGGTCTCCATGGAGGCCAACGCGCCGATCACCTCGAGCGACGGTGTCCTCGCCGGGCTCCCGCACGGCGACGGTGAAGAGCCCGTCCTGTGGCTCGAGTTGGTCCTGCGCCCGCCGGACTCCTGATGGAGACGCCCCTGATCAGCGCGGGCCGGCCCCGGCGCAGCAGCGTCGTCGGCGTAGACGGCGAGGTGTGCCCGGGCGAACGCTCCGAAACCGAGGTGGGTGATGCACGGTGCGCGAGAACGGTCGTAGTCCGGGAGCGCGTCCGCCTGGGCCTCGGTGCAGCGTGCTGCTGCGCAACCGTTGCCGTTGCTGCGGCTGTCATCCGTCCCCTCGGCGGCGACAGGACGCCGTGTAGGGTCGGGCGTCGTGCGGCGCGAGCAGCGAGCAACGATCCTCGACGTTGCGGCACGCGCCGGCGTGCATGCGGCAACCGTGTCGCGGACCATCAACGTGCCCGAGAAGGTGGCACCGGAGACCCGGCGTCGCGTCGAGGCGGCGGTGCGGGAGCTCGGCTTCGTGCCGAACCGCGCGGCCCGCGGCCTCATCACCGGACGGACGGGGAACGTCGCGGTGATCGTCCCCGACATCACCAACCCTCACTTCGCGTCCCTGGTGCGATCGGTGGAGCGGTCGGCCCGGCAGAGCGATCTGCAGGTGCTGCTGGTGGACACCGGCGAGCATCCGGACGAAGAGGTGCGCGCGGCGGAGTCGCTGTCCCGGGAGGTCGACGGATTCATCGTCGTCTCGCCGCGTCGCCTCCATCGTGCGCTGCACGCTCTCGGATCCACGCCGGCGGTCTTCGTCAACCGCCCGGTACGCGAGCACGCCTCGATCCTGCTGCGGACGGCACCGGCCGTGGCCGACGCCCTGCAGCATTTGGCCGGTCTCGGACACAGGCGGTTGGCCTACCTCGGCGGACCGAGCGGGTCGTGGGCGGCGGGGGAGCGGCGCAGCGCCGTGCGGCAGCACCGGCGCGACGAGCGGGATGGAGGTGGTCGAGCTCAGCGTCTCCGAGCCCACCTTCGAGGCCACGGCGATCGTCGTGCCGGAGATCGTGGCCAGCGGCGTGTCGGCCGTCCTCGCGTTCAACGACCAGATGGCACTCGGTGTGGTCGCCGGCCTGACCGGCCGCGGCATCTCCGTTCCCCGCGACCTCAGCGTCGTCGGGATTCGACGACGTGCCGATGGCGGCCATGGTGGCGCCTCCGCTGACGACCATCAGCTTGCCGACCGGTGAGGTCGGTGCGGTGGCCGTCGCCATGCTCGGCGACGGCCCTTCGACGAAGGAGCTCTTCGGGGAGCTCGTCCTCCGAGCACTCGACGGCACGCGCTACGTAGCGTCACGCCAGCGCCGTCGCAGGTCATGTGCGGCCATTTTGGGCCGCCGGTCGCGCGTGAACACGCCCTTCTTGTTGCCGTCGACGCGCATGAACGACGGCCCGGTGGCGAAGTCGGCGAAGTTCCAGACGTGCTCGCCGACGACCGCCTCGGTGCGATCGAAGACGCGGTGATAGGTCTCCAGGAGCGCCACCTGGTACTCCTCGCTCCAGAGGCTCCCCTCCGTCGAATGCAGGCCGGACATGGTGTCGGCCCCGTATTCGGTCACGATGATGGGCTTGCCGTGCAGCGAGGCCCAGGACTGGAGCTCGGCCTCCAGCCCCCGTTCGGCTGCGTGGAGGTCGCCGGGCTCGACGTACCAGCCGTAGTAGCGGTTGATCATGACGACGTCAGCCAGAGGGGTCACCGTGCACGTGTCGGGGAGAGCGAACATCATGTTGACGAAGCCGACGGGCCGGCTCGGGTCGGCACTCCTCGCCGCCTCGAACAAGGGAGCGAAGTACGCCCGCGCCGCTTCGGTGTGCGACTCGGGCTCGTTGGCCAGGCTCCAGAGGACGACAGAGGGATGGTTCTTGTCCCGCGCAATGAGCTCCTCGATCGCCTGGCGATGCACGTGCTGGGTGGCGGCGCCGATCGTCTCCTCCGAATAGGTCGTCCTCGGGCCGCCGAGAAAGAGGCCGCCACCCACGCCCAGGTTGAGCCCGACCGCTGCCGTCTCGTCGATGACGACGATCCCCTCGCGATCGGCATGCTCCAGCACTTCTTCGGCGTAGGGGTAGTGCGAGGTGCGGAACGAGTTGGCCCCGATCCAAGAGAGCAGGGAGAAGTCGTGCACCATGGCGGCATCGTCGTGACCCCGGCCGTGGACATTCAGATCCTCGTGCTTCCCGAAGCCCTTGAAGTAGAAGGGCTCGCCGTTGATGAGGAATCTGCGTGCCCTCGACCCGCACGGTGCGGATGCCGACCGGGAGCACGTAGCTGTCGACGACGATGTCATCAGCGACCAGTTCGGCTTCGAGCTCGTAGAGGTAGCCGCGCCCCGGCCGCCAGAGCTCTGGGTGCGGCACGCGCAGGACACCGTCCGCACCACGTGCAGAGGCGACCTCGTCGCCGCGGGCGTCGCGGAGCCGCACCCGGACGCTCGCCGCGCCGGCATCGGCCACCGCTACCGCATAGCGGACCAACCCCGTCCCCGCCTCGAGGTCGGCCACGACGGTGAGGTCGTCGATCCGGGCACGTGGGGTCGTAGAGAGCCAGACGCTGCGGTGGAGCCCGGCGTAGTTGAAGAAGTCGTGATATTGGCGCTGCCGCCGGGTCCCGTCGGGCAACACCTCGACCACTCCCGGTGGGATGGACTGCCACGAGAGCTCGTTGTTGACCGCGACCGTGAGCCGGCACTGCTCGCCCGGCGTCACGAAGGCGGTCACGTCGGCTTCGAACGGGGTGTAGCCACCCTCGTGCTCCAACACACAGCTGTCCCCGAGCCACACGGTGGCGCGGTGGGTGGCCGCGTCGAACCGCAGCACGATCCGTTGTCCGGCCCAACCGCGGGGGATGAAGACCCGACGCTGATACCAGACGTCGCCGACGTGATCGCGCAGCTCGCCGTCCACCAGGACATCGTTGAAGCTGCTCGGCACGGGCATCGGTCGGGCGTCGGGGAGCGCGGCGCGCCACCAGCCTTCGGTTCGGCCCACTCCGGCCGTGTCGGCCGTGAAGCTCCAGATGCCGTCGAGCCGCTTGGTCTCGCGCGTGACGGTGTCCTGTGGTCGCAGCATGCTGTCTCCCCGTGCGTCGGCTAGCCGTGGTCCGGGCGAGGGGTCAGCAGTCCCAGCACCTCGTCCGCGATGGATTCCGGGGCGCGGCCGTCGGTGTCGATGATCGCGGTGGCCACCTGCCGATAGAGCTCGGAACGCATCTCGGCCATGGCGGCGAAGGTCTCGGCCGGTCGGTCTTCGAGAAGCGGGCGGTGATCGCCCGGGCGGACCCGTCCGGCCAACGTCGACGGGCTGGTTCGGAGCCAGACGACGAGGCTGTCGGCGAGGGCGGCGCGGACGAGGGGATCGAGCACCACCCCTCCCGGCGCAGCCAGCACCGTCGGTGTGTCCTCCCGCAGGGTCTCGAGCACCACCTCTGATTCGAGGTACCGGTAAGCCGCCTCGCCACCCTCCTCCCAGAGCTCGCGGACGGTCTTGTTCATGCGCACGGTGATGACGGTGTCCACGTCCACCAGCGCCCGTCCGGTGCGCTGCGCCACGAGCGCGCCCACGGTTGACTTTCCCGATCCCATCAGACCCACCAGCACCACGGTCTTCACCCTCAGACCCTAAAGGCCTGGCGCGCCAGGTTGTAGGCGAGGTCTTCGGCGGTCTCGACCGCCTCCTCTTCCTGCAGGCGGTGCTCGGCCACCAGTCCCGCCAGGTATCCGGCTTGCAGCCTTCGGGCCACGTCGTGACGGGCGGGGATGCTCAAAAGGGATCGGGCATCGTCGTTGAACCCGACCGTGTTGGCGAACCCTGCCGTTTCGACGACCGATCGATAAAACCGCCCGATGCCTTCCGGGCTGTCGAAGAACCACCACGGTGGCCCGAGACGCAGCGCCGGGTAGTGGCCGGCGAGGGGCGCCAGCTCGCGCCCGTAGGTGGATTCGTCGAGCGTGTACACGACAACGGTCAGTCCGGGCTCGTTGCCGAACCGGTCGAGCAGCGGCTTGAGGCCACCCACGTAGTCGGCCCTCGTGGGGATGTCGGCGCCCTGGTCCGGGCCGAAACGGGCCGCCACGGCGGGATTGTGATCCCGCCACGCACCGGCATGGATCTGCAGCACGAGCCCGTCGTCGAGGCTCATGGCTGCCATCTCGACCAACATCTGGCCCCGGAACAGTTCGGAGTCACCCGGCTGTCCCTGTCCGGCCGTGATGCGCGCGAACAGATCTGCTGCGCCCCGAGACGACAGGTCGGCCGTGGCCGGTGTGGGGTGCCCGTGGTCCGAGGCGGTCGCCCCCGCCGCGACGAAGGCGGCGCGCCGGCTCCGCAATGCGTCGAGATAGCCGGCCCAGCTGGACGTGTCCGACCCGGTGAGCTGGCCCAGCGCGGCGACGCGGGAGTGGAAGCCGGGCCGGTCGGGGTCGACCACGTCGTCGGGGCGGAAGGTGGGCACGACCCGCCCTGACCAACCGGACTGGCGGAGCTGCGCGTGCGACGCGAGCGGGTCGAGGGCGCCATCGGTCGTGGCCAGGAACTCGATCCCGAAGCGCTCGAAGAGCGCACGCGGCCGGAAGTCCGCTTGCGTCAGTCGGGCCGAGATCTCGTCGTACAGGACGTCGGCGTTCTTCTCGTCGAGCCGGTCCTGCACGTCGAAGACCTCTTGGAGCGTGTGATCGAGCCAGAGCTTCGACGGAGTGTTCCGAAAGAGAGCGATGTGCGTCGCGAGCTCGCGCCAAATCCGCCGGCCGTCGGTGACCGCCGGCGTGCCGTCGAGTGGTTGCACCCCCAGCGTCTCGAGGGGTACGCCCTGGCTGTAGAGCATGCGCAGGACGTAGTGATCCTTGGTCACCAGCTCGGTCGCTGGGCTGTCGAGGGCCACGTCACCGGCGAACGCCGCCGGGTCGCAGTGGCCATGGGGGCTCACGATGGGAAGCGCCTTCGTCCCTTCGTACAGTGCGCGGGCCATCCGGCGGACGCCGGGGTCGGCCGGAAGCAGGCGGTCCGGGTGGAGCATCGATGCAAAGCTTTGCAGGGCCGGCTGCCTCGTGCCACGTCGTCCCGTTGTGCCCGCAGGCATTGTCCTGTAATATTGACGTCGAAGTTGAAAACCGTCCGCGGGCCGCGCCTCGAACGTCGGCGCTGCGGTCCACGTCATCTCGGAGGTGGCCATGCCAAAGCCCATTGTCGACTTTCCCGTCTTCGACGCCGACAACCACATGTACGAGACGACGGATGCCTTCACGAAGTTCCTGCCGCCCCAGTACTCGGGGCTGATCAAGTACGTAGAGGTCAACGGCCGCACCAAAATCGCGGTGCGCAACGTCATCTCCGAGTACATCCCGAACCCGACGTTCAACGTGGTCGGCCGGCCCGGAGCCTCGGAGGAGCTCTTCAAGCACGGCAATCCGGAGGGCAAGACGCGCCGCGAGCTCATGGGAGAGCCGATCCGCTCGCCCGAAGCGTTCTTCTCGCCCGAGCCGCGCCTCGCCCTGATGGACGAGCTTGGGCTCGACCGCGCCCTCATGTGGCCGACGCTGGCGAGCCTTCTCGAGGAGCGCCTCGCCGACGACCCCATCGCCACGCACATTGTCGTGCACGCGCTGAACGAGTGGATGCACGAGCACTGGACCTTCAATTACGAGGGCCGCATCTTCGCGTCCCCGGTCATCACGCTGCCCATCGTCGACAAGGCGATCGAGGAACTCGAATGGGTGGTCGAGCGCGGGGCCAAGCTCATTCTGATTCGACCTGCTCCCGTTCCCGGCTACCGCGGCTACCGGTCGTTCGCTCTCCCCGAATTCGACCCCTTCTGGCAGCGGGTGACCGAGCTCGACATCACGGTCGGCATGCACGCGTCGGACGACGGCCTGACCCGCTACTACAACCAGTGGGAGGGGAACTATGGCGGCGAGCACCTCCCGTTCGCCGGGCAGTCCGCGTTCATGAACATCGCGCATACCCAAGGTCGAGGGATCTTCGACACGGTGGCGTCGCTGATCGGCCACGGCTTGCTCAACCGGTTCCCGACTCTGCGCATCCTGCCTGTCGAGAACGGCGCGGCATGGGTACGCCCGCTCATCGACGCTCTCGGCCGCTCCTACGAGCACGAGCCGGCGCTGTTCGCCGAGGACCCGATCATGGTGCTCAAGCGGAACATCTGGATCCACCCCTTCCACGAGGAGGACCCGCGCGGCCTCATCGACCTGGTCGGTGTGGACCGTGTCGTGTTCGGGTCGGACTACCCGCACATTGAGGGGATGTCTGAGCCGCTGTCCTACGTCGACGAGCTCGAGGGCCTGTCCCACGACGACATGGCGAAGGTCATGGGCGGCAATCTTGCCGATGTCATGAAGATGCCCTTCGCCGCCTGAGCGTCTTTGGTGTCGATGCCGCGTGGTGTCGATGCCATATGCCGGCTTTGCCGGGGGTCATGCTGCCCGTGGTCAACCTGTAGTGGTGCCGTGGTGCAGAGGTTGCGGCTGTACTCAGTCCGCTCCCAGGCTGATTTCTGCAACGCTTGTGCGCGTCGGATGCAGCACGGGCGAGCGAGGCGGAGCGAGAAGCAGTGGCGAATGCGACGGGGCGGCGGCTCTCCTGGCTCACCAAAGGCATCGCCGTCGTCCTGGGCGCGCTACTGGCGGGAGCAGGGGCCTACGCCGCGACGAACTGGGTCGTCGGGTTGACGAGTAACTCCTCGGGTGAGGCCCAGTCGGCCACCATCTCCAACGTGACCATCAGCGCGGTGGCCAGCCCCACCGCGACCAACCTTCTGTACCCGGGTGGGACCGGTGACGTGGTGGTGACGATCAGCAACGGCAACCCGTACCCCGTGACCATCACGGCGCTGCAGCTGCCGACGAGCACCACCTACGCCACGGGCTACACGACGAGTGCCTTGAGCACGACGCAGGCCGGTTGCTCGGCCTCGTCGCCGAGCACTGTGGTGTGGAACTTCTCGACGACGACGAGCGGGAGTAGCCACACGCTGACGACGCCGCTCACCGTGGCCGCCAGTGGCAAGGCCAACAACCCGCTCACCGTCACCTTGACCAACGACGCCGCCATGGGCTCGTCCGCACCGCTGGCCTGTGCCGACACCTACTTCTCCATGCCGTCGTTGACGGGCATCACCGCCACCGGCGGCGGAACGGGCACCGCGACCACGAGTCCTGCCACCGACGGCTGGACGAGCTGACTGCGCCCTCAGACGTAGTCGCTGCGGCGCATCCAGACCAGCGTGGCCCAGCCCCAGATCGGGGGCAGGTAGGCCGTGCACACACGTTCGATGAAGACGGCCGCCACCGCTTCATTCTGCGGGATCCCGGCCGCGGTGAGGCCGGCGATCAGCCCCACCTCGACGACACCGGCTCCGCCGGGCACCGGGGCGGCGCCGCCGATCATGGCGGCCAGCGTCAGCACCACAATGAGGGTGGCAAAGCTGGCGTGCTCGCCCACCGTGTGCAACGACGCCCCGAGGCACAGCGCGATCAAGACCTGGCTGCCCAGCGACCCGCCCAGCACGTAGGCGATCTTCCGGGGCTCCACCGCGATGGCCTTGACGTCCTTCCAGATCGTGACGAGGTGGGGCCGGGCCTTCTCCGTCGCCAGCCGCCGGACCCGGGGAACGAGGGTCACCACCGCAAGTAAAAGGGCGATGGCCAGGACGGCGAGGATGATGATCCAGACGATGCCCTGGTGCCCGGCACCGTCGTTCGACGTCGGTTCGTGGAAGTCGCCGATGGCGAACGGAAGGCAGACCAGGAACAACACGCCCTTCACGACCCAGCTCGCGGTTCCGGCGATGGCCCCCGAGCTGATGGCGGCAGGCGCGTCGAGCCCCTGCCGTTGGAAGAAGCGCACGCGCACGGCGAACACGGCGGCGTCACCGCCGACGAACGAGGTGAACATGTTGGAGGCCTCGAGTGCCACGCAGCGCCCGAAGGGCAGCGGCCCCATGACCGCTCCGGTGAGGGCCCAGGCGCCCGTGACCACGGGGAGCTGCGCCAGCACGAAGGCCCCTGCCACCCAGCCCCAGCTGGCACCGCGGATGACGCTCAGCGAGCCCGAAGCCTCGGTGAGGACGCCGATAATCAGCCACAGGCCGACCAGGCTGCCGACGACCATGAGCAGGTTGGGCCAACTGATTCGCTTTGCCTCGACCAGCTTCGGGACTTCGACACCCGCTGCGGTGGCGAGGGACCCGCGCAGCGTCTTGAGCAGGCCTTTCTGCGACCGGGCCATGCGCTCGGTCTCGGGATCGAGCGCAGAACGCTGGAGCCGGGTGAGCACGGCCTCGATGGTCTCGGTGTCGAGCACCCGGCAGGCCGAGGACACGGCCCGGTCGACGCCGACCACGACGGCTGCGGTCGCCACCGCGGCGGCCAGGTCGCGATCGGTGCGCATGGGCGGCGCCGACGACGAGGCGCGTCGGAAATCGCGGAGTAGTGGACCGTGGGCCGTGGTGAGCACGGTCTCGGGACTCAGCGCGCCGTGCGAGATCCCGGCCTTGCGGAGCACCAGCACGGAGCGGAGGAAGCCGTCGACATCGTCGTCGCCGACTTCGTCGGCCTGCAGTTGGCAGAACCGACGCCCGTCGGGCAGGCGCGTGACGAGGGCGGCATCGTGCGCCGGTCCGCAGCGGCCCGCCGCGACGATCTCGGGGACCAGGGCCCCGGCGTGGGCCGCCAGGAACGTGAGATAGGCCTCGTGTTCCACCTGCTGGAGCCGGTTGATGATGAGGGTGGGGCCGGAGTCGCGATAGATGCAGAACCGCCAGACCTTGCGCAGCCACTGCGCGTCGGCGGCATCGCGTCCGTAGACCGCCAACTCGACCTGGTGGCCGTCCGCATCTGTGCCGGCGAAGGCCGCCACCCCCCATTCCTGGCGGGGCATGGAACTGAGTCCATGCACCTCGACCTGCAGGTCGCGCACGGACTCGGTCACCTCCACGGCCGACGGCAATCCGTTGGGCGCGCCCATGGCGAGATGACAGGCGGCCGCCGTGCCCCAGCCCACGACCACGGCGGCGATGACGCCGAGCGGCAGTCCGTAGCCGCCGACCACGGCACACAACGCCGCAACCGCCACCGCGCCGGTCACGAGTCGGTGCATGGGGCGGCTCAGATAGGGCAGGCCCGCCAGGGCGACGGCGGTAGCCACGGCCAGCTGCACAATGGGGAAGCGCGGGTTGAAACCGTCGAAGGCTGCCATGGGAGGACGTCCGCCGGAGGAACCCAGCAGGGCGTCGAGCAGAAGGCAGACGGCGAGCGCGGCCAAGCCGGCCACGGCCATTTGGCGCACCGCCCTCAGCCGCGGCACGAGCAGGCCGACGAGGACCAGCGGCGCGATGACCCCGATGGATCCCACGAACCACAGTGCGGTGATCAACCATTGGATGCCCGAGGGTGCGGGAGTGATGAGCTCGGTGACATGGATCTCCACCGAGGTGTTCGCCTGCACCAGCGGGATGCAGATCACCACGAGCACCGTGGCGAGTCCGACGCGTACGGCGTCGGAGGCGCGTCGCCGTGACGTCCCGCCTCCGTGGGGCCCGAGGAGGAGCGAGCGGATCCGCTGGTTCCACGTCGTGGAGCCGACGTCGTCGGGGACGGACTTCACGCCGGCGTCGGCGGTCGCGGTGGAACCCATGATCTTCACGTCGGAAGGTCGTGCCGCGGTCTTGCGCCCGAGGATGGGAAGAACGGGGGATGCACGACCGCAATCTTGGCCGGTCCAGCCCATCCCGCCAGGGACGAAGGCTAAAGACTGTAAATATGATTGACTTAGTCAGGTTTAGCGTCTAGCCTCTCCCAGATGGCGCCCCCGGGTCCCCCTCTCCTCGCCAGAGCGGGCGCGAGCCCGGTCACGGTCCCCGAGCGCCGTTCCCGCCTCGACCCGCGGGAGGTGGCCAACCATCTCGCTCCTTCCGTGCGCTGGCCGGGTGCGCTCGACACCCGGCGCCGCGCTTGGCGGCTGATGGCCCGCACCCCCGACTTCGACGCCTGGCTGATCGCCTGGCCCAAGGGCGGGAAGGTCGAGCTCCACGATCACGGCGTGTCCACCGGAGCAGTGAGCGTCATCCGCGGGGCGTTGGTCGAGGCGGTACCCCGGCGCGACGATGCGGGACACCTCACCTTGGTCCGCCGCGAGTTGCAGGCTGGCGCCACGCTCGGCTTCGGTGTGGGACACGTGCACGATGTCACCAACGAGTCGGACACGCATGCCCTCAGCCTCCACGTCTACAGTCCAGCTCTGACCTCCATGACTTACTACGAACTGGCGGGAGACGAACTTGGTCGCGCGCGACGTGGCGTGGTCCACCGACGGCAGCGGCGAATTCGAGCACGAGCGCGACGTGAGGACCGTCGGCCCGGAGGCGGCGGCCGCCCGTTGACAGCGCACAGCGCCGACGACCTGCTGGCCCGGGCGCGAGCCGGACATCCGGCGGGTCGAGCCGGACGAGCTCGAGCGACTCCATGCCGACGGCGGCCTGGTCGTCGACATCCGGCCCGCCGCCCAGCGGGCTACCGAGGGTGAGCTCGGCTTCGGCCTCATCGTCGAGCGCAACGTGCTCGAGTGGCGCTTCGACCTGACCGGGGAGCCACACCCTGCCGGAGGTCAGCAGCTACGAACAAAGCGTGGTCGTGGTGTGCTCGGAGGGCTATGCCTCGAGCCTGGCCGCAGCGTCGCTACGCCAGCTTGGCTTCAGCAGAGCCGGCGATCTGCGCGGCGGCTATCGTGGCCTGGCGCCGCTGGCGCGACCGGGCGCCCGCGCGCCGACAGCGTGAGCTAGCCGACCAGCGGAATCCGCGCCGCACGGTCGTCCGTGCATCGGCGGGGGGCCGTCCTCGCGGGTCACGCCCGCGTGAAGCGCGGCGCCGCCTCACCGTGCAGGCGCCCCGGCGGCAGCAGGCGCCCGCAGGCGACGAGGGCCAAGGACCTGGGCCGACCCCCCACCACGGCACCGGTGCCCGACGACCACTTCAGGTCGTCCGCCCGTAGCGCCACGTCGCTGAGATCGACCCCGAACAGGTTCGGCCCATCGTCGGCTTCCACGAGCGCGAGGACCGTGCGGAGGCACGGCTCGGGCACCCGCCGCGCCAAGCGGCACCGCCTCGGTGATGTCGAGCGCGTGGATCACGCAATGGGTCAGTGCGGCCTCGGCGCCACCACCCGGTGGCTCCCATCCGTGCAAGACCGGGGAGCGGAGGTCGGCGAGCAGGGTGCCGTCGGCAGCGCGCCGTCGCGTGCCGCAACGGCGTCGGACAGGCGCGTGAAGTCGCCGCCGGCGCGCCTCGAGCTCCGCCATGAAGGCCGGACCGTCGTAGCGCGCCGGCATGGTCACGTGGGCCACGACTTCGCGGGTGCGCCACTCCTCGCACAGCGACGGCGCGTCCCAGACGTCCGGCCCGGCGGCCTCCAACAGGTCGGCCAGCGCGCCGTACTCGTCGGCGATGGTCCGGCGTCGCAGTGCGTCTGCGGCGGCACCGGCGCCGCTCATCGCGGCGACCAGCCCGCCGAGATACGCAGCGAAGCGGTCGAGCGACGAGAGGAAGCCGGCCTGGGCCTCGCGTGCCAGGAACGCCTCGGGCACATAGGTCTGATGGATCCTCACTTCGGTGCGCTCGCGGGCCGAGCGCCACGAACTCGGCGCGCACCCGCATGCCCGAGTGCGACTCGGTCCACACCAGCAGCTCGGGCGCGCGCACCTCGTCGAAGACGGCCCGGGTCGGGTACTCGCTCCCGTCGGCGTCGTTGACCATCACGGTCTCGAACACGCCGCCGGGCCGGGCGTCGACCGTGATGCGGTCGCGCGGCGCGCTGCACGCCGGCGGGTCCCCAGAAATGGGAGAGATGGTCGGGGTCGGTCATGCAGCGCGAAGACGAGCTCGCGTGGCGCGTCGAAGACCCGGCTGAAGTGCAGCTCGCCCGCGTTGCCCGTCGCAGCCCCGCCGCGCTCAGCCACGGGCCCGCCCGCTGGGCGCTTCCGGCGCCGGCTGCAGGTCGGCCAGCAGCGCGTCGAGCTTGTCGAAGCGCTCGTCCCACACCCGCCGGTTCGTGGTGATCCAATCCAGCGCGCCGTCGAGCGCGCCGGCCTCGAGATGGCAGGGCCGGAACTGTGCGTCGCGCCGCCGCGAGATCAGGCCGCTGCGCTCCAGCACCTTGAGGTGCTTGGAGATCCCCGGCAGCGACATGGCGAAGGGGGCGGCCAGCTCGGTCACGGTGGCGTCGCCCCGGGCCAGCCGGCTCACGATGGCGCGCCGGGTGGGGTCCGCCAGCGCGGCGAAGGCCGCATCGAGCGGGTCGTCGGTCGTGGTCGTCACGCGCGTTATTTAACCTTAGGGTTAGTTAGCTGTCAAGTTAAATACCGGGCCGGCTCTGCTACCGTGCGTCCTGGCGGGGAGCACCGTTCCGGCCGCCGGACCACCACCAACGGGATAGAAAGGCGCAACGGCGTGCTCTTGCAGGTCATCACCGGGACCACCCGGGAAGGTCGGTTCAGCGAGCGGGTGGCGGCCTGGGTCATGGGCCGGCTGGGGAGCACGACGCGTTCGACGTGGAGCTGGTGACCTGCGGGACCACCCGCTCCCATTCTTCGACGGCGACCCCCGGCGCGGACCGGGCGCGACTACGCCGACGAGGCGGTGACCCGCTTCAGCCGGGTCATCGAGCCGGGCCGACGGCTACGTGATGCTCACCGCCGAGTACAACCACGGCGGTACCCGGCCGTGCTGAAGAACGCGCTCGACTCGACCTTCGTGGAGTGGCGGCGCAAGCCCGTCGCCTACGTCGGGTGGGGGCAACACCGGCGGGGCGCGGGCGATCGAGCAGCTGCGGGCGGTGGCGGTCGAGTTCGAGATGGCGCCGCTGCGCCACGCCGTGCACGTGCTGCCCGACGTCTCATGCGCGCCATCGTCCAGGCCGCGGACCCGGCCGACCCGGCGCGTACTTCGCATCGCTCGACCCCCGGCTCGACATGCTGGCCGACGACCTGGCCTGGTGGATGCGCGCCCTCGCGGCGGCGCGGGCCGCCGACGGGTAGACCGCTGCCATGGACAACTCCCGTCGGCGCGTTGCGCGCCTCGGTCGATCGCCTGCACGAGCTCGCCAGTGGGTTGGACGACAGCCAGGTCGAGTCCCGTCGTACTGCGACGACTGGTCGATCGCCCAGGTGCTGTCGCATCTCGGCTCGGGTGCGGTCATCTGCCGCGCGGCCTGCAGGACACGCTGGCCGGCACCGACACGCCGGACGACTTCAACCCGTCGGTGTGGGACGAGTGGAACGCCAAGACGCCGCGGGCCCAGGCGGACGACGCGCTGGTCGCCGACGAGGCCCTGATGGAGGCGTTCGAGGCGGTGGACGAGGCCGAGCGGGCCGGCTGACCTTCTCCTTGGGCCCGATCAGCCTCGGCTTCGACGACTTCGTCGGCATGCGGCTCAACGAGCACGTCTTCCACACCTGGGACATCGCGGTCGCTCTTCGACGACGGCGCCCGCCTGCCCGAGCGACGCCGCCGCGCTGGTCGTCGACAACCTCGGCTGCATCGTCGCGCTTCAGCGGGCCGCCCCGACGGTGCAGGACCGCACCATCGCCGTCCGCACCACTGACCCCGAGCGGGACCTCGCGCTGCGCCTCTCGGCCGACGGCGTGGAGCTCGTCCGCCGGCGAGCCCGGACAGCAGCCCGACCTCGAGCTGCCTGCCGAGGCCTTGCCGGCTGGTCTACGGCCGGCTCGACCCTGAGCCACACGCCCGCCTTCAGCGGTGACGCCGCGCTGCTGGACGCGCTGCGGGCCGTCTTCCCCGGGTCCGTAGGCAGCGTCCCAGGCGAGCCGTCGGCTGCGCCGAGGGCACGCGCGCGGCAGCGACGCGGCGTGGCGAGCCCGGGCCCCGATGCCGTAGCCCGAGGCGAGGAGGACCAGCAGAATCTTGAGGCGCTGCGCCGGGGCGTCGGTCAGCGCGTAGTTGAGGTGGTAGCCGGGCAGCTCCAGATGGCGTCAGGGGCCAGGTGACCGACACCAGCTGGTCCATGGCCTCGCCCCGCCAGCCCCGGCTTGGCAGCGGGAAGAGACCGCGGCGCTTCGACGCCGGCGCGGCGGGCCAGTGCGAGTGCCGCCCCAACCACGGTGAGGCAGCGCGCCTCCCGGGCGACGGCGCGCACGCGGTCCCAGTCGACGGGGTGGCCTCGCTCCGCCGCGTCGCCGACGATCATGGCGAGGTCGGCGACCCAGGCCAGCCGGACGAAGCCGTGGTGCGGCTTCCCGGCATGGGCCGCCAGCACGACCAGTTCGTCGGCCAGCGGTAACCCGAAAGCGGGGGTGCCGGCGCAGGCAATGGGCTGCCGGCGCTCCCAGAGCGCACCGGGGTCCAGTGCCGTGACCCGCTGGGATGACCCTTCCAGGCCATAGTGCAATTCCAGCGACAGCGACGGCACCTCGTCATGGGTCAGCACCGTGTCGTAGTGGTCGGCGCCCCCCGGGCGCACCACTCGCCACCCCGCCACGGCCAGGGCAACCAGCGCGCGCTGGTGATCGCGGCGGGGCAGCAGGAGGTCGATGTCCTCCATCGGCCGGAGCCCGGGCTCGGGATAGCGGGCCGCCACGGCCGGCCCCTTGAAGACGACCGGTTCCAGGCCGGCGTCGGTCAACGGGCGCACGGCCAGCGCCACCGCCCGGGGGATGAGGAGCAGCGCCTCCATGCGGAAGCTGTCCGCCAGGGCGCACAGGACGGCGCGGTTCGACCCGAGGTCGTCGCGCGCGTTGGCCGCTCCGAAGGCACGCCACAGCAACGGGGCGATCCTGTGGTCGGCGGCGGCAGCAACGGCGTGGTCGACGTCGGCCCCGCCGGCGAGGGCACGCCGGAAGGCGGCCGGATCGGGATCACGGCGGCAGGCCTCCCAGAGCAACGTGGCCGTGGCCTCGGTGGCACAGTCCGAGTGCTCGCTCCTCGGGGATCTGATCGCCCCCGGTGCCGTCACGTTGGGGGAACGGCGGTTCTGCCCGGTGCATGCGGTGGGACCCCGGCCCCAGGCCGTCGCCCCCCGGCCGTCCCGCCTGTCACTGGCATTGCAAAACGCACGGCCCAATCCCGGCGGGTGGCGGTGAGAAATCCGAGGCACCGGCGTTACCAAGAGACTGCGGCAAGAGGCCAGGACCCGCGCGAGGCGGGCCGATTCGGACAGACGAGAAAGCCCGCTCGCTGCAGGGCGGCAGGGACGGTGGACGACATGCAGAGCGAACAGCCGCCGCGAATGGAGCGGCTTCGGGGGACCCCGCGAACAGGACGGAGGGGACGGGCGACGGCCGGCTCCGTCTGTCCCGCCGCCAGGCCATGGGACGCATGTCCGCTGTGGCGACCGCCGGCGCGGCGGCCTGGGTGGTGCCCGAGATTCTCACGGCCAAGCCGGCCGCCGGCGCCGCCCTGTCGAACTCGACCCCCGTCGGCGGGAGCGGCTCGCTGGGCGTCTCGACCAGCGCCTCCAGCGGCGGGGACCCCGGGGCCGGTGCGTCCGTCGGTGCCGGCGGTGCGGTCAGCTCCGACGGGCCCGACGGCGTGACGACAGCGGCAGACACCACGGCGGCGGTGCGTCCCCCGAGCTCGCTCGCCTTCACGGGTCTCGACATTCAGCGGGACGCCGGAGTCGGCGCCGCCATGGTGGCCGGTGGTTGGGCCATGCAGCATTGGGCCAGCCGCATGCCGAAGCGAGCCGGGCCAGGGTCGTCCGACGGGCCGGCGGCGGAGGGCCCGGCCGGCGGCGCCTGAACCGTGCCGGCCGAAGGCGAATGGGCGTACCGCACCGCGGGCATGCGCGGGCTCTCCTACCGTTTTGCCGTGCGCTGCGACGACGCTGCGCTGGGCGACCGGGTCGCCCCCGTGCTGGCCGGGCTCCGGGACCCGCGGGCGGCGGCAGCGGTCGACCACGTCGACCACTGGTACGGGCTGACCACCACAGCCGGAGGTGCCGGCACCGTGGACCTCACACTCGGCGACGAGCCTTTGGTTCATGACCAGCGCCCCGGGGACGCGCTGAGCCGGATCGTGTGGGACGTCAACCGCTCGGCCGCCGAGGCCAGTGGTCACCACCTCCTCTTCCATGCCGGGGCGCTCGAGGCCGGTGGGATCGGCGTGTTGCTGCCCGGGTCGTCGGGATCGGGCAAGTCCACCCTGACGGCGGGGCTGGCTCGCGCCGGGCTGGGGTACCTGACCGACGAGCTGGCCGCCCTGGACCTGCGCCGGGGCCTGCTCCTGCCGTACCCCAAGCCGATCACGCTGAAGACGGGGAGCTTCGCCGTGTTGCCCGACATGGACCCGGACCGGGGCGGGGCTCCTGCTGCCGGTCCGGTCCGCCGGGCCGGGGAGGAGTGGCAGGTGGCCGTCGGTGGCGACAGCGGGCTCCGGGTCGGCCGGGCCTGCGCGCCGCGGCTGGTTGTCCTGCCGCGCTACGAGTCGGGCGCGCCCACCCGCCTCATGCCGCTCTCCGACACCGAGGCATTCCTGTCGCTCGCCCTCCACGCCGTCAACCTGCTCCCGCACGGGGCGGCCGGCAGCGCTGCGCTGGGACGGGTGGTGGCGCAATCGGACTGTTACGCCCTGACCATGTCCGATCTCGACGAGGCCTGCGCGCTGGTGCAGGGACTGGTCGAGGGCACCACGCCGCCGGCGGTGGCGCTCGGGAGAGCGGCCTGTGCCCGCTGACGAGTCCCTGCCCACTGACGGGCCCGGAACGTCGTCCGCGCCGTCCCGGCCGGCCCGGCGGGCGGGCGCCTCGACCGTCGCGCTGGACGACAACCTGGCCGTCTACGACGACGTCGGGCAGCTCCTCGTCCTCCTGAACACGAGCGCAGCGGCGGTCTGGGAGCACTGCGACGGCGTGAGGACCCTCGACGACATGGTGGAGACGCTGGCGGCGGCGTACGCGGACGACGCGGCCGCTGTCGGCGAGGACGTGCGCCAGACCGTGCGCAAGCTGGTGGAGCTTGGACTGGTGGTCGACGTGCCGGCCTGAACGAGTTGCCGCGCCGGTGGGGGTTGGAGAGGATGGGGCGTGCCTATCGAGCATCTCGGGAGTGCCGCCGGCCCCGACGACGTAGCCGCAGTGATCGGGCGTGACGGCGCCGTCGTCGTCGACGGGGTGGCCCCCGAGGCGCTGTTGGAACGGATCGAGCGCGAGCTCCGTCCCTTCCTCGACGCCACGCCGACCGGGCCGGACGACTTCAGCGGCGATCACACGCGGCGCACCGGCTCGCTGATCGGGCGCTCGCCGGCGTGCCGGGAGCTCGTCATGCACCCCCTGGGCCTGGGGACGGCCCGCACGTTCCTCGGGCACGCCACCAACATCCAGCTGCACCTGACCCAGGCCATCGCCATCGGCCCGGGGGAGACGGCCCAACCCATCCACCGCGACCAGTGGGCGTTCGACTTCTTCCCCTTCCCCGCCGGGTACGAGGTCCAGTGCAACACCATCTGGGCACTGACCGACTTCACGGAGGAGAACGGCGCCACCCGCGTCGTGGTGGGCAGCAACCTGAAGGAGGACCGGCTCGCCTTCGGTCCCGACGACACGGAGCCCGCGGTCATGCGCCGCGGCTCCCTGCTCTTCTACTCGGGCAGCGTGTACCACGGCGGCGGGGCCAACCGCTCCGATGCCACCCGCATCGGGCTGAACATCACCTACAACGTCGCCTGGCTGCGTCAAGAAGAGAACCAGTACCTCTCGGTGCCGCGCGAAGTGGCCGAGACGCTGCCCACCGATCTGCTGCGGCTCATGGGCTACGACCGCGGGGCTTACGCGCTCGGCTACATCGACGACCTGCGCGATCCCATCGAGGCGGTCCGGCCGGGCATCGGGTCATCGGGGTTCGGCGCCACCACGTAGGGCGGTGGTGGCGGCAATGCACCCCCTGTGCGATCAGTCTCCGCCCGCGTCGTCACCGCTACCGTGGGTGCCGTGCCCGTAGAGATCCGACCGGCGGCGGTCGACGACCACGACGACCTGTACACGGCCTTCAGCCACATTGTCGGTGCGGGCGAGGGGTTCCCCCAGCGACCGCCGCTGACCCGGGAGGACTTCGACGACTACTGGATCCGGCACGCGGCGGCCGTGTCGGTGGCCTGCTTCGGCGGGTACCTGGTCGGCGCGTCCTATATCAAGCCGAACTACGTGGGTCGGGCCGCCCACATCGCCAACGCCGGCTACTTCGTGCTGGCCCCGTACCGCAGCACCGGCGTGGGCCGGGCCCTGGTGGAGCACTCGCTGCGCGAGGCACGCCGCCTCGGCTTCGACGCCATGATGTTCAACCTCGTCTTCGAGTCCAACCCCGCCCGCGGGTTGTACCGTGAGCTCGGCTTCGACGAGGTGGGGCGGGTCCCGAGTGCCGTCGACGGTGAGGACGCCGTCATCTACTGGCGCAGCCTGGAAGACATCGTCCTGGAGGAGTCTGTCCTGCAGGGAGCATCGGTGGAGGGAGTCGCCAGGTGAGCGAGGCCGATGTCACGGTGGACCAGGTCGGCGCGCACGTCGCTGTCGTCCGGCTCAACCGGCCGCCGAACAACTACTTCGACACCGCGATGATCGTCAGCGTGGCCGAGGCCTACGAGGAGCTCGACGGCTCCGGATGGTGCCGGGCGATCGTGCTGGCGTCCGAGGGACGGCACTTCTGCGCCGGCCTGGATTTCGCGGGCAACGCGGGTCAGGACATCGGGGCGCTGTACGCGGCGGCTCTTCGTTTGTTCGCGGCACCGCTCCCCGTCGTGGCCGCCGTGCAGGGCGCAGCGATCGGCGGCGGGTGCGGGCTCGCCCTCTCGGCCGACTTCCGGGTGGCCACGGCGCAGAGCCGCTTCAGCGCCAACTTCGCACGGCTGGGCTTCCACCAGGGCTTCGCACTCACGGTGACGCTGCCGAGCGTCGTCGGCCGCCAGGCCGCGGCGGACCTGCTGCTGAGCGGGCGACGCGTCCGCGGTGAGCAGGCGCTGGCGCTCGGCCTGTGCGATCGCCTGGTCGACGAGGACGACCTGCTGGTTCAGGCCATCGCGTACGCAGACGAGCTGGCTGCGGCTGGACCGTTGGCGGTCCGCGCCATCCGGGCCACGCTGCGGCGCGGGCTGGTCGAAGAGGCCCGGCTGGCCATGGAGCACGAGTACGCGGAGCAGACCAGGCTGCGGTCCACGGCCGACTTCGCCGAGGGCGTGCGCGCCGCCGCCGAAATGCGCGATCCCGTGTTCCGCGGCGAGTGATCGAGCGGGCATGAGCGCGGACGCTCCCGCGGCGCACGAGCGCAACACGACGTTCGCCTGGAGCGAGCACGGCGGGCCGTTCCGCGCCGTGACGGTGGAGCAGGCCCGCCAGTACGACGAGGCCGGGTTCTTCGTGCTGGAGGACGCGCTCGGGTCGACCGATCTGGAGGCGCTGATCGGGGCCATCGATCCGTTCGAGGAACGCCAGGCCGACGCGCTGCGCGAGCTGGATGGGGGCCGCTTCTTCATCGCCCGGGCCGACGAGATCACCTTCACCACACACCTGGTGCTGCAGTCCCCGGTGCTGCGAGAGTTCACCCGCTCGCCCCTGCTGGCCGATGTCTGTGCGGACCTCATCGGGCCCGACGTCCGGCTCTACTGGGACCAGGCGGTCTACAAGAAGCCGGGGACCGAGTCGCCGTTCCCCTGGCACCAGGACAACGGGTACGCGTTCGTGGAACCGCAGCAGTACCTCACCTGCTGGGTGGCGCTGACCGACGCTACCGAGCAGAACGGGTGCCCGTGGGTGGTCCCCGGGCTGCACCGGCGCGGCACCCTGGCCCACCGGTATTCCGACACCGGCTTCGTCTGCCTGCGCGACCCCGATGCGGCTGTCGCCGTTCCGGTGCGCGCCGGCAGCATCGTGGTGTTCTCGTCGTTGACGCCGCACTCGACCGGTCCCAACCGGACCGGCAACGTGCGCAAGGCTTACATCGTGCAATTCGCGCCATCCGGGGCCGAGGTGATCAGGCCCGATCCCGACGGTTCGGTGCAACGCGTCCCCGCCGCCGACCCGGGCCGGCAGTACGAGGTGTTGCGGGCGGGCCGGCGCGTTACGCACTAGGCGCCCCGGACGGCGGCCGCCCGCCCTTGCCGGCACCGGCACCACTGCCGGGTCCACCCCGTCCCGCCCGTTGCGGGCGGCCGATCGTGACGCGCGACGCGGTGACTGAGCCGTCACTGTTCTTGGTGCCCTGTACCCCGACGAAGTCACCGACCTTGAGCGCCGACCCGCTGGAAGTGGTGCCCCCGCCCGGTCCCGGATCGGCCTTGAACGTGGTGTTCGACGAAGTGACGACGGTGACCGTGGTGGCGTCCGTCTTCAGCGTGATCTCGTCGCCCTTCAGCGCCGTGATCTTCCCGGCGACTGTCGGCCGGGTCATGGGACCCCCGTGCGTGGCACCCGAGCTGCCAGGGGGCGCCGTGGCCGCGCCGGCAGCGCTGCCGGTCGCGGCCCCGAGGCTCAAGACTGCGGCCAGTGCGCCTCCGGCCACCAGCGCGTGGCGCGGCCGGGACCACCGCCAGGGCCCGCCACGGCGCGGCCGCGGGAGGTCGGTCTCTGCGCCTCCGGACGAGTGCTGTGGGGTCGTGCTCGTCATGTCGTCTGTACTCCTGCTCTGCGTACAATCCGGCGCTCTGCCGTGGTAGCAGCGTGCGCCCGCCGCGTGTGGCTGCACTGCACGGCCGCTGGGGACGCGGTCAGAATCGAGGCCGACCGCCAGGGGGCGCGTGTCTCCCGCAGTAGGGTGAGGTCTCCGGCTGAACCGGACGGCAGCAAGGGGGCCTCATGGCACACACAGCGCCCGTGCAGGACTGGGCGACCGACTTCGACGTGCTCGACCCGCGCTATGTGAGCGACCCATTCAGCATCTGGGACGACCTGCGAGGCAGTTGCCCCATCGCCCACACGTACCGCCGCAAGAGCAGCTGGCTGCCCACCCGTTACGACGACGTGACGGCCATTGCGCACGACATCGCGCACTTCAGCTCGCTCAAAGTGGCCGTCATCCCGGGCGACGAGGACGAGGACCCCAACGCGGACTTCGACGGGCCCAACTTGGAGTACGGCCTCCCTCCGATTTCTTCCGACCCGCCGCTGCACACCTGGACCCGCCGGCTGCTCCTGCCATGGTTCTCGCACACGCGGGTCGACAGCTACGTCCCGCTGACCCGCGAGCTGTGTCGCGGGTTGCTCGACCGTTTCGCCGACCGGGGCTCGGCCGATGCCGCGGCCGACTACGCGCAGCAGATCCCGGTACGGGTCATCGCCCGGATCCTCGGCGTGTCCGAAGAGCTGTCGGACACCTTCACGGGCTGGGTGCGTGACGTCCTGGAGTTCGCCGACGATCCCGAACGCCGCCAGCGCGGTGCGGAGGGTCTACTCAATTACTTCCTGGGACAGCTCGAGGAGTCCCGCCAGCATCCGGGCGACGACCTGCTGAGCGAGCTCCTCACGACCGAGGTCGACGGGAAGCCGGTCGACGACGGCATCGTCCTCGGCATGGCGGCGCTCGTGCTGATCGCCGGGGTGGACACGACCTGGAGTGCCATCGGCTCCTCGCTGTGGCATCTGGCCGCCCATCCCGACGACCGCAAACGCCTGGCCGCCGAGCCGGCGCTCATGCCGACCGCCGTCGAGGAGCTCCTGCGCGCCTACGCGCCGGTGACGATGGCCAGGGTCGTGACGGAGGACATCGAGTACGAGGGCTGCCCGATGAAGGCGGGCGACAAGGTCCTGATGAACTTCCCGGCCGCCAACCGCGACCCGGAGGCCTTCGAGCAGCCCGACGTCGTCCAACTCGACCGGGCCCACAACCGCCACGTGGCCTTCGGCTCCGGGATCCACCGCTGCGCCGGGTCGAACCTGGCGCGCATGGAGCTGCAGGTGGCGCTCGAGGAGTGGATGGCCCGCATCCCGGAGTTCGAGCTGGCCGAGGGCCGGGAGATCACCTGGGCGGGCGGACAAGTCCGCGGGCCACGTATCCTGCCCGTGGTATTCCCATGAAGATCCGTGTCGACCCCGAGAAGTGCCAGGGCCATGCCCGCTGCTACGGCCTCGCGCCCGAGATCTTCGACGTCGACGACTACGGGCAGGCCTCGGTGATCATGGACGACGTGCCGCCCGAGCTGCAGGAGAAGGCTCGGCTCGCCGTGGCCAACTGCCCCGAGTACGCCATCGAGATCGTCGCCGATTAAGCCCGTCCATCCCGAGCCGGCGCGCCGATCAGCGGCGCATCCGGCCCGGGTTGTGATCAGAGCGACCCTGCCAGCACCAGCCCTTCGTCCTCGGCCACCTCAGCCTGTGCCTCGCTGGGCCGGTTGCGACTGATGAGGATGACGGCGCTCACGGCGGCGACCGCCAGCACGATGGCGCTGAAGGTGAAGGCCGTCGTGTAGCCGTGGATGGACCCGGCGGTCAGCGAGGCCACCGACTTCCCGTGGGCCGCCACGTAGGACACCGTGGCGCTGGTGGCGATGGTGTTGATGAGGGCGGCGCCCAGGGTTCCCCCGGTCTGCTGGGTTGTGTTCACCAGTGCGCTGGCCACACCGGCGTCGGCGGGGTTCACCCCGATCAGGGCGGTGCTGCTCATGACCACGAAGGACAGGCCCATGCCGAGGCTCACGATCACTTCAGCCGGCAACACGACGCTGATGTAGGAGGAATGCACATCGAGAGTGCTGAACAGGATCAGTCCGGCCATCGCCAGGAGCAGGCCGCCGGTCATGACGACCCGGGCCCCCAAACGGGGCAGTAACCGGCTGGCCAGCGTGGCGCCGGCGATGATGCCGACCGAGAAGGGCAGGAAGGCGAAGCCCGACTTCAGCGCCGAGTAGTGCAGCGTCCCCTGGAAGTAGTACGTCAGCGACAAGAAGGTGCCGAGCATCGCCACCCCGACCAGCAAGGAGGCCAGGAAGGACCCGCCCCGGTTGCGCTCGAGGACGACGCGCAGCGGCAGGAGGGGGTGCGCCACGCGCTGCTCAATGAACACGAAGGCCACGAGGAGCACTGCGGCGACGGCGAACAGCATGACGGTGGTCGAGGCTCCCCAGCCATCGGTGCCGGCCTTGGTGAAGCCGTAGACGAGAGCGAGCAGGCCGCCGGTGACGGTCACCGCGCCGGGGATGTCGTAGCCGTGTTTGGCCGAGGCCCGGCTCTCCGTGACGTAGCGCAGCGCCGCCACGGCAGCCACGATGGCGATCGGCACGTTGATCAGCAGGGTCCAGCGCCACGAGGCGAACTGGGTCAGGGCGCCACCGAGGATGAGGCCGATGGCCGCGCCTCCGCCTGCGATCCCGCCGTAGACGCCGAACGCCCGTGCCCGCTCCTTGGGCTCCGTGAAGGCCACGGTCAGCAGGGAGAGGGCGGCCGGTGCCATGACGGCAGCGAACGCACCCTGCAGCGCCCGAGCGCTGAAGAGCATGGCCGAGTTCTGGGCCAGACCGCCCACTGCGGAGGCAGCGGCGAACCCGATGAGGCTGACGACGAACATCCGTTTGCGCCCGAAGTAGTCGGCGATGCGGCCGCCGAGCAGCAGTAGCCCGGCGAAGGAAAGTGTGTAGGCCGTCAGCATCCATTGCCGGTTGGCCGTCGAGATGTGCAGGGCCCGCTGGGCGGACGGCAGGGCGATGATCACCACCGAGGCGTCGAGCACCACCATGAGCTGGGCCACCGCGATGATGGCCAGGGCTCGGAAGCGCTTGGGATCGAGCTCAGGCCCAGGTCCGGCGCCCTGGTCTGCAAGGTCAAGGGTTGCGGTCATAGTGGTCTCCGTGTCCAACGAGGTCCGTTCCGTGCGCCCCGCCTCGCCGCCCTGACCTGGAAAGGTCTAGTTTTTCTGGCTGAGATGGCTTACAATCGGAATCGGAGTTCTGGTTCCACTTAGACTATACGGAACCTGAGTTCCGTTTGTCAACGGGGGGAGGAGAGATTTGTGGAAAGAACTTCGAACGTAGAGGCGGGGTGTGACGAGGCGACTGGCGCCGGCACACGCCCACAGCGAGCGGACGCCCAGCGCAACCGGGCCCGGATCCTCGAGGCCGCCGAGACCGTCTTCGCCGTCGACGGGATCGACGTCCCGGTCGACCTGATCGCCGAGAAGGCAGGCGTGGGTGTGGGCACGCTCTACCGCCACTTCCCGACCAAGGAGAAGCTCTGTGAGGCGGTCCTGTTGGATCGCCTGTTGGCCCTGACTGTCGATGCCCAGGCGTTGGCGGACGCCGACGATCCCAAGGCGGCGTTCTTCGGCTTCCTGACCCATTTCGTGGAGGAGGGCGCGGCCAAGCGTGACCTCATCGTCGCCGTCATGGGCGCCGGAATGGAGCACGACGAGTTCTCCGAAGGGGTGAAGGGGGACCTGAACGACGCCATCGGCGTGTTGCTGCAGCGGGCGCAGGCGGTCGGAGCGGTGCGTCCGGACGTGAGGCCGGACGCGGTGCTCGCGCTCCTCGGGGCGACGTGCCAGGCGACGGTGCACACCGATGCGTCGCCGGCCCTCGAACTGCTCACCATCGTCTGCGACGGGCTACGCGTGCAGGGCGGCAACCCCGACCGGGGATAGCTCCCCGGCGACGTCTAGGGCGCTTCGGCGAGAAGCCCCGACGCCCACTCGACGAGCGTCGTTGCGAAGAGCCGAGGATCTTGGCCGTGCATCGAATGGCCCATTGTGGGGAACGACTGCACCTCGACCTTCTGGCCGGCGGCTTCGATCAGCTGGCGCGCCCGGGTCGCCTGCTCTCCCGGAGAGCGCGCCGACGAGGCTGCCCGTGCTCTCGTCGATCGTCCAGAAGTGATGGGTGAGGAGCACCGGCACCTTCACCGACGACAGCATGCGGTCGTGGCGACAGCTGGCGCCGACCGTGCCGGTCCAGAACGCCCGGCCCCACTCGGGGTCGTACTCCTTGAGGTTCTGCGGAGGTTCCGGGCCGCCCATCAGAGCCGAACAGCGAGGCGAGCCAGGCGGGGAGCTCGTCGGGGGCGGCCGCGATCATGCCGTCCCAGTCGCCGATGGTCCATTGGTCCCCGAGGTATTTGCTCCACAACGCGAACATCGGCCCGATGGCCTGGCGGATGGAATGCCCGCAGGCCGGTGTCGACCTCGGAGACGAACAGGGGCGGGTCCTCGTAGAGGCAGCCGACGACCTGGCCGGGCTTGGCGTAGGCGGACAGCCAGGCGGAGAGGACCCCTCCCGACGACAGGCCGCTGACGATGGTGGGTCGACCGATGACGCCGTCGATGAAGCGCACCAGGTCGTTGCCCATGTTGTCGAGGGTGTAGCGCCCCGGGGTGCGCGTCGAGCGTCCCTGGCCGCGGAGATCGACGGCGTAGACGCGGAAGTGGTCGGCCAGGAGGGGCATCGCGTCCTCGTAGCCCCACCACGACTCGGTCTGGCCGGGGATCAGCAGCAGGGGCGGCAGGTCGGAGCTCCGAGCGTGGCGTAGTTGAGGTGCACCTCGCCGGTGTCGAACAGCTGCTCGGGGTATCTGTGCGCGATGTAGGTGGCGTCCGGGTTGTGTGGCCCGAAGCGCCCGGCGAACGTGGCCATCAGGAGCCCTCTCTTTCGCTGTGGCGAGCGCGGTCGCGCCGAGCGTGGTCGAGTCCAGTCAGAAGGCCGCGCCGGCGATGCACGGGTTGCGCATGGTGCCGATGCCCTCGATCCAGGTTTCCAGGACTTCGCCTGGAGCGAGGAACCTGGGAGGTTGGCGGGCCATGCCGACGCCGGCGGGGGTGCCGGTGAAGATGACGTCGCCGGGCAGGAGCGGCAGCACTCCGGAGAGCTCGGCGACCAGGCGAGGGACGGAGAAGATGAGGTCAGCCGGTGCGGGCGTCCTGCATCGTCTCGCCGTCGACGGAGCAGCCCAGTGCCAGGTCGTCGGGATCGGAGAACTCGTCGAGGGTGACGACCCATGGTCCCATCGGCCCGTAGCCGCGCCGGGACTTGCCCAGCGAGAACTGGGAGGCAGCGGCGAACTGCAGATGACGGTCGCTGATGTCCTGGCCGACGGTCAGCCCGGCGACGTGCGACCAGCCGTCCGCTTCGCTGACGTGATCGGCGCGCTGACCGATGACCGCGACCAGCTCCACCTCCCAGTCCGTGCTCTCGCCCGACGATCTCGATGTCGTCGAAGGGGCCGGCCAACGAGGCCGGGAACTTGGTGAAGGTGGCGGGGACGTCGGGAACGGCCATGCCCGATTCCTCGGCGTGGCTGCGGTAGTTGAGCCCGATGGCGAACACCTGGTGCGGCATGGGAACCGGGCAACGCAGGTCGGCTTCGAGCAACGGCGCCGTGCCCGTGGTGATGGTCGGGGCCGTCTCGAGAAACTCGACCCAGTTGCCGTAGATGTCCATGGGGTCGGGACCGAACTGACCCGTCCGTGGCCTCGGCGACGTCGGCGATCTCGTCGCCGAGGACGAGCACGGCGCGGCCGTTGCTGTTGGCGATCTTCACGAGGCGGCCTGACGGAGCGGCTGGTGTCCCCACATGCTGATGCGGTCGTACTGCCGGTTGTCGTCCCAATCGTCGGTCACCACGCGGGCGCCATGGCCGACCTCGACCATGAATCCTGCCGGGCTGGCCACGTAGAAGCTGAACATGCGGTCGTTGTCGTGGCGACCGAGCCCGTTGGGGATGGCGAGGTCAGTTGCCCATGCTCGGTCGAAGGCGGCTCCGACGTCGTCGGCGCTGTTGGATTCGAACATGACATGGTGCAACGCCTGCGGCAATTCGAACGGGGCCTTGGCCAGCGCCACACTGTGGTGCCGCTCGTTGCAGTGGTAGAAGCGCACCTCGAGCTCGATCCCCTCAGCGATCTCGAAGACGATCCAGTCGGACTGCTCGAAGCCGAGACCATCGACCAGGAACGCATCGGATTCCTCGAACGCGGTGGTGGCGAAGACGGCGTGGCCGAACCCGACCCTCTCCGTCAGGAAGCCGGCCGGCATCAGCGGCGATGCGTGCGGAGTCGTTGCCTTCGCGCCAGCCCCAACACCAGCTCGGCTGACACGCCCCATGGAGACGTCGTCCGAACCAGACGTTCGCACTCGACGCGCTTTGAGGTCCTCGTCGGTTCCCACCGAGAGCTCGAAGCCGGCCCTGCCGCAGCCGGCCGGCCGTCGCGTCGAAGGCGGCTTCGTCTGCGTGCCTCGAAGCCGATGAAGGTGGCGTCGCTCTCGGGGCCGGGTCGGACGAGGATGCGGTGGGCGGCATCGTCGTTGCGCCAGGTCAGCGTGCCGTCGCCGGCTGGTTCTCCGGGGGCGAGGCCGATGGTCTCCCCGAAGAACTCCGAGAGCGCCGTGGGATCTGGTACCGCAATGCCGAGATAGGCGAGTTCGATGTCATGGCGCATGGGCTCGGTTCCTTTGCGGTTCAGTTGCCGAAGAGAAGCGTGATGACGGCGTCAGCGTGCGCCTCCACGACCTCTTCGGATGTGGGATCCAGTCCGGTCAGGCGACGGCACTCGGGGCCGAGCACGAACATGGTCGGGCCCGGCGCCGGTGAGGATGTAATACAGGTGCGCGGGCGGGATCGAGGGGATGTGTCCCTGCTCGGTCAGGTGGGCAAACCGCGGCCACGGTGTCTTCGTAGAGGGGCCGGATATGCCGCTCGACCATCCAGTCCATGCGAGGAGTGTCGGTCTTGCACTCGCCCGTGATGATCCGGTGCAGTTCGGGATGCCGGGCCGAGAAGTACACGAACTCGCGCATGATCAACCGCGTCGCGGTCACCTCGTCGACGCCCCGGAGCCCCTCGATGCGAGCCGAAAGGGTGGAGGTCAGCAGTGCGAACAGTCGATCGACCGCGGCCCGCCACAGTTCCACCTTGGTCGAGAAGTGGTAGTTCAGGAGCGGCTGGGTGACGCCGACTGCGTAGAGCGATCTCACGGGTGCTGGCACCGTCGAAGGAGCGCTCGGCGAACACGTCGAGCGCGGCGTCGAGGATGCGCTCGCGGGTCGAGTCGGCGGAGGGCCTGGTCGTCCGCACGGCTGCCGTCTGCGCCACGAATTGGCATCCTAATCAGTCGAACAGGATATTGACAAGAGTCTATTCACCGAACAGACTCTTGGCTATGAGCGCGTTGCCTGCCGGTGCCGCAGTGGACGCCGGTCTGGTCGCCCGGGCCTCGGCACTCCGGCCTCTCCTGGCCCAGCACGCCGACCGGACCGAGGCGGCAGCGCCGGGTGGTGCCCGAGGTGATGCACGCCCTCGAGGACGCCGGTCTCTTCGAGGTCATCGTGCCCGATCGACTGGGCGGTCTCGGGGCGTCCATGGCGACCCAGCTCTGCGTGGCGGCCGAGCTCGGGAAATCGTGTGCGTCCACGGCATGGGTGCAATCCCTCCTCAACATCACGACCTGGGCGGCGTCGCAGGCGAATGCCGCCAAGGAGCTCTTCGATGGCGCCGGAGCGGCCTCGCGTCTGCGGAGTGTTGATCCCGTCGGGCACGGCGCTGCCGGTCGATGGGGGCTATCGGGTGAACGGAAAGTGGAGCTTTGCCTCGGGCTCGTTCTACGCGACCTGGTTCACCGGTGGTGTCAACGTGGTCGACGACGCGGGCCGGGTCACGGGCATCGGCATGGTCCTCGCGCCGAGACGCGACTTCAGGATCGAGGACACCTGGTTCGTCGCCGGCATGAACGGCACCGCGAGCAACACGGTCGTTCTCGAGGACGTCTTCGTGCCCACCGACCGCCTCACACCGCTCGGCGAGGAAGCGCCGAAAGGGGCTGACCCCGCCGATCTCTGGCCCCTCGGTTCGGCGCTGTCGGTGGTTCTGACCGGACCGCTCCTGGGGGCAGCGCAGGCGTGCGCCGACCTCGTCACGGAGAAGGCGCCCACGCGGGCCCTGTCCTACACGAGCTATGCGGCCACGACCGATTCCATGGTGGCGCTGGCCGAAATCGCCCGGGCCCGTCTCGACGTGGACACCGGCTTCATGCACGCCCTCCAGGCGGCCGCTTACATCGACGGGGTGGGGCACGGGGCGCCTCGCGATCCTCTTGAGGAGGCGCGACTGCGCGGGCAGTGCGGCTATCTGCTGGCCTCGCTGCGGCGGGGCGTGGACACGCTCCTGAACGTCGGTGGCGCCGGATCGTTCGCCTCGGCCAACGTCCTGCAGCGGCACTGGCGGGACCTGAATGTCGGCAGCCGTCACGCCTTCCTCGCCACGAATATCTCACTGGAGACGTACGGACGCGCCCTCTATGGCCTCGACGCTGTCGTGGTCATGGTCTGACGCGGGGTCGACACTGGTGTCAGCGGGCCGCGTCGACGTCCACGCCCACTATCTTCCCGAGGCCTATCGGGCCGCCCTCGGCGTTGCCGGCTTCGGAATGGTCGATGGCATGCCCGTGCCGGCCTGGGAGGCCGGGGCGCACCTGGCGCTCATGGACCGGCTCGGCATCGCCACGAGCCTGCTCTCGGTCTCGTCCCCGGGGTGCACTTCGGTGACGACGCGGCCGCCAGGACGCTGGCCCGCCAGGTCAACGAGGACGGGAAACGGGTCGCCGAGGCGTACCCGGGACGATTCGGATTGTTCGGATCCCTCCCCGCACCCGACGTCGGCGGCGCGATCGACGAGCTCGCCTTTTGTTACGACGAACTGGGTGTCGACGGGGTTGTCATGCTCACCCACGCCGGCGAGACCTATCTCGGCGACCCCGCGCTCGAACCACTCTTCGAGGAACTCGACCGCCGCCACGCCCGGGTGTTCATTCACCCGACGTCGCCGCTCTGCTGGGAAAGGACCTCGTTCGGGCGCACGAGAGCCATGGTGGAGTTCCTCTTCGACACCTCACGGGCTGTCGTCAACATGGTCCTCAACGGCGTGGTGGCCCGGTACCCGAACATCGAGGTCATCGTCCCCCACGCCGGGGCTGCCCTCCCGGTCATCGCTGATCGTGTCGCCGCGTTCGCCTTCATCCTCGAGGATCTCGACCCCGGCGCCGACGTGTACCGCGACTTGGCGGGGCTCCATTTCGACCTGGCCGGGTTTCCTCTGCCGCGCCAACTCGACGCGCTCCTCGCCGTGACGACCGCCGAACACCTTCACTACGGGAGCGACTACCCCTTCACTCCGGAAGCCGTCGTCGCCATGCTGGCGGAGCCCCTCGACGTGATCGAAGAAACCTCGGGCCCGGTTCCGAACACGCTGGCCGCAAACAGCCGGCGGCTCTTCCCCCGGCTGAGCGGGCGGTGAGGGGCGGAGCCTTCAGGGAACGTCTTTTGAGAAGCCTCGCTCGAACCATGGCCCCATAGGTACCTTTCGCATCGCTCGAGCCAGACGGTACCCGGCCAGTGGTGCCAGACTCGGGGCGTCGGATCTCCCCTCCTCCCGGAGGCTCAGTGGCAAAGGTGCACGCTCTGCAATGACAACGCGCGACTTCGACGCGGCCGCCGGTGACGATGCGGTGCCCCATTGGGAGGTCGCCATCATTGGAGCGGGGCCCGGGGGCCTCGGCCTGGCCATCCAGCTCGTCGAGGCCGACCGGGGCGACTTCGTGCTGTTCGAAGCCTCTGACGGCGTCGGCGGCACATGGCGCACCAACACCTACCCCGGCGCCGCCTGCGACGTGCCGTCGCACCTCTACTCCTACTCCTTCGCCCTCAAGGCGGACTGGTCCAAGACCTACGCCGACCAGCCCGAAATCCTGCGTTACTTCGAGGACTGCGCCGACCGCTTCGGCATCCGTCCCCACCTGCGGACGAACACGCGCATCACCGCGGCGGCGTGGGACGTCGAGGCCCAACGCTGGCGGCTGACGGATGCCGGGGGTGCCACCTACGAGGCGGACGTGCTCGTCTCCGCCATCGGCACCTTCACCACGCCCTCCCTCCCCGACATCGAGGGGTTGGCGACCTTCGCCGGGCCCAGCTTCCACTCCGCACGCTGGGAACACGAACACGACTTGGCGGGCCGCCGGATCGCCGTCATCGGCACGGGAGCCGAGCGCGGCGCAGATCGTCCCCGAACTGGCCAAGGGCGCCCAGTCGGTCCACGTGTTCCAACGCACGGCGCAGTGGATCCTGCCCCGCTCGGACAAGCCCTTCACGGAGGAGGAGAAGCGTCGCTTCGCGAGTGACCCGGTCGAAATGCGGCGCCACCGGCAGGAGATCTACTCGGCGTACGAGAACATGATCGCGTTCCGCCGCGGCGGCGAGGGGGCGGCGCAGCTCGAGGCGATCGCGCGCGGGCACATCGAGTACCGGATCACGGACGACGAACTGCGAGCCAAGCTGACGCCCGACCAGCCCTTCGGGTGCAAGCGCACGCTGGTCTGCAGTGACTTCTACAAGGCCTTGCTGCGCGACGACGTGGAATTGGTCACCGACCGGATTGAGCGGGTGACCTCGGGCGGCATCGTCACCGGCGACGGACGCGAGCGGCCGGTCGACGCCATCGTGCTCGCCACCGGGTTCAGGGCCACCGAGTACCTGGAGGGGATCGACGTCGTCGGGGTGGACGGCCGCCGCCTGCACGATGACTGGTCCGAGGTGGCCCACGCCTATCTGGGCCTGACCGTGTCGGGGTACCCCAACTTCTTCATGCTCTATGGCCCGAACACGAACCAGGGGGCGAACTCCATCATCGTCATGCTGGAGGCACAGGCGGCCTATGTCCTGGGCGCCCTGCGAGCCATGCGCCGCCGCCGGGTGCAGGCCGTCGAGGTGCGACGAGAGGTCATGGAGGACTACAACCGGGAGCTGGCGGAAGCGCTGGCAGGCACTGTCTGGCACGACGGCTGCCAGAGCTACTTCAAGAACGCGAACGGGAAGATCGCCACACAGTTGCCCCAGACCGCCGGGTGGTACGTCGAGCGCACGAAGCGCTTCGAGATGCGGGAGTATGTCCAGTCATGAAAGCAGCCGTGTACTACGAGACCGGGGCACCCGAGGTGTTCCGCTATGAGGACGTGCCCGATCCCGCGGTGGGCCCGGGGGACGTCCTGATCGACGTCGAGGCGATCAGCATCGAGGGGGGCGACACGTTGAACCGGCTGGGGGGCGAGCTGGGCCGCAGGCCGCACGTGGTCGGGTACCAGTGTGCGGGCACGGTGGCCGCGGTCGGTGCCGACGTCAGTGGCTTCACGGTGGGGGACCGGGCCGTCACCGTGGGGGTGGACGGCTCGCACGCCGCACGCCGGGCCACACCAGAGGCGTTCGCCTGGAAGATCCCCGACAGTGTCTCCACGGACGACGCCGCGTGCGTGCCGGTCCCGTTCGGCACGGCAGACGATTGCCTCTTCGAGTTCGGCCGCCTGCAGGCGGGCGAGACGGCCTTGATCCATGCCGGGGCGGGGGGTGTGGGCATCGCGGCGATCCAGATGGCGAAGCGGGCCGGCGCCCGCGTCTTCGCCACCGCCTCGAGCGACGACCGGCTCGAGCGGCTCAAGGAGCTCGGTCTCGACGAGGGCATCAACTACGTCACCCACGACTTTGTCGCCGAGGGTCGCCGCCTGACCGACGGGCGCGGCATGGACGTGGTGGTGGACTCCGTCGGCGGCGTGACGCTGCAGGGCAGCATCAACGTGCTGGCGTACCGGGGCCGCTGCGTGACGGTGGGCGACGCCGGGAGGGCGGCGGCGGAGCAGCTCGACATCTCGACCATCCGCGGCAACAACCAGACGCTCTCGGGCTACTTCCTCGGGGCTGAGCTGCTGCTGTCGCCCCGGCCCCACGCCATGATCGCCGGCCACCTCGAGGCCATCGGGCGCGGCGAGCTGAAGGTCGTCATCGACCGCACGTTCCCGCTCTCCGACGCTGCGGGCGCCCACGCCTACATCGAGAGCCGGCAGGCCTTCGGCCGGGTGCTGCTGGTCCCGTAAATGAAGATCGCAATCGTCGGAACGGGAGCGATGGGCTCGGTCTACGCGGGCCTCCTCGGCAAGGCCGGCCACGAGGTGTGGACCATCGACACCTGGCGGGAGCACATGGACGCCATCGCCGGTGCCGGTCTGGCCGTGTCGGGGGCCAGCGGCAGCTTCGTCGTCGACAACCTCCATGTCGGACGCGTCCCGGCCGACGCCGGGAGCTGCGACCTCTGGCTGATCGCCACCAAGGCGGCGGACGTCGACCCCGTGACGGCGGCGATCGCACCATTGCTCCGGCCCGACAGTGTCGTCATGGCGTTCCAGAACGGGCTGGGCGCGGGCGAGCGGGTGGCCCGGCGCATCCCGGAGGAGCACATCGTCATCGGGATCGCCGAAGGCTTCGGGTCGTCGGTCCCCGAGCCGGGCCACGTACACCACGAGGGCATGCGCCTGATACGGATCGGCGAAATGAACGGCGGGCTGACCGAGCGCGTACAGCGGATCGAGCAGGCCTGGCACGAGGCCGGCTTCAACGTGCGCGCCTTCGCCGACGTGACGCTCATGATCTGGGAGAAGTTCCTCTGCAATGTGACCCTCAGCGCGCCCTGTGCCGTCTTCGACGTGACGGTGGGCGAACTGATGGCAGATGCCGGGGCCTGGAAGGTCGCCCTCGGCTGCACCGCGGAGGCCCACCGGCTCGGCGTCGCCAAGGGGGTCCCGTTCCCCTTCGAGGACCCGCAACGCTACGTCACCGACTTCGCGGCGACGATCCCGAACGCCAGTCCGTCGATGCGCCTCGATCACCGGGCCCGCCGGCGCTCCGAGGTCGACGTCATCAACGGACAGGTGGTCACCCTGAGCCGTGAGATCGGTCTCGAGGCGCCGTACAACGAGACGCTCTGTGCCGTCCTGCGTCGTCGCGAGTCATCGTTCGCCTGACCCACGCACCCCGCCACTGGTCACCTGGCCGGCGCGGATAACCTCTGGCGGCGCGTGACTCGGACCGGCGCGCACTCGGGGGTTGGCGATGCGACGTTGGAGCGATTCGGGAAGAGGGCGACGGCTGCCCAGGACGATGGGGGCTGTGGCCATCCTCGGGAGTGCGGTGGCCCTGGGTCTGGCTGCGCCGGCCGGAGCCACCAGCGCCCCGACCCCCGTCACCCAGGCCAGCACCAGCACACGGGGCGTCTCGTCCGATGCCATCAATGTCGTGTTCCCGATCATCTCGTTCACCAGCATCGAAGGGGAGTTCGAGATCAAGTCCGACGCCGAATACGGGGAGCAGACGAAAGCCATCCACCTCTTCGTGAACCAGATCAACGATGCGGGCGGCATCAACGGCCGCAAGATCAACCCGATGATCGAGAGCTTCGACCCGACCAACCCGAACGAGCAGGAGGCGCTGTGCAAGCAGTGGACCCAGGGCAACCCGCCCGTCTTCGCCGTTCTCGACGGGCTCGGCACCTGGGAAGGGGTCAACGAGCTCTGCGTAACCCAGCAGGGACACACGCCGATGCTTTCCCAGTGGACCACGACGACCAACTGGACGGACCTCGGGTCGCCCTATCTGTGGTGGACGGGAGCGGACGACGCACCCATCCTGGCAGCCACCGTGCAGTGGGGGCAGAGCTCGGGCCGACTCGGACACGGCAAGAAGGTGGGCGTCGTTGTGTCGGACGAGGTCAGCGACCAGGACGCGCTGAACTCCTACCTGTTGCCGGATCTGAAGAAGATCGGCGTCGACCCCCAGGTGGTGACCATCACCGCCGACGTCGGTGAGACCGCGACCACCGATTCGGACGCCACGCTGGCCGTCGAACGGCTCAAGTCGGAGGGCGTCCAGGACGTCATTCCCCTGCTTCCCGAGAACGCCTTCACGCCGTACATCGGCGCCGAGACGTCGCAGGACTACTTCCCCAAGCTCTTGCTCAGTGATTACCAGTCCGAGATCGAGGTGGCACTCGGCCTCATCCCGATCCCCTACGACAAGGCGCTCAATGGCCAGGAGGGCGTCACCGCCGAGACACTCGGTGGCATCGACCTCCCGGTGCCCGAATCGGCCGGCGGCTACGACCCCGGGGTGCGCAGCTGCTGGACGGTGTGGCACGCCGCCTACCCGCAGACCCCCAAGGGCAACATCAACGATGACATCGAGGAACAGGGCCCGATCCAAGGCTGGTGCCAGGAGATCCGCCTCTTCGCCAAGGCGGCCACCATGGCGGGGAAGGATCTCAATCGCCGCACCTTCGTGGAGGCGATGTCCCACATCACGAACTTCCCCGGTGGGTACTCACCGGTCCTGAGCTACGGGCCACACAAGTTCTCCGGCCCGACGCAGTACCGGGTCGTCGAGGTCCACAGCAATCATCCGCCGACGAGTCTCTGCCATCGCGGGCCGGCCACGCAGCCACCGGCGGGCGCCTGTTGGGTCGTCGAGCAGAACTGGAAGCCGTTGCCGTGATCAAGGCGGCCCGCGGCTCGCTCCGGCCGGCCTCGGGTGCGCCGGCGGTCGGGGAGCGCAGCGAGCAACTGGTACGACGCGGCGGCTTCGTGGTCGAGCAGATCCTGAGCGGTGCCCTGGACGCACCGATGGACTACGACCAGGACCACGACGAATGGGTCCTCCTCCTCAGCGGCGGGGCCAGCTTGGAGGTAGGGGAGGAGACCCTCGACCTCGTTGCCGGTGACTGGTTACTGCTCGCTGCGCACGTGCGGCACCGGCTCGTCCGGACCGTGCCGGGGACGAGCTGGCTGGCCGTCCACGCCACACGGTGATGGCGTGCCTCCTCAAGCCGGTCGCCACCCCTCGAGCCGGTAGGCCGTCGTCGGCTCCGCGAAGCCCTTCAACGCCAGCGGCGGCAGAGGTTGGAACCGGAAGCTGTGGCAGGCAGCCCGCACCTGCTCGGAGACGACTGCCGTCGACGGCTCGGCCGCGCCGACGAGCCGGGCGGCCAGGTTGACGTCGGTTCCGTAGAGGTCGCCGAACACCGAGGCCATCTCTCCAGTGGCCAGACCGACCCTGACCGGCGGGAGGGTTCCCCCGGCTGCGTCAGTCAGGGCGAGCGCGATGGCGCAGGCGTTCTCGGCGGCCTCGGTGACGAACATCGCCTCGTCGCCGATGGTCTTGACGATCTGACCGTTGCCGGCGGCGACGATCTCCGAAGTTCGTTGGTCGAATCCGACCAGCACGTCCGTCAGCTCGCGCAGCGAGAGTGTCTGTGTCACAGACGTGTACCCGACCAGGTCGACGAAGCCCACGGTGCGCTGGACCGTCACCACCGAGCGCTCGGGGTCTGTGGACCACATCCGCTCGGCGACGGCGACGATCTGACGGCGGAGCACCGCGTCGAGCGTCGACACGAAGTTCGGAAGCATCGTCTGCGTCAGCTCGGCGTACTCCTTGACGACATCGACGTAGGCCGTGCCGGCAGTCCGGCGCGGCAGCTCCACCCGCAGGCGAAAGACACCGACGATGGTCTCGGCCAGCCGCGCCATGCTGCTTCCGGTGACCCGCGCCAGCTGCAGCGTCGCCTCCTCGCCGAGGAGGTTGTTGGAGGCCCCGGCGAGCAGCCGGACGGCTGCCGCCTCGCCTGCGGTGACGTGATAATCGGGATCGCTCGGGAGGCCGACGGCCGTCATAAGGCGCACCGTCGTCGGCCAATCGAGGCCCGCGTCAGCCGCCACCTCGCGCAGGGGGAGCGGCCCCCGGGGACGCAGGGACAGGTCGAGCGCCATCTCCCCGAGATTGGTGGAGGCCGCCACTTCCTCGGCGGCCGCGCCCAGGCTCCGGACGAACCGGATCAGTTCGAGCTCGTGGGCCGCTTCGAGCGCGTCGGGCGTCAGCTGCTCCTCGGTCACGACACCAGCTTGCCCGACGCAAGCCGCGACGAGCTGCCCGACGAGGGGAGGTTCAGGCCCGGACTGGTTTGACGCTCAGCTTCTCGTGCCGCACGGTGGCCCAGCGAAGCTTGACGAGCACCTTGATGGCCCACCAGCCGGGGTCGACCTCGCCCTTGGCGACCGACATCCGGCTCGAGGTCGTCAGGGCGTGGTGATTGTTGTGCAGTCCCTCGCCCGCGACCAACCAGGCCAGCCACTGGTTGTTCGTGGCCAGGTTGTCGTACGGACGCTTGCCCCACTTGTGCCCGATGCCGTTGATGGCGCCCCCGCCCAGCAGGTAGATGGAGGCGTGGACCGCGCCGGCGATCAGCCCGATCTCCCAGCCGAACACCGCGATGAGGAGGCCGATGCCCAGCGCCAGACCCAGGAGGGCGTGGTTGAAGAGCACCTTGTCCCACCGGTCCTCGGGGAGATCCTTGGCGTAGCGGACCACCTGCTCGCGATTCTTGGAGACCCGGCGGTACAGCACGGCGTTGCCGAACTGCACCAGTGAGTAGCCGAAGATCACAGGCGAATGAGGGTCACCCTCCCTGTCGGTGTGGGCGTGGTGCTTGCGGTGCACCGCCACCCATTGGCGCGGCCGGGTTCCGGTCGACATCCAGATGATGACCCGGCATACGAAGGCGACCGACGGTCGCAGCGTGATGGCCTTGTGCGCCAGAGCGCGGTGCAGGTACACCGTGGTGACGATGAAGGAGATCTGGGAAGTAATCAGCCCGATGAGTAGGGCCTCGAGGACCGCGGGCACGCCAGGACTGTAGCGCAGGCCGCCACGACACCAGCAACTCTGGCGCGCTGTGGCCGGCGCGTCCCCGGCGGCTTTGCACCTGCACCCCCTGCGCAGGGGGTCGATCCGCACCACGACGTGCCGCGTGGCGACGGCTCCGTCCGAGGTGCCCTTCCATCAGCGTCACGCCGTAGGACCGACTGCGGCGCGAGGCCTCGCGAGGCCGGCCCGAGCCCTGCCCTGGCACGCCTGCCACCAGGCCAGGGGAAGCCCCGTGCCGGGGACGTTCTCGGTCATTACGCTTTTCGGTGTGGTCCGAGAGCACCCCGCAGCCAGCCTGGGTCGGCGCATCGGGGCCCTGGCGCTGACGGTGCTGCTCGTGATCGGGACCCTCCTCGTCGGCTTCGTCGTCTGGAGCGTCGTCGAGTGGCGCCATGGCCGCACGCCGAGTTACCGGTTGCTCGGGCTGCGCGCGGTGACGCGTGCCGACGGGCAACCGATCGGCCTGGGGCGGTCGTTCCTACGCAGTGGCGTCTGCTGCACGATCCTCGTCGCACCGACCGTCATCGTCGGCGCGATCGTCCTGCTCTGCTTCGCGTTCGGCGCCTCGCCGCCGGACGGCTTGTTCCGTCAGCCGCGCCGCGCGCCCTGGGACGCGCTCACCGGCACTACGGTGCTCGACGAACGCACCCGGCCGACCTTGCAGCTGGGGGCAGCGTTCCAGCCCATCGACCCCGTCGATCTCGGCGGCGTGACAGTGGTCGAGGTCCCGCGTGCGAACGGGCACACGCTGAACTGACCGTCGGACCGCCGCGCCCGTGGGCCGGCCTCAGGACGCGGGGTTCCCTCGCCAGCGGCGCTCGAAGGGCAGGCGCCAGGTGCGCGGAGCGATGAGCTCGTTGATAGCGGGCGGGCCCCAGCTCCCCTGGGGATAGCTCTCTACCGGTGGGGGGTTCTCGAGCAGCGGTGTCGAGACCTCCCACAGGCGCTCAATGCCATCAGCCGTGTTGAACAGCGTGTGGTCGCCGATCATGGCGTCGTGAATCAGGCGCTCGTAGGCCTCGAGCACGTCGGCGTCCTGACCCGTCTCGTGCAGGGCGAACTGCAGGCTGAGCTTCTCGAGCTTCATGCCGGGGCCCGGCTTCTTCCCGTAGAACGAGAGGGACAGCTTCGACGAGTCGGCCAGGTCGAAGGTCAGGTGGTCGGGACCCTGGGCACCGACACCGGAGTTGTCCGGGAACATGGACTTCGGGGGCTCGCGGAAGGCGATGGAGATGATGCGCTCGCCACCCCCGAGTTTCTTGCCGGTGCGCAGGAAGAAGGGGACACCGGCCCACCGCCAGTTGTCGATCTCCACCTTCAACGCCACGAAGGTCTCTGTATCGGAGTCCGGCGCCACGCCGGGGATGTCGCGGTAGCCCTCGTACTGTCCCCGGACGACCTGGTGCACGTCGAGCATCTGCATGGAGCGGAAGACCTTGTTCTTCTCCTCGTTGATGGGGCCGGCGGCGAGTGCCGTCGGCGGCTCCATTGCCATGAAACCCAGGATCTGGAAGAGGTGGGTGACCACCATGTCCTTGAAGGCGCCCGTCGCCTCGTAGAACGCGACGCGGTCGTCGACGCCGAGAGTCTCCGGCACGTCGATCTGCACGTGGTCGATGTGATCGCGGTTCCAAATGGGCTCGAAGAGGCCGTTGGCGAAGCGAAAGGCCAGGATGTTCTGGGCCGCCTCCTTCCCGAGGAAGTGGTCGATGCGGAAGATCTGGTCCTCGTCGAAGACCGAGTGCAGCATGTCGTTGAGGGCCACGGCGCTGGCCAGATCGGTGCCGAAGGGCTTCTCCATCACGACGCGCGACCGCTCGACGAGTTTGGCGTCCGAGATCATCTGAATCACGGCGTGGTCGGCCAAGGGGGGCACGCTCAGGTAGTGCAGGCGTCGGGGCGGCTCGCCCCCCATGTCGCTCTCGGCCTTGGCCACGTGCTCGGCCAGCGCCTCGGGCCCCGCCGAGGTGGAGCAGAAGCTGAGCCGCTTCTCGAAATTGGCCCATTGCAGCAACGAGACCTTGTCGGTCGAGAACTCGTCGACGGCGTGGCGGGCCAGGTGCCGGAACTCCTCGTCGGTCAGCTCGCTGGTCGAGCTTCCGACGATGCGGTAGTCGGGCATCATCCCCAGAATGGCGAGGTGCAGCAGGCCGGGGAGCAGCTTGCGCGCCGCCAGGTCCCCGGTCGCCCCGAACAAGATGATCAGGTGGGGCTCGATCTGGTAACCCGGGGCGGCGGAATCGACCGTCTCGCTCTGGTCGACGACCTCGGTCACGCGGGCCTCCGCTCGTTGAGGTGTGACACGTTGCCCCCCATGATCTTGGGCACGGACTCGAGGGGGACCTTCTGCAGCTCTGTCACCCAGTCGGTCGGCTGGGGGAGTCCTTCGATGTGCGGCCAGTCCGACCCGAAGATCACCCGGTCGTCGCCCATGAGATCCACGATCTCGGTCACGTCGTCCTCCCAGAACGGGTTGATCCATACGTTGCGGCGAAACGTGAGCACGGGGTCCTCTGAGAAGTAGCCCGGCATGCGGCGCGCGGTGGTGCGCAGCTTGGCGAAGAGGGGGGACAGGAATTCGGAGCCGTTCTCGACCGAGGCGACGCGCACGTTGGGGAAGCGGTCGAACAGCTTCTCCAACATGAGCGTGGCCAGGAAGTCGTGGGCCGCCCGCTCAATGGCGAACATCTTGATGCTGGGGCGGGACGGTCCGGCCCGGAACGAGGCGGAGAAGCCGTCCGGCGCGTAGCCGTTGGAGGACAGCCCGGCGTCGCCGGCGTGCACCACCACTGTGATGCCGGACTCGTTGACGCGCGCCCAGAAGGGATCGAACACGTCGTCGGCCGGGGAGAGGGGGCCACCCACGGTGATCGGGGCGGCGGCCCGCATGACCACGGCCCTTGCGTCCTGGTCGAGGGCCCACTCCAGCTCGCGCACGGCCTCGTCGACGTCGGCCAGCGTGATGTACGGCGCCGCGAAGATGCGGTCCCGGTACGCCATGCCCCAGTCTTCGGCCAGCCAGCGGTTGAAGGCCCGGAAAAGGAGGACGACGGCGCCCGGGTCGTGCTTGAGCGCCTCCTCGTAGAGCATGCCGAGCGTGGGGAAGAGCCACACCTTCGACAGGTTCTGGGTGTCCATGGTGGCGAGGCGGGCGTCGCGGTCGCGGTACTCGGGCCGGATGGGCTCGGGTGTGCCCATGAGCTGGTGCATGGGCACACCGTCGGGGTTGCCGCGGAAGTAGTCAACGAGTGCCCCGGGCTGCGTGATCGGGTTGAAGGTCGGGTTGGTCACCGCCCGGCTGACCCGCCCGCCCAGCGCGTGATAGCGCCGGCCGTTGATGTCGACCCACTCGATCACCCGCGGCCCCAGCTTCGGATCGAGGTGGCGGGTGAAGGCGTCGAGCGCTTCGTAATAGTGGTTGTCCGCGTCGAAGACGGGAGAGTCGACAGCGTGCATGGTCAGCCTTCCGCGAGCGTGCGCAACACCGGAGACTCTATTGGCTGCGAGTGGGCGGCCCGGCCGACGTGTGGGCCGCGCCCGTCGGGTCGACCGCCCAGTCCGGGGCCTCCCCCCAACGGTCCCCGTAGACCAGCTCGGGCAGGGGCCGGCGCCGGACGGGGCCGTGGTGCCCCTGGGGCCGCCCGAGCGTGATGGTCGCCATGATCTCGACCTCGTCGGGGATGTGCAGCAACGAGCGCAGTGCGGCGTCGGCGGCGAACTGCCAGCCGGTCATGACACCGCCGAATCCCAGGGCCCTGGCGGCCAGCAGAAGGTTCTGGCAGGCGGGGTACACCGATGCACCGTCGGTGTACGAGTCGACGTGGCGGTAGCGCTGGTAGCAGGCCAGCACGAGGACCGGCACCGACTCGTAGGTGTCGACGTATTGCTGCATCGTGCGGGCCATCCGCGCCTTGGGTGAGTCGGCCCGGGCACCCGATCCGGAGTCGTACCCGTCGGCTTCCCGCTTGGCGGCCCAGAACGAACGCGCCCCCTCGCCGATCAGCCGCTTGGCCTCCTCCGCCACCGGCCCACCAGTGAGCACGACGAAACGGAAGGGCTGGCGGTTCGACCCGCTGGGCGCCCTGGTCGCGGCGAAGAGGATGTCGCGGAGGGCCTCGTCGGGCACCGGCTCGTCTGTGTAGCGGCGGATCGCCCGGGTGGTCAGGAGCCCCTCGTAGAGCGAGACCTCTTGGGGGTACTCGTCGCCAGCGCTCCTCGCCATGCGGGCGACCCTACCCAGCGCCGACCCCTGGGGAGCGCCACGTGTCGACCACCGCACGACAATCAGGTGGAGGCCCTGGGTGCCCGTGGTTGAATGCACCATGTTCTACGTGCTGATCTTCAGCCTGGCGGCCGTGCTGCTGATCGTTGCCGGCGTGACCACCATGTCGCGGCGGCGCCGGTCCCTGCGGGCTGAGGAGGCGCACACCACCTCCGTCGGCGGGCATCCGGCCCACGCTGGCCACGGCACCCACCGCGACGCGACGGGACGCCGCAACCGCAAGGCGAAGCGCACCCAGTCCCAACACGACCGGCGCAAGCGCCACTGACGCCGGGGTACCGGACCGATTGGACGGCATCGGTGAACGTGTTGACTGAAGGGGTGACACGCCCCGTTCGATCCGGCGAGGAGCGACCCTTGACGCTCGCGGACCTGCAGGCGGCGATCAGCGCAGCCTGGTCACTCGAGACCTGCGACCCGAGCGATATCCCCACCTGGACGGCCGCCGAGCCGTCGCAAGGCCAATGTGCGGTATCGGCTCTGGTTGTGCACGACCTCCTGGGAGGTCAGCTGCTCGAGGCCGAGGTGCTCCACGCGGACGGATCGCACCAGGGCTTTCACTACTGGAACCGCTTTGTGGGTGTCGACATCGATCTCACCCGGCGTCAGTTCAGGGAAGGAGAAGTTGTGCAGCCACCGCACCTGATCGAACGGCTGCCCGCCTTTCCCTGGAAGGCCCAGGAGCAATACGTCATCTTTCGCGACAGGGTGCGCGCCGCCCTCCGGTTGCAGCCGACAGGCGACTGACCGGGTCGTCCTACCCGGCGCCCGAGACCGGACGCGTCCCTCAGGTCGACTCGGCGGGGATGCGGTCGAAGTAGAGATCGGGATGGCGCTCGTCCTCGAGGAGGCCCGAGATCCCCTCGCGTTCGTAGGCGATGTGCAGATCGATGCGGTGTACCAGGAGCTCGGCCCGGCTGAGTGAGCCCGGCACGGCCCGGCTCGCTTCTGCCACCACTGTGCCCGTCGGCGCCACTATCCGGCTGGCGCCGAGGAGCGTCGACGTCGAGTGCGATCCGGCCTGGTTGGCCTGCACCCACCACTGGCTGTTGGTCAGGGCGACAGCAGGGTAGAGCAGGTCCCACGCGTTGGCCCCCTCGACCTCGTAGGCCGCCGGCGCCAGGACCAGTCGGGCGCCGCGCAGCGCCATCGTCCGGGCCACCTCGGGGAAGTCGCCGTCGAAGCAGACCACCAGCCCGACGCGCCCGAGGGCGGCATCTTCGAACGTCGTCAACCGGTCACCGGGGGTGAACACGGAAGGCTCGAGCGTCGGCGGGTAGAGGTGGGCCTTGCGGTGCCAGGCCACCAGCTCGCCGCGGGGGTTGAAGACAAGCGCCGTGTCGTAGATGCGCCCGTCCTCACCCAGTTCGGGCACGCTGCCCGCAGCGAGCCACATGTCCCGACGCCTCGCCGCCTGGCCCAGCCGGGTCGTGCGCGGGCCGTCGAGGGGTTCCGCATCAGCCCGGGCGTCCCGGGCCAGCGTCTCGGGGTCATAGCCGCACGACCAGAGCTCGGGCAGCAACAGGAGCTCGACGCCGCGCGACGCGGCGTCGTCCATCATGCTGAGCGCCACGTTCATGTTCTGGCGCGGCTCCCCAGGTGCGGCCAGCCACTGGGCCACACCAACCAGAAGATCTCGCTTCACGTCGGGTACCTGGTTTTCCCACCTCTGTACTGCGCTGTGCCGCTCACCCTACGAAGACAACGTTCGCCCTTCGTTTCCCGTACGTGAATGCACTGTTACAAAGTCGGCGGCTGCAGCACCCCGTGCAGCGAGCGCGCCTCCGCCGTCAGACGGTCCCCGGCGACACCATGATCGTGAGCAGGTCGTAGAGCACATGCGCGGCCGCGACGGCCGTGATCTCGGCGTGGTCGTAGGCGGGGGAGACCTCCACCACGTCGCCGCCCACCACGTCGGCGGGCCGCAACCCCCGCACCAGGGCGAGGAGCTCGCGACTGGTCAGGCCGCCCGCTTCGGGGGTTCCCGTGCCCGGCGCGTGGGCCGGGTCGAGGACGTCGATGTCGACCGACACGTAGACCGGCGCGTCGCCCACCCGTGCCAGCACTCGGCGCACCACCTCGGCGACCCCGTGTTCGGCCACGTGGTCTGTCGTGATCTGGGCGAACCCCATGGACGAGTCGTCGGAGAGGTCGACGCCCGAGTAGAGCGGGCCCCGCAGCCCCACGTGGACGCTGTGGTCGTGGAGGAGGAGCCCCTCCTCCCAGGCGCGGCGGAACGGCGTGCCGTGGGTGAAGCGCTGCCCGAAGTAGCTGTCCCACGTGTCGAGATGCGCGTCGAAATGGACGAGGGCGAGCGGGCCGTGCCGGCGCGCCGTGGACCGCAGGAGCGGCAGCGCGACGGTGTGGTCACCCCCGATGGCCAGCAAGCGGCCGCCGCCCTGCAGCAGCGCGTCGGCACCGGCTTCGATCTGGGCCACTGCCTCCTCTGCGCTGAACGGCGTGCAGGCGATGTCGCCGGCGTCCACCACTTGGGCCAGTTCGAAGGGCAGGGCCTCGAGTGCGGAGTTGTAGGGCCGGAGGAGTCGCGAGCCCTGGCGGACGGCGGACGGCCCGAAGCGGGCGCCGGGCCGGTAGCTGGTCCCGCCGTCGAACGGCACGCCGACCACCCCGACGTCCCAGCGGTCCACCTGGTCGGACGTCGGGAGCCGGGCAAAGGTGGAGAGACCGGAGAAGCGCGGGACCAGGCTGGCGTCGGCCGGGCCGATGGGCCTCTCCGCTTCGGCCATCAATCGTCGATGGCCTGGTAGACGAGCGCGCGCAGCTGGGCCCGGAACGGGTAGGCCGCGGAGGGGAAGAGCTGCGTCATGAAGACGACGAAGAGATCCTCGGCCGGATCGACCCAGAAGGCGGTGCTCGCCGCCCCGCCCCAGTAGAAGTCCCCGGGCGAGCCGGCCATGGCGGTGGCCGCCGGGCCGAGACCGATGGCGAAGCCCAGGCCGAACCCGACGCCCTCGAAGTTCGCCTCCCCGAATCCCCCGACCGCCATGTCCTGCAGCGTGGCGCCACCCGGCAGGTGGTTGACCGTCATCAGCTCCAGCGTCTTGCGTCCGAGGACACGCCGGCCGTCGAGCTGGCCGCCATTGGCCAGCATCTGGCAGAAGGCCACGTAGTCGTGGGTGGTCGACACCAACCCGCCCGCCCCGGAGAGATAGGACCGGGGGTGCCGGATCGCGTTGGCGAACGGGCCCTCCATGAGCCGGGGGGTGTTGGCCGGCCGGTACTGGTAGCAGGCGGCCAGGCGGGGCAGCGACTGCTCGGGAACGTAGAAACCCGTGTCGGTCATGCCCAGCGGCTCGAAGATCTCGCGCTCGCAGGTACTCGTCGAGGCGCAGACCCGAGAGGATCTCGACCAGGCGGCCCACGATGTCGGTCGAGATCCCGTAGTTCCAGTGGGTCCCGGGGTGGAACTTGAGCGGGTGCTCGGCCAGCAGTGCCGTGATGCTCTCGAGCGTGTGCTCGCCACGGCGCTCGGCTCGGGCCTGGTTGAAGGCGGCGTCGATGGGGTTGCCCGGGAACAGCCCTCCGGGCAGGCCGGTCGTGTGCATCAGCACGTCGCGCATGTTCATCGGTCGCTCGGGCTTCTCCAGAGTGATGGCGCCGTCGTCCGCCACCACGCCGACCTGCAGCGTCCGCCACTCCGGGATATAGCGGTGTACGGGATCGAGCAGCTGGAAGTCGCCCCGCTCGTACAGCTGCATGAGCGCAACCGAGGCGATGGGCTTGGTCATGGAGTAGATGCGGAAGATGGCGTCGTCGGCCATCGTCGTCTGCTGCTCGCGGTCCATGAGGCCGAGGGAACGGTGGTAGGCGACGTGGCCGCCCCGCACCACCGTGATCTGACACCCGGCGATCTTCCCCGGTTCCACGTAGGTGGAGGTGAAGTGGTCGGTGATGCGCTCGAGCCGCATCTCGCTCATCCCTGCTGCGTCCGGCTCCGTCTTCATGTCGCGAGAGTCCCAGCCTTCTTCTCTTTCTGCTCACGCAGATAGCCGGCGGTGCCGGCCAGGAACGCGCCCACGTCCTGGGCCTTGGAGGCGGCCAGGTCCTTGAAGTACTCGGGGAAGTAGACCTGGGCGGCGCCGGAGTCGAGCCCGGCCAGAATCGCGTCGGCCATGGCAGAGACGGGCTCGGCCGGGATCGGCAGGTCGGGCACGTCGTTGTCGGGCAGCGAGAAAAGCGGGGTGTCGATGACCCCGGGGTAGACGACCATCACCTTGATGCCGGTCTCCCACAGGTCCACGGCCATCGCCTCGGAGAAGGCCGTCAGCGCCGCCTTCGAGGCGTCGTAGGCGGCCTCGCCGGGCGCACTGAGTGGGGCGGCGATCGACGAGATGTTCACGATGGTGCCCGAGCCGCGGGCCAGCATCTGCGGGAGCAGGTCGTAGGTCAGGCGCATCGGCGACAGGTAGTTGATGTGCATGACGGCCGTGATGGTGTCGATGTCGAGCGCGGTGGTGTGGCGGCGCTTGGGGATGCCGGCGTTGTTGACCAGCAGGTCGACGCCGCCGAAGGCGTCCAGCACGTCGACGGCCAGCTTGTCCACCGCATCGGGGTCGGCCAGGTTGGTCACCCACATGCGGCTGTCGGGCGAATGCTTCATGCAGCGACCGATCACCTCGGACAGCAGCTCGTCCCGGCGGCCGCAGATGCCGACGATGGCACCCCGTTCGGCCAGCGCCTCGGCCAGGCCGGCCCCGATGCCCGACGACCCCCCGGTCACCAGCGTGCGGCACCCCTGCAGATCCAATGCCATCGTCCACCCCACTTTCGTCTGCGTGTCAGCCCGTCGTCACCTTAGGCACAGCCGGCACCCGGCGGGCATTGACGTTTTGTTGATGCCCATCGACGCCGCATTCACGTTGGGTTCACAACCGCGCCGCCAGCATGGATCCATGGCTGATTTCCTCGCAGTGCTCGGCATCGTGGGCTTCGTGGTGGCGATGCTCGGGCTCATCTGGGCGCTGGACCGGGTATGACCTGGACCCAGGGGCTCCTTCTGGCGCTGTCCATCGTGATGTTCCTGTATCTGGGCGTCGCCATGTTCAAGCCCGAGAAGTTCTGACATGGATCTCGCGATCACCGTTGTCACCCTGGTCATCGCCCTTGGCCTGACCTGGCGCTACCTGGGTTCCTACATGGCCGCCGTCTTCGACGGGCGCGTGCATTTTCTCGGTTGGGCGGAGCGACCCGTCTACCGGCTGCTCGGGACCAGCCCCGAGAAGGAGCAGAACTGGAAGCGCTACGCGGCCTCCATGGTCATCTTCTCTGCCGTGGCTATGGGTGTCACGTACCTGCTGATCAGGGTCCAGGGGTCGCTTCCGCTCAACCCGCAGCACCTGGGCGCGGTGCCCGCGCCGCTCAGCTTCAACACCGCCGCCTCGTTCATGACCAACACCAACTGGCAGAACTATGGCGGCGAGACCACCATGTCGTACTTCTCGCAGATCGGCGCGCTGACGCTGGAGCAGATGCTGAGCCCGGTCATCGGCATCGCCGTGGCCATCGCCTTCGTGCGGGGCTTCTCCCGGCGCAACTCACCGACGATCGGCAACTTCTGGGTCGACATGACGCGCGGCCTGCTCTACATCGTCTTCCCGATCGCGTTCCTCGCCGGGCTCGTCTTCGTCGGCCAGGGTGCCGTGCAGACGCTGGCCGGCACGGTCAGCATCCACGACCCCTTGAACGGCGTGAGCCAGACCATCCCGAGGGGCCCCATCGGATTCATGGAGGCCATCAAGCAGCTGGGCAACAACGGAGGTGGGTTCCTCAACGCCAACTCGGCGACGACCTTCGAGAACCCGACCGGCCTCACCAACTGGCTCTCGATCTACCTGCTGCTCGCCATCCCGTTCTCCCTCACGTACACCTTCGGCAAAATGGTAGGCAGCATCCGCCACGGCGCCGCCCTGCTGGCGGCCATGGTGATCATCTTCGGGGTCTGGGTCGGTGGCGCCGCCTACTACGAGCATCAGAACAACCCCGCCGTTGCCGCAGCGGGCGTCACCTCGACTGTCGGGAACACCGAAGGGCATGAGGTGCGCTTCGGTGACACGTCGACCGCGGTATTCGGCGTCTCCTCGACGAGCACCTCGACCGGCTCGGCCGATGCCTCTTATGACTCGTTCACGCCGATGGGCGGATTCTTCCTCATCAGCGGCATGATGCTGGGCGAGGTGACGCCCGGTGGAGCGGGGAGTGGCCTGTACACCATCCTGATCTACGCCGTCATCGCCGTGTTCATCGGTGGCCTGATGATCGGGCGAACACCGGAGTATCTCGGGAAGAAGATCCAGGCGAAAGAGGTCAAACTCGCGGGTCTCGGGGCCCTCGTCATGCCGTTGATCGTGCTCATCTTCACGGCCATCGCTGTGTCGATCGATGCTGGTCGCGTCGGCCCACTCAATGCAGGACCACACGGGTTCACAGAGATTCTCTACGGGCTCACCTCGCAAGGGAACAACAACGGCTCGGCCTTCGGGGGCCTGACGGGCAACACGACCTTCTACAACGTGATCGGCGCCATCGACATGCTTATAGGCCGGGTTGGCATCATGATCCCGGCACTGGCCCTCGGTGGAGTGCTGGCTGCCAAGCCCGTCGTGGCCGAAGGTCTCGGGACCTTCCGCACCGACAACTCCATGTTCGTGGGTCTCACCATCGGCGTCATCATCATCATCGGCGGCCTGACCTTCTTCCCTGCTCTTGCGCTCGGACCACTCGTCGAGCAACTGAGCCACGGATTCTTCTAATGACCGGCAACGGAAAGCTCATCTCATGACCATGACCACCACCCAACCGGAGCAGCCGGGACCGGCCAGCGCGCCGCATGGTGTGGCCGAGGCGCGGAGCCTCTTCGACGGCCCCATCCTCCGCCAGGCTCTGGTCGACTCGTTGACCAAGCTGAACCCGGCGGTACAGATCCGCAATCCCGTCATGTTCGTGGTGCTCGTCGGGACTGTCGTCACCCTCTTCGAGGCGATCGCCCACCCCTCGGTCTTCTCATGGTCCATCACGGCCTGGCTCTTCCTGACAGTGATATTCGCCAACTTCGCCGAGGGCATGGCTGAAGGCCGCGGCAAGGCCCAGGCGGACACGTTGCGCAAAATGCGGTCGGAAACCGAGGCGCGTCGGCTGCGGCCGGACGGCACCGAGGAACTGGTCGCCGCCGCCGAGTTGAGCAAAGGCGACATCGTCGTCTGCGAGGCCAACGATTTCATCCCCTCCGACGGCGAAATCATCGAGGGCATCGCCTCTGTCGACGAATCGGCCATCACGGGAGAGTCGGCTCCGGTCATCCGTGAGTCGGGCGGAGACCGTTCAGCCGTCACCGGAGGCACCAGGGTCCTCTCGGACCGGATCGTGGTCCGCATCACGGCCGAGCGTGGCGACACCTTCCTGGACCGGATGATCACACTGGTCGAGGGAGCCAACCGGCAGAAGACCCCGAACGAGATCGCCTTGACGATCCTGCTGGCCGTGCTCACCATCATCTTCATTCCGGTGGTCGTCTCGCTCGAGGCGTTCGGCATTTACGCGGGGACCGCGGTCTCGGTTGTGATCCTGGTCGCCCTCTTGGTCTGCCTCATCCCGACCACAATCGGTGCTCTGCTCTCCGCCATCGGGATCGCCGGCCTGGACCGCCTCGTCCAGAAGAACGTGCTCGCGATGAGCGGCCGGGCGGTGGAGGCGGCCGGCGACGTGCAGACCCTTCTCCTCGACAAGACCGGGACCATCACGATGGGCAACCGAATGGCGTCCGGCTTCTTCCCGGTCGGCGGGCACACCGAGGAAGAAGTGGCGAGCGCCGCCCAGCTGGCCTCACTGGCCGACGAGACACCCGAAGGGCGTTCCATCGTCGTCCTGGCGAAGGATCGCTTCGGCATTCGGGAGCGCGAGCTCTCGGGCGCGCACGAGTTCGTGCCCTTCTCGGCGACGACCCGTATGTCCGGACTCGACTTCGAAGGCCGTCAGATCCGCAAGGGTGCGGCCGACTCGGTCAAGCAATGGGTTGTCGAGCAGGGCGGGACAGTGCCCGCCGATCTCGACCCCATAGTGGAGCGAGTGTCGCGGGCGGGCTCCACACCGTTGGTGGTCGCCGACGGCCCCGTCATTCTCGGCGTCATCGAGCTCAAGGACGTGGTGAAGGAGGGTATCCAGGAGAAGTTCGCGGAGATGCGCTCCATGGGCATCCGCACCGTGATGATCACCGGTGACAACCCGTTGACGGCGGCGACAATCGCACAGGAAGCCGGCGTCGACGACTTCCTCGCCGAGGCGACTCCCGAGGCGAAGCTGGCCCTCATCAAGCAGGAGCAAGAAGGCGGCAAGTTGGTCGCCATGACGGGAGACGGGACCAACGACGCCCCGGCCCTGGCCCAGGCCGACGTCGGGGTGGCCATGAACACCGGGACGACGGCCGCCAAGGAAGCCGGCAACATGGTCGACCTCGACTCCAACCCCACCAAGCTCATCGATGTCGTCGAGATCGGGAAGCAGTTGCTCATCACGCGGGGCTCACTGACCACGTTTTCCATCGCCAACGACGTGGCCAAGTACTTCGCCATCATCCCCGCACTGTTCATCACGACCTACCCGCAGCTCGCGCCGCTGAACATCATGAAGCTGCACAGCCCGCAGAGTGCGGTGCTCTCGGCCGTCATCTTCAACGCACTCGTCATCGTGGCGCTGATCCCTCTGGCGCTCCGGGGTGTCAAATTCCGCGCCGCGGGCTCGGCCGCCATTCTGAGGCGGAACGTGTGGATCTACGGCGTCGGTGGCCTCATCGTGCCGTTCATCTTTATCAAGCTCATTGATCTCATCCTCGTCGCGTTGCACGCCTACTGATGGAGTCCCTCTGATGCTCCTCGTCCATATCCGCCGCTCCGTTGTCCTCGTCGTGGTGGCAGTCATCTTGACGTTCGCCTACGCCTTTCTCGGCACCGGCGTGTCCCAGCTGCTCTTCAAGAACCAGGCGGACGGATCCATCTCCGCCAACGGGTCGACCCTGATCGGGCAGAACTGGTCCCAGGCTCCCTGCCCCGGTCATCGGCTCGGCACCTGTGTGTTCCAAGGACGCCCGGATGCCGTCGGTCCCTACGCCGGTTCGGCGAACCCGGTCGCCGCCGGCGGCGACAACCCGCTCCAAGCCAACAACATTCCCGGCAAGCCCGGCGTGTTGAACTCAGGGGAGTCGGGCGCCAGCAACCTCGGGCCACGCTCCAAGGTGCTGCTGCAGAACACGAAGGCGCTGGTGGCCTATTGGAAGGCTCGTGGGGTCGACCCCACGCCCGATCTGGTCACGACCTCGGGCAGCGGGTACGACCCCGACATCAGCCAGCAGGACGCTCTGGTCCAGATCCCCATGGTGTCCCGGGCCACCGGGCTCCCGGCTGCCGCGCTGAGGAACCTGGTCGTCAGCCAGACACAGGGAGCCGAACTTGGCTTCATGGGCACGTCGTACATCGACGTGTTACAGCTCAACGAGGCCCTGGCCAAGCTCAAGACGTGAGCGACGGGCCTTGCGCAGTTGCGGCGTTGGTGCTGCGACAGCGGGCGATCGTGGCCGGCCACATCCAATCGGTCACCTCTTACGAGAGGCCCTGGGTTCGTACCGATGCCGTCCTCGCCGACGGCACGGGCGCATTGATCCTTCGTTTCATCGGCCGCGCCAGGGTGCCGGGGATGGCTGCTGGACGCCGCGTGATGGCCGAGGGGACGCCGGCGTCGGAGGGTGGCGTGCTCCTGATGCGCAATCCGCGCTACTCGTTCGCGGTCTCGTGAGCGTCGGCCACCAACTGGTAGCCGACGCCGGGCACGGTCCTCAGCAACCGTCCCTCTTCGTCGCCCATCTTCTTGCGCAGCCGGTGGGTGTAGACGCGCACGTAGTTGGACTCGGCGCCGTAGCCCGGACCCCAGACGTCCTTGAGAATCATGTGGTGGGTGCACACCTTGCCGGCGTGGCGCGCCAGGTAAGCGAGCAGATCGAACTCCTTGGCCGTGAGCTGCAACGACGCACCGGACAGCTTCGCCATGTGATGAACGAGGTCGATGTCCAGGTCGCCCACCTTCAGGGTGGTGGACCGGCTACGTTCGTCGCTCCGTGCCGCGGCGTGGCGCAGCGCCACCCGGAGCCGCGCCTCGAACTCTGCCATGCCGAAGGGCTTCGTCACGAAGTCGTCGGCCCCACTGTCGAGCGCCTCGACCTTACGGTGTTCGTCACCGTAGGCGGACAGGACCACGATGGGGACGTCCGAGAAGGCCCGAACGCGGCGGCAGACCTCGAGGCCGTCGAGGTCCGGCAGACCGAGATCGAGGACGACGAGGTCCGGCGCCGCCAGTGCCACTTGGTTGATGGCCTCCGTGCCCGTATGCGCAACGAGAACGTCGTCCCCGCCGCTGTCAGGCCGATCCGCAGCACCTTGAGCAGCGACGGATCATCGTCGACCACGAGGACCTTGGTCATGGGAACCGCTCAGCCCCTCGCTCCGACAAGGTGCTCCGTCGGGACGGTGAAGATGATGCGGGCGCCGCTGGTGACATCGGGATCGATCCAGATGAGGCCGCCGTGCGCCTCGACGAAGGCCTTGGCAATGGCGAGCCCGAGCCCGGCTCTGCCACCGCCTCCGTTCTGGCTGAACATCTCGAAGACGCTTTCGCGGTCCTGCTGGGCAATGCCCGGCCCGTCGTCGGTCACGGCGATCTCGACGACCGATGCCTGCCCGGGCGCGCGGCGCGCCGTCACGCGGATGGGGCTGTCGGCGGGAGAGAGGCGGTCTGCGTTCTCGAGCACGTTCGCCAGGACCTGGCTCAGCAGGACGGGATCGAGGCAGAGGAGCGGCAGGTCCGCCGGGGCCTCGACGCTCACCCGGGCGGGCAACACGATGCCGCCCAGCAGCGCGAGCGTCTCGTCGACCAGGTCCGTGAAGCGGACGGTCGTCGGTCGCAGCTCGAGCGCGCCGGCCTCCAGTCGGGTCATGTCGAGCAGGTTGGACACCAGCCGGGCCAGGCGGTCCGACTGCAGTTCGATGAGCTCCAGCAGTTCCGCCCGGTCCTCTGGGCTCAGCCGGTTGTCCACCTGGCGCATGCTCGACACCGCGGTCTTGATGGAGGCCAGGGGTGTCCGGAGGTCGTGCGACGCCGCGCCCATGAGGGCCCGACGCCAACGGTCGATCTCCTCGAGCAGGCGGGCCCGCAGGGCCTGCTCGCTCAACTGGGCCCGATCGATGGCGAGGGCCGCCTGGTTGGCGAACGTCCCGAGCAGGCTCCGCTCCGGCTCCACCAACTGCACGTCTTGGAGCACAAGCATGCCGACGGGCCGGTGGCTGACCACGAGCGCGACAGACACCCGCCGTGGGCTGGCGTCTTCGAGCAACCCGAGGGACCGGGCCTGGCCGCCTCCCGACGTCACCGAGTCCTCATCCGCCTCGGTCATGGGCTGACCGGCGCTGGCGGCGACCCGAAGTGCCGCATACGACGCCCCGGTGCCGGCATCACCATTGGGCAACACCAGCGCCGTCCAGCGCGGCACGAAGACGGACTGCACCGTGGCGACCATGTGCGTCAGCAGCTCCGACAGCGTGAGATCGCCGATGAGCGCTTGCGACAGTTCGTAGAGCCGCTCCGATTCCTGGGTGCGGCGCTCCGCCTCCTCCCGGGCGCTCCGCAGCTTGGCCACGATCTGGGAGACGATCAGCACGACCACCGCGTAGACGGCGAGGGCAATCCAATTCTGGGGCGAGCGGACCGCCAGCTCGTTGTAGGGAGGCAGGAAAAAGAGGTCGTAGACGACGAAGCCAGCAAGGGCGCCCACGACGCCGGGCACGAAGCCGCCGATGACCACGCCGACCAGTGCGGGCACCACGAACACCAGCGCCGGGATGGCGATGCTCAGATGGGCCCGGAAGGGAAGCAGCACGGCAAGGAGCACACCCAGGGCGGCCAGGGTGACGACGATCCCCAGTGTCAGTCGCTGGTACGTTCCCCTAGTACCCAGCCCCCTTGGTCTGACGTGCTTCACAGGATTCCGTTCTTCGGAGCGTCTTTTGAGTGTACCGACGCCTTGGTGGGTTCAGGCGATGCGAGGTGGAGATGACCACGAGCACCGGTGAGGACGAGGGCGTACGTCCGACCGGCAAGTTCCGTGTCTACCTCGGCGCGGCGGCCGGAGTCGGCAAGACGTGCGGCATGCTCGACGAGGGCTGGCGGCGATTCCAGCGCGGAGCAGACGTCGTCGTCGGATTCGTCGAGACACACAAGCGGCCCTACACCATCGAGCAGATCCGCGATCTTCCCGTCGTGCCACGCAAGCACGTGCAGTACCGGGACGCCGACTGGGAGGAGCTCGACGTCGACGCCGTGCTCGCCCGTCAGCCCAAAGTCGTGTTGATCGATGAGTTGGCGCACACCAATGTGCCTGGTTCAGGGCGCCACGAGAAGCGTTGGGAAGACGTCCTCGAGATCCTCGACGCGGGCATCGCAGTGATCACGACGGTCAATATTCAACACATCGAATCGGTGGCAGACGCGGTGGAGCGGATCACCGGTGTCGGCGTGCGCGAGCGAGTCCCAGACTGGGTGGTCCGGCGGGCGGACCAGATCGAGCTGATCGATTCCTCAGCCGACCAGCTCCGTCGCCGCATGTTGCACGGCAACATCTACCCCGAGAACCAGGTGCCAGCCGCCCTGAACGGCTTCTTCCGCGCAGAGAACCTGGCCGCTCTGCGCGAGCTTTCGTTGCGTTTCGTCGCCGACGAGACAGAGGAGGAGCTCCTCGAGTACCTGCGTTCGAAAGGAGCGGGCGGGGAGCTGTGGGAGACGACCGAACGCATCATGGTCGCAGTCACAGGGGCGCCGGGGAACGCCTCCGTGATCAGGCGGGCCGCCCGCATTGCGGCCCGGGTGAAGGCTCCCCTCGTGGCCATCCACGTGGTGTCCGGCGATGCCGAGCGGACCGAGGCCAGCACGGCCCAGCTCGAGGAGTTGGTGAAGGCGGTCGGCGGTACCTGGCAGACGGCAGAAGGGGACGATGTGGCAAAGACGATTTTCGCCGCCGCGGTGGAGCAGCAGATCACCCAGATCGTGATCGGGACTTCGCGCCTGACCCGCTGGCAGTCGATGACCCGGGGATCGGTCGTACAGCAGATTCTGCGGATGGCGTCCGAGAACGACATCGACCTGCACGTGATCGCCCGCCGCCAGGAAGCGAGGGATCGCCCGCCGGCTGACGAGGCCGGCTAAGCGCCGGACAGATCGGCGAAGGCGGCGTCCGCCGCCGTGCGCGCCGCAACCTGCATGCACTTGTTGAGGTGCGCCAGTGCCTTGGCGCGGCGGGGATTCCGGGCCAGATACTTGGCCACCGCCACCGGGTCGGCCGACCCGTCCGGCTTGCTGAGGGAGAAGACGGCCTGATCGACGATGTGCTCGTCAGGTCGATCGCTGATGCCCCGATACACCGACCACTCGACGCCGGCGGCCTCGCATGCCTCGGCCACTCCAGATGCCTCCATGTCGACGGCGCCAAACCCATTTTTGAGGATCGGGCGCCACGCGTCGTCCTCGTCCAGCAATCCGTCGGTGGTCATGAGTCCTCCCGCGGCCTGCCGGGGCGCGATCGGATGAGAGTGGAAGACGGGTCCGTCGGGATAGAGCTGCACCCGCTCGGGCACGATGAGCGAGCCGACGGGGAGCGCCGGGTCGAGCCCGCCAGCGATGCCGATCACCATCACGTGGTCGATCGATCCGGTCGACAGCGCGCGCCGGGTCGCCTCGCTTGCCAGAGTGGGGCCCATGCCCGTCACCAGCACGCCCACCCACCACCGACCGACGGTACCGGAGTGCGAGAACACTGCGTTGCTCGATACGGCCGGAAGCCCGAAGGACTTCACGATGGCTTTGAGTTCGGGCTGCATCGGTGCCAGTACTGCGACCCGTTTCGCCGCCGCCATCACCCCGTCATCATGCCCGATGGTTGGGTAGCGTGGGCGGGCCCGTCAACGACAAGAGGAGAGCCGATGCCCAGCGCCGAACAGGTCGTAAGGGATTTCTGTGCCGCGGCGAGCACTCGGGATCCCGAGCTGTTGCGGGCCTTCTTCGCGGACGACGTGGTGTATCACAACATCCCGATGGACCCGGCCGAGGGGATCGAGGCCACCATGGTGGTCATCGACATGTTCCTCGGGATGTGCGATGCCCTGGAATTCCAGGTCCATCACTTGGCCAGCGACGGGGCAACTGTGTTGACGGAGAGGACGGACGTCTTCACCATCAAGGGAACGTCCGCCCCCCTGCCCGTCATGGGTGCCTTCCACGTCGTTGACGGGAAGATCACCGCATGGCGGGACTACTTCGACATGGCGCAAGTGACGGCCATGTTCGAAGCGGGGTGACGGCTGACTCAGTAGCTGTGGCACTCCCCGGGCGCGTCGGGCGGGCCTTGACCATGTGCCGCTTCCCAGGCCAGCTGGACTGACGCCGGAGCGCTACCGGCGGTCGAGTAGCCATCGAAGCCATTCCACTCGAGGATCCCGAAATACCCTGCATACGGGTTGTCGTTGCCGCCCTCTTCGCAGATGGCGGTCGGCATCCATGACGCCGGAATGGTGTTCTCCTGGGCTGCGACCGCCTTGAACCAGGTCAGGTCGTTGTAGAAGGTGGCCTGTTGGGCCGCCTCGACTGCGTTGGCGTAGGTGACTTCCTGCGCAACCTTGCGCGCCTGGGAGTAGGACATCAACTTGTCGTCGATGCGTACCTCTTGGCGCGCGTCATTACCTTGGTGCGAGCTGACCGCTTCGTGGCGGGTCGCCTGCGCCGAGGCGGCATCGCCGTTGAACGGCGATGTGAGTACAGCTGAAACAGCAACAGCATTGACGGCCAATGCCGTCGTGAGTGCAATGCGGATCCGCACGGCACCTCCCTTCGTCGGGCGCGCCTTCGGCGCGCCAGGCTCTGCTCGGTGTGGGCGGGCTCCGGCCATCGCATTCGCGCCCCGAACGGCGAGCTTGAAAGCGTCGTCCGTTCTGGCTGATGGTTGCCGCAGGGTGTGCGACCGGTTGTGTGTAGCCCTCTTGCAGTGGTTGCTCGGTGTCGTTTTCCTTCGTCCGGGGCCCCGGCGGACCGGGGCATCTCTACGATCGGGTTCTCACAGCCCGCAGACGTAGCGGGTGCTCCACGGCTCCCAGCCGCGCTGCGAGTAAAGCTTCAGGGCGGCGGCATCCTGAACTGCCGGCGCGTAGTCCTCGGCGGGCGAGGGCAACCCTGTGAGCGCGGTCCACGTTCCGAGCTCGAACTGGTAGGCGCCGCCGTTGCCCACCGTGTAATTGTCGTTGGACTCGTGTTGGCGGATGCAGGCCCAATCTGCCGTGTTGGTGCTGGTGGCATCCGAGACACCGCTGGGTGACGCTGGTACTGGTACTGGTGCTGGTGCTGGTGCTGGTGCTGGCGCCGGCGCCGGTGCGGGCCTCGCTGCCGCGAGGGCTTGGGCCCTTGTCGCTGCCTGTGCTGCAGCCGCGGCCTGCGCGGCGGCAGCCTGGTGCGCTGCCGCGAGCGACTTCAGGTAGGCGACCTCCTCGAGGTACGTCTCCTCTTGTCCCAGTTCGACGGCGTTGTAGTAGTCCACCATCTTGGCGACATTCCGCGCCTGGGAGTACGACATCAACTTGTCGTCGATCTTCACGGTCCGGTGTTGGCTGATCGCCTCGTGGCGGATCATCCGTGCCGAAGCCGCCGGGGTGCTGCTGAAGAACGCGAAAAAGATCGCGGGTGAAGCTATGACGGCTATCGCCGCCGCTAGTGCAATGCGGATCCGCACGGCACCTCCCTTCGTCGGGCGCGCCTTCGGCACGCCAGGCTCTGCTCGGTGTGGGCGGGCTCCGGCCATTGCATTCGCGCCCCGAACGGCGAGCTTGAAAGCGTCGTTCGTTCTGGCTCGTCGCCGCAGGGTGTGCGGCCGGTTGTGTACAGCCCCTGGATTGGTCCTGGGTGTGTTCCTCAGTTCATCCTCCCGACCCGCCCGTAGGTAGGCGTGTCGGGAGCTCGTTCAGTATGGACACTCCGGATCGGCCGTTCTTTTCGTGTGCCGCTGGAACTCCTGCTCACAGCATGCATTCGAAAGGCCAATCCGGATTTGCGATCTGCAATCTACAGGATCGCTACTCGAACCCGTGTTCAAAGGCTCCTTCATCGCTCTGACCTGGTCGTTCTGACGATTTCCTTGTGATGGAAATCACAAAGCCCCTGGTGAGAGGGTCGCATTTAGGTGAATGGGAGGTGTAAATATATCCTTAATTTCCAGAAAAAGCGCCTGACCAGTAATAACGCTCATCCTCGAGATGCCCAAATCGGCCCGGACCCCATTTCGCACCGCCGTCTCGGCACTGCATAGGGTCCCCTGCCGAAGGATCGCGACGAGGAGGCCATGGGTGGCATCGAGCGTCACTCTCACTGAACCGGACCGCTTCACCGTGGCGGGATTGCTCCGCCACCTGGCGGCCCAGCGACCAACAGACGAGATGCTGGTGCAGGGAGAGGAACGTCGCACCTGGGCCGAAGAGTTCGCAATTGCCTGTCGCGTGGCGCAAGCAGCGCAGCGGGACGGGCTCGGAGCAGGTGACCGGATTGCCTTTCTCGACCGGAACGGCATCGCCTATTTCGACGTCCTGTTCGGCGGCGCGCTGATCGGCGCGGTGAATGTGGCAGTCAACTGGCGGCTGGCACCGAGCGAAATGGCCGCCATCATCGACGACTCGACTGCGTCGGTGTTGGTGATCCACGCCGACTATCTCCCCGCGCTGGCGGACATGAAGAGTGGTCTGCCTGCGGTCGATCGCATCGTGGTCATCGGTGGGACGGAGCTCACGTCGACGGATGCACGAATCGTGTGCTTTGACGCGTGGATCGAGGGAAGCCCCGCTGAGGATCCCGGGCACGTCGGAGGACCCGACGAGGTGAGCATGCAGCTCTACACGTCAGGGACGACCGGTTTGCCCAAAGGCGTCATGCTCACCAACGCCAACCTTTCGACGGCCATCTCCGAGGCCGGCATCACCTTCCACATCGGTGAGGACACGGTGAGCCTCGTTGCCATGCCGCTCTTTCATATCGGCGGCTCGGGCTGGGCGCTGTGTGCCATGTCCCGGGGCGGTCGGTCGGTCATTCTGCGCGACGTCGATCCGAACGTGCTGCTGGAGCTGATCGCAGTCGAGCGGATCACCGAGATGTTCGTCGTCCCCGCGGTCCTGATGCTCGTCCTGGCCACTCCGTCGTTGCCGGACACCGACCTCTCGAGCCTGCGCCTCATCTTCTACGGCGCTTCCCCTATTTCCGAAGATGTCCTGGTCAAGTGCATGAAGGCCTTTGGGTGCGCGTTCTGCCAGGTCTACGGAATGACGGAGACCACCGGCGCCATCACGGCACTGTCCTTCGAGGACCACGATCCCGACGGGCCGCGGCGCGGCCTCCTGCGCTCGGCCGGCAAGCCTCACGAGTCCGTCGCGTTGCGACTGGTCGACCCGGCCAGCGGACAGGATGTGACCCTCGGCGCGGTGGGGGAGGTCTGGACACGTTCGCCCTACAACATGGCGGGCTATTGGCGAAAGCCAGAGGAGACCGCGGCCACCATCGACGCCGGCGGCTGGCTTCGCACCGGCGATGCGGGCTACTTCGATGCCGACGGCTACCTGTATTTGCACGATCGGATCAAGGACATGGTGGTGAGCGGCGGTGAGAACATCTACCCGGCCGAGGTCGAGAACATCTTGCTCTCGCATCCGGCCATCGTCGACGCTGCAGTGATCGGCGTCCCGGACCCGAAGTGGGGGGAGACGGTCAAAGCGATCGTCGTGCTCGGCCCGGGAGAGATTTTGGACGAGGCCGGTGTCATTGCGCACTGCCGCGCCACGCTGGCGCACTACAAGTGCCCGACGTCGGTCGACGCGGTCGACGCACTGCCGCGCAATCCCTCGGGCAAGATCCTCAAGCGCGAGTTGCGCGCTCCCTACTGGGCCGACAAGGAGCGCGCCATCAACTGATCGCCGGTTGCTCTTCCGCCCGCACAGCTCGCTCTCCGCCTCTTGCGCTTCCGCCAGTTGTCGGTTTTCCGGCGGTGACCTGCTACTTCGCGCACCAGCACCGACCGGGCGGTTCGCCGCCGGGTCGGTGCTGGTCTCGGTGCGCTACTTCTTGTCGGGGACGGCGCTGTTCACGGCGTCCTTGACCTTCTCGCCCGCCTGCTTGAGGTGGCCGACGACCTGGTCGGCCTTTCCTTCGCTCTCCAGGTCCTTATCGCCCGTCACGCGACCGACTGCGTCCTTCGCCTTGCCCTTCGCAGTGTCTGCGGTGTTGTGTGCCTTGTCCTCGAGCCCCATTGTGCCTGCCTCCTCTTTTGTCGTTGACTGTTCTTACCCACATGAAGGCGCAGCGAACCGAGAGGCAGGTCGGGGTACGTGTCACCCGAATGTGAAGTCGTAGGCCTGAATCCCGGGCGAGACCGTCAGTGTCAGCGTGCCGGTTTGCAGCACGTTGCCTGAGAACAGCGTGTACAGCTTGGGGATTCCCGAAACTGTCACTGTCTTCAACGGTTTGCCGTTGTAGGACACCCCGACGGTGCCATCGCCGCTCATCACGAGATACACGTCGTCGGCGGTGAACTGCAGACCGAGCGTCGCGTCGTCGCCGGCCGTCGCCTCCTCGCTGTGCTCCGTCCAGGTGCCGCCGAACGCAAGGCTGTTGGAGGGAATGGTCGACGGCGGGTGGTACACGATGGCCTTGTTGGGGACGACGGCGGTTCCCACAGCATTGTCCAGCCGGTCGTCTCCCACATAGCTCTCCGGCGTGAGCTCGTTGGTAGGTGTCGTGTTGGGGACATCGGTTCGGGGCGGGAGGTCGGTGACCCCGTTGGCGGCCAGCAGCATCCTGATGTTGTTTTCCATGCTGTCGTAACCGCCTTCCCCGAAGTCGTAGGCGCGCACAACGCCCGTGGGATCGATGAGGTATTCCGCGGGCCAGTACTCGTTGTTGTAGGCGTCCCAGGTTGCGAGGTTGTCGTCCACGGCGACGGGGTAGCCGATCCCGAGGCCGCCGGCGGCACTCTCGACGTTCGAGACCACGTGCTCGAAGGCGAATTCCGGAGACGACACGCCCACCACGACCAAACCATCCTTCTTGTAGTCGCTGTACCAGCCCTCGACGTGGGGCAGAGCGCGTTGGCAGTTGATACAGGAATATGTCCAGAAGTCGATCAGCACCACTTTGCCGCGCAGCTCACTCAGCGTGAGTGGCTTGTTTCCGGGAGTGTTGAACCAGGCCGTGATCCCCGTGAAGTTCGGGGCCCGACCTAAATCTGGCAGGTTTGTCTTGCTGGCCATGAAGACAGGTGCCTTCTGTGGCGCCGTGGGTGCGGTGGAGTGCGTGGTGGTCGTGGTTGTCGTTGTCGTGCTCGTCTTCGCTCCCGCCACGAGATGACCACTCTGCGAATTGCCCTCGTCGGTCGCGGCGCAGGTCGCTTTCTTTCCCTCCAGGTGCGCATTGGCGGCGGCGAACTGGTTCTGATGTTCGCCGCTCAGCCGCTGCAGCTGCGTGCAGGCGGAACCGGTCGATTCGATGTGATCCTCGAGAGCGCTGGTGTAGCCGGGGACGTCGCGCTGTAGGGCACCCAGCCAGTTGAAGGCGATCGCCAACGTGGCGACGCCGAGCACGACGCCCGCCACCTTGCGGACGGTGGGCAGGTGACTCCGCAATGAGCTCCACGAGGTCGTCGCGCGTTGGGCGACCACCGCCAGCACGAGGAGCGGGATGGTGACGCCCAGCGCGTAGAAAAGCGTCACGAGGAGCGAGGATGCACCTGCATGGTGGTGCGCAGCCGCCACCGAGATCGCCGTCAGGACCGGCCCTGCGCACGGCACGAAGACGAGCCCGAGACTCAGGCCGAGGACGAAGCCTCCGCCTTCGTTGGCGTAGCGCGATGCACCGAGTCGAGCGAAGGGTCGTTCGATCACTTCGCCGATCCTGGGGATCAGGAGGCCGACCGACAACAGGCCGAGCAGTGCGACGCCCAGCCAGAACAAGAGGTCCTGCGGGAGGTGGAGGAATCCGAGCAGGGAACTGGCGAACAGGACGGAGAGGCTGAAGCTCACCACCAGCCCGGCGATGATCACATACGGCCGCCACTTGCTCGTTCCGGCCGACCCCCCGGCCATGACGACGGGAATGACCGGAACGATGCAGGGAGACAGCCCCGTGATCAGTCCGCCGAGGAACGCGACGACGAGAAGCTCACCCATGGCGGTCGTTCCGTTGCGATCCGTGAGCGGGCATCAGTACTTCTCCTCCTGAACGGTGTCGCGGTCGAACTTAGTGGCGGGTCCCCCGCGAGAGGTATCGCCCCCCGAGGGATGACGGCGGCCTCGCCAGACAGCAGACTGTGGCACGGTGATCAACGAGAATTGGATTTACCTGGGCACCGCAATCGGCGCGGCGGGCGCAGCCGTATACCTGCGAGACACCTTGCGGGGAACGACGCAGCCCAATCGGGTGACGTGGCTCCTCTGGGCCGTCGCGCCCCTGCTCGCGTCCGCAGTCGAGCTGAACGAGGGCGCTGGCCTGCGTGCCCTGCCGACGTTCATGGTGGGTTTCATGCCGTTGCTGATCTTCGTCGCCTCGTTCCACAACTCCGCCTCGGTGTGGAAGGTGCGGCGGATCGACTATGCGTGCGGTGCGGTCTCGGTCGTCGGCACGCTGGTCTGGCTCGTGACCCGCGATGGAGTACTCGCGATCTCCGCTGCCATTGCGGCCGACTTCCTCGCGGGGCTTCCCACACTGACGAAGAGTTGGACGCATCCCCAGACCGAGACCGTGCACTCCTACATCGGCGCCGTCATCAGCATGGTCGTCCTCTTGCTGACCGTGGACCACTGGACCTTCGATGTGGTGGCGTTCCCCCTCTTCGTCGCCTGCATGGCCTCGATCGAGTCGTTTCTCATCGGCCTCGAGCTCGGCCCACGGTTTCGGCGCTACCGCCGTCCGGGCACCGGCGGGGCCGGCTCCGCCGCGCCCGCGGAAGGCATGACGCGCTGAGTCCGGCTGCCTGCTAGGAAATCAGACGGAATCGTCGCCGAAGGGAGCCGTCCGTGCCGCAGGTCAACGTCAACGGGGTCGACATCGAGTACATCACCCAGGGCGATCCATCGGATCCGGCACTGCTGCTCGTGATGGGCTTGGGCGCACAGCTCATCACCTGGCCGGATGGGTTCGTCGACGGATTGCGGCAACGCGGCTTGTTCGTCATCCGGTTCGACAACCGTGACAGCGGACTCTCCACCAAATTCGATGGACTGCCCGACATCATGGCCCTCTTCGCGGGCACGGACCTCTCCTCGACCACCTACCGGATTGAGGACATGGCGGACGATGCCGCCGCGCTCCTCGGCGCGCTGGGCATCGCCCAGGCGCACGTGGTCGGAGTGTCAATGGGAGGCATGATCACCCAGGCCTTGGTCGTCAACCATCCGGAACTCTTCCTGAGTGCCAGTTCCATCATGTCGACGACGGGTGACCGTGCGGTAGGAGCGCCGACCGGTGAAGCGATGACCGCGCTGCTCCGACCGGCGGCGACGAGCCGGGAGGAGGCGATCCAGGCGGGTGTCGAGGGGAGTCTCGTCATCGGTTCGCCGGGATACCCGACCGACGAGGGCATCCTGAGGGAGCGAGCCGCCGCGGCGTACGACCGCTCCTATTGCCCTGATGGGACGGTCCGCCAGCTGGGCGCGATCCTCGGCTCGCCGGATCGAACGGAAGGGCTGCGCGGGGTGGGGATCCCGTTTCTCGTCGTGCACGGCGAGGCCGACCCGCTCGTCACCCTCAGCGGGGGTGAGGCCACTGCGGCCGCTGTTCCGGGCTCCAAGTTGTTGACCATCCCCGGCATGGGTCATGACCTCCCACAGGCGCTGTGGGGCACCATCACCGATGCCATCGTGGCCAACGCGGAGCTGGCCGCCGTTTGAGCCGATTTCAGGCGTCCAGGGCGTTCGCCGCCGCTACTGACGCCAGCCAGGCGGCACTCGGCTTCGGGGTCCGGGCGAACGTCGTCCGATCGACGCCGACGATCCCGAACTTCGGGCGATAGCCCAGGGCCCACTCGAAATTGTCGAGCAGCGACCAGTACGTGTAGCCGCGTACGTCCACACCGTCGGAGAGGGCGTCCAGCACCCCCGACAGCGCCTGGCGCACGTAGTCGATGCGCTGTTCGTCGTCGACGGTGCCGATGCCGTTCTCGGTCACCAGGAGCGGAACTGCGCCACCCGTGTAGTCCCAGGCGCGCCGTAGGCAGTTGCCGAGCGAGGCCGGATAGAACTCGTAGCCCATGTCGAGGACGGGTACTCCGTCCTCGTAGCCGGCCCAGCCATCGGGGCCGATCAACATGCGGGTGTAGACCTGCACACCCAGGAAATCGTCACCCACGACGGCGTCGAGGAAGATGTCCTCGGCGTGGTGTCGGATGCTGTCGAGCTTTTCCTCGCCACCCGGGGCGAGCTGATAGTCCGTCATCGATAGGGTCAAGCCGACCGGGATGCCGGGTGCTCCGGCGCGGATCGTCTCGACCGCCAGCCGGTGTGCCGCGACGAAGCGGGCGGCAACGGCCCGGGAGAGGGCAAGGTCCTGTTTGCCGGGGGGGAACATGCCCGCGTGCCACCCCATGGTCGACACGATGTTGGGCTCGTTGAGCGTGCACGCCCGCGTCATGACATCCCCCAACGCTTCGGTCACGACGGCGCAGAAGCGGCCGAAGCGTTCCAGGGCAAGGTCTGTTTCCCAGCCTCCTTGGGCCGTCAGCCACTGCGGCGTCGTGAAATGGTGAAACGTGACCACCGGATCAACTCCGCGCTGGCGCAGGCCGAGGCACTGGCGTCGGTAGTGCGCCAACGCGGCACAGGAGAATTCGCCCTCGGCCGGCTCAATGCGGCTCCACTCCACCGAGAAGCGGTAGTCGTCGAAGCCCAGCCCCGCCACCAGGTCCGCGTCTTCTTCCCAGCGTTCCCACGAGTCACAGCAGTCACCCGATGGCTCGGCGCAGCCGGACCCCGGCGTGTGCTCGAAGGCCCACCAGTCGTTGTTGGAGTTGCCGCCCTCAATCTGGTGGGCCGCCGTCGCGGTGCCCCACGTGAAGCCGGGTGGGAACGCCCGCCCCAATTCAATCCCAGCCATCGGCGTGTCCTTCCGCTTGCGGTGGGCTCTCGGGCCGCACGGTATCGTTCCCTGACAATGACGTCATATTCCTCGCCGACGACCGACGTCCCCGATTCGGAGCCGGCAGGGACGGGCGCGCCCGGTGCCGGCGCGGCATCTCCCATGGTGGAGGCGCGCGGGCTGGTGAAGCGCTTTGGCGATTTCGTCGCCGTGGACGGTGTCGACTTCAGCATCGCCAAGGGCGAGTCCTTCGGCTTTCTCGGGCCTAACGGGGCCGGGAAGACGTCGACCATGCGGATGATCTCGTGCATCAGCCCGCTCAGCGCGGGCACGCTCCGCGTGCTCGGGATGGATCCGTCCAAGGACGGTCCCCGTATCCGGGCCCGGATGGGTCTGGTCCCCCAGGAGGATTCACTGGATCTGGAGCTCACAGTGCTGGACAACCTGATGATCTACGGGCGGTATTTCGACATGCCCAAGAAGGTCATTCGCGAGCGGGCGGACCAGTTGCTCGACTTCGCCCAGTTGACCGAGCGGGCGCACGACCGCGTCGACCCCTTGTCCGGGGGAATGAAGCGACGTCTCACGATCGCACGTGCCCTCATCTCCGACCCGGACCTCCTGATCCTGGACGAGCCGACAACCGGCCTCGACCCGCAGGCACGCCACCTGCTCTGGGACCGCCTCTACCGCCTGAAGCAAGACGGTGTGACGCTCGTGATCACGACGCACTACATGGACGAGGCCGAGCAGCTGTGCGACCGTCTCGTCGTGATGGACAAGGGCCGATTCGTGGCCGAGGGCACGCCGCGCGAGCTGATCGAGAAGTACTCGACCAAAGAGGTCGTGGAGCTGCGGTTCGCGCCGGGCGAGCACGAAGAGGTGGCGCCGTCACTGACGATGTTGGCGGAGCGCCAGGAGGTGCTGCCTGATCGCATCCTCCTCTACACCGACGACGGCGACGCCGCGTTGGCCGAGGTTGCTCGCATGGGCCACCTGCCCCGGGCCACGCTGGTGCGGCGGTCGACGCTCGAGGACGTGTTCCTGCGCCTCACCGGCCGCTCACTGGTCGACTGATCCGGTGACAGCAGTGAGCGACGCCGCCGCGTCGGGAGGCCCCACGCTCTTCGAACACGGTGAGGAACGGTCGACCCGGCGCTTTGCCACCCCGATGTGGCTGCGAGCCGCCCGTTACTGGGGCTATCAGTACAAGCGGACCTGGCGCAGTTCCGTCGTGACCAGCTTTCTCATCCCCGTGCTGTACCTGGCGGCTATGGGCGTCGCCCTCGGCTCGTTGATCGACAAGCACTCACACGGCGTGGACGGAGTGACCTACGTCGCGTTCCTGGCACCCGGGCTGCTCGCCGGCACCTGCATGCAGATCGGCACGAACGACGCCACCTATCCCGTGATGGGCGCGATCAAGTGGGTCCGCACCTATTTCGCGCAACTGGCGGGGCCCCTCAGCGTCTACGACGTGCTGCTCGGGCACCTGGCGTGGATTGCCGCGCGCCTAGCCATCGTCAGCACCATCTACCTGTCCGTGATGGCGATCTTCGGGGTCATCTACTCTCCCTGGGCCATCTTGGCGCTGCCGGCCGCCGTCCTGACCGGGATGGCCTTCGCCGGGCCCGTGAGCGTGTTCGCCGCCACCCAGGACAAGGATTCGTCGTTCTCTACCTTGTACCGGTTCGCCATCATCCCGATGTTCCTCTTTTCGGGGACGTTCTTCCCGGTCTCGCAGCTGCCGACGTGGCTCGAGATCGTGGCCTACTGCCTGCCCCTGTTCCACGGGGTGTCACTGTGTCGCGATCTGACGCTCGGCCAGGTGACGTGGGCGGACCTGGGGCATGTGGCCTACCTGAGCGCGCTGGCCGCCGCCGGCTACGCCGCCGGCCGCCGAACCTTCGCCAAGCGACTGGTGGTGTGACGGTATGACGGGCACGTCCACCAACTCAGCATCCGTCCTTGACCAGCGATCTCCTGGTGTGGCGGCGCGCATCACGCCACTTTCCCTCCTCGGAGGACGCCATGCGTCCCGGGTGCTCGAGCGCAACATCCTGGTCTATCGGCGCTCCTGGATCTTCATCGTCTCGGGCTTCTTCGAGCCGCTGTTCTACCTGCTCTCCATCGGAGTCGGGCTGTCACATCTCGTCGGGCCGATCAACGTCGACGGACGGGAGATCCCTTACACCGCGTTCGTCGCGCCCGGCCTGCTGGCGTCCTCGGCCATGAACGGCGCCATGCTCGACTCGACTTTCCTCGTCTTCTTCAAGCTCAAGATCGCCAAGACGTATGACGCCATGTTGTCGACGCCCTTGGGAGTCACCGACGTTGCACTGGGGGAGCTCAGCTGGTGCGTTCTGCGCGGCGCCCTTTACTCGGGTGCCTTCCTGGGCATCATGGCCATCCTCGGCTACATCGTTTCGCCCTGGGCGGTGCTGTGTTGGCCGTCGGCGGTGCTGATCAGCCTGGCCTTCGCTTCCGCCGGCATGGCCGGCACGACCTACATGCGCACCTGGCAGGACTTCGACATGGTCTCGCTGGCCTTCATCCCGCTCTTCCTGTTCTCCGCCACCTTCTACCCGCTGACCGTGTATCCGGGGTGGCTGCAGGCGGTCGTACGCTGCACGCCCCTCTACCAGGGGGTGGTACTGGTCCGTGCCTGCGACCTGGGTATCTTCGCCTGGACCCTGCTGGGTCATATCGCCTACCTGCTGGTGATGGCGGTGGTGGGGGTCCTGATCACCAGGCGCCGCCTCGGCGCCCTGCTCCTGCCGTAACAGGCGACCCCGGTCGGCCGGTACCGTAAGGGCCGATTTTCCCGATCGCCAGAGGACCAGACCCAATGAACATCGTCGTCAGCAACGTCAAAGGCGGGGTCGGCAAGACCACCACCTCCGTATACCTGGCCGCGGCGGCGGCGCGGCGAGGGCGAGGTCCGGTGCTGCTGGTGGACGCCGACCCCCAGGGTTCGACGGCGGAGTGGTACGAGGCCGACCCGCTCGAGGGCGTCGACCTGATCGAGGGACCATCCGTGCGCACCGTCACCAAGGCCATGAGCCGGGACGACGGCATCGTCGTGGTCGACACTCCGCCCGGGGAAGGCAACGTGGTGCAGGCGGCGCTGGGCCGGGCGGATGCGGTCGTGATCCCGACCCGCGCCGGCGGGGTCGAACCCAACCGGGTCGTCACGACGTTGGAGATGACGCCCAGCAACATCCCCGCCGGTGTGGTCATCTGCTCCGCCCGCCTGGGCACGAACGACCTCGAGGCCACGGTCGAGTGGTGGAACGAGCTGAAGGTGCCGGTCTGGGGCATCATCCCCGAGCGCGTCTCCATTGCCAGCGGCCCTGCCGCGCCCCTCTCGTCCGAGGGTCTGGAGCACTACGGCAAAGTCCTGAAGAGGGCCACTGCCAAGGGTCGCTGACCTGGCCAAGAGTCGCTGACCAGGTCGGACTCAGCCGGCGGGCACCACCTGGAGGGCGGCGTGGAACCGGCTGTCGACCCAGGCCACGGGCGTCTTGCCGTGCAGCTGTCCCGTCAGCTCCGACAGGAACCAGCGGCGTACGGCCACACTCTCCCGTGACGCCGGCAGGGTCAGGAGCCGCTGCGCCAGGCCGAACTCGTCTGCTTCGTCCAGCAGGGCGTCGTAGAACTCGACGGCGACCACGGCCGATTGGGGCAGGTCGAGCGTCCAGTCGAACAGTTCGATGTGGTTGTCGACCGCCGTCTGCCACAGGTCGTCCATGCCAGGGCCGAGGCCGTTGAAGCGCGTGCCGATCTGGGAGACCAACACCCCCAGCCGTTCGGGCAGCGGCGGCGCGCCGGGTGCGTTGTCCGACCGCTCTTTCATGAGGCGGAGCTCTCGGAACAACGCTTCGTACTCCTCGCTCGATTTCTGCAGGAGCAAAACCGGAATCCCCAGAAGCCGGACCGATACTTCCGGCGAGTCACCTGCGTCACTGTGCAGGTTCGTGCGCGTGACGCCGGTCAGGTCGAAGCGGAAACTGCCGTCGGAGACGCTCGAGGGAGCGACCGGGAAGTCGACCGGGAGCTCGAACCAGACGATCTTCCCGTCCTCGACTGCCTGCACTCCCCAGTTCGAAGCCAGGGTGTTGAACAACGTCAGGCCCCGACCAGTCGCCGCCTCCTTGCCGTACTCCTTGATTGACGGGAAGGACGGGTTGCCGTCGGCGACGTCCACCCGGATGCGGTCCGGCAGAATATGGAGGGTGACGCAGAGCGGGGTCGCCGCGTGCAGCACCGCGTTGGTGACCAGTTCGGAAGTCAGGAGCGCGGCGCATCCGGTCACCTCGGCCGGCAGGTCGCGGAGATGCGCGGCGACCCAGTGCCGGGCCACCGGCGTGCTTTCCACCACCGGTTCGAGGTGCAGTGTTGACATTCCATCCCGTGTCGTACCCACAGCTGGGTCGGATATGCGTTCCTCGGAGACGCCGGTGTAATTGAGGCAGAGGACGACGATGTCGTCGGTGCGCTCTTCAAGGCTCAACATCGAGGCGAAGGTGACCGCCGGATGGTCGGGCCATCCCGCACGCGCAACAACGGTTGCCGTGTTGGCCAACCGTTCCATCCCGTGCGTGATCACCTCACCGCGGCGCTCGATCAGGCCGTCTGAATACATGATGAGCGAGTCGCCGCGGTCGAGTACCACCTCGTCTCTGGGCCGCGGAGCGCCACTGAGCCCTGCCGCAATGAGCAGCGTCCGCTGCATGGGGCAGAACGTCGCGCTGCCGTCCGCCCGTACCACCAGTGGAGGAGGGTGACCCGCGTTGCTCAGGACCACGCGCCCGGTCGAGGGGGTGATCGTCCCCACGACGGCGGTGACGACCCGGTCTTCGATGAGCATGTCGAAGAGGCGGTCCAACGACGTGAGAACCTCCGTGGGCGACAGGCCGGATACCGCGTAGGCCCGGATCGCGCTGCGCACCTGGCCCATCAGGGCAGCCGCCGGCGCGCCCTTGCCCATGACGTCGCCGACGCTGAAGAAGACCAGGTCGTCGGCAAGCTCGAAGACGTCGTACCAGTCACCTCCGGCGTAGGTCCCGGCCACGCCGGCCCGGTACTCGGCGTCGAGCAGAAGACCCTCGACTTCGGGCAGCGAGTCAGGAAGGACGGCACGCTGCAGGACGTCCGCCACCACGTGCTCGCGCTGGAAGCGAGTGGCATTCGACAGCGCGACGCCGGCCCGGCTCGCCACCTCGGTAGCCAAAGAGACATCGTCCGCCTCGAACAGCCGGCCCGGTCCGTCCACGAAGGTCATGACACCGATGACCTCACCGTTGGCGGTCAGCGGCACCGACAAGCCGGTAGAGACGCCCGATGGCTCGGTATCGACCGCACTCTCATGGAGGGGAGCCAGTTGCGTCCGACCGGTACGGAATGCGACAGCTGCGGGTGCGTCGGAGTCGAAGGGCAGGACGTCGTACCCGCTGTTCCCTGTGCCGGCGAGCGCGGAGGAGGACCGACTCGGGATCGCGGACGTCGAGCCGGACGAGGCCGCTCTCCCCGGGCACCTGAACCGAGCAGGAGTCGGCCAGCCGGCCCTCCACGAGGCTCATGGTCCGTCGGATCACGATCGTCGGCTCGAGGCTCGAGCTCAAAAGACGGGTCACCTCCGAAAGAAGCGAGAGGCGATCGCGCCCCGCCTCTGCGTCGCGGAGCGCCTCACGTTCGTGCTCGAACACCTGGGCTCGTTCCAGGGCTTGTGCGGTCAGGCCGGCCAACGTGGACAGGAAGCGCAGATCGGGTTCGCTCGGTTCGAGCTGCGCGACGAAAGCAAGGGAAAGGACTCCGAGCGGGCCGGCGCTCCCAATGAGGGGCTCGCTGACGATCGTCACCGGTTTGGGGAGTTCGCGCAGGACCCGTGCCACGATCTCGAACGTCACGTCTTCGCGGACCTCGTTCTCGGCGGGAATACCTGCGACACCGGTCCTGCCGTTCGTGAAGCACGCGCCGGCGTGGCTGCCCTCCAGGGGCACCATGGAGCGAGAGAGAAGGGCCGGGTGTCCGCTGCTGGCCAGGCAGGCGAGACCGCGCTCACCGACGGCCGGTACCCGCACCACGGCCGACTGCGCGCCCAGCGCGCGTCGCCCGCCGGCGATGGCAGCGTGGGCCACGTCGCCGGGCGTGGTGGCTGCAGCAAGCGCCGAGCTGAGTTGGTGCAGGTGCTGGCTGCGCTCCAGGTTGACGAACTCGGTGAGGGTGAGCCGGGCCCGCTCGACAGCCTGCGCTGCCGCACTGGTGATCGTGAAGAGAAAGGTCCGGTCGGGCTCGGAGATCTCACGGTCGTCGTCCCAGTGCACGACGACGGCGCCGATCGTGCGGTCGGACACCACGAGAGGGATGATGGCAAGGGCCCGGAACCGGTCCGAATTGATCGAAGCGTAGATGTCGGGGCGATCACGCTGCAGATCGTCGATCGTCTCGGCGAAGAAGCGCGACGTTGTGACCCAGGACCGGGCCGTCGGTCTGCAGCGAGGCCAGGACCCCGTCGATCGGATCGTCGGGTGCGTAGCCGAAGCGCCGCAGCGTATGCAGTAGCCCCCATTCGTCGAGGAGGGCAAAGGTCGATGCGTCGACGCGCAGCTCGTCGCGCATGGCAGCGAAGACGGCGTCGGCGACCTGGGCGGGGTCGGCCGCAGTCGTGAGCGCGCGCGCCATGGTCTGCATGCGCTGCGCGGTCTCGGCAGCAACCCTCCGGCGCCTCTCGTTCCTGGTTTCGGAGCGGGCCGTCCACAGCTGCACGTTGCGCTGACCGCGGAGGTACGAGATCCACATCGCGACTGCGGTCGCCGCCAGCATCGTCACGACGCGCAACGTGTGGTTCAGCTCACCGTAACTGCGGGGAGGTGTACTGATGACGAGGGCGAAGAACGCCGCCAGAAGGCCCACCAGAGCCACCCGCGAGGGGCGGGCGAAGGCGGCGGCTATGAAGGGGGAGATGGCCAGGAGGCCGACCAGCGAGACGTTCCCTCCGTAGACGGCGAAGACGATCGCCACCGTGGAGGCCCAGGCGAGGGCGACGAGGGTCGCCACGGCCTCGGCCCGGTCACCGCGGGCGCTGCGGGGGGTGGCCGAAAGCTGCTCGTCTCCTGGTTCGGGCACTTACTCTCCCCGTATCGGCGGGCGGGCTCTGCTGAAACGCTATTCCCCTCGCCGGACGGCGACGGTTCAACTCCCGCCGTTCACCCGGGTTGTACGGCAACTCAGTACCCGTGTCCGCCTCAGCGGAAACCCGGGATGCGTCCAGGAGGTTTAGGTTCGCCCCTCTGGGGCTATAGACCGTCTGGCCAATCGGCATTGCACGCGTCCTCGGGGTGGCGCAGGATGAGCCCACAGGAGGGCGGAGTGGAACAGGACTTTCACATAGAGGAGCGGGCGGGCTCATCGCCACCGGTCATCGCGGTCAGCGGGGAGATCGACGTCGCCACGGCTCCGCAGCTGCGGGAGTGCCTGCACGGCGTCATCGCCCAGGGTGAGGCGACGATCGTGCTCGACCTCCTCGGGGTGACGTTCTTGGACTCCACGGCATTGGGCGTCCTGGTGGGTGCCCTCAAGCGCTGCCGTGAGTTGGGCGGTGAGCTCCACGTCGTGGTGGCTGATCCGCGCATCGTCAAGATCTTCGAGATCACCGGCCTCACCAGTGTCTTCACCATCGCCGACTCGCTGGAATCGGCAGGGGCGGCGTGACGGAGACCACTGACCGGCTGGAGAGCGGCGATCGGATTGAGCTGAAGTTCCCGGCGCGGGGCGACCTGATCGTGCTCGCCCGACTCGTCACGAGCGCGATCTCGGCCCGTGCCGGATTCGACATCGAAGAGCTGGAGGACCTTCGGCTGGCGGTCGGCGAGCTGTGCCTTCTGACGCTGCAGGGCAGCGACGCTCAGCACGGGGATCTGCGCCTGGAGCTCAACGTCCTCGGCGACGCCATTGAGGTCGTCTGCACGCTCGAGCGGGCCGGAGTGGCGAGCCGCCCCCGAGCCCGAGGGGGACGAAGTGGCCCGCCTGAGCGAGCAGATTCTCGACGCGCTGGTCGACGAGCACGGGAGGGAGAGCCGGGACGGCTCGGTGCGTGCCTGGCTCCGCAAGCGCCGGGGGGGGCATGCAGAGTGACGGAGGGCCGGGAAGACGATCCCGGGCCGCTGTCGGACGTCGCGGAATCTGACCGTCCTGCCCTCGACCCGGCAGCACGCGAGGAGCTGATCACCGCCAACCTCGGGTTGGCCCACCAGCTCGCCCGCCGCTTCCTCCACCGGGGCGAACCGCTGGACGACCTGGTGCAGGTGGCGTCGGTGGCCCTGGTCAAGTCGGTCGACCGCTTCGACCCCTCCCGCGGCGTCGACTTCGCCGCCTTCGCGACCCGGACGATCATCGGGGAGTTGAAGCGGCACTTCCGCGACAAGGGCTGGGCCGTGCGTGCCAGCCGTCGGGTGCAGGAGCTCTACCTCGAGCTCGGGCACGCCACGGGCACGCTGGTGCAACAGCTCGGCCGCAACCCGACCGTGGCCGAGCTGGCCGAAGCGACCGGGGCGAGCGAGGAAGCCGTCATTGAGGCGATCGAAGCCGGCCAGGGTTACCGGGCCGCCTCCATCGACGCCTCGGAGAGCGAGGACGACCCGCTGTCGGCCCGGCTCGGCGAGCAGGACGGCAACTACGCCTCGGTCGAGGACCGGGCCCTTCTCGGACCCGCGCTGGCCACCCTCCCGGAGCGGGAGCAGTCGATACTGCGCATGCGCTTCGTCGAGGGCCTCACCCAGTCGGAGATCGCGGCCGCCGTCGGGGTGAGCCAGATGCACGTCTCGCGGCTGCTGTCCTCGAGCCTGCAGAAGCTGCGCGAGGGCATCGGGCAGACCGAGGCCGGGCGCCGCTGACGCAGTGACGATATCGGGCACCGAACGGCCCTCTGTGCCTCCGAAACCGTAGGGGGCCAGAATCCGCAGTCCGGGACGAGATTCTCCGAAAATGGAAGAAATTCTGCCCGGGGCGTGAGTATGGTGCAGGCCAGTCCTGTTGGAACGACGCACCAGTCCTGGAACGAACGGAGCGCCCATGGTCCATCTCGATGCTGACACTGGCGAAAGAAGAAAAGGACCTTGGTGACAAGGGCCTGAAGAGCGGGGCGCTCGGGCTGTTCTCCTCGGTGGTGGTGGGCGTGGCCTCGACGGCACCCGCCTACAGCCTGGCGGCGACGCTCGGGTTCGTCGTCATCGCCATCAACGGGCCTGCAGGCGCCGATCATCGCCATCCTGGCCTTCATCCCGATGCTGTTCATCTCCTACGCCTACAAGGAGCTGAACAACGCCGACCCCGACTGCGGCACGACCTTCACCTGGGCCACCCGCGCCTTCGGGCCCAAGACGGGGTGGTTCGGCGGGTGGGGGATCGTGGCGGCCGACATCCTCGTGATGGCGAGCCTGGCCCAGATCGCCGGGCAGTACGTCTTCCTGCTCTTCGGCGCCAGCAGCATCGGGGGCAATCCCTCCAGCACCTGGGTGCTGCTGGTCGGCGTGGCCTGGATCGTGGTGATGACCGCCATCTGCTACGTGGGCGTGGAGATCTCCGCCAACATGCAGAAGGTCCTCCTGGGCGTCGAGGTGGTCGTCCTGGTGATCTTCTCCATCGTCGCCTTCGTCAAGATCGGAGCCGGGAAGGCGCCGGCCGGGCACCTGACGCCCAGCGCGCAGTGGTTCAACCCGTTCCACAATCTGGGCTTCACCAGCTTCATGATCGGCTTCTCACTCATGTTGTTCATCTACTGGGGCTGGGACACCGCCGTCTCGGTCAACGAGGAGACCAAGGACTCGACCCGCACGCCGGGGCGGGCGGCGGTGATCTCGACGCTCATCCTCCTCGCCACCTACGCCATCGTCATCGTGGCCTCGCAGTCCTACGCCGGCATCGGCATCAACGGGCATCGGGCTCGCCAACTCCGGCCAACTCAGGCGACGTCCTCAATTCGTTGGGTGCCTCCGTCTTCGGCACCTCGGGGATCGGGGCCGTCATGGTCAAGCTGCTGCTGTTGATGGTGCTCACCTCGGCGGCGGCGTCGACGCAGACCACGATCCTGCCGACGGCCCGCACCACATTGTCCATGGCGGCCTACAAGTCGATTCCGGACGCGTTCGGCAAGGTGCACAAGCGCTTCCTCACGCCGACGACTTCGACGGTGGCCATGGGCGCCGTCTCCATCGCGCTCTACGTGGCGATGAACTACCTGTCGAACGGGAGCAGCGTGATCGGGGACTCCGTGTCCGCCCTCGGGGCCATGATCGCCTTCTACTACGGGCTCACCGGCTTCGCCTGCGTCTGGTACTACCGCAAGAGCCTCACCGAGAGCGCCCGCACCTCTGGCTACGCGGCATCCTTCCGTTGCTGGGTGGCCTCATCCTGTGGTTCGTCATGGTGTGGTTCATTTGGTACAACTGCGTCACGCCCAGCAACAGCTACACCACCTGGACGATCCCGGGCACGCACAAGGTCGTCGGTGGCGTGTTCGTCCTCATCGTCGCTGCTGCCCTCCTCGGCGTCGTCCTCATGGTGATCTACCGGCTCGTCCGTCCCGACTTCTTCCAGGGCAAGACGCTCAACCGGGACACGCCGACCCGGGTGCCCGAGGACATCGGCGTGCCGGTCGGCCTGTTCGGGATCGAGCCCTTCGCCGACGCCGATGGGCACGCCAAGAACGAGCCCACCGGGTCCCCACCTAGACGCGAGCGCGAGCCGGCGTCGTTTCCGGTAGACAGTGGACGGAGGCCGGCGCCCGGCCGGCGACCGACGACAAGGTGGAGGCTCCATGACGAAGAGACTGGAAGGGACGGTCGCCCTCGTGACCGGCGCCAGCAGTGGCATCGGCGAGGCGACGGCAGTCGTCCTGGCCGAAGAGGGGGCGACGGTCGCGCTGGTGGCCCGGCGCCGCGACCGGCTCGAGGCCCTGGCCGAGCGCATCGGCGGCGCAGGGAAGGCGCTGGTCATCGAGGCCGACGTCACCGACCAGGCCCAGGCCGAGAAGGCCGTCGCCACCACCGTGGCCGAGTTGGGCCGCCTGGACACGCTGGTCAACAACGCCGGGGTCATGCTGCTGGGGCCGATCGTCGATGCGCCGATCGAGGAGTGGCAGCGAATGGTCAATCTCAACGTGCTGGGGCTCCTCTACTGCACCCACGCCGCGCTGCCGCACCTGCTGTCTGCGGCCGAGGGCGAGCCACGCTCGGTGGCCGACGTCGTCAACGTGAGCTCGGTGGCCGGGCGGGTCGCCCGCCTGAACAGCGGCGTCTACAACGCCACCAAGCACGGCGTCGGCGCCTTCAGCGAGTCGCTGCGGCAGGAGGTCACCGCCCGGCACGTGCGGGTCACGCTCATTGAGCCCGGAGCGACGGCCACCGAGCTGGCCTTCCACAACCGGCCCGAGATCCTGGAGGGCATGGCGCAGACCTTCGGTGGCATTGAGATCATGCAGGCCGAGGACATCGCGGAGAGCATCCGCTACGCGGTGACCCAGCCGCGCCGGGTCGCGGTCAACGAGATCCTGATCAGGCCGACCGAACAGGAGCGCTGAGATCGAACGGGTCGCCGTCGTCGGGTGCTCGGGATCAGGCAAGACGACCCTGGCCCGCTCGCTGGCCCGCATGTCTGGGCGCGCCGCACATCGAGCTCGACGCCATCTTCCACCAGCCGGGGTGGGAGCCGCTCGACGACGACATGTTCCGGGCCCGCGTCCGCGCGAGGCGACCGAGGCGACGGCGTGGGTCGTGGACGGCAACTATTCGGCCGTGCGGGAGATGGTGTGGGAGCGGGCCGACACCGTCGTCTGGTTCGACCTGCCCTACGCCCTGGTGATGGCCCGCATCGTCAGGCGCACGGTGCGGCGGGCCGTGACCCGCCAGGAGCTCTGGAACGGGAACCGGGAGCCCTGGTCGAACCTGTACTCGTTCGATCCGAAGAAGTCGATCATCGCCTGGGCCGCGACCCGGCACGGGGTCTACCGTCGGCGCTACGGGGACGCCGAGCACGACCCGCGCTGGGCGGGGCTGCGGTTCGTCCGCCTGCGCTCGCAGCGCGCAGCCGATGCGTTCCTCGCCGAAGTGACGGTCATGGCGTCGACAAAGGAGTGACGGATGGATCTGGAGCTGGCCGGCAAGACCTTTCTCGATCACAGGGGGCACCGACGGGCTGGGACTGGCGCTCGCCAGAGCAGCTGGCGGCCGAGGGTGCGGCGGTCGCCGTGTGCGGGCGCGACGAGGAGCGGCTGCGCGCCGCCGAAGCGGCGGTACGGGCTGCCGGTGGCGACGTGCTGGCGCAGCGGGCGGACGTGTCCCGCGCCGGAGGACCTCGAGGCGTTCGTCGAGGCGGCCGTGTCCCGCTGGGGCCGCATCGACGGCGTCGTGCACAACGCGGGGCGACGCCTCGGGCGGCTCCATCGAGACGATCGACGACGACCACCTGGGAGTCCGACTTCCAGCTCAAGCTGATGGCCGCCGTGCGGCTCACCCGGCTGGCCCTCCCGCAGCTGCGGGCCAGCCACGGCGCCGTCCTGTTCACGCTCGGCCATGTCGGCCAAGGCGCCCGGTGGGTCCAGCGAGCCGAGCTCGGTGACGCGTGCCGCCGGCATGGCCCTCATGAAGGCGCTCTCGAAGGAGCTGGCGCCCGACGGCATCCGGGTCAACGCGGTGCTGATCGGGCTCATCGAGAGCGGCCAGTGGGCCCGCATGGCCGGCCAGCATCCGGAACCGGCGCTGCAGGACTTCTACGACCGCTTCGCCGCGGACGCCGGCATACCCGCTCGGTCGGTTCGGGCGAGCCGGCGAGTTCGCCGACCTCGGCTGCTTACCTCCTGTCGTCGCGGGCCTCGTACCTGACCGGGACGGCGATCAACCTCGACGGGGGCCTGTCACCGTCGGTCTGAGGTCACTCAGTTGTAGCCCTCGGTCTCGATGGTGTCGCCCTGCACGGCCGGCTCGAGCCCGACCGCGAAGCCGTCGATCACGTCCAGCCGGGTCAGGGCGTCAACGTGCGGCCGGCCGTCGCCACCCCACTTGGCCTTGGCGGCACGGCGGGCGGACTCCGTGTCCTCGGCCACCACGAACACGACTTCGTGGTCCTCGCCCATGCGTCCGGCGGCCAGCTCGCCACCCAGGAACGCGGCGTAGAGATGCACGCGGGCAGCGTAGCGAGTACGAAAGGGCGTATGAGTCCAGACACATTGCAGGGAAGCACCATCGTCGTCACCGGCGTCACGGGGCAGGTGGCGCGCCCGCTGGCGACGGCCCTGGCCCGCGACAACCGGGTCATCGGGGCGGCCCGCTTCTCCGACGCGGCCGCCCGTGCGGAGCTCGAGGCCGCCGGCGTCGAGTGCGTCCCGATCGACCTGGTGTCGGGCGACATGGGCACGTTGCCCGAAGACGCCGACTACGTGCTCAATTTCGCTGTCGCCAAGACCAACGACTGGGAGAAGGACCTGGCGGCCAACAGCGGGGGACTGGCCTACCTCATGGAGCATCACCGACGCGCCCGGGCCTTCCTGCACTGCTCGTCCACGGCGGTCTACAAGCCGGAGGGGCACCGCGTCTTCGACGAAGAAGGTCCGCTCGGCGACAACCACGGGGTGTGGCCGTTCCTCCGGACCTACAGCATCTGCAAAATCGCCGCGGAGGGCACGGCGCGCTGGGGCGCCGAGCGCTTCGCTCTCCCGACCACCATTGCGCGCCTGTCTGTGCCCTACGGGGACAAGGGCGGGTGGCCGGCCATCCACCTGCACATGATGCTGAACGGCTCCGCCATCCCCGTGCACGTGGACGCGCCGAGCGTCTACCACCCCTTGCACGCCGACGACATCGCAGCCATGGTGCCGCGCCTGCTGGCCGCGGCATCGGTGCCGGCGGTGACCGTCAACTGGGGCGGCAGCGAGGCCGTGAGCATCGAAGAGTGGTGCACCTACCTCGCCGGCCTGACGGGCACGGAGGCTCGTTTCGATGCGACAGACCAGACCATCGACAGCGTCCAGATCGACACGGCGCGGATGCACGAGATCGCCGGACCGACCACCGTCCCCTGGCGCGAGGGAATGCGGCGGATGGCCAAGGCGCTGCATCCCGACCTGGTGCAGTGAGCGGAGGTCGGGCCGCGAGCCCTGGCGATCTGCGTTTCGAGTTGAGCGACCCCGAGGAGCCACCCGCTTCGGACTTGCTGGCGGCCATGCGGGCCGAGCTCGTCGGGGCCTATGACGACGCCGGTCGTCTCGACAACCCCCCGCTGCATCCCGCGGAGCTGCGCTCGCCCGGCGGTGCCTACTACGTCGGGCTACGAGGGGTCGGTGGCCGTGGCGGGTGGGGGGTTGCGTCGCCTGGGCGAGGATGTGGCGGAAATCAAGCGGATGTACGTGCGCCCGGAGGCCCGGTCGCGAGGTGTGGCGGCCGCGCTGCTGCGCACGCTCGAGGAAGCCGCCCGGGCCATGGGCTACAGCTGGACCCGTCTCGACACCGGCCCCAAGCAGGTGACCGCTCAGCGCCTCTACCGTGCCGCGGGGTACGCCGAGATCGCGGCATACAACGAAAATCCGTTCGCCTGCTTCTGGGGGGAGAAGCGGCTGGTCTGAGGATCCGCCTTCGCGTGCATCGGGGCGGGGTTGCACAGCGGCGCGCCGAACGGGGAACCTGACGTGATGTCGGGACCGGCAGCCGTGGGCGACGACGCCCGGCCCCCCGAGGAGGACCGGCTCCCGTTCCGACAACGGTGGGCCTGGACGCTGCAGATGAACAGGCCCATGGCGTCGCCGTTCATCGGACTGGTCTGTGCGGTCTCGATCGGAGCGCCGTTGGCCGTCGGCATCGCCACGGGCTACCCCCGGGCCGGCGGCTGGGCGGCGGTCGGGGCCTTCTTCACGGACATGGCGGTCTTCCAGCCGGGCCACCGGTTCCGGGCGAGGATCGTGGCCGGGACCGGTGTCCTGGTGGCGATCGGGGCATTCCTGGGCGCTTTGTGCGGGATCCGCGGCATCGCCATCTACCCGGTCGTGGCCCTCAGCACCTTCGGGGCCGGACTGCTCGTGGAGTTGGGACCGCAGGCCGCGTTGATCGGCGTTTCGTCGGTGACCTCCCTCGTCTTCTCCGCCTCGTTCGATGTCTCTGCGGGCGAAGCGCTCGTGGTCGGTGGCGTGACACTGCTCGGCGGGCTCTTCACCGCGGCCCTCGCCGTCGTGGCGAGGCGCGGCCTCGCCCGTTACGCCGACCCGACACGCCATTCCGGTGCCACCGGATGGGCATGGGCGCGTGAGGTGGTGACCACGATGCGGCGGGCCACCCATGTCAGCTCGGTTCCCTTCTGGCACGCCGTCCGCTTGACGGCGGCGGCCCTCGCCGGCACGGTGTTGTTCCGGGTCACGAACCCCGATGACGGATTCTGGATCCCTGAGGCGGCGCTCTTCATCATGCGGCCCGATATCCAGCTCACGAGACGACGGGCGGTGCTGCGGATCATCGGGAGTGTGGCCGGGGCCGTCCTGACCACCGTGGTGCTCGTTGCGCTCCGGCCCGACACGACGGTTCTGGCGTTGCTCGCCGTCGTCGCCAGTGGCATCGCCTTCTCGGTGCAGCGGGTGAACTTCGGTCTCTACATCACTTTCGTCACGTGCATCTTCGTCCTGCTCACGGCCTTCGGCGGCCTGCCTGCGCGCACGGCCATCTCGAACCGCGTCGTGGACAACCTCATCGGCTCGGCGCTCGCCGTTGCCGCGCTTTGGCTCTGGCCCACCCGGCCGCGTCGACCCGTGACGTCGGAGCCCTGACGGTGCGACGCGGCGCTAGAAGGTCCAGACCTCGACGACCTGCCGGGCCTCGGGTGCGCCCCCCGCTCCCTCGTACGTGGCGCGGGCGGCCACGTTGTCCTCGTCGGTGACCACCCACATGCCGTAGCAGCCGGCGCCCCGGGCGAGCGCGGCGAGGCGCTCCACCAGAGCGCGCCCGATGCCGCGGCGCCGGAAGGGCCCGTCGACCGCGAGTTCATAGAGGAACATCTCGGTGCCCTTGTCGGGGTGGGTCACCTCGACCCCGCTGACGAACCCCACTGCTCGTTCGTCCTCATAAGCGATCAGCAGGTGGTGGGTGTCATCCGCGAGGAAGCGAGCCGTGGCGTCGGAACGAGCCGGGCCGTCGAACAGGTGGGAGGCCGCCGCGACGAGTCCGTCGTCTCCGGGGCGGACCACCCTGATGTCCATCTGCTCAGTCGGGGTCGGGGCGCGCCTGACGCGCCGCCCAGGCCAGCACCAGCTGCAGAGGGAGGCGGCCCCAGGCGACGATGCGGTTGTCCGAGGGTCCGGAGTTGCGCCCCGTCCCGGCGTCGAACGCCATCTGGACGTTGGCCGGGAACACGGCGGCCAAAGTGGCAAGGCTGGCCGCCGACGCCCAGCGCGTGCGCCGGACCAGACCGACAGCGCAGACGAGCTCGACGACCCCGCTGGCATAAATGAGGTTGGTGTGGTGCTCCTCGGGGAGGGCGCGCGGCATGATCGGTGCGAAGGACTGCGGGCGGACGAGGTGCACGACGCCGCTGGCGGCGAAGGCGGCGGCGAGTGCCAGCGGGGCGCGGCGTCGGAGGCGGACCACGGACGGGACTGTACTGTGGCGGCGTGCCAACACAAGTGACGATCGTCGGGGGTGGAAGCTATCAGTGGGGCCCGGAGTTGATGGCCGACCTGTTCGGGACGCCGGCGCTCGCCGGCCTGCACCTCGTGCTCGAGGACATCGATCCCAGGCCGTTGCCGAAGATGGAGGCGCTGGCCCACAAGCTGAACGAGGCCATGGGTGCCAAGGCGACGATCGCCACCACCACCGATCTCCATGCATCACTCGACGGCGCCGACTTCGTCATCGTGTGCATCTCCACGGGCGGATTCCGTTCCATGGCGGTTGACCTGAACGTGCCGGCCACGCACGGCATCACCCAGACGGTGGGGGACACCGTGGGACCGGGCGGCATCAACCGCGCCCTGCGCAACATCCCCGTCCTTGTCGGCATCGGCAAGGCGATGGAGGAGCGCTGCCCGGACGCCTGGCTCTTCAACATCACCAACCCCATGACGGCGTTGACCCGCTCCGTGTCCCGCGAGACCAGCATCAAGACGGTGGGGCTCTGCCACGAGGTGGGCAACTTCTGCATGGACCTGGCCATCGCGCTGGGTCGACCCCTCGACGCGGTCTCGGCCGCCGTGACCGGGGTCAACCACTTCCCGGTGCTCACCTCGCTCGAGGTCGACGGCACGGACGGCTTCGATGTGTTGCGCGACCTGGTCGAGGAAGTCGGTGGCCTGGACGCACTGGCTCCGTACCCGGGGCGCCCGGAGGCGGAGACGTTCTCCAAGCTCGACTTCGCCGAGCGTCACCTCTTCAAGCTGACGCTGCTCGACCGCTGGGGCACCTTCCCGGCTGCCGGCGACCGGCACATAGCCGAGTTCGTCTCGTTCGCCCTCACGCCCGAGTCCGATTGGGGCGCGGCGTACAACATCGAGCTGAGCCCGATCTCGCGCCGCGAGCAGCACCAGGCCGACTACATCGCCGATGTCGACGCATGGCTGGCGGGGACCAAGGACCTGCAGACCTGGCAGTCCGGCGAGCTGCCCTCGCCCATGATCCAAGCCATGCTGACGGGGGACCCCTTCGAGGCCCCGGTGAACATCCCCAACACCGGTCAGGCCGTCGGCCTGCCGGCCGATGCGGTGATCGAGTCGATCTGCGTCATCGACGGCGACGGCATCCGCGGGCGCGACCGCAGCGCGCTGCCCACGCCGTACGACGAGATCGTCCGCCGCCATGTGGCCACCCAGGAGCTCACCGTCGAGGCGGCGCTGCGGGGCGACCGCACCTTGGCCGCGGAGGCCTTCGCCCTCGACCCGCTGGCGGGCCGGGGCGACCTGCACGTCACCGACGCCATGGTCGACGAGCTCCTCTCGGGCACGGCGGAGTGGCTGCCCCAGTTCGCCGCACGCTGACCGGTTCGTCGGAAGGAACGCGCATGCGCATCGGATTCATCGGGCTGGGTGCAATGGGCCTGCCGATGGCGGGACACCTGGTGGCCGCCGGCCACGACGTCAGCGTCGCCTCGCGCGGCCGCGGGCCGATCGACGCTGCCGTGGCGCAGGGGGCTACCGACGGGGGCTCGCCCCTCGGGGTGGCCCAGGCCTCCGACGTGATCATCCTGTGCGTCCCCAACTCGCCCGAGGTGGTGGAGGTGATCGACGCCATGTTGCCGGCGCTCGGCGCGGGCAAGACGGTCATCGACACGTCGACCATCGACCCCGAGGTGGAGCGGGCCCAGCACGCCCGGGTGGCGGAGGCGGGCGCGCGCTATCTCGATGCGCCACTCTCGGGCGGTACGGCCGGCGCGCAGAAGGGCACGCTCACCCTGATGGTCGGCGGTGACGCCGACACGCTGGCCGACATGGAGCAGGCGCTCCAGCCCTTCGCCGGGCTGGTGGTGCACGTGGGAGGCCCGGGCATGGGCCAGGTCGTCAAGCTGTGCAACCAGGTGATCTACGCGGCGCAGATGACCGCGACGGCCGAGGCCACGGCTATGGCCGTCCGGTCCGGGGTCGACATGGACAAGCTGCTGCTCGTGCTCACCCATGCCACGGGCGACTGCGTGGCGGTGCGGACGCGCCTGCCCGTGCCCGGTGTGATCCCCGAGAGCCCGGCGTCGAACGGATGGCAACCTGGCTTCATGACCGACCTCATGGCCAAGGACCTCGACCTCGCCCTGGCCTACGCGGCGCGCTGCGGCGTGTCCGTGCCGACGACCGCCACGGCACGCCAGCTGCTCACGGCCGCCAGCACGGCGGGGTACGGGCGCGAGGACTTCTCGGCGGTGGCCAAGGTCGTGCTGGCGCTGGCCGGCGCCCAATGAGCGACAGTGCCCGACTGCCCACCCCCGCGCTCATTCTGGCGGCCGACCATCGCGCCCGCGCCGTGATCACCACCGAGAACTGGGCCGAGTTCTTCGCGGCGTTGGCCCAGGCGCTGCCCTCGTGCGACGGGATCCTGGCCACCGCCCAACCGCTCGATGCGCTGGCAGCGGGGGGTCATCTCACCGCGCTGCACCGGACCTACCTCTCCATCAACCGCACGGGTCTGGCCGGCTCCGTCTTCGAGCTGGACGACCGCCTGGTCGCGAGCGTGCCCCGGGCGGCCGCCGAGGGCTGGTCGGGCGTGAAGCACATGACACGTATCGACATGGAAGATCCCCGCACGGCGCCCGCGCTCGAGCTGCTGGGCCAGGTGCTCGAGCAGGCGAAGCAGGCGGGGCTCGATGCGCTCATTGAGCCGCTGGGGTGGGAAGGGGGGCGGATCCGTCGCGACACGGATGCCATTGTGCTGGCGTCGATCATCGCTCACGACATGGGCGCGCCGGTGATCAAGGTGCCGGTGCCGGCGGTCGCTCCCGGCGCCGAGCGCCGGCGCGCCGTGGCCCGGGTGGTGGCGAGTGTGGGGGTGCCCGTCCTCTTCCTCGGCGGCCCGCGCACCGCGGCCGGGCGTGACGCCGTGCTCGACGAGGTACGCGATGTGATGGAAGGCGGTGGAGCGGGCATGGCGATGGGGCGCACCATCTACCAGGACCCCGACCCGGCCGAAGCGGCCGGACTGGTGCGCGCCGTGGTGCACGGCCGATGATCCTCACCATCGACTTCGGCACCTCGGTCACCAAGGTGGGCCTGTGGGGTGATGACGGCCTGGTGGCGCTGGCCCGGGCCGAGCTGACCACGACCTACCCGCAGGTCGGCTGGGCGGAACAGGACCCGCTGCGCTGGTGGACGTCGCTCGTCATCGCCTGCGCCGAGGCCCGCGCCCAGGCGCCCCTGGCCTTCGCCGCCGTCGACGTGGTGTCCTGCTCGGGCGCCCGCCAGACCTTCGTCCCCGTCAGTGCGAACGGTGACCCGATCGGCAAGGGGATCCTCTGGTCGGACCACCGGGGGGCCGCCGAAGCGCGCGTGCTGGCCGAGCGCATGGGAGGCGACGACATCAACCGGGCCCGGACCGGGATCCCGCTCGACGCCGGCGCCGTGGCGGCCAAGTTGGCTTGGCTGGCCGAGCACCAGCCGGAGCGGATGGAGGCGGCCCGCGTGGTGCTGTCGCCACGCGACTTCATGGTGTACCGCATGACCGACCAGCTGGTGACCGACGCCACGTTCGCCTCGCGCACCGGCCTCTACGACTTCGACGGCAACGCCGTCCGCGAGCTGGCCGGGCCCGCACTGGGCAAGCTCCCGAGCGTGGTCCCGTCGGACACCGTCGTCGGCCAGCTCAAGCCCGTCCCGGCGGCCGAGCTCGGGTTGCGCCCCGGCGTCCCCATCGTCATCGGCGCCGGTGACCGGCAATGCGAGGTCCTGGGCTCGGGCGCGTCGGAACATCACCCCATGGTGAGCTGGGGCACGACGGCGAACGTGTCGGTGCCGGTGCAGGAGCGCCCCGTGCCGTCGCCGGCCGGAGCGGTGGTGACCCGGGCCGCGGACGGGGGCTGGCTGCTCGAAGGCGGGCTGTCGGCGGCCGGGTCCTTCCTGGCCTGGCTGGCCCGGTTGCTCGACCGCAGCACCGACGACCTGGGACGCCTGGCCGGGGAGAGCCCTCCCGGTGCGCGGGGGGTGGTCGCGGTGCCGTGGCTCGACGGCGCCCGTGCCCCGTGGTGGCGCGACGATGCCAGGGCGGGCTTCATGGGTCTCGGCGCCGCCCATGGTGCCCCCGACATGGCACGGGCCGTGGTGGAGTCCGTCGCCTGGGACGTGGTGCGGGTGATGGAGGTCGTCACGGTCGGTCGGCTCGGCGGCTCGACCGCGGAAGGGGTGACGCTGGGTGGCGCCGGGTCCGGGCTGCCGGTGTGGGTCGAGGTCCTCACCTCGGTGCTCGGCCTCCCTGCACTGCGCCACCGCTCCGGAGAGGCCGCGTCGGCCGGCGCGGCGCTCCTGGCCGGCAAGGCCCTGGGCATGGGACTGACCCTCGACGAGCTCGACCCCGTCGCGGCCGTGATCGAGCCGAACCCGGCCGCTGTCGAGTTCTACCGCGGGCTGCGGCCGCGGGTCGACCACGTGGCCGAGGCCGTGCTCGCCGCCACCGAGTCGCTCCCGGGAACCGGTTATCCCGCGCTCTGACTCGTGCGCGTCGAGCTGGCCTACGGCCGTCACGGGACAGCGGTCGAGGTCCCCGACAGCGCCGAGGTCATCCTCCCGACGGACGAGCCGGGGCTGATGGACGAGGCCGGGGCGATCACTACGGCGTTGCGGAGCCCATGGGCCGGTCCGCCGCTCGGGAAACTTGCGGCAGGCGCGGACCGGGTGGTGGTCGTCTTTCCCGACCTGACGCGTCCCATGCCGAACCGAACCGTCCTTCCACCGCTGCTGGCGGAGCTCGAGCGCTGCGGGGTGGCCGACGACCGCATCACGCTCCTGTGCGCCACCGGGACCCACCGGCAGGCCACCCCGGCCGAGATGCTGGAGCTCCTGGGGCCCGGGATCGTCGGGCGCTACGGGATCGTCGATCACGACGCGACCAGCACGGCGCACGTCAGCGTGGGAGAGGTCGACGGGGCACCGGTGCTGCTCCAGCGCGAGTACGTCGAGGCCGACCTGCGCGTCGTCACCGGATTCGTCGAGCCCCACTTCTTCGCCGGCTTCAGCGGAGGACCGAAGTCGGTGTGCCCGGGTCTCGCCGCCAGCGCGACCATCCTGGAGGCACACCACCCGCGCCGCATCGCCGATGCCCGGGCGACGTTCGTGACGAGGACGGGTAATCCCGTCCACGACTTCGTCCGGGCGGCCACTGCGTTGGCGCCGCCCCACCTCTCCGTCGACGTCGCCATCAACCGGGCCCGCCAGGTGACCGCCGTCTTCGCCGGCCCGCTGCCTGCGGCGCACGATGCAGCCTGCGCCCATGTGCAGTCATCGGCCGTGCGCACGGTCGACGCAGCGTTCGACCTGGTCGTGTCGACGAATGGCGGGTACCCGCTGGACCGCAACCTCTACCAGGCGGTCAAGGGCATGGCGGCGGCGGGACGCATTGTGCGGCCCGGCGGGATCATCGTCATGGCTGCCGCCTGCGAGGACGGCATTCCGCTGGACGGAGCCTTCGCCCGCATTCTGGCAGCGGCGCGCACGCCGGCCGACCTGGCCGCCACTGCGGGGGAGCCTGAGCTCGATCGTTGGCAGGCGCAGGTCCTCGGGCGCGTGCTCGCCCGGGCCGAGGTGCAGCTTCACACCGACACGCTGGACGAACGCGCGCTCCCGGAGGCCCTGTTGACCCCGGCGCCGGACCTCGACGGCGCCGTGGCGGCCGCGCTGGAGCGTCTGGGAACCGGAGCCCGCGTGGCCGTCCTGCCGGAGGGCCCCCTCACCGTGGCCACGGTGAGCGCCGCACACGAGAGAGAGCGTCCAGCCTCCGGAGATCGGAACCGGAGCTAAAGAAAATTCCGGGAACGAACGACAATTACGGCACAACAGCCACCTGCTTCGCACAGGCGTCATTCGCTCGAGAACACCGAGATGTTCGCCGTGCGCAAGAGCATCTGAGTCGGGCTCGTCGGGCGACCGCGTCGCCCACCGCACCTATGCTTTCTCCTCGAGGCAGCCTGCCGGTTCGGTGGTCGGCATCCGAAGGCAGTGGAGTCGCCGCCGGGGAGGAGTCGCCAGACTCAGGCGGAAATGACCGGGCGATATCGTCCTCGACGGAGTTGGGATCGTGAAGGTGGGAACAACATCCAAGGCTCTCTTCGTGACGGCTGAAGCTGAGCCGGGCGACGCACCGGTGCCTCCGGCATGAACGAGGTCCCTTCCTCGGACGGTGTGGAGTCCGTTGCCCTCTGGCTGGGGACTCCCGGCAGGCAGCATTTCTCCTGGCTCGACTTTCCCGACGACCGGCGCGTCGTCGGCGCTGTGGTGGTGTGCCCGACCATGGGAATGGAAGCGGACTATTCGGCCCGTGCGCTCCGGGACCTGGCACGACGGCTGGCTGCGTCGCGCTGGTTGGCGATTCGGGTGGATTACGCCGGCATGGGGGACTCCGCGGGTTCGTGGACCGATCCCGGCCTGGTCGCCGAGTGGCGCCGCGGTATTCGCGAGGCGATCGATTACGCCCGTGGGCTCGGTGTGGCCCGAGTGGCGGTGGTCGGTCTCCGAGTCGGCGCCACGCTGGCCGGTGCCGAGCTCGCCGCCGGCGGGGGAGTGGACGACCTCGTGCTCTGGGATCCGTGTGCGACCGGGAAGGCGTTCTTGCGCGAGCAGCGCGCGCTGTGGGCCTTCCTGCGCAGCCAGGCCATTGAATGGGGGGTCCTGGGCGAGGACCAGGTGTGGGGCTCGGGGCAGGAGACCGAGACCGGGTTGTTCGAAGCGCCCGGTGTGATGTTCTCCGCGTCGACCGTCCAGGAGCTGGAACCATTGACCATCGCTCCGGGCGACCGGGACCTGGCCCGCCGGGAGCTGATTCTCACGCGGGAGGGACGAAAGGTCCCACGTGCGCTGTCGGAGAGGGGAGCGCTGCCCGGCGTCGAGTTCGTCGAGGTCAGCGGCCAGGAGAGTCTCCTGGAGGTCAGCGCCATCACACCAGAGCCGACGCTCGAGCGCATCCTCTCCTGGCTCACCATGTCCGACGCGGCAGCGGTCCCGATAGAGCTGCCGCATGAGCACGCCGCGGCCGTGCACCGGGCAGTGGACGGGCCGGGCATCGTCGAGCGCCCCCTCACCATCGGCCCGCTCGGTCTCTTCGGGGTGCTGAGCGAACGAGAGGATCGGGTCGAGGCGCCGGCTCCCACCGCGCTGTTCTTCAACGCGGGTCGGATCGGTCATCAGGGCCCGGCCCGAGTCTGGGTCGACCTGGCCCGGGCCTGCGCGGCCGACGGCGTGCGATGCCTGCGGGTCGATCTCAGCGGCCTCGGGGACAGCCCCACCCGGCCCGGTCGGACCGAAGGGGTGGAGTTTCCCGCCGACGGCCTGGAGGACGTCGCCCAGATCCGTCGGGAGATCACCGCTGCGTTCGGCCCGCAGATCCTGGTCGTCGGGCTGTGCTCGGGCGGCCACTATGCCCTGGAGTCCGCCCTGGCCGACCCCGTGCTGTCCGTGTGCGTCGTCAACCCCGCCATCTCGATATACCCATGGGACGTCCAACCGGAGCGGCGGTTCGAGCCGAACGAAGGGGCGGCGATCCTCGACAGCGGTTCGGCCCATCCGTTGATTTCGAAGACGATGGCGAAGCTGGCGCCGCTGCGGGACGCGGCACGCAGGTCGCCCGTCGGATGGTGGGTGCTCAAGCGGTTCTTCGTAAAGGTGAGCCCAGCCCAGATCTTCGAGCGCTTGACGCAGTCGGGCGCCCAGGTTCTGGTCGTGGCCGGAGGGACCGAGGACCGTCGACTCCGCGAGGGGCAGCAGCGCCGGTTCCGCTCGTTGACCCGGCAGGGTTCCTTCAGCCTGGAGGTCTTTCCCGACCTGGAGCATTCCCTTCTCGAGCGAAGCGGGCGCGAACTCGTCTTCGGGATCATGCACGAATTTCTGGTGCGCGGTGTCGCCGGCGGGACCGCGACCGCATCCGGACAGATCGGCGGGCGACCTTCGCGTCCGCACTGACGGCGGCGCGGTACTCGGCACCCAAGATCCGGCTCCGCCGCGCTTCGACGGCGATCATGCGCTTCTTGGCCCGTCGCCCGGTCCATCGCGCTCGATCCGCGAGTGGCATGGCCGAACGCGGTCGCCCCTTCGCCGCCCCGTGGCCACGGTCATCGGAGGAGACGCCTGGTCTCCACTCGTCCGGCTGGGAGCCGGCCGTCAGGCGACGTCGGCCGATTCGAGCGGGCGGACTTCAGAGCTGGGCCCCCCACCTTCCCTGACGCAGGTGTCAGAGATAGAGTCCCCAGCCGGTGACCAACGATCCGTTGTTCGACTTCGCCGTTCCCGAGGATCTGCTGCGTGAGGCGGTCTCCCAGGTCAAGGACGCGGAGGTCGTGGCGGACCTCGAGGTCATGCCCGGCACGGGGGAGGGCAAGCCGCCCCCTCTGATCGGCATCCTCGGAGCTCGGGCTACGCCCCCCTGGTCCTCCTGACCGCGGCGGCCCTGGTGCCGGGCACCTTCGGCAACGGGATCGCCCTGATCGGGAAGAACCTCGAGACCTCGTTCCACATGTCGAACGCGTCGCTGGGCGCCGTGGCCTTCATCGCCCAGGTGTCCCAGCTCCTGTGGGCCGTCCCGCTGGCGGTGTGGGCCGACCGGGGCAGCCGCAAGATGGTGGCGGCCGTCGCCCTGCTGGTCTTTGCGGCCTTCGGCGGCCTGATGGCGATCTCGCCCAACGTCTGGTGGTTCGCCTTCCTGTATCTCGCCGCCTCCGTCGGCACCGGCGTGAACAACACGGTGCACAACTCGTACCTCTCCGACGCCTACCCGACCGAGTCGCGGGGGCGGATCTTCAGCTGGCACAACCTGTCCGACCCGCTGTCGCAGACGATCGGGATCCTGATCTTCGGCTACGTCGTGACCGTCTCGCACAACTGGCGCTACGGCCTGCTCGTGGCGCTGGCCGGCATTCCGCTCGGTTTCGCCCTCTTCACGCTGCGGGAGCCCGAGAAGGGCGCCAACGAGAGCAGCCACATCCTCAAGGCGTCGGGCATGGACCTGCACAGCCAGCAGGAGAAGGCCCCCGCGTGCTGCTGGGCTCCGCCGTGACCAGGCTGCTGCGGGTCCGCTCCCTCTACTTCGAGCTGGTGGCGGTGGCCATCCTCGGCTTCGCCGGGACCGGTGCACCGCTGTTCGGCAACCTCTTCTTCATCGACAAGTTCCACCTCGACACGGCGTCGCGGAGCGAGGTGTACGCCATCATCGGCCTGGCCGCCTTCCTCGGCCTTCCCCTGGCCTACGTCTTCGGTGACCGCTACTTCCGGCGTGCCCCGCAGCGCCCGCTCGTCATCGCCGGCATCTGCATCACGGCCTACGGTGGGCTCTTCGTCCTGTCGCTCTACGTGCCCCAGCTCTGGCTGTGCGTGACCCTGCAATTCCTGGCCAGCGCCGCGGTGTCGCCGCTGGCCATCTGCATCTTCCTGACGCTGGCCGCCACCGCCCCGCCCGAAATGCGCACCATCTGCTTCGCCATGTTCGGGGTGTACTCGCTCGTCTTCGGCGGTTTCACCGGCTCGGTGCTGCTCGGCGCGGTGTCCGACGCCATCGGCGGCCTGCACGGCATCATCGTGGCGCTGACCATCATCTTCCCGGTCTGCGCCGTGGGTGGGCTCCTGCTCGTCATCGGCTCGCGCAGCGTGCGGCGCGACATCACGCTCGTCATCGAAGACGTCCTGGAGCGCTACGCCGAGGGCAAACGGCGCGAGGCCGGCGGGGACATTCCCGCGCTGCAGGTCCACAACCTCGATTTCTTCTACGGCACCAACCAGGTGCTCTTCGACGTCAACGTCGAGATCGCAGCAGGGGGAGATGGTGGCCTTGCTCGGGACGAACGGCGCCGGCAAGTCCACCTTGCTGCGCGCGGTCTCGGGGTTGTCGCACCCGCACCGCGGGGTGGTCCGCCTGTTCGGCATGAACTCGACCTACCTGGAACCGGAGCAGATCATCGACGAGGGCGTGGCCCTGTTGGTGGGGGGGAAGATGACCTTCCCTGGGCTCAGCGTCCGCGAGAACCTCCGTATCGGGAGCCATACGTTGCGGAAGGACCGGGCCAAGGCGCAGAAGGCGCACGACGAGGCGCTGGAGGCCTTCCCCGAGTTGGCGACGCGGCTCGACCAGCCGGCCGGGACGCTCTCGGGTGGCGAGCAGCAGATGCTCGCCCTGTCGCGGGTGATGATGACCGGCCCGCGGCTCTTGATGATCGACGAGCTGGCCCTCGGCCTGGCCCCCATGACCGTGGAGCGCCTCATGGCCATGGTGCGGCGCATCAACGACTCGGGCACCACGGTCATTCTGGTGGAGCAGAGCCTGAACCGGGCTCTCAGCCTGGCCGAGCGTTGCTTCTTCATGGAGCGGGGCGAGATCCGCTTCGACGGGCCCACGGCCGAGCTCATGGCCCGCGACGACCTCCTGCGCCCCGTCTTTCTCGGTACCGCCACCGCCGGTCTGTCCTAGGCATTCGTGCTGGCGTTCTCGGCTCCCAACTTCGTCCTCATTCAGGGCCTGTTCTACGGGTTGGGCTACGGGTTGCTGGCGTTGGGCCTGGTCCTCGTCTACCGCACCAACCGGGTCTTGAACTTCGCCCAGGGCCAGATCGGCGTCATCGCGGCGGTCTTCCTCGTCAAGCTGACGGCGGACTTCCACTTCAACTACTGGTTCGCGCTGGTGCTCTCTATCGGGTTGGCCGCCATGGCCGGCGCCCTGTCCGAGCTACTGCTCCGCCGGCTCTTCAGCCGCCCTCGCGTCCTCGTGATGGTGGCCACCATCGGGTTGAGCTACGTGCTGCTGGCACTGACCGCGTTGCCGTTCATCCGACCGTCCAACCTCTACAAGCCGGTGCCGGTGCCGTTCGACCTGCAGTTCTCGCTCGGGCCGTTCATCATCACGCCCACCGAGGTGCTGACGCTGATTGTCGCGCCCATCGTCACGCTGGTCCTGGTGCTCGCGGTCCGCTTCACCTCGTGGGGGCTGTCCATGCGCGCCATGTCGGAGAACGCGGACTCCGCCCGCCTCTCCGGTGTCTGGATCCGCCGCACGTCCACGCTGACGTGGACCGTGGCCGGCGCACTGTCGGCCTTCACGGCCATCCTCAACGCGCCCAACCAGACCAGTGCGCTGACCCAGGCCCTCTCGCCTGACCTGCTCCTGTACGCGCTCACGGCGGCACTCATCGGGGCCATGGTCAACCTGACGGTGGCCTTCATCGCCGGCATCGGGATGGGGGTCTTTCTCGAGTTGCTCGAGTGGAACATCCCCTCACCGGCCAAGCAGCAACTCATCATCTTCGTCGTCGTCATGGTCGTCCTCCTGGTGCGAGTCGGTGCCCTGCGGAAGGGAGCACGCACGGGGGAGCGGAGCACCTGGCAGCACGGGGCCGCCACCACCCTGCGGGTCGGGGCCGATCAGTTGCGCCGCCGCGTCTCGGCGACCGGGATCTGGCTCACCATTGCCGCCGCGGTCCTGTTGCCCTTCGCGCTCTCCGTCGGCAACAACGTCCTGTTCAGCCAGATCTGCATCTACGCGGTCATCGCCCTGAGCCTGACCATGCTGACGGGCTGGGCGGGTCAGGTCTCGCTCGGGCAATTCGGCCTCGTCGCCGTCGGGGCGCTGGTTGCCGTGCACCTCGGGACATCACTACCCCTGCCGATCGTGATGCTCTACGGCGGCGTGGTGACGGCGTTGGTGGCCATCCTCATTGGGCTGCCGGCGTTGCGCATGCCCGGGCTCTTCCTGGCCGTCACGACGCTGGCGTTCGCCATCTTCATGCAGAGCGCGGTGCTGGCGACCCCGTGCATCACCGTGCCCGGCATCAACAAGACCCTGTGCACGGGCCTGCCCGACCCCGGCTACACCTACATCGGGCGCCCCTCGCTGTTCGGTATCAGCCTCGCCTCCCAGCAGTCCTTCGCCTGGTTCTCCCTTGGCGTGTTGTTGCTGTCCGTGTTCATGGTGCGGATCTGGCGGGACAGAGGCGTGGCGCGCCGCCTCGTCGCCGTGCGGGACAACGAGCTCACCGCGGCAGCCATGGGCATCCCGATCCTGCGCACGAAGCTGCTCGCCTTCGGACTCTCCGGCTTCATGGCCGGGTATGCGGGCGTGTGCTTCGCCTTCGCCACACAGCAGCTCAACAACACCGACATCACGTTCGACCCCACGACGTCCTTCGTCATCATCTCCATGGTCGTCATCGGGGGCCTGGGTTCCATTCCCGGCGCCATCCTCGGAGCCATCTATCTCGAGGGGTTGCCCGCACTCTTCGGTGCCAACCAGACGATCCAGTTCATCACCAGCGGCCTGGGGCTGATCCTGTTCATCCTCTACCTACCTGGGGGGTTGGCCGAGGTGTTGCACCGTTCCGGGGACGCCGTCACGCTCGGCATCCGCAGCGCACAGGAACGGCTGAGCTCGCGGCACGCTGGACCCCCGGTCACGCCGACGCTGCTCCCCGATGGGGCCGAGCAATGACCGCGGTGGTCGAAAGCCCAGTTGCCGTGCACCCCGCTCGCCTCAGGGTCGAGGGTCTGCAGGTGCAATTCGGGGGCGTGCACGCCCTCAATGGAGTGACGTTCGAGGCCGAGCCCGGCTCCATCGTGGGGCTGATCGGCGCCAACGGGTCGGGCAAGACGACCACGCTCGACGTCATCTCGGGGCTGGTGGCACCCCGGTCGGGCAGCGTGCGCCTCGACGACACCGATCTGGCCGAGTACCTGCCGGAGGAGCGCCTCAGTATCGGCATGGTGCGGTCCTTCCAGGACTGTCGCCTGTTCCCGGAGCTCACCGTGCTCGACGTCCTGCTGCTCAGCGAGGACGCCCGCAAGGAGGTGGCGATCATCTCCACCACGCTCCGCCTGCCGTGGGCCCGGCGGACCGAGCGGCGCAAGCTCGAGGCGGTGGATCAGGTCATTGCCGCCTTCGGGCTGGAGCGGTTCCGGCATCACCGCACTGCGGAGCTGTCCACCGGGACGCGCCGGGTGGTCGACCTGGCTTCCATCGTCCTGGCCAAGCCGCGCCTGTTGCTCCTCGACGAGCCCACGGCGGGCATCGCCCAGCGGGAGGCCGAGGCCTTCATTCCGCTGCTGCAGCGGATCCACGAGGTGGCGGACACGACCATTGTCCTGGTGGAGCATGACGTGCCCCTCGTCTTCGCGCTGTGCAGCACCGTCGTCGTGATGGAGCTCGGCCGTGTGGTGAGTGCCGGGCCGCCTGAAGTGATTCGCGCTCGACCCGACGGCGCTGGCCGCCTACCTTGGTGCGAGCGACGAGGCCATCATGGCCTCAGGCCCCATCGGGGAGGGCGGCGGCGCAGACCGCCGTGAAGGAGGGTGACGATGGAAGCGACGACGGAGGTTTCTGCGCACCGGGGGGCGGCCTTCCATCCCCTCGCACCGTTGGGCCGGTCCTGGCGGCGCTTGCGCCGGCGTCCCCGCGCCACACAGGTACGGACCGCGATCATCATCATCGCCATTGTCGTCGGGCTGGTCGGTTGGCTCGTCCTGGCCCCCACCGGTACGCCTGGCGGATCGGGCGCCGCCGGAGCGGCAGAGGTGGCCTCGTCGAGCGCCAAGGCCACGCCGGTCACGCAGGCCAGCACCAGCACCCGCGGCGTGACCGCCACGACCCTCAACGTGGTCTTCCCCGTGGTGGCCATCAACAGCCTGGCCGGCAAGGAGGGTTTCGCCCAGGACAAGGAGTACAACGAGCAGATTCCGGCGATCCACCTCTTCGTGAACCAGATCAACAACAGCGGCGGCATCAACGGCCGCAAGATCAACCCGATCATCGTCCAGTTCGACCCGACCAACGACGCCAACATGCAGGCGCTGTGCCAGCAGTGGACGCAGGGCAGCCCGCCGGTCTTCGCCGTTGTCGACGGGATCGGGAGCTGGGAAGAGGACGATCAGCTCTGCGTCGCCCAACAAGGCCAGACCCCGCTCATCAGCGCCTGGTCGACAACGACGAACTGGACCAACCTGGGCTCGCCCTATCTCTGGTGGACCGGGCCGGACATGACCCCTGTGTTGGCCGCGGTGGTGCAGTGGGGGGAGAGCTCCGGTCGCCTCGGCCACGGCAAGAAGGTCGGCGTGGTGGTGTCGGACCAGGCGCCCGACCAGGACGCGTTGAACGACTACCTGCTCCCGGATCTCAAGAAGATCGGCATCACCCCTCTGGTCGAGACCGTGGCCGGCGGCACGGACCAGACGGCCCAGACCAACACCGACGCGCAGCTCGCGGTGGAGAAGTTCAAGGCGGCGGGCGTGCAGTCGGTCATCCCGCTGTTGCGCGAGGACGTCTTCTTCCCCTACATCGCGGCCGAGACGGCCCAGCAGTACTACCCCCAACTCCTCCTGAGTGACTACCAATCCACGGTGACGGTCGCACTGGGTCTGATCCCGGTCCCCTACGAGCAGGCACTGAACGGGCAGGAGGGCGTGACGACACAGACGCTGGGCGGTTTCGACGACAACCGGCCCGAGAGCCAGGGTGGCTACGACCCCGGTGTGCGCTCCTGCTACAACACGTGGCACGCGTACCACCCCAAGCCCATCACGGGCACGACGAGCTTCTACATCGAGGAGCAGGGACCCATTCAGGCGTGGTGCGGCGCCATCCGGCTCTTCGCCACGGCGGCGAAGAGCGCCGGCAAGGACCTGAACCGCCGTACGTTCGTCGAAGCGATGTCCAAGATCACGAACTACCCCGGCACGCTCTCACCCGTCTGGAGCTTTGGGCCCGACAAGTTCTACGGCCCGACCGAGTACCAGGTGGTCAAGGTCCACAACAACGTGCCGCCGTCGTCGCAGTGCAGGCTCAAGACGAATCACAAGCCGCAGGGCACCTGCTGGGTGACGGTGCAGCCGTTCAAGCCGTTGCCGACGTCGGGCTGACGACGACCGGCTGCAGGCGACTCAGGCGATCATCGTCGGGCTGGGTGGCCGTCTTTCGAGGATGTCGTCGAACCGCGTCGTGATGGCGGCGTCGAGCTCGGGGTGGGTGAGAATGTAGAAGGTGTCGCTGCGGACGGCCTGCATGACCCGTTCGGCCACCGTGGCCGCAGCGATGCCACTGTCGACCAGGTTCTGCACGACGCCCCGGACCTCATCCGCCCCCGGAACCTCGTGCTCGGCCGCCGCCCATGCCGGCCGGTTCCGTTCGGACTCGGCGATGCGCGTGCGCACGAAGCCGGGGCACAGCACCGACACGCCGACCGGCGCGCCGACGGCCTGCAGGTCCTTGTAGAGCGTCTCCGAAATCGCCACGACGGCCTGTTTGGTGGCGTTGTACGGGCCGAGGAACGGGGCCGCGATGAGGCCGGCGACTGAGGCCGTGTTCACGATGTGCCCTTCGCCCTGTTCGATCAGGAGCGGCGTGAAGGTCGCGACGCCGTGGATCACGCCCCAGAGATTCACGCCGAGGATCCAGCGCCAGTCCTCCTCGCTGACCTCCCAGATGGGTCCGCCCAGGCCGATGCCGGCATTGTTGTGGACGAGGTGCACCGCGCCGAAGCGGTCGACGGCCCGGTCCCGCAGCGTCCGCACCGACGCCGCGTCGGCGACGTCGGTCACCACCCCGACGGCCTCGACGCCGTTGCTCGTCAGCTCGTCCTCCGCCGCCTTGAGCGGGCCTTCTTCGATGTCGGCCAGGACGATCTTCATGCCCTCGGCCGCGGCCCGGTCGGCCACCGCCCGGCCGATGCCGCTGGCTCCGCCGGTGATCACCGCCACCCTGCCCTGTAGATCCTTCATGGGGGTCCCTCCCGGTCTTCGATCGCGCGCTGGCGTTCTGCCTGCCGCGACGCAGTCAACCACGGCGGCCACGCGTGGCCAAAGTCAGGTCCCGCCGTCGGTCCCCTCGATCTCAGACGGAGGCGATCGAGCGGTGGCGACGCAGATGATCGGCTCCGGCGGGGGAGACGGCGATCAGCTGTCCCTGCCCGGGCACGTGCTGCCGAACGAGGTAGCCCCGCGCGTTGGCGGCCTCCCAGACGGGCAGGCGGGGGCAGGACGTGCGCCACGCCTCCATGACCTCGTCGTAGGGCCGCGGCGCGGGCCCGACCCACTCGAGCAGGTCGAGAATGAGGGCGTCGACGGCGTCCGGCACGTCTCCCATCATCGCGCCGGTCACAGCAGGGAGAAGGTCCCGGCCTCCACCATGACCAACACGCCGATGCAGCACAACAGGATCGGGACGGCCAGATGCCCGAGGCGCAGCATGACGGCCCGTGCCCTGGGGTGGCGGCCCGCGGTGAGGACGACCCAGGTGAGGAGGACCTCGCCCACGGCGAAAACGGCCAGGATGGCGCCTACGTTGGTCGCCCCCCCGACGCGGAAGAGAGGGATGTAGACGGCGAGGTTGTCGCCGCCGGCCGAGACGGTGATCAGGGCCGCCGCCGTCAGACTGCGCCCCACGGCCCGCTGTTCCGCTCGCAGGGGCCGGCGCCCCCCGCGGCCCGGCGTTTCCTCGTCCTCCCCGTCGTGCCGCCTCCGCACCAGCGTCGCCAGGCCGTGCAGACCGATGGCGAGCGGCACCAGCCCGAGGAGGCCGACCACGGCCGCCGAGAATTCGTACAGGAGAGCCGCCGCGGCGGCGGCCACCGCGACCAGGACGGCGAACCCGATCACCTGGCCCAGCGCGATGCGGTGCGCCCGCTCCTCGGGCGCCCCGGCTACCAAGGCCGTGGTGACCGCTGCGTTGTCGATGTTGGTCCCGACGAAGGCCGCCGCCGCGACACCGAGGTCGGCCCACAGGCCGGCTGCCAACTGAGGCCGTCAGCCCGCGGGCAGCGGCATGGCCGGCCCGAAGGGCTTGTCGCCCCGCAGGGTGACGCGGTGCGCGTAGCGCGCGGCGTCGCCGTAATCGTCGAGCGCGTAGTGCAACGTCGCCCGGTTGTCCCAGAAGGCGACCGACCCGGCTCGCCAGCGGAAGCGGCAGGTGTACTCCGGCTTGATGCTGTGGTTGTAGAGCATCTCGAGAATGGCGTTGCTCTCGTTGTCCGACAGCCCGAAGATGGTTCGGGTGAATTGCCGGTTGACGAAGAGGCCGTTGCGCCCCGTCTCGGGGTGGGTGCGCACCACCGGATGGAGGGCCGGCAGCAGCTTGTCACGCCACGTGCCGTCCCACTCGTAGCCGCCCCGTTCGGCGACATCCGCCGCGAACCAGGGATCGTGATGGATGGCGATCAACTGATCGCACAGGGCGCGCACCGGCGGCGCCAGGCCGTCGTAAGCGTCCTGCAGGCTGGCCCACATGGTGTCGCCGCCGACCTCGGGCGCCTCGAGCATGTAGAGGATGGATCCCATGGCGGGCGTCTCCAGGAAGGTGACATCGGTGTGCCACCAGCTGGCCCGGTCCACCTTGCCGTCGATAGCGAGCACCTCCCGGCTCTCGTCGATGGAGGGCAGCACGGGGTGGGCCTCGGTCACGATGCCGAACTGACGGGCGAAGGCGGCCTGCTGATCGGCGGTGAGGGACTGGTCACGGAAGAAAATGACGTGGTGGGTGTTCAGTGCGCCCCGGACGGCGGCCACCACCTCGGGCGCCAGCGGCAGCGCGATGTCCACGCCGGCAATCTCGGCGCCGATGGTGGGGGAGAGGGGATGGATGCTGACGGAGGTGGCGAGGGTCACGGCGCAATTGTGCCCGAGGTAGATGGATGGCGCCGACGCGGTGCCGGGCGCCTCCGGTCACCGGCGCGTCCGAGCCGCCTACATTGGCTCTCCACCGCCACGCGCACCGCCAGAAAGGGCCGTTCATGAGCGAAGACTCCGGGAGCCTCGTGCTCACCCCGCCGGCCCGCAACTACTCGCCCTGGTACCAGTGGATGACCCGGCTCGCCGCCACGACCCACGAGGACCCGCTGCCCGAGCACGACCCTGCGGCCATTCCGGCCTGGGTGGAGCGGCGTCGGGCCCGCCTGGTCGAGCTCCTCGGTCCCGAGCCCGAGACGGTCCCGCTCGAGCTCCAAACGCTCGAGTCGGAGGCCTGCGACGGTTACCTGCGGGAGAAGATCGTCTTCGACGCCGAGGACACCATGTCGGTCCCCGCCTACCTGCTCGTCCCCGATGCCCGCCGGGACCAACCGCCCGGGCCGGCCGTGCTGGCCTGCCATGGGCACGGGCCGGGCAAGACGCAGGTCGTCGGGCTGGAGCACACCGACATGCCGAACGCCGACTACGCGCTGCAGCTGGTCCGCCGCGGCTACGTCGTGCTTGGCCCCCGATCTGCGCTGCTTCGGCGAACGGCTGGACTGGAACCCCGAGGACCACTACGCCTGCGACACGAACCTCGTGCATGCCGCCATGGCGGGCTGGAATCCCCTGGCACAGAACGTCTGGGACCTGCGGCGCTCGCTCGACGTCCTGGAGCAGCATCCCCTGGTCGACCCGGCGCGCCTGGGCATGGTGGGCATCTCCTACGGCGGCACTGTCACGCTTTTCACGGCTGCCCTCGACAACCGCGTGGCGGCGTCGGTGGTGAGCGGCTACTTCTCCTCGTGGGCCGAGAGCCACAAAATGCCGTGGAACATGTGCGGCTCGCAGATCCTGTTCGGCATGCTGGGCCGCCTGGAGCACGAGGATCTCGGGGCGTTGGTGGCGCCCCGGCCGATGCTCGTGGAGTCGGGGACCGCGGACGACCTCTTCCCCTTCACGGTGGCGGCAGAGTCGGTACGCCGCACGCGTCTCGTCTACGACCGGCTGGGAGCGGGAGACCGGCTGGTGCACGACATCTTCGAGGGCGGGCACCAGTGGCACGGCGCCGAAGCGCTCCCGTTCCTCGACCACTGGCTCGGCCTGTCCCCTGCCTGAGCCGGGAGCTCTCCGGCTCAGGTCCGGCGTTGCCTACAAGAAGGCTCGCATCACGCTCGCGAATCCGGCCGTCAGCACGACGACACCGCGCAGATCGCGCTGGACCGGGACGGAGACCGGGTGCGCGGTCGGCACGTTCATGAGTGAGAGGACGGCGGACACCGGCGTGCCGGGTCCGAGATAGATGTGCGAGGCGACCTGCTCGAGCAGCGAGGTGGTGCCGGTCGGGTCCGTCAACATGGAGGTCATCGACTTCGCCCCTGTGGCGAGCTCGCCCAAGCTGGAGTGCGGGTTCACCATGTGCAGGTCGACGCCGACGTAGTGGGTCACCGGAATGCCCAGACGATCGAGCCCGGCGATGATGGTTGACGGTGCGTGCAGACTGAGCCTGCCCAGTGGCACGGTGCTGCCGCCGGGCAAGGGCAGACCGAGCGCCTTCGGGATCTGCAGGACGTTGGTGTGGCCGTCGACATTGTGGAAGACGAAGACCTGCTCGGCGTGATCGGGCCCCTTGACGATGGCCAAGAGGTCGTTCTTGCCCTGGGCGAGCAGTGATGCCGGTACCCCGACGTGATGGACGGCGTGGTCGATGCGATAGAGGCTGAGCCCGATCCACGACCCCGCGACGAGAACGATGGCGACGAGGGCGCACCCCGATGCGATGAGGATGCGCTTCAGGCGGGCGCGACGGCTCCGACGCGGCTTGGGCGCGCCGGGCAGGAGCCCCAGCTCGCCCGTCGGTACAGCAATCGTCACGCGCCCCTCCTCCAGTGCCCCGGGGCGCCGCCCGGAACCCCCGATCTCCGTGCCGGAAACCTACGGATCGGCCATTGCCCCGCCGTTGCCCGCCGGGTTCGATGTGGTTGCCGTGATCGGGGCGCCGCCGTCACCGGGTCGGCCATGCTGGTGCCATGGGAGGGGAACGTGACCCGGAGCCGAAACCGGCGGTGCCGCCGGGACCCTTGTGGCACTACACCTCGCCCGACGAGGACAGCGCCCGCTGGTGGGATTTTCCCTTCCGCGCCGGCGACATCGTGGTGAGCACGAGGTCCAGATCGGGCACCACCTGGGTCCAGATGATCTGTCTCCTGCTGGTCTTCGGGACCCCCGACCTGCCCGATCGCCTCGGTCGGCTGTCGCCCTGGCTGGACTGGCTGGTCGAGCCGCAAGAAGAGGTCTTCGCTCGCCTGGCCGCCCAGACGCACCGTCGTGTGATCAAGACCCACACCCCGCTCGACGGCGTGCCACTCGACCACCGCGCCACGTTCATCGTCGTAGGTCGCCATCCGCTCGACATGGCGGTCTCCCTCTACCACCACAGCGGCAACATCGATCGCCGCCGAATGGTCGAGCTCACCGGTCACCCCGAGAGGGAGCACCCGCACCAGCCGCCACTCCACGAGTGGCTGATGCGTTTCGTCGACTGGGAGGGCGATGCTCGTCGCTGGCTGGACACGTTGCCCGGGGCGATGCTCCACCTCTCCGATGCATGGGCGCGCCGCCACGATGTCAATGTCGTGCTGGTGCACTACGACGACCTCCGGGCGGACCTCGACCGATGCATGCGCCGACTCGCCGGCCAGCTCGGGGTCGCGGTTGACGAGGAATGCTGGCCCGCCCTGGTGCGGGCTGCCACCTTCGAAACGATGCGTAGCGATGCGAGTGCACCCGACGCGGGCCTCGGCGTGCTGAAGGACCCGGCCGCGTTCTTTCGCCGGGGGATCTCGGGTGAGGGTCGGGCGCTGCTGCAGCCGGATGAATTGGCCCACTACCGCGACCGCGTCGCTGCCATGGCCCCCGACGACCTGCTGGCCTGGCTGGAACGCGACCGGAAGGAGTGAGCGTGCCGATCGTCCCTGACGACAAGGACTGGACGTGGGTGCTCGAGCGCCCGTGCCCCGAGTGCGGGTTCGACGCGTCCTCCGTGCCGCCCGAGTCCGTCGCCGCGCTGTTGCGCGCCAACGCGGCGTCGTGGGAGGGGGTATTGCGGCAGCCCGCCGACGTGGTGCGAAGGCGCCCGGCCGACGATCACTGGGCGCCGCTCGAGTACGCCTGTCACGTCCGCGACGTCTGCGTGCTGTATCGGGAGCGGCTCGTCCTCATGCTGCGGGACGACGACCCGCTGTACCCGAACTGGGACCAGGACGTGACGGCCGTGGAGGAGCGCTACGGCGAACAGGACCCGGTCGCCGTCTCGCTGCAACTGCAGGCCGCCGCCGCGGCGCTGGCCGATGCCTTCGACGGCGTGCACGGCGACCAATGGCTCCGGACGGGCCGCCGCAGCGACGGTGCCCGCTTCAGCGTCGCGGGCTTCAGCCGCTACTTGCTCCACGACCCAGTACATCACCTCTCCGACGTGACAGGGCGCCGGGGATCCTGAGCCCCCACATCGGGGGGTTCAATCGGGGAGCAGCCGGGCCGAGTCGCGCTCCAGGTAGATGTCGGCGTGGGTGATCGTCCGCAGCGCCGAGGCCGGGCATGCCGCGCTGATCGGTCCCGTCAGCGCGGCGGCGACCGGCTCGGCCTTGCGCGCCTCGGGGACGACGGCGAGCACACGGCCGGCACGCAGCAGGGCGGGGATCGTCACGGTGAGGGCATGCGCCGGCACGTCCTCGAGACCGGGAAAGTGACCCTCGTGCACCTGCTGCAGCCGGCACGCCTCCTCGAGTTCGACCACCTTGACGTCGCGAGGATCGGCGAAGTCGGCCACCGGTGGGTCGTTGAAGGCCAGATGCCCGTTCTCGCCCACACCCAGACAGCACAGGTCGAGCGGGTAGTGCCGGAGGAGGCCGCTGTAGCGACGGCATTCGGCCTCGGTGTCGCCCAGCCCCTCGACGTAGTAGGCGGCCTTGGGGCGGGCCGGCTCCACAATGCGCTCACGGATCCAGCGCTGGAAGCCGGCCGGGTGGTCCGGCCCCACACCCACGTACTCGTCCATGTGGAAGACGACAGTGTCGCCCCAGGGCACCCCCGGGGTCTCGTGCACCAGTGCCCGCACGAACGCCAGCTGGGAGTTGCCGGTGGCGAACATCACGTGGGCGGTCCCGCGGGAGGCCACCGCGGCCTGCATCACGGAAAGAGCCTCGTCGGCGGCCGCCCGGGCCAAGGCCGCCACGTCGGCGAGGACGTGCACCGTGGCGCCGTCGATGGCGCGGGTCCCGGTCTGCACGGCGTTCAGCATGCCAGGCCGGCCTCGGCCAGACTGGACCGGTGCGCGAGGTGGAGCTCCCCGATTCAGCTCAGCGGGAGTCGGCATGGAAGGTTGTGCGCCGCTTCTTAGCGGTGACGCCGCTGCTGGGGACTCCCCAGCTGGGCCCGGCGGTCGCGGTCAAGGTCGAGACCGTCCAGCCGACCGGCTCCTTCAAGGTCCGCGGCGGCCTGGCCGCCGTGTCGGCGACGCTCGAACAGGACCCCGGCCGCGCCGTGGTCGCCTCGTCCGCCGGCAACCACGGTCTGGGCCTCGCCTATGCCGCGTCCAAGCTGGGCGCCCGCGTGACCGTGGTCGTACCCACCGGAGCCTCGGCAGCGAAGGTCTCGGCTCTCCAGCAGTTCGACGTGCGCCTCGAACTGCATGGCGAGGGGTACCGCGAGGCCGAGACCTACACGCTCGAGCTGGCCGACCGCGACGGGAGCCGCTACGTCTCGCCCTACAACGACCCCGACGTGATCGCCGGCCAGGCCACCCTGGCCCGCGAGCTGGCCGAGCAGATGCCCGGCCTGGGCACCGTCGTCGTGCCCTGCGGGGGCGGCGGGCTCTTGGCCGGCGTCACCCTCGGCCTCGAGGGGACGGGCGTGCGGGTCGTGGGGGTGGAGTCCGAGGCGTCGCCGTCCATGAGCACGGCGCTCCGGGCGGGGGCGATCGTGCCCATTGAGGTCGAGCCCACCGTGGCGGACGGGCTGGCGGGCAACCTCGAGCCCGGTGCGGTGACCGTCGGGGTGGCGCTCGCCCACGGCGTCGAGGTCCTCACCGTCAGCGAGGCGGACATCCGCTCCGCCATGGCCTTCTCGGCCTCCAAGATGGGCCTCGTCCTCGAAGGGGCAGGAGCCGTCGGCGTCGCCGCCCTGCGGGCGGGTGTGGTGACGCCGGACGCCGGTGGGAAGCAGACCGTCGTCTTGTTGACCGGGCGCAACGTGGCGCCGAAGCTCCTGTCCGAGGTGCTCCATTCCTGACGTGAGCGCCAACGGCGCCACGCTTAATTACGAGGTCTCTGGCGAGGGGGAGCCGCTGCTCCTCATTGCGGGCTGCGGCCAGCCGGCGGTGGCCTGGCACCTTTCGCTGGTGCCGTCCCTCGTTGCCGCGGGTTACCAGGTGGCCACCTTCGACAACCGTGGGGTCGAGCCCTCCTCGTCGCCGCCGGCGCCCTACAGCGTCGAGGGCATGGCCGCCGACACCGTCGCGCTGCTCGACCACCTGGGCTGGGTCGATCCGGTGCGCATCGCCGGGCACTCCATGGGGGGCTGGATCGCAGAGACCCTCGTGCTCGACCAGCCAGAGCGCATCCGGTCCGCCGCGCTCATGGGCAGTGCCAACGCGCCGACGGCCTGGGAGATCGCCATCACGACGGTTGAGCGCGACCTGGCCCGGCTCGACTACGACCTGCCCCCGCTCTTCTACGCCACCGAGACACTGCGCTACCTGCCCATCGCCGACATTCAGGACAACGATGTCGTGAGCCTCTGGCTGTCGATGATGGGCGACCTGCCGGCGTGGCCCAATCCCGGACGGCTGGGCCAGTACGAGGCGGCCCTCGGCTGGTCGACCGACCCGGCCCGCACGACGCGCTGGACCGAGGTGCGCGTCCCATGCCTGGTCCTGGCCTTCGAGCACGACGTCGACTCGCCGCCGCGCTACGCCCGCCAGGCCGCCGAGACCATCCCGGGCTGCGAGTACCGCGAGGTGGCGAACGCCGGGCACATCGGCATCCTCACCCACCCCGACGAGGTGGCGGCATTGCTCACCGAGTTCTTCGCACGCACCTGACGCCGTCGCGGCCCGCGACGGGCGGCGACGTCAATCAGGGGAGAAGCTCAGGTACTGGTGCACCGCGCTGACACAGGCCGAGCCCTCGCCGACCGCGGCCGCCACGCGCTTGGTCGAGCCCGAGCGCACGTCGCCCACCGCGAACAGCCCGGGATGACTCGTCTCGAACGGGAGCGGCATCCGCCCCAGCGCTGCCCAGCGCTCGTCGAGGTGCTCGGGTCCGAGGGCCCGGTCGGTCAGGACGAAGCCCTTGTCGTCGAACGCGGCGCAGCCACTGATCCAATCCGAGGACGGGTCGGCCCCGATGAACGAGAAAAGCCCGGAACAGGGCACCTCGATCTTCCCGTCGGGGCCCGCCATCTGCACGGCCTGCAGGTCAGGATCCCCGACCAGTCCGGTGATCTGGGTCCCCGTCCGCACCGTGATGGCGGGGTGCGTGTCGATGCGGTCGGTCAGGTAACGCGACATGCTCTTGCCGAGGTCGTCGCCGCGGATGACCACGGTGACCGGGCCCGAGTCGGAGAGGAACATTGCAGCTTGCCCCGCCGAGTTGCCGCCGCCGACGACGACGGTGGGCGACGCCTCGCACTGGCGCCGCTCCATCTCGGTGGCGGCGTAGTAGACGCCGTTGCCCTCGAATTGCTCGAGACGATCGACGGGGAGGCGCCGGTAGCGCGCGCCGCTCGCCACGATGACGGCGCGTGCCACGACGTCGGAACCGTCGGAGAGCCGGATGACGAGGTGACCCGCCTCCTCGCGCAGGGACTCGGCCTCGCACGGGGCGGTGAGGTGGGCGCCGAACTTCTCGGCCTGGACGACGGCCCGCTGGGTCAGGTCACCGCCAGAGATCCCCATGGGGAAGCCGAGATAGTTCTCGATCCGCGAGCTCGACCCGGCCTGCCCCCCGGCGCCGAACTTCTCGACGCCCAGTGTGTTGAGCCCCTCTGTGGCGCCGTAGACGGCGGCGGCCAGCCCGGCCGGTCCGCCCCCGACGACGACCAAGTCGAAGCAGCGCCCGGGCAGGCTCTCGACCGTGAGCCCCAGGTATTCGGCCAGTTCGCCCGGGCTGGGACGGCGCAGGACCTGGCCCGAGGCGATGACGACCGGGAGCTCTTCGGGGTCGATCCCGAACTGCTCGAGCAGGGCCTCCACCTCCTTGTCACTGTCAGGGTCCAGCCACTCGTAGGGGATGCGGGAGCGGGCCAGGAACTCGCGCACCTGCAGGCACAGGGGGCAGTAGCGCGAGCCGATGAGCCGGGTGGAGGCCGAGGCCCCGGTCATGAGGACCGACCGCCGGGCGATGAAGGCGGCCAGGATGGTGTCGCCCAGGTCCGGGTCGGTGGCGATGAGCCGGCGCAGCCGGTCGCGCGGGATCACGATGACCTCGCCGGACTCGGCCACGCGGGCCGACACGAAGACGCGCAGCCCAGAGAGCATGTTGAGCTCGCCCAGGAAGCGGCCCGGCCCGTGCTGCACGACGACCTGCTCTTCGTGTCCGCTGTTGGCGATCACCTCGACGGTGCCTGACACCAGGACCATGAAGTCGTAGGTCGCGTCACCCTCGCGGTACAGGTACTCGCCCGCGGACATCGGGCGCCTCGTGCCGAGTCGGTCCATGACCGCCATGTCTGCTTCGGTCAGGGTGGGAAATGCGACGGTGTCGTCGGCCATCGGGGCCTCCTCAGGGCTGGGGCGAGTGCAGCTGGGCCAAGCAAACTGAGCTATTGAAAATCTGAGCTATTCAAGCGGGAAGGGGAGAACGACCGCGCGCTAGTCGCGTCCGGGCGGGGGCCCCGACCAGTCCGAATGGGGGTCGGAGGCAGGGAAGGAGTCCTCTTCCTGGCCGTCCAGGTACGCCTCGCGATCCACCCCCTCCTCTTCCGGCTCGTCCTGCGGTGTCGCCTTCACTGCGTGACATCCTCTCCATCCGATCCCGCGAAAACCCCAGGTCCCGTTACCAGGACTACACCTTGCGAATTGCCCGTGCAAGGGCTCAGGCCGGGGGGCGTGGCGTCTCCCAGTCGATGGCGACCGTCGCCGCGTCGTCGGGATGCTCCTGCAGCCAGCGGCGGGCGAACGGGCACCAGGGCACCACGATCAGGTGGTCGGCCTGGGCCAGCGCCAGGGCGGCGCGGACCAGCCGGCCCCCGATGCCGTGTCCGCCCCATGACGGAGGGACCTCGGTATGGACCAGCAGCAGCCGCTCGCCGTCGATGACGTAGATGAGCTCGGCCTCGCCGCCGCCCTCCCCGAGGACGAACCGGCTGCCGCCCGTGTCGTCGACGACGACGGCGTCGTCAGCGGGAATCGTCATGTGGTGCGGCCTCCCCGTCGGTGTGGTCCCGTGTGGGGCACCACCCTAAAGGTGTAGGAAGGCCGATGATGAGTGGACCGATCGCCACCGACGACGCGCCGCCGGCGCCCGAACCCCCGGACCAGGCCGCGGGCCCCGTCGTCGAGGTCGCTCCCGGCCGTGTGGCCCAGGTGGGCTCGCTGCCGGTGCGCCGGGTGCTGCCCCAACGCCCGCGCCGGACGGTGGGGTCATGGTGCTTCGTGGACCATGTCGGCCCCGTCGCGGCGCAACCGGGCGGGGCGTTCGGCATCGGCCCGCATCCGCACCTGGGTCTGCAGACCGTCACCTGGCTGGTCGCCGGCGAGCTGCTCCACCTGGACAGCCTGGGTTCGGAGCAGCTCATCCGGCCGGGGCAGTTGAACCTCATGACGGCGGGCCACGGAGTGGCCCACGCCGAAGAGGACCCGGTCAGGGCCGAGGAGATCCATGCCGTGCAGCTCTGGGTGGCGCAGCCCGCCGTCACCCGCGACGGCCCGGCGGCCTTCGAGCACCATGCCGAGCTGCCGCGCCTCGAGCTCGGAGGCGGCAAGGGGACCGTCCTGGTCGGCGCCTTCGGAGGGGTGGATTCGCCGGCGCGGCGCGACACCGAGCACATGGGGGTCGAGCTCACCCTGCAGGGGCCGGACACCGAGGTGCCGCTGCGTCCCGACTACGAGCACGCGCTGGTGGTCCTGGAGGGCAGGGTCAGGGTCGACGGCGTCGCGGTGGAGCCAGGGGCACTGGCCTACCTCGGGCTGGGCCGCGACCAGTGCGCTTTCCAGGTGGACGCCCCGACGCGCGCCCTGCTTCTGGGCGGTGTGCCGTTCCCCGAGCCCATCCTCATGTGGTGGAACTTCGTCGGGCGCAGCCGCGAGGAGCTCTCCGAGGCCAGGCGGCAGTGGACGGCCGACGATGGTCGCTTCGGCCACGTCCGGTCCTCGCTGAGCCGGATAGAGGTCGGACGGCCCCCCTGGGAGTGATCTACCAGTCGCCCCAGCCCGGCGGGCTGACCGTCCCGGTGATGGTGCGGGGATCGACGGGCATGCGAGTCGCCCCCGCCTCGTAGACGGCGAAGCAGAGGCGGAGGACGTCGGTGGCCTCGGCGGGGGTCATGGCGGCGGCCGTCCCGTTGACCAGCGCGTCGATGAAGTGCTGCGACGAGCGGGCGAACCCTGCACCCCAGTCGGCGTCGAGGTCGGTGAACTCCGTCGTCTTGAGCTCGTTGGCGGTCCCGGTGAACAACATGACGGGCGCCAGGTCGAGCATCTCGCCCGTGGCCCGGGTCACCCAGAGCTGCCCCTCGTCCCCGGTGATCTCGAAGAACTCGTCGGCCCCGTAGTACTTCGAGCGCATGTAGAAGTTGGGGGCGTACTGGACCTCCATGGTGCCGAGGACGCCCGGGTCCTCGTACTCGAAGATGACGGCACACGGTTCGAAGAAGAGGTCGCGCCGCCGCACCACGGCCTGCACCGAGGTGACGTCCATGTCGAGCAGCCACAGCGCCATGGCGTACTTGTGCACCATGTCGTCGAAGAGGTGCCCGCCCGCGCTGCGCTTGTCGAGGCGCCAGCCGTAGCCCTCGGGGCGAAGGGCGGCCTGGAAGTCCGAGCTGGTCTGGCCCACCAGGGTCCGGATACGCAGCGACGTCGGCGTGCCGATGGCACCGTCGGCGACGAGGCGCTTGGCCAGCTCGAGCGGGGGATAGTGGACGAAGCACTCACTGATGCGCAGGGTGCGGCCCACGCGATCGGCCACGGCTCCCATCTCGAGGGCGTCCTCCACGGAGTTGGCGACCGGCTTCTGGACCGAGACGTGCTTGCCGGCCTCGAGCGCGGCGATGACGTGGTCGTGGTGCATGTGGGTCGGCGTCAGCACCTCCACGGCGTCGATGGAGTCGTCCGCCAGCATGTCGGCCAGGTCGCCGTAGTACGACTCGGCGCCCCACTCCTTGGCCGCCAGGCGGCCGATCTCCTCGTCGGTGTCGCACACGGCCACGATGTCGCAGCGCGGGTCTTCGAGGTACCCCCGCACGTTCATGGCCGCGATGTTGCCGGCGCCCAGCACGCCCAGCCGGACCTTGTCCATCAGACCTCCCCTTGGCCGACGACGCCGCCTACGTCTCGGTTCCGAATGCGCCCCCGTCCCGGGCGGCGGAGATCTGATTGTCGTCATAACCGAGCACGGAGCGCAAGACGGCTTCGGTGTGCTGGCCGACGGTCGGCGCCTTGGCGGGGTGCGGCAGCTCCTCGCCGACGAAGTGCAGCGGCGTGAAGAGTTGGTCCGCGCCCATGTCCGACGCCGGCAGGAGCGGGAAGCGGTCGGCGAACTGGGGGTCGTCGAGCAGCGTCTTGGGCGTGTTGACCGGCGCGATCGGCGTGTTGACCCGGCCCCCGAACTCCAGCCACTCCTCCGCGGTCTTGGTGCGGAAGATGTCGCGCAGCTCGCGCCGGAGCTCGCGGTTGCCCCGGGCGTGGTCGGCGTACTTGGAGCCGGGCCAGCGCTCGAAGAGGTCGATGCGGTCGACGCCCTCGCAGAAGTTCTTCCAGAAGGCCTGCTCCGACGCCATGAAGAGGACGTGGCCGCCGTCGGCGGTCTCGTAGACCTGGTAGCGCACGCCCTCGACCATGCCGGCGGTGCCCGGGGCCCGGCGCTCGTAGTTGTCGGCCTTGTTGCCGGTCACCTCGGACTCGGGGCGCTCGTAGGCGCGCCAGGTCTCGGAGCGGTACCAGTCCATGGCCGCGGCGGCGTCGGACTGGGCCAGGTCGATGAAGGAGCTCTCGCCGGTGGCGCGGGCCCGGATGACGGCGGCCAGGATGCCGAGCGCGCCGAAGAGCGGGCCGGCGTTGATGCCGATGGAGACGTGCTCGGGAATGTAGGTGAAGCCCTCGTCGTCGGTGGCGACGTTGACGATGCCGGCCCAGGTGTCGTAGGCCACGCCGTGGCTCGGGTAGTCGCGGTAGGGGCCGGTCATGCCGTAGCCCGAGATGGTGCAGAAGACGATCTTCGGGTTGAGCAGCCGCAGGTCGTCGTAGCCGACGCCGCGCCGGGCCAGCGCGCCCGGCCGCATGGCCTCCACCACGACGTCGGCGTCCGGTGGCCAGCTCCTTCAGGATGGCGACGCCGGCGTCGGTGCGCAGGTCGAGCACCAGCGAGCGCTTGCCCCGGTTGAGGTGGAGGTGCATGAGCGACGTGCCCTCGACGATGGGCCAGGTCATCTCGCGGATGTAGTCGCCGGCGGGCGGCTCCACCTTGATCACGTCGGCGCCCGAGGTCGACCAGCGCCGTGGTGATGGCGGCCGGGCCCAGGGCCGAGCACTCGATGATCCTCAATCCGTGCAGTGGCGGCGTCGTCGCCATCGGACCTCCCGTCGTCAAAGGCCGGATCGTAGTGGCCGCCGCCCAGGGCGCCCGGCGAGCCGGCTCGCCATACTGGGGCGGTGGAGACGGAGGCCCTCGATGACGCCCTGACGGTCTTCGCCGCCACCGCGCCCCGCTACGGGTCCGCCGGCCTGGCCAATCACGGGCCCGATGGCGGCCGAGGCGCTGGCCCACCTGGGCCGGCCCGATGCCATCGCCGGCTGGGTGGCGCGGTACCGCGACCCGCCTCGACGAGGCACCGCCGCCGGCGCGGCCCGCTGACCGAGGAGGACTGGCCCGGCCGCGCTCGGGCAGGAGGACCGCTTCCCCGAGTGGCTCGCGCTCTTCGAGCGCGAGATCGCCGACCGACCCGTCGCCGCCGTGGTGGGGGAGTGGGCGCCGCGGCTGCTCCCCGGCTGCCGTCGGCGCGGCGACCCACGGGCTGATCCGCACCGGTCACGCGCTGCGCGGGCTCGGCGAGGCCGACACGCCGCCGCGGCGCCTCGAGGTGGCGAACGCGCCTGGCCTTCTGGGCGTCGAGCTACCAGGAGCTGCCGGGACCGCCGCTGCTGATCGGGCACGAGGGCGTGGCCGAGGCGCTGGCCGACCTGCCGTACCTCCCCGAGGACGCGCCGCGCCCGTTGCTGATCAGCGACCGGGTGGCGGCCGTGGCCGACATCGCCGACGAGTTCGAGCAGGCGGTGGCGTCGCTCGGCTGGACGGGCGGCGCGGTGGATCTGCTCGATCAGCTGGCCACGGGCGGGGCGCTGGCCTACCTGCGCAACGCCGACGACGGCGGGGCGATCGGCCTGCTGCACGCGGTGACGTCGCCGTTGGCCTGCGAGCTGGTGCTGCCGTGGCTGGCCGAGGAGGATCGGGACGCCGCCCTGGGCTACGTCTGGCAGGCGGTGGCGGCGTTGCACGTCGCCTACGACATCGACCGGCTGGCGCCGGCACCGACGGAGACGCCTCCGCCGGCCGAGGACCTGGTGGACAGCGGCCCTGGCCTCGGGTGACGAGCACGCCATCAAGCTGACCGAGGCCGCGCTGCGCAGCTTCGCCCGCAGCGGCGAGCCGGCGCTCCTGCTGGCCGCCGCCGACGCCTGCGAGCGCCTCTGAGCCGGCCGGCCCGCGGCCCGCGTCGCCAGGCCCCTGGCTAGATTCGGCCCGATGGAATACCGCACACTCGGAAGAACCGGCCTCAAGGTCAGCCCCCTCTGCCTCGGGGCGATGATGTTCGGGTCCTTCGGCAACACCGACCACGACGACTCCATCCGCATCATCCACGCCGCGCTCGACGCCGGCATCAACTTCGTCGACACCGCCGACGTCTACTCGTTCGGCGAGTCCGAGGAGATCGTCGGCAAGGCGCTGGCGCAGACCAAGCGGCACAAGGTGGTGCTGGCCACGAAGGTGCACGGCCAGATGGGCCAGGACCCCAACGCGCAGGGGAACTCGCGCCGCTGGATCATGGCCGCCTGCGACAACAGCCTGCGCCGGCTCGGCGTCGACTACATCGACCTCTACCAGATCCACCGGCCCTCGCCCGAGACCGACATCGACGAGACGCTGGGCGCGCTGACCGACCTGGTGCGGGCCGGCAAGATCCGCTACTTCGGCAGCTCGACCTTCCCCGCCCACGAGATCGTCGAGGCGCAGTGGGTGGCCGAGCGCCGGGCCCGCGAGCGCTTCGTGACCGAGCAGCCGCCGTACTCCATCCTCGTGCGCAGCATTGAGAAGGACGTGCTGCCCATGTGCCAGAAGTACGGCATGGGCGTGCTGTCGTGGAGCCCGCTGGCCGGCGGCTGGCTCTCGGGCGCCTTCGGGCCGGGCAAGGAGAACACCAGCCGCCGCGCCGCCTTCCTGCCCCACCACTACGACATGGAGATGCCGGGGAACCGGGCCAAGCTCGAGGCGGTCACGCAGCTGATCGAGCTGGCCGACGGCGCCGGCCTGTCGCTCATTGAGCTCGCCCTCGGCTTCGTGCTCGAGCACCCGGGCGTGACGTCGCCCATCATCGGGCCCCGCACCATGGAGCACCTGCAGTCGCAGCTGCCGGCGCTGGAACTGCGCCTGAGCCCCGACGTGCTCGACCGCATCGACGAGATCGTGCCGCCCGGCACCGACCTCAACGACACCGACGTCGGCTGGGTCCCCGCCGCCATCGCCGACCCGTCGCTGCGCCGCCGCCCGCGCTGAGGCAGCAGCGGGACTCGACCCGCCGCTGCGACGAGGCGATGCGGCGGGTCTAGCCCTTGTGGTCCGCGAGCGCCTTCGCCAGGGCAGCGCATCGGCGCGGCTGAGGTTGCCGCTGATCTCGCCCTTCCCGTCGAACGACGAGAAGGAGGACTGCGTGGGCTGAATGATCGGCGCCGTGTACACGACGCCGCCGACCTCAATGCCGAGGAACTGGTGGAAGTTCTCGTGCGCAACCCTGTCCCACAGGGCGGCGCCACGAGCGCCGGCCATGGTGTAGTCCACGATCCAACCGCCGCCATGGTCTCGCGTCACCGTCGACCCGGCCCACGGAACGGCTCGACATCTCCACCGGTCCGAGCACGCAGCGGACCGCGGCGTCTCGTCACACGCACCGTTCAGGCCGGGGAGCAGGACGGTGCTCGAGGTGTACCCGGGTGTCTGCGTGCTGGTCGAGGGATACGACGCGTACTGCTGGTCGGGCGGGGTGCTGCCTGACGGGAAAGGCCCCGTCTGGGGTGCCACGTCCACGTTGGCCGCGGTGAGCAATGAGGCCGCAGAACAGGCGGGGATCGGCCCGGTGCCTCGTCGACGCAGCCGTGCTGCCCGACGGCGCGGCGTAGGGAGCGGCGAAGCACAACACGGGGCGGAAGTACACCAAGCCGGACGTGCCGTGGCGGCAGTGGGCTTCGGATCCGACTGGGCCTTGCCCTCGGCGGCCGGACCGTGCCAGAGGAGGAGGGCGGAGGCGAGGAGGGCGGCGATGACGAGGGCGGCGATGACGAGCGAACACGCCACCGCGCCGGTACCGCTGTCGCTGGTGCTGCCGAGCCTCGGGAATGAGGGCCTCTGCCGGTGCCGGCGACCCGGCTGTCTCCGTCTTCATAGTGCTACTATGTATAGCATCATGTTGCGTGTCAAGGTCGACCGCTCCGAAGCGCTCTCTCTGCACGATCAGGTGGCGGCGGAGATCCGCCGCGCCATCGCGGCAGGCGAGGCCAGCCCGGGCGAGCGCCTGCCGCCGGCGAAGGACCTGGCCGCCGTGCTGGGCGTCAACGCCAATACCGTGCTGCGGGCGCTCCGGCTCCTGCGCGATGAGGGCTTGCTCGAGTTCAGACGGGGACGGGGGGTGACGGTGGCGGGGAGTCCCGAACGGGGAGCGGTCATGGAGCGGACGAAGCAACTCCTCGAGTTCGCCCGCTTCAACGGGTACAGGAAGGAAGACCTGATCGAGATCCTGGGGGAGTTGCCCTAGGGAGCCAGAGGGACGTCGGCCGAGCGCCGACGGCGCCGGCTTCGCCGTCTCGTTCGGGGAGACCACACGGTGACGCCGCTCCGCGGGAGGCCATCGGCACCCAGGGAGGAGACAGACCCCCGGATAGTTGATGCCCCGTATAATTTCGATTAAACCACTATACTTGATAGGAATTGTCGGGTATTGTGACGGCCGCAGCCGCCGTCCACTTCCCAGGAGGTACCCCGAGCCCGATGTCCGTCTCTCCGTTGCGCCGATCACGCCTTGCCGCTCTGCTGGCACTGCCGCTGGTCTGCTGCGCGGGCTGGGTCGGGGGCACGGGCGGCGCCGCGGCGCGCGGCCGCGCCACTTCGAACATCCCCGCCGGAACCGTCCTCAACGTCGGTGACCAGGATCAGGAGTTGGAGACACTGTTTCAGTACTCCGGCGTCGCCAAGTCCGCGCCTTTCAAGATCAACTTCGTCGAGTTCGACAGCGGACCCCTCGTCAATGCCGGCTTCGCGGCCAAGCAGATCGACGTCGGGGACATGGGAGACCTGCCGGCCTCCCTGGCGGTCCAGTCCGGGCTCCCCGTCAAGGCGGTCGCGGTGGACCTGCCGATCGGCGCCTCCGAGTACCTGCTGGCGAAGCCCGGCATCACCAAGATCTCCCAGTTGCGGGGCAAGCCCGTGGCCTACACGACGGGGACGGCGGAGCAGGCCTTCGCCCTCCGCGCGCTGGCCACGGCCGGCCTGACGCAGAAGGACGTCCAGCAGGTCAACGTGAGCCTCCAGCAGCTCGGGACGGCGCTGGAGTCGGGTTCGGCCGATGCCTCCGTCGTCAGCGTCGAGCAGAAGGTCGACTATCAGCAGACGGCGCCGACCGCCAAGGTCTTGGCGACCGTGGAGTCGGTGAGCCCGCCGAGCTACGGGTACATGCTCGGCACGACGGCCGCACTGGCCAACCCGGCCAAGCTCGGCGGCGATCGACGACTTCACCAAGTACCTGATCAGGCCTTCAACTGGGCCAAGACGCACCAGAGTCAGTTCATCACCGACTACTACGTCAACGTCGAGCACCAGACGCCGGCGGCGGCGAAGTTGATCCTCGCCGCCGGAGGGACCGACAACTTCGTCCCCATCACGTCCGGCGTGCAGTCGGCTCTGCAGACCGTCGTCAAGCTCCTCGTCGGCGCCGGCGCGATCTCGAAGTACTACAGCGTCGCCCCGTTGTTCAGCCAGACAGAAACCACCCGCTACAACGCGCATCCTCAAGGAGGTTCCGCAAACATGACCCAGACCATTTCCCAATCAGACTGCGACGACCTCGCACACAGGCGTGACGGTCCAGCCGGCGGCCGGCCGGATCGGTGCCGAGATCTCCGGGGTCGACATCTCCCAACCGCTCGACTCCGAGACGCTCGCCGCCATTCAGAACGCGCTCGACACGTGGAAGGTGGTGTTCTTCCGCGACCAGCAGCTCGACCACGAGGCGCAGATCGCCTTCGGCCGCCAGTTCGGCGATCTCACCTACGCCCATCCCCACGACGACGAGCCGCCCGAGGGTTACCCCGAGATCTACACCGTGGACCCGCGCCGCTTCGAGCAGCGCTACGGGCTCGAGAAGAAGGAGCGCGAGGCGGTGCGGAAGTACTCCTACACCAGTGGATGGCACACCGACGTGACCCCGGCGCACAATCCGCCGGCCGGTTCCATCCTGCGGGCCGACGTCGTCCCCGGCTACGGCGGGTGACACCACGTTCACCAACCTGGTGGCCGCCTACGAGGGGCTCTCCGAGCCCGTCCGCCGGTTCGTCGACACCTTGTGGGCGGAGCACCGCTACGGGGCGAACTATTCGGGCCAACGCCGCGCGTCCAAGGGCCTCAGCGAGCGCATCGAGAAGAACTCCCTGGTCTCGAACCATCCCGTCGTGCGGGTGCACCCGCGGACCGGCGAGCGTGCGCTCTTCGTCAACCCCGGGTTCGTCGACCACATCGTCGACGTCGACCCGCTCGAGAGCCGGTGGATCCTCGATCACCTCTTCGCCGAGATCACCCGCCCCGAGTACACCGTCCGGTTCCGTTGGGCGCCGGGGAGCGTGGCCTTCTGGGACAACCGGGCCACCGCGCACCTCGGTCCCCAGGACCTCGGCCACGTCGACGTCGAGCGGGTCCTCCACCGGGTCACCCTGATCGGCGAGGTCCCGGTCGGCCCGGACGGCCGCGAGTCCGAGCTGGTCGAAGGGGTGCCGTTCGTGGCCACGCCGGTCTTCGCTGCGACGGGGGACTGAGGGCGTCACCGTGGCGGTCACGGACCTTCTGAGAAGTCACCTGCCGTCGACGCCGGTCCGGTCGAGCGACCGGACCGGCGTCGTGCACGGCCGGCGCCGGCGGAGCAGGTCGCCGCCGATCGTGCTCACGCGGCCCGATCCCTCGACGCAGACGACGCGTGCTCCGTTCGGATTCCCCGGACGGCCTGGCGGGTGGTCGGCCCTCTGGCGGTGCTCGGTCTGTGGCAGCTGGTCTGCTCGCTCGGGGTGTTCACCGAGGTCGAGGTGGCGTCACCCGTCCAGGTCTTCGACGCCGCCCGCCAGTTGTGGGACCAGGGGGCGCTGCAGTCCAACCTGTTGATCTCGCTGCAGCGGGTGGCCGAGGGTCTGGCCGTCGGGGTCTCCGTCGGGGTCGTGCTGGCCGTGGTGTCGGGCCTGTTCCGGCTCGGCGAGGATCTGTTGGACCCGGTCATCCACATGGCCCGCTCCGTGCCGATCCTGGGGTTGCTGCCCTGGCCATCATCTGGTTCGGCGTCGGTGAGACGCCCAAGATCTTCCTGATCGCGCTGGGGACGACGTTCCCCGTCTACCTCAACACCTACGCCGGCATACGCGGCGTCGACGTGAAGCTCGTGGAGGCCGGCGAGACGTTCGGGCTCACCCGCTGGGGACTGGTGCGACGCGTGATCCTGCCGGGAGCTCTTCCGGGCTTTCTCACCGGCCTGCGCTTCGCGCTCGTCGGCTGCTGGCTGATCATCATCGTCGCCGAGGAGATCAACGCCCAGAGCGGCATCGGCTACCTGATCATGCAGGCCCAGACCACCGACCGTACCGACATCATGTTCGTCGGGCTGGCCATCTACGCCATGTTGGGCCTGATCGCCGACCTTCTCGTTCGCCTGCTGGAGCGCCGGCTGCTCTCGTGGCGGCGTGGGTTCACGGGAGCGTGAGCATGGCGACCGTGACTCTCTGAGCGCATCGATCGCCTCCTTCGGATGCGGGGTTGGCGGTCGTCGCCCGCGGGGTGAGCCGGGGCTTCGAACGGCCGGGAGGTGCTCCGAGGCCTGGACCTGACCATCGGGAGCGACGAATTCGTCGCGCTCCTCGGTCGCAGCGGAACAGGCAAGAGCACCCTGCTGCGGATCTTGGGTGGTCTCGATCCCGACTACGAGGGCGAGGCACTGGTTCCCCGAGCGGCGGGCAGTCGTCTTCCAGGAGTCGCGCCTCATCCCGTGGCAACGAGTGCTGGCCAACGTCGTGCTCGGGCTTCGCGCGGGCGCCGGGGGAAGCGCTGCGCTGAAGCGTCGTGGCCTCGACGCCCTGGAGGAGGTCGGCCTCAGCGAGCACGCCCACGACTGGCCACTGACGCTCTCCGGCGGGGAGGCGCAGCGGGTGGCCCTCGCCCGGGCCTTCGTGCGGGAGCCGCAGCTGATGCTGCTCGACGAGCCCTTCGGAGCGCTGGACGCCCTGACCCGGATTCGGATGCACGTGCTCCTGCAGGACTTGTGCGTGCGCCATCGTCCCGCCGTCCTTCTGGTCACCCATGACGTCGACGAGGCGATTCTGCTGGCGGACCGTGCGGTGGTCCTCGTCGACGGGCAGATCACCCTGGACCTCCCCATCGATCTCGACCGACCCCGTGACCGGGGCCATCCGGCCTTCGTCCGGATGCGGAACCGACTGCTGCTCGAGCTCGGCGTGAAGGAGCCCGGCTCTCCCGTCTCGGTCAGCAGCGGAAGGCCACGGAACCGACAACAGTTGCCACAACGGACTCCAGGAGGACAGACCATGACGACACTTGCACCGACCGCGACACATTTCGAGATCCGCAAGGTCACATCGAATATCGGCGCCGAGGTGCACGGGGTCGACCTTTCCGGCGAATTGGACGGCGACACCGTGGCCGCGCTCCGATTGGCATTGAACCGACACCGCGCCTTGGTCTTCTCCGACGTGCACCTGGACGACGCCGGCCAACAGCGGTTCGTCGGCTCGTTCGGCCCGCTCACCACGGCGCACCCGACGGTTCCCTCGGTCGACGGTGCCCTGCACGTGCTGCCGGTCGACAGCGAGCGGGGCAAGTCCAATCACTGGCACACCGACGTCACCTTCGTGGTCAACCCGCCGCAGCTGAGCTCGCTCCGCAGCCTCGTCGTCCCGCCCTACGGCGGCGAGACGCTCATCGCCGATAGCGGCGCGGCGTATCGCGCGCTGCCCGAACCGTTGGCCCGCTTCGCCGACACGTTGTGGGCCGTGCACAGCAACCTGTATGACTACGCCGTGGCGGACCAGCCCCTCGACGAAGCGGCGGCCGAGCGCCGCAAGGTGTTCACCTCGACCGAGTACGAAACGGCCCATCCGGTCGTGCGGGTGCATCCGCTGACGGGCGAGCGCGGCCTGTTCATCGGCGGCTTCGCCCGGAGGATCGTCGGATTGTCGCAGGACGAGTCCCGTGACATCCTGCGGTTGCTGCAGTCCTACGTCACGCGGCCCGAGCACGTGCTGCGGTGGCGCTGGTCGGAGAACCAGTTGGTGCTCTTCGACAACCGGATCACGCAGCACTATGCGATCGACAACTACGACGACCTGCCGCGGCGGCTCCACCGAGTGACCGTTGCCGGTGACGTTCCCACCGGAGTCGACGGTGGTCGCAGCTATTCGATCAAGGGCGACGCTTCGGAGTACACCGAAGTGGTCGAGGTGCCGACGCGGCCTGACGCTCGGCCGGGCCGCCCGCGTGGCACGCCGCACAGCCCACGCGGCCGTCTCGCACCGGAGCATCGGCGCCCGCGCTCGGGTGCAGGCCGTCTGGCCTTGACTACGGTGTCGCCCCGAGGGGTTCGAGACCGGGGGAGTGATCTGGTGCCGACGCGACGCGAGGTGCTCAAGGGCGGTGGCGGCGCGGTGCTCGTCGGCCTGGCGGGGTCTGCGGTCGCCGCCGCCGTCGTCAGGGCGGCCACGCCGGCCGGTGCGAGCGAGTCCTCGGGGGCGGCATCGGCACCGGCGCCCGCTGCTGTCCCCGGGTTCCGGCCGGGTGGACCCGGGCCGCTCTACTGGAGCACGTACGACTACGAGAACGTGGCCAACGTCATCATCCCCGAGGCCGTGTGGAAGGCGAACATCGACTGGGTGGCGGAGACCTTCCGTGACGACGGCTACACCATGGTGTGTACCGACGGATGGATCGACGGGACGCAGAAGATCACCGAACACGGCTACATCGTCAGCCAGGCGGACGACTGGGAGCACGACTGGGCCTGGTGGGCCAACTACCTGAGGGCCAAGGGGATGCAGCTCGGCGTCTATTACAACCCCTTGTGGGCCACCAAGTCGGCGGTGACGAATCAGTCGGTCACGGTCGTCGGGCGACCCGACGTCAAGGTGGGCGATCTTGTCAACGCGAACGACTACTTCGACGGGGGCGGTCAGCTGCAGTGGGTGGACACCACCCGAGACGGCGCCGAGGAGTACGTGAAGGGCTACGTGGCCTACTTCCGCGAGCTCGGAGCCGTGTTCCTCCGCATCGACTTCCTGGCCTATTACGAGACCGGTTTCGACCAGAACGACGGCACCGTCGGGGTTGACCACGGCCGGGACTCGTACCTGCAGGCGCTGCAGTGGATGTGGGAGGCGGCGGAGAACATGCAGCTCAGCCTCGTGATGCCCAACCTGTTCGATCACGGGTCGGGGGAGCGGCAGTTCGGCAATCTCATCCGGATCGGGAACGATGCCAGCTTCGGGACCTGGTTCAACTTGAGTGGCGGCCGCCAGACCTGGCAGCCCGAATGGTCCCAGTGGAACAACCCGTTCCTCGGGTTCACCGGATTCGCCGACATCTCCGGGCGCGGTCAGATGATCCTCGATGGCGACCCGTTGATCATGTCGTCGTTCACCCGTGACGAAGAGCGCCAGAGCGCCATCAATCTCTTCACGCTGGCCGGTGCCGCCATCGCCATCACCGATCAGGTCGACACCATCGGGGACAACGCGCACGTGTTTCAGAACCGGGAGGTGCTGGCGCTGCGCAAGGCCGGGCTGGTCGGCAAGCCCGTCTTCAACAACAGCCACGCGTTCGAATACGACCCCACGAGCAGGGACCCCGAGCGCTGGGTCGGCCAGCTGCCGGACGGGAGCTGGGCCGTCGCCCTCTTCAACCGGGCCGACGCCGCCGCCAACGTGACACAGTCGATCGACTTCGCCGATGTCCTCGGCTTCAGCAGTCCGGCCGCGGTGCGCGACCTGTGGGCACACCAGGATCTCGGTTCCATGACCAGCTACCAGACGAGCTTGGGGCCGCACGCCTCGGTGCTCCTCTCGGTCGTGCCCCCGGGTCCGGCTCATTTCCAGGCCGACGTCGGTGCCTGGGCAGGGTCGGCCCGCTTCGGCAACACGTTCGCCGGCCACGAAGGAATGGGGTATGTGACCGGCCTCGACACCGAGGGGAGCAGCGTCGCGGTGGCCGTTTCGGTGCCCGGGGCCGGCAGCCGGCGCGTCGTGTGCCACGTGGCCAACGCCACCGGGACCCACTCGACACTGACGGTGCGGGCGCTCGACCCCGAGACCGGTCGCGTCCACGGCTCCACGATCCTCCAGGTACCGAGTGCATCCACCTGGACCTCCTGGCGCAGCGTGCCGGTCACACTGGACATGGCGGCCGGGACCAACCTCGTGGTGTGCAGTGTCGAATCGGCCGATCAGGGCGGCGTCAATCTCGACTATCTGACCCTCGCCTGATCCTCGCCTTTCAGGTCGGCCCTGCCCTCGCCGTCCGATCTGCCTCAACCAAATTTGCGGAGCACGAACTCCGTCAGGCTTCCGAACGACAGCACGAGGCGAAGCAGTCCAGCGACCAGAAACGTGACCTGGAGCCAGAAGAACAGTGAGCGCCAGATCGCGGGCGCGTTTTTCGCAAAGGTCATGATCACCAGGACGCCCACTCCGAAGAAGGTCGAGAGCGCCAGCCAGACGATCGTGATGAAGAGGTCGACTGTGGTGATCCTCGGCGTCCCACCTGCGACGCCCGGGTTGGATGCTGCGACGGGCCATGCGACCCCTGCCCTCATCGCACGAGTTCAGGGTGTGTCGTTGAGCCGATCGGTGAAGAACGAGACGCCGCCTTCGGGCAGGTCGATCCACTCCGAGACCGGGTAGCAGGACATCTCCCCGGAGCTCCAGATCGTCAGCGTCGCGGTGCCGCCGTCGGACCCCGTCACGTCGAACTCGCACGTGCCGTGTGGGCGGTAGCCGCGCGGCAAGTTCCACACGAACCCGCTGGTCTGATCGACGTTCCACCGTCGGGTCGTGATGATGACCTTGTGCCCGTCTTTGACGAAGGGTTCTTTCGGGTCCACTGGCGACGACGAATCCATTGCCCCAGTACACCACCTCCTCCTCGCCGCCCTCGTGATCGGACGTGTTTCCATGGGTTGTCCCTTTTGCTGTGCGACCCACAAGGTGTTGTGTTCGAGGTGACGGGAGATCCTCTGTCCCTGAACCCGGGCTGGGGCGGGCCGTACGGCAAGGTGGGGACGGGGGCAGTGCTACGCATTTTGCGGTGTCGGCCGGTTAACTTCGCGACGTAGGGTCACCCCGGAGAAGGTTTCGGTAAGGAGCGGTTATGGCCCAACACGGTCGGCTGGTGGCGGTCATCTTGGAGGTTTCCGATCTCGACAGTTCCGCGGCCCTCTACCGGGATGCATTCGGCCTGAATCTCCATCCAGGTGACAACGGGGTTGACGACCCGTGGATTGGCGGACGACACGCAGAAATCTCCTGGCGAGAAGGGGCCTACCTTCATTTTGCGCTCTATCCGGCGAAGGAGAAGCCGACGTCTGGTGTGCAGATCAGTCTGTCCGTTGACGACATCGACAACGCTCATGCGGCAGCAGTACTCGCAGGTGCTCCCGTCCTCCACGGACCGCGTACGGAACCTTGGGGTCGAAGCGCACGCTACGGGGATTTGGACGGCAACGTGATTGAGCTGACGCAACACACGTCGTCGTCGTTCGGCAACGGATGACTGCCTCCGTTTGCCGGTTCGGAGCGAAGGGGTCGGGATCTCGTATCCGCACTCCCATCCGACATCTTGTCGGTCGCGTCGTGAAAGGGACAGCCCTTCGTCTCCACGTGTTCAGGAGCGGCCGTGCACCCGGCGCACCGCGTCGCCGGCCGACCGGCCCGCCTCCTCCGCGGGGAGTGCGTGCAGCACGTCGGAGAACACCTCGACACCGAGCGGCGCGTCCGTGCCGGTCGCCTCGAGGTCGGCCAACAACGTGGGCAGTGCCAGCTCCCCGTCGCCCGGCAGGAGCCGTTCGTGCAGGGTTGCGTGCAGCAGATTCGTCTCGGGCACAGCCGGCGCGTCGCACAGCTGGATGCCGAGGATGGACGCGCCCGGAATTGAGCGCAGCAGTGCGCCGTCGGGTGCACCTCGGAAGTAGTGCCAGGCGTCGAGCATGATCCCACCGTTGGGCCGGTCAGCAGCATTGACGACCTGCCAGGCCGTCGCCAGGTCGGGGATGCGTGACCAGGGGAGGAACTCCAGATGGACGAGCAGCCCGTGCTCGGCCGCCCGGTCGCACAAGCCGGCGAAGGCCGCCGCCGCCTCGTCGAGTGACCACGCGCCTCCGAACACGTCGACCGCGTTCAGCGAGCGCGCGCCGAGCGCGTCGGCGACAGCGAAGAGCTCCCGCTCGCCGAAGCGGAAGATCCGTTCTGCGTCGTGCTCCGGTGGGATGTGGATCTCTGATGCGCCGGGGAGCCACCACCAGCCAGGGTCGAGCTCGGCTACCGAAAGGCCGTGATCGGCTAGCAGCATGCGGATGTCCGGGTCGCTGAGCCCTTCGTGACGCGCCACCTCATAGTCGCGACCCCAGAGCGACAGACCCGTGAACCCGCCGGCCTGCGCCGCGGCCAGCCGCTCTCGGAGGGTGATCCCGCTCCCGAGCGTGCCCGAACAGAGCACGGTGTCGCTACCACCGAGGGTCACCGGCGCGCTCCAACCGAGCTGAACGGCCTGTCGGGGACACACCACAGCGGGCGTCGGCGTCTGGTCACTATCGTTCCTTCCGTGACCGAGAACGGTACCGGAGCTGCATCCGGAGCTCACGAAGCCGCCGCCGCCCGTGCCTAGGCTCGTCTTCCAGGACGCCACCGTCCTCGACGCCGACGGTGCCCGACCCCACAGCACCGTGGTGGTCGAGGATCGTCGTATCACCACCGTCCGCTCCGGAGCGCCGGTCGAGACCGGTCCCGCGGACCGGGTGGTCGACCTCGACGGCCGCACCGTCATGCCGGGAATGGTGAGCAGCCACTTCCACGCCACCTACAACGAGCTCGGTTCCAAGACGGCGCCGTTCGGACTGGAGGAACCGCCGGCGTTGCAGGCCGTGCGAGCAGCGCACCACCTCGAATTGCTGCTGCGCTGCGGCTTCACCGGTGCCGTCAGCACGGGCGCGCCCTTTGCCATCGACGCCTCCATGAAGGCCGCCATCGCCGAGGGGCTCTTCCCGGGCCCCCGGCTGATGGCCGGCAGCCGCGACGTCAGTACGACGGGGCACGCCGGCGACAAGAGCTTCCCCTGGTACTGGGACGTCGGTGCCCGCGGCGCCGTCCACCGGTGCGACGGCCCCGACGGCTTCCGCCGTGCCGTGCGTGAGGAGATCAAGCAGGGCGCCGAGATCATCAAGATGTTCGTCACGGGCGGCCACGGCACGGTCGCCCCGAGCGAGCAGACGGAAATGTCCCCCGAGGAGATCACGGCCGGCATTGAGGCGGCTCACCAGCGCGGCGTGCTCGTCCGCGGTCATATCGCCAACCGCGAAGCCATCCACATGGCGCTCGATGCCGGGATCGACGTCATCGACCACGGCGACGGTCTCGATGCCATGGGGATCGAGCGCATGGTGGAGCTCGGGACCTTCCTCGTCCCGAGCCAGCTCTTCCCTGTGCGCTTCGCCGAGCTGATGGGCGGCGGCGGCCTCGGGTTCACCGCCGCCATGGCGGAGGACATCGAGCGGGCGCTCGCCGTGTTGCCCAAGGCCAACGAGGCCGGCGTGAAGCTGCTGTGCGGGGATGACTATGGCGCCATCAGCCTGCCGCACGGTCGCTATGCCGACGAGCTCGAGTTCTACGTGAAGGAGGCGGGGATCCCGCCCCTCGACGTGATCCGTTGGGCCACCCACAACGGTGCCGACCTGCTGGGGCGGTCGCACGAGCTCGGGTCGGTGCGGGAGGGCTTCCTGGCCGACCTGCTCGTCGTCGACGGCGATCCCTTGTCCGACATCGGGCTCCTCCAGGACCAGGCCCGGCTGCTGGCCGTCCTCAAGGGCGGGACGCTCGTGAAGGACGATCTCGGTCTTCTCGCCGCGCGCTGAGGACGCCACTACCCTCCGGCAATGATCATCATCGCCGGTTCTCTCAGCTTCGACCCTTCGGACCGTGACGACGTCCTCGCCAGCCTGGCCGAGGTGACCGCGGCCAGCAGGCGCGACCTCGGTTGTCTCGAGTACTTCTGGGGCGAGGATCTCGAGGCCTCCAACACCTTTCGCTTCTTCGAGTGCTGGGAGTCCCAGGAGCTGCTCGACGCGCATCTGGCCCAGCCGCACGAGGTCGCCTTCGGTGAGCGGAACCTGACGCGCATCACCGGTGCGACGGCGAGTTTCTTCGACGCCTCCCCGACCGCCCCGAGCATGCCGGCCGCCGGGAGCGCACCGGCCGGCTGACTCGACGAAAGCCGACCTGCCTCATTGGGGCGCGAAGGTGCGGGGGAGTGTTCCGCGGGGAACGCTGGCCCCGTTGGTCTGTGCCTCCTGCACGTGGCCGAGGTCCTCCCAGTACGGGAGGATCGCCGGGGCCAGGAAGGAGCCGCCGCCACCGGGCTGCATGTTGAAGTGGCTTCCGTCGCTCTGTCGCACCGGGACGCCGTCGAGATCCTCGGTGTAGTTGCCCCCGGGGCAGACGTAGGCGTTGAGGTCCTGGACGTAGACCTGGCCCGGATGCTCGGCCGCCACCTGATGCAGCAACCCGTTGTACACCGCCTGCCGGGCCGCGCTGTCCTGCGGCCACGGCTGGCCGTTGGGTTGCTCACCCGTGCTCTGGCAGGGCTTGGTCATGAAGACCATCAGCGCGCCGCCCGCCGTGGCGATCCGCACCGCCTTCTCCAGTTGGCTCTTCACGTAGGCGGCGAAGGCCGGGTGCAGAATGTTGGTCATCTCCCCGCGGTAGAGGCGGTCGAGCACCTCACCCCCTCCGGCCAGGAGCACGACCACGTTCGGTTTCAGCTGGCGCACCCAGTCGCTCCAGGCGGCGGTCCAGGCCTGGCAGGCCACGTTCTGCTTCGGTCCGAAGACGCCGTCCGGGGGGCACTCCGCGCTCTGCGGGTCCGGCGTGCAGGGGGCCCCCACGATGAACGTCCCACCGGACTGCTCACCTGTCGTCCCGTCGGCGACGCCGCACCCGAGGATCCCCTCGTCGAGGAGGCGCAGATTGTCGTACTTTTCCGGGTGGGCGGTCAGCGCGCCCTCCAGCCCGATCCCGAGTGTCAGAGCCTGGGAGTCGCCCACCAAAAGGACCCGGGTCGGTGTCGTGTCGTACGTCGCCGGGATGGCCGATGTGATGGGCGTGGCGGCCACGGTGCCGCTGGCGGCGGCGCCGACAGGGATGGTGTCGGCTGCCGGCAGGGTGGCGAGGACGATGGCCAGTATTACGACGCCAAGTGCCGGGAGCGTGAAGACCTGGGCCCGGAAGCGTGTGAAGAACGTGCCCTGCCGGATCGGCCGTTCCACGAAGTAGAAGGAGAGGGCAGCGATGCCGATCGTGGGGATCACCCGGACGAAGAAGAGGGGCCAGGGGCTCAGCCCGGTCCGCTGTTCGTTGATGAAGGTGAACAACGGGAAGTGCCAGAGGTACATGCCGTAAGAGATCCGCCCGATGAACGTGAAGGGACGGAACGAGAGCAACCGCGCCAACGGCGAGAACTGGGCACACGAGACACTGATGAGGATGGCGGACGAGCCGAGCGCGGCAAGGAGGAACCCACCTCGGTAGGTGAAGACGTCGTCGGAGTGCACGGTGACGAACAAGGCGATGCTGCCGGCGAGACCGATGACCCCGAGAACGGTCAACACCAGGCGCGCCCACGGCGTGCGCGCCTGCCAATTCAACTCGTCGCCCTTCCGACGGCTTTCGGCCCACAGGAAGAGGCCGATTGCCGACGAGGCCCCCACCAGCACGGACTGCGCGTGGGTGTCGGTGCCGAAGTAGAGGCGATTGATGTTGGTGGGGTTGAAGAGCAACGCCATCTCGGCCGCCGACGCCAGCGCGCCCGTGACGGCGACGACCAGCAGCACCCGCAGTGAGCGCGTCAGCTTCATGACGCCGAGGAAGACGAGTGGCCAGACCAGGTAGAACTGCTCCTCCACGGCGAGGGACCAGGTGTGGATCAGCGGCGACGTGAGGCCGGTCATGTGGAAGTAGTCGGAGCCTGACGCGATGAAGTGCCAGTTGGAGAAATAGAACAACGCGGACAGCGCGTCGCCCCGCAGGGTCGGGTAGGTGCCGGCCGGGACGAAGACGCCGTAAATGATGGCGACTCCGATCAGCATCACGAAGAGGGCCGGCAGCAGCCTGCCGGGCGCGGCGGGCCCAGAATGCACCCAGCCTGATGGTGCCCCGCTTGCGCCATTCGACGATCAGGAGCGAGGTGATGAGAAAGCCCGAGAGCGCGAAGAAGGTGTCGAGGAGGAAGAAGCCACCGGCGGTCAGGTAGACGCCGGCGTGCACGCCCATGATGCCCAGCATGGCCAGGCCTCTCATCCCGTCGAGTGCAGGCAGGTATGCGAGCGTGGCCCCCTTCCGCGGTGCGTCGGGAGAGAGCGCGTGCGGCCATCGCCGGAGCGTACCGTCGGCACCGGCGTCGCTGGGGTTCAGGCAGGCGCCTGAGGCCCGCCGGCGACCCTGCGTCGGTATAGTCACGGCGCACCGCACCAAGGGGGTTGTCCATGTCGTGGAGCAAAAGGCACGCGTCCGTCGTGCCCAAGACGGGATACCGTCCTTGCGGGCGTGGCCGCGTTGCTCGTGTTGCCCCTGATCGTGGCCACCGGGGTCGAAACCGCAGGCGCCGCCACCGCTGCGTCGTCCACCGTGAGCTACCACAGCGCGGCGACGCTCACCGGCCCCGTCACGGTCGGGCACATCGTTGAGCCGCTGTCCGCCCACTCGCTCGACCTCGGCGCCAACGGCTACGTCGAGCAGGAGTTCTTCGCCTCGGGCACGGCGACCGCCTTCAAGGCCGACTCCATGCCGAGCGACGGGAAATGGACCATCACGCCGACGACAAAGGCGGCGTACAAGACGAGGATCATCGTGCGGCGTCCGGCCAACCCGGCTCACTTCAACGGGACGGTGATCGTCGAGTGGATGAACGTCTCGGCCGGTGAATCGGCACCCGATTGGGACTTCCTCAATCCGATGCTGATCCGCGACGGGTACGCGTACGTCGCCGTCTCGGCCCAGGCGCTGGGCGTGAATGGCGGGAAGGCGCTCCTTGGGTCAGCAGGATCATCGGCCCCGAACACCGGGCTGGTCGGCGAAGAACCCGCCCGCTACGGGTCGCTGCACCACCCCGGTGATCAGTACGCGCTGGACATGTACGCGCAGATCGGTCAGGCCCTGCGCGCCCCGCACCAGAAGGCGTTGGGTGGCCTGAAGCCGACGCACATCCTGGCCGTCGGCGAGTCACAGTCCGCCTTCTACCTGACGACGTTCGCCGACGCGATCCAGCCGCTGACCAACACCTACAACGGCATCTTCATCCACAGCCGCGGCGGTTCGGGTGCCTCGTTGGCCGGAACATCCATCGCCTCCAGCAGCGGGCCCGACAACCTGCGCATCCGGACCGATCTGAAGGTCCCGGTCTTCATGTCACAGACCCAGACCGACCTGATCCAGCTGGGCTACGCCCCTGCGCAGCAACCCAACACCGCCAAGATCCGCACCTGGGAGATCGCCGGCACGGCACACGCCGACGCCTACACCGTGGGCGCCGCCGCGAGCATCCTCGGCTGCACCACACCCGTGAACAGCGGCCCGCAGCACAACGTGGTCCAGGCCGCATTCACCGCTTTCGACAAGTGGGTCGACAACGGCACGCCACCCCCGAGCCCGCCACCCTTCAAGTTGTCGAGCACTCATCCAGCAGCGTTGGCGCTCGATGCGCACGGCAACGTGATCGGGGGTGTCCGGACACCGGCGGTCGACGTCCCGGTGTCGACCCTCAGCGGGGCACCGGCCACGGGGGCCAACGCGCTCTGCTCCCTCTTCGGGTCCACCGTCGCCTTCACCCCGGCGCAGCTCACCAGCCTCTACGGCACCCAGAGCAACTACATCGCCCAGTACACGAAGAGCCTCGACAAGGCGATCGCCGGTGGGTACATCCTGAGCGCGGACAAGGCCTCCCTCCTCGCGCAAGCCGAGCAGGTGCAGTTCCCCGGCTGAGCCTGGCCCTGGTGGTGCCCACCGCGACGCGGTGCCGGATTCCTCCTAGCGAGCCACTGCCGGCGGCAAGGGCCAACTCGCCGGGTTCGGCGGCGCCTCGCCCCGCTCGTGCGCCTGCCAGGCCGCGTTGAGCCTGTGCACGGCCAACCTCGTGTCCTCGGCCTCTTCTCCCGCCAGCCATCCGCACGAGCACAGTCCGATGACGCCGACGCGGCCGACGAAACTCGTCACGTGCGACACCACTTGTACCAGCTGGTGCTCGTCAGGCATCTGCCGCCCACTTCCAGCTCGTGCCGCTGCGTGTCGGCGCGCCCGGGGCGTCGGGGCGCCGCTCCCTCGACTTGACCATGAACGACCTCCCAAATCAGCGCCGGGTTCCTTCGGCGGACCCGGCTCGGGTAGGCCATCGGCCTTGGGCCAATGGTAGTGACAGAAGTTGCTCAGATGCGAGGGGTCGCCAGCTCGGCAAAGGCCGTTGGAGGCCCGGCGGCGAGCCGGCGGGCGACGGCAGCGGCGCAGGACTCGGGCGACGTGCTCGACGTGTCCACCTCCACGTCGTAGATCCCCGGATCGTGGACCGCCCGTTCCCAGCGGAAGATGACGTCAGGTACCGATCCGTCGGGAGCGCTCGTCGACGTAGCTCCGGCCGGTGGCGCCGACCCCGGCATCGCGCCGGGCCATGATCACCTCGACCGGGCAACGGACGCCGACGAAGTAGGCCGGCAACGTGCGCAGCTCCCGGGCCACCTTGCCCAGGATGCCCAGCGGCTTCGAGTAGTCGTCGTGATGGCCGATGTCGACCACGACGTCGAGCCCCGAGCGGCTCCAGGCCACGACGGCCGCGTACAGCGCGTCGAACAGCGCCACCACGGCCTCCTCGAGGTCGGGCCGCTCGCCTCCCGGGCGCAACCCGATGCCGGGTCGCAACCGGGCCGGCGTCACGTCGGCGAAGGCATCGACGCCCAGGTGCAACCAGATCCGGTCGGATGACTGCTGCAAGGCTCGGGCCACCGTGGTCTTGCCCGGCCGCGGCGCGCCGTTCAGGACGACGATGGTCCCGGGTCCGCCACTGCGTCTCCACCGGCCACGCCCCGCTCCTTCCCCGCTCAGGCCGTCTCCTGCTTGGGCATCGACTGCACAGCCGGCACGGGGTAGACCGGCATGGCGGAGGCGGGCGCCGCTTCGATGATGGAGGCCTCCGTGCACCCCAACGCCATGACGTCGGCCTTCCGGTCCTTGGATGTACTGGGCAGCTTGGGCACCGTCGGGTCGCTGTGCTTCGGGTGCAGCGTCGACGTCAGGTCGCCCGCCGTGTGGCGGCGCCAGGCCGAGATGTTTGGTGCCTTCACCCCGAAGCGCTCCTCCAAGAAGCGGAGCTGCGAGGTGTGGTCGAAGACCTCAGAGGCCACGTGGCCACCCCGGCTGAACGGCGAGAGGACGAGCATCGGCACCCGGAAGCTCATGCCGACCGGGCCGGCCATGCCGTCGGAGGGGTCGGGCAGCGGCGAGACCGTCAGGTACTCCCCGGGCGTCCCCTTGGGCGCCACCGGCGGCGTGACGTGGTCGAAGAAGCCGTCGTTCTCGTCGTACATGTGGAAGAGCACCGTCTTGGACCACACCTCGGGGTTGGCCACCAGTGCCGAGAGCACTTGGCTCGTGAACCACTCGCCGAGCGCCGGCGGCGACGACGGGTGCTCGTCGTAGCCGAGGGGAGGGATGATCCAGCTCACCGCGGGCAGAGTCCCCGACTTGATGTCGCTGACGAAGTCGCTCGGGTACTGCGGGAGGAATGCCTTCTGGTACAAGGGCGACGCTGGGTTCTGGTACTGGTCGAAGTACGGGAGGATGGCGTCGCTGATGATCAGTCCGTTCTTCTGAATGAAGTCGAGCTGTAGACGTCGCCCGGTCGGGTTGTAGACCTTCCAGCTCACACCGGCGTCTTCCAGCACCTCGGGCATGGTGTCCCAGTGCACGCTGCCGATGGCGTCGGACGACCCGTTGGTGATGATGACCGGCCCGCCGGCGGCGCCCGTCGGGTCGATGGTGCCCGAGAGCGCCATGAGGCGGTTGGGGTGTGTCGGCCCCAGCACCGAGCAGTGGTAGTTGTCGCACAGGGTGAAGGCATCGGCCAACGCGTAATAGAAGGGGATGTCCTGGCGGCGGTAGTAGCCCATGGTGAGGACGCCGTGCTCGGGCCCCTGATACACGGACTGCACGTGCGTGCTGACGAAGCCGCCGTTGGTGCCGCTGTCCCAACTCGAGTGCTCGGCCGGCCAGCCGTGGTCGAGGTCCTGGGTGCACTCCCCGATACCCGATGCACTGTCGAGATGGAAGGGCAGGAGTGTCTTGTCGCGCCCGCCGGGCCAGGCCTGGGCGAAGTTCCCGAGCTTCCCCTTCGGGTGGTCGTCGAAACCCCGGACCCCTTTGTACGTGCCGTAGTAGTGGTCGAAGGAGCGGTTCTCCTGCATCAGGAACACGACGTGTTCAATGGCCCCGAGATCGGAGCCCGCCGGCTTGGTGCGGGCCGCGAACTCCGCCATAGCGGCGCCGGCGCGGTTGCCCCGGCTCGCCGCGGCCAGGATCGCCCCGCCGCCGGTGGCCAGTGCGGCCGCGAGCATCGTGCGGCGATCGAAGCGCGCGCGATCGAAGGATCTCTCGGATGTCATACGGCCTCCCCTGTCATACGCCCCGCTTTGAGCGACCCCGGTTCAGCCCCGTCGCACACCCCCCGATGTCACACGGGACTCCTCGATGTCACCGAGGACTCCCAGGTGTCACACGGTACCCCCAGATGTCGCGCAGTGCCCCTCAGGTGCTCGCCGGCCCGGAGCCGACGAGGTACCGGTCAAACGGCGTCTACGAGCGCAGCATCGTTGTTGCGGACGTTGCCGACGCGGGTCCCCACCTGATGATGCACGACGGTCCCGGCGGCCGGAGCCCGCAACAGGGCGCGCAGTTCCTCTACGTCCTCGTTGGCCGGGTCGAGCCACACGTCGAACACGGCCGGGTCGAGGATCACCGGCATGCGGTCGTGGATGCCCGACATGTCGGGACCGGCGGTGGTGGTGATCACGGTGCAGCTCCGGATCAGCGGCGCGTCCGGTCCGGCGCTCTTGTCTCGCCAGCGCTCGGCCAGGCCGGCGAAGGCGATCGGTTGCCCGTCGGCGCGGCTGAAGTAGTACGGCTGCCGGGTGCCGGTCTTTGTCTTGTGCCATTCGTAGAAGCCGTCGGCGGGGACGATGATGCGCCGCTCCTTGAAGGCCTCGCGGAACGAGGCCCGTGTGGCGACCGTCTCGCCACGCGCGTTGAAGAGCCGGCTGCCTGACTTGGCGTCCTTGGACCACCACGGGATGAGGCCCCAGCGGAAGGTCATGAGGATCCGTTCCGGCTCGCCGCCCTCTTCCGCCGGGCCCTGCTGCGGCGGATCCTGTTCTGGCGGATTCTGTTCTGGGCGCCGGGCCGGGCGGTCCCGGACCCCGAGCACCGAATCGGTCGGGGCGACGTTCCAGCTGGGGGCGTGCTCGCCGTCGGCCCCTTCGGCCAGGTTGGCCTGGAAATAGCGGGCGATCTTGGCCGGCGGGGTGTAGAGAGCGAAGCGGCCACACATGCGGGCTGCATTGTGACCCAGTGCGGTGTGCAAAGGACATCCGGCCCCCTGAGCTGGGCTTTCGGCTCCCCGAGCGGGCGGCACACGGCCTGGCTAGGGTACGAACACATGTTCGCTTTCCCTGCCGGTGACCCGTCGTCCCCCCGCTCCCGGGAGCTCCCCGCCGGCCTGGGCGACCGGGTCCGGCCCGCCACGCCGGTGGCCGGGCGGACCCTGCCGGTGCCCCCGGCCCTGGCCCCGCTCTTCCCGGCCGGCTCCCTGCGCCGGGGCACGACCACCACGGTGGCGGGGCCACCCGGTCACGGGGCGACCACCCTGGCCCTGGCACTCCTGGCCGCGGCGTCGGCCGCCGGGAGCTGGTGCGCGGCCGTGGGTCTGCCCGATCCGGGCGTGGTGGCCGCCGCCGGCCTCGGGCTCGATCTGCGCCGGGTCGTCTTCGTCCCCCACCCCGGCAACGGGTGGGCCGAGGCGGCCGGCGATCTCCTCTCGGGGGTCGACGCCGTCCTGGTGCGCCCGCCCGGGCGGGCCCGCCTGACCGCGGCGCGGCACCTGACGGCGCGCGCCCGCGAGCGCCAGGCGGCCCTGGTGGTCCTGCTCGAGGGCCCATCCGCCTGGCCCGAGGGGGGTGACCTGGCGCTGTCGGTCGGGGCGGTCGAGTGGGAGGGCGTCGGCCAGGGGCACGGACACCTGCAGCGCCGCCGGGCCGAGGTGCGGGTCAGCGGGCGCCGGGCCGCCGGCCGGGTCAGCGAGTGCTCGCTCTGGCTCCCCGCCGGCTCGGGCGCGGTGGAGGGCGCGGACGAACGCGGGCAGACCGCAATGGGGCAGACCGGAATGGAAGGGCGCGGACTGGCGGGAGCCGGCCCCGGTGACGGGCCGGAGGCGGCCTGAGCGGAGCGGTGGTGGAGGCGTGGTGGAACGGCTGGTGGTCATCTGGTGTCCCGGGCTCCTCCAGGAGGGGGCGCAGGGGGAGGAGGCGCGGCGGTTCGCCCGCGTGTTGGAACGGGCGGGCGAGCTCTGCCCGTGGGTCCACCCGGTCCGCCTCGGGGTCGCTGCGCTGCCCGCCCGCGGCCCGGCCCGTTTCTTCGGTGGCGAGGAGGCCGTGGTGGCGCGCCTGGCCGGCATCGTGGGTGAGGAGGTCACCATCGGCGTGGCCGACGGGCTCTTCGCCGCCATGCTGGCCGCCCGCGCCGGGCTGATCGTCCCGTCCGGGGGGACGGCGGACTTCCTCGGCCCCTGGTCGGTGGCGACCCTGGCCCGCCCCGACCTGGCCGTCACCTTGCAGCGGTTGGGGGTGACCACCCTGGCGCAGCTGGCCGCCCTGCCGGCGGCGAGCATCTCGGACCGCTTCGGCGCGGACGCGGCCGCCTGCCACGTCGGTGGCCCGGGGGGAGAGCGGGGAGCTGGTCGGGTTGCGCGACCGTGGCATCGAGCGCCGGCTGCGGGTGGCCCGGGGCGAGGACCCGGACCGGGGTCCCGACGTCCCGCCCCCGCCCTCCCAGCCCGGCTTCTTCGGCGGCGCCTCCGAGGCGGACGCCCGGGCCGCCCGTTCCTTCGTCCGGGTGCAGGAGCGTCTCGGGGTGGAGGCCGTGGTCATGGGCCGGCTGCGCGGCGGGCGGGACCCGGCGGGCCGGTCGGTGCTGCTGCCCTGGGGCAGCCCCGAGGTGGAGACGACGGCGGCCGCTGCGCCGTGGCCCGGGCAGGTCCCCCCGCCGGCGCCGACCGACGTGCTGCGGGTCCCGCTGCGCGCCGAGGTGGCCGACGGGACCGGCCGGGCCGTCGAGGTGAGCGGGCGGGGGCTGCTCACCGGGACCATCGAGCAGCTGTCGGTGGCGGGCGGTCCCTGGCAACCGGTCCTGGGGTGGGCGGGTCCCTGGCCCGTGACCGAACGTTGGTGGTCGGTGCGCCGGCGCCGGGCCCGGCTGCAGGTGGTCACCGCGGAAGGGGTGGCGCGCCTGCTGTGCACCGAGCGGGGGCAGTGGTGGGTCGAGGCGGTCTACGACTGATGGCCGAGGCCTACGCCGAGCTGCACGCCCACTCGGGGTTCAGCTTCCTCGACGGCAGCAGCGACCCCGAAGAGCTGGTGGCCGAGGCGGACCGGCTCGGTCTCGAGGCGCTGGCGCTGACGGACCACCACGGCTTCTACGGCGTGGTGCGCTTCGCCGAGGCGGCGCGGGTGTGCGGGTTGCCCACCGTCTTCGGCTCCGAGGTGACGCTGGCGCCGGCCGGCGCGCGCACCGGCGAGCCCGATCCCGACCGGTGCGCACCTCGTGCTGCTGGCCCGGGACCCCGAGGGCTACGCCCGGCTGTCGACCGTGCTGGCCGACGCCCACCTGGCCGGCGGGGAGAAGGGGAAGCCCGTCTTCACCCTGGACGCGCTGGCCCGCGCCGCGGGGGACCACTGGCTGGTGCTGAGCGGCTGCCGGAAGGGAGCGGTCCCCGCCGCACTGATGGACGCCGGGCCCCGGGCGGCCTCCCGCGAGGTGGGGCGCCTGGTCGACGCGTTCGGGCGCGCCAACGTCGCGCTGGAGCTGTGGGACCACGGGGACCCGCTCGACACGGCGCGCAACGACGCGCTGGCCCGCCTGGCCGTCGAGTGGGGCGTCGACGCCGTGGCCACCAACAACGTGCACTACGCCACACCGGCCGGCTTCCGGCTCGCCACCACGCTGGCCGCGGTGCGGGCCCGCCGCCCGTTGGCCGAGCTGGAGGGCTGGCTGCCCTCGGCCCCGGCGGCCTGCCTGCGCTCGGCCGGCGAGCAGGCCCGGCGCTTCGCCCGCTGGCCCGGCGTGGTCGGAGCGCGCCGCCGAGCTCGGACGCGCCTGCGCCTTCGACCTGCGCCTGGTGGCGCCCCGGCTGCCCGACTTCCCCGTCCCCGCGGGCATGGACGAGCAGGGCTACCTACGCCAGCTGGTGACCGAGGGCGCGCCGGCGCGCTACGGGCCGCCCGAGGCCGAGCGGGTACCCGGCGCCTGGAAGCAGCTCGAGCACGAGCTGGGGGTGATCGGCCATCTGGGCTTCGCCGGCTACTTCCTCGTGGTGTGGGACATCGCGCAGACGTGCCGGCGGCTCGACATCTACTGCCAGGGCCGCGGCTCGGCGGCCAACTCGGCCGTCTGTTACGCGCTCGGCGTCACCAACGTCGACGCCGTCGACCTCGGGCTGCTGTTCGAGCGCTTCCTCTCGCCGGCACGTGACGGGCCGCCCGACATCGACGTGGACATCGAGTCGGGGCGCCGCGAGGAGATCATTCAGTACGTGTACGAACGCTACGGCCGCCGCCACGCGGCCCAGGTGGCCAACGTCATCACGTACCGGCCGCGCTCGGCCGTGCGCGACGTGGGCAAGGCGTTCGGGTTCACGCAGGAGCAGGTGGACGCCTGGTCGGCCGGCATCGACGCCGGGCACGGTCGCGGCACGTCGTCGGCTGCCGCCGTGGAAGAGGTCTCGCAGGCCCAGGGGGGCGGGGTCCCTCCGCTGGTGGCCGAGCTGGCGGCGGAGGTGCTGGACCGGCCGCGCCACCTTGGCATCCACTCGGCCGGCATGGTGCTGTGCGACCGGCCGGTGGTGGAGGTGTGCCCGGTGGAGTGGGGGCGCATGCCGGGGCGCAGCGTCCTGCAGTGGGACAAGGACGACTGCGCCGCCATCGGGCTGGTGAAGTTCGACCTGCTCGGTCTCGGCATGCTCGAGGCGCTGCACCGCATGGTCGATCTGGTGCGCGCCTTCTACGGGGTGGAGGTCGACCTGGGGCAGCTGCCCCAGGAGCCCGCCGTGTACGACCTGCTGTGCCGGGCCGACACGGTCGGGGTCTTCCAGGTCGAGAGCCGGGCCCAGATGGGGACCCTGCCCCGGGTGGCGCCGCGTGAGTTCTACGACATCGCCATCGAGGTGGCGCTCATCCGGCCCGGCCCCATTCAGGGCCACGCGGTGAACCCCTACATCCGCCGCCGCCGGGGCGAGGAGAAGGTCACCTACCTGCACCCGCTGCTCGAGCCCATCCTCGAGCGCACGCTCGGGGTCCCGCTCTTCCAAGAGCAGCTGATGGAGATGGCCGTGGCCATCGCCGGCTTCAGCCCGGCCGACGCCGACGAGTTGCGCCAGGCCATGGCGGCCAAGCGCTCGGCGGCGCGCATGGAGAAGATGCGGGCGCGGCTCTTCGACGGCATGGCGGCACGCGGTGTGACGGGCGCGGTGGCGGACCAGGTCTTCGAGGCGCTGGCCGCGTTCTCCAACTTCGGCTTTCCCGAGTCGCACTCGGTGTCGTTCGCCCACCTGGTGTACTCCTCGGCCTGGCTGAAGCACCACTACCCAGCGGCGTTCACCGCGGGGCTGTTGAACTCGCAGCCCATGGGGTTCTGGTCGCCCCAGTCGCTGGTGGCCGACGCCCGCCGGCACGGGGTGCGCGTGCGCCGGCCGCACGTGAACCACTCCGAGGTGGGCGCGTCACTCGAGCACGGCGGGCCCGGTGGGGCGGTGCTGCGTCTCGGGTTGGGATCGGTGCGCGGGGTGGGCGACACGACGGCGGCGCGCATCGTGGCCGGCCGTCCCTGGGCCGGTGGCGAGGACCTGGTGCGGCGGGCGGGCGCCACCCAGGCGCAGCTCGAGACGCTGGCCGCCGCCGGCGCGCTCGACTCCGAGGACAGCGGGACGGCGGCCTCCCGGCGCCGGCTGGTGTGGGCGGCGGGGGCGGCGGCCCAGGGCACGCCGGACCGCCTGCCGGGGGTGGTGGTGGGGGCCGAGGCGCCGCCGCTGCCGGCCCCGAGCCCCTACGACTCGGTGGGTGACGACCTGTGGGCGCTGGGCCTGGCGCCCGAGCGGACGGCCATGCATCTCGCCCGGGAGCGGCTGGAGGCCATGGATGTGCGGACGGCGGTCGCGTTGGAGGCGTGCGGCGACGGCGAACGGGCCTCGGTGGCCGGCGTGGTGACGCACCGCCAGCACCCCGAGACGGCGCGCGGTGCCGTCTTCGTCAACCTGGAGGACGAGACGGGCCACGTGAACGTGGTCTTCTCCCGCGGCGCCTGGGCCCGCTGGAAGCACGTGGCCCGCCATGCACCGGTGTTGCTGATCCGCGGGCGCGTGCGCAAGGGGCAGGGGGCGGTCAGCTTCGAGGCCGAGCGAGTGGAGGCGCTGGGGGTGGGAACGGCGGTGCCGGCCAGCCGGGACTTCCGCTGAAGCACCGCGCCCCGGGCACGACGCGCACCTCTGGCTCGTACGCTGCACCCATGTCCGTCACCTTGACCGCGGCCGAGCGCGCGTACCTGCAGAGCCAACCCCTGGCGCGCCTCGCCACCGTCGATGCGAACGGCGCACCCCAGAACAGCCCGGTCGGCGCGTTCTTCGACGAGGCGACCGGCGACATCCTCATCGGTGGCGGCGCTATGGGCGCCACCCGCAAGTTCCACAACGTCCAGGGGAACGCCCAGGTCGCTCTGGTCGTGGACGATCTCGTCTCGCGGGATCCCTGGACGGTGCGCGGCCTCGAGATCCGCGGCACCGCGGTGGCGTTGGAGGATGTGGAGCCACCGGTGCCGTTCATGAGCCGCGAGGTCATCCGCATCACGCCCACGTGGGTCTCGAGTTGGGGCGTCGACGCCGACGCACCGGAGCGCCAGACCCGCCGCTCCTGACGCGGCCGGCACCTGGCAGACTGCCACCAGCCAACCAGAGGGGCATTCCATGATCCGCGTGTCCGTGTTCTATCCGGTGACCGAGGGCGCGACCTTCGATCACGACTACTACCGCGAGCGGCACGTCCCGCTGGTCGTCCGCACGTGGTCGCCGGTGACCGCGGAGATCGACAAGGGGGTCGACGGCCCCCACGTGGCCGCCGTGCACCTGACGTTCGACTCCCTCGACGCCCTGCAGCAGGCCATGGCAGCCGAGGGCACGGCCGACGTGATGGCCGACGTCGCCAACTACACGACCATCGCGCCGGTGCTGCAGACCAGCGAGATCGTCGCCTGAGGATCGGGGAGGGACTTGCCATGCTGTTGAAGGGTCTGAACCACGTCGCGGTGATCACCAACGACGCGTTACGCCTCCAAGACTTCTACCGCGAGGTCTTCGAGGCCGAGGTCCCCTACGACGGATCCGAGTTCCCCGACGGGAGCGGCCCCCGTCTCTCGGTCATCAAGATCGGGGACTGGGCGGAGCTCAACGTCTTCCAGATAGACGGCAATTCCGAAGCCGACCGCCAGACCCCGATGTTCGGCCGCGGCCGGCTCGATCACCTGGCGCTGCAGGCGGCGTCGCTGCAGGACTTCGAGGAGATCCGCGAGCGGCTCATGGCCCGCGCCGCGGCCGACGACTTCGTCACCGACTTCGGGCCCATGCTCAGCATGTTCTTCCGCGATCCTGACGGCCTGGAGTGCGAGGTCTGCGTCGAGAACCCCGATGCCCTTCCCGGAGTCTTCAACCCGCCGGGGACACGGGCGGCGCGCTTCTCCTGAGCGGCGGGGACGCCACGGGTGGACGACATCGAAGCGATCAAGCAGCTGAAGGCGCGCTACTTCCGCACCATGGACACCAAGGATTGGACGGGCATGCGCCTGGTGTTCACCGACGATGTCGTGGTGGACACGACGGCGTCGGGCGGTGGCGTGGTCAGCGGCGCCGACGCGTTCATCGAGTTCTTGGAGCGGACACTCGCCGGCGCCGTCACGGTGCACCACGGCCACATGCCCGAGGTCGCACTCACGTCGTCGACCACCGCCACCGGCATCTGGGCGCTACACGACCACATCGTGTGGGCGGACGGCACGCAGCTGCACGGTGACGGCCACTACCACGAGACCTATGAGCTGGACGGCGGTGCGTGGCGGATCAAGTCCTCCACGCTGACCCGGCTGCACATGGATCTCACGGGGCCGGCTTCGTCGCGGGCGACGCAGCCGAATGATCCGGCCGCCTCGTGACGGGCCGTCTCAGCGGAACTGGTCGACGTGCTGCACGCGCCCCTCGCTCCGGGTGAAGAGCACGTCGTTGTAGCCCTGGCCCGGGCCGATCATCTCGAAGGTCAGCGGGGGCACGAAGGAGAGGTAGAGCGCCCGCCGGCCGGACGCTTGCGGGTCCTGCGGCGGCGGTGCCGCGTGCAGCGTGTGACCGAAATGCACGGTGACGTCGCCCGGCTCGGTGGTGAGGGCAACGACGGGGTGGTTCTCGGCCACGCGTGCGTCGGGCAGCCGGGAGGTTCCCCGATGTGACCCGGGGATCATCTGGAGCTGCCCGGTCTCAGGCGTGGCGGCGTCGAGCTGGATCCCGACGTTGAGCATGGGGCACTTCACCGGATGGCCACCCATGCCGCAATCGCGGTGCCAGGGCAGGTCGGCCAGACCTCCGGAGGAACCGGGCACCTTGATGACGACGCCGTTGCCGTCGAGGCGATCGTGGGCGTCGCGCAGGTCGTCAGCGCCCAGTGCGGCGATGTCGAGGAAGCGGGGGTCGGCGCCCAGACGCGGCGATCGCCGTCGACTGGTCGTTGAGATAATTCACCCGGTTGCAGACCTCGCGCCCGTCGACCGTCGTCCACCACGACTTCCGATCATCGGGTCGCGCCCGGCCGACGGCGACCTCGACGTCGGCGGTGAGGAGGGCGAGTTCGGCGGAGTCGAGGACGCCACGGAGATGCACGAAGCCGACCCGATGGAGGAAGTCCCTGATGTCGGCGACGGGGTCGTCGAGGGTGAAACTCTGCATGACGTCCACGGCCCGTCCGGCGTCATCTGCCAGGCGGACCGGATGGTCGAGGTCGAACAGGGCCTGATCGCTGAAGGCGGCCCGGAGCGGCGGCTCCCAGCGCGCCAGCTGGCCGAAGCTGCCCCGGCGGACCGTCAGCTGGTCCGCGTAGAGCAGCGCGAAGCAGGTCTTGAGCTCCCAGGTGAAGGCGCACCAGGCATCGGGCGAGAGCTCGACGAGGGTGTGCGCGGCGTCGGAGCCCCGCTGCACGGAGAACGTGGTGTCCTCGGGCACATAGGTGTAGGCCCTTCCGTCATTGAGCTGGATCCCGAGTGGTCGGACGACCCGGGCATCGGCCTCGGAGAAAACGGCACTGCGTTGCTGCAGGAGGGCGGGCAGCTCCTCCTCGTGGAACCAGTCGAAATCGATCGGCCCGAACCGCTGCTGGTCCGCGGGTGACATGCGCAGCGCCATCGACGAGGAGCCGGGTCGTCCTACCGTGCCGTGGTGTTCAGCGCTTCGGCAATGTCGTTGATCGCGGCCTGTTCGGCCTCGCTCACGTCGTGGCCGTGTTCCCGGTGCGCGGCGGCGACCCGCTGCGACAGCGTGACGATGAAGCGGCGATACTCGTCGACCTCCCCGGGCGTGGCCTTGCCCTCCAGCAGGAGGACCGACTCACGCAGGTGTTCGAGTCCGCTCTGCTTGAGGTCCGCGAGGGAGTGGTAGTGGGTGTGGTCGCGCTCGGGTTTCGCCGCCACGATGTCGTCGAGGAGTTCGCTGTTGCCGTGCTGCTGGCGTGCTTCGACGTAGGCCTTGGCCATGGCGATGGTCTCGCGGAAGGAGCCGCCGTGTTGCGCGGTGACGACGATCATGCCCGCGCTGGGAGGCGCTTCGAGGATCAGCTGCCATTCCTCGGGTGTGAAGTCTGTTTTCGATGTCATCGCCGGTCTCCGATCGGTGCAATTGCCTGGCGCTCGCACCGTAGCGCCCGTTTCGATGACGCCGAACGGTCTCCCGGCTCGACTCGGTTACGGGATCAGGACGCCTGTTCGTTCTGGGCCGGGTCGCGTACGAGGCGAAGTTCCGTGATCTGTGCCAGCCTCGGACGGAGCCAGCTCCGGATGGCCGAGAGCAGGGAGCCCTTCGGGGGAGGCGCGCCGGTCTTGTCGGGAGCGGCGTCGATGGCGTCACCGAGTGCGTCGGCCAGCACGCCGATGAGCGCCGGCACCTCGCCCAAGTCGACAGGCGTCGAAGCCACGCACACGCCGTCGCGCCAGTGGCTCAACACGATCTTTCTTTGCTCGGGGTGCTTGGTCACCCGCAGCGTCGCGCCCTGGCCCCGGGCATCGGGGATGCTCAGCCGTCTCGGATGCATCCCCTGAGTATGAACCCACCGGGGCTGGGAGTCGAGCGCCTCGACATCCGTGTGCCGCCACCGCCGAGCGTTCAGGAGCGACAGGCGCCGACCAGGGCCCCGAGGGCGTCCGCAATCAGCCGCCGGACTGCATCATCCGTGACGAGTCCGTCTTCGCCCAACATGGCGCTCGTCACAGGGACGGTGAGGCACGCCTCCTCGACGATGCCGCCCCCCACGTAGCCGAGGACCCGCCGTAGCGACTCGTGCGCATGGGGTGCGCCCCGTGCTGCGACATTTAGCCAGCCGACCGGCTTCTTGTCGATCGACCCCGGTTGAGCATCGCCGACGGTCCAGTCGAGCAGGTTCTTGAAGGAGCCCGGGAGGGCGCCGGCATACTCGGGAGTGGAGAACAAGAGAGCATCGGCTTCCCGGATCTGCCGGCGCAGCCCGGCCACGGCTGGCGGGAGCCGTTCGTCGTCCAGATCGGGATTGAAGGCCGGCAGTTCCGCCACGCCCGAGTAGAGCGTGGCGCTGCATGCGTCAGGCGTCAAGCCGATGGCGGTGCGCAGGACGGCGGTGTTGGTCGAGGCCTCCCGCAGGCTTCCCGAGATCAGCAACACACGGCACATCGAAGCCACGCCCAGTGCAACGTCGCCGCGGGACCGAGCATTCCGCTGCGTGGCGTCCAGGCCCGACGGCCTAGGTGACGGGAGGTGGGGACCCCTCGGCGCTCGCCGCCAGCTTCGGGTCCCACGCACAGACACGGCAGGCGTATTGGAAGACCGAGTGCGCGAATGCCACGGCATATCCGTGCGGGTCCGGGCTGGATACGACATCGTCCCAATCGAGTATGTACTCGCCGAGTGTGGCATCCCAATGTCCCGGGGCGGGCGAGAGCGACCCCGCGGCGAAGCCATCCGGAGCGGGGTGCGCATAGGCGTAGAAGGCCGCTTTGCCGTACCGGCTGTCCCCCGGCCACCACCCCACGGCAACCTCCTGGGAGTCCATGGCGTTGCGCATGATGAATTCGTGCGAGGGCGGATCGGCCGGCAGCCCCGAGAACAGGTTGGTGGCCAGGTCGAACGATCCCCACCACGCGTTCACCGGTGTGGACCGTCCCCGGTACGGCGCGCGGAAGTCGGCCAGCACGAGTGCCGCCTGCGTGGCGGCCGCCAAGTAGGCGGCAACCTGCTCGCCAACGTAGTGGAAGTGCTCCTCGTCCTCATCCAACGGGACGGTCCATGCGACTTCTTGGGGCCGCATGTCGACCGTGAAGGCGCCCACGTATGTGTGCATGGTCTGCAGGACCTCGCGGGCCACCTCTCCGACCGCCCGGTTCGGAGTGAGGCTGATCCGTGCCGTGCGTCCGTCACTGTGCTCGACGACCGCATCATGGGTCTGCAGATCGAGCGCCACCACCAGTGCCCCTGAACCGTCGGGTGCCGGCAGGGGAGCGGTCTCCCAACCTCTGGCGGTCAACCTGAGCGCCGCGTGCTGGAGCTGTGGCTCGGGCGGCGCCAGCGCCACGGCCAGCTTGCCGAGGAGCTGGGTGTGGGCGTGCAGGGTGTCGCACGTCTCACTCCATTGCTCGTAGGGGATCCTGGGCCACTCGTGTGCCACGTCCCGAGGTTATCGGGAGTGATGCCGCGTGGCCCGAGCGGTACGGACATGCTGCGGCCGACGCGACGGAGCGGCTCGTGGAGGGATGTTGCTCAGGCGAGCCGGGAACGCACCTCGGCAGCCAGCTCGACGGAACGGGCGGCGGCGTCGGCGCCCAGGTCGGGGGGCAGCGGAGCCATGGTCCTGATGATGATGTCCGTGAAGCCCAGATCGCCGTAGGCGGACAACTGTTCTGCCACGCCGTCGGGGTCTCCGTAGGCCACGGCCTGGCGGTCGAACCCCCGGTAGCCGCGGGCAACGAGTGCGTCGCCGACCTTCTCGGCAACCGCCCGCTCCTCGGCGATGAGCACGTCCTTGCGGATGGGTATCCGCACCGGGTGGCGATCGCAGCGTGCGCAGGCGTCTCGGTAGATCTCGATGTCCCGGCCGGCCGTCTCGGGGGTCAGGTCGGCGTTGCCGTACCAGCAGTCGCCCAGCCGGGCGGCTCTTTCGATCGCCTTCGGTGCACCCCCGCCGATCCACCACTCCGCTCCGTCGGGCGGGAGGGGCGCGATGCGGGCACCGTGGACGTCCCAAAGATCGTTGTCGACGGACTCGCCGCGCAACAGAGCCTGGACGACCAGGAGGCCCTCTTCGAAACGGGCAACCCTCTGACTGAGCTCCGCTCCCATGGCCCGGAACTGATCGCCGCCGCCGCCGAGGCCGGCCTGGACGATGAAGGGCCCGCTCGACATGGCAGCCAGTGTCCCGATCTGTTCCGCCATCAGCACCGGGTGCCACAGGGGGACGAGGAACAGGCAGCCGACGGGACGGTCGGTCCAGTCGGCCAGAATGCGACCGAGCATCGGCACGTTCTGCACGTACCCGCCGGGGCCGGTGGCGTGGTGATCGCCCAGAGTCAGAGTGTCGAGCCCGACCCGGTTGGCCGCCTGAGCCTGGCGCAGCACCTCGAGCGGCCCCTCCCGTTGGCCGCGAGGACCCTGGGTGCTGAAAGCGGTGCCGACGGATATGCCGATGCGCATCGTCCCGGTATCCGGCCCGTCAGTCCCGGTGGTCGAACGCTTCGATCACAGCGGTGAAGTCGGGCCATTCGCGACCCTCGTCGATGACGGTGGTCAGGAGGGCTTCGGCCGCCGGCCCGTTCCGCGCGGGAAGGCCGGCCTGCCGGGCGAGATCGACGGCCAGCCGAATGTCCTTGCGCGCGAGCGCAGGTGAGAACCAACCGGGATGGGTGTCGTCGAGCAGGCTGGGCAGCCTGACTTTGCTCGCTGGGCTCACGACGCCACTGTCACTCATGACATTCCGTATCAACTCCTCGGAGAGGCCGTTCCCCCGGGCAATCGCGATGCCTTCGGCCAGCGCCGCCACGCCGGTGATCAACAGCATGTTCTGGACGATCTTCATGGTGGCCCCCGTCCCGGACGCACCGCAGTGCGTGAAGCCGGAACCGAGATCCGTCCAGAGGGGCTCCACCGCCGTGATCGCCTCGATGGAGCCGCCGATGAGGAAGCTCCCGAACCCAGCTTCGATCATCTCGGGGGAGCCCATGACGGGACTGTCGAGGATGCGCTCGGCCGGACCGACGTCGACGAGCCGTTGGATCGTGTCAGGCGCGACAGTGCTGATGTTGGCGAACACGGTGGACGGCTCGAGTGCCGCCAACACCCCGTCTGTCCCGAGACAGACGTCGAGCACGGCGTGGTCGTCGGCGAGCACGACCAGCACGGCGTCTGCTCCTGCTGCTGACGCGGCGGGGGAGTCGACCTGGCGGGCGCCGGAGGCGACGGCGGGGCGGCACCGATCAGGTGACCGATTCCACACGGTGACGTCGTGGCCCTTCAGCAGCGCCCTCGACGCGAAGGCGTGGCCCATGTTGCCCATGCCGACGATGGCGATCTTCACGCCTGGCGAGCGTACCCGTTGACGTCGGACCCGGATCGGGCGACACGGTCGCAGCCAGGACATGGGCGGGCGCGATCCGGGCGAACACGTCCGTCCCCGGTGGTCAGAATGGAGGCCGTGAACGAGCTCGTCCGTCCGGGTGACCGCATCTTCGTCCGGTGCGAGGGCGGTCCCTGTCTGAGCCGCTCGGAGAGCTTTCCGCCCAGGCTCGAGATCGTGGAACGAGGGAGCGCCTCTGTGCTCGTCGACGAGGGCGAACTGCCGGACTGGCGATACCTGTTCGTTCCCGACCGGTACTGATCCCTCGGCCCGAAGCGTGAGCGGACCCGCTCATCGTCTCTTGACGGCTGCAAAGAACAGTGCTGTCATTTGCGTTCGGATTCACGCGGGAGGATCGGACCGATGCAGAAATCGCCCAGCAAGGCTCTGGTGTGCACAATCCTCCAACGTGCGGAGGATTACCCCTGGAAGATGCAGGACATCGGACTTCTTGGCCTCCGCCTCGATGATCGCAGGGAGTTCCGACTGCACGTCTGGGACCCGACCTTCAGCCTCGCGGATGAAGATCCGCCGATCCACGACCATCCGTATGACTTCACCTCGACGATCATCGCGGGAGATATGACCAACACCCGATACAACGAAGACCTGGCTGGAACCGAATTCACCAGGTTCCGCGTCGCGCCGTCCGACGAGAGCAATCGTGCCGTCGACACCGTGCGACTCTCGGGGACGGCGACGACCTACGCCGCGGGCGGCTGCTATCGACAATCGCGCATGAGCTGCACGACAGTCGACAGTTGCCGGGCACCGTGTCGATCATCCGCTGCGCGTTCCGAGACGTCACACGGCTGACAGTGTGCAGCCGCGGCCCAGAGTGGGTGACAGGGCAATCCCGATCTGCCACCTCCGACGAGGTCAAGGAGATCACCTGCAAAGCCCTGCAATGGTTCTGATCCCGTTCGAACGGGTACCCACGGCAGGTGTCGGAGCCGGCTCGCCTGAGCGCGGACGAGGTACGTAGGGCACAATGACGGTCAGTGCGTCGAACCCTGGTCGTTCTCGGCACGGCTGTGTCAGTGGCAATCCTGGGTTTGTTCGCGTCCTTTGCAGTGGGTAGAGGGAGCAGCGTCCCAGAGACAGGCACCCTGCTCACGCTTCCGACGACCACCACCACGCCGGAACCGTCCACCACGACTTCGATCGTCATCCTGAAGCTGCAGGGCGCCCGGCGACGAGTGGTCCTCGACCTGGTAGCCGTGCCCAACGTCGTCGGCATGACGCTGGGCCAGGCGAACCAAGCACTCTCTGCGGTCGGGCTTTCCTCTGGCGGGTGGACGTCGTCGACGACGAGGCCCAGCGGACAGAGCCCTACTGGAACGGTCCTGGCCCAGGCTCCCTCGCCAGGATCCCAGGTCCAACCTGGACAGGTCGTTGAACTGGCCGTCTCCGGCTACTGAGGGTCTCCACAACGTCGGATCCGACCGTTCGGGCCCAAGCTCGAGCCAGGAGGGCGCCGTATCCCACCATCCCCCACTCGGGGACACCGATGCTGGCACCATGGGTTGCATGGCGGAACAAGACTCCAAGAGGGACGAGGGGTGTTCGCGGTGCGGCCGTCGCAGCGATTCGGTCACGGTCGAGGAGCTCGGCGACTGGGTCGTGGACGTCGACAGCGCCTTGGTGTGCTCCGAGTGCTCGGCCGAGAGCCAAGAGAGCAGGCTCGTCGAGCGCCGCGTCACTCGCCGAACTGCCTGAGGTCAATTCTGATACGGCGCTCTGGGCGCCGGGCGACCGGGCAAGAGGCACTCCTCAATTGTTCGCGCGTGTCAATCGACGTGCCTCTGGTCGTCCGCGCTTCATGGCCAGACAGATTTGCCTCGAGCACCCACTTTGTGACCTCAAGCCTGGCCTCGGAATCGAGCGCCCGGGGCGGCTTGTAGTCCTCGAGTACTCCGGCCAGGACGAAGCCGGTCTTTTGAGCCACCCGCTCAGAGGCGATGTTCCCGGGAAGCGTCATGAGGCTGACCACTCCGAGATGAAGCACATCGAAGCCCCACTGACAGATCAGGGTGAGAGCTCGAGTTGTGGCCCCGCGGTTGCGGGCCCAAGGGGCGGCCCAATAGCCGGCAACCGCGGAACCGGCGGCGAAGTCCACATCTGCAAGCGTCATCGATCCGAGCAGCTCTCCGCGAGAGGCGTCGCAGAAGGCGAAGGTCGCGCGTCCCTCCTGGTCCCAAAATCGATCGTGCAGAGCGATCCATTCTCGTGCGTGGTGCTCTTCATAGGGTTCAGGGATGCCAGCCGTCCAACGCGGGATCTCAGGGTCCTGACAGGCTCTGGTCACCGCCGCAACGTCGTCGAGGGTGAACCGGCGCAGGGTCACCACTCCGTCGGAAAGGGGATCTTTCGGAGCCGGAAGCGCAGTCACGGTTGAGATCGTACGGCCAGGCCGGGCGACGGGACAGGGGACGACCGCCGGCCGGCGGTTCAAGCAACCGTCAAGAGTCCTTGCGAGCAACGCCGAAGGCGATCGCCGCGATCCCGAGAAAGATAGAAATGAATCCGTAGATCGTGAACGCCAAGCCAAATCCGAGCAGAATCAGAATCGCCCCCACGACCAGAAGCGCAATCCGCACGAAACCAAGTATCGGGCATGACCGTCGGGATCTCCAACCCGGCGAGCGGAGGCGGGTTGTTCTCGGTGCCGGAGCCCCATGGCTTCCGCCGTATTCCGGCAGGGATGGAGTCTTTCGGGAAGAATGCCGGCATGGACGCAATCCCGACGCGAGAGGTCAGTGAAGTTCGGTTCGACGAGACGGTGGACGTGGTCGTCGTCGGCCTCGGTGTGGCGGGAGCGTGTGCCGCGGTGGCGGCGCGACAGGCTGGCGCTGAGGTGCTGGCCGTGGAGCCTGGTGCCGGGCCGGGTGGAACATCGGCCAACTCCGGCGGACTCGTCTACCTCGGAGGAGGCACCGCGCTGCAGCGAGCGTGCGGCTACGAGGACTCGCCGCAGAACATGGCGCTGTTTCTCCATGCCGCCCTTGGTCCGGACGCCGACGAGGGTCGCGTGGACGCCTACTGCGAGGGTTCGGCGGATCATTTCGACTGGTTGGTCTCGATCGGCGTCCCTTTCCGGGCGGCGTTCTGTGACGAGCCGAACCGCGAGTCAGCCGATGACGCCGGGTTGCTGTTCAGCGGTGGTGAGGACGCCTACCCTTTTGACGAAATTGCCGTGCCGATCCCGCGCGGGCACAAGCCGCAGTGCATCGACTCCGCTGGCGGTTTCCTGATGAAACGCTTGGGCGCCGCCGTCGCGGCAAGCTCGGCTCGCTTGATGACCGACACCCGAGCCGAGGCACTGGTAGCGGATGCCGGAGAAGTGGTCGGGGTTCAGGTACGGACCGACGAGGGTACTCGCACCATCAGGGCTCGCGGCGGGGTCATCCTGGCCGCGGGCGGGTTCATCTCCAACGAGGCCATGGTCGCGGAACAGTGCCCTGCGGCCCACGTACCCGATCCGGCCTGGCGCATCGGCACCCCGAACGACGACGGCCGCGGCATCCGCATGGGAGTCGGGGCCGGCACCGCAACAGCGAGACTGAGTTCCTTCGAGTCCGCGCTGCCACTTGGACCACCGCACCGCCTCGCACGGGGCATTCTCGTCAACCGCCATGGCGAACGCTTCATCAACGAGGACACGTACACCGGCCGCATCGGACTCCACGCCCTCCGCGATCACGACGGATTCGTGTACATGATCACCGATGACGTCATACACGAGCGGAATCTTCTCGGACTCCGCGTCGGATTCGCCGCCGCGACGGCGGAGGAACTCGCGGTCGACCTCGAGCTTCCGCCCGAGGCTCTGGCTCGCACGGTGCGTGAGTACAACGAGGCCGCCGCCCGGGGCGAGGACCCTCAGTTCCACAAGCGCCCGCCGTTCGTGCAGCCCATCGGCGTCCCGCCGGCGAGCGGCATCGGCGCCATCGACCTCCGCGTGGACCACGGCGCAATTTATGCGACGTTCACACTCGGTGGTCTCGTCACCGACCCCGATGGAACTGCCCTCGACCCTGCAGGTGGGTGCATCCCGGGTCTCTACGCAGCCGGCCGGACGGCGGCCAGCCTGGCGGCCAGCCACTATGCGAGTGGGATCAGTCTCGGAGACGGCTCGTTCTTCGGACGCCGCGCGGGCCGGCATGCTGCCGCGAGGGCACGCTGACATCGCTCCTCGCTCCGTTCGGCATGCTGGACCAGTGGGACGCCCTCATCGGATGGGAGGCTTGGGCTGGTGGTGAACGGCGCAGAGCCAGAACGGAAATCGTGACGTGACCGTCACGATCGTCTTCGCCTTGGCCGCCGCCCTGGCCAACGCCATCCACCTCATGACGCAGCACACCGCCAGCGCCGGTGTCTCCGGCCAGCATCGGAACTGGGCTCTGGTGGTCTTCTTGCTCCGCCAGCCCCTTTGGCTTCTGGGCTGGGCCGCCGCGGCGGGCGGTTTCGCGTTCCAGGCGATCGCGCTCCACCGAGGTCAGCTCTCGGTGGTGCAGGCTCTCCTCGTCACCGAACTGGTCTTTGCGTTGGTCTTGCGCAGATTTTGGGTGCGCCAGCACATCGCAAAGACGGCATGGATTGCCGCGCTGATCACATGTGCGGCTCTGGCGGTGTTCCTGAGCGCCGCAGAGCCCCATGGTGGGCATGCCCGGCCCGACCCGGGCGACTGGATCACGGCCTCCGCCTTCTTCGGCGGGGCTGTCGTCGTGTCGGCCATCCTTGCGCGCTGGGGATCTCCTGTCCGCCGTGCCGCGCTCTATGCCATCGCAGCCTCGATCACGTGGGCGTTGATGGCCGCCTTCATCAAAGAGACCACCGACATGTTGGCGGTGTCGGGGGTGGTCGGATTGCTACGGCACTGGCCTATCTATGCGTTGATCGCCACAGCAATCGTCGGTTCAGTGCTCCAACAAGCGGCCCTACAGGTCGGACCCCTCAGCGTGTCGCAGCCTCTCATCGTTGTGGTCGACCCCGCAGTCGCCATCGTCTTGAGCGTCTGGATCTTCGATGAGCACTTCACTGTCAGTCTTCCTCAGAGGATCTTGGCTGGCGTGGCCTTCTGCGTCATGGCGGTTGGCGTCGCAGTCTTGTCCCGGGCGGCACCCACCGATCTGGACTCGACCATGCCCTCCAGGATCTGAAGCGGTGGTCGCCATCGTCGGTGGACAAAGAAGGGGTTGAGCGCTTGACCCGTTCGGCGTACCGTTGGCCGACTCATTCGGGGGCGCCATGAAAGCGAATCGCAGAAGCCGGTCTGTCCGCGGTGCGGTGCTGACGGGGGTGGTTGCCGTGACCCTGGGCGTGCTCATGCCGGTGGAATCGGCAAGCGCGGCGTCGTCGAGCGATGTGCCGGGCGTGACGCCCACGTCCATCACGGTGGGGACCATATCGACGCAGACGGGCACGCTGGCTGCGGATTCCTCATCCGTGATCTACGGCGAGAGGGCCTACTTCGACTACATCAACGCCCAGGGTGGCGTGAACGGACGAAAGATCGATTACAAGTACGCGCTCGATGACGGTGGTAATCCGACCACCTTCAACCAGTTGGCAGACACGCTCATTAATCAGGACCACGTGTTTGCCGTGTCTGGCGTCGCCACCATCTTCTTTTCACCGAATCTGTTCGTGCAGTCCGGCATACCGACCTACGGCTACAACGTGACGGACAACTGGGCGGGGGCGGCCAACTTGTTCGCAGCCGGAGGGTCCACGCAGTACTACCAGGCGGGGGCGGCTGAGTTCGCCTACGTCGCACGCAAGACCGAGGCGAGGCCTTCCATCGCCATGCTGGCGTACGGCGTTGCTGCCTCGTCTGATGCCTGTCAGGCAGCCGAGAATGCAATGAAATCCGCCGGTTACAACGTGAGCTACGTCGATCTCAAAATCAACTACCCGGGCGCCACCGTGGCTACGGACGTACAGCGGATGCGGCAAGCCGGGTCCAATTTTGTCCTGAGCTGTATGGACGTGCAGGGAAACGTCGCATTGGCCCGGGCGATTCATCAGTACGGGCTCAAGGTGACGCAGCTGTGGTTGAACGGCGATGACACGCCGACACTGAAGGTCAACGAGGACCTTATGCAGGGCGTGTACTTCGCCACCTACCACGTGCCATTCACGGCGCCGATTCGTCTCTATCCGGGACTGACGCTGTACCTGCAGCAGATGAAAAAGTACGAGCCGGGTTATGTGTATAACGAATTGGCGATCCAGGGCTGGGAGTCGGCCGCCCTCTTCGTTCAAGGGGTGAAGGCGGCGGGCAGCGACCTGACATGGGCAAACGTGATCAAGCAGACGAATGCCCTTACGTCCTTCACGGCCGACGGATTGACGGCGCCGGTGGACTGGGCGGTCGGAGGTCACACCGGCCATGCGCCTCCCTACTGCGTGGCCTACATCATGGCCAAGGGAACGCGGTTCGTCCCGGTGTTGAACAAGGGCCAGAACGTCTTCAACTGCTTCCGGTCATCGAGCACGAAGGCGGACCCTGTGTTTCCGGTCCCGACCGGCACCCCTGGCCCGCAGTAGCTGATGCCGGGACGATAGGCCACTGATCCAAGGACCCCGCCGGACTGTCGGGCGGGAATCCCAGATCAATCCGGCCCGAACGCGGGGCGCTGTGTGGCGGACAGCGGCTTTAGATTGTGTCAGCTGATGACACGACTCCTTCTTGCCATGGTGGGGCTCGGCTTGTTTGCCTCCGTGTCTCCAAGCACGCTGATCGCCTTCGCCGCGCTGCTGGCGAGTGGGAGAGCAAAGCGCAACGCCGTGGCCTTCCTCGTCGGCTGGAACATCTCGCTCATCATCGTCTTCACACTGTGTTACGGCGCCAGCAAGAGCACGCTTTCGACTCTCCATACTGACGGCCACGTTGTGACTTGCGTCGTTGAGGTGGTTCTCGGGGTGGCGTTCGCCGGCCTTGCGGCACGGGCGTGGTGGGGTGGCGGTCGTCGGCAGAGGCCTGGTCATGTTTCAACGAGGCTCTCGACGGACGTGGCGGATTTGCATCCTTGGCAGGCGGCGATCCTCGGCGTGATTGAACAGCCGTGGACGCTCACCGCGTTGGCAGCAGTGGTCATTGTGTCGCACAAGGCGAGTCCGCTGGCGGTGTTCGTCGCCTTCGTGCTCTTCAGCGCCCTCTCCACCAGCACGGTGATCACCATGTTCGCCTACTCCCACCGGCGCCCCGACGAAGCCGATCACCGGCTCGCCGAGATCAAGGCCCGGCTCGCCCGCAGCGGGCCGGTTGCCGCAGCGATCGTCTAAACTCTTGTCGCTGCCGTGCTCTTGGCGGACGGCATCTTCGGCGTGATCAGCAACTGAGGTCACAGCCCGAGGCGCTCGAAGAGCCAGCTGGGCCCGACGACATGCGCTCCGAGCTCCTCGGCCCTCCGCCGCAATGCGCGGTCCGCCGTCACGAGCGTGACCGCTTCATCGGCCGAACGACCCGCAACACCTACGAGCGTGTCGTCGCCGCTTCCGCTCGCGTGCTCCACGGTCACGCCATTGGCGAGTCCCTCCGGAACGCCCGCACGGGCCTTGCCCTCGAGTACGACGACCACTGGCTCGGCGATCCGCCCGGAGGCGGCGGCGTTTCTTACCTGCTCGACAAAGGTTCGGGCTGCTCCTGCTCGGTCGCGCCACCAGCCCGTTGGACGGGATCCGACGACATTGGCCGCGTCGATGAGGAGCACCGCTCCAGTCTGGTCGCTCCGGCAAAGGCGGGCAGCGTCGTGACGTGCGCCAGACAGAACGCCCAAGGGCGCTGCCCGGTCAGCTACCCTCGCCGTCTTTTCCCGGGACTGCAAAGAGCAGTTTCCATCGGATCTCCCGGGCCGGCGCACGCGCGTGACGAACTGCGCACGACATCGGCTGGGTTCCCCGCCACCAAAGTGGTCGGATGCGGGGAGACGCACAGCCGGGTGCTCGCCAATCGCGCGGCGTCCGGCCCGGACACCGTCTGCAGGGAGACGGTGGCTCGCCAACTGACCAGGGAACTCCTGGCATCGTTGACGGTGATGGTGGAGGTAGGTGTGGCAGTCGGGGAACCGGGCAGGGCGGCGAGGCGAATCGTCTGCGGCACCGGCGTCGGACTCTCGTTCGGGCACACACCCTCTTGTCGCCCTGCTCAGGGGGAGTCTTAACCGATGGGCGGTAGTACTTTTGCGTAAATTGTGGAGCACTGGGCGATTGTTGCCAGCGTTGTGATTGTCCTCCCGGCCGCCCGTCGCCGCTCCATCAGATGACGACGAGTCCGCGACCGGTGACGAGTGGGAGATCGAGCGCGGTGACCAGCCCGGGTGATGCTGCGATCACCGCCGGCACGGCATTGACGAGCCGCATGGCGGTCGCCTTGAGGCCCGCCGTGTTGTGGTCGCCATCGGTTCCCATGAGTTGCAGGTCCAGCGTGTAGTTCGGCTCGCCCTTGATCTCCACGCGGTAGCAACCCTGCCCGGCGGGCTGGGGCCATTGCGGGCCGAGGTCGTCACGCAGCCGGGTGACGTGTTCGAGTACGACCACGGCACGGTCGCCGACCATGCCGCGGACCTCGAAATGCAGCGCGGCGACCGTCCCGACCTCAATGGTGCCCGCATCGACCTCGAAGTCCTCCGGTGCCGCTTCGCGCTCGTACCACTCGGTCACGTCGGTCAGCGTCACGCCCAGGCCAGCTGCGATCTGGCGCACCACCGATCCCCAGGCCATGGTGAGCACGCCGGGCGAGAGCAGGAAGGGCACCTCGTCCATCGCGCCCCCGAAACCCATGATGTCGAAGAGCACCATGGGCTGGTTGTAGGTGTTGTAATTGAGGACCTCCGAGCAGCGGACCTCCTCTATGCGTTCGCTGACTCCGGACAGGACGAGCGGCAGCGCGTCGTTGGCAAATCCGGGGTCGACGCCGTTGACGAAGATCGAGACGCCCGCTTCTTCCGCTGCCGCGATGACGGGCGCGGCCAGAGGGTCGTCCGGCGCGGGGAATTGCAGCATGACGGGACTCGAGGAGACCACGTTGATGCCGGCGGCGAGGAAGCGCTCCAGATCCTTCAACGCGTCGAAGATGCGGTCGTCGGCCATGGCGGTGTGCACGATGCAATCGGGTCGCAGCGCCAGAAGTTCCTCTATGTCGCTCGTCCCGGTCACTCCGGTGGCATGTCCCAGGCCGGCGAGATCTCCAGCATCGCGTCCGACCTTGTCTGCATTCGACACATAGAGCCCGACCAGCTCGAGCTCGGGATGGGCGTCGATGCCGGCGAGGGCATGGCGTCCGACATTGCCGGTACTCCACTGTACGACGCGATACGACATGGAGCGTGTCTCCTTAGAGGTCGGGAAGGGGGAATTCGAGGTTGGGCGACTGCAGTCCTCCGTCGACCTCAATGATCTTGCCCGTGACGTAGGCGCCAGCGGGTGACACGAGGTAGAGGATGGCCGATGCGATGTCGTCGACCTGTCCGAGGCGTCGCAGTGGGGTGGCATCCTCCATGGCGGTGCGCAGCTCGTCACTCGACATCACGATGTCGAGGGCCGAGGTAGCAGTCGAGCCGACGCCGATGGCGTTGACCCGGATCCGCGGTGCCAGGTCGCGCGAGGCCAAGCGGGTGTACTGCTCGAGTGCGCCCTTGACCGTGCCGTAGCCGACGTAGCCGCGCCCGGCCACGTGTCCCATCACCGATGAGATACTCACGATCGCCCCACCGGGGTGGTCGCCCTCGAGCATCCGCGGCACGGCCGCCCGCACGAGGGCGTGGCCGGCGGAGACATTGAAACGGAAGGCCTCCTCTAAGAAGCGCGGGGAGGTGTCGAGCAGCGGCCGCGGCATGGTCCCCCCCATGTTGTTGACGATGATGTCGAGCCGACCGAACTCGTTGAACGCCGTCTCGGCCAGGGAGGCGATGAGATCGAGGTCGGTGAGGTCGCCGGGCACGACGATGGCTCGACGGCCCGTGGCCTCCACCTGCTTGGCCACGGCGCGCAGCTGGTCCTCAGTGCGAGCAGCCAGGACCACGTCCGCCCCTGCCTCGGCCAGCGCCACCGCAGTGGCGGCACCGATGCCGCGTCCGCTGGCGGTGACGACGGCGACCTGGTCGGTGACGAGGAATCGATCGAGGATCATCCGGCGAATGTAGTTGCCCCCTCCGAGCCGCGCCGATCCGTTCAGGACGCGTGCGGCTCAGCTCTGCCCTGGGTGCCCTCGTCGGTGGGTGCCGGCGTCCCGATCCGCGCCATGAGACTGGCCCAGCCCATCTGGTCCGTGAGGACGGGGAAAGGCTTCGGCATCACCTTGGCCTTCACGTCGTCGGGCAGGCTCAGGTCGCCGCCGGTGTGCCCGACACTGAAGACGCGTTCGGGGCGGGCGCGCCCAATCATGGCGAGCGCCCAACGCCACAGTGCCGTGAAACGGGACCCGAAACCGTTGAGGAAGGCCAGGTGTACGAACATCCAGACGACGAACCCGGGAAAGCCGCTGAGGCGCAGCCCCTTCACGCTGACGATGGCCTTGAAGCGGCCGATCGCGGCGGCACTCCCGAGGTCGCGGTACTTGAACGGCACGCTCTCATCGCCCTTCAGGCGGCGTTTGATGGTGTTGGCGGCGTGGAGGCCCCCCTGCATCGCTACCTCGCAGACACCGGGAAGGTTGTCGAGGGTCGCCATGTCGCCGATGGCGAAGACCTCCGGGTGCCCGGGGAGGCTGAGGTCCGGGAGGACGGCGATCCGCCCGGCACGGTCGGTCTGGCACCCGGTCGCCTCGGCCAACAGGCCGGCCAACGGCGAGGCCTGGACGCCGGCCGCCCAAATAACGGTGCCGCAATCGACGCGGCCCTTGGCGCCCCCCTCGCCCTCGGTGTCGACTCCGAACGGATCGACGCCCACGACGCGCAATCCCATACGCAGCTCGACGCCCATCTTCTCGAGCTGATGGCGGGCGCGCCCCGACAGCTCGCCGCCGAAGGTGGCCAGCGGCTCCTTGCCGCCGTCGACCAGGATCACCCGGACGGTGCCGGGATCAATGCTGCGGAAGTCCCTGGTCAGGCTGCGGTAGGCCAGTTCGCGGATCTGGCCGGCCAGTTCCACGCCGGTCGGACCGCCCCCGACGATGACGTAGGTCATCCAGAACCGCTGCAGCGCCTCGTCCGAGAGGTTCTCGGCGATCTCGAGCGCGCCGTAGACGCGCCGCCGCAGCTCCATGGCGTCGTCGATCGTCTTCATGCCGGGGGCGATCATGGCGAACTCGTCGTGCCCGAAGTACGACTGCCCGGCGCCGGCGGCGACAATCAGGCTGTCGTACTGATATTCCGAGACTTCTCCCGGCAGGGAAGTCGTGTGGACGACGCGCCGTTCGAGATCGAAGCCGGTCACGTTGGACAGAACCACATTGACGTTCTTGCGCTTGCGCAATATCTGCCGCAGCACCGGGGAGATGGCGCCGGGCGAGAGAATGCCGGTGGCCACCTGGTAGAGCAGCGGCTGGAACAGGTGGTGGTTGCGCCGGTCGATGAGCGAGATGTCGATGTCGGACCTGGCGAGCAGGCGGGTCGCTGGCAGGCCGCCGAACCCGCCACCCACGACGACAACGCGGTGCCGTTGCGTTGGGCTCACGACGGTTCCTTTCCTAAAGAGGCTGCGCCTCAGATGATCAGAGCTGCGGAACCGCGGCGCGTTCGGCCTCTATCAGCCGGCCGACGGCGTCGATCAGCGCCAGGTGGGTGAAGGCCTGGGGGAAGTTGCCCAGGTGTTCACCCGTCGCAGCATCGATCTCCTCGGCGTAGAGATGGAGCGGCCCGGCGAAGGCGAGCAGCTTCTTGCACAGGGTCCGCGCCCGCTCCTGCTCGCCGATCATGGCGAGCGCCGTGACCAACCAGAAAGAGCAGATGGTGAAGGTGCCCTCCTTCCCCTCGAATCCCGTGTCTGTGGTATCCACCTTGTAGCGCAGGACCAGACCGTCCTCGGTGAGTTCGTCGGCGATGGCGAGCACCGTGGCCCGCACCCGCTCGTCGTCCGCGGGCAGGAACTCCATGATCGGGATCAACAGGAGCGAGGCGTCCAACTCCTCGTTGCCGTAAGCCTGCCGGAAGCGGCCCTTGGCATCGACGCCCTGGTCGAGGATCTCGGCCTTCAGGTCGTCGGCTGCTTTCTGCCACTTCTCGGCCCGCTCGTGGTCCTGTCGGACCCGGGCCATGTCGGCGCCGCGGTCCATGGCCACCCAGCACAGGACCTTGGAGGCGGTGAACTGCTGGGGCTCGCCCCGGATCTCCCAGATGCCCTGGTCCGGGTCGCCCGCGTGGGTGATGGCGGACTCGACGAACCCGGCCACACCCTCCCAGACGGGCTTGACGATCTGGGCCGCGCCCTGGCGGAGGTGGATGTCGACGGCATCGAGGAGCATCCCCCACACGTCGTTCTGGTGCTGGTCCCAGGCACCGTTGCCCACCCGCACCGGCCGCGAGTCACGCCAACCCGACAAGTGGTCGAGAGTTGACTCGGAGAGGTCCTTTCGTCCGTCGATGCCGTACATGATCTGCAGGCTGAAGTCGCCGCCTCCTCCTGCGACCGCCTCGAGCACGAAAGCGAAGTACTCGAGTGCCTCCCAGTCGAACCCGATCCGGTACAGCGAGCGCAACATGAACGACGAGTCGCGGATCCAGGTGTAGCGATAGTCCCAGTTCCGGGCTCCACCAGGGGTCTCGGGCAGCGAGGTTGTGGCGGCCGCCATAATTGCGCCGCTGGGGGCATAGCTCAGACCCTTGAGGGTCAGGGCACTCCGCTCCATGTAGACGCGCCACGGGTGGTCGGGGAAGGTGCCGTTGGACAGCCAGTCCCGCCAGTAGCTGACGGTGGTCGCGAGTTGCGCTTGCGCCTCGTCCAGGTTGGTGGGCTGGCCGTCGCTCCACGACAGCGAGATAAATGCGCTCTCACCCTTGTCCAGCGTCGTTCGCCCGTAACACCGGGCGCCCGCCGCCCCGAGGCGGAGGGACGACGTGATGGTGAGCTTCGGGTCACCGGCCGGCGGCCGGCCCGTCATGATCTCGTAGCCGTCCCCCTCGTATTCCCACGTGCCGGTCTGGGCCCCGTACTCGAACACGGGCACGGCGTTGACCACTACTTCGACGTGGCCCTCGATGCACGTCGCCAGCCGCAGGAGGGTGCCCGTGGCGGCGGAATCGCCGGGGGCACGCCGGTAGTCGGCGCGCCGGGATCCGTCGGCCACCGGCTGTACCACGAGCAAGTCCTGTACGAGGAGCCACCCGCTGGGGGTGTGCCAGGTCGTCTCGAGCACCATGGTCCCGGGGATGTAACGCCGTTGGTGCGGCACGTGCGTGTTCATGGGAGCGAACCGGAAGTTGCCTGCGGTGCGGTCCAGGATGGCGCCGAACACGCTGGGCGAGTCCGGCCGGGGAAGGCACAACCACTCGACGGAGCCGTCCGGGGCGATCAGACAGTTGTTCTCACAGTCCGAAAGGAACCCGTAATCGGCGATGGGCGGGAAGCTCTCGTTCAGACTTACTTCGGCGTCGTCGGTCACATCTGAATGGTACGGACTCCGACCGGGGCCTGCATCACCCCATTCGGATGACTGCGTTCGCGGAAGTGAGCGCCGCCTCCGTAGGTGACCGCCAGGTAACCCGGCCGGTGACGATCGGGTAATCGCTGGGTTGCTTTCGGGTGGCCAAAGGCCACCGATCGCTTTCCTTCGTCTCACTCGGTACGGTAGGACGTCGCTCGAGACCGCGCCCTCGGCGGGCGCGCCCGGAAGGTGCACATGACTGACGAACTGCAGGGCAAGGTCGCAATCGTGACCGGAGGCAACACGGGCATCGGCAAGGCGGTGGTGCTGGCTCTGGCGGAGCAGGGTGCGAGCGTCGTCATCGACTACGTCTCCAACCCGCAGGCCACGGAGGACCTCGAGCGCAAGATCGCCGACCTGGGCGAGGCCGCCACCGCGGTGGAGGCGGACGTATCCAAAATCGAGGACCTGCAGCGGATGATCGACACGGCCGTCTCGGCCTACGGCCGGCTCGACGTCATGGTCAACAACGCCGGCATCGAAACTCGGACGTCAGTCCTGGAGACGACGGAGGATCAGTACGAGAAGGTCCTGAACATCAACCTGAAGAGCGCGTTCTTCGGGACCCAGTTGGCGGCGAAGCAGATGATCGCCCAGGGTGGTGGCGGTCGGATCATCAACATGACGTCGGTCCACGAGGACTGGCCCATGGCCGGCAACACGGCCTACTGCCTCTCTAAGGGCGGGATGCGCATGCTGACCCGGACGGCCGCCGTCGAACTGGGGCCCCACGACATCTGCGTCGTCGGCGTCGGTCCCGGCGCGGTGGACACACCAATCAACGCACAGACGGTCGCGAACCCCGCCGCCCTCGCCGCGCTCAACAAGTCGATCCCGCTCGGTCGTCTGGCCGAGCCCGAGGAGATCGCCTCGGTGGTGGCATTCCTGGCCGGCCCCGGAGCCGGCTACATCACGGGGACGACGATCTTCGCGGACGGGGGCATCATGCAGAACGGTCCTGGTCTCTGATCAGTGACCGACATGTTGATTGTGGCCGGAACGTTCACCGTCGACCCGGGTCGGCGCGCCGAATTCCTCGAAAGCCGCTTGGAGGCGATCCGCACCTCCCGGGCGGAGCAGGGATGCGTGCAGTACGCCATGAGCGCGGACGCCGTGGACCCGGCGGTGGTGCGGCTCTTTGAGATCTGGTCCTCACGAGCCGACTTGCAGACCCATCTCGAACGGGTCAGGGCCTCGGCGCCGGCCGAGGGGGGCGTCCCCGTTCTTGGACACGATCTGAAGATGTACGTGCATGCGGAGGAGCAAGCCTTCGGCGCGTAGAAGTCGCCGCCTGCACCAATGAGAAGAGCGCGTTGTTCGGGATGGCGCTGGGGTCCAAGTAGAACGAGGCCGGCCGTCCTTTCGACCTACGTGCTTTCGGCTGGCGCGGCGGTCTCCGTATCGACCGGACTCCCGGAGCCGTTGACCCGCGGCACCGAGAGACGCTTGCGGAAGGTGTGGTACGCCCAGATCTGGTAGCAGAGGACGATGGGCATGAAGACGAGCGTCACCACGGTCATGACTCGCAGTGAGTAGGGGGGACTGGCCGAGTTCTTGACGGTCAGGTCGTAGGCCGCGTTGGTGCTCGAGATCATCAGTCGCGGATACAGCTCGCTGAAGAGTGCTCCTACCGTGCCAGCGATGCCGATGGCCGCTGCGGCGAAGGCCCACCCTTCCGCCTTGGCCTGTGCGGCCCAGGCCGCGGCGATGACGGCGATGAGGCCGAGCGCCTCAATCGGCTTCGGCACGAAGCCAGTGCTGAGGCCGACGTGGATCCAGGTCATGAACCCGAACGTGACCACGATGGCAATAGCACCGATGGCGGCCGATGCCCTTTGCGCCCTGTCGTGGATCTCGCCGGTCGTCTTCAAGGTCAGATAGGTCGCGCCCATCAGTAACGAGAGCACGAGCAGGGTAAGCCCGGACCACAGCCCGAATGGGGTGAGGAGGTCGAAGAAATTCCCCGTGAACTCGTGGTGGCTGTTCACAGGCAGTCCGTGGAGCAGGTCACCGAGCGCCACCCCGAGGAGGAATGGGATGAGGGCGCTGCCGACCGTCAGAGCCCAACGCCACGAGCTGCGCCAGCGCGGGTCGTCGAACTTCCGCTGGTACTCGAACGAGACTCCACGCGCCATGAGGGCGGCCAGCAGAATCACCACAGCCAGGTAGAGAGACGAGAACCACGTCGCGTACCAGCCCGGGAAAGCAGCGAAGATCAATGCTCCCGCAACGATGAGCCACACCTCGTTGCCGTCCCAGACAGGTCCGATTGTGTTGACCAACACGCGCCGTTCCAAGTCATTGCGACCGATGAACGAGTGCAACATGCCCACCCCGAAATCGAAGCCTTCCAGTACGAAGAAGCCGACCCACAGGACGGTGATGATCACGAACCAGAAATCGCCGAGGGTAATTCCTCCCATGTCGACCTCCTAGTAGACGAGAGCCAGGTCGTCCTCGTCCTCGTGGGACGAGTCCATCTCGGCGTCAGTGGTTGATGTTGTGCCGGTGCTGCCGCTACCGCCGCTTCCGCCTTCGTCGGTGATCTTGGCCAGCGGATCGTCACCGAGCGATCGCCTCCCGAAGCGGATCATCAGCCAGGTGTTGGCCACGCCGAGCACCGCGTAGATCAGGTAGAAGATGACGAGCGAAATCCAGATTTCTGTCGCCGACACCGAAGCGGAGACGCCGTTCTTGGTCAACATGAGACCCTGGACGATCCAGGGCTGCCGGCCGTTCTCGGTGAGCATCCAGCCGCACGTGTTGACCAGGAAGGGCAGGATCACCACCCAGGGCGCAATCCGTAGGAACCATTTCGCACGTTCGAGCCGGTGCCGGTAGAGGAGCCAGGCCCCCCACAGCGCGAAGAACAAGATCAGCGAGCCCAGGTACGCCATGACGCGCATCGACCAATACTGGACGAAGACGTTGGGGACGTAGTTCCCCGGACCGTACTCCTTCTGGTACTCGGCATTGAGGTTGTTGAGTCCCTGCACGGTGCCGTCTATGTGGTTGGTGGCCAGGATGGACAACAGATCGGGCACCTCGAAGATCTGGGTGGGCGTCTCGTCGTTGTTCCCGCCGCCGATCTGGAAGAGGGAGAACGAGCAATGGCTGTCGCATGTCGTCCAGAGGGCTTCGGCAGCCGCGATCTTCATCGGCTGGTAGGTCCCCTCGATCACCCCGAGCTCGCTGCCGACAAAGAGGTTCACGGCGACACTGGGTAAGAGGACGACGAGCGCGATCACAGCGGTGCGTCGGAAAGCCTCGACCTGGAGCTGCTTGTGCAGGTGCCAGGCCGAGACCGCGAGCATGATCACTGCTCCAATGACCAGCGAAGCCAGGACCACATGGGTGTAGCCCCAGAGGAACACAGGATTCGTGAAGAGCGCCCAGACATTGTCGAGCTGCGGTTGATGGGTGCTGTTGTTGGTCGTGTAGCCGACGGGGTTCTGCATCCAGGAGTTGGCTGCCATGATGAAGGCGGCCGAGAGAAGCGTGCCAAGCGTGACCATCCAGATGCAGGCAAGATGCGCTTTCTTCGACAAGCGATTCCAGCCGAAGATCCAGATACCGAGGAAGGTCGACTCCAAGAAGAAGGCGGCCAGGCCCTCCATGGCCAACGGTCCGCCGAACACGTTTCCCACCAACCGCGAGTAGGCGGACCAGTTCATGCCGAACTCGAACTCCTGTATGAGTCCCGTGACGACGCCGACCGCCACGTTGATGAGGAGCAGCGAGCCGAAGAAGCGGGCAAGGCGGCGATAGGTTTCGTCGCCGTTTCGGTACCACGCCGTCTCGAGGAGTGCGACCAGGAAGGCCAGGCCGATAGTGATCGGCACGAAGAGGAAGTGATAGACGCTCGTGCTGCCGAATTGCCAGCGTGCCAGTTCGAGGCTCACGGGGTGTCGCTCCCTTCATTGAGGACGGCCGAGAGTCCCTCGGAAGAGAGGGATCGCGGTTCGGCTGGGGGCCGGTCGTTCATCAGCTCGTCCCACCACAGTCCGGCGTAGTAACCGCCGGCCAAGACGAGGTCGCTGTGTGTCCCGCGTTCGACGACGCGGCCCTCGTCGAGAACGATGATCTCGTCCACCTGCTCCAGCCCGGTGAGCCGGTGCGTGATGAGCAAGGTGGAGCGACCCTCGGTGAGGGCGAGCAGGTCGGCGGTCAGCGCGTCGGCCGCCGGGGGATCGAGGTGCTCACCCGGCTCGTCGAGCACCAGGATGGGAAAGTCGGCCAAAAGGGCACGGGCGACTGCGACCCGTTGGCGTTGCCCCCCCGACAGGCGCCGGCCCAATGGGCCCGTCGGGGTTGCGAGCCCTTTGGGGAGACCCGCCAACCAAGGGCCGAGACCCACCCGAGTGAGCACCTCGGTGAGCTCGGTGTCGGTGGCGGCGCGCCGACCGACCCGCAGGTTCTCGGCCAAGGTCGTGTCGAAGAGGTGGGGACTCTGTTCGACCAGTCCCACGATCCGTCGCACGTCGTCGGCAGCGAGGCGTTCCAATGGTGTCCCGTCGAGGGTGGCCTCCCCCGCATCGGCCGGGAGGAACCGCACCAGCACGTCAGCCAGCGTGGATTTGCCGGCTCCGCTCGGGCCCACCAGCGCGACGCGCCGCCCGGGCGACAGGTGCAGCTCCACCCCGCGTAGAGCGGCACGCCCGGCGCCGGGATAGGAGGCCCAGACCCCGCGCAGCGTGAGCGCGTGCGGCCCATCGCCCAGTGCGACGGGGGCCGCCGGGTCGCTCACGACCGTCGGGGCGTCCATGGCCTCGAACACCCGGGCCGCGGCCACGCGGGAGCGCTGGAGCGCCTGGGTGGCGGCGGGCAGGGGCGAGGACAGCTCGAAAGCAGCGAGCGGGACCAGCGCGAGAACGGCAAGGAGAGCGCCGTTGAGCGACCCGCCGTGGGTGGCGGCGACGCCGAGGGTCAGGGCACCCCAGCTGGCCAACCCGGCCAGAGCCGTCGTCAGGCCGAGGCCGATGCCGGCGGTGCCGGCACCGTGTCGGGCCGCCGCCCGCAGCCGGGTGTCCGATTCGTCGAGGCGGTCGAGTTGCTTCCCCACGGCGCCCATGACGAGGAGTTCGGGGGCGCCCTCAACGAGGTCCACGACGCTCGCCGTGAGATCGCCCCGGACGGTGGCCTGGCGGGACTCTTCGCGGCGGGCGAGGTGCCCGGTCAGCCACGGTACGGCCGTGGCCGAGAGGACGAGGGCCACCAGCAGGACGAGGCCCGCCTGTGGGAGGAACCACCACAGGGCGGCTACGGTGCCCGCGCCGACGAGCACGGCCACGAGGAACGGTTGGAGCACCCGCAGCACCACGTCCTGCAACGAGTCCACGTCGTCGACGAAACGCGCCACGAGATCGCCCCGACGGAAAACCGGGAGGCCGGCGGGGGCCACCGCTTCGAGTCGTTCGAACACGCGCACGCGTAGGTCGGCCAACACACGCAACGCGGCGTCGTGACCCCTCAGCCGTTCGCCATAACGGAAGAACCCCCGCGAAAGACCGAAGAACTGCACCCCCACGATGGCCAGGGTGAGCGAAGCCTCGGATGGTCGCTGGGCAGCTCGTGAGATCAGCCAGGCCGACGTCCCCATGAGGGCGATCGACGCACCGATGGCCCCGGCGCCCAGGAGCGATGCCTCGGCGAGTCGTCGCCGGGCGCCCCGCGCGATGCCGAGGGTCCGGGCGATACTGGCGCGGCCTTCGTTCATGACCCCACCTCCACCCCCGCTGGCAGCTCGACGATACGGTCGGCCAGGGCGGCCAGCGCGGGCCGGTGGGCCACGATCACCGCCGTCCGCCCACTCACCAGACGGCGCACGGCTCCCAGCACTTCCGCCTCCGTCTGGCCATCGAGGCTGGCCGTGGGCTCGTCGAGGAGGAGTAGTGGGGCGTCCCGGACGAAGGCCCGGGCCAGCGAGACGCGTTGGCGTTCCCCGGCCGAAAGGCCGGCCCCGCCCTGGCCGAGCTGCGTATCGGCGCCGCGCGGGAGACGCCGCACGACCTCGGACAGTCCGGCGGACTCGAGTGCGTCGGCCACGGCGGCGTCCGACGCGTCGGGGCGTCCGAGCCGGACGTTGTCTGCCACCGATCGCGCGAAGAGGTGAGGCCGCTGGGGTACCCACCCGATGTGGCTGCGCCAGTCGTCGAGATCGAGATCGTCGAGGTCGACGCCGCCGAAGGACACGCTACCTGCGTCCGGGCGGCGCAGCCCCAGGATGACCGCCAGCAGCGTCGATTTGCCGCAGCCGCTCGGCCCAGTCAGGGCCACGGCCTCACCGGGTGCCACGACGAGATCGATCCTGTCCAGCGCGGGCACCCTCCGGCCGGGGTACGTCAGGTCCAGGCCGCTGATCCGGATTGAGGGCGTGGATGCCTTGGTGGTGCCACCCGTCGGGCCGGCGCTGGGCTGCTCCAGGAGGCCGAAGACGTCCTGGGCGGCCTGCATCCCGTCGGCGCTTGCGTGGTAGTTGGCGCCCAGCGCCCGCAGAGGTAGGTAGGCCTCGGGCGCCAGGACGAGCACGAACAGCGCGGCGCGGAAGGACATGTCCCCGTCGAGAAGACGCAGTCCCACGGCCACGGCCACCAGCGCGACGGACACCGTGGCCAGGAGCTCCAGGATGAGGGACGAGAGGAACGTCAGCCGCAGGGTGGCGAGCGTGGTGGTGCGATAGCGATCGGTCACGTCTGCGATCGACCGTGCCTGTGCCTTGGCCCGCCCGAAGATCTTGAGCGTGGGAAGGCCCGTCACCACGTCGAGGAAGTGGCCGGCCAGTTTCTGGAGGGAGCGCATGCGGGCCACCGTCCGGTCCCTGGTGGTGGCCCCGACCAGTGCCATGAAGATCGGGATCAGGGGCAGGCTGACGGCGATCAGCACGGCACTGACCCAGTCCGCCCCTGCCACAACGGCAATGACTGCGACCGGCACGATGACGGCGAGGAACAGCTGGGGAAGGTAGCGGGCGAAGTAGCCGTCGAGTGCGTCGATGCCCGTCGTCAACAGCGTGCTGAGCCGTCCCGTTTCCGATCTCTCCAGTCCAGCCGGCCCGAGTGCCGCCACGTGTGCGGCAGCGGCCTGTCGCAATTCGGACTTCGCCGAGGCGGACGCCCGGTTGGCCGTGCGTTCGGCGCCCCAAGCCAGCACCGCGCGCCCGGCGACCACGGCCAGCAACGCGAGGAGTGCGCCACGGAGCGACCTCAGGCTCTGGTGATCGAGGAACGCGCCGGCGACGACGTGCGCAATGAGCCAGGCCTGGGCGATCAACAGCAAGGCGGTCAGGCCCCCGACGGCGACGGCCAGGATCAAGAAGCGTCGCGTGTCGTGCGCGTAGTGGAGCAATCGTGGGTCCAGAGGGCCGCCCCGCCGCTCGTGTCGTCTGGAGGAGGGATGCCGCTCGGTCACCTGCGCTGCCACTTCCACCGTCCCCCTCTTTAGTACGCCGCGGGCACCGCCGCCCATCTGACCGGAGAGATGTTCTTGACGGCGTCGACCGGGGGACGCCAGGGTGGCGGCGTGACACGCGCCCTCATCAATACCGACCCGGCGCTGCGCCGATGCTGGCACCCGGTGGCCCGCTCAGAGGAGGTCACCGAACAGCCGTACGGGGTGACGCTCTTGGGCGAGCCCTGGGCCGTGTATCGCTCGGGGGGCCAGGTGCGGGCTGCGGTCGACCGCTGCCCCCATCGGCACTGCCCGCTCACCCTGGGCAGCTGCGAGTCCGGCGTACTGCAGTGCGCCTATCACGGGTGGCGCTTCGACGAGGACGGCCGCTGCATCGAGATCCCGGCGCTGGGGGAGGGGGCGACCTTGCCTCCGGCCGCCCGCCTGACATCTGCCGCCGCGGCGACGGAGGTCAACGGCATCGTCTTCCTCGCCCCCGAACCGCCCATCGCTCCCCTGGGCGCGATCCCGGAGGCGGACGACACGACGTTCATGGAGGGCCTGCTCCCGACATTGCGGGTTCGAGGCTCGGCTGGACTCTTGGCCGACAATTTTCTCGACATCGCCCATTTCCCCTTCGTCCATGCCGGCACCTTCGGCACCGACGAGGCAGCGGAGGTCGTGCCGTTCGCCGTGGCTCGCGACGACTGGTCCTTCACTGTGACCTACGAGCACCCCTTCGCGCACCGCGAGGACCCGGGCGTCGCCGCCGGTCTCCGTCCGCTCGTGCAGACAAGGCGCCTGACCTACGAGCTCCGAGCACCCTTCCACCTCAAATTGCGTATCGATTTCGTCGATGCCGGCGGATCCAACGTCATTGGCTTCTTCATTCAGCCCGAGACGGAGGAGACCTGCCGGCTGTTCACGACTCTGTGGCGGGACGACCTTGACGGCGACCAGACGCGCATGGCCGAGGCGGTGGCATTCGAGCTCGAGGTGCTGCGTGAAGACCTCCGCATTCAGGAGGCGTACCACGAGCTCGAGCTTCCACTGGACCCGACCGCCGAGGTCCACACGAGAGCCGATCGCGCCACGCTTGAGTTGCGGCGGGTGTTGGGAGACCTGGTGGCGGCCGTGGAGGCAGGTCGCCCATGACCGCCGTCACTGTCATCGACCACCCCGTCCTGGCGCACCGTCTCGCCCAGCTGCGCGAGCACAGGACCGGGAGCGACACCTTTCGTCAGCTCGTTTCGGAGGTCTCCGGCCTTCTGGCCTACGAGGCACTGCGCGATCTCGGCACTGAAGAGGTCTCGGTCGACACACCCGTGGCGGATGCCGCACCGGCGCGTCGCGTGACCGAGGTCGTGCTGCTGGTGCCGATCCTGCGTGCCGGGCTCGGCATGGTGCCGGCGATCCAGGAGATCGTGCCGCTGACCGAAGTGGCGCACGTCGGCCTCCGACGGGACGAGGCAACACTGCGGTCTGAGGTCTACCTGAATCGCCTTCCAGCGGACCTCACGGGCCGCCGGGTCATGGTGTGCGACCCGATGCTGGCAACGGGCGGCTCGCTCGGTCAGGTCTGCGAGCTGGTGCGGGAGCGCGGCGCCGCCGAAATCATCGCACTCTGTGTCGTGGCCTCCGAACCTGGCTTGGCTGCCTTCGGCGGTGATCACCCCGGCGTGCGCGTGTACTGCGCCGCGGTGGACCCCCGAGTTGAACGACTCGGGGTACATCGTGCCTGGGCTCGGTGACGCCGGGGACCGCCTTTTCGGGCCTCCGGACTGACCCACACCCGACGCGGGACGGCCCGAACTCGCATTGCTGCAACGCGTTCAAGTCGATCCGGACTTTGGTCGACACAGAACCGAGGCCCTGTCGCGGCTTCGAATCGATGCGGCGTCGTATCTGGAGGATGGACCATGAAGGATCGCCGACGGGCGCAGCGCCAAACCACCATGTGGATGGGTGTCTGCCACGTTGAGGGAGAATCACTCCACAATGGCGAGGGCGAGTCCTCCCGGCTTTGGCGCGGGTGCGGAGTCTTCGACTTCTCGACGCTGGGTGTGGGAATGGACTTCCGTCATCCGGATCCACCCGACCTCGTAGGGCGCCGTGTCTTCGTGCGTCTCTCGATCGGTGGCTCCATCGATATGACGTTCACCGGTGTGGTGCGAAATGTGAAAAGCGGCCCGGAAGAGGTCGTGCGAACGGGTATCGAATTTGTCGGCCTCAACGAAGACGAGCTCTACATCGTCGATCTCCTGGGACTCGGTTCCCTGATCGGTGCCATGGCCTGAGGCCGGTCGCTGCCTGCGCGTGGTGGGTTCCAAGTCAGAGCGTTTGGCACACCGAAGTACGTTGGTTGCGTGTCGAAGACGACAAGTCCGTCGATTTCTGTCGCCCGCCGCTACCTGGAGGCAGTGGCCCGCCAGGATTGGGACCTCGTGACCCGCTGCTTGGCCTCCAGGGTGGTCAGGCACGGACCCTTTGGGGACGACTTCGAAGGTGTGACTCCGTACCTGTCGTTTCTCCAACGCACCATGCCGTCGTTGCCCGGGTACCGCATGGACATCGATCGCGTCACGGAACTGGACGATCGACGGGTCATGGCGGAACTATGCGAGACGATTCAGTTGGAGACTGGTCCCCTGGTCACTCACGAGTGTCTTGTCTTCGTAATGGGTCCCGAGGGACTCCTCGAGGAGATCAGCGTGTACATCCGCCAAGCCCCGCCGAGCTGAGACGGCGGCGTGAAGGTTTTCTGGCCCGCTCGGCCTGGAGCACATAGACCGGGGGACTGCATCGGCGTACACTCCCTCACGAAGCTCTTCATCCCTGAGGTTTCAGACGGAGGCAAGCACATGATCGTCCGCTTTGTGAAAGTTCTTCCGTGTTAGCGAGTACCGGATCAGCTTTCGGGGGCGTCATCGGATTCATCATCTGGATCCTCATCATGGTCTGGATCTACAACATCGCGAAGCGTAAGGGTCGTCATGCTGTGGGTTGGCTCATCCTCGGCTTCTTCTTTTCGATCATCACTCTCATCGTTCTGCTCCTGCTGCCCTCCAAACGCACCACCAACGCCAACTGACCTCACCTCGCGGCCGGGGACCCGGTCGTCGTGAGAGGCCAGGCGACGCTCCGGCAACACCTCAGTTCCTGGGATCCTCATGGGGGTCGACGTAGTGCAGGCTTATCGGACCGAGTGCCGTGACCTGCGTGACGTACTCACCTGACTTCGCCCAGTGGAAGTGGGGCGTGTTGCCCGGCAGGACGATGACACTTCCGGGCGGATAGGCCTCGAGCTTCTCTTCGTCGAACTGATCGCCGCGGCCGATGTAGAACACACCGGACATGACCGTGTACACACGGTCCTCGTCGTGCCGGTGGGGCATGAGCTTGACGCCAGAAGGAACCTTGACCCTGACGACGTATGGCCCTGGCTCGGAGGGGTGGCCCACCACGACGGCGAGCCGGGCCGATGGCGGGAACGCGGGAAACGGCTCCCAGTCGATGTCCTCGGGCAGGACCGATCGGAAGACAGCTTGGTCTGGTTGGTGGGTCGTGGCCATCTGTCCTCCGACTCTGTGACCGACGAACCCGGTCTGGGATGTCCGGCTACGCGGAGTATGCGATTCCCTCGGTGAGATGTCAACGGCCGGGTCGCGCAATACCAGCTGCCTACAGGCCGATGTCCTCGTGCCAGAGCTCCGAGTGGGCCGCGATGAAATCGCCAAGCAACGCAATGCATTCGGGGTCGTCCAGGAGCACGACCCGGCAGCCGTGCTCGGCCACCCAGGCGTGGCCACCCTCGAAGTTGCGCGCCTCGCCGATGACCACGGTACCGATCCCGAATTGGCGCAGCAGCCCGCTGCAGTACCAGCAGGGCGACAGCGTGGTCACCATGACGCAGTCGGCATAGTGGCGCCGGCGACCAGCGGCCCGAAAGGCGGCCGTTTCGGCGTGCATGGAGGGGTCTCCGTCCTGGACGCGCCGGTTGTGTCCGCGACCCAGCAGGGTCCCGTCGGTGTGGAAGAGAGCGGCGCCGATCGGGATGCCCCCCTCGGACACTCCGTGGCGAGCCTCGGCCACGGCGACGGCCAGCATCTCGCGCACGAGTGCATCACCGAGGGGCTTTGCGGGGGACATATGCTCGGGCGGAAGACTCATGTCCACGGCCGCCGATCGTATCTACACGACCACCGTGGGGAGCCAGATGCTGCAGCTCCCGCTCGTCCCCCTTTCCGACGAGCTGACGATCGCACTCCTCATCACGGTCGACCTGGGCGTGGGGTTTGCCGAGACGGCCGGCCGTGAGCTGGCCGAACTCATGCGGCCGGCGCAGCCCGACATCATCGTGTCGGTGGCCACCATGGGCATCCCCCTGGCCATCGAGGCCAGTCGCGCCCTCGGGCTGGACGATTACGTGATCCTGCACAAGACACCCAAGATCCACCTCGGCGAAGCGTGGGCCGAGCCGGTCTATTCGATCACGACGGACAAGCCGCAACGCCTACGCATGGACCCGGCCCGTGTCGATGCCGTCAGGGGCAGGCGGGTGGCCGTCGTCGACGACGTGATCTCGACCGGAGCCTCGCTGTCGTCTGCCTTGCGGCTGGTTCGTCGCATGGAAGCCGAGCCGGTCGTCATCGGGACCCTCATGACCGAGGGCGGGAGCTGGAAGGAGGCCTTGGGTCCCGACGCCGCATTGGTCCAGGCCTTAGGGTCCATGCCACTGTTCCACCCTGACGGCCACGGAGGCCTCACCGAGGACTGGGGCTGAGCCGGCCGCCGGGGGAGATCTCGTCTTCCGGTGAGGCTCCCTACCCGGCCGAGCCGCTGAGGGCATCGGTATTGGCGTCGATCGCCGACTGCTCGGACTCGCTGACGTCATGAACCGGAATGGTCAGCCGACGAGCAGGCCCTCCTCCCTGAGCAGCTGGTCCTGCGCGTCGGCCTGCCGCCGCACGCTCCGGGTGGCCAGGATGAGATACACCAGCGCGCCGACGCCCATCCCCAGGAAGATGCTGAAGTCGGCGCCGAAGCCGTAGGCGTCGCGGGTGTGGTACGTCACCAGGTTCAGCCACGTGGGGAGGTGGAAGGTGGCCGACAGGCCCGAGATGGCGGCGAACATGCCGATCAGCTGGGCCACCAGTGCCGGCCAGAAGATGCCACCCTTGCGCCAGTACAGCGAGTCGCGGCCCGTCTTCTGTAGCTCGCTCGGCACGTAGCGGTAGCGGCGCAGGATCCAGTCGGTCAGGAAGATGGCGGCCCAAGGTGCAATCCACACGATCACGACGTCCACGAAGTCCTCCAGGTACGTCGTGAAGGAGGAGCTGAAGATGGCGTACATCGTGACGCCCAACGCGATCACGCAGTCGATCAGCACGGCCTGGTAGCGCTTGACCGGCACGCCAATGGCCTGCAGGGTCACGCCCGACGAGTACATGTCCAGGCTGTTGATGCCGAAGAGCTGAATCACAGCGAAGATCAGGAACACCACCACGAACCACGACGGGATGGCGCTCTGGTGGGCGAAGGGGAGGAAACCGTTGGCGTTGGCCCCGACCTTGAGCACGAAGGTGCCGACCACCGCGCCCAGCGTCATGATCAGGATCTCGGGCACGGCCGTGCCGAGGAAGACCCAGCCGACGATGCCCTTCTTGGAGGTGTTGGCAGGGCAATAGCGGGTGTAGTCGTTGCCGCACTCGGCCCAGCCCAGCCCGCTCAGCGCGATGGTGAAGGCCAGCGCCTCCAGGAAGCCCTGCCAGTCCCCGCTGGTCTTGACGAAGTGCAGGTTGGCGTGCGGGATGGCGAAGCCCAGCATGATGGCGAAGAGGATGACAAAGGGGATCACCAGCAAGCGGAGCGTCTTGACGATGGCGGCGTGGCCGAAGAAGGGGAGGATCCCCTGTACGAGCACGGCCGCGATGACGAGGATGACCTTGGCCGGCGATCCGGGGAGGAACCCCGCCTTGATCATGAGGACGAGCGCAGCCCCGACGATGAGGATCAGGCCCTCGACCTCGAACCCGATCTGCGTGATCCAGTTGAAGAACGAGATCGGCCGCGAGCCGTTGGGCCCGAAGGGGGCCCGGTTGATGGCGAAGACGGTCGTGCCGGTGTTCGGCCCCTGCAACGAGCAGAGCCCGAGCAGGAAGTAGGACAGGTTGCCGAGCACGATGATGATCACGACCTGGGCGAACGTCAGGCCGAAGGTCATGAGGATGGCGCCGTAAATGAAGTACTCGATCTGGACGCTCGCACCCGCCCACATGCCGAAGATGTCCTTGGGGCTGGCCCAGCGCTCGCTCTCGGGTATGTAGTCGATCCCGTGCTGTTCGACCTTGAACGGATCTTGGACATCCGGCTCGTGAATGACCGCCAAATCTTCCGCAATCGCCACCGTCAGTACCTCCTCGTAGTCGCCTCCGCGGAGGCGCGGACACCCCGGAGGGCGACCGGAGGACGGACTGTCGCCCCGGCTGCCCCCCGGCAGCCCCTTCGGTCTCGTGTCCACGCACCCACCTGTCAGGTCCCGGCGCGCGTCCCTGGCGAGCGACCGAAGGTGTGTCGGCCCACACACTGTGTGAAAGCGGCCCCCCTGGTCAAGTGCTCTTTGTAAACGGTGCGTGAACCCCGTGCCAGACAGGACGCAGAGCTTGGTTTCTAGGGCTCAGCTTCCCAACTGCGCCCGCATGTACTCGACGGCCTTGTTCTGCATGTCCCGCGCCTGCTGCTCAATGAAGCGCTCCACGATTGGCCCGGCTCCGAAGATCTTGACCCGAGCGTCGAGAAGAAACGTCTCGAGAGTGCGATCACCCTGACGGCCCAGGCCGATGCGCCCCTCGATCTGGGTTTTGTTCGCCATGGTGCCCGGGGTCATGGTGAAGGTGGTCGACGTCGTGGCCGGGTCGTAGGTGCTCACCTCGGTGGTGACCACCTCGTCGCCGAAGATCTTGCGTACCGGTCCGGGCATGTTGGGTCGCTGTCCATAGCGCAGGGTGCGCACCAGGCCACTCGTCAGGTCGCCCTCCTGCGACACCACCTCGGCCGAGGTGGAGCCGAGCGCCTCCAGGTGCATGCGGACCGCGAACTCCGGGTCGTAGTACAGGGCCCAGAAGGCCTCAGGCGTGCAGTCCCAGGTGTAGTCGAGTGTCAGCTTCATGGCGCCAGGTCGAACAGCATGTGGTGACCGAGATCGCCGACCAGGTCGATCGTGATGTGCATCGTGGCGACCTCCCAGCGGCCGTCGAGTCGGATATAGGTGTGCCGGTAACGCCCGGCGATCACGGGCTGGAGCGCGAACTCGCCCGGCACTGCCTGCAGCACCGTGAAATAGGAGCGGCTCGACGCCGTCTCCCCCTCATCACCCAGGTCGACGATGACGTTGGTCATGACGTGCTTGGTGCGCGGCGTCCCGTCCTCGTAACGCCGGGTCGTCCGTGCGTACAGGGCCGCGATGTTCTCGCGCCCCGTCACCGCGTCGCCGAATCCCTCGAAGGTCAGGGTGGCGTGGGCGAAGACGTCGGCCACCCCGGCGAAATCGCCGGCGTCGATCCGTTCGGCGTAGGTGTAGATCAGCTTGGTGATGGCCTCGGACGCCGTCTCCTGCACGACGAGATTGTGACACCAATCACTGGCCGAGGAGGCGTCCCATCGTCCCGGCCAGCCGGCTCGGGCGCCCGCGCCGCGCCTCGCTGCGGTCGGCCAGCTTCATCGTCCACAGCCCGGCATTCACGCCGAGCCAACGCAGGGGCTCGGGCTCCCAGTGGGGTGATTCGTGCCCGACCCAGGGCAGATGGGTCAGCGGCGTGTCGGCTCCGGTGATGAGGTCGGCCAGCGTGCGCCCGGCGAGGTTGGTGGTGGACACCCCGTCGCCGACGTACCCTCCGGCCCAGGCCAGGCCAGTGGCGCGGTCGAGGCCCACCGACGAGTGCCAGTCCCGCGGAATGCCCAGCGGACCGCCCCAGGCATGGGTGAAGCGGGCATTCGCCACCTCGGGGAAGAGTTCGGTCAACGTCTGGCGTAGCAGCGCGTGCACGGCCGGCTCGCGGTCGAAGGCGGCGGAGATGGTCGAGCCGAAGTGGTACGGCGCCCCCCGCCCCCCGAAGGCGATGCGGTCGTCCGCCGTGCGCTGCCCGTAAATGATCATGTGGCGGTGATCGGCGAAGGTCGTCCGGTCCTCCAGCCCTGCCCCCGCCCAGAATGCCTCGCTCAGAGGCTCGGTCGCGACCATGAGGGAGTACACCGGGACGATCTCACGCGCATGGCCGGGCAGGGTTGGCGTCCAGGCCTCGGTGGCGCGCACCACGAATTCCGCCCGCACGGTCCCGCCTCGCGTGCGGACGGACGGCGGATCGCCGTCCTCGCCCGCCCGTATCTCGAGAACCTCGGTGTGCTCGTAGAGCCGGACCCCACGTCGCTCCACGGCGTCGGCCAGGCCCCGGGCCAGCAGCGCCGGCTGCAACGCGGCGCAGTGCGGCGTGAACGTCGCGCCGAGCGCGCCCGCCGCGCCGATGACGTGACGAGTCTCGTCGGCGTCGAGCCAGCGCACGTCGTCCTCGCCGAAGCCCAGGGTCCGTGCCTCGTCGATCTCGTCGAGCGCCCGCGTCCGCTGCGCCTCGCTGCGCACGAGGTCCACCGACCCCCCTTTGGCGAAGTGGCAGTCAATGCCCTCTTCCGCTGCGTTGGCACCGACGACATCGACCGTCTCCTGCATGGCTCGGCGCATCGCCCGCATGGCGTCGACGCCGTGCCGGCGGGCCAGCGCGGCGTCGGAGGTGGCGAACAGTGCCGAGCACCAACCACCGTTCCGGCCCGACGCTCCGAAACCAGCGACCTCGCGCTCCAGCACGGCGACCCGCAGCGAGGGGTCGGCCAGCGCGAGCGTGTGCGCCGTCCAGAGACCGGTGAACCCCGCGCCGACGATGCAGACGTCGACGTCGAGGTCCTCGGTGAGCGCGGGGCGCGGCGGCAGCGGGACCGGGATGGCCTCCCACCACAGGGAGAGCCGTTGGTAGCCCGATGCGGCCCCCGGCGTTACAGCCGGCGCCACGCTTCGGACAACACCTCGCGGAGCGTGGCGGCGATGAAGTCGATCTCCTCCTGGCCGCAGATGAGCGGCGGCGACAGCTGCACCACGGGATCGCCGCGGTCGTCGGCCCGACAGATCAACCCGGCCTCGAACAGCGCACCGGACAGGAACCCGCGCAGCAACCGCTCGGACTCGTCGTCGTCGAAGGAGAGCCGCGTCTCCTTGTCCTTGACGAGCTCAATCCCGTAGAAGAAGCCGGCGCCGCGCACATTGCCGACGATCGGCAGGTCCAGCAGGCCGTCCAGCGCGCTGCGGAACGAGGCCTCGTGCGACTGCACGTGCTGCAAAATGTGCTCGCCCTCGAAGACGTCGAGGTTGGCCATTGCCACGGCGCAGCTCACCGGGTGCCCGGCGAACGTGAAGCCGTGCAGGAAGGAGGCCCCCGGTGCGAGGAAGGGCTCCATGAGGCGGTCCGAGGCGATCATCGCGCCCAGGGGGGCGTAGCCCGAGGTCAGGCCCTTGGCCACCGTGATGATGTCGGGTTGGTAGTCGTAGCGCAGCGCCCCGAACCAGTGGCCGAGGCGTCCGAAGGCGCAGATCACCTCGTCCGAGACCAGCAGGACGCCGTGGCGGTCGCAGATCTCGCGCACGCGTTCGAAGTAGCCCGGAGGTGGCGGGAAACATCCGCCGGCGTTCTGCACCGGCTCGAGGAAGACCGCCGCCACCGTGTCGGCGCCCTCCCGCTCAATGGCTCGCTCGATCTCGTCGGCGGCCCAGCGCCCGAAGGCGACCTCGTCGTCGGCGAAGAGCTCGGCCCGGTAGAAGTTTGTGTTGGGCACCTTGATGGCACCCGGCACGAGCGGCTCGAACGGAGTGCGCAGTTCGGGGATGCCCGTGATGGAGAGCGCACCCATCGACGTGCCGTGGTACGCGATGGAGCGGCTGATGACCTTCGTCCGTTGGGGCTGTCCCATGATCCGGAAGTACTGGCGGGCCAGCTTCCACGCCGACTCCACCGCCTCGGAGCCGCCGGTCGTGAAAAAGACACGGTTGAGGTCGCCGGGGGCGTAGCTCGCCACCCGCTCCGCCAATTCGATGGCGCGCGGGTGGGCGTACGTCCACAGCGGGAAGTAGGCCAGCGTGCCCGCCTGTTTGGCGCCGGCCTCGGCCAGCTCGGTGCGCCCATGGCCCAGCTGCGACGTGAACAGGCCGGCCAGGCCGTCCAGGTAGCGCTTTCCGTGCTGGTCCCACACGTAGGCGCCCTCGCCGCGCACGATCACGGGGACCTCGTGGGTCTCGTAGGTGCCCATGCGGCTGAAGTGCATCCACAGGTTGCGGCGAGCCTGATCGCTCAGGTTGGAGTTTTCCGGACTGGTGGTACTCATCGTTCCTCCGGGTTGGGGGAGGGGCCGCTCATCGCGTGCCCCAGGTATAGGTCTGCTTGGCCAGCTTCAGGTACAGGAAGGTCTCGGTGCCGCGCACTCCGGGGATGGAGCGCACGGAGTCGTTGAGGACCTGCAGCAGCCGCTCGTCGTCCTCACAGACGATCTCGGCCAACAGGTCGAACGAGCCGGCGCACATCACGACGTAGTCGACTTCCTGCATGGCCGAGAGCTTCTCGGCCACCGTCCGTACGTCGCCTTCGACGTTGATCCCGATCATGGCCTGGCGGGTGAAGCCGAGCTGCAGCGGGTCGGTGACCGCCACGATCTGCATGATCCCCGACTCCCGGAGGCGCTGGACGCGGCGCCGGACGGCCGCTTCGGACAGGCCGACCTCCTCGGCGATGGCGCCGTAGGGCTGGCGCCCGTCGCGCTGCAGCGCCTCGATGATGGCGCGGTTCGGTGCGTCGAGCAGCGGGCTCAATGCCGGGCCCAGGTCGCCCTGCGGCCCCTCCTCCGCCGACTCCTCGGCGTCGGGCATGTCACACCTCGCTTTGCTCGTCATTGCGGGGCCGAGCCCCGATCTGCAGAATTGTGTCACCCTGAGGGTCCTAGTCAAGCAGAATTCGTCACAATGCGGTCCAGAACTTGCGGAAACGCTTGTTGGCAGCGTGATCTTCTGTGATCCTGTAGCCGACGGGCCGGAGGAAAGGAGCCGCATGCGCAAGCTGCAGAACTTCGTGGGGGGCGCCTACCGCGACGCCGAGGACGGGCCCAGCGCGCCCCTGATCGACCCGAGCACAGGCGAGCCCTTCGCCGAGGCCCCCGTGTCGGGGGCGGCCGACATCGACCGGGCCCTCCGGGTGGCTGCCGACGCCTTCTCCTCCTGGAAGCGCACCACCCCCTCGGAGCGCAGCCTGGCGCTCTTCCGCATCGCCGACGCCCTCGAGGCGCGGGCCGAGGACCTCGTCCGGGCGGAGTCCGAGAACACGGGCAAGCCCTTCCAGCTGACCATGGACGAGGAGATCCCGCCCATGATCGACCAGATCCGTTTCTTCGCCGGTGCCGCCCGGAACCTCGAAGGCCTGGCCGCGGCGGAGTACATGGCCGGCCACACTTCGTTCGTCCGCCGCGAGCCGGTCGGCGTCTGCGGTGCCGTCACTCCGTGGAACTACCCGATGATGATGGCGGTGTGGAAGTTCGCCCCGGCGCTGGCGGCAGGGAACACCATGGTGCTCAAGCCATCGGACACCACTCCGGTCACCGCACTCCTCATGGCCGAGATCATGGCCGAGCATCTGCCGCCCGGCGTGTTCAACGTCGTGTGTGGCGACCGCGACACGGGTCGGTCGTTGGTCGTGCACGACACGCCTGCCATGGTCTCGGTCACGGGTTCGGTGCGGGCCGGCATGGAGGTGGCGGCCGCGGCGGCCCCCACCCTCAAGCGGGTCCATCTGGAGCTGGGCGGCAAGGCGCCGGTCATCGTGTTCGACGACGCCGATCCCGTCGCCACCGCCGAGGGGATCGCCGGTGCCGGGTACTTCAATGCGGGGCAGGACTGCACGGCCGCCACCCGCGTCCTGGCGGGCCCACGGGTGCACGAGGCGCTCCTGGCGGCGCTGGTCGAGCAGGCCGAGGGCACCACCGTCGGGGGGACCGACGACGAGGACGCGGACTACGGACCGCTCAACAACGCCAGTCAGCTCGAGCGCGTCCGCGGGTTCCTCGAGCGCATACCGGCGCATGCGTCGGTCGCCGCCGGAGGGAACGCGGTGGGCGACCGGGGCTACTGCTTCGCTCCGACCGTCGTGTCCGGTCTGCACCAGGACGACGAGCTCGTGCAGTCCGAGGTGTTCGGACCGGTCATCACGGTGCAGGAGTTCAGTGACGAGGCGGAGGCGCTGCAGTGGGCCAACGGCGTGGACTACGGCCTGGCCTCGTCGGTGTGGACTCGCGACCACGGGCGAGCCATGCGCATGGCACGCGATCTCGATTTCGGGTGCGTGTGGATCAACACGCACATCCCGCTCGTGGCCGAGATGCCACACGGCGGGTTCAAGCGCTCCGGGTACGGCAAGGACCTGTCGATGTACGGGTTCGAGGACTACACGCGCGTCAAGCACGTGATGAGCAACATCGAGGAGTAGCACATGATCATCGGGGTGCCCAGCGAGGTGAAGACCGACGAGTGGCGTGTCGCGCTCACGCCGGCTGGTGTGCGCGAGCTCACGTCGGCCGGCCACACGGTCTTCGTGCAAAAGGGTGCGGGCGACGGCTCGGCCATGACCGACGCCGAGTTCGTACGGACGGGAGCCAAAATCCTCGATTCGGCCGAGGAGGTGTGGGCGTCATCCGATCTCGTCTGCAAGGTGAAGGAGCCGATCGTCCAGGAGTTCCCGCTGCTCGGCCTACGCAAAGACCAGACGCTCTTCACCTACCTCCACCTCGCCGCCTCCCGCGAGTGCACCGATGCGCTCGTCGCCGCCGGCAACGTGGCCATCGCCTACGAGACAGTGCGCTCGGAGGATGGCGCGCTGCCGCTCCTGGCTCCCATGAGTGAAGTGGCCGGCCGGATGGCCCCGCTCATGGGCTCTCATCACCTGATGCGCCCCGGCGGCGGACGGGGCGTCCTCGTCTGCGGCGTGCCCGGCGTGCGCGCCGCCCGTGTGGTCATTCTCGGCGCCGGCGTAGCCGGCTTCGCCGCCGCCACCATGGCGGTTGGCATGCACTCCGAGGTCTTCATCCTCGACCGCAACCTCGACCGTCTGCGCGACGTGGACCACCACTTTCGCGGCGCGCTCGAGACCGTGGCCTCCTCCGAGCACGCCATCGAGGAGGTCTGCCTCGAGGCCGACATCGTGATCGGGGCGGTGCTGGTCGTCGGGGCGCGGGCGCCGCGCCTGGTGTCCGACGCATTGGTCGAGAAGATGCGCCACGGCTCGGTCCTGGTCGACATCTCCGTCGACCAGGGCGGCTGCTTCGAGTCGACCCACCCGACCACGCACTCGCATCCGACCTATGAGGTCCACGGATCGGTCTTCTACTGCGTAGCCAACATGCCCGGAGCCGTGCCGCACACGTCGACCCACGCGCTGGCCAATGCCACGTTGCCCTACACGCTGAGCATTGCCAACCAGGGCTGGCAAGCCGCAGTGCGGGCCAACCACGCGCTGGCCGAAGGCGTGAACGTGGCCGACGGACAGGTCGTTTACAAGCCCGTGGCCGATGCACACGGCATGTCGTTCACGCCGCTGCCCCAACTGCTGGACTGATCAGCCCGGCTGGTTCCCGACCACCGAGACGAAGGACACCATCTCACCGGGGTAGCCCCCGAGGTTGTGCGTCATGGCCAGGCCGCGGTTCGTCGTGGCGATCTGGCGGTCCGCCGGGGCCTCCCCGCGCATCTGCAGCCAGCACTCGAAGAACATCCGTAGACCCGACGCGCCGACGGGGTGCCCGAAGGACTTCAACCCGCCGTCGGGGTTGACCGGCAGGTCGCCGTCCAGGTCGAACGTCCCGGCGAGGACTTCCTTCCACGCCGTGCCACGTGGCGCGAAGCCGAGGTCCTCCATCAGCACCAGCTCGGTCGGCGTGAAGCAGTCGTGCACCTCCGCCATTGCCAGTTGCCGGCGGGGGTCGGTGATGCCGGCCTGCGCGTAGGCATCGGCTGCCGCCGCTTCGCACTCGGGGAAGTGGGTGTAGTCGTAGCCCGGGTCAATGAGGCCTGACCCGCTGCCGGCCGCCAGGGCCAGAGCCTTGATGTAGATCGGCTTGTCCGTGTACCGCAGCGCGTCCTCCGCCCGGACCACGATGGCCGCGGCCGCGCCGTCGGCCACGCCAGCGCAGTCGAAGACGCCGAGCGTGCCCGCCAGCCGGGGCGAACCGAGCACGGTCTCCTTTGTGATTTCGCGGCGGAACTGGGCGCGTGGGTTCCGCGCTCCGTTGTGGTGGTTCTTCACGGCAATGGAGGCCAGGACGTCCGCCATGGTCTCGTCGTCGACCCCGTATTTCTGCCCGTAGGCCGGAGCCACCATGGAGAACATCGCCGCTGCGGTCAGCGTGCGTGCCGTCCCGTCGCCCGGAGGGTTCATCGCGTTGAGCCCCTGGAATCCGCTGTCCTTGACCTTCTCCGCGCCCACCGCCATGGCCACGTCGTAGGCGCCCGACGCCACCGCGTAGACCGCGCCGCGCAGCGCCTCCGAGCCTGTGGTGCAGTAGTTCTCGACCCGGGTCACCGGTTTGTTCTGCAGCTGCAACGGGCGCGCCAGCGTGATGCCGCTCATGCCGCTCTGTGCCGTGCCGAACCAGTAGGCGTCGACATCCTCCTTGGACACGCCTGCCGACGCGAAGGCCTCGGTGCTGGCGTCGACGATGAGGTCGTCGAGCCCCTTGTCCCACAGCTCGGCGAATTTCGTGCAGCCCATGCCGACGATGGCGACCTTGTCGTAAATGCCGTGCGATGCCATCAGGCCCCTTCTCCCGTGTTGGCGACTCCACGACGAACCGGACGTGCCTTCCAGAAGTAGTCGTGGATGCCGTCGGCACTGAACAGACGGCGGAACGTCATCTCGACCCGGCTGCCGGCGCGGATCTCGTCCGGGTCGGCATCGGTCAACTCGACCGGATAGCGACCTCCGCCATCGAAGTCCACCACGGCGAAGATGATGGGCGGGCTCGGCGAATAGGCGAGGCGATCGATCGTCGACGTGACCACCGTGCCGGCGGCGTCGGCCATGGCGACCGGCTCCATGTCGTCGACGGCCCCGCCATCCATGGAGACGCGCGAAGGCGGGAGGTGGACGGCGCCCGAACTCCGGTCCCTCGAGCCCACGAAGCCGAACTTCCATTCCTCGTTGCGGTAGGCCGCCGTGCTCGACACCCGCGCCGGCTCCGGGCGCCGGGGCGGCTCGGGATGCAGTTGACCCCGCCAGGCCAGAAACTTGGCATAGGGGAGCGGCGCGCCGTTCGCCACCTGCTCGGCGATGGGTCGGGAGGGACGCCAGGCGGCCAGTGCTTCTGTCGTCTTCAGCACGACGGCGTCGGCTCCGTCGGCGAGGTGGAGGAGCACGACGGTCGTGCCCGCCGGAGTGCCGGCCGCGGCCATCGTCTCCAGTGCGCCGGCCAGGACGAGCAGAGGATGTGCCGTGCCGCTCTGGCCGACACTGGCAGCGAAGTCGTCGGCCAGCACCGGCTCACTGACTCCGAGCTTCTTCACGATCCCGGTGACCGCCCGCCCGTGCATGCCGGTCACCACCAGGCGTCCCACGTCGCTGGTCTCCAGGCCGGCCAGTTTCAGCGCCCTGGCGAGGGCATCTTGGCCCAGTGCCACGTAGCGGTTCTCGCCGAAGCGCTCCTCCCACAGCTTGGAGGTGCGGTCGCCCGGGGCCCGCCAGCGATCCGTGAACTCGGTCGTGGCCGAGGCCGAGGCGACCAGCTCGGCGAGCACGTCCGGGCCCTCTCCGATGAGCACGGCAGCCCCCGCATCGCCGCCGCCGGACTCGTCCGCGCTGGTGGGCAGGCCGTCGCGCATGTCGCCGGCGACCACCAGGTTGGCCCCCCCTCCCCGCAGCGCCGCAATTAGACAGCCCACGCCCGACCGCAAGGCCCCGCCGAAGTCGTAGGCGCCGACGTCCCCCGGCAGCCGCAGTGCCGCTGCAATCGCAGTTGCATTCGTTTTGTCGAGATAGGCCGGCACGGATGTGGCGAACCAGACGGAATCGGGCGTGTGACCAGGGGCTGAGCGCACGGCCAGCCTGGCCGCCTCCACCGCCAGCGTCGTCGTGTCCTCGTCGTGGGATGCCACGGTGCGGGTGCCCTTGCCGCCCCCGCTGCCCATGAAGTCCTTCACGTCTGACCGGGCCAGGCGCCGGTACGGCACGTAGCCAGCTGCACTGAGTATGCCTCGCACGGCCGATGAGCCTAATGGTTGCCCAAACTGTTCTCTGACGGGTCGTCAGATCGAGCCCCGGCCAGGTGGACGGGGCAGACTGTCCGCATGGCGGACATGCCGGTCCCTGACAGCCCGCCCCCGCCGCCGGAGGATGGCGGGGCCCTGACCGAGCGCGTGGCGGATGCCGATCGGGATCGCACCGTGACCCAGCTGCGGGAGAACGTGGTGGAGGGGCGGCTCACGCTCGACGAGTTCTCGGAACGGGTCGGGAGTGCGCTCCAGGCGAGGACCCGGGGCGACCTCGCCGCCGTCCTGGCCGACCTGCCTGCACCGCGGCCTGCCGACGAGCGCCTGCCTGCGCCCGGAACCGGGTCGGCGAAGAGGCGGCGGCGCTGGCACGTCGCGGTGATGAGCGGTCACAGCACCAAGGGCCGCTGGCGCATCAGTGGGAAGACGAACGCGGTGGCGATCATGGGCGGCTGCGACATGGACCTGCGCAAGGCCGAGATCGAAGGGCCCGAGGTCGAGATCACCGCATTCGCCTTCTGGGGCGGGATCGACATCACCGTGCCCGAAGGGTTCGATGTGGAACTCCGCGGCTTCTCCTTCATGGGTGGGCGTGACCTGAAGCTGCGTGACGTCCCCATCATCCCCGGTTCGCCCCGGATTGTGGTGAAGGGCTTCGCTGTCATGGGCGGGATCGACGTGAAGAGCCGACCGAACCGCTCGGGGAAGGATCTCGCCCGGGCCGCCTTGCGTCGAGCGTTGAAGACGAAGGACGCCCGAGGCGGTGGCGAATCCGGTGGAGATGGCGGCACTCGAGCAGGACGTCAGGCGTGATCGGCCCACCGACGGCACCGTCACCATCTTGTTCTGCGACATGGTCGACTACGCCGGCATGACCGAGCGGTTGGGCGATCTGGCCTCGCGTCAGGTCCTGCGCGAGCACCATCGCATCGTGCGTGACGCCATCGCCCGCCACGGTGGCCGCGAGGTCAGCGTCCAGGGGGACGGGTTCATGGTGGCGTTCGGTGGCGCGGCCCGCGCGCTGCGGTGTGCCATCGACATTCAGCGCGCCTTTCTGACCTACGTCCCCGCCGACGACGGCGAGCCGATCGCAGTGCACATCGGCGTGCACACCGGTGACGCCGTCGACGAGGGCGACGATTACCTGGGGCACACGGTCATCGTGGCGAGCCGGTTGGCCGACGCGGCCGGCGCCGGCGAGATCCTCGTGTCGTCCTTGTCCGAGCAACTCGTCCAGGGGTCGGGCGAGTTCAGGTTCGACGGCCTCCGCGAGACGCGCCTCAAGGGCATGGCGCGGGCACAGATGTCGGCCGCTCTCGTCTGGGCGGAGTGAACGGGTTGAACCAGGAGGAGGCCTGGCGCGCCGCCGGCCTCTACGACCCGCTCGACCCGGGTGCGGCCGGGCGACTGGCGCTCCTCCGGTACCTGACCGAACGCGGCGCCACCATGGAGCAGATGGTCGAGGCCCATCGGACGGGTTCGCTGCCCGCCGTGGCGGGGGAGATCGTGACCCAGGGCAGAGGCGGCATGGTCACGGTGGCCGACCTGGCGCAGCACTGCGGTCTCTCCGTCTCGCGCGTGCTGCGCGTGCTGTTGGCGACCGGTATCCCGGCCGAGAGCGAGACCGAGGTACCCGCCGACCTGAATTCGTTGCTGGCGGCCTTCGAGGAGGCGGCCGCCCTCATGGGGGAGGAGGCGATCCTCGCCTTCACGAGGGTGCTGGGCGCCGCCGCCACCAACATCGCCGAGGGGGCGATCGCGCTCTTCTTCGCCGAGCTCGGGCCGGGCACGGGGCGGGGTGGCCTCGACGAGCTCGGCCGGGCCCGTCTGGCCGAGGCCGCCACGACCGTCTTCACGGAGGTGCCCGACGTCCTGGCCCATCTGGTGATGGATGCCTTCGAGCGGGCGCAGCGCCGGGCCCTGACGACTCGGTCCTGGCTGGGTCCCGGCCCTTCCGCCGGCGATGAGGCCGAGGGACCGACCGAGGTGGTGGCGCTCGGTTTCGTCGACCTGGTCGACTCGACGGCATGGAGTGAGACACTGCCCCTCCGGGACCAGAACCTCGCGCTGACCCGGTTCGAGTCGGCCGCCTGGACGAGCGCCGTGCTGGCGGGAGGCCGCGTCGTCAAGATGATCGGGGACGAGGTCTTCTTCGCGGCGCCGAACTCTGAGGCGGCCTGCCGGATCGGGCTCGAGGTGTGCCGGGCGGTCGACGATGACGACGTGCTCCCACCAGCCCGCGGGGCCGTGGGCATCGGCTCGGCCACCCCGAGGGAGGGTGACTATTTCGGGCCCCTGGTGAACCTGCTGTCCCGTTTGGTGAAGGCCGCCGCTCCCGGCGAGGTGGTGGTGACCCAGGCCGTGGCCGCCGAGTTGTCTCCCGAGGCCTGGCTGCTGCGCCCGATCGAACCGGTAACGCTGCGAGGGATCGCCTCGCCGGTCCGTTCCTTCGTGGTCGAGGCTCGTTAACGCCTGGGCGGAAGCGTTAACACCCCGATCAACAGGGACGACGCGACGAGGCTCCACCGGGTGGCTGATCTCCTGGCCCAGGCGGCACCTTCGGGTCAGTCCTCACAGAATCGTTGCTCGCCCTGGCCGCTGGAGGCCTCGAACCCAGTGGAACGGACCGGGCATCGGTCTCACAGCAGCCTCGTGGGCGTGGTCCTCGGCTGCGCCGCCCGGGCGAGAAGGAGGGCACCTGGCGGCCCGTGCCGGCCCCTGGCGTAACGATGATGGCCGCGTCACCGGTCCTTGACCGGCACGGTCCTGCGGCGAGCCACGCCTCTGGGCCCACCACCTGGTTGCCACCAATCTGCGCCCGCCGATGTAAACACCCGGGGTTACTGTTTACAGGTCATGGCGACGTCGAAGTCCACCGTTGTAGGCATCCGGCTCGATCACGAGCGTCGGGCCTGGGTCGAGGCCGAGGCGGCGCGTCTCGGTGTCTCGGTGCGTGGCCTCTTCGAGGGGATGATCGACGAGGCTCGCTCCGGCGATTCCGCCGAGGCCGGTCGGGCCATTGCCGGGCTGGGATCTGCGGCGCCAACTGCGGCGACGCGCCCGACGCGCGACGACCGTCCCGATGACCCCGGGGGTGACCGCACCACGGACCGCAGCCAGTCCGACGGCTCCCCGATGGGACCCACCCGGGCGTCGTCCTCGTCGCCGTGGTCCGGCGTGGGCGTGGTGACCGCACTGCCGACCAGCTTGCTTCGCGAGACCTTTTCGCTCACCGCCAGCCTCATCGAGCTGACTGGCCGGTGTGCGGCCAACCGGTTGGAGAGTTGCGCGTTAACACGTCGCTTTGGCCAGCGCGCACTGTAAACACTCTCGCCCAAGGCGGGCCGTGCATGCTGGCGAGCTGCTGTTAACGCGGACACGTCGACTGGTGGTCGCGGTGCGCATATCCACGCGGTGGCCGACCGAGTCGGGCAAGGAAGTGACGGCAAGTTCGTCTTGCTAATTGTTTCACGAGGAACACCAGCCGCGTGAGAGTGCAACTTTTTTCAGAGCTCGTGCATCTCGAGATCCATCTTCAACAGATGAGTCGGTGCCGTCCGAGCAAGAGCGACGCTTGGTCCGGCCGCGGTCGAGTGCGCACCGCCAGAGCACTCGGGATGACCAAGGATCCCGCCGACGGTCGCCGACCGCACACCTGGCGCACGCACTCCTCCTGTGATCTCTGGCCAGTTCTGTGTCGGCAAGGCCTTGACGTTCGCTGCCACGCGCGGCGCCGCCGAAGGCCGGAACGAAATGGAACTTCGCAGCGGAGCGCCCCCGTCGACTCGCCCCGACCGGATCACTGCGCCGACGGCGCGAGAAGACCCGAACCCGGCTCCGGTGAGGCGCGGACGATCGCACCGTCCGCGTGCCGGCAGCGCGTTCTGGCGATTCCTGCGTGGTCAGTCCCGGCAACGAGGCTCCCGCGCCGGGCCCGTCGGACCGGGTCCGTCCCCCGGTTCGGCCTGGGAGGACGGCGCGGGGTGTGTCCTATGATGTCGCCCTCATCTGACGGCCCGTCAGATGCAGCGTCGCCGGCACGTGGAGGCAGCAATGGAGTTCGAATTCTCGCCTGAGCAACTGGCCTTCGTGAAGGAGGTCGAGAGCCTTCCTCGACGCCAACGACGACCCCGACGTCTTCGACGTGACCCGGGAGAACATGGCCCAGATCGTCGACACGCCCAAGCGGCGCGCCTTCATGGCGTCGATGGGCGAGCGGGGCTACCTCGGCATGACCTGGCCCAAGGAGTACGGCGGCACCGAGGGAGAGGGCGTCTACGAGTACCTCCTCAACGAGCAGCTGGCCCGGCGCGGCGGCCCGCAGATCGGCAAGGGCGTCGGCATCGTCGGCAAGACGATCATCCGCCACGGCAACGAGCGGATGAAGGCCGAGTTCCTGCCCAAGATCCTGCGCAACGAGGTCGAGTTCGCCGTCGGCTACTCCGAGCCCAACGCCGGCTCCGACGCCGCCTCCATGCAGCTCAAGGCCACGCGGGACGACGGCGGCTGGATCCTCAACGGCCAGAAGACCTGGACCACCTCGGCCCACTTCGCCGAGTGGTACTGGGTCGGGCGGGCGCACCGACCCCGAGTCCAAGCACGCCGGCATCACGCTCTTCCTCGTCCCGATCGACCAGCCCGGCATCACCGTCAACGCCATTTGGACCATGGGGGACGAGCGCACCAACGAGGTGTTCCTCAACGACGTCTTCGTCCCCGACGACTACGTGGTGGGGGAGGTGGGGCGGGGGTTCCAGTACATCTCGGAGGCGCTCGACCTCGAGCGCTTCACCATGTTCACCCTCTCGCCCATGCAGCAGCGCTTCGAGGTGCTGGTCGAGTACGTGCGGACGACCGTGCGAGACGGCGTGCCGTTGAAGGACGACCCGGTGATCCGCCAGCGCCTGGCCCAGCTGGCCACCCAGCTCGAGGTGGCCCGGGTCATGGGGCTCAAGTTCGTCTTCGAGTCGTCCAAGGGCGGGGCGGCGCCGACGGCGGAGGCCTCGGAGTACAAGCTCTTCGCCACCGAGCTCTCCAAGCGCCTGGCCAACGCGTCCATGGACATCGCCGGGCCCGGTTCGCAGCTGCGGGTGAAGACCGAGGAGGCGCCGATGGCCGGGCCGCTCCGAGTCGACCTACCGCTACACCGTGATCGACACCATCGGCGGCGGCGCGTCGGAGATCCAGAAGAACATCATCGCCCGGCGCAAGCTCGGACTGCCGAAGAACTTCTGAGCGTGGCAGCCGTGTCGTCTCCTGCGGAGCGGCCCCCTCGAGGGGATCACGGTGCTCGACCTCTCGACGGTCGGGCCGGCGGCGCGTTGCACGCGCCTGCTGGCCGACTACGGCGCGCTGGTCGTGAAGGTCGGACCGGTGCCGACGGCCGATGCGGCGCCGATCGTGCCGCCGTACTTCGCCTATTCAGCGGGCACCGCGGCATGCGGCGGGTGCTGGTCGATCTCGAAGGATCGCCGACGGGCGAGAGGCGTTCCTGTCTCTGGCTGCGGCGGCCGACGTCGTGGTCGAGAGCTTCCGGCCCGGCGTGGTCGACCGGCTTGGGCGTGGGGTACGCGGCGGTGTCGGAGCGGAACCCGGGCGTGGTCTACTGCTCGACGAGCGGCTACGGCCAGGACGGCCCGGCGTCGCAGTGGGCCGGGCACGACATCGACTACCTGGCCGTGGGCGGGTTCCTGGCCATGAGCACGCCGGGGGTCGGCGGCGCGCCGCCGTTGCCGGGGGCCACGGTGGCCGACGCCGCGGCGGGCGGCATGCAGGCGGCGCTGGCCATCACGGCGGCGCTGGCGGGACGGGCGACGACGGGGCGTGGCGCGTATCTCGACGTGTCGGTCGCCGAGGGCGTGCTGTGGCTGACGTCGCTGGCCATCGACGAGCAGCTGGCTCTGGGCGGGAACGTCGTGCCGGGGCACGACGTCTTGTCGGGGCGGTACGCCTGTTACGGGACGTACGCCGGGTCGGACGGGAAGTGGCTGGCCGTGGGCGCCATCGAGGCGAAGTTCTTCGCGAACTTGTGCACGCGCGCTGGGGTGTCCCGAGTTGGCTGCGTTGCAGTTCGACGACGCGGCGCAGGACCGGATCCGGGCGGCGTTCGCGGCGGCGTTCGCCGAGCGGACGCGGGACGAGTGGGTGAGCTGCTGGCGGGGGCCGACACCTGCGTCGCGCCCGTGCTCGAGATCTCCGAGGTCGCCGGCGTACCGCAGTTCGTGGCCCGCGGCGTGGTCGGGGCGGCGATGCATCCGACGGAGGGCGCGGTGCGGCAGCTGGCGCCGCTGCTGGCCGGCATGGACGCGGTCCGGCGATCGGGGGAGCGCCGGTGCGCGCTGCCCGACATGACGCAGACAGACACGCGAGCACCTCTTGAAGGAGGCCGGAGTGGACGGTGAGACGGTGGCCCGCTGGGTGGCCCGGCAGGTGGTGGCATGACGCGACGACGACGGCGGCCTTGGCCGAGATGCGGGACCTGCATCGGCAAGGAGCAGTACCACGAGGTGGGGGAGTTCCCCGTCGAGCGCTCCTACGTCTGGACGTCGTGCGCCTCGGTGGAGAACGGCAACCCGCTCTACTGGGACGACGCGGTGGCGGCGCGAGCTCACGGGCGGTCCGGTGGCGCCGCCGTCCATGGTCTCGGTCTGGTTCCGGCCGCACCACTGGGCGCCGGGCCGGACGCGACGAGGCGCTGCCGCTGCAGGTCCACTTCGACCTGAAGGCGGCGCTGGGCCTGCCCGAGGCGGTCATGACCGACAACACCATCGAGTTCCACACGCCGGTGCGCATGGGCGACGTGCTGCGGACGCACCAGGTGCTGCGCTCGGTCAGCGACGAGAAGACGACCAAGCTCGGCACGGGGCGCTTCTGGGTGATCGACGTCGTCTACGCCAACCAGGACGGGGAGCTGGTGGCGGTCGAGTCCTACACGGGTTTCGGCTACCGCCGCGGGAGGCGGCGGCATCGTGACGACGACTTGCGGTCGTGCCGCAACTCCTGTTCGACGACGTCGCGGTCGGCGACGAGCTTGCCGACGCTCGAATTATGCGGTCACGGCGACGACGGTCGTCCTGGGTGCCCTGGCCACGCGGGACTGGCGCCCGATGCACCACGACAAGGACTTCGCCGTCGAGCGCAACGGGACCCAGGACATCTTCTTGAACACGCCCAACCAGGCGGCCTGGTTCGAGCGCTACCTGACCGACTGGACCGGGCCGCACGGCCGGCTGGCCCGGGTCACCTTCCGCATGAAGGGATCGGTCTTCCCGGGCGACACCATGTCGCTGGCGGGCGTGGTGGAGTCGACCGATCGGTGGACGACGTCGGCTGCGGCTTCGTCACGGTGGCGGTGACGCTGTCGGTCGACGGCGACGTCAAGACCACCTGCGCCGCCCGCATGGCGTTGCCCCGGAGCGCCGACGACAACCCCTGGGCCCGCCGGGGCGACCAGTGGCGGCCGTCGCCGTGACGTCGTGATCTGTCTGTTGCATCTGTTGCCCATCCGTGTGCCGTGTGCCCTCGAGCAGAAGAGAGATTCTGAGTGTTGGACCTTGATTTCGACCAGGAGCAAGAGCTGCTGCGCCAGACGGCGCGTGACGTGCTGGCGCGGCACTGCCCGCTCGAAGTGGTGCGCGCAGATGGAGGACGACCCGGTCGGGTATCCCGCGGCGCTGTGGACCCAGCTCGGCGAGCTCGACCTGATCGGGCTGCTGCTGCCCGAGGAGTACGGCGGCTCGGGCATGTCCCTCATTGAGGGCGTGGCCCTCTACGAGGAGCTGGGCCGGGCGCTGGCCCCGACCCCACACTTCGTCAGCGCCGTCCTGAGCGGGGGAGTCCTGGCCGCCGCCGGCAGCGACGCCCAGAAGGAGCAGTGGCTGCGGCCGGTGGCCTCGGGCGAGGCCATCCTGACCCCGGCCTGGCTCGAGCCCGAGAACGGGTTCTCGCCGCGGGGCGTGGAGACGACGGCCGAGGCCGACGGCGACGGGGTTCCGGCTCAACGGGCTGAAGCGCCACGTGCTGTTCGCCTCGGCGGCCGACCGGCTGGTCGTGCTGGCCCGCACCGGCGACGAGGCCGAGGCGGTCGATCTGTTCCTGGTCGACCCCAAGGCCGAGCGGGGTGACGCTGCGCCAGCAGTTCAGCATCGCGTCGGACACGCAGTACGAGGTCACGCTGTCCGACGTCGTCGTGGGCGCGGACGACCGCATCGGCCCGGCCGGCAGCGGGTGGGCCACCTGGCAGGAGGTGCTCGAGCCCGCGCTGGTGCTCCTGGGGGCCCAGGCCGTCGGCGGCGCCCGCTACGCGCTCGAGATCACGACGCAGTACGCCAAGGACCGCCACCAGTTCGACAAGCCGCTCGGCGCCTTCCAGGCGCTGGCCCACTATCTCGCCGACGCCGTCACCAATCTCGACGGGGCCGAGCAGCTGGTGCACGAGGCGGCCTGGGCCGGCGCGACGGGCCGGTCGCTCGAGTCGCTGGCGCCGATGGCCAAGCTGTTCGCGTGCTCGACCTTCCGCGACATCACCGCCATGGCCCAGCAGCTCTTCGGCGGCATCGGGTTCACGCTCGACTTCGACATCCAGCTCTACTTCCGGCGGGCCAAGCAGCAGCAGCTGATGTGGGCCAACGACCGCGTCCTCGAGGACGCGGTGGCGGCGTCGCTCTTGGACTGAGCCTGGCCCGGCAGGTGGACGAGATCGTGAGGACCCCGCCTGCCGCGTCTTCGGGACGGGCCTAGCGCCATCCGAGCATTCGTTCCAACAGGTTCGTCAGGCGGCGCGCCTCGGGCGGAGTCAACGTGCTCGTCATGGGTGAGAGGGCCTGTGCGACTTCTGCGGCTCCGAGCTCGGCAAGCACCATCCCCTCTTCGGTGAGCGCCACATCGACGCCGCGCCCGTCCGAGGGGTTCGGTGTCCGCCGAAGGAGGCCTCGCTTCTCGGCCCGATCGACCAGGCCGGAGATGGTCGACTTGTCGAGCCCGAGGTACGCCGCGAGGTCGCTCATGGCCACCTGGCGGTCGCGCAGGATCGCCAGCACGCGCAACTGCGTCAGGGAGAGCTCGTGCTCGGCGGCGATTTTGCTCAGAACGGCCGTAATGACGAAGGAGGTACGCACCATTGCGTCGATCAGCTCTGCCTGGTCGACCGCGGCCGGCGGTCTGAGCGAACCGGGAGAGTCCACCCCCGAATTCTACTTGATTGGTTGGTATTCAAAACTATTATAATTGGGAGTTCGAACCAATTCGACACGGAGATCTCTCTTGTCCGGCAACGCTGCGATCAGACAGTGAAAGAGAACCCATGAAAGCCGCCGTGGTCCATGATTTCTCCCGGCCCCCGCGCTGCGAGGGTGTCCGCGATCCCGTCGTCACGGGCGGAGGGGACGTCGTCGTGGAGGTCCTGGCCGCCGGGCTGCATCCGCGGGTGCGTTCACAGGCGAGCGGGATCCACTACACGAGCACCGGTGCGCTGCCGTTCATCCCGGGTATCGACGCCGTGGTCCGCGACCCGAAAGGGGCGATCCGTTACGCGATCCTCGACGACACGACGCTCGGGACGATGGCCGAGCGCACCGTGATCGAGCTCGCGCGCAGCGTCGTCCTGCCGGACAGCATCGATCCGGTGGTTGTGGCGGCGGCGATGAACCCGGTCATGTCCTCGTGGGTGGCGTTGCGCAAGAGGATCGACTTCGAGCGCGGGCAACGCGTGGCCATCCTCGGAGCAACGGGAAACGCGGGGCGGATGGCGATTCAGGTCGCCAAACGGTTCGGCGCGTCCCACGTGATCGCGGCCGGCCGCGACCGCGCCAAGCTGGCCGAGCTGCCCGCGCTCGGCGCCGACGAGGTCTGCACGTTCGATCAGTTGGCCCTGGCGGCCGATGTCGACGTGGTGGTCGACTACGTGTGGGGCGAGGCCACTGTCGCGGCGATGGTGGAGATCCTGACCAACCGGGCCGACCGTGCCCGGATGCTGAGCTGGGTGGAGATCGGCGCCATCGGTGGAGCCAACGCCGGTATCTCCGCCGCGGCGCTGCGCTCGACGCGCCTGCAGATCGTCGGCAGCGGTATCGGGTCCGTTCCCGGCCGGGACTTCGTGGAAGAGCTTCCGCAGATTGCCCGGGCGGTTGCCGAAGGCGCGTTCGATGTGCGGGCTCGCGCCGTGCCGCTGGCCGAGGTCGAGGAGGTGTGGAGCAGCAGCACCGGTACGAGCGACCGGATCGTCCTCGTCCCTTGAGCGGTCAACCGTGGGACGGCGCGCTTGCGCCACCGCCCGTGTTCGCTGCGCTCAATCGGCCCCGTGAGGAGGCAGATCCCGGTCCCGGCTGTGTCGCCGCACACGGCCGAGATCGGAGCGTCAACGTACGAAGCGAGCTGCATGCCAGCAGTAATAGGCGGCGACGCTCCTGTAGGGACGAAAGCGCTCTCCGAGCGCCTCGAGTTGCTTTGGGGTCGGCGTCTCCACCAACCAGGCAGCCGCATAGCCTCGGCGCACCGCCAGGTCGCCCACCGGCCAGATGTCCAGTCGTCGAAGGCGGAACAGAAGAAAGAGATCTGCGGTCCACTTGCCGATCCCCCGAACCGACGTCAGCTGGCCGGCGATCTCGCTGTCGGATTCCCTCGCCAGACGGCGCCCGTCCAACGACAGGCTTCCCTCGGTTACCTTCGTCGCCAGATCGATGATCGACGCGACCTTGTTGTTCGAGAGCCCCGCCTCTCGCAGCGCCCCCGGCGCGATGGCAAGAATTCGTTCAGGTGTGACCTCAGCGTCGAGCACCTGGACCAACCGTTCGTGGATGGCTCGCGCCGCCCCGCCTGCGAGCTGCTGGTAGGTGATCGACTGGACAAGGCTCGCGAAATGCGTACCCTTCGGCTTTGGGAACACGGGGGGTCCGGCTTCGTGAAGCAAACGACGGATGACCGCGTCTCGCTTGGCGAGAATCCGTGCAGCGTCCTCCGGAGACGTCGCCACCGCAATGGCTTTCGTTGAGCTCAATTCCGATATGCCTTCCGTTCGGACTACGAGGATGCGTCAGCGTTCTGCAGGACGAGAGCGACCCCCTGGCCGGATCCGACGCAGACGCCGAGCACGCCATAGCGAGCCTTTCGAATGCGCAGCTCTGTGGCGAGGGTAAGGACGTAGCGCGTCCCTGAGGCACCAAAGGGGTGGCCGATGGCTACGGCTCCTCCATTGGGGTTCAACCGATCGTCAGGCACCTCGAAGCCGTCGAGCTGTACCGAGAGTTCGCGCAGGACCCCCAGCGCCTGCGCGGCGAAGGCCTCGTGGACCTCCCACACGTCGACGTCAGCGGGAGAGAGGCTGGCACGTGCAAGGGCCTTGGCGATGGCGAACGCCGGCGCGATTCCCATGACCTGGGGATCGAGTGCATACGTCGCTGACGAGACCACCCGTGCCATCGGATCGACCCCCAGTGACTCGGCGGCGCTCGCGCTGGCCAGTACGACGGCACTGGCACCGTCATTGAGACCTGAGGAGTTGCCCGCGGTCATCTGTGTCGTGTTGGGCTGGGGCGCGAGGCTGGCGAGGCTTTCGGCGCTTGTGTCATCCCGGATGGCCTCGTCGTGTTCGAAGATCCAGGCGGGCTGTCGTCTCGTGCCGGGTATCTCGACAGGGTCGATCTCGAGGCCGAGACGGCCAGAATCGCGGGCGGCCGCGGCGTGTCGCTGCGAACGCAGGGCAAAGGCATCGATCTCCTCGCGGGTCAGCCCGTAACGGTCGGCCACGTTTTGGGCCGTCTTGATCATCTCGACGTAGGCGTCCCTGGCCAGCAGGACCGGATTGGGAGGACCACCGGCGCCGGCCCACATGGTGTCCAGCAGAAGGATCGGCCCTCGGGGGCTGAAGGGCGCGTCGCCCTTCATCTGTGCCCAGCCGGAGCGAGACATCGACTCGACACCTGCTGCGAGGCCGACCTCGAGCTCGTCGGCACGGATGGCGTGGGCGATGTTGATGGCGCCGGTCAACGACGATGCGCAGAAGCGGTTGACGGTGACGGCCGGCACCGAGTCCGGAAAGCCGGCAGCGAGGGCACCCCAGCGTGCGATATCGCCCATACCTTCGTGGGCGCTGTTGACGCACCCGCCCGTGATGTCCTCAATCCGTTCCAACGGGACGCCCACCCGTTCACAGGCGGCTACCATCGTCCGCCCCAGCAGATCGTCGGTGCGCACGTGCGACAGTGCCCCGCCGTAACGGCCGAACGGCGTCCGCACGCCACCGAGAACGAAGGCCTCGCTCATGACGTCCTCCTATTCGTCTGGCTTGGGAGTGATGTTCTGCAGGCGCACCTCGCCGTGAGCCACCAGGCGTCCTGATTCATCGGTGATGTCGACCCTCCACAGTTGGTGCGTTCGTCCCTGGTAGAGGGCGACCGCGTTCACATCGACCCGTCCACCGGTGAGGGAGCGCAGGAAGTGGGTCGTGTTCGTGAGCCCCACCGCCACCTGGCCGCGGTCGACGACGGCCGCCGTGGCGCCGATGCTGGCCGCACTCTCGGCGGCGGTGGCGTAGACACCACCGTGGACGATGCCCCACGGCGTGTGGTGTGCCGCCGTGAGATCGATGTGTCCGTCAACCCTGGACTGGTTGATTTCGTCGACCGCGAGCCCGGCGTTCCTCACGAATGCGGCAGACGATTCGAGTGATGTCACGTCAAAGTCGGGGGTGGCTGTCGGAGTCGCTGCGACCTTGGGCATGTTCTTCATTCCTCCATGACGCGGGGTCAACCCAGGCGGATACCGGCCAGCTGGGTTCCTTGGGCTACCAGGCGACCCGAGAGGTCCCAGACGAAGCACGATTCGTCGACCCGCCCCGAGTCGATGAGCTGCGCGCGCTGCAGCACACGTACCGGGCCGGGCACTGGGAGGGCCCGCACGTAGACGCTCAACTCCAGAGTCGGCACCCAGCCCGAGAACTCGATGTCGAACGTGGCCGGCGGAAAGGCGTCGACGGCGAAGAGCAGTGCGTTCGGGTCGAACGGCTCGGCATCGGGGAGCGCGAGCCAACCACGCAGCTCCCCACGACCGCTCGGCCGCCCCGACATGAATCCCCTCGACTCGGCGTCGAGGCGCACCTCGATCTGCTCCATGATCGCTACCCGGTTGCCGTTGGGCAGGCTGGGGATCAGGCGCAGGCAGTCCTCGAAGCGCGACTGGCTCCTCTCGGGCAGCCCGCCGTCCCAGTGAGGAGACGTGTCCCCGGCGAGATGCGTCACTGTGAAAAGGGCTTCGACGCAGCCCTTGCCGCCTTGTTCCATTCGGGCGCGCAGCTGACTGGCGGAACGACCGGCGCGCAAGACCTCCGTCTCGATCAGGACGGGTCCGGGCTCGGGCGAGTGGAGGTAGTGGGCGCTGGCGGCGACGATGTGGTTGTGCACGATCTTCGCCGTGGCCGCCCGGCCCAACATGGAGAGCAGGTACCCGCCATTGGGTTTGCCGGCAATGGTCCACTCAGGGTCGACCTCGGCCGTGAAGCGGCCGGGCTCAAGCTGGGTCACGGCGCTCACCGTCGAGAAGAGTCCCCGCTCGAGCAGTGGCGCGCCGGCGCTCATCGTCGTGTCTCGCCGACCAGCGGCTCGACCGCACCCGGCCCGGGGGCGGCGCGGACGTCCCTCGGCCCCATCGGCTCCCCGCACGCGGAGCACGTCATGACGGCGTCAGAAATGTGCCCGCAGCTCTTGTGGGTCACCAACATCGGGGGGCCATCCGGGGCGGCGTACTTGTCACCCCACTCGCGCAGAGTGGTCAGTACCGGCCAGAGATCACGGCCCTTGTCGGTAAGGCGATAGTCGAAGCGAAGGGGGTGCTCGCTGTAGGGCACCTTGACCAGGACGCCTGTCTCGACGAGCCGGTTAAGGCGCTGATCCAAGACATTCCGCGAGATCCCGAGGCGCTTCTGGAAGTCGTCGAAGCGGGTGACACCCAAGAAGGCGTCCCGCACGATCAGCATGGTCCACCACTCGCCGATCACCTCGAGACACTGGGCGACGGAGCAGTGCATGCCCGAAAAGCTCTTACGTTCCACAACGACAGGCTAGTGGGTTGCGTAATAGAACTCAACCGTCCGTTCAGCCTTCCCCTGCCGGGCCGGCGCGCCACCCAGCCCCGGCGCGGCGTGTGGGCCGGCCCTGGGCTACAGGGCGCCTTCGAACAGCGGGAGGTCGATGGGGTCGTCCTCGAACTCGTCAACCGGAGCGAGCGTCCCGGCCGGCTGGGCCCGGGGCAACAGGAAGGTCATGCCGAGGGCGAAGGCGACGAGCGCGATGTCGGCGTAGAGCCCGAACTGCAGGGCCGAGACGATGCCCGACGTCGCCTCACGGGCGAAGAACAGCGTGCCCACGCCGGCAATGCCGAGCACCATGGCGAACTGCTGCGTCGTGGTGAGCATGCCCGAGGCGGCGCCGGTCCTGTGGCTGGGGACGCTCTGCAGGACGCCTTGGACGATGAGCGGGATCACGAGCCCGTTGCCGATTCCGATCATGGCCAGCACCGGTGACAGTTCGAGTGTCGTGGCCGAGAGCCCCGACACCGTGACGACGACGGCGAGCCCGACCACGCCCAGAAGAGCGGCGGCCGCACCGACCGAAATGATGGCGGTCCCGTAGCGAGCATGCAGACTGCGGCCCTTGAGCGAGGAGAGCGCGAAGGCGACACCGAGTGGAGCGAAGGTGAGACCGGCCCGCATGGGTGAGTAGTGCAGTCCTTCCTGAAGGAAGAGGGTGAGTGTCAGCAACACGCTGCCGAAGAAGGCGAAGAAGCCAAGGTTCACCAGCAGGCCACTGTTGAATGCCCGGTGTTGAAAGAGGCTCAGCGGCAGGAGGGGGTGGCCGCCCTGTTCGCCCAGACGGCGCTCCCACCACAAGAAGCCTGCAACCAGCACGGCACCGGCTGCGAAGGAGACCCACGTCCAGGTGGGCCAGTGCTGGGACTGGCCGAGCACGAGCGGAGCAGTGAGGGCGCCCACGCCGGTCGTGAGCAGGACGACGCCGAGGGGGTCCAGGCGGTCGGCGGCGTCGGGACGTGACTCCGGAATGAGGCGACGGGCCAGGATGATCGCCACGATGCCGATGGGCACGTTGACGAGGAAGATCGGACGCCAGCCCCATCCCAAGATGTTGAGCTGAAGAAGCACGCCGCCCAAAATCTGACCGGCCACTGTGCCCAGCCCCACCGTGACTCCGAAGAGCGAGAACACCCGGGGGCGCTCTTCCGGTGTGAAGTTGGCGGTCAGCAGGGCCAGGACCTGGGGGATCATGGCTGCTGCGCCGAACCCCTGGGCCAGCCTGGCTGCAACGAGGACGGCGCTGTCAGGGGAGATGCCGGCAAAGAATGACGCCACAGCGAAGATGGCCAGCCCGATGATGAACATCCGTCGGCGGCCGACGAGGTCGCCGAGGCGAGCTCCGGTCACCAGTCCGGCGGCGTAGCTGAAGGAGTAGCCGGCGACCACCAGCTCGAGGATGGACGAGGACACGTGCAGGTCGTGCTGGATGCTGGGCGCCGCCACGTTGACCACGAAGATGTCGAAAAGCGACATGAAGGTGGCCGAGAGGACCACTGGCAGGGCCTTCCAACGCCGGGGGTCGTAGGTCGGGGTGGGAGCAACGGTCGGAGCCTCGGCTTCGACGACGTCCAGTAACGAGGTCGCTGAGCTGGGAGTTTCGGTCGAGATGCGGCTGGACTGAGCAAGAGGCATGAGGCTCGGACCTTTCACCTGGGCGGGAATCTATGGAGATAGTTCGATGTTTGTACAACTATCGAACGTAAGACCAGTCGTCGGCATTCCCCAAAATCAGAGAAAATCACCGAACCAAGGGACCAGGAGGTGGAGCGGTGCGCGAACAAGCCGAGCTCTCGAGAGACGGAATTGGATCTGCCGTCAGTGATGCACGCACTGGCCGACCCCTCCCGGTTGCGCATGGTGGTGGCACTTGACGACGGCATCGAGCTCTCGTCCGCGGAGCTGGGGGAGCGGGCGGGGACGGCACCGGCCAAGTCCACGACGACGCACCATGTGGCGGTGCTGCGCGAAGCCGGTTTGATCAGGACTCGTCACGAGGGCCAAAGGAAACTCGTCACGCTGCGCCGGGCGGAGCTGGACGCCAAGTTCCCCGGACTGCTCGACGCCGTGGTCGCCGGCATGGACGCCTCACTCTGAGCGGTGAGGTCGGATTGCGAGTCGGCTCGTTTCGCAGGCGTCAGCGCCAGAACTCAGTGAGCTGATCGGCAAGAGCTCTGCCTTGGGTGAAACCTGCCCGAGCGGCGGGTGGACGCGTCGACGGATCCATCATGTTGACGCCGAACGCGTCGCGCGAGTCGCTATCAGGAAAGATGGTTTCGACTCTGCTGCCGTGTGCACGTAGTTCGTCGACCTGCGCGGCGAGCTGCATTCCCCAGTCCACCGGGTGCCGAGACCTCCCACCGAATGGGGAGAGCACCAACACCCGGCCGTACCCGGCCGCCAGATCGGCATTCTCATTGCGTCGGTAGCCGCCGTCTATGTACCGGCTGGCGCCGATGCTGTATGGAGCGACACCGAATCCATTGGCGCAGCTGGCGGCGACGGCGTCCACCAGGTCGACTCCGCTGTGGCGGTCGAACACGACCGGTTCACCGGTTTCGGCATCGACAGCCACGATGAGCATCGGTTGTCGTGGCCAGTCGTGGCTGGGCAGCCGAGCAGCGACGGTGGCGCGCCACTGGGCCTGTCCAGAACCGTCTGACGCCGCATCGAGCTCGAGCGCCGCGGCACCCATTCTGCGGCGCATGTCGGCCGCATCTTCAGCGGCACCGATGATTTCGCTCGTGATCTCCATGTGGTTCGCCACCGGCACATTCGAACGCGTCCACGGTCGGCTCCGACCAGGCCGGTTCGCGGCTGGGGCGCAGCAAGGATGCTGGCCAGCAGTTCGGTCGGTGGGGTCCCGCTCGTGATTTGGGCGGCGACCGTCGATCCGGCCGACGTCCCGATGATGAGATCGGCCTCGGTCACATCGAGCCCGACATCAGAAAGGCCGGCGATGACCCCGATTTCCCATGCATTTCCTGCCGATCCGCCACCGTGGAGGACCAACGCTCGCTCGCCGGCGGCGTGCGCCGGCGAGGTGAAGCGCAGAGATGAAGAAGGTGTTGTATTCAAGAGAGTCGCCTTTCGCGAATTGCGTGTCGGGCGCTCCCGGTGGCGACTACGTCAGTCGCGCCATCCTGGCCTGATCGGGAGCACCCATTGTGGACACAGCGTTCATGGGTCTCACCTCCTGTCGATGGAATACGTCGCGTTCATACTAATACTCCGGTGACGCGGCGGCTCGGCGCATGTCGGCTTCCGTCGCTCAGTGACCGGAGATCTCTTCGGCGCTGATGCTGACGTTGATGCTGGCGAGCGCGACAACAGCGCCGAGGGCGAAGATGGCGGCTCCGGCGATAAGGCCGGCGATGTAACCGTTCGTCAACGCCGTCGCTGGCGTGTGGTCGCGGACTTGGTCTCGGGTGACAATGGCCGCGATGGAGGCCAGCGCGCTCAGGCCGACGGCGGCACCCACTTGGATGCTGGCGTTGAAGACGCCCGCCGCGGCGCCGCTCTCCTGATCCGCGACCCCATGCAGCCCGACCGCCGTGGCGCCCACGAAGGTCAGGCCGCCTCCGAATCCCGCGACGACGAGCGCCGGCAGCATGACGACGAAATAGTCCGAGGTGGCTGAGAGCATGGTGGCGCACCACGCCAGCCCGCCGGCGAAGATGAACATGCCGGCAGCGATCACCGCACGCGCCGGCAGCCTGGCGTAGAGCCGCGGCCCCAGGCCGCCGGCGGCGACTCCGAGCCCGATGACGAACGGGAGATAGGCCAACCCCGTGTGCAACGCAGAGTAGCCCCGCACGAACTGCATGTAGAGGGTGAGCAGGTAGAACATGGCGAGCATGCCGGCGCCGAGCAACAGCATGACGGCGTACGCGCCGGCCCGGCTGCGGTTGGCCACAATGCGGGTCGGTACGAGTGGCTCCCGGTACACCCACTCGCGGAGCACGAACAGAGCCAGCAGTGCTGCGCCACTGGCGAAGCATGCGAGCGTCACGGTGTCGTCCCAGCCGTTCGTGTTCCCGCTCGTGAGTCCGTACACCACGGCACCGATGGCGAGAGTCGCCGTGACTGCGCCGACGATGTCGAGCGAACCGCGCTCCCGCGGCCTGCAACCAACACTCGGCTGCCGATGAGGACCGCCACGGCGATGGGGACGTTGATGAAGAGGACCCAGCGCCAGCTGGCGTATTCGGTCAACGCGCCACCGAGCAGCAGGCCCAACACGGATCCGACCCCGGCCATTGAGCCGTAGACGCCGAGCGCCTTGGTGCGCGCCGGACCGGCGGGGAACGTGGTAGCCAGCAGCGACAGAGCGCCGGGAGCGGCGATCGCTGCACCGCAGCCTTGAACGAGACGGGCGATGAGCAGCACTGTCCCGTTCGGGGCCAGACCTCCGGCCGTTGAGGCCACAGCGAAGACGACGACCCCGATGCGGAACATGCGGAGCCGACCGAAGAGATCACCCGCCCGGCCGCCGGCGAGCAGCAGCCCCCCGAAGGTCAGGGCATAGAAGCTGGCGACCCAGTTGAGGTGCGACGGGGGGATATGCAGAGACCGCTGCATGCTCGGCAGCGCCACGTTGACGATGGTGTCGTCGAGGACCAGCATCAGCTGTGCCGTCGCGATGACCAACAGGGCCAGACCCAGCCTGGGTGCGCCGGCCGGTGTGGTGGCGAGACCGGGGGCCGTGCTCGTGTCGTCGATTGCCATGATGACCGTCCTCAGTCCCGGCGGGCGCTGGTGGGCGTGTCGTCGGTGCTTTCCCAGTGCGGCACGGCCGAGTAGCTCGGCGCCCACTGCTCCCGGTAGGAGGCTGCGAGTGGCGGTGGGATGTTCGCGAGAAAGCCCTCCACCGTCTCGTGGCTCGCCCCCTCGAGCAGCCACGGCACGTAGGTCGAGGCGTGGCCGAGGAGTCGCTGCCCGTGACTCCGAGCGAAGTTCTGCCACTCCTCGGTGCTGAGCGTGGTGTCGATCAGGTGCCTGCCGTCAGCCTCCTCGTGCGCCAGGTGCCCGGCGAGCCTGGTCACCAGCTCGTCGACGACGTCGCTCAGCTGCTGGCCGTCGCTGCAGGGATCCGCCGCCTCGTCATCGACCGCGTCCAGCAGCGGTTCGATGACGGCGTGCTCCGCTTCCAGGGCGTCCACCAGGGCGACCTGGTCCGGGAATCCCGCCACGTGGGTGCGCAGCACCGGCCACAGCGCGTCGTCCTCGACCTGGTGGTGGGCGAGCAGGAACATCTTGAACTGTCCCCATCCCAGCGAGGCCTGAAGGCGCGCGCCATCACCGTGGCGCTTCTTTCCAGCGATCCGAGCCACCTGCTCGAGATCCCGGCGCAAGGCGCCGTGGATCGCAAGCATGGTGCTCCAGTCGAGTTTGGACGCCATCGCTCCTCCTCAGAGTTGTGGAAGTATGTTAGTGAGACTAACGATAGAGGGTTAGTCTCACTAACGCAAGAGGGGATAGAATCAGGGCAATGAGTACGGGGGGGAGCGCTGTGGACAGCACAGAGACGGGCGACGGCCAGTCGCCGCGGCTCTTGAGCCTGCCCAGCCGCCTCCTGTCGCAGGTCGCCATTCACACCGATCGCTTGGTCAACGAGGCGCTCGCCGCGGTGGACGCGCGTAAGTGGCATTACGCCGTACTCGTCACGCTGCGGGACTTCGGCCCGAGGAGTCAGGCGGCGCTCAGTCGCCAGACCGGCATCTATCGCAGCGACATGGTGGCGCTGATCACCGAGCTCGCCGACCGTGGCCTGGTGCGGCGGGCCCCGGATCCTGCGGACCAGCGCCGCAACCTCATCACGTTGACCCCGGATGGACACCGCCGGGTCCGACAGCTCGACAAGGTCGTCGATCGCGTACAAGAGGAGATCCTTGCTCCCCTGAAGCAAGCGGAGGGTGCGGAGCTCACTGCGCTCTTGCAGCGCTTGCTCACGCACCTGGCGAAGGACGATCCCCCCGCCATGCCTGAGGCGTCGGAGCCGTCACCTTCGACAGGTGGCGCCCGCCGGCGCTGAGCACCCTTCTTGGTAGCTTCGAGCATGGCGACGGACACGCCTGAGCCTGGAGGATGCCCGGCGGGTCGCGCTGAGCGCCCAGGGGCTCCGGGGCGCCCGGGTGACGAAGGGTGGCGTGCCGGCCATGCTGCGCCGGCTCGGCGCGGTGCAGCTCGACACCATTTCGGTGCTGGCCCGCTCGCACGAGCTCGTGGCCTACGCACGACTGGGTGCCGTGGGCCGCAACAAGGTGGAGCAGGCCTACTGGGGACCGAAGAGCGAGACGTTCGAATACTGGTCCCATGCCGCCTGCGTCCTGCCGCTCGAGGATTGGCCCGCCTACGCGTTCAAGCGCCGGCAGTTCGCTGGCCAAGGGCCGGCGCTGGCACCTGCTGGAGGAGAAGGACAAGTCGTGCGGCGAGGTGCTGGCCCGCCTGCGCGGCGAAGGTCCGTTGACCGCCAACCAACTCGGTGGGGCCAAGAAGGGCGGCCCGTGGTGGGACTGGTCGGAGACCAAGATCGCCGCCGAGTGGCTGCTCGACATCGGCGAACTGGTCTGCCGCGAGCGGCGCGGCTTCGCCCGCGTCTACGACCTGGCCGAGCGCGCCATCCCGGCTGCGCTGCTGGCGCAGGACTGGAGCGACGAGGAGTGCGCCGTGCAGCTGGTGGCAGCGGCGGGCCGTGCGCTCGGCGTGGCGCTGCCGGCCGACCTGGCCAAGTACCACGGCCTGTCCGCAGGCGCTCGTGCGCCGGGTGCTGGACTCGTCCGGGCTGACGAAGGTGTCGGTGGCAGGGTGGGCGCAGCCCGCCTATGCCGATCCCGGCGCGCTCAGCGCGGTGGGCACCCGGATGCGGGGCCGCACCGTGCTGCTGTCCCCGTTCGACTCGCTCATCTGGTACCGGGAACGCCTCGAGCGTCTCTTCGACGTGCGGCACCGGCTCGAGGCGTACACGCCGAAGGAGAAGCGCATCTACGGCTACTTCGCCATGCCGGTGCTCGACGGGACCCGCATCGTGGGCCTGGTCGACCCGGGCCGGCGGGGCGAGGTGCTGGTGGCCAAGCAGGTGACGCTGCTGCGTCCCGACTGCGGCGGCGCCGGTGGGGCGGGCGATCGCCGAGGCGGCCTCGTGGGTCGGGTGCACCGACGTGCGAGGTGGAGCGGGTGGAGCCGGCGTCGGCCCGGGCGGCGGTGCAGGCCGAGGTGGCGGCTGCGTTCGCCGAGTGAGCCCACCAGGCGGTGGCGGCTCAGCCGGCGGCGCGCTCGGCGATCTTCTCGAACGTCTTGACGTCGCCCGAGTAGGGCCCCGTCTGGGCGGGGTGGTGGAGGACGAACTGGTCGAAGCCGAGCTCGGCGCAGGGGCCCGACGAGCTCGTCGAACTGGTCGAGCGAGGTGATGACCGGCTCGGTCGGCGTCCACAGGAGGGTCCTGCCGATGCTCGACGGGTCCCGGCCGGCGGCGCGGCAGGCCTCGTCGAGGAGGGGGAGCTGGCGCGTGATCGCGTCGAAGACATCCTCGGGCGTGCCGCGCCCGCGCCCGGTGGGACCGACGGTGACCCAGTTCGTGCCCGTACAGGGCGGCGAGCCGCAGGCCCTTCGGGCCCGCCGGCGGCGATGGTGAGGGGGAGTGGCTGCTGCACCGCGCCGGGCGTGCTGGGCGCCTCGGCGGCGCGTGTAGTGCGTCGTCTGGAGCGACGTCCGGGCGGTGGGCTGCACCGTCGACGATCGGCTGCAGCACCTGCAGGAACTCCTCGAAGCGGGCGAGGCGCTCCGCCGCCGTCCACGGCTCCTGCCCGAGCGCCGTGGCGTCGGGGCCTTCGGAGCCCGGCCCGAGGCCCAGGTCGAGTCGGCCGTTGCTCAGGTCATCGAGCGCGAGGGCGTCGCGGGCCAGCGTGACGGGATGGCGGAAGTTCGGCGTGGCGACCAGGGTGCCCAGCCGGACGCGCTCGGTGACGGCGGCCGCGGCGGCGAGCACGGGCACGCGCGGCGTGCCAGGGCCCGTCGGGCATGCCGCCCCAGCGGATGTGGTCGTAGGTCCAGGCCGTGTGGAACCCGGCGCGGTCGGCCCATTCCCACTGCCGGCGGGCCTCGGTCCAGCGGTCCGACGGGAGGATGACGAGGCCGACGCGCACCGGCCTCAACCTAGTTGGGCGGTTACCTTGTCGCTGTGGCCAACGAGAAGGAATCGAAGCGCTGGAACGACGACCAGTGGGTGGCCGCGTGGCCCGATCGGGAGCGGCTGACCGAGGCCCTGACGCCGCACCTGCTGACGCGGTCGCTGCCGAGGCCGCGGTCAGCGGGTCTGCGACATCGGGTGCGGCGGCGGTGCGCAGACGATCGCCCTGGCCGAGGCGTGGGGCCCGACGGGGCGGGTGGTCGGGTTCGACATCTCCGGCCGCTGGTGGAGCTGGCCCGGGACCGGGCCGGCGCAGGCCGGCGCGCACGAACGTGACGTTCGTCGTTGCGGACGTGCAGACCGAGGGCCTCGGTCCCGAGCCCTTCGACCTGGCCGTCAGCCAGCTCGGGGTGATGTTCTTCGACGAGCCGCTGGCGGCGTTCGGCGCCATCCGCGCCGGGCTGCGCCCGGGCGGTCGCCTCGTCTTCGCCTGCTGGCAGGGGGTGGAGCAGAACCCGTGGCACACCGGCACCGCGCTGCGCCCCTTCGTCCCGCCGCCACGCTGCCGGCGCCGGGCAAGAGCCCGGTCGGCCCGTTCAGCCTCGGGGACGACGAGTACGTCCGCGACATCCTGGGTGGGGCCGGGTTCGGCGATCGTCGAGAGCACGCGCTCTCGAGATCACCGTGCGGGCGCCGGCCAGCGCGGTGGTCGACCGCTCCCTGCTCGGGTTCATGGGCGTGCCCACCGGAGCGGCTCGGAGGAGGCCGAGGCGGCGCTCGACGCAGCATCTCGCCCGGTTCGCCGTGGGGGACGGCGCGTACGAGTACCCGCTGGCCTTCCGGGTCTACGAGGCCGTCAACGGCTGATGGCGGGGCGGGGCGGGTACAGCGGGACGCCGCTGCCCAAGAAGCTGGGGATCGTCGACGGGTCGACGGTGGCGCTCATCGGCGCGCCGGCCGGCGTGCTCGACCTCTTGCCGTCGGGGGTGACGGTCAAGCGCCAGGCGCGGGGCAAGGCGGACGTGGTGGTGGCCTTCTTCACCGAGCGGCGGGAATTCGAGCGCCGCATCGATGCGCTGGGCCGCATGATCTTCCCCGCGGGCGGTCTCTGGGTGGCCTGGCCCAAGCGAGCGTCGGGCGCGCCACCACCATGGACGAGAACGTGGTGCGCGCCGTGGCGCTCCCTCTGGGGCTGGTGGACAACAAGGTGTGCGCCATCGACGAGACCTGGTCGGGCCTGCGCGTGGTGTGGCGGCGCGAGCGGCGCTGACGTCGGGCGGCGTTACTTCGGGCGGGGAATCTGGAAGTAGCAGGTGCCGCGGACGAGCACCGTGCCCTCCTCGTTCAGAGATCCGCGCGTCGGCGATGGCCATCGCCCGGCCCTTGCGCACGATGTCGCTGCGCACCGTGTAGGTCCCGCCGACCGGGACGGATGAAGGTACTCGACGTTCAGGGAGACGGTGGGTGCGGAAGGGGTCTCGATCAACGGCATCAGGGCCGCCCCGCATGGACTCGTCGATGACCGTGGCGATGATGCCGCCGTGGACGCTTCCGAAAGGGTTCGCCATATCGGGTGTCGGTGTCCAGGACATCTCAGCCTGGCCGTCCTGCGAGGAGAGGAACTCCCATCGACCCGGGCTGTCGGCATACGGCGCTGGCATGGGTGTTCTCGCTCCTCGGTCGGTCCGGCGTGAGCATGCATACTGCCCGCTCGACGCGCGTGCGGCCATTCGGGTCTCGTCGGGACCGTCTGGTTTCCGTTGTTCGCGTTCGGCTGGTGTTCCGCATGCGAGTGGTCCTGCGTCGCGGAACGCCGCACTTGTGCGTACCGCTTCTCAGTGTTCTTACTGCGTCAACGATTTCGCATCTCTTCACACGAACGCGGCACATGTTCGCTCTCACCCGAACGGGTGAAGTCGGTACGGCGGTTGTTTCGTCGCGCGCAATGGGTAAACCCATTGCAGCAAGTTGAAAGGGGTCCGAAATGATTGGTGCTGGAGGACTTGTCGTCAGTGTCATTGCGTTTGCAGTGGGGGCCATTCTCGATTGGGCAGTCACAGAGCCGTATCAGCACGGCTTCAACATCAACAAAGTGGGTTGGATTCTTATGGTCGTCGGTGCCATCGGTGCCGTGCTGTCCATCATCGTCATGATGGTCGGCGAACACCAGCCGTCGCCATACTGTCGTCGACGACGGTCAGGGCAACGTCGTCCGTCGTGTCGACTCGACCTATTAGTCGACGTCGTAGGGCGGAATCCGCCCTTCACACCGCAGGCCCTCGACTCTCGAGGGTTTCGGAATCAATCCGAAAGGTGCTGTCTCTCATGGTGCTTGTTCTTGCATTGTTGCTCGTCCTGATGCTGTTCGGTGCCGGGTTTGCGGTCCATCTCTTGTGGATCGCCGCGGTCGTCTTGCTGGTGCTGTGGGTCGTGGGCTTCGCCATCGGCCGCGGCGAGGACGCCGGTAGCCATCGCTTCTACCGCTGGTAGGGGTGGCCCGCGAGGCTCCCTGCGAAACATCTCAGGGGGAGTCCTCGGAACCACAAGAGGAGCGAGAAATGGTGGACACGAGACCGAAGCGACCCCGGGCCAGCAACGGCCGATTCGTAAAGACGGCTCGGGCCGGTTCGAAGAAGCCGGCGAACGCCAGTCGGAGTTCGACGCCCGGCGACCGCTCGCCCCACAAGTCAGGGAGCGCGACACCGCCCCGCGCGAGCGAAGGCTCGGTGCGGCTCGCCATTCTCACACTCGCCATCTTGTCGCCGTGCTCGGATTTGCCCTGCATTTCCTCTTCATCGGGTCCATCGTGTTGATGGGCGTCTTGTGGGGGGCGATGATCGCCGAGCGTCAGCACCGTCGGGGAACGGTCAAGGGACTCGGCCGCGGAGATGGTCACCGACGGTGGTTGACGAAGCAAAGGACGTGGTCGATCCGGCTGCGGCATCTCAGCTCAGGTGGTCTCGCAATCGTCGGCGGACGGCCAAGGCGGCCGCACGGGAGGCTGACGTCCGACGCGGGCCACCGCCGTCTGCGTGGTGCCGCGCAGGACTAGAGGAAGCCGATCCGCGAAAGAGGCCAGATCCGCAGGTCGACCTTGCCCACGATGGTGGACTCACGGATCGGTCCCCAGTAGCGGCTGTCGCACGACTTGGGCCGGTTGTCGCCCATGACGTAGACATCGCCCGCTGGAATCCGGTACGGGTGATGCAGTGCATAGGCATTGGCGGATGGTCCCGGATAGGTGTCGGTCCGGACATCGGAGGGGAGGAACGGCTCCGGGAGGAGGTCGCCCGTTGATGTAGACGTTCCCGCCCTCGGAGGAGATGGTCTCGCCCGGGAGGCCGATGACCCGCTTGACGAGGTCGGCGACGGGCGGCCCGGCGCAGTCCTCGTTCGGCGGGGTGCTGAACACCACGATGTTGCCGCGGTCGACGCCGTGCAGGTGGTAGCTCAGCTTGTCCACCACGATCCGGTCCCCGATCTGCAGGGTCGGCTCCATGGAGCCCGAGGGGATGGAGTAGGTGGCCACCACGAACGTCCGCAGCAGCACGGCGACCAGGATGGCCACGACCACGACGCCGACGAGCTCCACGATCCAGCGGGTGGAGGGTTCCTCCGGGTCCTTGCCCTGGCCCTGGGCACCCGTCGCCGGGTCCGGGGCGTCTGCCGCCTGCTCGTCGCCGTCCATGTCCGCAGAAAGTATGACCTGGCGACCTCGGCGGGGTGGGGCGCACCCTCTGACCTGTCACGCCCCCGAGGCACTATGGGTCGGTGGTCAGCGCAGTCATCTTCGACTTCTACGGCACCCTGGCCCACACCGCCGAGGCGGCTGGCTCCAATTACCAGACGAGCTACCAGACGATCTTCGCCGCCCATGGCTACACGCTCGATCAGGCCGTCCTCGACGACTACTACTCCCGTTACGACGGAGTGGAGCACGGCGAGCACTCGATCAGCGAGGAGGCCTACGAGGCCTGGGTGCGGACCCGCCTGCGTGACCTCGCCGGTGCCTGTGGCGTGTCCGACGCCCACGTCGAGGAGCTGGTCGATGCGCTGAGAGAGTCGACCAGGGAGACGATGGTGCCGTACCCCGAGGCGGCAGCAACGCTGTTGTCCTTGCGAGAGGCCGGGCTCGCCATCGGTGTCTGCTCCAACTGGGGCTGGGAGCTCGACGAGTTCCTCGACCAGATGGGCCTGTTGGAGTTGGTCGACGTCAGCGTGACGTCGGCCCGGGCCGGCGCACGCAAGCCGCACCCCGACATCTACGGCGTCTCTGTGTCGGCCTGGGAGTCGAGAGGCGGAGGTCGTCTTCGTCGGCGACTCGTGGGAGCCCGATGTCCGGGGGCCGCGACGGGTCGGCATGGCGGCAGTGCACGTCTGGCGCGAGGAAGAGCGCACGGGCTGCGCCCGCCGCCACTCGAGCCGGGCGACCACCGCGTCGGCGATCTGGCGGGCGTGCTCGAGATCGTCGACGGCCTCAGGCGCATGGCGCACCGGCGTAGGCAGCACGTCGGCGTCCATCGGCTGACCAGGTGTGCCGCCGGCGGAGCCGATGGCTGTCGCGGCTACGGGGAGCTACCCACGGGGGGACGGCCGTTCTCGGCCAGGCCTGGCGGCCAGGGCCTTCCGGTCGTCGTCGGTGAGCGGGACGAAGCGGACGTCGGTGTTGCCGAGGGGGCGCCACCACACCAGGGTCGTCGCAGGCCCACGCCTCGGACCGGAGGCCCACCTTGGTGACCTTGCCGGTGGCTGTCTGTGGGAGGGAGGGCGAGACCCGGACGTAGCGGGGGAGCCATTTGGGACCGAGGTCGGGTTGCTCCGTCAGCCATGTCGGCGAAGGCCATAGGGATCGAAGTCGTGGCCCGGGACGGTCTCCAGCGCCACCATGACCTGGTCGCCGGCGCCCGATGCGGTGTCGGGGACGGGGTAGACGGCGGCCACCGCCAGGTCGGGATGGCGCGAGATGATCGACTCGACCGGTCCGGCGGCGAAGTTCTCCGAGTCGACCCGCAGCCAGTCCCCGTTCCGGCCGGCGAAGTAGAAGAAGCCGTCGGCGTCGACGTAGCCGAGGTCGCCCGTCCAGTACCAGCCGTGGCGCAGTCGCTCGTGCTCGGCGTCCGGCCGCTCGTAGTACCCCTCGAAGCTGCCCCGGCCGCTGCGGTTGACGATCTCGCCGATGGCGGCGCCCGCATTGAGGAGGCGCCCCTCGGCGTCGAACTCGGCCGGTGGGCATTCCTCTCCGGTCTCGGGGCTCATGACGGCGAGGTCGACACCGTCGACGGGCTTGCCGAGCGCGCCCTTGGGCATGCCGATGACGGCGTTGATGGCGGCTCCGCCCTCGCTGGCCCCGTACCCCTCAATGAGGTAGCACCCGAACCGTTTGCGGAAGCGGTCGCGGTCGCGCACCGAGGCTTCGGTGCCGAAGGCGCTCTTCAGCGTGTTGTCGGCGTCGTCGGGCCGCTCGGGCGTGGCGAGGATGTACGCGATCGCCTTGCCCACGTAACTGAACTTGGTGGCTCCGAAGCGGCGCACGTCGTCGATGAAGGCCGAGGCGCTGAAGCGCGGGCGGGTGGCGATGGCGGCGCCCATCCAGACCGAGGGCCCCCAGAGGCCCATGAGCGCGTTGCCGTGGAACAGCGGCATGGGGCAGTAGCAGACGTCGTCGGCGGTGTAGCCGAAACCGGGTCCCGCCACCGCGGCAATGCCGGCCAGCCGGCCCTGCGTGCAACGCACCGCCTTGGGCACACCGGTGGTTCCAGACGTGAAGATCAAGAGGTAGAGCGCGGACTCGTCGATGGCGTCGGCGTTCGCAATGAGGTCGTCCGCCTCGGGGCTGCCGGCGAATCGCTGCAGTAGGGCGTCGTAGCGCGCACTGCCCAGGACCAGGATGTTCTCGTCGGCCACCCCGAGGTCCAGTCCCTGCAGCAGGCCGGCGCCCTCGTCGTCGGTGACGATGATGGCGCAGTGGGTGGCCCGTATGTCGGCAGCGAGGGCCTCACCCCGCCTGGTCGGGTTGATCCCGACGATGGCGGCACCGGCCAGCGCGGTGCCGTTCAGCCAAAAGAGGTACTCGGAGCCGTTGGGGAGGAGGACACCCACATGTGGCTTGGCGTCGCCGAAGAGGGAGCGGGCCAGGGCGCCGCGCGGCCCCTTCGCGCATGGCCTCGCGCCAGGTCCAGCGTTCGTCGCCGTCCAGCACCCCGGTGCGGTCGTCTTCGGCGCGGGCGGCCAGCATGGTGGCGACGGTTGTCACGGGAGGGCCCATCCCGGCGTGCGCCGCACCAGGTCGCGGTCGAGGGCATCGACGGTGCCGGCGCCGCAGAGCGCCATCGTGCGGCGCAGCTCGGATTCGTACCAGCGCAGCAGCCCCGCCACGCCATCGGCCCCCCCGGTGGCCAGGGCCCACAGCGACGGGCGGCCGACGAGGGTGGCCCGCGCCCCGAGCGCGAGCGCCTTCACCACGTCGGGGGCTCGGCGCACGCCGCCGTCGACGTAGATCTCGGCCCGCCCGGCCACCGCGTCGACGACCTCGGCCAGGATGTCGGCGGTGGCCGGGGCGTCGGCGAGCTGGCGGGCCCCGTGGTTGGACACCACGACGGCCGCCGCTCCGGCGTCCACACAACGCACGGCGTCGTCGGCCCGCTGCACGCCCTTGACCACGACGGGCAGCGGGCTCAGCCCCGCCAGCCATCCGATGTCGTCGGGCGTGAGCGCCGGCTCGAACTCGTTGGTCACGACGGCCATGAACCCACCTTCGCGCGCGCTGTCCGTGCTGTCGCCCGCCAGGTTGGGCAAGGCCAGGTCGTCGGGCAGGCGCACGCCCATGCGCCACTCGCGCAGGCGAAGGCCCGAGACCGGTGCGTCGACGGTCAGGACCAGGGCTCGGTAGCCGTGGGCGGCGGCGCGGCGCACCAGCTCCTCGGTGCGCGCACGCTCCCGCAGTATGTAGACCTGCATCCAGCGGGGGGCGTCCGGCGCGGCGGCGGCCACGTCCTCGAGCCGGCACGTGGCGAGCGACGACAGGATCAGGAGCGCTCCCACTGCGGCCGCCCCCCGGGCGCTGGCCACTTCACCCTCGGCGTGGGCCAGGCCCTGAATCGCCGTCGGCGCGATGACGACCGGCGAGTTGACGGAGGAGCCGAGCAGGGTCGTCGCCGAGGAGACGTCGGAGATCCCGGCCAGCACGTGCGGGTGCAGCTGCCAGTGGCTCCAGGCCTCCACGTTGCCCTGGAGCAGGCGCTCGTCATCGGCACCGCCCGAGTAGTAGGCGTAGGCCATGTCGCCGATGGCGCGCCGGGCGTCGTGCTCCAGGTCGTCGAGGGAGAGGTCGGTGACCAGGGGCGGCGCACCGCTCACCTCGACGGGGTTGTGCCCGGGTGCATCGGTCCTGGCAGGATGAGCGGGCACGGGCCGCATGGTAGGCGCGCCCGCCCGCCAGGACAGCCGGAGGTGCAGTGCGTTTCTCGTATGCCGAATCGATGACAAACCCGTCCTTCTACCTCCCGCTGGCCCAGGCTGCCGAGGCGGCGGGCTACGACTCCATGGTCGTGCCCGACAGCATCTGCTACCCCGAGGTGTCCGACACCACGTACCCCTTCAATCCCGACGGAACCCGCGAGTTCCTCGAGGACAAGCCCTTCTTGGAGCCGTTCTCGCTCATCCCCGCCATGGGGGCGTTGACCGAGCATCTCCGCTTCGTCACCTTCGTGATCAAGTTGCCGATCCGCCAGCCGGTGCTCATCACCAAGCAGGTGAGCTCCACCGCGGTCCTCACCAACAACCGGTTGCTGCTCGGTGTCGGTACCAGCCCGTGGCCTGAGGACTACGAGATCTGCGGCGTGCCATGGGAGCTCCGGGGCAAGCGGATGGACGAGGAGATCGCCATTATGCGCGGCCTCATGGCGGGGGGCTTCTTCGAGTTCCACGGCGAGGTCTTCGACGTGCCCTCCATCAAAATGAGCCCGGTCCCCAGCCGGCCGGTGCCGATTTTGATCGGGGGCCACCACGACGCCGCCCTCAAGCGCGCCGCCATCGACGGGGACGGCTGGCTGCACGGCGGGGGAGACCCGGCCGACCTCCCCGGACTGCTGGCCAGGTTGGCCGAGCTGCGCCAGAAGTACGGCACGGAGAACAAGCCCTTCGAGATCCATGTGATTTCGCTCGACGCCTACACCCCCGACGGTGTGCGCCGTCTCGAAGAGTTGGGCGTCACCGACGTCATCGTCGGCTTCCGCTGGCCCTACGGAATTGAGCAGGACACCGAGACGCTGGCAACCAAGGTCGACAACCTGAAGCGCTTCGCCGATGACGTCATCGCCAAGGTCCGCTGAGAGGGAGGGACATGACCGACGTACCGCTGAACGCCCGCGAGCTGGGCCTCAAATCCCGGGCTGCCGTCACGGCGGGGGATCGGGAAGGCTGGTTGAACCTGTTCACCGAGGATGCGTTCGTGCAGGACCCCATCGGGCCTTCGGCCTTCGACCCCGAGGGCAAGGGGCACCACGGCCGCGCCGCCATCGCCGCTTTCTATGACACCGTCATCGCCTCGAGTGAGGCGATCGACTTTGAAATCACGGAGTCCTACCTGTGCGGCGACGAGGTGGCCGACGTCGGCATCATCCGGACCACCCTGGCCGGCGGCACCCACCAGGCCATCGTCCACGGCGTCTACACCTACCGGACCGACGGCGCCGGCAAGATCGCCTCCTTGCGGGCCTACTGGGAGTTCGACGGGCTCGAGTTGGTGGAATTGGGGAGTTGAGCGGCACCGTGCCCGCCATGGTCCGTGACGGACTCTTCACAGACGGCGATCCGCCGGCCCTGCTCGGGACGCGCTGTGCCGCCTGCGGGTCGGTCCACTTTCCGCGAGCCGACGCCTGTACCTATTGCGCCACCGAGGATCCCGAACCGATTGAGCTGTCACGACGCGGGACGTTGTGGGCCTGGACCGCGGTCACGGCTCCTCCTCCGGGTTATAAGGGTGAGGTGCCCTTCGGTGTCGGCGTCGTCGAATTGCCCGAGGGCGTGCGCGTCATCACGCGGTTGACCGAGAGCGACCCGGCTGCTCTGGTCGAGGGCCAGGCGATGGAGCTGCGCATCGTGGTGCTCCATCGCGACGAGGAGGGGCAGGACGTCGTGACCTACGCCTTCGCGCCGGCATGACCGGCGTCACGGTGGCCGGCGTCGGCCTCCACCCCTTCGGCCGCTTCGACGGCGTCTCGACGACGGACATGGGCGTGGTGGCGGTCCGTGCCGCGCTGCGCGAGGCGGGTATCGGCAAGGGCGACTTCCAGGCCGCCTTCTGCGGCACCGCCTACGGCGGGGTGGCGACGGGTCACAAGGTGCTGAGCCGCCTCGGCATGACGGGCATGCCCATCGTCGATGTCGAGGCCGGCTGCGCCAGCGGGGGCGCCGCGCTCATGCTGGCGGCGGCGGCAATCAGGGCCGGGCAGTACGACACGGTGCTCGTCTTCGGCACCGAGAAGATGCCGCGTGGCATCATCCGCTCGTCCTTCTTCGAGCCCTGGCAGGAGGAGGCGGGCCTGGCGGCCACACCCGCCTTCTTCGGTCTTCGGGCGCAGCGCCTCTGCCTCACTTCGGGCGTGACCAAGGAGCACCTGGCGCAGGTGGTGGTCAAGAACCGGCGTCACGGCGCATCCAATCCCGACGCCATGTACCAAAAGGAGACGACGGTGGAGGCGGTGCTGGGCTCGCGCGTCGTCTGTGATCCGCTCCATCTCTTCATGTTGTGCTCACCCAACGAGGGTGCCGCCGCGCTGGTGCTGCGGCGGGCCGATCTGGCGCCCTCGGGCGTGACGCTGGCCGCGGCCGTCCTGCGTTCACACATTCCCGGGTCGGTCCTGAGCGAGTCCACGCCGCTGGCCGGTCTGGCGGCCGACGAGGTGCCGGCACCGACGACGCTCGCCGCGACCGACGCCTACGAGGAAGCCGGCCTGGGCCCGTCCGACCTGCACGTGGTCGAGTGCCAGGACACCGACGCCGCGCGCGAGCTCGGCTCCTGCGAGGAGCTCGGCCTGTGTGAGCCCGGCGGCTCGGCCGCCCTGCTCGACTCGGGTGCAACCGCCCTGGGCGGGCGTCTCCCCGTCAACCCGAGCGGCGGCTTGCTGTCCAAGGGCGAACCGCTCGGCGCGTCCGCGCTGGGGCAGGTGGTCGAACTGGTGCGCCAACTCCGAGGCGAGTGCGGGCCGCGCCAGGTCGAGGGCGCCCGTGTCGCGCTGTCGCACACGGTGGGTCGGGGCGCCAATGCCGGCGTGGTGATCCTCACTCGCTGATGCATCGCACAGACCAATCTGTGCGCAGGCCGGCTCGTCTGCGAGACTGCGGACCATGTCGAAGAGAGAGGTCGACGCCTACCTCGCCTCGGTCGAGGAACCGAAGCGCAGCACGCTCGAAGCGCTCCGCGCCACCATCCTCGAGATCGTCCCCGAAGCCAAGCAGGGCATGTCGTACGGAGTGCCGGCCTTCCGGGTCGAGGGCAAGGTTGTGGCCGGTTTTGCGGCTTTCAAGAACCACCTCAGCTACCTGCCGCACAGTGGGTCCGTCTTTCCGGAGCTGAGGGATGAGCTCGCCATGTACACGACCTCGACGGGAGCCCTGCAGTTCCCGATCGATCGGACGCTACCGAAGGCGCTCGTCCGGAAACTGATCAGGGTCAGAAAGCGGCAAGCGCTCGGCACGTAGGGCCTCAGGCCCGGCGCGTGCGGGTCGACTGGGTCAGCGCCCTCGTCGGGCCTGCACGAGCGGAATGCCGAAAGGCAAGAAGGCCACGATGGCTGCGATCAGCGCGAGGAAGGCGCCCCAGGACCAGCTGAAGCCGGCCGGTTTGAGCAAGAAGGCCAGGACGACGAGCGCGAGATTGATCCCGGTGAGGAGGGCCAAGAGTTGTTCCTTGGACATCCGGCCCTGATCGGCCAGGTCGCCCACACCGAAGGCCGTGACCAGCACGTAGAGCACCAGAATAATGGAGTTCAGCACGCCGATGAACAGCCAGCCGTGGGCGGCGAGCCCATCGGCGGAGAACGGCCCGAAGCTGTACCAGGGCAGCCAGAAGGAAATGAGGAGCACGAGCGTGGCGGGGCCGAAGACCCGGTCCTTGGCGTCCAGTGCGTTGACCCGCTGGCGCGACTTGCTCACCCGCTTGGGCGGTGGACGCAGTGCGACCGGTGGTCTGATGGCAGCGCCGCACTTGGGGCAGAGCGCGGTTCCCGGAGTCACCTCAACCAGGCAACGAGAGCATGCGGGCAATCGGGCGACCTCCTTCGTGTTGTCACGGGCGCGCGACCTCAGGCTACAGGCCGCGCCGCGTGCGATCCGCCGTTACCAGGGGAGTTCGTCCTCGTTCTCCTGAAAGCTGCCGGTGGGGCCGTCCTTGCCGATGGTCGCCATGCGGACGATGACCTCTGCACCCTTCTCGACTGGTTGACCGGCACTGCTCATCGGGGTGAGATCGGTGGCGGTGAAGCCGGGTTCGACGGCGTTGAACTTCATGTCCGGCCATGTCTTGGCGTACTGCACCGTCAGCATCGAGACGGCGGCCTTGCTGGCGCCGTAGACGATGGACGGGAAGTGAAACTGTCGTCGCTCTGGGTTCGTAACGGCCCAGAACGAGCCGAGGGCGCTCGAGACGTTCACCACGACCGGGTTCTCGGACTTCTGCAGGAGGGGCAGGGCGGCCTGGGTGACGCGGATCAGACCGACCGCATTGGTGTCGAACACCTCGAGCGCGATCGGGCCGTTGACCTCCCCCACCGCGCTGATCCCTGCATTGTTGACGAGGACGTCCAGGCGTCCCTCCCGTTGGTCGATCCGACGCAGGGCGTTCGCCACCGATGCGTCGTCAGTCACATCGAGCTGCACGAACTCACCGCCGAGGTCCGATGCCGCTTCGGTGCCGCGCTCGACATTCCGCGCACCCATGTACACCGTGTGCCCCTCGGCGATCAGCCGACGGGCCGTCTCGTAGCCCAGCCCCTTGTTGGCACCCGTGATGAGCGTCACTGTCACCTCCCGCTCTCCTTTCCCGGCGACGGCGCCGGTCACTCGCCTTCCGGCACCGACGCCGGGTCGATACCCATTCCACCCGCTGCGCTGCTGGCATACACCGCGAGCGCGAAGCGCAACACGTCGACAGCCTCCTCGCCGCTCCACATGAGCGGGCCCTCGCCCGTGCGCAGCCAACGGAGCCAGTGCCGCCCCGAGTCCCGGAAGCTACTGGCCCAGTCGTCGTCGAGCGCGTGGTACGAGCGCATCTCGCCATCGACGTAGGTCTCGAGGCTCGGCTGCTGAATGCCACGACCCGTGCAGCGGTTCACGCGCGAATACCCGCGGCGCCCGGTGACCTCCCACCGTTCGTCGTTGGTGTAGTAGTCGGATCGGAGATACATGTCGGGCGCCAACGTGATGTCCCACACGCCGCGGATCCCGTTCTCGTGCTCCCACGTGATGGTGGTCGGGGCGTCGACCTCAATGCCCGGCATCACCTCTGTGCTCCCCACCCACCCTCGCACTTCCTTCAGCGGGCCGAAGAGCCACAAGGCAGTCGCAAGCTTGTGCCAGCCGTCGTCGAACACCAGGATGCCCCGGCCCCGGCGCATCTGCTCGAACTGCCATTGGAAGCTCGACATGGGCACGTCCCAGCCGCCGCGGCCGCTGCCCACCATCTTCAAGTGGTATCCGCTGACCGTCCCGAGGTCACCGGATTCGACGGTCTCCTTCAACTTCCGCAACGGTTCGTAGAAGATGTAGTTCTCCATGACACGGAGGACGCGGTCGTTGGCGCGCGCCGCCTCGAGCATCGTCCGCGCCTCACTCAGATGACTGCACATCGGCTTCTGGAGGTTCAGGTGCCATCCGTAGCCCAGCATCTCGCAGACGCCTTCGGTGTGGAGCGGGACCGGCAGGAGGACTTCGGCCGCATCGACCTCCAGCCCGCTCGACGCCAGGTCGGCTGCCGTGGCGAACGTACGGGCCTGGGGCCACTCGGCTTGCCGCTGTGCACGACGCTCCGGGTCGGGGTCGACGAGTGCAACGACCTCGACGTCGGGATTGTCCACGTAGGCGCGGCTGTTCAGATCGAAGATACGACCGAGGCCGACGATGGCGGCCCGTACCGGCCTGTCGTAGGGAACGAACGTCATGAGCGTGTGCCTTCTCTCCTCGCGCGGATGGTGCAGGCAGTATGCGACATCCGCCACTCTGGCCGGGCACGGCCCTCCGGGAGCCTCCTTCCTCCCGCCGTCGGGGTGGCGCAGCCCGGTTGCCGCCTCGGGGCTGACCGCGACCGGCGGGACCCGCTTGGAAGCCATTTTCCCGGACGGCTAGCGTCTGCGGCGTGTCGGTGTCCCAGAGGGTGAGGGGACATTTCGCACCCCGTCGCAGGAGCGGTCCAGGGCACGATCGTTCGGGCCCAGAGGTCCGGGTCACCGGAAGCGGGCAGAGGGGGCGGACCTCGGAGCGTTCGGTGTGGATGTCGAAGAAACCCCTGACCAAGACGTTGACCGTGGCGGTGGCTGCGCTCGTTTGTTTCGCCCTCGGGCCCGGTGTCGCCGGGTCGTCGGCGTCGACAACAGGGTTGCCGCATCGCCCGGCCGTGCCAGGACCGGCCAGCGTCCCGGCGAGCGAGGTCATCCCGACGACACCGGCGACCAGCGAGATGCCGGTCTCGAGCGACAGCGGGAACCGCTCGGTGATCTTCGGCCTCCAGCAGCCCGGCCCGGTGCTGACCCCGCCGCCTGCCGGCACGTCGGCGGACGCCGCTCCCGCCGCGCTGGCCGCGTCGCCGCCCCTCCGGCCCCACGAGGTGTTCGGCGTGATGCCCTACTGGGACCTGGGCAACGGCGACACGTTCAGCCTGAGCGGGCTCACGACAGTCGACTACTTCGGCCTCAACGTCAATGACGACGGGTCGATCCAGACCTCCGGCACCGCTTGGGACGGCTTTGTGAGCCAGGACTTCATGGATGTGATCGATCGCGCCCATGCCGCGGGGGACCGCGTCGTGCTGTCGGTCACCGACTTCGACCAGTCGTCGCTCGACCAGCTGTCCGCAAGTGCCACCGCACCCACGCAGCTGGCGCAGAGCATCCTGTTCCTCCTCAAGGCGCGTGACCTCGACGGCGTCAACCTCGACTTCGAAGGGCAGGGCACCGGCGACCAGGGTGGCGTCACGAACCTGGTCAAAGCCGTCTCCCAGACCCTCAAGGCGGCGAACCCCAACTACCAGGTCACCATGGACACGTACGCGTCGTCGGGGACCGGTTCGACAGGGTTCTACGACCTGGCGGCGCTCAGCCCCTACGTCGATGCGTTCATGGTGATGGCGTACCAGCTCAACCTCAATTCGTCACCGAGTTCCTCGTCGCCCATGACGAGCGGCTCGGCCTCGGTGCAGGCAATCCTGAACGACTACACACTCACCGTCCCGGCCAGCAAGGTGATCATCAGCTTCCCTCTGTTCGGCTACGACTGGCCCACCACGAACGGCACCCTCGAGGCCCAAGCGGTCGGAAGCCCCACCGTGGTGACGGACGCACAGGAGGCCGCGGCCGGTCATCCGGTCTACTGGGACTCAGTGACCGACACCGCCTGGACCTCCTATCGGAGCGGCCAGCAATGGCACGAAGTCTTCTTCGAGAATCCGGACTCGCTCTTCTTGTCCTCCCGCATGGCCCGGGCCCGGGGTTTGGCGGGCGTCGGCGCGTGGGCCCTCGGGATGAGCGGGGACGGCGACGCCGCCATGTTGTCGGCGTTGGCCGGTAGCGCACCGCCCAAGCAGCAGATGGAGACGGGGCCGCCCTCCAAGCAGGCGTCTGCGAGTCAGTGGGTGTATCCGATCAGCAAGGCGGCTCGCCGCATGGTCGGCGCGTCGACGTCGACGCCGACCTCTGCGTCGACCACCACGACCCAGGCCACGCAGACCACGAGCACCACCACCACGACAACGGCACCTCCGGCGTCGTCTCCGGCGGCCTACACGTTCTTCGGGGATTGGCTGGGCCAGAAAACGCCCGTCGTCCCCACCGTCGTGCCGAGCGGCGCAGAAAAGGTGGCGGGGGTGATCTCCGGATTCTCGACGAATTACCCGGGGCTGTCCTGCCTGACCCAGGAGAGCCTTCTGTATGTCTTCACGATCGCCGGCCATCCGGACGAGAAGTTCGTCATTGCCAACGCGGAGACCACCGGAGACTGCATGAACGCAGCCTTCGTCTGGGACACCTCGGGCTCGGGCCCTTCCTCGGGCTGAGCGACGATGAACGAGCCTGCGGTGCCGGATCCCCTGTGGGTCGGTGACATCCGGGTGCGCATGCTCGTTCCGTCGGAGTCGGCTCGACTCGGCGATGCGGTCCGGGCGGTCTACGGGGACACCTATCCCGTGCGCTGGGCCTACGACGCCGACGAGGTCGCGCGACGGATCGCCGCCGGCGTCCTGATCTCGGCCATCGGCGAGACGGCCGACGGTGAGTTGCTCTGTCATTCGGGACTCGTGCTGAATGCGCCCGATGACGTCGTCGGTCACGCCGGTCAGGCTCTGACCCTCCCCGCTGCACGTGGGCGGCACATCTTCACGACGGTCAAGCGGTATCTGGTCGACTGGGCGACGACACGTGGTCTGGTCGGCATGTACAGCGAGGCCACTGCCGCCCATCCCTACAGTCAGCAGGCCCTGCTCAAGCTGGGTGGACACGAGACAGGGTTCATGGTCGGCTTCATTCCGGACTCGGTCGACAACAATGCCGCGTCAGCGTCGAGCAAGGGTCGCCAGTCGGCCGCGCTCTTCTTCCTCCGCATGCGGCCTGGCCAGGAGCGGATGCTCTACGTGCCGACCCGTCATCGGGAGATCGTGCGCGACACCATCGACATCTGCGCGTCCCGGGCCCATCTGGCCGATGCTCCGACGCGTCCCGACCTTCCTCCGACCTCGCAACTCCAGATCGAGAACGATCCCGGTGACAACGTCGCCGTGCTGACGGTGAGCCAGGCGGGAGGCGACTTGACGACCCGGGTCGACGCCGAGCGCTCCCGCCTGTTCGGCCGCGGCGTCGACGCCCTCTACGTGGACCTGCCGCTCGACCGGCCCGAGTCGGCCCACGTGAGCGACGCCCTGGGGGAATTGCGCCTCTCCTACTCGGGCGTCTTCCCCAACAACCAGGCTGCCGGGGACGTGCTCCGGCTGCAATGCCTGCGCAATGCCACCGCGTGGAGCCACGACGTGGCGGTGGTGTCGGCCCACGGTGCTGCACTGCTCGAGTACGTGATCGCCGACATGGAGGCGGCGGGCCAGCCCGTGGCGCGGACCATCGCAGCGCACGCTGAAGGCCTTCCCGACGATGTCGTGCCGTTGGTGACCTTGCGATAAAGGGCCGCCGCCCTCAACCGCCCTCATCCGCCCACTCCGAACCAGCCGAGGACCGTCTGCAGCACCAGGAAGGCGGCGAAGGCTCCCACCGTCACCACGGTGATCGCGCCCAACCAGCGGGCGACCGGTCCGTTGGCGGCACCGCCTAGCAGTGAGCGCCGGTTGGCCAACACCAGAATGAACGTCAGCGTGATCGGCGTGATGACGCCCTCGAGCACCTGCGTGTTCACAATGAGGGTCAAGAGGTTGCCCGGGACGAGCACGACGGCGGCACCGACGATGATCTGAAAGGTGAACACGCCGAGGAAGAGCGGCGCCTTGCGGAAACTGCTCGAGACGGAGCGCTCGGCCCCGATCACCTCGGCCACCGCGTAGGACGTGGAGAGGGGCACGACGGCGGCGGCCAGCGCCGATGCGCCGAGCAGTCCGATGCCGAAGAGGGCCACCGCCGCCGGCCCGGCCACCGGCTTGAGGGCGTGTGCCGCCTCGGTGGCAGACGTGAGGACGCCGGACCCGCCGATGGCGGCCGCAGTGGCGATGATGATCGTCATGGAGATGACGTCCGAAATAATGGCGCCTCCGATGGCGTCCACCCGCTGGTAGCGGTACTGCGAAATCTGCACGCCCTTGTCCACGACGGCCCCCGCCTCGTACAACTGGATGTACGGCGTGATGGTCGTGCCGATGAGGGCCACGCCCAGCAGGAGGAAGCCCGAGGTGAAGAGGAAGTGCGGCCACAGGGTGTTGGTCGCCACCTGGTGCCAGTCGGGGTGCCCCAGCACCGCCGCGATGGGGTATGCGATGAAGACGAGAGTCATGAGCAGGAAGATGCGCTCGGCGTAGCGGTAGGAGCCGAACAGGACGAGGGCCCAGATGACGAAGGCGGCGATCGGCACGCAGAGGTAGCGGGACACGCCGAAGAGGCTGAAGGCCGTGGCGATGCCGCCGAACTCCGTCACCATGAGGCCGAGGTTGGCGATGGCGAAGGCCACGATGGCGAGCGCAGTGAGCCGGAGCGAGAACTCCTCGCGGATGAGCGCGGCGAGGCCCTTGCCGCTGTAGACCGCCAGCCGCGCCACCATCTCTTGAATGACGACATAGAAGACCGTGACGACGACCATGAAGAAGAGCGTCCGGTAACCGAACTGCGCCCCGGCGGACGCGTAGGTGACGACACCACCGGCGTCGTTGCCCGCACTGGCCGCGATGAGGCCGGGGCCGGCGAAGGCCAGGTACAGCAAGAAGCGGTTGGGGTTCCGCCGCGAGCGTGCTCGTTCGCCGGAGCCCGCGTGCGTACAGGCATGGGTCAACTCCGTTCGTGCCTGCCCGCGGGCGCGCCGGAACCCCGGCGCGCAGCGGATCGTTGTGCTGGACGTGCCGGGCCGCAGCCCGGGGCGGTCAGATCAGAGAGAGATCTGACGCAACCTGGGTGCAGCTGTTACTCGGGGGGTCGTCGAGATTCATGACTGCACCTCCTCGCGCGTCGCAAAGTCGAACGTTGACCCGGGAAGTCTACGTCACGAGAAGGGCGCTTCCCGACGGGTCACGTATCGAGGGCGCGCAGCACGTCGGGCAACTGGGTCAGCGCGGCCACCACCGCATCGGGTCGCGGGCCGTCTTCGGGGAACACCACCGCGCCGTTGCGGTCGATCCACACCGAGCGCCAACCGGCGCGGTGCGCGCCGGCCACGTCGTTCACCGGATGATCACCGACGAGCACGCACACCTCGGGTCCGACGCGCAGCTCGCGTTCCACCACCTCGAAGATCCCCTTGTCCGGCTTGGCCATCCGGTGATCCTGCGCGAAGACCACGGACTCGAAGTACGAGGCCAGTCCGACCGTCTCGGGCAGCCGGCTGCCGTTGGACAGCAGGCCCAACCGATAGTCGGTGCGCAGGGCGTCGAGGCCGGGGATCGTGTCGGGGAAGAGTGCGGGGTCGCGGTCGCGGTGGATGAAATACGACGCACCCAACGCCCGCGCCAGCACATCGTCCGCTGCCTCGTCCCCACCCTCGACCGCGCGTCGGCGCTGCAGCGTGCGGGCGAAGCCGTGCACGCGTAGCTCGGCCAGCGACCACACCTCCGGGAGCTCCTGCGCCACGTCGGCGCGGTCCGCCTGCAGGTCCTGCCAACGCAACCCGTCGGCGAAGGGGCCGGGGCGGGCGGCGCGCAGCTCGGCGGCGGTGGCGACCAATGCCTCGCGCATGACGCGCTCGAAGTCCCACAGTGTCTGGTCCCCGTCGAACAGGACGGCTTCGATCACAGCGCGACGAGGACCACCTTGCCGAACTTGGCCCCGGCAGCGAAATGGTCGTACGCCGCCTCCGCCTCGGCCAGCGGGAAGGTCTTGTACACCGGGATCTGCAGCCGCCCCGCGGCCAACGCGGGCAGGACGTGAGCTGCCATGTCGGCCGCCACGTCGGCCTTCTCGCGCCGGTTGCGGGCGCGCAGGGTGGAGCCGCCGATGCTGATCCGCTTGCGCATGAGGTCCATGAGCTCCAGCTGCATACGGCCGCCGCCCCCGACGCCGATCACCACGACGCGCCCCCACGTGGCGAGGTGCGGCAGGACGTTGGTCAGGCTGGGCGCGCCGACCAGCTCGAGGACGACGTCGTAGGGAGCCTGCGCCGCCTCGTCGCCGGGCGCCAGCACGGTGCCGGCCCCGAGCGCGGCGACCGCGTCACGCCGGGCCGGGTCGCGGACGGTGGCTGTCACCGTGGCGCCGGCCTGCGCGGCCAGCTGCACGCCGGCAGTCCCGACGCCGCCGGCGGCGCCCGAGACGAGGACTCGCTCGCCCATCTGCAGCTCGCCCTGGCGAAACAGGGCGTCGTAGGCGGTCGTGAAGACCTCGGGGAAGCCGCCGGCTTCCGTCCAGTCGAGGTCGGCGGGCACGGCCAGCGCGTGGGTCTCGTCGACGAGGGCCAGCGTGGCCTGTGCCCCGCCACCCACGACGGCCATGACCCGGTCCCCCGGGGCGAAGAGGGTGACCTGCCGGCCGATGGCCACCACCTCGCCGGCGAACTCCATGCCGGGGATATCAGCGGGCCAGCCCGGCGGCGCTGGATAGAAGCCGGCGCGCTGCACCAGGTCCGCCGCGTTCAATCCGGCGGCCCGCACCGCCACCAGCAGCTCGGTGTCGCCGGGGACCGGGTCGTCCCGCTCCTCCCAGTGCAGGTGGTTGTCACGGATCACGACAGCGTGCATGCCGGTCACCCTACGCGGCGGGGCACGCCGCCACCGGGCCCCGATAGGGTCGGGCACATGGCTCTCTACGACATCCCCATCCACACGCTCCAGGGCGACGACACCTCGCTGGGGGAGTACAAGGGCAAGACCCTGCTCCTGGTGAACGTGGCGTCCAAGTGCGGCCTCACCCCGCAGTACGAGGGCCTCGAGCGCCTGCAGAAGACCTACGGCGACCGCGGTTTCTCGGTCGTCGGCTTCCCGAGCAACCAGTTCATGGGCCAGGAGCCCGGGACGCCCGAGGAGATCGCGCAGTTCTGCTCGGCAACCTACGGCGTGACCTTCCCGCTGACCGAGAAGATCGACGTGAACGGCGACGACCGTCACCCGATCTACGCCGAGCTGACGGAGGCCAAGGACGCCGAGGGCAACGCCGGCGACATCACGTGGAACTTCGAGAAGTTCCTCGTGTCGCCCGAGGGCAACGTCGTGGCGCGCTACCGGCCCCAGGTGGAGCCGGAGGACCCGACGATCGTGGCCGACATCGAGGCGCAGCTCACCGCTTGACACCGCCGCACCCGGTACCGGCGGGGTTCGCCGCGTCCATCTTCGACATGGACGGGCTCCTCGTCGACTCCGAGATCCTCTGGCACGAGGCCGAGATAGAGATCCTGGGCGGTCTCGGTGTCCCCTTGGCCGTCGACGGCTGCCGCTCGACCAAGGGCATGTTCGTGGACGAGGTCACCGCGCATTGGTATCGCCTGTACCCGTGGCCGGGCGCCAAGCCGACGCCCGACGAAGTGGCGGTCACGATCGTGGACAGGGTCATCGAGCTCGTGCTGGCCAAGGGAGAGCTCAAGCCGGGGGCCGAGCATGCGATCGAGCTCTGCGCCGCCCGGGGACTGCCCATGGCCGTGGCCTCATCGTCGCAATACCGCCTCATCGATGCCACCCTGGCCCACTTCGGCCTTCGGGATCGCTTCGCGTCGGTGCACTCGGCCGAGGACGAGGACTACGGCAAGCCGCACCCCGCCGTGTTCCTGACGGCGGCGGCCAAGCTCGGCGCCCCGCCGCGCCTTTGCCTCGTGTGGGAGGACGCGCCGGCCGGCGTGCTGGCCGCCAAGGCGGCGTCCATGACGTGTATCGCCGTGCCCGAGCCGGGCCAGGGCGATCACCCGGCGTTCGGTGTGGCCGACCTCGTGGTTGACTCGCTGCTCGAGGTCTCCGACGCCTCGCTCGACGAGCTCCAGAAGGCTCTCGCCACCTAGGAGGCGACATGGAGAAGGTCGACTACGACGCACGGCTCCACGCCGTGTATGCCGCCGGGCGGCAGATGTCGCCCGGTGCATTGCGAACGTGGATGGAGGCGTTCGCCTGCTATCTGCCGGAGACACGGCCGCTGGTCTGGCTCGACCTCGGCTCGGGTACCGGCCGCGTGACTCCCTCTCTGGCAGCTGCCTTCGGCGGCCCCGCCTACGGCGTGGAGACTTCGGACAAAATGCGTGCGCAGGCCCTTGCCCACGCCCGCCATCCCGCCGTCACCTATGCCGCCGGTTCTGCCGAGCACATCCCGCTGCCGGATGCTGGCTGTGATGCAGCCCTGCTGTTCTTCGTCTGGCACCATGTCGTCGGTCGCGAGCGCGCGGCTCGGGAGTTGTTCCGGGTCGTCAAGCCAGGCGGCACGCTCTTCGTAGGGGGAAACTTCTCCGACAAGCCGCCCGACGTCTGGTGGTTCCGCGTCGTGCCCGAATGGCGGGACGTCGATTCGGCGCAGTTCCGGTCGGAAGAAGAGGCGAGAAATGACTTCGCCGGCGCCGGCTGGACGTTCGTCTCCCGTGATGAAGTCACCTGGCTTCGCTCCGCGACCCTGACTGAGGACTTCGGGAAGCTGAAGCTGCGGTCGGTCTCGTTGTTCGAGCATGTGAGCGACGAGCTCGCTGAAGAGGGCTTCGCCAGGATCGAGGCGGCGCTGCCCTCACTCGCCGACGGGCCTCAATACGAGACCAGCCGGCTGCTCGTCTTCCAGCGCTAGACGAGCACGCGCTCCAGACGGGCTGCGACCTCGCGGTAGCGCGCCACCGGAATCAGGTGCACGCCGTCGAAGGCTCCCGAGTCGTGGATGCCGACAATCAGATCGCAGGCGGCATCGACGCCGGCGTTGCGGTCCTTGTCCAGGCGCGCCACGAGCTCGGGCGGGACGGTCAGCCCCGGTATGGCGAAGTTGCGGGCCATGCCGGGGCTCGCCATGACAATGACCCCGGCGTAGACGGGGACTTTGACGTCGACCGTGGCCCGCCACGCCACGAGGTCGTCGAGCGAGAAGCCGATCTGCACGCAGAGGAAGTCGGCCGCCTGCTTCCACGCCGGTAGGCGCCCCAGCCCGCTGGCTGCTCCGAAGCGCATCGGCATGGAGTCGGCACCGGCCAGCGTCGCGGCGTAGGCACGTCCCTCGGTCAGCATGGTCCGCACGGTGAGTTCGCTGGTGCGGGCGCCCGCCAATGGCTCGTCGCCGTAGACGAAGAGGAACTGGTCCACCCCGTAGGCCGCTGCCGTCAGCAGGTCGCGGCGGAAGCCGAGCAGGTTGCGGTCGCGGGCGTTGAGGCAGGCGATGGAACGCCCGCCCATCTGTTGCACCTCGTACGCCACGGCGACGCTCGAGACGGTCGCCCGCCCGATGTGGTTGTCGGGGATCAGGAACGTGGTGGCCACGGGGCTCAGTACGCCGATCTGGTGGCGCACCCGCGTCAGGTCCGGCGTGGTCGCCGGCTCTATTTCGCAGACGATCTCGAAGGCGCGCGCGTCGCCGCTCACGAGCCGAGCTGCTTCACGAACCAGATGTGGCGCAGCGGCACCGGGCGGCCGTCCCGGCCGACGAAGACTCGCTCCCAACCCGAGGACGCGTAGAGCGCGATGGCCTCGGGCTGGGCGTCGCCGGTGCCGAGGCGAAGGTCGGTCAGACCCAGCTCGCGGGCGGCCTCCTCGATCCCGGCCATGAGGGCCCGCGCCATTCCCTGCCCGCGGCAGCGGGATCGACCCAGAGGCGGCGGATCTGGCCGACGCCCGGGTGGATGGTGCGCACCCCGACCCCGCCGAGCGGTGGCCCGGCGGCACCGCCGCGGCGGGCCACCAGAAAGGCCCCGATCGGCGGATCGAACATGGCTGCCGTGAGACCTTGCTCGTTGCCGTCGAGGCCGCCGTAGCGCGTCACGATCTCCGCCTCCGCCTGGGCCACCACCCACTGCGGACCTTCGTCGCCACAGGGCTCGGTGGCCAGCGTGATGTCGGCCGGAAGAGCGGAGGCGGAGCGATTCATAGCCTCTATCCTTTCCCACGTGGCCGGGGCGCCTGTTCCCGCCGCACAAAGGCCGCCTTCTCCCGTGTTCACACCCGTCCCCCCTGACATCGACTTCGTCGCCCTCGAGCAGGAAGAGCTGGCCCGCTGGGCGGCGCACCGCGTCTTCGAGCGGTCCATCGAGCAGCGCAAGGGTGCCGAGCCCTGGGTCTTCTACGAGGGCCCGCCGACGGCCAACGGCATGCCCGGCCTGCACCACGTGTGGGCCCGGGTCTACAAGGACCTTTTCTGCCGCTTCCGCACGATGAGCGGTTCGTACGTGGCCCGCCGGGCCGGCTGGGACACCCACGGGCTGCCGGTCGAGGTCGAAGTGGAGAAGAAGCTCGGCATCACCGGCAAGGAGCAGATCGAGTCGCAGGTCGGCATCGCCGAGTTCACCCGCCTGTGCCGCGAGTCCGTCTATTCCTACGTGGACGAGTTCGCCCGCCTGACGACTCGCATCGGCTACTGGGTCGACATGGACGCGGCCTACTGGACGTTGGACTCGTCCTATATCGAGTCGGTCTGGTGGCACCTGCAGCAGCTCTTCGACCAGGGACTGTTGTACGAGGACCTGAAGGTCGTGCCCTACTGCCCCCGCTGTGGCACTGCGCTGTCGAGCCACGAGCTGGGACAGCCCGACGTCTATCGCGACGAGGAGGACGAGTCGGCCTACGTCCGCCTCCGGCTGGTCGATGGCGGTGACGGGGTGGCGGTCGCCGGTGGGGCCGAATGGCTGGGCGTGTGGACGACCACGCCCTGGACGCTGCTCTCCAATACCGGTGTGGCCGTGAACCCCGACCTGGTCTACGCGGTCGTCGACGGTGTGGTCATCGCCGACGATCTGGTGGATGCGGCCATGGGGGAGGGCGCTTCGGCCCGGGTGACGGCGCGGGTCCCGGGCTCGGCCCTGGTCGGGTTGCGCTACGAGCGACCGTTTGACGACGTGGCCGTGCCCCCCGGTGCCGACGGCTGGCGCGTGGTGCCCGCGTCCTACGTCACCACCGAGGAGGGCACCGGCCTCGTCCACCTGGCCCCCGCCTTCGGTGAGATCGACCGCCAGATCGGTCGGGAGAACGGCCTGCCCTCCTTGAACCCGGTCGGCCCGGACGGCACCTTCACCGACGCGGTGGGATGGCTGGCCGGCCGGCACGTCCGCGAGGCCAACCACGACATCAACGACCGGCTGGAGTCCACGGGGCTGTTGCTGCGCCGGTACCCGTACATCCACTCGTACCCGCACTGCTGGCGTTGCCGCACGCCGCTGATCTACTGGGGCAAGCCGAGCTGGTACATCGCGACGTCGACCCGCAAGGACGACCTGTTGGCGGCCAACCAAACGGTGGACTGGCACCCCGCCTACATCCGCGACGGTCGCTTCGGCGAATGGCTCGAGAACAACGTCGACTGGGCCCTGTCGCGCGACCGCTTCTGGGGCACGCCGCTGCCGATCTGGCGCTGCGGACGGGGCCACGTGCGCTGTGTCGGATCGCTGCGCGAGCTGTCGCAGCTGTGCGGGCGTGACGTGACGGGCATCGACCCGCACCGACCGACCATCGACGACGTGACGTTCGCCTGCGGGACGTGTGCCGCGGACGTCGGCGCCGTTGACGAGGTGGACGAACTCGCAGTGTGTCGCCGGGTCGAGCCCGTGATCGATGCCTGGTTCGACTCGGGTTCCATGCCGGCGGCCCAGGTGGGCTACCCGCATGTCCCGGGCTCGGCGGAGGCCTTCACGTTCCCGGCCGACTTCATTTCCGAGGCCATCGACCAGACGCGGGGCTGGTTCTACTCGCTGCTGGCCATCAACACGTTGGTCTTCGGCGAGAGCCCCTATCGACACGTGGTGTGCCTGGGTCACATCGTCGACGCCGACGGTCGCAAGATGTCCAAGTCGCTCGGCAACATCATCGACCCCTGGTCGATCCTCGACACCCGGGGTGCCGACGCCATGCGCTGGTGGATGTTCTCGCAGGGATCGCCCTGGACGCCGACGCGGGCGACGCTCGGCGCCATCGACACGGCAATGCGGGACATGTTGCTGACGCTGTGGAACACGTTCAGCTTCTTCACCACATACGCGTCGCTGAACGAGTTCGACCCGACCGATGCGGGGATCCCGGCGGAGGGGGAGCGGGGGCCGCTCGATCGCTGGGTCTTGTCGCGGCTGGCCAGCACGACGACGACGGTCACGGAAGCGCTGCAGACGTACGAGCCGCTGGCGGCGGCCAGCGCGCTGGGCGATCTGGTCGACGACCTCTCCAATTGGTACGTGCGTCGCAGCCGCCGGCGTTTCTGGCGCACCGACCCCGACGCGCCCGCCGGCGACACCCTGGCGGCGCAGGCGACGTTGCACATGGTGTTGACCACGCTGTCGCTGTTGCTGGCGCCGCTGTGCCCCTTTGTGGCCGATGCCTTGTGGCGGCAGCTCACCGGCGCCGACGCGGGCGGGAATGGTGACGGCGACGGTGACGGCGCCTCGGTGCACCTGGCCGACTGGCCCGTGGCCGACTCGGCCATCGTCGACCCCGAGCTCGAGGCGCAGATGGCGTTGGCTCGCCGGCTGACGTCGCTCGGCCGCGCCGCCCGCAGCGAGGCCTCGGTGAAGGTGCGCCAGCCGCTCCGGCGCGCCCTCGTCGTCCTCCCGGCGGACTCGCCCGAGATACTGCGGGACATCGTGGCGGACGAGCTCAACGTCGACGAGATCGACACCGCCGAGGAGTTGAGTCAGGTGATTCAGTTCGAGCTGAAGCCGAACTTCAAGACGCTGGGCCCCCGACTGGGCGACCTGGTGCGGGAGGTCCAGCCCGCGCTGAACGCGCTCGATGGCGTGGCCGCAGCGGCTGCGCTCGAGGAGGGGCGCTCCCTCACGATCGTCCTGGGCGGCGAGCCCGTGGAGCTGTCGCCCGACGACGTGGTGCTGCGGGTGCGGGGCCAACAGGGTTTCGCCGTCTCCCGCGAGGGTGGGGAAGTCGTGGCGCTGGACCTGCGTCTCGACGAGGGCCTCCGTAAACGAGGGTTGTCGCGCGACGTGGTACGGCTGGTGCAAGATCTGCGCAAGGCGTCCGGGCTCGAGGTGTCCGACCGCATTCGCCTCCACGTGGTGGGGCTCGACGTCATCGGCGAGTTCTTCGACTTCATCGCCCGTGAGGTATTGGCAGTCGACATCATCAGCGGAGCCGGAGCGGGCGAAGGGACGTTGCTCGACCTCGACGACGAGCTTTTGACTGAACCTGTGCGCGTCTGGCTTGAGCGGGTCGAGCCGGACTGACGGGCCAACACCGGGTCACGGCGGTCGTCCGATGAGGTCGCACGAGATTCATCCTCCGGTCACGCTGCGATAGAGGACGTGTAATCCGGCTCTCTTACTGTGTCCGACGCCGGGGCACGTTTTGCTGGAGGTCTGTTTCATGCGCTTGTCACGTCCCCGCGTTGTTGCCGCATCGCTGGCGATCGCCCTGATTCCGCTGACGACAACCCTTGTGTTGGCTTCGCCGACGCCGTCCGGTGCCTCCGGACCAGGTCAGGGCCAGCAGGGTTGGCGCGTCGGCGGACCCGCGTTGAGCGCCCGCGTCGTGCTGTCCGGCGCGTCGCTGACCCACACCTTCACCGCGGCCGGGACGTCGACCACCGGCACGGAGCCACTGAGTGATCCCGACGACATCTCGGCGCTGGGGAGGGACATCTTCGTCGGTTTCCAGAACGGCGTGGGCCCCCAGGGTCAGCCCAGTCCCAGTGGCAACCTGGACAGCACGGTGGTCGAGTTCACCACCAACGGGCACGTGCTGGCGCAATGGGACGTGGCCGGCAAGACGGACGGTGTGACGGCAGACCCCGACACCGGCACCGTGATTGCAACGGTGAACGAGGACGCCAACTCTTCGCTGTACTCCATCACTCCTGGCCGGGGAGGCGGGGTCGACCACTACGCGTACAGCGAGCCGCTGCCACACGACGGAGGCACTGACGCGATCTCCGTGGTGAACGGGCGGCTCTACATCAGCGCGTCAGCACCCGGGACGACCGGCACCCTCACGGCGCCCCAACCCACCTTTCCGGCCGTGTACGTCGTCGCGCTCGACCCCGCCGACTCCGTCGCGGCCGTGACGCCGTTGTTCTACGACGAGGATCCGGCGGCGGTGGCCAACGTCGGGACGCCGCAGAGCGGGCAGACGGTGAAGCTGGCCTTAACCGACCCCGACTCGAACGAGGTCGTTCCCTGGGACGCGCCGCGGTTCGCCGGTGACTTCATGCTCACGAGCCAGGGGGACCTCCAGCAGATCTTCGTCAGCCCGCGGAATCACGAGCTTTCCGTTGTCGACTTGTCCCAGTCCGTCGACGATACGGCGTGGCCCGAGCGCGGCGACGGGACCCTGTACGCCACCGATTCCACCCACGGCACGGTCGACGCGATCACGGGCTCGTTCCCGGGCGGACCCGTTGTGGCGGCAACGCCATGCGGAGCCAACAGCGCCCCGGCCACCTGCCCGGCGCCCCCGACCTATCCGGCCAATTACCTCGCCTCGCTGAACCCGTGGACAGGCCAGGTCTCCGCACTGAGCGTCGGTGGTGCGCCCTTGGTACCTCAAGGGGGCCTGCTCTTCATGAGCGACCAGAACGGACAGGGCGGACAGGGCGGATGGAACGGACAGGGCGGACAGGGTCAGTACTAAAGCCGCGGGTCGCCCGGCAGCAGTGCCTCGGTGAGTGCAATCTGGACGCCTCCGGTGGCGGCCGGGTCGAGCACGACGAGGTCGGCTCCCCAGCGCACGATCGTGATGCCGGCGCGGTGAAGCGCGTCAGTGGCCGCACCGAGGTCGTCGACGCGCAGCGCCAGGAGATGCGTGCGCGCCCGCTCGTAGGTGTGCCCCCACAAAGCACGGCCGTCAGCGCCGGGCAGCGCATAGAGGGCGAGGGTGCCGTCGCCGAGTGAGACGCCGGCGACGGGCTGACCCGGCGCGGCGTCGGCGTGCTCGAAGGTGACGCTCGTGCCGAGCAGCGTGGCGAAGGTGTCGGCCCACGCGAGCGGGTCGTCGACCAGCGCGCCGATGAAGGCGTGTTGCGTGGCCGGGGCCAGGACCCGTGCCGGCGACGGTGGATCGGGACGGGCGCCGCCGAAGCGGGGGTCGACCGCCAGCTCGAAGGTGCTCCACTGGAAGAAGACGCCCCCGGTGTCACGGGGGTCGCTGAAGCACATCTCGGGGCGCGGGCGGGCCGCGATGCGCACTTCCTCCTGCTGCAGATGGGCCATGGTGGCCTCGAGGTTCTCGACCTGCAACGCGATGGAGTGCATGCCGCCGCCGAACCGGGTGACGAACTGGGCGGCCGCTCCTTCGCCGATCGGCTGGCCGATCTCGATGGCGTTGTCCCCGACCCAGGCCATGCCGCCCCGGCGCCCGATACCGGGTTCGGTCGACTCGCTGTACTCCAGCACGGTGAGTCCCACCAGGGTGGTCAAGTTCCTGACGGCCAGGTCGTAGTCGGCCACCATGGCGGTGGAGTGGAACAGCCAGCGGACGTGGTGCCGCCGGCGCCCCGAGGTCGCGTGCATCGTTGTCACCGTCCTGCCGTCACCGGGAGCTCGATCCCGGTGACGTTACGTGCCCCGGGCCCGGCAAGGAAGACGACTGCCTCGGCCACGTCCTCGGGGTCGACGTGCCGGCGTAACGACGCGCCGGCCGCCATGCGTGAGGACACCTCCTCGGTGCTCTCGCCGGAGCGTCCGGCGATGGACTCCATCATGGCGGTGAGCGGGTCGCCGGTCGTGAAACCGGGCGTCACCACGTTCACGCGCACCCCGGCGGGACCGAGCTCCTTGGCCATGGTGAGAGAGGCCGTGACCATGGCGCTCTTCGTGGACGTGTAGCGCGCCCGGCCCGGGGGGAGTGCCCGCGTCCCGATGGTGCCGATCTGAATGATGGATCCGCCCGACGTCATGGCCTGCGCCGCCAACCGGGTCAGCTCCAGGGTGCCGATGACGTTCACCTCGAAGGCGCGGCGCCAGGACTTCCACTCGCCCTCGGCCATGGTGTTGTAGTCGCCGCCGGCCGTGGCCACGTTGACCAGGACGTCGAGACGTCCGAGGCGGGCGAGTGTCTCGTCTACCAGAGCCCGACATGAGGCCGGGTCGGACAGCTCGAAGGCAATCGGCAGCACCTGGGCCTCCGACGGGCGAGCGTGGTCGGCGACGTCGGCGACGTCGGCGACGTCGGCCGCCAACGCCTCGAGCCGGGCCGCGTTCCGGGCGCCCAGCACGACATCGGCACCCTCCCGTCGCAGTGCGGCGGCGCAGGCCCGCCCGATGCCGGGCCCGGCTCCGGCGACGATGGCCGTGAGCCCGTCCAACGAGGTCATGGGAGGGTGGGCGCCATCGGGGGTCCCGGTCACTCGCCGAGATCGGGCGCCCAGACCACCCCGTTGATGTGGCCGCCACCATCGACGAAGAGCGTGTTGCCCGTCACGTAGCGGGCGTCCTCACTGGCCAGAAAGACCGCCACCGGCGCGATGTCCTCCTCGGGGTCGCCGAGGCGGCCCATCGGGTTGGAGGCGTCGGCCGCCGCTTCGAGCTCGGGGTGGGCGGCGAAGACAGCGCGCGTGGCGGCGGTCTTCGCTCCGGGACAGATGACATTGACGCGGATCTGCCAGGGCGCCCACTCGCGTGCTGCCGTCCGGCTGGCGGCGCGCAGCGCTTCCTTGGCGACGTTGTAGGAGGTCGTGCCCATGTGCGCGTTCACGCCGTTCAGCGAGCACATGTTGATGACGGCCCCCTCCCGCTTCGCCTTCATGATGGGCAGCACCGCCTGCATGCCCCAGAAGGGCCCGAGCAGCCCCATGGAGAGGCCCCACCGCATCTGGTCGTCGGTCATGGCCTCGAAACGCCCGAGCGCGCCGCCACCCCAGGCGTTGTTCACCAGGACGTCGACCGTCCCCCACATCTGCACGGCGGTCGCCACCATGGCGGTGACGTCGTCTTTGGCGCTGGCGTCGGTGTGCACGAAGCGGACGTCGGCGCCCAGCTCGTCCCGGCAGGTCGCGGCCACCGCCTCGCCGGCGCCGTCGTCGATGTCCGCCACCAGGACGTGCGCGCCCTCGCGGGAGAAGCGTCGCACGATGCCCCCTCCGATGCCGTCACCCCCGCCGGTCACGATCGCCACCTTGTCGTGCAGCCGACCGGTCCCGCTCATCGGGAATCACCGTAGCCAAGAAGCAGGAAGCAGGAAGTGGGTCTTACAGACGGGTTGCCGCAAGATGCCAGGCCTGGGCCCCTTCGGCGATCCACGTCAGCTCAATGACGGCGGCCTCAATGGACTCGATGGTCCATCCCGCGGCGAAGGAAGCCCGCAATTCGTCCCGGGTGATGCGGCGGGGACCCCAGTCGCCGGGCTGGAGGTCGCTGAAACAGAGGAGGTGGCAGCGAGCACCGGGGGGCAGCACGTGCACCAGGCTCATGACATAGGTCTCTCGCTCGGCATCGCCGAGAACGTGAAAGAAGCCGCAGTCGAACACGACGTCGAACTGTTCCCCGAGATCGTCCAGGCGGAGCGCGTCGGCGACGACAAAGCGCGCCGCCAGTCCGCGTGCCGCCGCCTTCGCCGTGGCCAGCTCGATGGCTCGCGCCGACAGATCGACCCCGAGCGCGTCACATCCGTGTGCCGCGGCCATGAGCGCATGCTCACCGGTGCCACAACCGGCGTCGAGGACGCGGCCGGCCAGGTTCCCCGCCGAAGCCACGCGCTCGAAGGCCGGTTGAGGGCGTCCGATGTCCCACGGCGGGGTGCCCTCGACGTACATTGCATCGAAGTCGTGGGGCGGCCCCGGTGTCCCGTCGCCTTCGGGACCGGGGGAGGAGATTGTGCTCACTGTCCCATTCTGGACCCGACCGACCGACCACGACCAACCGACGACGGGCCCGATCGATTCGAGTCCGCTCGTTCAGCCGGCGTCGAGGATCTTCACGAGCGCCAGCTCGAGGGCGGCGCGCTCACGGTCGTCGAGGTGCGCCACCAGGTGGCGGTCGATCCCGTCGATGTGCTCGGCCACGGCCCGGTGCAACACCGCCTGCCCCTCCGGCGTCAGCACGACATAGATACTCCGGCGATCGTTCGGGCAGTTTTCCCTCGCCACCAGTCCGGCCTCGACCATGCGGTCGACCAGGCGGGTCACGCCGCCCGTGGTGAGCGCCACGTCGGAGCTCAACCTGCTCATCGTGAGCCGGTGTTCCTGTGCCCCCCCGACATGGATGAGGACGTCGAAGAACACGAGGGGGATGCCCACGTTCTGTTCGAGCTCGCGACCGAGGCGGTCCGTCAACTGGCGGTGCGTCCGCACGATCAAGGTCATAAGGCGAAGGCGGTCGTCGTCGATCTGGCCCAGGACGCCGCAGGTGCCCTCACCGCCCGGATTGCCCGGATCGCCGCCGGCCCCAGGGGCGCCGTCGTGCACCGCGTCGAGGCGCACGCCTCCCCGCTCCTGGTTACCGCCCTTCGCCTGAATGGTTCCCGTTCCCATGGTCGCCTACCTCAGTCTTCCTGAAATCCGCTGCGTTTCCTATTATATCTGTTTGACAAGAATCTGTATAGTCAGATATAATGCGAGCAACGATTTATCGTCAGACCAAGGAGACCGGACCATGAGCGACACGACCAGCACCAGCACCCTTCCCAAGGTTGGGACATACACCATCGACCCCGCCCACACCGACGTCGGCTTCGTTGCCCGCCACCTGGTCGGCACGAAGGTACGGGGCCGCTTCACGGACGTCACGGGCAGCTTCACCGTGGCCGAGAAGCCCGAGGACTCGACCCTCGAGGCCACCGTCCAGGCCAACAGCATCTTCACGGGCCAGGAGCAGCGGGACGAGCACCTGCGCACCAACGACTTCCTCGATGTCCCCAACCACCCCACGCTGACCCTGGCCGGCAAGGGCCTGCGCCGGGTCAACGACACCAACTGGGTGCTCTCGGCGGACCTGACCATCCGTGGCGTCACCAAGTCGGTCGACTTCGACCTCGAGTTCCTCGGGGAAGGGGCGTCCATGCAGGAGGGCAAGACCGTCGTGGCCTTCTCCGCCAGCGCCACCATCGACCGCCGCGACTTCGGCGTCAGCTTCAACCACTCGCTGCTCGACGGCAGCGTCGTGGTGGGCAACAAGGTCGTGATCGAGATCGAGACCGAGGCCGCCCTGGCCGAGTAATCGACCTCGTCGCAGATCGAGAGCATCCGAGGCCGGCCCTTCGCGGGGCCGGCCTCGCTCTGTACGCTTCCACGCCATGCCCCCGCCAGCAGGCCATCTGCGTGCAGCGACCGCCACCGCGCTCCGTCCGATGCAGTCGAACGACCCGCACGTACTGGCCGTCGACCTCGGGACCGGCGGTCCGAAGGTGGCTGTTTTGGGTGGCACCGGGCGCATCCTGGCCCACTCCTTCCAGGCGGTCGGAATCGACCTGATGGACGATGGGGGAGCCGAGCAGTCCCCGCAGGTTTGGTGGGAGGCCATCGTGGCGTCAGCGCGGCGGGCGCTGGCCGACAGCGGGGTGTCGCCGGATGACGTCGTCGGCATCGGCTGCACCGGCCAGTGGTCGGGCACCGTGCCCGTCGACGACACGGGGACCGCCATCGGTCCCGCCATCAGCTGGATGGACTCCCGGGGCGCCCGCGCCGTCCGCAAGACGGTGCGCGGTGCACTCAACGTACAGGGCTACGGCGCGTCCAAGGCGGCGAAATGGGTGCGCCGCAGCGGCGGGATCCCGAGCCTGTCGGGCAAGGACCCTGTCGGGCACATCCATTTCCTGCGCGAGCAGCGACCCGAGGTCTACGCCGCCGCAGCGGTCTTCCTCGAGCCGGTCGACTACCTCAATCTGCGCCTCACCGGGTTGGCCCGGGCCTCGCACGACTCCATCACCTTGCACTGGGTGACCGACAACCGCGACATCAATGCGATCGCCTACGACGACACGCTGATCGGACTGGCCGGCCTCGAACGTTCCAAGCTGCCCGACCTGGTGCCGACGGGCGGCGTGCTGGGCGGGCTGGCCCCTGCCGCCGCCGGCGAGCTCGGCCTGCTGGCGGGCACTCCGGTGATTGCCGGCATGGGCGACCTGCACTCGGCCGCCGTGGGGTCGGGCGCCGTGGCCGACTTCGACGCCCACCTCTACATCGGCACCTCGAGCTGGGTCAGCTGCCACGTCCCGTTCAAGAAGACCGACCCCCTGACCAACATCGCCTCCATCCCTTCGGGCATCCCCGGCCGCTACCTGGTGGCCGACGAGCACGAGACGGGTGGGGCCTGCCTGACCTGGCTACGCGACAACCTGCTCTTTGCCGACGACGCGCTCTCGATGGCCGCCGCTTCCACCGGCACCGCTTCCACCGCCACCGCACCGCCCGCCAACTTCTTCGGTCTCCTCAACGACGAGGCGTCGGCGGTCCCGGTCGGCTCCCACGGGGTGCTGTTCACGCCGTGGCTGAACGGCGAGCGCTCCCCGGTCGACGACCACACCATCCGGGGCGGCTTTCACAACATCTCGCTGTCGTCGACGCGGGCCGACATGGTGCGGGCGGTGTTCGAGGGCGTCGCGCTGAACTCGGCCTGGTTGCTCGGAGCGGTCGAGAAATACTGCAAACGCTCCTTCCCCTCCCTCGCCTTCGTCGGCGGCGGCGCCAACTCGGACCTCTGGTCGCAGATCCACGCCGACGCCACCGGCCGCACCATCCGCCAGATCCAAGACCCCGTGCTGGCCAACGTGCACGGCGCCGGGCTGCTCACGCTCCTCGCCCTCGGCTACCTCACCATCGACGATATTCCCGGCACCGTGACGGTCAAGGCCACCTACCAGCCCGATCCCGTCGCCGGCGAGCTCTATGCGGCGCGCCTCAAGGAGTTCATCAACCTCTACGAGAAGACGAAGGCCATCCACAAGCGACTGAACGGCCGCCGCCTCATCGGCTGATGTGATCCTTGGTGGCGCTAGAGCCGCTTGCTGAGCCTCTTGTTGACTGCCGCCGCGTGGGCGTGCGCGTCTCTGGATCGTTTGACCGCCTTCGCCTCGGCTGACTCGAGCCGAGTCAGTGCAGCCGCAGCCTCCTTGACCGCTCGTCTCGCCTTCTCCACGTGAGCGTCGGCTTGTTCTGCTTCGCGGTTTGCCTTGTCCAGTTCGCGCCTCGCCGCGGTCCGGCGCGCCTCGGACTTGGAGTCTCGAGCAGGACCAGAGCCCTTTGCGTGCGCGGTTGAGCCTGTGTCGGGTTGCGCGGTGAAGCCGAGGCCTGAGTAACGCAACCCGACGGTAAGCCGACCTTGACGGAGTTTCGCTGCGGCCTGGGGATCCGCAAATGCGGCGTCGAGAGTCATCTCGAGCTCCAGGACCGCTGACGATGAAGCCGGGTGACCCGATTGCGAGGCCCTTGATTTTGCATATCGAATGAGTTTTGTGATGGCGTCGACCTTCTGCTTCGAGACCTTCCGGATCTCGTCGCCCCCCTGCTTGTCCCCGGACCCGCGTAGACCGTCCCCCAGCTCAATAAGGCGATCGATCTCGTCGGATCGCTGGCGCACCAGAAGGTTGGCGAGCCAAGCTGCGGCGGACGGCTTGCGGAGCTGCTTCAATGAAACGGCGACATCGGCGAGTCCGGCTTTGCGGGCTTCAGACGCCTTTGCGTTTCGAGCAGCCGTGAACTCAGCAGGGACGACTGCGTAGAGCTCAGCGGTCGCGCTCTCCAGATCCATACGCACATTGTGCCGCTTCACAAGGCCCACGGCTCTATTGCCGAAGTCCTCCGGGCGGAGTTGCCGGAGAGTCCTCCGGGCGGACTCCAAGGGAGCGCCTCACAGCACCTCATATTCCGCCGTTCGAGACGCTCCGTCGTATGTCAGGGACGGGTCCGATGCGTGAGCTTCGTGACACGACCGCGCAGAGAGTTTGACCTGATGATGAACTTTTCGCGCGCAACCCTCATTGGCGAGATACGCAGGGCCACCAATGGGTAACTGAGCCGCTGACAACGCCGTCGTCGCGCACTTTTGGGGCAGGAGCTGCGCGCTCTACCGGATTCGGAGGCAATCATGAAACACGATGCGCGCCGTCGTGCCATCGCAGCCAGCGCGATATCCATCCTTGGTGTGGGCGGTTTGGTCGGCCTGCCTGCAACGGGCTCCGCAAGCGCTGACGGCCATGAACGGATCCAGCATGTGCTGCTGATCTCGGTCGACGGCATGCACCAGTCCGATCTCGACTGGTACGTCGCCAACCACCCCACCTCGGAGCTCGCTCGACTGGCCACCGGCGGGGCTGAATACATCAACGCCGAGACTCCCGACCCGTCGGACTCCGATCCGGGGGGCACAGCGCTGATGACCGGAGCCGATCCGAAGGTCACCGGCATCTACTACGACGACGAGTACAGCCATGGTGTCTTCCCGCCCGGGACAACCAATTGCTGCCGGGCCGGTCCCAGGGGGCGACGTGATCTATGACTCGCCGGACGACAACCTTCCGGCCGTGCCGGACCTTTTGGACAACGGGAGCGGCAACACCTTCCCCTCGTTCGATGAGGGCGGCTCGATCTACCCGGGCGGCGACGACACCAATCCGGCCTTGATCATGAACCTGAGCCCACACCCACAGTCGGGTCTGAACCCCGCGACGTACCCGGTCGACCCGAAGACGTGTACGCCGATTCAGCCGTGGGACTTCGTCGGGGTCAACACGATCTTCCAGGTCATCCACAATGCCGGGTTGCGAACGGCATGGTCTGACAAGCACGCCATCTACTCATCGTTCAACGGCCCTGGCTCGGACGGCATGAGCATCGACGATTTCTTCGGACCCGAGATCGACTCGCAGGCAGTCGAGCCGAACGGCGTGCCCTATCCCGTCGATGGCGCATGGACCGCCGACAACGCGGCCACCAGGCAGTACGACTCCTACAAGGTCCAGGCAGTCGTCAATTGGGTGAACGGCTACGACCACTCCGGGACCGGTCCCAAGGTTGGGACGCCCGCGATCTACGGCATGAACTTTCAGACTGTCTCGACTGCGGAGAAGCTGAAGAGTTCCCCCGCGGTGCTGATCGGGCCAAACGCACAGGGCGATTACACCGAGGGACCATCCCTCGCGGGGGGGTACGTGACGGTGAACGGCCAACAGGTGCCGGGGCCACTGCTCCAGAGCGCGCTCGACTACGTCAATGACGCCCTGCAGCGGATCGCCAACACCATTCAGGCTGATGGCGAGGCCAACTCGACCGCCATCATCTTGACCGCGAAGCACGGTCAGTCACCGCAGAACAACAACCAGTTGCAGCGGATCGACGATGGTCCGATCATTGCCGGCGTCAATGCCGCCTGGGCCGCACAGCATCCGGGCTCGCAGACGCTGGTCGTCCAGGAGGCTGACGACGACGGGCTGCTGTGGTGGCTGTCGGACCGGTCGCAGGCGGCGGCTGACTTCGTTCAGGACTACCTGTGGACCCACAGCGCATCAGCCGTCAACTACGCCGGCCAAACCATCACCGTCCAGCACTCGGGTTTGCAGCAGATCTATGCCGGCCGTCAGTCTGCGCAGTTCTTCGGCGTCTCGAGGTCGGACCCGCATCACCCCGACGTGTTCGGGATCGCGCAGGTCGGCACCATCTACACGACCGGATCGAAGATCGCCGAGCACGGCGGCGACAATCCGGCCGATCGGGATGTTCCGCTGGTCGTCTATGCGCCGGGCGTGGTCCGGCCTGGCCAGCCGAGCAACGGGGTGGAGACGACCCAGGTCGCGCCGACGATCCTTCAGCTGCTCGGACTCTCTCCGAGGTCACTGCAGGCCGTTCAGCTCGAGGGCACGCAGGTCCTCCCCGGCATCGGCGGCCGGAGGTAAACGTTTCATCGGGTCGGACCGCCGGGCGGCTTTCTGCGCGCCCGGCAGTCCCGGCTCCGGTACCCGATGTCTGAGCAACCGTCGATCTCCCACGCAACGTGGAGATCAGCGCCGCCGCAGCAGCCCGCGCCGCCCCCGCCCGTCCGCGCCACCTTTGGTCACGATCAGCGCCAGCGACGTCGTCACGAAGCCGGCCAGCTCGGTGCGCAGGTGCACGTCGGTGTAGGGCGGGACGTCGACGTGCACGTCCTCGGGAGCAGATCCCAGCGAGTAGTCCATGTCGACGTCGTGGCCGGCCCGCTGCAACCGCTGCATTAGCGCCTCAATGTCCCGCCGCCGGTAGAACACGGTCCCGCCCGCTTCGACCGTGGCGTCGTTCGATGACACCAGGTACTCGGTCGTGTGCACCGCCACCCCGCCGGGCCGCAGGCAAGCCAGCGATGCGACCACGAAGTCCATCCCGGCAGCCAGCGTCCCAAGATGCTCCAGAGCGCACGACGACCACGCAAAGTCGAACCCGGTCAGGTCCGCCGGCAACACGTTCATGTCGACCGGGCGGAAGGTCACCCGCTGGCCGAACGCGTCGGCCGCGCACAGTCCGAAGTCGTTCAGGCCCTCGAGCCCGCCGGCCCACTCCACCTCTGACGCCGTCCACCCCGACGCCACGGCCGACTCGTGCGGCTGGTCGGTGGCGACGACGTCGGAACCGGCGTCGGCGAACAGCGCCACCAGCGGCTCCTGCCCGACGCCGAACCCCACGCCCCGGCGCCCCGGCGCCAGCATGTCCCGCTCCCGCAGCGCCTCGGCGATGAAGAGCCACTCCCACATCTTGCGATGGAGCATCACCTCGCGGGCGTCGCCGCCGGTCGCCCACATCGGCCGCAGCCGCTCGGCCCAGCCCCGCAGCGCCGGCGAGCGCAGCGATTCGGCCGAGCACAATTGCGAGCGCAGCATGACCGGCCGACCTTATAGGGCAGCTCGCCCGGCCGTCTAAATCCGCTCGAAGTTCCGGGCCAGCTCCCAGTCCGTCACGTGGCGGTTGCTGGCCAGCCACTCCTGCTCGGCCGTGTTGAGGAGGTGGTGGTGGACGTCGGGCCCGAAGGCCTCGATCGCCACGGCCGAATCGCGCAGTTCGGCGATGGCCTCGACCAGCGTCGACGGGATCCGGGGCACGTCGGTGGCCTCATAGGCGTTGACGGGGTAGGGGTCCCCCGGCTCGAGCTCATGGTCGATGCCGTAGAGGCCCGCCGCGATGGCGGCCGCCAGCACCAGGTAGGGATTGACGTCCGCCCCCGGGATTCTCGACTCCACCCGCCGTCCCGCCCCGTGCCCGACGAGACGGAAGCCGCAGGTGCGGTTGTCCTCGCCGTAGACCGCAGCGGTGGGGGCCCAGCTCCCGGGCACGTAGCGCCGGTACGAGTTGACCGTGGGAGCTGCCAACCAGGCCAGCTCCTTGGCCGCGTGCAGCTGACCGGCCAGGAAGTGGCGGCCGAGCTTCGAGAGCCCACTGGGGTGCGCGGCTCCGTCGTCGTCGCCCGACCCAGGCGCCATCAGCGCCTCGCTGCGATCGAGGTTCCACAGGCTTGTGTGCACGTGGCATGACGAGCCGACGTCGTCCATCGTCCACTTGGCCATGAACGTCGTGGCCCGTCCCTCCTGCGCGGCGATCTCCTTGATGCCGTTCTTGAACACGAGATGCCGGTCGGCCGTGACGAGTGCTTCGTCCCACAGGACGTTCACCTCGTGTTGCCCGCGCCCCGCCTCGCCCTTGGAGTTCTCGACCGGGATGCCGGCGGCGACCATCTCGTTGCGGATGCGCCGCAGGACGTACTCCTCGCGGGTCGTCTGCAGCAACTGGTAGTCCTCAATGGTCGAGGTGTGCGGCGTGAGGTTCTGCCAGCCCTTGGCGTCGGCCTCCTCGAAGGACTCTTTGAAGAGGAAGAACTCGAGCTCGGTGGCGCTGCAGATCCGCAGGCCGCGCTCGGCTGCCCGGTCCAACTGGTGCCGCAGAATCTGCCGGGGCGACACCTCGACCGGATTGCCCTGCTCGTCGGACAGGTCGCAGATGACGAGGGCCGTGCCCGGTTGCCAGGGGATGAGCCGGGCCGTGTCGTAGTCGGGCCGCGCGACGAAGTCCCCGTAGCCGGTGTCCCAGTTGGTGAAGCGGTACCCGGGCAAGGGGTTCATGTCCACGTCGACCGCGAGCAGGTAGTCGCAGGCCTCCATGCCGTGCTCGCCGGCGAAGGACCTGAAGAAGTCCGTCGTGAACCGCTTGCCCACCGGGCGACCGTGCATGTCGGGGAAGGCCAGCACCACGGTGTCGACCGACCCGTCGGCGATGGCGGCGTCGATGAGCTCGCGTCCTTGTCCTTGTCCTGGTCCGGGCATGCGCCATGTTGACCCGCAACCGGGGGAGCGTCCAGTACAGCCGGTCGCGCGGCGTCGGTACGCTGGGGCGATGCTCCCGCTCATCGGTGTCTCGACCTACGTGGCCGACGTGGCCTGGGCTTCGTGGGAACGCCGGGCGGCCGTCCTGCCGGCCTCCTATTTCGAGTTGGTAGCGGCCGCCGGGGGCCGACCTCTGCTCCTGCCACCGACCTCGAGCGCCCCGGGCGGACCGGAAGCGGGAGCGGCCGAGGTGATTGCCGTGCTCGACGGCCTGGTCCTGACCGGGGGTGGTGACGTGGACCCGGCCGCCTACGGAGAGGAGCCCGACCCCGAAGTCGGCGGCATCAATCTCGCCCGGGACGCCAGTGAGCGGGCCCTGCTCGCCGCCGCGCTCGAGGCCGACCTGCCCGTGCTGGCCATCTGCCGGGGCTGCCAGGTGCTCAACGTGTATCTCGGTGGCACGCTGCACCAGCACCTGCCCGACGTGGTCGGGAACGTCGACCACCGCCGGGCGCCGATGCAGTTCGAAGACGTCGATGTCGAGACGGTGCCCGGCACCCGGACGGCCGGGGTCTTCGGCGCGGGTACCACCGTGCGCTGCTCGCACCACCAGGCCATTCGTGACCTGGGCCGGGACCTGGTGGTCACCGCCCGCGCCGGCGACGGGGTGATCGAGGCGGTCGAACTGCCGCCGGCCCGTTTCGTCCTGGCCGTGCAGTGGCACCCCGAAGAGGCCATGGACCAGCGACCCTTCGACGCCCTCGTCCAGGCGGCCCGGGACCACATGGAAGAACGGTCGGTCCGGGCGCCGGTCTGACCCGTCATCGGCCCGGTCGGCCCGCCCGAACCGTCCCGTGCAACCCCCAGATGACGTCGTCCGGTCCCGGCTGCATCCCAGGCTTCCCGGGTAAGGTGCCGCCATGGCAAAGAGCGGCGGTCGCAAAGTCGTCAAGCCGGTGGCGGCTGCTGCCGTGACGCTGGGCACGATCGCCAGCATCTGGTGGTTCGCCCTCAAGCCGCGCCGCAAGGCCAAGGGCGGCGGGGGCGGCTCTACTCCGTCGGAGTAGTAGTCGGCTCCAGGCCCTGCACCAGCGTCGGCAGGCAGTCGCCGATGGACTCCCTGAGCACGACGTCGGCCAAGCTGTCCATGTCGGTGGGCTCCCCGTTCACGATGATCGCCACCGCGCCGTGCCGTACGGCGACCGGGACCAGGCCGGCGGCCGGGAAGACGGCCAGGGTCGAGCCCACGGCCAACACCAGGTCGCAGTTGGCCGCCGCCTCCTCGGCCCGTATGAGGTCCTCGGCCACCAGGCTCTGACCGAAGCTGATGGTGGCCGACTTGAGGATGCCGCCGCAGATGGGGCAGGTGCAGGTCGGGTCGGCCTCGCCGGCCCGCACCCGCTCGTGCACCGGCTCGGCGGGCTGGCGGTCCCCGCAGCTGAGGCACATCACCTCCAACGAGGTCCCGTGGATCTCGACGATGCGGGCCGGGTCGCTGCCCGCTTTCTGATGCAGCCCATCGATGTTCTGCGTGACGAGCAGGTCGAGGCGTCCGCTGCGCTCCAGGTCGACCAGCGCCCGGTGCCCGGCGTTGGGCGAGGCCGACCACATCGGTGAGGTCAGGCGGTTCTGCCACGAGCGCGGCCCGCAGCTCGGGGTCCGAGACGTAGGCCTGCAGCGTCGCCATCTTCTCGGCCTCGGGGTTCTTCGTCCACACGCCCTGCGGCCCACGGAAGTCGGCGATGCCCGAGTCCGTCGAGATACCGGCACCGGTCAGCACCACGACCCGTCTCGCCTGTTCGAGCAACGCCCGGGCCCGCTCGGCGTCGTCTCCATATGAGGTCGTGCCCACGAGGCAGCAATCGTAAAGGCAGGGGCGTACGGGCGTAGCCTGCCCCGGTGCCCGGGGATGCCCCAGCCCCCATCCCATCCTCGCCCCCACCGTCGAGGTCCTGCACGCCGCCGACGCCGAGGACCGCCAGCGTCGCGCCGCCGGCGCCCTGCTCGCCAAGGGCTGCAGCCGGGGTGACCGGGTCGCCTTCGCCCTGGGCTCGTCGGCCGACCTCATATGTGCGGCACTGGGCGCGGCCCGCGTCGGCCTCATCCCCGTCATGCTCAACGCCACCCTCACCGGCATCGAGCGCGACGACCTCGCCGAAGACGCCCGTCCCACCGTCCGCGTCTTCACCCAACGGGACCTGCACGACCTCATAGAGACGGGCCCGCCGGCCGAGCTCGCCCCGTACCCGCTCACCCGCCCGATGCACTACACGTCGGGCACGACCGGCAGGCCCAAAGGCGTCACCACCGGCCTGTGGGACGAGGCGACGGCCCGCCGGGTGTTCGAGGACGAGGCCTCGGTCTGGCACTTCGACGCCGACGGACCTGCACATGGTCTGCTCGCCGATGTACCACACGGTGTCCATCCGCTTCGCCAGCGGGACACTCCTGGCCGGAGGCTCGCTGGCCATCCTCAGCCGCTTCGACGCGTCGACGGCGCTCGAGACGATCCGGAGCCTCCGTCCGACGACCACCTTCCTCGTCCCGACGCATCTGCACCGGATACTGCAGAACCCCGGTCTCGGCGTCGACGAGCGCTTCGATTCGCTGCGCCTCCTCGCCCATGCCGGTGCGCCCTGCCCCGACACGGTGAAGCGCGCCATCATGGGACGAGTCCGGACCGGCGGCGTCTGGGAGTTCTACGGCTCGACCGAGGCCCAGTTCACCGTGTGCCCGCCCGAGGACTGGCTCGAGCGCCCCGGCACCGTCGGCCGGGCCCGCCCCGGACGCCGCCTCCACATCGTCCCGGTCGCCGCGCAGACGCGGTCGACGTCGCCGTCGCATCTGCCGCCGCAGAAGACATCGACACCGCCGCCACCGACCTGGCACCGGAAGCCATCGGCGCCCCGCCCACAGCAGGCGAGTCCGGCACCATCTGGTGCGACATGCCCGACTTCGCCCGCTTCGGCTACTGGGAGAACCCCGAGGCGACGGCGCAGGCCTGGAACGGGGCGTCGTGCACCGTCGGCGACCTGGGCCGCCTCGATCCGGACGGCTTCCTCTACCTCACGGGCCGGCGCCACGACCTCATCATCAGCGGGGGTGTCAACGTCTACCCGGCCGAGGTCGAGAACGTCCTGGCCGCCGTGGACGGCATCGCCGAGGTCGCGGTCTTCGGGCTCCCCGACGAGCAGTGGGGCCAGCGGGTCTGCGCCGCCTATGTCGCCGACGGCCGTCGCCGCGGCACGGCCGAGGGGGCCCTGCGGGCCGCCGCGTCGGACCGCCTCGCCCCGTACAAGCGGCCCAAGTCGTATTTCGCCGCGACGGACCTCCCGCACACGGCCACCGGGAAGCTCATACGGCGGGCGGTGCCCGCCCATCTCGGAGTGGGGCCGACCGGATGATCCCCCGGCTGAATCCCCCTCCAGCAGGTAAAATTGGTTCCATGCCTTACGCCACGATCAACCCGGCCACCGGAAAGACGGAGAAGGAGTTCCCCTTCCACACTCCCGAAGAGGTGGAGACGATCCTGCAGCGGGCCACGGCCGCCTTCGCGGAGTACAAGACGACGACCTACAAGGAACGGGCCCGCCACCTGCTCACCGCGGCGGAGCTGCTCGAAGGCGAAGTGCCCGACGTGGCGCGCATCCTCACCACCGAAATGGGCAAGACGTTCGCCGCCGCCAAGGCCGAGGTGTCGAAGTGCGCCGCCGGCCTGCGCTGGTTCGCCGAGAACTCCGAGGAGCTGCTGGCCGACCAGCCCATCGCGACCAGCGCGTCCAAGTCCTACGTCCACTATCAGCCGCTCGGTGCGGTGCTGGCCATCATGCCGTGGAACTTCCCGATGTGGCAGGTCATCCGCTTCGCCGCCCCGGCGCTCATGGTGGGCAATGTCGGGCTGCTGAAGCACGCGTCCAACGTGCCGCAGACCGCCCTGGCCCTCGAGGACCTGTTCCGACGGGCGGGCCTTCCCGACGGGGCCTTCTCCAACCTGTTCATCCCGTCGAGCCAGGTGGCCGCGCTCATCCACGACCCGCGCATCGCCGCAGTGACGTTGACCGGCAGCGAGCCCGCGGGCATGTCGGTGGCCGCCGCAGCCGGCGACGCGCTGAAGAAGACCGTGCTCGAGCTCGGTGGGTCCGACCCCTTCATCGTGTTGGCGAGCGCCGACCTCGATGCGGCTGTGCACACCGCCGTCACCGCCCGTGTGCAGAACAACGGTCAGTCCTGCATCGCGTCGAAGCGCTTCATCGTCGTCGACGCGGTGGCGGACGAGTTCGAGTCCCGCTTCATTGAGTCGATGGACTCGCTCGTGGTCGGCGATCCGTTCGATCCCGCCACCAACATCGGGCCGATCGTGAGCGAGGCGCAGCGCGACGAGCTCGTCGGTCAGGTGGCCGACGCGCTCGACCAGGGCGCCACCGTCCACGCCGGCGCGAAGTTGCCCGACGGCGACGGCTGGTGGTTCGCGCCGGCGGTCCTCTCGGGCATCACGACGGACATGCCGATCGCCCAGGTCGAGATGTTCGGCCCGGTCGCCATGGTGATCCGGGTCCCCGACATCGACGCCGCCATCCGGGCGGCCAACGACACGACCTTCGGGCTCGGCTCCAGCGTGTGGAGCACCGACGACGCGGAGATCGCTCAGTGCGTCGAGGGGATCGAGGCGGGGGCGGTCTTCGTCAACGCCATGGTGGCGTCCATGCCCGAGTTGCCGTTCGGCGGTATCAAGCGCTCGGGCTACGGGCGCGAGCTCTCCGAGCTCGGGTTGAAGGAATTCACCAACGCCAAGACCGTCTACGTCGCTTGACGACGCCGGACGGCGGACGGCGACGGCGACGGCGACGGCGGACGGCGACGGCTCGCTACCAGCCTCTGCATCGCCATATGACCTCGCCGCCATGACGGCCGTCACCTACCTCGACCACGCCGCCACCACGCCGCTCCGTCCAGAGGTCGCGGCCGCCATGGCCGAGGTGCACGCCGACTCCGAGGCCGGCCGGCTCGGAAACCCGAGCGGCAGCCACCCGGCGGCCCAGCACGCCCGGCGCCTCCTGGAGGAGGCCCGCGACGAGGTGGCCGCCTTCCTCGGCCGCGACCCGGGCGACATCGTCTTCACGTCCGGCGGGACCGAGTCGGCGAACATGGCCGTCTTGGGGCCCGCCGAGGCGGCCCGGCAGGACCGGGGCGAGGCGGTGCTCCTCTCTTCCGCCGTGGAGCACCCGGCCGTCCGCGAGTCGGCCCGGGCGGCGGCCAAGGCCGGCCTCGATACCCGTGAGCTCCCCGTCGACCAGTACGGCATCGTCGATCCCGACGCGCTGGCCCGCACGCTCTCGTCCCGCGTCGCAAGCGTCGCGGTGATGACGGCCAACAACGAGACCGGCGTGCTGCAACCGCTGCCCGATCTCATCGAGGCGGTGCGCCGCCGCGCGCCGAACGCCTCCTTCTTCACGGACGCGGTGCAGGCCGCTCCGTTCGTCGACCTGGCCGTGGTCACCGCCGGCGCCGACCTGGTGTCGGTCAGCGCGCACAAGGTGGGTGGGCCGGTCGGTGTGGGCGCGCTGGCCGTGGCCGGGCGAGTCAGGCTCGAGCCCCGCCAGTACGGCGGGGGGCAGGAACGCGAGCGGCGGAGCGGCACCCAGGACGTGGCGGGCGCCGTGGGGCTGGCCACCGCGTTGCGGTTGGTGGCGGCGGAGCGCGCCGCAGCCGGGCCGCGGGTCGCCGCGCTGCGCGACCGATTGCGCGACGGGCTGTTGGAGGCGGTGGACGGGGCGTACCGCACCGTGCCGGCTGCCGACGGGGTCGAGGTGCTCCCGGGCCATCTCCATCTGTGTGTGCCGGGTGTCGAGCGCGAGGAGCTCCTGGTGGCGCTGGGGGAGGAGGGCGTGTGCGTCTCGGGCGGTTCGTCCTCCGCGAGCGGGGCTCTCCAGCCCAGCCACGTCCTGGCTGCCATGGGGGTCGCCCCGGAGCTGGCCGCGGGTGCCCTCCGCTTCTCGCTGGGGTATGGCACGACGGATGCCGATATCGACCGCGCCCTGCATGTCGTGCCCGCCGTGGTGGGCGCACTGCGCCGAGGGGGCTGAGTGCCGGTGGCACACTTGTCCCATGCGGGTGCTCGTGGCCATGTCGGGAGGCGTCGACTCATCGGTGGCGGCGGCACGCCTGGTAGAGCAGGGTCATGAGGTGGTCGGTGCCACGCTCAAGTTGTGGGGCGGTCCCTCGGACTCGGGCTGCTGCTCGGTGGCCGACGTCGAGGACGCCCGCCGGGTGGCCCAGCAGCTCGGCATCACCCACCACGTCTTCAACCTGACCGAGGAGTTCGACCGCAAGGTCGTGGCGCCCTACGTGGGGGAGCACGCGTTGGGGCGGACACCCAACCCCTGTATCGAGTGCAACCGGACCATGAAGTTCGACCGTCTGCTGCAGCGGGCCGACCGTCTCGGCTTCCATCGCCTCGCCACCGGCCACCACGCCCGCGTCGCCGGCCACGACTGCGCGACCACTGCGAGCACCGGCGTCGCCATGCACCGCCACCGCCACCGCCACCGCCACGATCAGCACAGGCGCCGCCATCGGCTCGTTCCAGCTCCGTCGCGGCGCCGATCCCCTCAAGGACCAGTCCTACGTGCTCTCGATGCTCGGACAGGACGCGTTGTCCCGCGTGGTCTTCCCCGTGGGCGACATGACCAAGGACGAGGTGCGCGCCAACGCCCGCCGCCTCGGGCTGCGTACGGCGGGCAAGCCGGACAGCCAGGACGTCTGTTTCATCGGGAGCGCGGAAGGACGGGAAGGGTTCTTGTCCCGGCGGGTGGAGCTGCACCCCGCCGAGGTGGTGGACGGCGAAGGGCGCCCGGCCGGCTCCGTCGAAGCGGTCGAGCTCGTCACGGTGGGCCAGCGCCGCGGCATGGGTCACGGGAGTGACGGCAAGCGGCGCTACGTGACGCACGTCGACGTGTCGGCGCGGCGGGTGGTCGTCGGGAGCGCGGCCGAGGTGCTGCGCTCGTCGGTGGTGCTGGCGAAGCTGTCGGTCACGTGGGTCGACCGGCCTCTCGCCCCTGGTGCCCGGGCGGTGGCGCAGGTCAGCGCGCACGGCCGGCCCGTGGCGTGCACTGTCACGGGCGGTGACGAAAGCGACAGAGAGGTCATATTCGACGAGCCCCAGCGGCCCGTGGCGCCCGGACAGACGGTGGCGCTCTACGACGCGCTCGACCCCGACGCCGTCGTGGGTGCGGGCATCGCCGCCTGACCGTGGCCGGAACCGGACCGAAAGGCGGGGTCAGCGGGGGTAGCGGCGGCGACGGGAGCAGCGGCAGCGGCGGCAGCGCAGCGATCCCCAAGGAGGCAGCGGACCGTGCAGCCGAGCTCCGCCGGCAGATCGTCCACAACAACGAGCTCTACAACGTGCTCGATGCGCCCGAGATCCCCGACTCCGAATATGACCTCCTCGTGGTTGAGCTGCGGCAGATCGAGGCGGACTATCCCGCGCTGGCGACACCCGACTCGCCTACGCACACGGTCGGAGCGGCGCCGTCGGGCCTCTTCCAGGAGGTGCGCCACCGGGTCCCGATGATGAGCCTCGACAACGCGTTCGACGAGGACGAGCTGCGCGCCTGGGGCGAGCGCTTGCGCCGGCAGGCGCCCGACCTGGACCTCGAGGCGCTGGCCTTCTCGTGCGAGCCCAAGGTCGACGGCGTCGCCATGTCGATCACCTATGAGCGCGGCAGGTTCGTGCAGGCGGCGACGCGGGGCGACGGCGTCACCGGCGAGGACGTGACGGCGAACGTGGCCACCGTGGGCGACGTGCCGAAGGAGCTGGCCGAGGCGGGCGGCCCGTATCCCGACGTGCTCGAGGTCCGTGGCGAGATCTACATGCCCGTCGAGGAGTTCGAAGCCATGAACAAGCGGCAGGCCGAATTGGGTGAGCGGCTCTTCGTCAACCCGCGTAACTCCGCCGCCGGTGCGCTGCGCCAGAAGGACCCGACGGTCACCGCCCGGCGGCCGCTGCACTTCTGGGCCTACACGCTCGGCGTGGTCGAGGGCGGCCCGGGGGGAGCCGGTGGCGGGAGCAGGGCCGGAAGTGGGGGCATGGCCGGCGGCGGGGGGAGAGGCAAGAGCACCGCCCACGAGGTCATATGGCCCGCTCCCACGCAGACCGCCACGCTGGCCCAGCTCAAGAAGGCGGGCTTTCCCGTGAGCCCCGACGCCCGGCAGGTCATAGGGATGACCGCCGTGGTGGCTCGATGCGAGGAGCTCGCCCAAGCCCGCCACACCCTCGCCTACGAGATAGACGGCGTGGTCTCCAAGGTCGACGACCTCGCCCTGCACGACCTGTTCGGCGCCACCTCACGGGCCCCCCGTTGGGCCATCGCGTTCAAGTTCCCACCCGAGGAGCGCACCACCCGCCTCCTCGACATCATGGTCTCCATCGGAAGAACGGGCCGGGCCACGCCGTTCGCCCGCCTCGAGCCGGTGTTCGTGGGCGGCTCGACCGTCGGCGTGGCGACGCTGCACAACGAGGACCAGGTGGCGGCGAAGGACGTCCGCCCCGGCGACCTCGTCATCGTGAGAAAGGCCGGCGACGTCATACCGGAAGTGGTCGGCCCGGTGCGCGAAGGCCCGGGCGTGCCGAAGCGCCGCAAGCCGAAGTGGAAGTTCCCGACCTTGTGCCCGTCGTGCGGCACGCCCCTCGTGCGCCTCCCGGGCGAGAGCGACACGTACTGCACGAACATCGACTGCCCGGCGCAGCGCGTGCAGCGCATCTCGCACTACGCCTCCCGTTCGGCGATGGACATCGAGGGCCTGGGCGAGGAGCGCGTCCTGCAACTCGTCGCGGCGGGCCTCGTCAACGACGCCGCCGATCTCTACGACCTGACTCCGGATCAGCTCGCCGCGCTGGACCGCTTCGGCGCCCTCTCGGCGGCCAACCTGGTGGCGGGGATCGATGCCTCGCGGCACGGCCGCTGAGCCGCCTGCTGGTCGCGCTGGGCATCCGCCACGTGGGTCCGACGGGCGCCCGGGCGGTGGCGCGCGCCTTCGGGACGCTCGAGGCCATTTCGGAGGCCAGCGTCGAGGAGTTGGCCGCGGTCGACGGCGTCGGCCTCATCATCGCGGCGAGCCTGGCCGAGTTCCTCTCGGCGGACACCAACGTGGCTGTCCTGGAGCGCCTACGCGGGGCCGGGGTGTCGATGGAGGAGCCCGGTGCCGCCGCCGGAAGCAACGGGGGCGGATCCGAGGCGGCGGCCCTCCCCCAGACGCTGGAAGGCAAGACGGTGGTGGTCACCGGGGCGGTCCCGGACTACACCCGGGAGGGTGCGGAGGAGGCGATTCTGGCGCGGGGCGGGAAGTCTCCGGGCAGCGTGTCCAAGAAGACCTTCGTGCTCGTGGTGGGGGATTCGCCGGGCGCCAGCAAGTTGAAGAAGGCCGAGGAATTGGGGATCCCCCAGCTCGATGCGGGGTCGTTCCAGGCGCTGCTCGAGACCGGTGAACTGCCCTCATGAGCATGACCGTTGCTGGTAGGGGGGTGTCCACCGGCTGCGTGCCTGGGGTCGGTAGCCTGAGTGCGCCCCGATGCCCCTGATTTCAGACTCCATCGGCCGGGTCCTTGGGAAGCGGTACCGGCTGCTCTCCGCTTTGGGCACCGGCGCATCCGCCCACGTCTATCTCGCCGAGGACGTGTCCCTGCAACGCCACGTCGCGGTGAAGGTGCTCCAACCCGGGTTGGCGACGGACGAGGCGTTCTTGAAGCGCTTCCGGGCCGAGGCACGCTCGGTGGCGTCGCTGAACCACCCGCACGTGTTGCGGGTCTTCGACTGGGGCGACGACACGGACGGTCCGTACCTGGTGTTGGAGTACTTGGGTGGCGGTTCATTGCGTGACCTCTTGGATCGTGACATCCGGTTGTCACTGCCTCAGGCGGCCCAGCTGGGGACCGAGGTGGCACAGGGGTTGGCCTACGCGCACCTGCGGGGTCTTGTGCACCGGGACATCAAGCCGGCGAACCTCTTGTTCGACGAGGAGGGCCGGGTGCGGGTGGCCGACTTCGGCGTGGCCCGCGCGCTGGCCGAGGCTGCGTGGACCGAGCCGGCGGGAGCGATGATCGGGACGGCCCGCTATATAAGCCCGGAGGCGGCGGAGGGCAAGCCGGTCGACGGCCGGGCCGACGTCTATTCGCTGGCCCTGGTGTTGTACGAGGCCGTGACGGGGGTGGTGCCGTTCGTCAAGGACACCACCATGGGGACGCTGGCGTCGCGTATCGGGCAGCCCTTGCCGCACAATGACCTGCTGGGGCCCTTGGACGACGTCCTGGCCCGGGCCGCGGCGCCCGACGTGGCGTCCCGCCTGGACGCGGCCGGTCTGGCGGCCCGGTTGGGTGCGCTGGCGTCCGCCTTGCCCACACCCTCGGCCTTGCCCTTGATCATGCCCAGGCTCGAGGACTCGGCTCCCATCAACGGTTTCCGGGCGCCCGGGGTGTCTGAGCTGACCGACTCGGGCATGACCTTGGCGCTGGGCGCCGCTGGTGCCGCCGCCGCAGCGGCCGGCCTGGTGGGCGACGGCACGGCCGTGGCGCCCGGGTTGGCCGCCGCCGCTGCTCCCATCGGCACCAAGGCTGGCCCGGGTGAGCTCTTCGACGCCGAGCCGGCGGATGGCGACGGGGCGTCGGGCGGCCTGTTCAGACGTCGTCGCACCAAGGCGCCGGTGAGCGGTGGGCCCGCCGATCCGTACCGCCCTCCGAAGAGTTACAAGAAGTGGTGGATCGGCGGGGCGGTGGCGCTGGCCGTCATTCTCGTCGCCGGACTGGTGACCGCCTTTGCCACCAACGTGTTCACGCCTTCCCACCCGACGCCGGCATTGACCAGTCTGTCGCTGGCGCAGGCCCGGACGGCGGCCGACAAGGTCCATATGACGTTGAAGGAGGGCAAGCCGGTGCCCTCGATCAGCATCGGAACCGGTGACGTGGTGTCGCAGAGCCCGAAGGCGGGGGTGTCGAAGAAAGAGGGCTCGACGATCACCGTGGTGCTGGCGTCGGGGAAACCGGACGTCACCGTCCCGTCGCTCGCCGGTATGACGTGTCCGCAGGCCATCGTCGCCTTGCAGTCGGCGCACTTCGGGGCAGTCTGCGCGCCGGGTACCTACAGCGACACGGTGCCGACGTCCGTCCTGGTGCTCTGGTCGATCAACGCGACGCAGAACCCCACGAAGGCGCCGTACGGGTCCACCATCACCCTCGTTCCCTCGGAGGGCCACGCGCCGGTGCCGGTACCGAGCATCCCGAACAGCTACTCGTTCAACCAGGCCCAGGCCGCGCTGACCGCCGTCGGTCTCGGGGCGACGCAGAATCCCGAGTCGAATGCGACGGTGCCGGCAGGTCAGGTCATCTCCACGTCGCCGGCCAGTGGGGCTCCGGCGCCCTACGGCTCGGCGGTCACGGTCAACGTCTCGACCGGACCTCCGACCGTGGCTGTCCCCAACGTCATCGATGACACGGTGGCCCAGGCCTCCAGCACGCTCGAAGCCGCCGGCCTTAGCGTCTCGGGTGTGACCGGCAGCCCCACGAACAACGTGGTGGGCACCCAGCCCTCCATCGGCACGAGTGTCCCGACCGGCTCGTCCGTCCAGATCTTCACCAATTAGCCCGGCGACCCGACCGACCCGACCGACCCGATCGACCCGACCCATCCGACCCGACTCGACGGTCTCGACTCTCCCGGTCCATCATCGACCGCATGGCGCTCCCAGATGACCCCAGCTGCGACCTCTGCGAGGCCGCGCACCTGTCGGAATGGCACCACGAGGACGACGTGTGCTGGGTGGCGGACTGCGAGGTGTGTGGTGTGCCCATGGTCGTGTGGAAGCACCACGGGCCGACGCCCCCGGAGAGCGACGTCGAGCACATGGTCGCCCAGCTGACCCTGGTGGCCGACGCCCGCTTTGGTGCGGGTGAATGGTCCGTCGACCGGGTCATGCGCCAGATCCCGAATCATTTCCACGCCCACGGGCGGGACCCGAACTGGTGGTTCCGCCTGCGCGGCCTGCGTTGACCGCACTGATAGCGCCCTCGCCGACAGCGCCGTTGCCGTCTTCTTCCTGAGCCACGGCACACGAGGTCGAGGACCGTCACGCCGGGGAGACGTCCGGATGCGGCCCCCTAGGGTGTCTGCGGTGGAGGAAGCCGGGGACGAACAGACCGACGTCCTCCTCGACCCCAAGTTCGACCCGGGCGGCGGTGCCATGGGCACCATGGGGGCCGACGGATCCGTCGAGACGAACTGGTTCGTCCTCCTGCACCGGCGCGTCACCGACAGGGCGGTCCGCAGTCCTCGATACCAGTGGTGGGCCCTCGTCGCGCTCCTGGCCGGATTGCTCTCCCTCAACATCACCTTCACCGTCTTCGTGGTCGCGCTCCCGACGGTCAAAGCCGACTTCCACACGAACTTCTCGGTGCTCGCCTGGGCATCGACGGGTCCGTTGCTGGCCTTCGGCGTGGCGGCGCCCTTCTTCGGCAAGGCAGGGGACCTCTTCGGCCATCGCCGGCTCTACCAATTCGGTCTGCTCGGGGCCATGGTCAGTGCGATCCTCACGGCGACCGCCCCCGACGTCGGCATGCTGCTCTTCGCCCGCGCCCTCGATGGCGTACAGGGCGCCGCGACCGGCACCGCATCGATGGCGATCATCCTCGAGTTGTTCTCGAGGCAGGATCGCGTCAAGGCGTTGGGCTGGTGGTCGCTCGTGGGCGCCGGCGGGCCCGTCCTGGGGGTGACGCTGGGGTCACCGGTGATCCAGTTCTTCGGGTGGCGGGCCCTGTTCTGGGGACAGCTGGTGCTCCTGGTCATCGCCTCGGTGGTCGTCGCCCTCCTCCTGCCGACGCGTGGTGACGCCGCTGTGGCCACCACCACCGCAGCAGTCGACGTGAACGATGGCCAGGTCCCGATGCCGGCGGACGGGCGCCGACCCCGCCGCCTCCGTGGCGCGGGCGTGTGGGAAGGCACGGACTGGGTGGGGATCTTCAGCCTGGCCGGATCGGTCACCTCGGCCATGCTGGTGCTGAGCATCGGTCCCATCGTCGGCTGGACCTCGGCGGCGGTCATCACGTGTGGCGTGCTGGCGGCGGTACTGGTGGTCGTGTTCGTCCGCCGGCAGATGACGTTCGCCACGCCCCTCGTGCCCACGACGTACTGGCGGCGTCGCAACTTCATGTTCCCGATGGGGACCAAGGCCTTCTCGAGCTTCGCCTACTTCGGCGGCTTCTTCCTGTTCCCGCTGCTCATGGAGCAGGTCTACGGCTACAGCGTGTCCCAGGTCGGGTTCATTTCGGTGGCACGACCGCTCCTGTTCGCCATCAGCGCTCCGATCGCCGGCTATATGACGGTGCGAACGGGGGAGCGGAACGCGACGCTGTTCGGCACCGGCGCCATCCTCGTCTCGATGGTCCTGTTCGCCACGCTCAGCGCGTCGGCGGGGCTGTTGATCATCATCGTCGCGCTGGCTCTGTCCGGACTCGGCATGGGTGTCTCCATGCCGGCCACGTCGGCCACGATGTCCAACGAGCTGGCGGCATCGGAGTACGGGGTCATGAGCGCGGCGCAACTCCTGGCCAGCCAGGTCGGGGAAGTGGCGGGGATCCAGGCCGTCCTGACGATCCAGGAGTCGATCGCCCGGCGGTCGGGCCTGGGCGACGTGCACCACAGCACAGCGTTGCTGCACAGCTTCAGCGTGCCCTTCTGGGTGGGAGCGGGTGCCGCTGCGTTGGCGGTGGTCTGCGGGCTTTTCATCCGGTCGATGCCCCGCGACGCCCGAAAGGCGCAACGACTGGCGGAGGCGGGCTGAAGACTGCCGCGGTCAGCCGATCAGCCGATCAGCCGATCAGCCCGTCAGGCGGTGATATCGCGCAACCGTGCGGCCATGTCGGCCGCCGCTGGGTCGGCCGCCGCCGGGGCCGCCTGCAGCGCCATCAGCTTGGCCATGTCGCCCTCGACCCGTACCTTGCCGGCCATGAAGGCCTGCATGCCTGCCTGCGGGTTGCCCTCAATCAGGATTGCCTTGGCGGTGTCGTAGTCGACGGTCACCTTGAGGTCCTGGGTCTCCAGATGACCCGTATCGAGGACGAGCTCTCCGCTCGACGTGTCCAGGTGGGCGAGGATGTCCTCCTCGGAGAAGGGGACGGCGGTCACCACCAGGTTCATACGGACCACGTGGGGAACGGGAGCGGTCTTGCCCTCGTACTCGGCACGGATCTTCCGGGCCTCGTCCAACCACTCGTCACTGAGGAACGGGTACGACGGCATTGCGGTGCTCCTTCGTCTTCGGACAACGTCTCGGCTTCAGCTGCAGGCCCGCTCTCGGTCGTGGTGCAGAGGACCTCGCTCGGCCCCGCCCGGAGCTCATATGACCGCCGGAACCCTACTCGTCTCGCCGGTAGGCTGCCCCTCTGTGTCAGCTTCCATTCTCCCCGGTGCAGAGCCGTATTCCGCCACGGGTGACACCCGTGGCGCGCTGGTCCTGCACGGCTTCACGGGCAACCCGCAGTCGATGCGCGGGCTGGCCCTCGCGCTGGCCGATGCCGGCTTCAGCGTCGAGATGCCGCTGCTCCCCGGCCACGGCACCGACATACAGGACATGCTCGATACCCGGTGGGAGGACTGGTCGGCGGCGGCCGAAGCCGTGTACGCCGAGCTGGCGGCGCGCAGCGACGGCGTCGTGGTCGTCGGGCTGTCCATGGGCGGCACGTTGAGCGTCTGGTTGGCCGAGCACCACCCCGAGATCGCCGGCCTCGCCCTCGTCAACCCCCTGCTGGCGCCGCCCGACGCCGACACGCAGGGCTTCGTACAGGCCATGATCGACGGCGGCGACGAGATCGCCCCCGGCATCGGCTCCGACATCGCAATGGAGGGTGCAGTCGAAGCCGCCTACGAAGGCCTCCCGCTGCGGGCCGCCCTCTCGCTGTTCGCCGGCGCGGCCGAGGTCGAAGAGGACCTCGAGTCGGTGACCTGTCCCGTCCTCGTCTTCACGAGCGTGCAGGACCACGTGGTCGACCCGGTGTCGAGCCAGAAGTTGGTCGCCCGGGCCAAGGGCCCGGTGGAGCAGGTGATGCTGGAACGGAGCTTCCACGTGGCCACACTCGACTGGGACAAGGACGAGATAGAGGACCGGACGGTCGAGTTCGCGACCGCCGTGCTCCCGCCGAGCTCGTGAGCGACCGTGAACGTGCTGAGCTGAGCCGCGAGGACGTCATATACGTGGCCGGCCTGGCCCGGCTCGACCTGAGCGAAGAAGAGGTCGAGCTCTTCACCGCGCAGTTGCAGACCGTGCTCGATCACGCGGCCGACGTTGCGTCGCTCGACCTGTCGCACTTGGAGCCGTCGTCACATCCGATCGCACTCCGGAACGTGCTGCGGGCCGACGAGCCCCGACCGAGCTTGGACCGGGAGGAAGTGCTGGCCGCTGCGCCGTCGGTGGAGGACCACCGGTTCCGCGTGCCGCGCATCGGCGGCGAGGCGCCATGACGCCCCCGCCGACCGCGACGGCCGTCACCCTCGCAGCCGAGGTCCGCGCCGGCGAACGCTCCGCCCGGGAGGTCGTCGACGCCGCGCTGGCGACGGTCGACGCCGGCGACGGCGAGTACCACGCCTTCCTGTGTCTGCTCGCCGACGAGGCGCGCGCCGAAGCCGATGCGGTCGACGCCGCAGTCGCGGCTGGAAAGGACCCGGGACCGCTGGCGGGTGTGCCGGTGGCGCTGAAGGACAACTTGTGCACGCGGGGGGCGTTGACGACCTGCGGCTCCCGCATCCTCGAGAACTGGCACCCCCCCTACAGCGCCACCGTGGTCGACGCCCTGCGCCGTGCCGGCGGGATCGGTCTCGGCAAGACGAACATGGACGAGTTCGCCATGGGGAGTTCCACGGAGAACTCGGCCTTCGGGCCGACGCGCAATCCGCGCGGCATCACCAAGGTGCCGGGAGGCAGCAGCGGTGGTTCCGCCGCCGCGGTGGCAGCTGGGTTCACTCCGCTCGGACTCGGCTCGGACACCGGCGGGTCCATCCGCCAACCCGCGGCCTTGTGCGGGGTGGTCGGGATGAAACCCACCTACGGTCGCGTGTCCCGGTACGGGTTGGTGGCCTTCGCCAGTTCGCTCGATCAGATCGGCCCGTTTGCCACGACCGTCGAGGACGCCGCGCTCTTGTTCGACGTCCTCGCCGGCCACGACCCGCTCGACAGCACGTCCCTGCCCTCGGTGCCCGAGCCCACGCTGCCGACGGTGCACGACGGGGTGGAGGGCATCCGGGTCGGGCTGTGCCGTGACCTCGTCGACGGGTGCGCGCCGGACGTGGTGGCCCGGGTGCGCCAGGCGGCTGACGCGCTGGCCGGCGCCGGCGCCAAGGTGGAGGAGGTGTCCGTGCCGGAGTTCGGGTACGGGCTGTCGGCCTACTACCTGATTGCGCCGGCCGAGGCGTCGTCCAATCTCGCTCGCTACGACGGGGTGCGCTACGGGCTCCGGGTCGACGTCGACGGGGGCGACGTGGCGGCCATGAACACGGCGACGCGCACGGCGGGGTTCGGGGCGGAGGTCAAGCGGCGGATCATGCTGGGGACGTACGCGTTGTCGGCCGGCTACTACGACGCCTACTACGCGCAGGCGCAGCGGGTGCGCACCTTGGTCATGCAGGCGTTCGACCGTGCCTATGCGTCCTTCGACGTCCTGTTGGGTGCGACGGCGCCGACGACCGCCTTCGATATTGGCTCCAAGGTGGACGACCCGTTGGCGATGTATATGAACGACGTCTGCACCATCCCTTCGAATTTGTCGGGTCACCCCGCCGTGTCGGTGCCCTTCGGGACGGGGGCGGACGCGCTACCGGTGGGCGTCCAGGTGCTGGCGCCAGCGCTGCAGGAGGCGCTGATGTTCCGCGTGGCGCGGGTCGTCGAAGCGCTCGGACCGGCGGCCGGGACGGAGGTGGCGCCATGAGCACCGGCACCGGCACCGACACCGGCACCGGCACCGAGTGGGAGATGGTCATCGGGCTCGAGGTGCACAGCGAGCTGCAGACCGCCACCAAACTCTTCTGCGGATGCCGCAACGCGTTCGGTGACGAGCCGAACGTGAACATCTGCCCCACTTGCGTCGGGCTCCCGGGGTCACTGCCGGTCATCAACGAGCAGGCGGTCGAGTTCGCCATGCGGATCGGTGCGGCCCTCCATTGCGACATCCGCCCGTCGGAGTTCTCGCGGAAGAACTATTTCTACCCGGACCAGGCCAAGGACTATCAGATCAGCCAATATGACCTCCCCCTCAATGCGAACGGGTGGCTCGAGCTCCCCGACGGGTTCCGGGTGGGCGTGACGCGGGCTCATATGGAGGAGGACACGGGCAAGCTCACGCACATCGGGGCGAGCGGTCGGATCAACGCGGCCCTGCACGCGTTGGTGGACTACAACCGGTCCGGCGTCCCGCTGGTCGAGATCGTGAGCGAGCCCGACATCCGCACCGTCGCCCAGGCGAGGGCCTACGCCAGCGAGCTGCGCGGGATCCTCGTGGCGACCGGTGCCTCCGACGGGCGCATGGAGGAGGGGTCCATGCGGGTGGACGCCAACGTCTCGGTTCGCCCCGAGGGCACCGACGCCTTCGGCACCCGTTGCGAAATCAAGAACCTGAACTCACTGCGGTCCCTCGGTCGGGCTATCGAGTACGAGGCGGCGCGCCAGATCGCCCTCCTCGAGTCCGGTGGCACCGTCATCCAGGAGACCCGGCACTGGGACGAGTCGGCCGGCCGCACTGATTCCATGCGTTCCAAAGAGGAGGCCAACGACTACCGCTACTTCCCCGAGCCGGACCTGGTGCCGCTGGCGCCGGACGCGGCGTGGCAGGACAAGGTGCGCTCTGGGTTGGGCGCCATGCCGGCGGACCGGCGCGCCGTCCTGGTGAGCGCCCTCGGGGGCTCGCCGAGCAGCGCCGAGACCGACCAGATTCACGCGGTCGTCGACCTCGGCCTCGACGCGCTGGTGGCCGCGGCGGCCGACGCTGGCGTGCCTGCCAGCCTTGCCCTGGCTCGCGCCGCCAACGAGCTGGCCGCGCAGAGCGAGGCGGCGTTGCAGTTGGACGCCAAAGCGTTCGCCGCCACCCTCGCCATGGAGTCGGGCGGTCAGCTCTCCGCGACCCAATCGAAGGCGGTCCTCGGCGCACTGCTCGAGCGCGGTGGGGGAGATCCGGCTGCCGTCGCCAAGGAGATGGGTTTCGAGGCGCTCGGGGCCGACACTCTGGGCTCGGTGGTCGACGAGGTGATCGCCGCGCATCCCGACGAGTGGGCGCGGTTCGTCGAGGGTGACGACAAGTTGCGGGGCTTCTTCACCGGTGCAGTCATGAAGGCCACATCGGGGAAGGCCGACGGAAGCAAAGTGGCGGCGGAGTTGAGCAGCCGCCGCGGCTGAACGACAGCAGCGAGCCTCAGCCCGTCCGTGGCGATAGCGGCGACTGAGCCGATCGATCCGCCGGACTCGTCACCACGCTCGCCCTGGTCCAAAATGGCGATGGGCGCGACGTCATGACCAAGCCGCCCGGGCCTTTGACGGTGAGCTCTTCATTGGCATTGCCCGTCATGCTCCAGCCGTCCGAATGCACCAGATGATGGTGATGGAGGCATTGGAGCACGAGATTGTCCAAGTCGGTCAGTCCATCGGGTTCCCAGGGCACGATGTGATGGACATTGCGAAGGTCACGTTGGTGCATCCTGGGAACCGGCAATGTCGATCCCGGCGCATGATCTCTCGACGCTGGGCCTTGGTCGGAAATCGCCGGGCCCGACCCTCGTACATGGTGTGCCCGACGTCGTCGTCGACCGCGACGGCGATGTGGCATCACAAGCGATGCGCTGCACCGTCTCTGCGTCGATCAGCCCGACGTGGTCGAGCTCGCCGGCGAGCGCAGTGCTGCTCGCCTGACATCGTCGACCAGGGAAGCGAGGGGCACGTGGGCGACCACGAAGAACGGGCTGGCCCCGACCCCGCCGCCCGTCCCGCCCCCGCCCCCGCCGGCCGAACTCGACGAAGAACGGATCATGTCTAAGAGCCCGTCGCAGAGGCGCTGGTCCCAGGGGGTCTGACCATCGGAAGGCATCTGGCGGGCCCGGGCCATCGCAGCGCCCTTGACCTCGGCATAGGCCTCGGGCCCCAGCTGGGCTGTGAGCGTGCGGTGCTTGTCGTTGAAGCGCAGGAAGCGTCGATCGTGATCCTGCTGGGACTCGCGAAGACGGAGACGAAGGCGAAGACTCGTATTGACCAGCCTTAGCAGCCTCAGCCGACTCGGCGGCAGCCCTCGTCCGGGCCATTTCGGCCAGGTCGACCACCGAGTACTCCTTGGCCTGGTCGCACCACTCGCGGTCGGTCTCAGGGGTCGCCACCTCGGCCAACACCCGCAGCTTGTCCAAAGAGAGTCTCCCCGGCGCACAACGAACCCACGAGGTGCGGGATGTCCCAGGCCACCTTGGCCGCCTGGACGAACCCCCGGGCCTCGCCACCGAGAGGCCGTAGCGCTGTACGACCCACGCTTCGACCGAGGTCGCCCCCTCGTCTCGATAGTCCTGCCCCGGTCGACTTCGCCCAGGGCAGCCACGATCTCGCCTTGGGCCGCCTTCATCCGCTCGAAGGCACCGTCGAGATAGGCCCTGCGCTCGTCGGGCGACATCGAGGCCACCAAGAGATGACCAGACCGGGCGCCCACCGACGCCTGGTCCGAGAGAGTGTCGGACATCGGCAAAAGAACGGTCGCCGCCGATGACAGGGCGGGCGTCGTCCCTCTGGAGCAAGTGCCTCGCCCCGTATGCTGGGCGCCCATGAAATCGGACGAAACACGCACGCTCGTGTCTCTCAACCCCGGGCGTGACGTGCAGCGGGTCGGTACCGCGAAGTTCCTGGGTGAGGACGTCGAGAAGATCCACGATCCGGTCTGGGCCGTCATCGGCAACCTGGGCGACAGCCAGTGCTATCTCGGCGTCACCGCCAAGGTGCAGGCGGTGCAGGCGGCGCTCCACGACCGCATCGCCGCACGACCACCTCGGCTATCCGCCTGATCGCGCCGGCCTTCACGCTCGGGCGTGTCCGACGGGCAGCTCAACGGGACGCCGCAGATGCGCTTCTCCCTCATAGGCCGCGAACTCGTCCACGACGTGGCCGACGTCCACCTGGCCGCCAACGGAGTGGCAGGGCTCATCGCCGTCGTCGCGTGCGACAAGCCCCCCGTCGGCACGCTCGCCGCCATCCTCGAGAACGACACGCCCGCCGTGATCCTCTCCGACGGCTCCATCCACCCCGGCATCGACCCGGAGACCAACCAGCCCATCGACCTGGTCTCCGCCTTCCAGATGGCCGACCAACCCGAAGAGGTCCGCACGAGATACGCCCTGCACGCCTGCCCCGGCCAGGGCAGCTGCGGCGGCATGTTCACCTACAACACCATGCAGACGTTCATCGCGGTCCTCGGCCTCGAGCCACTTCATATGGTGTCGCCGGCCTCGGACGACCCCCGCCGCCTCGAGGACTTCCCCGGCCAAATGGTCGACTGCCTCATCACGATGACCGACAAGGCGCATCCGGCCGAGCGACATCGTCACGCCGGCCTCCCTGCGCAACGCCGTCACGGTCGCCATCGCCATGGGCGGCTCGACCAACGTCGTGCTGCACAGCGTGGAGATCGCCCGCGCCGCCGGCATCGACTTCTGGGCCGAGGCCATGAGCCAGCAGGAGTTCAACGCGCTGGCCCGCCGCCTGCCCGTCCTCGTCAACATGCGGCCCTTCGGCGAGTACTCCATGGTCGACGTGGACGCCGCCGGCGGCCTGCAGGTCATCGTGAAGGAGCTCTTGGATGCGGGCTTCCTCGATGGTTCTGCCCTGACCTGTACAGGAGAGACTCTGGCCGACCAGGTCGCACGGCTCGCCCCGCCGGCCCCCGACCACGAGGTCATCTACAGCGTCGAGAAGCCGTTCAAGGACACCGGCGGGCTGCGCCTGCTGCAGGGCAACCTGGCTCCCGACGGCGGCGCCATCCTGAAGGTCGCCGGCGTCGAGGGCGGCGTGACGGACGGCGTGTTCACCGGCCGGGCCCGGGTCTTCAACGGCGAGCGCGACCTCATCGACGCGCTCGACCATCACGCGGACACGTTCGAGGACAACGACATGGTGGTCATCCGCTACGCCGGGCCCCGGGGCGCGCCCGGGATGCCCGAGCTGCTCGATCCCACCTCCCGCATCACGGCGCTGTGCCGCCAGCGCAACATCACCATCGCCCTCATGACCGACGCCCGCTTCTCGGGCGGCTCGGTCGGGCTGGTCATCGGCCACGTGGCGCCCGAGGCGTTCCTCGGGGGGCCGATCGCCCTGGTGGAGGACGGGGACACCATCGTGATCGACGTCAACACGGACCGGATCGACTGCCCGCAGCTGGCCGACCCCGCCGAGGCGGAGCGACGGGACGCCGCCTGGCAGGCGGCGGCGGAGGCCAACGGCGGCGTCCACCCGGATGTCACGCCGGTCAAGGACCGGGTCCTCAGCCCGCATGCGGGCCACGGCGCTGCCGGCCCTGCTCGGCGGAGGCATGGCGACCGGGTGGGGGTTGTCGGACGAGGCCGGGCATGCCACAATGTCCACCTCATGCAGGCACGCAGCTTCCGTCCCGAGATTCTGGTACTCGTAACGTAGGCACGCGCCCACAATCGGAACGCGTGCCCTACGACCTCCCAACCTGGGGGGTCTTTTCAATTTCCGGGCCGAATACCGCCGCCACCGCAGCACCAGCCACGCCAGATCACAGCAGACGCAGAACAGGGGAGTCATATGAAGATGACAGGGGCCCAGGCCCTCATAAAGAGCCTCGAGATGCAGGGGGTCGACGTCATGTTCGGCCTGCCCGGCGGCGCCATCCTGCCCGTCTACGACCCGATCATCGACTCCTCCATCCGCCACATCCTGGTGCGCCACGAGCAGGGCGCAGGTCATATGGCCGAGGGCTACGCCATGGCGACCGGGCGCCCCGGCGTGGCCATCGTGACCAGCGGGCCGGGCGCCACCAACATCGTGACGCCGCTCGCCAACGCCTATATGGACTCGACGCCGCTGGTCGTCGTCTCGGGCCAGGTGGCGACCGGCTCCATCGGCACCGACGCCTTCCAGGAGTGCGACATCACCGGCGTCACCATGGGCATCACCAAGCACAACTGGCTCATCAAGGACGTCGACGACATCCCGCGGGTGGTGGCCGCGGCGTTCCACGTCGCCACCACCGGGCGGCCGGGGCCGGTGCTGATCGACCTGCCCAAGGACATCTCGAACGCCCAGATGGAGTGGTACTGGCCGACGTCCGTCGACGACCTCGACCTGCCGGGCTACCACCCGGTGACGTTCGGCGACCCCGTGCTCATCGGCCAGGCGGTCGAGCTGATCTCCCAGGCCCACCGCCCGGTCTTCTACGTGGGCGGCGGCGTGCTGAAGGCCCGGGCCGCCGAGGCGCTGCGGGTGCTGGCCGAGCGGACGGGCATCCCGGTCGTGACGACGCTCATGGCCCGGGGCGCCTTCCCCGACTCGCACCCCCAGGCGCTCGGCATGCCGGGCATGCACGGCCACTACACCGCGGTCACCGCCTGCAGAAGAGCGACCTCCTGATCAGCCTCGGCGCCCGGTTCGACGACCGGGTCACCGGCAAGATCAGCGCCTTCGCACCCGAGGCCAAGATCATCCACGTCGACATCGATCCCGCCGAGCTGGGCAAGGTGCGCGTCCCCGACGTGGGCATCGCCGGCGACTGCCGCCAGGTCATAGAGGAGATGTTGCTGGCCATGGACGCCCAGGGCGACGACACGCACCCGTTGGTGCAGGACCTGGCGCCCTGGTGGAAGCAGATCAACGAGTGGCGGGAGCGCTTCCCGCTGTACTACGAGGACGTCGAGGGCGGGGCGATCAAGCCGCAGAACGTCGTCGAGCAGCTGCGTGACGCGGCGCCGGAGGACACCATCGTCGTCGCCGGCGTGGGCCAGCACCAGATGTGGGCCTCGCAGTACTGGAAGTTCGAGCACCCCTACACCTGGGTGAACTCCGGCGGCGCCGGCACCATGGGCTTCGCCGTGCCCGCCGCCATCGGGGCCAAGGTGGGCCGCCCGGACCGCACCGTGTGGGCCATCGACGGCGACGGCTGCTTCCAAATGACGGCGCAGGAGCTCGTCACCGCCAGCTCCGAGCAGATCCCGGTGAAGATCGCCATCCTGAACAACGCCTACCTGGGCATGGTGCGCCAGTGGCAGGAGATGTTCTACGAGGAGCGCTACTCCGAGGTGTACCTGTCGCCCGGACCTGCCCGACTACGTCAAGTGGGCCGAGGCCATGGGGTGCGTGGGCATCAAGGCCGAGACGCCCGAGGACGTGGGTCCGGCCATTGAGAAGGCGAACTCCATCGACGACCGGCCCGTCGTCGTGGACTTCCGCACCGACGCCCGCGAGAAGGTGTTCCCGATGGTGCGCGGCCGGCTGCGTCCAACGACGACATCGTCGTCCACCCCGACCAGCTGAAGGCGGCGGCCCGATGACGTCGGCCCCGCTCCGTCCCCGCTGCACGCCGTGGGCACGGTGCGGCCGGCAGCGGTAGCGGACCGGTCGCGGCCGCACGCCGGCCCGGGCCAGCGCCACCACATCCTGTCGGTGCTGGTCGAGAACAAGGCCGGCGTCCTGGCCCGGGTGGCCGGGCTGTTCAGCCGCCGCGGCTTCAACATCTACTCGCTGGCCGTCGCCCCCACCGACGAGGACGAGCACTTCAGCCGCATCACCATCGTGGTCGACGTGGAGTCCGCCCCGCTGGAGCAGGTGATCATGCAGCTCGACAAGCTGATCAACGTCGTCTCCATCGGCGAGCTGTCGCCGGCCGAGGCCGTGGAGCGGGAGCTGGTCCTCGTGACCGTGGCGGTGGGGCCGACGGAGCGCTCCCAGGTCATACAGCTGGTCGGCGTCTTCGGTGGCGAGGTGGTCAGCGTGGGCGCCGACCGCATCACCGTCATGCTGGCCGGCCGGCCCGAGAAGATCGACGACTTCGAGGGACTGCTGGAGCACTACACGTCGAGGAGCTGCAACGGACGGGTCGGGTCGCCCTGCCTAAGCTGGATCGCCACTAAGACCGCCGACGCCAGACGCCCGACCTCATATCGCCGTATCGCCACATCACAAGCAACAGAGCAAGAGAAAGAGTTCACGACATGGCCACGATGTACTACGAATCCGATGCCGACCCCGCGCTGATCGCCGGCCGCAAGGTGGCGATCCTCGGCTACGGCTCCCAAGGGCACGCCCACGCCCAGAACCTGCGCGAGTCCGGGGTCGACGTCCGCGTGGCGCTGCGTGAGGGAAGCAGCTCCAAGCGCAAGGCGGAGGAGGCCGGTCTGCGCGTCCTGTCCCTGGCCGACGCCGCCGCCGAGGCCGACGTGATCATGATGCTGCTGCCCGACACCGAGCAGAAGGCCGCCTACGACGAGTTCGTGGCGCCCAACCTCAACGACGGCGACTGCCTGATGTTCGCCCACGGCTTCAACATCCGCTTCGGCCAGATCGTGCCGCCCCCCGGTGTCGACGTCACCATGGTGGCGCCCAAGGGGCCGGGTCACCTCGTCCGGCGCACCTACACCGAGGGCGGAGGGGTCCCGACACTGATCGCCGTGCACCAGGACGCCACCGGCAAGGCGCGGGAGCTGGCGCTGTCCTACGCGCACGCCGATCGGGTCCACCCGGGCCGGGGTGCTCGACACCACGTTCGACGAGGAGACCGAGACCGACCTCTTCGGCGAGCAGGTGGTGCTGTGCGGCGGCCTGACCGCCCTGGTCACCGCCGGCTTCGAGACGCTGGTGAACGCCGGCTACCAGCCCGAGTCCGCCTACTTCGAGTGCCTGCACGAGCTGAAGCTCATCGTGGACCTGATGTACGAGCAGGGGATCGCCGGGATGCGCTACTCCATCTCGGACACGGCCGAGTACGGCGACCTGACCCGGGGCCCTCGGGTGATCAACGCCGCCGTCCGTGCCGAGATGCAGACCATCCTCGACGAGATCCGCAGCGGCGCCTTCGCCGAAGAGTGGATCGCCGAGAACCGGGCCGGGCGCCCCCGCTTCGAGGCGCTGCGCAAGGAAGGCCAGGCCCACCAGATCGAGTCGGTGGGGCAGGAGCTGCGGGACATGATGCCCTTCATCTCGGCCGGGAAGACCAAGGTGCAGGACGCCTCAGGCGGCTGACCAGGGGATTCATCCGTCCCCGCCCCGGTCACCTGTCCGCTCGGCGGGAAAGGGCGGCCGGCCGGGCTTGACATGACATCACAGTGACATCATCATGACGTCATGAAGATGTCACTGGTGGTCGACGGCCTGCGCTCGGACGTGGTCGCCGTCGGCGACCTCGGGGACGACGCGGTGGCCGAGGTGGCCGAGCGGATCGCCGACGTGCTCGGCCGGTCGGTGCCGGGGCGCGTGCTCGATCTGCTGTCCGACGCCGCCGCGGAGCTGGCGGCGACACTCCCCGGTGGTCGTGTCGACATCCGGGTGGCGGGCGACGACGTGACGCTGACCTACGTCGAGGACGAGCCGGGTCCGGCTGCCGCGCCGACGGGAGAGGGAGACGAGCAGTCGGCTCGCATCAGCCTGCGTCTTGGCGAAAGCCTCAAGGCCCGGCTCGAGGCCAGTGCGGCCGCCGACGGCGTGTCGGTGAACACCTTCATCGTGCGGACGCTCGAACGCGGGACGTCGAACAACCGGGGCCGGGGCGCCCGGGCGGGTAACCGCCTGCGCGGCTACGGCACAACCTGAAAGGAGCAGCTGGCATGGAAAAGACATTCGAGACGTCGCGAGGGGTGCGCCTCTCCGTGGAGAACCACGCAGGCCTTGTGGTCGTCACCTCCCACGCCACGGAGAAGACCGTTGTGTCGATCGAGGCAGCCACGCCCGGGGCGGAGGAGCTGGTCGAGCGGGCCGTCGTGGAGTGCCGGCCGACTGGGGACCGCGACCACGTCGTGGTGAAGCTCCCGCACGTGCACGGTATGCGTCTGCTGCGCCGCAACGCCGTGATCATTCGGGTCGACTTGCCTGAGGGCGCCCATGTCTCCGTGGCCACAGCGACGGCCGATATCGAGATCAACGGGTCGGTCGGCGCGGTCGATGTCACGACGGCCAGCGGCGACATCTCCGTCGACGACGTGACAGCCGACGTGACCGTCAAGAGCGCCAGCGGCAACAGCACCCTCGGCAAAGTGGGGGGTGCGATCAGGGCTCACACAGCTTCAGGTGATCTGCGCTGTTCGAGCGTTGCCGGGCCCGCCTCCTTCTCGACCGCCTCGGGCGATCTCGAGGTCGGAGCTGCCGGGAATCGGGTCGAGGTCAAGGCCACGTCGGGCAACGTCCGCCTGGGCGACCTCGCCCGGGGCGCCCAGGTCGTGAACGTATCGGGAAATGTGCGTGTGCTCGCCCTGGGTGAGGGCTCCCTGCACATCCGCTCCGTCTCGGGTCACGTGGCGGTCGGCGTGGCGAAGGACGTGGACCTCCACGTCGACGTGGAGACGGCGTCGGGCATCGTGCACTCCGACATCCCCCTCAACGATGCACCGGTCAGCGGCCCGCGACCCCAGACCCGGGTGGACCTGAGCGTCCGCAGCGTCTCGGGCAACGTCGAGATCGAGCGGGCGCTCGAGCACGTGGTCTGACGCCCGGTACTCCGTCTACCCGAAGACGATCGGGAAGGAGTCCAGGTTCGCCATCATGTCGGCCACCGGCGTGGTGGGGCAGACCTCGACGGTGTTCCACTGGGACATGCCTGTGGCGTAGATGAGCTGCGTCACCGCCTCGATGCTCGGCGCATCGACCACGGACACCGTGCGGTGCCCGGGGTCGAGGTGGAGCGGTCCGCTGAGGAACGTGATGCCCGCCTCGGCGGAGAGCTTGGGCAGGTCCTGGCCCAGGCCCTGAATGGCGCGGTTGCGGCTCCGGCTGTTCGAGGACGGGCAGATGTCGGGCGAGTGGTCGGCGAGGATGACGTACTGGGGCATAGGAGGATTGTCGTCCTCGTCCTTCGTGCTGTCCACCGTGACCGGGGCGCTAGCTGTCGCGGTCGTGGTGGCAGACGGCCTCGAGCATGATGCCGAACGGATCGAGCCAGAACATGGCGAAATAGGGCGGCGAGTACTGCGGCCACTCCTGCGGCGGGTAGACGACGGTGCTCTCAGCTCGCCGGACATGGGCGTGGACATCGTGCACGGCAGCGCGGGTCGGGACGACGAATGCAAGGTGTTGTAACCCCGTGGCCTCGCGGCTGTAGCCCCGATCACCCCGGTGATCCGTGGCTTCGTAGAGGAAGAGGTAGGCGCCCCGCTTGCCCCCGGCCGGCATGAAGGCGACCGCGTCTGGGCCGGTCGGGAACGGCTCGTACTCGAGCAGCGGCATCAACGCGCCGTAGTAGCTCTTGGCCGTTCCCAGGTCAGGGACGTTGACGCCCAAATGGCCGAGCACGGTCCCATTTTCGCACTCCGGGGCGCGCTTCTCAGGCAGGACTCAGCGGTCAGACTGTTCGCCGTGCACCGCCGGTCCGTGACGTCATCGGCCCTGGTCACGGTGCTCCTGGCGTTGGCCGCCGCCACCTCGTTGGGTCCGGGCACCAGTTCGGGAACACCGCTGGCCAGGTCGTACCTGCCCAGGCTGTCCTGGCCGATCTTCACGGCGGCCAACGACAGCGGTAGCGCCAGCGGCGTCTCGGGCCGGATCTCGGCGCCGGGCGGGCCGTACCTCTACGACAGCAAGGGACGTGTCGTGTTCTTCCACGGCGTCGACGCCGTGTACAAGTACGCGCCCTATGAGCTCTACCCCGACAAGGGCAAGCCCTGGAACTTCTCGGCCGCCGACGCCTCGCTCATGGCCCGGTTGGGCTTCAACGTGGTGCGCCTCGGCATGACCTGGAAAGGGCTCGAGCCGGGGAAGGCCCCCACCAACGACCCCGCCATCTGCGGGCGCGGACATCCCCATAACCCGGACCAGTTCAACCAGGCAGTCCTGAACCGCTACGTCGCCCGCCTGCGCACCACGGTCGACCTCCTGGCCCGCTTCCACATCTACACGATCCTGGACATGCATCAGGACGTCTACAACGAGTACTTCGAGGGAGAGGGCGAGCCCAACTGGGCCGTCTGCACCAATGGGGTGCCCAGCGTGGATCCGCCCGGCCGCTGGTCGCTGGAATATGGGACCCGGGCGGCGGGCATCGCCTTCGGCCACTTCTGGAAGAACAACGTGCTGGGAAACTTGCAGGGTCAGTATGACGAGGTCTGGCGCGACGTGGCGCACGCCTTCCGCGGCGACCCCTGGGTACTCGGGTTCGACCCCTTCAACGAGCCGTTCTCCACCGCCCTGGAGCACTTCCACGGCGAGCACTTCGACGCCGAGCTCGAGTGCTTCTACACGGGAACGGCCCACGTGGGGACAGCGCTGCACGGTGCCCCGCCCTTGCGATGCCCGAAAGACGACCCGGCCCAAGGCGTCATCCCGTCCATCGAGGCCAACGACCCCCGTGGGCTCGTCTTCGACGAGCCGGACAACTTTGCCAACCGTGGCTACCCGACGTACCTCGGGCCGATGGACCTCCCCGACCTGGTCTTCAACGTGCACGTCTACTGCGGGGCCCGCAGTCCCGTCACGGGGAACCCCACCACCTTGCTGGCCTGCGCCGAGCAGGAAGCGCACTCGCTCGGGGTACGGGCCGCCGACCGGCCGGAGATGGCCTCGCCGGCCGAGCCGGGCGGACCGGCCTGGCTGGTAACCGAGTTCGGGGCGACGAGCTCGCCGGCGCTGCTCGGGGTCATCACGGCGCAGATGGATGCCCGGCAGGTGGGATGGATCTACTGGTCCTGGAAGTACTACGGCGACCCGACGGGCAGTGCGGCCGAGTCGCTGGTCATGGCCGACGGGCATCTGCGCACGACGGCCCTGGTGCTGAGCCGGGCCTATCCCGAGGCGGTGGCGGGGACGCCGCAGCAGTTCTCGTACTCACCGCAGACCGACGTCTTCACCATGACGTACGTGCCCAACCACCGCGTGCACGCGCCGACGCTCGTCTTCGTGCCGACGCAGATTCACTACCGGCACGGCTACTGCGCCCGCACGACGGGCGCACGGGTGACGTCTGCCCGGGGGAGCGATTTGCTCCAGATGGAGAACGCCCGGACCAGCGCGGCGCGTGACGGTGCAGATCACTCCCGGGCATTGCAGCGCCCGTCCGCCCGACTCGACCCAGGCCTAGGCACCTAGGGTGGCCGCATGTGCCGCAATATCACCACCCTGCGCGGGCTCGAGCCCGTAGCCACACCCGAGGAAATGGAGGCGGCGGCCCGCCAGTACGTCCGCAAAGTCAGTGGCGTCCAGTCGACGTCGCCGGCTACAGAGGAGGCGTTCGAGCGGGCCGTGACGCAGGTGACCGAGGCGACGAAGTCGCTCCTGTCCACCCTGCCGCCGCGCAAGCAGCCGCCACCCACACTGCCGCCGCTGCGCCGGATCGCGGCCAAGGCCGCTGCGACGTCGACCTGACCTGACCTGACCTCGACCTGACCTGATGCCACCCGGCCCGACGGGTCGACGCCCGACGGTCCCAGAGTCCGGCCGTTGCCGCCACGGAGCAGGCCCGTCGTGCCAGCGGCTAAGACGTTCGGCGCGGTCCCCTCTCCAGACTGGATGTCCTCATGAGCATGCAAGGCAAGGTCGTCGTCATCACCGGCGCCAACACGGGTGTCGGGCTCGAGACCACGGTGGGGGTGGCGGCACAGGGTGCCACCACCGTGCTCGCCTGTCGCAACCAGGCCAAGGCGGAGGCCGCCGTGAACGAGGTCATACAGCGGACCTGGAACGACGACGTCCACACCGTCTCGCTCGACCTGGCCGACCTGGCTTCGGTGCGCAAGGCCGCGGACGAGATCCTGACCCGCTGGGACCGACTCGACGTCCTCGACAACAACGCCGGCGGCACATGGACGGAGCGCCAGGAGACGGTGCAGGGCCTCGAGTACACGATGGGCGTCTGCCACATCGGGCACTTCTATCTGACCCGCCTGCTGCTCGAGCGTCTGCAGGCCACAGCGCCGTCCCGCGTCATCAACGTCACCTCGGTGGGACACCACGCCGCCTTCAAGGGCATGCGCTTCGACGACCTGCAGAGCGAGAAGGGCTACGACGGCATGGAGGTCTACTGCCGCGCCAAGTTGGCCAACGTCTTGTTCACCCGCGAGCTGGCGCGACGCACGGCGGGCACCGGCCTGACGGCCAACACGGCCCATCCCGGCTGGGTGCGCAGCCGCTTCGGCATGGACGGCGACACCAAGGGCAAGAGCGCCTTCGGGTTCCGGGCCGTGCGGCCCTTCCAGATCAGCCCGCGCCGCGGCGCCAGGACGTCCGTCTATCTGGCCGCCTCACCCGAGGTGGCGACGCGCACCGGCGAGTACTGGGTCCGCTCCAAGCGAGGTCATATGGGCAGGCAGGCCCGCAACGACGAGGCGGCGACCCGGCTGTGGGACGACAGCGAGCAGATCCTCGTAGCCGCCGGCTTTCCGCTCGGCTGAACCGATCAGACGTCAGGCGTCAGGCGTCCCGCGTCTTCATACGCCAGGCCCCGATCGCCGTCCAGAACACCAGCCAGCCCACAATCACCAACGACGACACCAAGGTCGACTCGGGGATCAACGGGTTGAAGCCCCCACCTCCTCCGCCCGATCCGCCACCGCTGAAGGGCGTCGGCAGCCCCCCGGGCTCGATATGCGCCATCGCCACCCCCACGATGCCCCGCTGGACGTTGAGCATGTAGGTGATGATGTGGCGGCTGAAGATCGGCACCATGATCAGCTCGAGGATGACGAGCAGAATGATGGGGACGGTCCGCTGTCCCATCAGTGAGGCCAAACCCAGCCCGACGATGAACCCGATGGTCGCCTCGAGGGCGATCCACAGTCCGACCTCGGCCATCAACGTGTTCGACGGCGACAAGAAGTTTGTGCTGTAGTCCGCGTAGTCCTGGTTGGCGACCGTGACGGCGAAGGACCGGATCTGGGCCTGCGACTCCGCGGCCGGCACGGTGAACGTTCCGCCGCCCTTGGTCCGGACGACGGTCCCCGGCGGAGGACCGATCGATTGGCCGCCACAGGTCACGTTCGGCGGCGGTTGGCTCGAATTAGGGCCACCCTGGAAGTTGAAGTTGCAGATGACCTGGTCGGCGTGATCGGCTGCCCACGTGTCCAGAGCCGGCCGTGAAAGGCCGGCGGGCACGTTGACGCCGTCGTAGCTGAGCTGTGTGGGCGCGGCGAACACGCACACCGCGCAGACGATGGTGTACCCCACCGCCACGATGGCGATGACGATGGCCAGCCCGGCCGGAATGCGGGCGAAGTACAACGCCAACCGCGAGCGCCCGGTGATCACCAGGTGGCGGAACATCCCCTCCGTGAGGTCGATCGAACCAGCCGTGCACCCGACAACGGCCGCCACGACGAACCCGAAGACGTACATGAAGCCCGCCACCAGTGTGGTGAAGATGCTGTAACCGCCGGCGGGACCGAAGGACTTGGGATCGACGGCGTGCGAAATGAGGCGCACGCCGAGGAAGACGACCGGGATGCCGATGTTGACGGCGATGAGCGCGACCATCAGCCCCCGCCGCTTGCGCAGCTCCATGAGACGCGTCGTGATCATCCCCCAGGTGGGGATCCACGAGCCGCGGTGATCGCTCCGCATTGCCGCCGGGCTCGGAGCGGGAGCCGGACCGGGTGCCGGTGCGCCGACGTCGGAGACGGTCGTCATTCGTTTTCCCCCAGTCGGCTCGTGACCTCGAGGAACCACGACTCGAGCGAGGCCTGAATGTGCTGGAGCCGGTACACGGACACCCCGTTCTCGACCAGCAGCCGGTTGATCTCGGCGATGGCGTCCCGATCTGTGCCCTCGGGCAACGTGATGTCCAACCCGTCGGGACTCACGCCGACGTGCGCGCCGAACGCCGTCCCGTCGAGCAGGGTGCGGGCCCGGTCGGGCTCGGAGCACTCGACCTGCACCTCGAACGAGGACCCGGCGAGGAGCTGGGAGATCGGCCCTTGCCGAATGACCTTGCCCTTGTCGACGATGGCCACCGCGTCACAGGTGCGCTCCACCTCGTCGAGCAGGTGCGACGACAGCACCACGGTGCGCCCCTCGGCAACGAGCGAGAGGATCATGTCGCGCATCTCGAGCATGCCGCCGGGATCGAGCCCGTTCATCGGTTCGTCGAGGATCAGCAATTGGGGGTCGCCGAGGAGGCAGGCCGCCACGCCGAGCCGTTGGCGCATCCCCATGGAGTACTTCGACACCTTGTCGTCGGCGCGGTGCAGGATGCCCACGCGTTCGAGCGCCGGCTTAATGCGGGTCTTGGCCTCCGGTTCACGCGCCGCCGCGAGGATCTGCAGGTTCTGCCGGCCGGTCAGGTGGCCGTGGAAGCGGGGCTCGTCGACGATGGCGCCCACCCGGGCCAGCGCGAGGTCGCGGTGACGGGGCACGGCGTAGCCGAGCAGCGACATGGTCCCGGCGTCGGCGTGGGTCAGCCCGAGGAGGACCCGGATGAGGGTCGTCTTGCCGGCGCCGTTCGGCCCGAGATACCCGAAGGCGCAGCCCCGGGGAACCAGGAGCTCCACGCCGTCGACGGCGACATTGTCCCCGAACCGCTTCGTCAGGCCGTGCGTCTCGACGGCCCACTGCCGACCGTCACCGCCGCCACCATCGCCTCGCCGCCGCGTGGTTGCAGCGTCCACGGTGACCGCCGTCATGCCAGGCCTTTATACCGGGTATGCACCATATATACCGAGTATGTACGATCGAATGGGGCAATGCCAGCCGGGCACCCCCATTTAATTTCGACCGGCTAGCACCAATTGACACGCCGAGCGACGGACCGCCATCACGCCATCCGGCCGTCAGGCCATCAGGCCATCAGATCAAGCGAGTGCGCCCACCACATGGGTGATGCAAGCGCACAGCAACGCGATGTCCTCGGGCTCGATCGCCGGGAACATGGCGATCCTGAGCTGGTTGCGCCCGAGCTTGCGATACGGCTCGGTGTCCACGATCCCGTTCGCCCGCAACACGGCGGCGACCTTCGCCGCGTCCACTGCGTCCACGAAGTCGATGGTGCCGACCACGTGGCTGCGGTCGGCCGGGTTCTCGACGAAGGGCCGGGCGAAGCCGGACTGCTCCGCCCAGGTGTAGAGGATCTCGGCCGAGCGGTCGCAGCGCGTAGCGGTCCATTCGAGGCCGCCGTTCTCGTTCATCCAGTCGAGCTGCTCGGCCAGCAGGAAGATGGTGGCCAACGCCGGCGTGTTGTACGTCTGGTCCAGCGCCGAGTTGTCGACGGCCGTCTTGAGGTCGAGGGACATGGGTATCCACCGGCCCGAGGCGGCGATGCGCTCCACCCGGTCGAGGGCGGCGGGCGACAGCAGGGCGATCCACAACCCGCCGTCGCCGGCGAAGCACTTCTGCGGGGCGAGGTAGTAGGCGTCGAACTCGGCCGGGTCGACCCGGAGTCCGCCCGCGCCCGAGGTGGCGTCCACCGCGACCAGTCCGCCTCCGTCGATGGGGGCGGCCGCACCCTGGGGCCGCCGGATTGGCATCGACACCCCGGTAGAGGTCTCGTTGTGGGTCAGGGCGTAGAGGTCGACGCTCGGATCGGCCACCGGCGTGGGGTGGGTCCCGACCTCGGACTCAATGACCTGGGGATCCTTGAGGTGCGGCGCCGCCTTGGCGCAGGCGGCGAACTTCGAGGAGAACTCACCGAAGCTGAGGTGCTGGCTCTGCTCCTGAATCAGCCCGAAGGTGGCGGCGTCCCAGAAGCAGGTCGTCCCCCCGTTGCCGAGGACGACCTCGTAGCCGTCGGGGAGCGAGAAGAGCTGGCGCATGCCGCTGCGCACCCGGCCCACCTGTGCCTTGACCGTTTTCTGGCGGTGGCTGGTCCCCATGTAGGTGGTGGCGACGCCGGCGAGCGCGTCTATCTGGGCCGGCCGCACCTTGGAAGGGCCGGACCCGAAACGCCCGTCGGAGGGCAGCAATTCGGAAGGGATGGTGATGTCGGGGGCGTCTGGCACGTATGAGATCATTGCATCCGTGACGACCACTCCCTCCGCGACTGAGCTCCGCCGGATCTCGCGCCGGGCCGCCGCCGTGGCGCCCTCGGCCACCCTCGCCGTGGATGCCAAGGCCAAGGCGCTGCAGGCGGCGGGGGAGCACGTCATCGGCTTCGGTGCCGGTGAGCCCGACTTCCCGACGCCGGCGCACATCGTCGAGGCCGCCGTCATCGCCTGCCGCGAGCCGGCCAACCACCGCTACACCCCGACGGGTGGCATCCCGGCGCTGCGCGAGGCCATCGCGGCCAAGACGCTCCGCGACTCTGGCTACGAGGTGGCGGCCAACCAGGTACTCGTGACCAACGGCGGCAAGCAGGCCGTGGCCAACGTGTTCGCGGTGCTGTGCGACCCGGGCGACGAGGTGCTCGTGCTCGCCCCCTACTGGACGACCTACCCCGAATCGATCGCGCTCGCCGGCGGTACGCCCGTCGTCGTGTCCTCCGACGAGACCACCGGCTTCCGCTCCTCGGTCGAGGACCTCGAGCGCGCCTGGACGCCGCGCACCAAGGCGCTGCTCTTCGTGTCGCCGTCCAACCCGACCGGCGCCGTGTACCCGCGGCACGAAATCGAGGACATCGGCCAGTGGGCGGTGTCCAAGGGCATCTGGGTGCTGACCGACGAGATCTACGAGCACCTCGTCTACGGCGGAGCCGAGCATCACTCCATGCCGGTGGTCGTGCCCGAGCTGGCCGACCGCTGCCTGGTGGCCAACGGCGTGGCCAAGACCTACGCCATGACCGGCTGGCGGGTCGGGTGGCTGATCGGGCCGAACGACGCCATCAATGCCGCCACCAACATCCAGAGCCACGAGACGTCCAACGTCGCCAACGTGTCGCAGCGCGCCGCGCTGGCGGCCGTGTCGGGCAACCTCGACGCCGTTGCCATGATGCGCGAGGCGTTCGACCGCCGGCGCCTGACCATCGTGTCGATGCTCAACGACATTCAGGGCGTGGAGTGCGTGGTACCCGAGGGAGCGTTCTACGCCTACCCGTCGGTCAAGGGGCTGTTCGGTCGGAGCCTCCGGGGACAACGTCCGGCGAGCAGCGCGGAGCTGGCCGAAATCTGCATCAACGAAGCCAAGGTGGCGGTGGTGCCCGGAGAGGCGTTCGGCGCGCCGGGCTACTTCCGCATGTCCTACGCGTTGGGGGATGAAGATCTTGTCGAGGGCGTGAGCCGTTTGGCCGCGCTGTTCGGCGAGGCGGAAGACTGACCGATACATCGTCGGGGGGAGTGAGGAGACCACCGCGGTGGCACGGGTACTGGTAACGGAGAAGATCGCGCAGAGCGGGCTCGACCTGTTGGCCGAAGCGGGCCACGAGGTCGACGTGATGGAGGGCCTCAGTCCCGAGCTCCTGCTCGAGGCGGTGGCCGGCGCGCAGGCGCTGATCATCCGCTCGGCCACGCAGGTGACGGCCGACGTGCTGGCGGCGGGGACGTCGCTGGTCGTTGTCGGGCGGGCCGGCGTCGGGCTCGACAACGTCGAGGTGGAGGCCGCCACCGAGCGCGGCGTCATGGTGGTCAACGCGCCGACGTCGAACATCCTCTCGGTCGCCGAGCAGGCCATGGCACTGCTGCTGGCGCAGGCCCGCAACATCCCCCAGGCGCATGCGGCGCTGGTGGCCGGCCGCTGGGAGCGTTCGAAGTGGGAGGGCGTCGAGCTGCACGGCAAGGTGCTCGGCGTGGTCGGCCTGGGCCGGGCGGGTTCGCTGGTGGCCCAGCGCGCCCACGCCTTCGGCATGGAGCTCATCGGCTACGACCCCTTCGTGTCCCAGGAGCGGGCACGGGCCATGGGAGTGCGCCTGGTCAGTATCGAGGAGCTGGTGGCCGAGGCGGACTTCGTCTCCATCCACACGCCCAAGACACCAGAGACCATCGGTCTGTTCGGTCGCGATCTGCTCGCCAAGGCCAAGCCGGGCATCCGCATCGTCAACACGGCGCGGGGCGGCATCGTCGACGAGGACGCGCTGGCCGAGGCCATCCGCGACGGCATCGTGGCCGGTGCCGGTCTCGACGTGTTCGCCAAGGAGCCCTGCACCGAGTCGCCGCTCTTCGACCTGCCGCAGGTCGTCGTGTCGCCACACCTCGGGGCGTCGACCGAGGAGGCGCAGGACAAGGCCGGCGTCACCATCGCCGAGCAGGTGCTGCTGGCGCTCGACGGCGACTTCGTGCCCTATGCCGTCAACGTGGCGGCGCGTGACGTGTCGGACACGGTGCGCGGCTTCATGGGGCTGGCCGAGCAGCTGGGACGTTTCTTCGTCGGCCTGCACGACGGGCTGCCCGATGCCATCGACGTGCAGTACCAGGGCGAGCTGGCGGGCGAGGGCACGGGCATCCTCACCCTGTCGGTGTTGAAGGGGATCTTCGGCGGCTCCACCGAGGAGCCCGTTTCCTACGTCAACGCACCGCAGCTGGCCCAGCAGCGCGGCCTGCAGGTGCGCGAGTCCTCGACCGCGACGTCGCCCGACTACAAGTCGCTCATCACCTTGCGCTCGGGCTCGCACTCGGTCGCCGGGACGTTGATCAGTGCCGGCCTGCACACCGAGCCGCGCATCGTCATCGTCGACGACCATCAGGTCGAGGTGCCGCCTTCGGATCACATGCTGGTGGTGCGCAACGACGACCGGCCCGGGGTGATCGGGATCGTGGGGACGGCACTGGGCGCGGCGGGTATCTCCATCTCGTCGATGGCCGTGGGGCCGAGCCCCGAGACCACGACGGCGATGATGGTGATCTCGACGCTGACGCCGGCGTCCGACGCCGTGGTCGATCAGCTGCGCGGTGACGAGGGCATCCTCGACATCCACCGCGTCACCCTGTAGCGACGCGGCTTACGGCTGCGCATACGGCTGCGCCTTATGCATTACTGCTGCGGCTTGCGGGGGACGGCCGGCCACGTATCGAGGCTGCCGATGACGGGCTCGTCACGGTGGAGCTCCCGCCGGGGTGCCCGGTCGAGCAGGACGGCGCGCACCAACGCCAGTGCCCCGACGATCAGGGCGGCGCGGAACAACATGGACACGAGCCGGCGCATGCGACAACGGTAGCGTGACTCGGTATGGCCTCCCTGCAGCACATCGCCCCGATCTTCCCGACGACGGACATGGACGCCATGCGGACCCACTACGAGGCGCTCGGCTTCACCGTGCACGTGCACGGCGGAGGGTACGGGACGGTGGCCCGTGACGGCATCCGGATCCACTTCAGGCTGGATCCCGATGGCGAGCCGCAGGGGGAACGGGGAGCGGCGTACCTCGCCGTCGACGATGCCGACGCCCTGCAGGCCGAGTGGCGGGCGGCGGCGGTGGGCGAGACCTCCGAGCTTTTCGACCCCGGATTCGGCGTATGGGAGGCGGCGCACACCGACGGCGACGGGAACCTGTTGCGCTTCGGATCGCCCCTCAAGCCTTGACGCCCGCCACCCCCGATGGAAGAGTTACAATCACGATGATGAAGTCGCTCTCGACCAACCTGCTGCTTACCTGACGGCGAACGCCACATCGCGTTCGCTCGCAACCTCCTGCGCCGAAAGGCCAGGGGGTTTTTTGTTGGGCCGGTACCGGTTCGGGCCGAGAGATCTGAGAGAGAAGGGAAGAAACCGATGACGCAGGGACAGAGAGGGAGTGGTGACGACATGGAGCGGGGTCACCTGGCCCTGCCCTGCGACCCGTCACCGATGCCCTTCGACAAGTACCGCTCGCACGTGCCGCTCGTGCTGCGCGACCGCACCTGGCCCGACCGCCAGTTCACTCGGGCCCCGCGCTGGGCCAGCGTGGACCTGCGCGACGGGAACCAGGCTTTGATCGATCCGATGGACCCCGAGCGCAAGCTGGCGTTGTTCCAGACGCTGGTCGACGTCGGGTT
>CAVWKX010000003.1:0-74157 GCA_963755655.1 uncultured Acidimicrobiaceae bacterium
GGAACGGCCTGGTTCGGCATCCTGGTCGGCACCGCCCTCCCGTCGCTGCTCATGTTCTGGCGCTACAACACCACGTCGGGGCTGACGGTGTTCACCTACCTGGTCGACCTCACCGTGGTGACGGTTGCCATCCCGTACTTCATGTCCGCCATCGCACAGCTGACCTTCCTGGTCTCCCGGCGTCGCCGAGTGAACGGCTGGGCCCTGACCCGAGACCTCGGCCGTCGCCGGCGCCAGCGTCCTGTTCTCCATGTGGGTGACGTTCGCCTCGGGCTACCAGGTCGTCTACCAGGCACTCGTCGTGATTTTGGCCGGCCTGGTCCTGTACGCCTTCTTGAACGCTCGTCGTCAGCGTCTGGGTGAGTCCGAGGAGCCGACGGAGCTCTCCGAGCAGCCCGTTGCCGAACCTGTCGCATCGGCGTGATCCGACCACGTCCGACCACCACCAGGAAAGAGATCACAGTGAACTTCCAAGTCGATTCAGAGGTGGGTCAGCTCCGGCAGGCGATCGTGCACCGTCCCGGTCTCGAGCTCTCCCGACTCACTCCGGAGAACATCGGCGAGCTGCTCTTCGACGATGTCATGTGGGCCAAGAAGGCAAGTGAGGAGCACGACGCCTTCGCCCAGGCCCTCCGGGACAAGGGCGTCCACGTCCACTACTACGGGCAGCTGCTGGCCGAGACCCTCGAGATCGCCGAGGGACGCGCCTTCGTACTGGACCGGGTGTGCACGCCGGAGAATCTGGGCCCGTCGCTCGTGGGTCCCGTCCGTGAGCTCTTCGAGGACCTGCACGGGAAGCAGCTCGCCGAGTATCTGGTCGGGGGTGTCCTGAAGGCCGATCTGCACCCCAGCGGAGCACACAGCCTGAAGTGGGACATGCTCCGAGCCTGACGACTTCATCCTCACCCCCCTCCCGAACCATCTTTTCCAGCGTGACAATTCCTGCTGGATTTACAACGGGGTGACCATCAACCCGATGGCCAAGCCTGCTCGTCAGCGAGAAACACTCCACACCAGGGCGATCTACAAGTACCACCCGCTGTTCGACGCCAAGTACACCGTCTACTACGGCGACGACGACGCGCCGCACCAGCCGGCCACGATCGAAGGGGGCGACGTCCACGTCATCGGCCATCGGACTCGTTCTTATCGGCATGGGAGAGCGAACGACGCCGATGGCCGTGGAGACGGTCGCCAAGTCTCTTTTCAGCCATGACCAGGCGGACCGGGTCATTGCCGTGGAGCTGCCGCACAGCCACGCCTTCATGCACCTGGACACCGTGATGTCGATGGTGGACACATCGACCTTCGTGCTCTATCCGTACTTCGACGAGAACCTTCGTAGCTGGACAGTGACACCGGGGCAGACCCCGACCAGCTTGAGTGTGACGCAGAACGCGGACCTCTGGCACACCCTGGCCGAGGCGCTCGAGGTCGACCGGGTCACCGTGCTGCGCACAGACGAAGACGTGCGAGCAGCCGAGCGCGAGCAGTGGGACGACGGGACGAATTACCTGGCCGTCGCTCCCGGCGTGGTCTTGGGTTACGAACGCAACGTCAATACCAACACGATGCTGCGCCGGAACGGCATCGAGGTCGTCACGATCGCCGGTGAGGAGCTCGGTCGCGGTCGCGGTGGCCCTCGGTGCATGACCTGCCCGATCGAGCGGGACTCGGCCTGATCGCTCGCAGCACACCGATCCACCAACCGAAATCCATGACGAGCCCATCATGAACCTCGTCGGACGAAGCTTTTTGAAGGAAGTCGACTTTTCCAAGGAAGAGTTCCATGTACCTGCTCGATCTCGCTGATCACATTGCGTGACGAGAAGCGGGACCGCCGTGAGCCCATGTGGCTCGTGGGCCGCAACATCGCCCTGATCTTCGAGAAGACATCGACCAGGACCCGATCGGCGTTCGAAGTGGCCGCGCATGACCAGGGCGCTCACGTCAGTTATCTCGGCCCCGGGGAGACGCAGCTCGGGAAGAAGGAGAGCGTGCGGACACGGCACGGGTGCTCGGGCGGATGTACGACGGGATCGAGTTCCGGGGGTTCGCTCACCAAGACGTCGAGGATCTTGCGCAATACGCCGGCGTTCCGGTCTGGAACTGGCTGACGGATCGTTGGCACCCCACGCAGATGCTGGCCGACATGCTCACCATGCGGGACCACTCGAAGCAAGCCACTCGAGGAGATCGCGTATTGCTACGTCGGTGACGCTCGGAACAACACCGCCAATTCGTTGCTGGTCACCGGGGCGTTGCTGGGCATGGATACGAGGATCTGCGGACCCAGCGCCCTGTGGCCCGCGGAGACATCCATGCGATCGCCCGCGCCTGGCCGAACGAAGCGGGCGCGCGACTGAGCATCACCGACGACCTCGAGGATGCGGTGCGGGGCGCTGACTTCCTCTACACGGACGTCTGGGTCTCGATGGGAGAGCCAACGGAGACGTGGGCGGACGCGGATCGAGGAATTGCTGCCGTTCCAGATCTCCTCACGAGTCATGGCGCTGACCGAGAACCCCGAGACGAAGTTCATGCACTGTCTGCCGGCCATGCACGACCGCCATACCGAAATCGGGCGAGATGATGCTACGACAAGTTCGGGCTTTCCGCGCTCGAGGTGACCGACGAAGTGTTCGAATCCGCCGGCCTCGATCGTCTTCGACCAGGCCGAGAACCGCCTCCACACCATCAAGGCGGTCATGGTGGCCACACTGAGCGGGCCGGGAGAGGCGGCTCAGTCGTGAGGATCGTCGTTGCCTTGGGTGGCAACGCCCTCCTCGAGCGCGGCGAGGCACCCGACGCCGATATCCAGGAGCACCACGTCCGGGCCGCCGCCAAGGCCCTGGCCCCGCTCGTCCAGAAGCACGAGGTCGTCATCACCCACGGAAACGGTCCCCAGGTGGGCGTCTTGGCGCTCGAGAGTGGGGCAGACCCCGCACTCGCCCGCCCCTACCCATTCGACTCCTTGGTCGCAGAGACCCAAGGTCTGATCGGGAGCTGGCTCCTGGCGGCGGTCGAACACGCCGCCCCGGGCCACGAAGCAGTCTGCCTGCTGACGCGGACCCAGGTCGATGCCGCAGACCCGGCCTTTTCGGCGCCGACCAAGTTCGTGGGCCGGCTCTACACGGTGCGTCAGGCGAGAGAGCTCACACGCCAGCACGGTTGGGCGATGCGGCAAGACGGCGCCAGTTGGCGCCGGGTGGTTGCGTCACCTGAGCCAACGGCCATCGTCGAGCTGGAGGAGATCAGGTCGCTGCTCGAGACTGGCCGGACCGTGATCTGCGCCGGCGGCGGCGGGGTCCCGGTCGTGCGGGACGAGGACGGGGACCTTCGAGGCGTCGATGCGGTCGTCGACAAGGACCTCACCACCGCCCTCCTCGCCACCCACTTGCAGGCTGACGCCTTCTTGCTGCTGACCGATGTGGCCAATGTGCAGCGCTGACTACGGCACGCCGACGGCGCATGCGCCATCGGGAACACCACCGTCGAGGCCCTGCGGAGATGGACTTTGCTCGCCGGATCGATGGGCCCCAAGGTCGAAGCGGCCTGCCGCTTTGTCGAAGCGCACGGGCGGAATCGGCCGCCATCGGAAAGCTGACTGATGCCCTTCTACTTCTGGAGGCGAGACAGGAACCATCGTCTTTGCCGATTCGTCCGCAGACAAGAGGTTCTCGTCGTCCCGCGCTCAAACCCAGGAGGTCACACCATGACGTTTCAGATCCGACGCCATTCACGTCACGCGCAGGTCGTGGTGGGGGTGGACGGCTCACCGGCATCGTTGCGAGCATTGCAATGGGCTGCCGACTATGCGTCTCGCGGCACTTGAAGTTGAAGGTCATCGTGGTCTGGGATGAGCCACTTCGCCGGCGAGGTACGCGTCCCCCGATCGAGCGCGGAACAGATGCTCGATCATCTGATGGAGCATCTGCGCGCGGACAACCAGTATCTCGAGATCGATGGCGGGTGGTCCAGGGCGACCCGGCGAAGATGTTGGAGTCGGTGTCCGATGGTGCTGCACTCCTCGTGGTCGCCCAGAGGGGCCACGGAGAGGTCGTCGGCATGCTCTTGGGCTCCGTCAGCGAGCACTGCGTCGCGCATGCCAATGTCCTGTGCTCGTGTACCGGGATGAGCCGCAGGACGCCAGCCGAGGACTGACACTGCGGACCCACGCGACCTGCTGCGACCGGCTCCACACCATCGGGAGCGCTTGACCAGCTCATGAGGGATCCACGGGGGGATCGAGCCGAAGGCGACGAATGGGTGCACCGGCAGCGACGTGTCCGTGGACGTTCTAGGTCACAGCGGAGATAGGCGGCGTAATGGCAGCGATGGCCATACGCACCGAGGGTCTGACCAAGCGCTACGGCGACTCGTGGCCCTCGATCACCTCGACCTCGAGGTGGCGCAGGGTGAGGTGGTCGGCTACCTCGGGCCCAACGGTGCGGGCAAGACGACGACCATCCGCCTCTTGCTCGGGCTAGCCAACCGACGAGCGGGCGAGGCCAGATCTTCGGTCTCGACTGCCAGCGCCAGCCCGTCGAGACGCATCGCCGGTTGGCCTTCGTGGCCGGTGAGGCGAACCTGTGGCCGTCGCTGACCGGCGCCGAGACGCTCGCGCTGCTCGGACGCGTGCAGGCCGGGTCGACAGTCGCCTACCGGGACGAGCTGATCGACCGGTTCGACCTCGATCCGACGAAGAAGGTGCGGGCGTACTCCAAGGGGAACCGCCAGAAGGTGATCCTGATCGCCGCGCTGATGGCCCGGCCCGATCTGCTCGTCCTGGACGAGCCGACCAGCGGGCTGGATCCCTTGATGGAGCAGGCGTTCCGTCACTGCATCGGAGAAGCACGGGACCGCGGCCAGACCGTCTTCCTGTCGTCGCACATCATGAGCGAGGTGGAGGCCCTGTGTGACCGGGTGGGCATTCTGCGCGCAGGGAAGCTCATCGAGATAGGCACGCTGGCCGAAATGCGCCACCTCAGTGCGCTGAGCGTGGAGGCGACTCTCGACGGACCGGTCCCAGATCTCTCCGGACATCCCCGGCGTGAGCTCGGTGGAGATCGAAGGTCACACGGTTCGCTGCCAGGTGCGGGGCCCGATCGAGCCGCTACTGAAGGTCTTGACCGACATCGGGGTGGCACAACTCGCTGAGCCGCGAGCCCTCGCTCGAGGAGCTGTTCCTCGCGCTTTACGGGGGCGGTGGCAGTGCCCCCTGACAGCACCGTGCCAGGCGCCGGTGACGTCGCCGGTCCGGGTCGAGCGATCAGCCGGGGCGGTCGTCGCGCTGGTGAGCTGCCCGCAAGGCTGCTCGTTCGGGTGTCCTCTGGGGGCTGATCTTCGGCGTTGCCATCGCGTCGTCGGAGATCAGCTACGTCAAGATCTATCACCAACGCCGCTCAGCGTGATGCCTTGGCCGCCGCCTACGGCTCGAACAAGGCCATGAGTGCGCTCTTCGGCCCGGCTCCCCAGCTCCAGACCGTGGGTGGCTTCACCGCCTTCAAGATCTCCATGACGCTCATGGTCCTCGGTGCGGTATGGGGGCTCCTGACGAGCACGCAGGCTGCTCCGTGGCGAAGAGGACGCCGGCCGCTGGGACCTCCTGCTCGGCGGGCCTCGACCACGACGGCGGCGCGCCGCCGCCCAGGGCATCGCCGGCCTCGGCGTCGGAGCCCTCACCCTGTGGGTCACGACCGCCATCATCACTGTCTTGTCGGGCCGGGACTCCGACGGTGCGGGATCACTGCGAGGTTCCTCGCTGTACTTCGCCCTGGCCATGGTGGCAACGGCGGTCATGTTCCTCGCCGTCGGGGCCGTCACCAGCCAGCTGGCGGCCACCCGCCGCCAGGCCGCCTCCTTCGGAGCGGCCTTCCTCGGCGTGAGCTATGCCCTCCGCCTGATCGCCGACGCCGGAGTGGGCTTCCACGGGCTGATCTGGGTCTCCCCGTTGGGCTGGGTCGAGGAGCTCCAACCTCTCACCTCGCCGCAACCCCTGGCCTTCCTGCCGATCGTCGGCTTCAGCGCCCTGCTCGCCGTCGGCGCTGTCGCCCTCGCGGGCCGGCGTGACGTCGGAAAGAGCATCGTGCCGGACCGGGTGCACGCCCGGGCCCATCTCCGGCTGCTCTTCGGCCCGACGGGGCTTGCCATCCGAATGCAGCGGGCCAGTGTCATCGGCTGGTGGGTGGCGATCTCCTTGTCGGCGCTTCTCTTCGGGCTTATCGCCAGGTCGGCCGGTGCCACTCTCTCGGGTTCGACCGAGGAGGTCTTTTCCAAGCTCGGAGCGACGGGGACCGGCGCACGTGCTGTGCTCGGCGCGTGCTTCCTGATCCTCGCGGTCCTGGTCGCCTTCCTTGCCGCCGGCCAGATCACCGCTGCCCGCGCCGAAGAGTCCGAGGGCAGGCTCGACCACATCCTGATTGGACCGGTCTCGCGTTCGTCCTGGCTCGGGGGACGGCTCTTGGTGGCCTGCGTCTTCCTGCTTGTCGAGCGGTGTTGCTGCGGCGCTCTTCACCTGGCTGGGTACAGCGAGCCAGCACGCAGGCGTGACCTTCACGACACTGTTGGGGGCTGGGATCAACCTCGTGCCGCCGGCGATCGTCATCTTGGGTTTCGGCGTTCTCGTCTTCGGGATACGACCCCGGCTGACATCGATCGCCGTATACGGCGTTCTGGGCTGGTCGCTCCTGATCGTCATCGTCGGAGGTATCGGCGCCATCAATCACTGGGTGCTGGACACCTCGGTCTTCCACCACATGGCCTCGGCGCCCGCTGTGCGCTCCGAATTGGGAGGCCAACGGCATCATGACCGTGGTCGGATTGGCATGTGCTTTCGTCGGAGGATTCGGGTTCAGCAGGCGTGACATCCAAGGAGAATGACAACCTCGAGCGTCTATTCGACCGAGATGACGTAACCTAGCGACGTTCAAAATGAAGGGTCCCGGAATGCCCAAGGCCGAGGAATCGAACTGACTATGGTCTTGCCGCGGCGCTTAGGGATCGTGCAACCAATGATTCGTGACATGTCTGGACCCCGGTACAGAAGACGGCGGCATCGGGGCAGGTGACCGGGTCACTGAGCACTCCCAGATTCAGCTGACCTTCGTACGACAGCGCAGCCACGGCCAGACTCTGATTTCCGACGAGGGGCAGGATCGGAAAGGCTTCGACGAGCTTGGCACCGAGGGCATAGAGCGGTACAGGCGGACCCGGAACATTCGTCACGATCAGGTTGAAAAAGGGTTGGTAGTGCATGATCCCCGCCCCCTTGGCCAGGAGGTCTTGGGGGACTGGTTCGAGGAATCGCAAGACGGAGGCGGCGGCCAGTGCTTGGTGGCGACGCTTGTCCTCGCCGACCTCGGCCGAAACGGCCATCAGCACGTCACGGGGTCGTCAGCACCCGAGCGGCACGCGCACAAAGAGCGCCGACACGCTGTTGCCGAGATCCCGGCCCTCGGCGTTGACCAGTCCTACGGGCACGAGGACCTGGAGTTCGCTGCTCTCCTTCAACTCGCCTCTACTCATGAGGAGGGCACGCATGCCGCCCGATACCAGGGTCAAGAGAACGTCGTTGATGGTGCTGTGGAACGAACGAGCGACCTCGTGCACGTCTTGCAGCGGCAGACGGACGAAATCCACGGATCGTGCGCTCGTGATCGGTTTGTTCAGGGATGACCTGGGGGCCACGATGCGAGGTGTGACGATCGTGCCGAACGCTCGAGCCAGATCGGCCAACTCCCGAGTTGCGCCGAATGGGGTGCAGGATCGTCCCCACGTACCACTTGGCCACTCGGACCGGGAACGCACCCAAGCGCAAGAGGTCTCTGCCGCTGCCTGCCAGGCCGGTGTGCTGGCAGATGGGTTCCAAGGTGCACGGGCTCTTCAAGCGGAGACGATTCGGGCGACAGGTCCAAGAGCACGGTGGCCAATTCCGCCGCGGCCAATCCATCGGCCATGGAGTGATGAAGTCGCTCAATAAGAGCCACACGACTGTCGTCCAGGCCTTCGACAAATGTCAGATCCCACAAGGGGCGTGTCCGATCCAGCGGAACCGACATCAGCTGGGCGCAAAGCCGGCGAAGTTCGTTTTCCGTAGCCGGAGGAGCCAGTTGACACACGCGTACGTGGTCCTCGATAGCGAAATCGGGATAGTCGAGCCACACGGGCGGTGCCTGACCGAGCAGGCCCGGACAGGCTCGCTGCCTTAGTTTCGGCACCAGCGCCAGACGACTGTTGATCAGGCGACGGATGTCGGCGATGCGGAACTTCCCTTCGGCGTCGTACAGATGCCGGCCATCGAAGATTCCCACGGACGCCATGTGTAGCGGCGTCGTCTCTGACTCCGCGAGCAGGAAAGCTGCGTCGAGTGCGCTGAGGGATTGTACTCGTGTCACAACAGATGCCGCCGGGAATAGTTGTCTGAGCCGATGCCACGCTGACCGCGCTCTAGTGGATGAGAACCTTGAGCGCGTCGTGGTCCGCCGCGTGCCCGAAGACCTCGTACGCCTCGAGCATCTGGTCGAATGAGAACTCGTGTGTCACGAACTTCTCGGCAGGAAGCTTGTGCTCGGCAACGAGCTTGAGCAGCATGCCGAGCGTGTTCGTGTTGACCAGGCCCATGGAGATGTCGATGTTCTGGATCCACAGTTCGTTGAGGGCGAGATCGACCGACTTGCCGTGTACGCCGATGTTGGCGACGTTGCCGCCCGGGCGCACGATGACCGTGGCCATGGTGAACGTCTCGGGAACGCCGACTGCCTCGATCGCGACGTCGACGCCCAGGCCGTCCGTGAGCGCGAGAACCTGCTCCTTCCAGTCCGGGTCCCCCGAGTTGACCGTGCTGGTGGCACCGAAATCGGTGGCCCGGGCCAGCCGGGAAGCGTCCACATCGATGGCGATGACCTTCGACGGCCCGTAGAGCCGTGCAGTCATCACGGCCGAGAGGCCCACGGGACCCGAGCCGATGACGGCGACGACATCGCCTGGGGCCACGTGCCCGTACTGGACACCGATCTCGAATCCAGTGGGCAAGATGTCCGAGAGCAGGATGCCCTCGGCATCGGTCATGCCTTCCGGGACCTTGTAGACCGAGTTTTCTGCGAAGGGAACCCGCACGTACTCGGCCTGGGTGCCGTCGATCATGTAGCCAAAGATCCACCCGATTCCCGCCATGCCCTCAGGGTCGAGACAGTGGCTGTAGAGGCCCTTGCGACAGTTCGAGCATTTCCCACATGAACTGACGCACGCCAGGATGACTCGGTCGCCAACGGCCAGTTGGGTGACTCCGTCGCCCACCTCGGTGATCACGCCGATCCCTTCGTGCCCCAGGATGCGGCCGGCCTCGACCTCGGGGACGTCACCCTTGAGAATGTGGAGGTCGGTGCCGCAGATCGTCGTCGCCACCATCTTGACGATCACGTCGGTCGGCTGTTCGATCTTCGGATCTGGCACCTCGTCCCAGGCCTTCTTGCCCGGACCTTTGTAGATCAATGCCTTCATGATGCACCTCCTGTGGTCGGTAGTCCGAGAGCGCTTTGCTCTCCCCAGACCGGCATTCACGTGATCGTGACGACCAAGTGTTCGCTCCTAACGGTACGGGTACGCGATTTCGCCCTCTACGGACGAAGGTCCCTTCTTTGTTCGGTCGAGTCCTTTCTAACCTGGGCGAGTTCGACACGTGCCCTGACCTTGAGTGCTCACGGGAGCGATGACCGTCGCCCATTTTGGCTGGTGGGGGAGTTCGCACATCAGAGCTCCCTGTGGGTGCAGAGGATCCACGTGTGTCGGTCCTCAACCCTCCCTTGGAGCGGCCATTTCCGCCACAAGGCGCGGATATCGGTCGGACTCTGTGTCCCCAAGCTGAACGGGTGGGTTTCGTTCAGGCGAGGCCGCGGCTTCCTCGAGACGATGTTTCCAGACGATGGCCAATCCAAGACCGCCACGCAACCAGCCAGAATCAGCCAGTGGCTGAACGCTAGGGTGTGGCCGTCGACAGAAGCGAGCGCCAGCGAGACCAGTAGGCAAGGACGTTCTCCGGCGGCTCATGCCGCAGTCGCGTGGTGAGAGGTGGATCGTACTGCCGGCAAAGCCCGGGAGACATTCAGCTGGTGACGATTGATAAAGATGTAACGACTCCTGCCCCGTGACGAATCCGTTGCACGCTTGAGGCGTTTTCGCACTTCAGCGCCCTTCACTCGGTCAGGCCTCGCAGCGGTAGGGGCGACACCTCGAAAGCCTGAGAGGCGGTCATCTCTAGGGGAACTCCCAGCCATCTCTATGCCTCTCCTCAGTTCCGCTGAGTCTTCGCAAGGCCGAACTCTCGAATCACGGGGCCGGCCATCGCGGCGGCAAAGCGAAAAGCGCCAGAGCTGTACGTGTCGCAACCGGGCACGACACCCACGGCGTTGCCCACCTGGTTCGGGCAGAAGTGGATCCCGTCCGGGGAACGAACCACGTTGGTTCTGACGCCGGCGATCGTGGGGCCGGTGCAGGGCTCGAAGGAGAGGCAGGGCAACGTCGAGACGAAGGACTGGTGTGGCCCTTCAACCACTCTTCCCGCGTCGACGTAGGTCACCTGAGAGGGGTGCTTAGCCGCCAACCCGGCGAAGGCGAGGTTAAGGGCGTCCCACTTCGAATCATGGGAGGTCCACTCCGACCGGGTGATCGGTGTCCCAATCAGAAAGACGTGCGTTTCCAAGCCGAGGAAGACGCTGATCGCCGTCGAAATGGCCGAGCAGTAGAGCGTGACAGAAGCCGGCGATCCGAAGAGGCAGCCCTTCATACAAGCTGTGAATGTGTTACCGATGAATTCGAAAACCACCGCTTGCGGATGTTCGGTTCGGGCATATTTGCGCATCTTGGAAAGCCAATCGCAAGCCGCCGTGCCGCCATAGGAGAAGTCGGTGACCTCCGCCTTGCCGCCTGCTTGCACGAGGAAGTTGAAATAGGGCTCCGACTGCACCGCGAGGGAGTCTCCGAAGAGACCCACACGGACCGTCTTCCCCTCGGAACCCGCCGAAGGACATGTTGGTGCGAACACCACAACCACAACGAGGGCGACTCCGCTGCAAGCCAGGAGTGCGCTTCGCATCAGCGGTCGAGCGTGCACGGATCTTCGAGACGACATCAGGTGGCGAGAACGAAGCGATCGTGGTCGAACGCCTCCGTCGAATCGATGATGCGTCCGTCTCGCATTGCGATGATCCGGTGGGCGTGTGCCGCCACATCTGGAGCGTGGGTCACCATCACGATAGTCATTCCCGAGGAACCGAGCTGCTCGATCAGTTCAAGAAACCGACTGGTGGACGCCGAGTCGAGGCTCCCCGTCGGCTCATCGGCCAAGAGAATCTGAGGGTCGTTCGCCAGAGCTCGGGCAATGGCCACCCGCTGGCGTTCACCACCGGACAGCTCTGTCGGCAGGCGACTTTCGCACCCTGCAAGGTCGACCTGGGCCAAGAGCTCGCGGGCTCGCAACTTCCGCTGACGAGTCGACCGGTGGGTGCCGAACATGGGCATCTCCACGTTGGCGAGGGCGCTGAGCTGAGGAAGCAGGTTGTGGAATTGGAAGACGAGCCCTACCTCGTTGCGCCGGTAGCGGCTGAGATCGCGAATCCCTGCCACATCGTGACCGCCGACGATGACCGAACCGGTAGTGGGGGAGTCGATGGCGGCCAGGAGGTGGAGCAGCGTCGACTTGCCGCACCCCGACGGGCCCGTGATGGCCACCGTTTCGCCGGCGGCGACGGTCAGGTCCACGCCGGCGAGGGCGTTGACCTGACCGGGGAAGACTCGCGTCACACCCTTGACCTCCACGGCCAGCGGACGGTCACTCATAGCTCAGCGCCTTCAGCGGGGAGAGGAAGGCGGCACGGATGGTCGGGTAGAGGGCGCCGATGAAGGTCATGACGAGAGCGGTGAACAGGGCACGCCAGAAGGCTCCCTCGGTGAAGTTGGGGTGCAGGATGCCTTTGAGCGCCGGGAGCTGAGCCAGCACGGTCGTGACGACGAAGGACAGGGCGACACCGACGCCGGCGCCGACGATGGCGAGCAGGAGGCTCTCGCCCAGCAGCAGCGTCACGGTCCGGCGCCGGGTCCAGCCGAAGGCCCTGAGTAGCCCGAACTCGCGGGTCCGCTCGAAGAGCGAGAGCAACATGGTGTTGCCGACGATGATGGCGCCGATAAGGATCGCCAGTACCGTGCTGCCGTTGACGGCCGCTTGCAGGTACACGAGACTCGTGTCTGCTCTGCCGAACTGGCTGGCGGTACGGATGGTGGTGAGCTGAGGCTGGTCGTAGGCGACCCGAGCCGCTACGGACGTGATGGAGTAACCCGGCTGCACCTTTACGAAGGCCAGGGTGACGATCCCGGGCAGGCGGTTGTAGCCTTGAATGGCCGGCAGCGGGAACATCGCCCCGGCGTCGCCGAATGCATTGCCGGTGGAATAGATGCCGACAACCGTGTTCAGGGTGCCGTTGGCCTGGAAATGGTCGCCGACGTGGAGGCCGAGGTTGGCTGCCGCTGTCCAGCCGAGCATCACCTCGTTGCCGCTCGTCGCGGAATAGCTGTGTCCGGCGACGATCTTCACTCCGAACGCGGCCAGATCCTCGGGTTGAATGCCGATCTCAATGAAGACAGGATTGTCGGCATTGATGTGTTGGGTCTCCACGAGGACGCCGACGGCGCTCTGCACGCCTGGCGTTTCTCGGATACGGGTCATTTCGTTGCGGTCGATCGTGCTCGACAGGGTGTCTGAAGCGCCTTTCTGGGCCACGGTGAAGTCGGCCTTGCCGATGGAAATGATCGCGGCGGCCGATTGTTCGAGACCGCTACTCGTGACGTCGAGAGCTACCACGGTCATCACGGCGACGGCGACAGCCAGAAGCAGTCCGACGGAACGGGCCTTTTTCTTCCACAGGTTGCGGAGAATGAGATCGAAGAACGTCATGGCAACCGGTCAGCAGTGCAGTAGCGCTTCGGAGGGGACAGGCTCTCTCAACCCTTGACGGACGATGTGTCCAGCGCGCGATCCCGACGGATGTCGGCGAGCGTGAAGGCTGTCTCGTCCATGTAGTAGGGACTCAATGAGGGCCGTCGGGTTCGATGCGTGTTGGGGACGTTCCGGCGGCTTTCGATGCGGTTCATCGCTGTCTCCTGTTCTCGGGTCGGGACGGCGGGGGCCATCCCGGTTCCATTGGACTGCATCGAGCAACTCGTCCCGTAGGCCCAAAAGCCCCTCCAGCGCGGGACCTAAGTCCCTTCTGGGTGGCGCCACCTCCGAGCCGGGTCCAAAAGGTTCATGTTGCGCCGGGATCAGGACGTTTGTCCCTAAGACATGGGCGACCACGCCTGTCATCATGCGAACGGTGACGGCGCTCCGCCGTATCAGAGACGAGAAGGGACAATCGCGGTGGTCATCGCTGCATCGGTGAAAGACAGGGTCGACGGCACAAACGCCTCGAACCTCAATGGCCCTGCGAAATCCACCATGATGGCCATCGAGGTCGAAGAGGTGTCGAAACGCTTCGGGTCGAACCAGGCATTGGATCATGTCTCCCTGTCGGTCGAGCCGGGTACCGTCCTGGCACTCCTCGGGCCGAACGGGGCAGGGAAGACCACCCTGATTCGGATTCTGACCACTCTCGTCCTTCCCGATTCGGGCGTCGCCCGAGTGGCGGGGCGTGACGTTCAGAAAGAGCCCAAGGCCATCCGGTCGCTCATCGGACTGGCGGGACAGTACGCCTCGGTCGACGAGCTCCTCACTGGACGAGAGAATCTGGAGCTCGTCGGCCTCCTCTACCACCTGGAACGATCTGAATATCGACGACGGGCCCAGGACGCGCTCGAGCGTATGACCCTGACCAGGGCGGCGGACAGGGCGGTCAAGACGTATTCCGGCGGCATGCGGCGCCGCCTCGACCTTGCCGCAAGCCTGATCGGACGGCCCCCGGTTCTCTTGCTCGACGAACCCACTACCGGGCTGGACCCGAGGACGAGGAACGACCTGTGGTCCTTCATCGAGGAGCTCGTTGATGAAGGTTCGACGGTGCTTCTGACGACGCAGTACATGGAGGAGGCCGAGTATCTCGCCGACCAAATCGTGCTGCTCGACGCGGGCTGCGTGGTCGCGAGTGGAACCGCCGATCAGTTGAAGGATCAGATTGGCGGCGACATTCTCGAGGTACGGCTCACTGACCCGGCCGACCTCGAGCGTTCGGCCCGACTGCTGGAGCCCTTCGGTCAGGGTGGTCTGCAGATAGATCGTGACCTCAAGAAGATCAGCGTTCGCGTCAATGGCAGAGTGGACGCGCTCCTCGGTGCGGGATGCGAGCTCAAAGAACGCGGCGTTGTGCTTGACGACCTGAGAATCCGACGCCCTTCACTCGATGACGTCTTCCTTTCCTTCACCGGGCCACCGACTCCGGCGGCCGCAGAGGCTCCGGTAGAAGCTCCGGAGTCGGGAAGATGAGCGACCTTGCGGTGCAGCGATTGAACATCCAACCTCAGTCGGTGAGCTTGCGGCTGTCCGTCCGCGACTTCTTCGGCATGACGAAGCGCAATCTCCTGCGAATCGTCCGCACCCCGCAGTTATTGGTTCTCTCTGTCGTCCAGCCGACCATCATTCTTCTGCTTTTCCGCTACGTACTCGGGGGGGCGATCCACATCCCGGGCCTCGATTACGTGGACTACGTGGTGCCCGCCATCTTCCTCGAAGCGGTGCTGATCGGAGGAATGACTACGGCGCTTACGTTGGCGCAGGACCTGCAGGCTGGAATGGTCGATCGGTTCCGGAGCCTGCCCATGGCACGGTCTGCGTTCTTGGCCGGCCGGACCCTGGCTGACTTGTGCCGGAGTGTCCTGGCGCTTTGCTTCATGATCGGACTCGGCCTCCTCGTGGGCTTCCGGTTCCACAGTTCCGTTGGCGCATGCCTCGCGGGAATCGCGTTGATCATCCTCTTCGGCTACGCGTTCATTTGGGTGTACGCCGCCGTCGGACTTGCCGTCCGGGATCCTCAGACGGCTCAGATCGCCTCGATTCTCCCTATGTTCATCCTGTTCTTCGCCAGCTCGGCTGTCGTTCCCGTGGCCACCATGCCCGGGTGGCTCCAACCCTTCGCGCGCAACCAGCCGGCCAGCGTGGTCATCAATTCGGTGCGTGCCCTTTTCGAAGGCGGGCCTCTCGCCCCCGACCTCTGGCAGGCCCTGGCATGGTGCCTCGGGATCCTGGTGGTCTTCTTCGTGGTCTCGCTCAATCTCTATCGCCGCGCCACGGCGTAGAGAAACCTCGGCTGACCGCCGTGCGCGGCGGTGTGGCGAAGAAGGGCGGTAGGTGGGTGCCGGATGGGACTTTGGTCCTCAAGGTTCACGGGGAGTGCTCCGGCACAATGTGCCGAACGCAACGTCGCGTCACGTGTCGAAAAGACCTTGAACCTAGAGAGGGACTGTGATCAATTCCGGAGATACGGCCTGGGTGCTGATCTCGACCGCCCTTGTGTTTTTCATGATGCCAGGGCTCGCCTTGTTCTACGGGGGCCTTGTCGGTCAGAAGAACGTGGTGGCCACCATGGCGCAGTCCTTTGTCGCCATTGGCATCGTGAGCCTGCTGTGGGTCGTGGTCGGCTACTCGATCGCCTTCGGACCGGATCACTGGGGGATCATCGGTGGATTCAGCAATGTCATGCTCCACGGCGTCGGCAGCACTCCGAACTCCTTTGCCCCACATATCCCCGCCCTGCTCTTCATGGCATTTCAGATGATGTTTGCCGTCATCACCCCGGCTCTCATCGCGGGCGCCTTCGCTGAGCGAATGCACTTCCGCGGCTACCTGCTCTTCATCGCGCTCTGGTCGCTGATCGTCTACTGCCCGTTCGCCCACTGGGTCTGGGGCGGGGGCTTTCTCGGCAGCGGCGGACTGCATGCGCTCGACTTCGCGGGAGGATCGGTGGTGCACGAGTTGGCTGGGGCGTCGGCCTTGGCCGCCGTGCTCTACCTGGGCCGGCGTCGGCGGGTCGACAAGCCCCACAGCGTGCCGTTCGTCCTCCTTGGAGCCGGGATCCTGTGGTTCGGGTGGTTTGGATTCAACGCGGGCAGTGCTGGCAGCGCGGGTTCTGTGGCCGTGTCTGCCCTCGTCAATACCCAACTTGGCGCCTGCTGCCGGCATGCTGGCCTGGATGGTCATTGAGTGGGTCCGGAACCGCAAGCCATCGGGTTTGGGCATCGCCGCTGGCGCCGTGGCGGGATTGGCTGCCATTACGCCGGCGTCCGGGTACGTGCCCAGCTGGGCTGCGATCATCATCGGCGCGGCCGCCGGCCTCCTCTGCTACGGCGCCGTGCAATTGAAGAATGTCTTTCACTACGACGATGCGCTCGATGTCGTCGGCGTCCACATGGTGGGCGGGGTCATTGGTGTCGTCCTGACCGGTGTCTTTGCCAGCCTCGTCGTCAATGCGGCGGGCGCCTCGGGAGGATGGCTGCAACTTGGGCGCCAGTCGCTCCTGGCCCTCGTCGCCCTCGGATGGCCGTTCGTCATGACCTGGCTCGTCCTCTGGGTGACAGACAAGACCGTCGGCCTCAAGGTTGGGCCCGAGGAGCAAGTGATCGGACTCGATCTCGGCGAACACGGAGAAAGCGGTTATCGACTGTCTGTCGATCCCGTCGTCAGGACGCCCGTCCTCGTTGCGGTTGTCGAGGCGCCCCGTGTGGGAACCCAGATGAGCGAGCGTGGACAATGAGCCAGCCTCGAGAACCAATGAACAAGTTCGTGCGGTGGTTGAACAATCCCTGTGTGGATAGGCCGGCGGAGCTGCAGCAGGACGAGCATTGGAGGATGGCTGTATGGGCCCTCCGAGCGGGATACCTCGGGCTGGCGATCGCCGTCGCGGGCGTCATCACCATCTCGTTTGGATTCACACCCTGGGTGCTGGTCGCCGGGGTCGCTATCTGGCTTGCCGCTGCGGCCGTCACGCTGATCGGGTTCCTCTGGTCTCGGCACGATCTACCTGAGCCACGACCGGGATACTGGTCGATGCGGTTCATGCTCATCCAGGACACATTTCCTTCCCGGTCGTTGGACCAGAGGTCATAGGGCAAAGTTCTTCGCCGGGTGAATTCACCGTAGGGCGATCTCAGGCCAAAGTCCGCATCCGATCCGAACTCGGATCAGAACCATCTGGTCGTGATCGAGGAGTTTCGTGGCCTGGCCAGTGATACTTCAAAGATGGAGCTACGAAGCATTGAGTCGCCTCTCCCGACGAGTCAGGAAGGACTGGGCGTCGGAAGCTGCCTCCTGCGACCACAGGGTGTTCCAGAAATCGAGGCGTGCAAACGTCGCGTGGTCCTCCTTCCGCGGTGCCTCGCTCAGCGGTGCGCCAGCCCACTGCGGAACCGGCTGCTCGCTGCAAAGGACAGATCGACTTGCGGGCATCCCGAATTCTGGTCCCTTCTCCAACGTATTGGCTGCCACGTCGGCCTCGTAGTATTCGAACTTCGACCGCGATGTCGTCGTTGACCTGGTCGAGCGTCTCGAAGAAAGGCACGAATGCGCATCCGTCCATGAAGGTCAACCCAAACAGGATCGGACCTCTCGTGGCGTCGGTGATGCTGCCGCAGACGACTCGTAGGTCCCCGCCCGGACGCCGCCTCGCCATCCATGCAAGCGCAGCGACCTGATCGTCGGGCTCCTCGGGGTGGAGGCGCGACGACACGCCCGCCTGATGACGCAGCGGGAAGCCAGTCCACTCTCCATTGGCTTGGCGATGAACAATGTCTGGGCACACTTCGGCGAAGAACCGCGCGGCATTGAGCAGCGTGCCGACGACCTCGTGGTCCTGGAGGTTTCGTTCGTAGATTGGTTTTAAAGCCTTCGTGCTCGACGTAAGCCGTTCATGCACGGACGATGGGACCTCCTTCCACGTCGCGTACGTTCGGAATCCGAGGCCTGCGCCACCGACTGTCGCCGCGGACTGCGGATGGACGGGATCGATATGCTGCGTGACGTGCCGCAGGTACTCAAATGCCTGAATGAGTTCTGCCTGCGAGTCCGTTGGTGGCTCGAAGATGGCGCAGTACTCGGCGGTTCTGCTCGTTTGCTTTCGAAATAGTTCGTTGAGTACCCATACGAACCCAATGGAGCTTCGTGCAGGCGTGGCGAGCACCTCGGCCTCCACGCCGAAGCCCTCGCTACACCGGTAGTAGTCGCCTATGGACACCTGCAGGTCACGCATGGCCGATCGAAGGGTCGCCAACTGGCGGGGGGTAGCGCAAGCGGCTGAGACAAAGGTGGCATCACTGGTGACCCTAGGTCGGGGTTGGATCTGGCTTCGCCGCCCCGTACGACAATTGGCCCTGCCCATCGGACGCGCAACACCGGCCCGCTGTTTTGAACGGGCCGGTGTTGGCTCCTCACTGGGGAGGGTCGCTGGCGTTATGCGGAGACCAGCTCCTTCTCCGGGGTGTGACTGGGCAGAAGCTCCTCGTTCTCGCCGGTGCGTCGGGCGTGGGCGAAGCCAAGACCGACCAGCACCGCCATGATCCCAGCGAGCGCAAACGCTGCGATGGCGCACCAGAAGGCGATCTCGGCGATCAGGCTGAAGCCGTAGGCCTCGAGTAGCAGGCCGCGGAGCGTGGTGCCCTGGAAGACGGTCTGGACCTTGGCCTCGGCCGCCGTGTAGGCCGGCGAACCCTTGGGCAGAGCCATGGCCTCGGCGCTGAGCTCGGAGTACGTCTTGCCTCCGCCGATCTCACCGAGGTGCACGTTGATGAAATCATTGGCGTAGACCTGGGCCTGCTGACCGGTGAGCAACTGCTGCCCGGCGTATTGGGACACCGAGGGGATCATCGACGGGGTGATCTCGCTTCCGGGCACCGGGTGCTTGAACGCCGCCGCCGGCGGGAAGGTGATCTGCTGCTCAGCGAGCTGGGTGTGCACGTAGTTGTTGGCGAAGCTGTAGCCGAACATCAACAGCCCGCCGGCAACAGCCAGCACGATGACCAGCACCACTCCGCCGACACTGGCCAGCTTGTCGAAAACCTTGCGTCGCATCTGAGTCTCCTTTTTCGTGATCCCTCTCAGTAAGGAGATCCATCCCCATCGTCTCTGCCCGAGGGTCGGTTGAGACCAGCGCAAAGGTCCTTCGGACTAAGGACAAAGGTCCTAAGACCGAGGTAACTGAAGCTTGCGGGTTCGCAATGGGACGTTCCTCCGTAGTTCACCTTCTGCTTCACGCGCTCACACTGCTCACATGAGCATGTACGTCACAGTCCTCTCTGGCGCCTTGGAACAATGGGACTCAGATCTCGATGACGAGGGTTTGCTCGACTATGTCCGCAACTGCCGTGCCGCGTTGCCGGCTGGGGATCTCGGGGGCGGGCGTATGGTCGGGAACTGCACTGGTCGCCGAGGTCACCTACGACCGGGGGCTTGTCTGTCTCGCCGCCCGATACGGCATCGACGTATCTCCGAGGAACTTCGCACACCCCAAGATCGAGCGGCAGCGTCTCGAGTTCGAGTTGTTGCGGAGGAATGTCGACCTGACGGTCGAGGGTCTTCGGCCGAAGAGCGCGGGGAGCCACGGAATCCCAACCCCTCAGCTTCGTGACGTCCGCGGGGGACCGGGGCAGATGTCGGGTAACCCGAAATGCCGCAACTAGGCCGGCCTCGGGCCGGCCTTTCGCATCGCTCTCGCCAACCGACTGGTAGCTGCGCGACGGCAAGGAGCGTTCTCGCTCATTTCGAACGCGTAAAGACGCCGAGCGCTATGAGCGCGAGCAGCGAGCAACGTTCGACCGCAGCAACTGGATCGATCCTCGACTGGCCTCACTGCCGTTCGAGCCTTTTGCGCACCGGTGGCTGAGCGAGCGGCCCGACCTGCAGCCTCGTACCGTCGAGATCTACCGATCGCTGTTGCGATGTCATCTGCTTCCTGAGTTCGGAGAGCTCCCCCTCGGACGAATCTCACCCAGCTCTGTGCGGTCCTGGAACGCTGCGCTCGCTCGTAGGCATCCGGTCACTGCGGCGAAGGCGTATCGACTCCTGAACGCCATGCTGACCAGTGCTGTGGCCGATGAGCTCATCGTCCGCAACCCTTGCGTCGTGAAGGGTGCCTCGCAGGAGCGATCCCCTGAGCGACCAATGCTGTCCGTTGCGGAGGTCGATGCCCTGGCGGCCGCAATCCCTGAGCCCTGGAGGATCGCTGTCGAGCTGGCGGCCTGGTGCCATCTACGCCTCGGAGAGGTGCTGGGCTTGGAGCGGCGGGATGTGGACATCTTGCACCGCAGAATCCATATCGTGCGCACTTCGTATGAGATCGGCGGCAAGCTGCAGATCGGTCCGCCGAAGACCGAGGCCGGTCGTCGAACTTTCAGCATCCCTCCCCACCTCCTGCCGAGTCTCGAGGGCCACCTCCGAGTCTTCGTGGGGCCGCGGGCCTCATCTCCACTCCTCACCGGGCCTAAGGGCGGACGATTGGGCCGGCATCCCCTCAATGCAGCTTGGCGGACTGCTCGCGAGGGACTTGGGCGCCCAGAAGTCCATTCTCACGATCTCAGGGGAGCCTGACATGGGCAGCCACTCAGGGCGCTACGACGAGAGAACTTATGGCACGTGCCGGACACGTCAGTCCGACGGCGGCTCTTCGCTATCAGCATGCAGTGGAGGATCGCGATGTTGTGATCGCGGACGCTCTGTCGGGACTGGCAGAAACGGCTCACAGCCGTCCGCCCTGGATGCGCCCGCGGGATATTCGCGGGATGAAATCGAGGACACATCAACCGGACAGTCGGACCCACCCATCGTGGCCAGGACATCTGATGAGAGCGGCCGACCAGGATCGAACTGGCATCATCAGCTTGGAAGGCTGAGGTTCTACCATTGAACTACGGCCGCGAATCGGGGAGCAGTCTAAAGCCTCTACTCTCGACCCCGTGGACGCATTGTACGAGCGGGTGGGCGGGCGAGCAGTTCTTCGTCGATCTGGTCGACCGCTTCTATCTCGGCGTCGCCGGCGACCCGCTGCTGCGCCCGCTCTACCCCGACGATCTGCAAGAGTCGTCACGGCACCTCGCACTGTTCCTGATGCAGTACTGGGGCGGTCCCGGGACCTACGGCGAGGAGCGGGGCCACCCCCGCCTGCGCATGCGCCACGTCCCTTTCGTCATCGGGCCGGCCGAGCGTGACGCCTGGTTGCGCCACATGCTCGGTGCGCTGCTCGAGCTGGAGTCGGCGTCACGCATCATCGGCGGCCGACGCGCTGCGAGTTCCGCGACTATCTCGAGATGGCGGCCAACTCGCTCGTCAACGCGCCCTGACCGTCTGGACCGTCAGTCCTTGAAGTCGGGGTACGCGGCCCTCCTTGCGGGCCGCCACCGACTCCTCGAAGTTGCGTGTCGTGATGCGGACGAACAGCTGCGAGGTGCCCTTCCGCGTCCATGTGGGACTGCAGGCTGCTGGCGTCGAGGCTGTTCCACAATTGGCGCTTGGTCAGTTCGACGCCGGCCCGGCCCCAGCCGTTGATCCGGTCGGCCAGTTCGAAGCAGGCCGGCAGGAGCTCTGGCGTGGGCACCACCCGCGACACCAGCCCGATCCGGTCCGCCTCGTTGGCGTCGACGTCGCGCCCGGTCAGCATGATCTCCGCCGCCCTGGAGTGCCCGACCGACCGCGGGAGGAGGAAGCTCAGGCCCGAGCTCGGCGGCGGTCAGGCCGTTGTTGATCCCCGCCGCCCGGAAGTAGGCGTCGTCGCGAGGCGATCCTGATGTCGGCCGCCAGGGCGAGGCAGAAGCCGCCGCCGATGGCGGCCCCGTTCACGGCGGCGATGACCGGTTGGTGCAGCCGGCGGATGGTCGTGATGACGTCGTCCAGCAGCTCCATGGAGCGCAGCGCGATGGTGGGCAGGGTCAGCCCGTCCATGTTGGGCATGGTTCCCGGGTTCTCGTGGTCCGCCCCCGAGCAGAATCCGCGGCCCGGCGCCGGTGATGACGACGACCCGGACGTCGTTGTCGTTGCCGATCTCCCGCAACGCGTCGCGGAAGGGGATCATGACGTCGAAGGCCATGGCGTTCATGCGCTCCGGCCGGTTGAGCGTCACGACGGCGACGTGGGGGTGGGGCCGGGTGATTTCGGTGAAGGACATGCGCGGCATCGTAGAGGCCGCGACCTCGCGGCCGTGCGCTCGTGATCTGGCCTGACGCTGCGGCGCGAACCGCTCAGGCGCGTGCGTCTTGGGGCGCGCGGCCCGGCGGGCCTTCCTTGCGGGCGATCCAGCGCAGGCGGGCCGCCCGGGCGTCCCAGTCGTAGACGACGGCGGTGCCCGCGATGAAGTCGTTCAGGGCGCGCCGTTCACGCTGGTACACGATGCCGAGGAACCCGATGCCCAGCGTGAGGAACAAGGTGATGCCCAGGCCGACCGTCCGGAAGACGGCCTGGCGGCCGCTGATCGGGCCGCCCTCGCTGCGTCACCACCTGCAGCCCGAGGATCGCCATGCCGAGCGTCTTGCCGCTGACCGCCCATTGGTAGGTGAAGTAGAGGAACTCCCAGAGCGTCAGCACGATGAAGGCCGCCAGCTGGTGGTTGCTCAGCGTGAACGAGTGCCCGCTCACCAGCTTGACCGCGGCGTTGAGCAGGGCGACGCCGAGCGTGTAGAGGCCCCAGGAGGCGCCGACGTCGGCGGCGAAGGCGGCGAGCCGGCTGACCGCGCCGGCGTAGTTTCCCTGGCGGCCGACGGTGAGCGCCGGCGAGGGGCACGGGAACGGTCGTCATGGCGCCGGGGCCGCCTTGGGCGCCACGAGGAGCGGCGGGCCGCTGGCCAGTCGGCGACCTTCTTGCCGCGTCCGATGAGCCGGTTGCCCCAGCGCAGGATGAAGTCGTCCAACCCGACGCCCTGGGCCCGGATGACGTCGAGGACCTCGGTCAGGATGCCGGTGGTCGACCGGGCGATGATGGAGCCGAGCTCGGTCTGCTCCACCAGGGAGTCGATGTCGATCTTGTCGACGATGGCGTTGATGTCGACCCGCTCGATGATCTTCTGCACGTCGACCCGTGTCGATGATCTTCTGTCGACGTCCACCCGCTCGACGATCTTGTTGACGTCGACCCGCTCGATGATCTTCTCCACGTCGACCTTGTCGAGGATGGCGTCGATGTCGATGGCGTCGACGATCAGCGGCACGATGTGCTCGGCCAGCGACTGGGCCAGCTGCTCCACCCTGTTGCCGATCGGGTTGGGGCTCATGCGGCCCGCCGCTCCGTGACATTTCAGTGATCTTCTCACCCCCGGCCAGTGCAGGTGAGACATCGATCGGGTACCGTCGAGCTGTCGGGGCATGCGGACGACTGAGGAGGCACGGTGGAGTTCGAGCGCTACGAAGACGGAGTCCCGTCCTGGGTGGACCTGGGAAGCACCGACCTGGCGAAGTCGAGGGAGTTCTACGGGGCGCTCTTCGGCTGGAACTGCCCTGAGGGGCCGCCCGAGGCCGGCGGCTACACGGTCTGCGACCTGGGTGGGAAGACCGTGGCGGGTCTCGGCCCGCAGATGAATCCGGGCATGCCGCCGATCTGGATGACCTACGTCAACGTCGACAGCGCCGACGACACGGCGGCCAAGGTCGCCGCCAACGGCGGCACGGTGTTCGCGCCCCCGATGGACGTCATGGACGCCGGCCGCATGGCCGTGTTCGCCGACCCCGCTCGGCGCCGTCTTCGGCCTCTGGCAGCCCAACCAGCACACGGGGGCCCAGGTGGTCAACGAGCCCGGCACCTACTGCTGGAGCGAGCTGGTCACGACCGACCTCGACGCGTCCAAGGCCTTCTACGGCGCCGTCTTCGGCTGGGGCGCCGAGGACCAGGGCCCTCCCGGCGGCCCCCCCGCCTACACCGAGTGGAAGCTGGGCGGGAGGTCGATCGGCGGCATGATGCTCAAGACGCCCGACATGCCGGCCGAGATGCCACCGGCCTGGGGCGTCTACTTCGCCGTGGCCGACACCGACGCCACGGTGGCCAAGGCGCAGGAGCTCGGCGCCAGCGTGTTCATGGGGCCGACCGACATCGAGCCGGGGCGCTTCGCCGTCCTGGCCGACAACGTCGGTGCCGTCTTCAACGTCCTGCAGCTCAAGAGCTAGCGGGGACGGACGGTGGAACGCCGACGCCTCGGGCGGACCGGCCACGAGAGCAGCGTGGCCGTGCTGGGCGGTGCGGCCTGCTGGGCCGCCACCGTCGAAGAGGCGGGGGAGTGGCTCCGGCTGGCCCTCGACCGTGGGGTGAACCACCTCGACATCGCTCCGCAGTACGGGGCGGCCGAGTCGGTGGTGGGACCGCACCTGGCGGCACACCGGGACGAGATCTTCATCGCGGGCAAGACGCTGCGGGCCAATCCCGACGGCGTCACGGACCAGTTCGACACCACGCGCCGTCTGCTCAACGCGGAAGTCCTGGACCTCTACCAGGCCCACGCCGTGACCTCGCTGGAGGAGCTGGACCGGCGATCGGCGGCGCTCGAGCGCATTCTGGCGCTGCGTGACGCCGGCCACACCCGCTTCGCCGGGATCACGGGGCACGACATGGGGGTGCCGCAAGCGCACCTCGAGGCGCTGCGTCGTTTCGACCTCGACACCGTGATGCTCCCGGTCTACCCCGCGCTGTGGTCCCGGCCCGAGTACCGGGAGCCGGCCGAAGAGCTCCTTGCGCTGTGTGCCGAGCGCGACGTGGGCGTCATGGTGATCAAGGCGGCGGCGCGCCGGCCCTGGGCCGACGGCGCCCGCTGGCTGACGCCGTCGCCGGGAGCGACGCCACCTCGGCGCGTTGGGCCGACTCGTGGTACGAGCCGCAGGCGAGCGACGACGAACTCGATCGCGGCATCCACTTCGCCCTCTCCACGCCCGGCGTCCACGCCTTCTGCACGCCCGGGCGACATCGCGCTGCTGCCGCGCGTGCTGGCCTCCGCCGAGCGCTACGTGCCGATGAGCGAAGAGGAGCGCCGCGCTGCCGTCGAGGCCATGGCGGCCGAGGAGCTCATCTTCCCCATGCCGCGCTGAGGCGGCACCGCTCAGGCGGCTTGCAGCGAGGCCACGACGGCCGGAAGGCGTCGTCGTCGTGCTGGTCGGGGGGCGGTGACACCACGATCCCCTGGCCCAGCCCGGTGAAGCGGTCGCGCAGCACGCCAGGCAGCTCGTCGAAGGTGCCGCTGGGGACCAGGGTGTCGAGCACCTCGTCGGAGAGCACGGCGGCCAGGTCGTCCCAGCGGTCGTGGCGGATCAGGTCGCGCAGGCGAGGGCCGATTTCGGTCCAGCCGTAGAGCTCGAGGGTCGGGGCGTAGGCGGGTGTCGAGTACAAGAAGGCCAGCAGCCGGCGCTGGCGCTCCCGTTCGACGAGACCTCGTCGGTGCTTGCCCCGGTGATGACCGACGTCCCGATGACGGTCTCGAACCCGGCTCGGTCTCAGGTCCCGCCCCGCGGCGCGGGCGCCCTCCGCCAGGGCGGGGAGGCAGGTCTCGCGCAGGTAGCGCGGATTCGAGTTGGTCGGGTGGCTGACGAAGCCGTCGGCCACCGCGCCCGCCAACGCGCAGGCCTTGCGCTGCACCCCGCCCAGGTAGATCGGCGGTGCCTGTGTGACCGCGTCCGGTCCCGGGTTGAAGTAGGGCTGCATCCTGGTGACGCTGTAGTGGGCACTCTCGTAGGCGGGTGCCGCGCCCGAGGCGAACGAGGCGAAGGCGGCCCGCACCGCGCCGACGTAGTCACCCAGGCGGCCGATCGGGTCCTCGCCGAAGGGCACGGCGTAGCGGTCCTCGATGTTCTGGCGGACCTGCGTGCCGAGACCGAGCTCGAACCGCCCGCCGCTGATTTTGGCGAGGTCCCATGCCGCATAGGCGAGGAGCGTCGGGCTACGGGTGAAGGCCAACGTGACGCTGGTGCGCACGATGATCCGCTGGGTGTGCTCGGCGGCGAGCAGCGCCACCGCCATGGAGTCGTGCACCGTCTCCGCCACGTGCAGCCCGTCGTAGCCCAGTCGCTCCACCCGCTGCGCGTGGGCGACGGCGTCGGGGAGGCTCAGGCGCGGGTCCATGCCCGCGTAGACCTTCACCCCGGGCTGCCGTCGCGTCCCGCGGTCTGGGCGCGGCCGCGGGCTACGATCTTCTCGCGCTCGGTGGTCAGGCGCGACTGGTCGAAGCGGTCCGCCATCCACGCGCGCGACCACTTGGCCTCGGCGACGAACGCCGCGCGGCCACTGAGCGCGCCGATCTCGTCGTAGCCGCGACGGAGCTCGGTGAGGTACTCGGCGGGAATGGACGCGATGGTGGCGGCGACCTCGCGGGCGCGTGGCAGCAGCGACTCGTGCGGGACCACCTCGACGACGAGGCCCCAGTCGCGAGCCGTCTCCGCGTCGATGTAGTCACCGGTCAGGCTCATGCGGCGGGCGCGATCGAGGCCGACGAGCTGGGGCAGACGGATCGTCATGCCGCCCCCTGGCATGACGCCGACCCGGGCGTGCGTGTCGGCGAAGCGCGCTCGTTCCGAAGCGATGAGGAAGTCGCAGCACATAGCCAGCTCGAGCCCGCCCGTCACCGTCGGCCCGTTGATGGCGCCGATGACCGGGGTGTCGTGGGGCGGCATCATGCCGGAGCGTTGCGCCGGGCTGCGCTGGCGTTCCTTCTGCACTTCGCGCAGCTCACTGGCCAGTGACTTGAGGTCCATGCCGGCACAGAAGGCCGGATCGGCCCCGGTGAGCACCATGCAGCCGACGTCGTCCCGGGCATCGAGGCCGGTGATGGTCTCGTCCAGCAGCGCATGCAGTTCGGCAGAGATCGCGTTGCGGGCCTCCGGACGGTTGAGCGTGACCGTGGCCACCCGGTCATCGACCTCGACGAGCACCAGCATCAGCATTTCCTCCCCATGTCTCGAGCCCCCATGATCGGCGTTCGGCGTCCCGGGCACCAATCACGCGCTCGGCGCCCCGGGGCGTCACCACGCCGCACACCCAGGCAGTCTCGCAGAGGGCGTGAGCGGCCGCCTTCGTCAGCTCGGGGGCGTCCACTCGGCGTGCAGGAGCGCGAAGCAATCGGCGTCGTGCTGCGCACCGTCGATCCGCTCCCACCCGCGCAGCGTTGCCTCACGGCGGAACCCGGCCGCCTGGGCCGTGCGGGCCGACGCCACGTTCCACGGTTCGACGAAGAGGTGCAGCCGCGGGATGGACAGCGCGCCGAACGCGAACGAGACCACGGCTCGTAACGCGCACGCGGCCCGACCCTGCCCGCGTGCCTCGTCGACGAGCCAATAGCCGATGGAGGCGCGTCCACTCTCGATCTCCTGGAGCCAGAGCCCGATCGACCCGATGCCCGCCTCCGGATCGGACGCGGACGCGATGACGAAGGAGTAGCCGTCGCCCTCTGCGCCGCGTGCGTGCTGTCGCTCAATGAAGGCCCGGCCGGCGTCGTCCGTGTACGTCCGGGGCACGGACGAGATGGAGGGGATGAACGGATCGGCCGCCGCCTGGCGCACCAGGGCGAGGTCCGAGATGCCGTAGGCCCGGAGCACGAGCGGGGGAGCGGCGAGCTCGGGCACCCGCAAGGGGGGAGCGAAGAAGGCGGGGTCGAACGCGCTCATCGCAAGGGGAAATACCCCGGCACGAGGTGGTGGGGCGTGTCGAGGTAGCCCTTGGCCTCGGGCAGACCACCGAAACGGCCGTGACTCCACCGCACCTCGATGTGCCCCACCACGGGGTGGATCGCCCGGGAGGTCCGTTCGCGCACGACGGCTTCCCATCCCACCCGGGGTTGGCCACCCGCCTGGCCCTCCATCGTGAGCGCGACCAGTTCGAATTGCTGACGCCAATCCCAGGAGGTGGCGATCCGGAGGCGCAGCGAGCGCTCCGCCGTGGACCCGAGCACGAAATAGGGCGCACTCCCAATGCGCAGGAGCCGCCACAGCATGGCTTCACCCGCCCCGCCGCGCTCCTGAAGCGCTCCCTCCCAGCGGCGGGTCGACGCCCGGGCCACCGCGCCTGACAGCGCGGTGTAGAGCTCCTTGGCTCCCGGTGGCCAGCCCGTCCCGAGCCAGCGCCGCAGCGCCTCGCGCTGGGGCACGGTGAGGTCGACGGGGCGGGGAGGCAGATCAGGCAATGCCGGTAGCGCCATGGGATCGCCGCGGCCATCATCACCGATCCGGGCCGCGGCGTCGGCGCCGTCCAGGCCGGGCAACGCGACGGCGGCAGGCCGGTAGCCCGGTCCCTCCGGTCTGCGCGAGGGCCCCGACAAGAGCGGCGGTGCGACGCCGGCGACGCCGCCAGCCGCCAGCCGGACGGACTCGTAGAGAGCCTGGTACTCGGCCGGCGCCACTTCGGCGAACCAGTCACCGCCTCCGGGCAGGACCTCGCGCCCGGCCCGGCTGGCGCGGCCCGCGCCGCCGTAGAGGAGTGAGTCGAAGATGCTGGCCGGGGACACGTTGAAGAGGATCTTCGAGAGGTATTTGCAGCTCACCAAGTAGACGTGATCGACACGCAGGTCGGCGGGAACCACCTCGTCACCCGGGGCGCGGCCCGTCCCCTTCCACTCGATCACCTGGGGCAGGCGCCCCCGCAGGCCGTCGGCGGCGGTGAGGAAGGCCTGCCCGTTGGCCCAGGCGGCGTGGAACTCGGCGTCATAGGCACCGCCGGCGCGCAGGCCGTCGAGCCGCTCCCACATCTCCGGCGAGAGGCTGCGCATCACGGGCGTGCGTGAGTGCACGGCGTCGTCGATGCCGGCCATCCCCAACATGCCGAGGCCGGTGCCGAGCTCGGTCACCGTGGTCCGGTCGCTCGGCATGCACGCATCCTCCCACTCACGACCCGGACGTTTCCGCCCTCGATCGGCGACGGATGTCCGGTGCTCAGTCGGCGAAGAGAGGGGTGAGCTGCAGCTCCAGCGGACCTACGGCGGCGTCGGCCACGGCGTGCAACTCGGTGCTCTCGTACACGTCGACTGCCGTCCCCGTACGGGCGATGAAGGCGAACACGGCGTCGCCCCAGCGCTCCTCGCGCAACGCCTGTCGCAGTGCGGCGCGCTCGCCGGGCGGCAGGTCACGGCCCGGCGTCGTGGCCACCAGCTGGCAGGCCAGCACCCAGTTGAGCGTGTCGAGGTCTTCGGCCACGAACAGGCGCGGCGGGTCGTCGCGCACGACCGCGCAGGCGACGACCGAACCCATGATCAGGCGGTGCCCACGGTCAGACTGCTCCCGGCGCCAGGTCGCCGGCCGACCAGAACCCCACGCGCGGCGAGCCGCCACGACCCTTGGCATAGGTGGCGAGGCGCTTCCGGGCGTCCGCCGACAGGAGGTCCACCGCGTCGAAGATCCCACCGGGTCCGGGCGCCCGCAGCGCGCGGTCGGCCTCGGTGCCCGAACGCGGCAGCTGGGTCGTGAGCACGACGAAGGGCGCATGGCCCCCGGCGGCCAGCACGTGAGCCCGGCCGAGGGCGCGCCACACCGTCTCGGAGCGGGCCATGCCGCCGCGGTAGGCGGAGTTCGGCCCGGCGACGTCGAAATACCACGTACGGCCCTTGGCATCGGTGCCGGTGAAGTCGACGGCCAGGCCCAGACCACGCAGGCGGCGGTTGGGTCGTACGTCGGCGAATCCGGCTGCCTCGAGCGCGGTCCGGGCCAGCGTGCCGGCGGACGCGCCGTCGCCCGCCGCCGCGCCGGCGACGCCGACGCCGTCCGCCGTTGCCTCGTCGACCAGGCGGGCCTGCGAGAGCTCGACGTAGGCGGGGTCGAGGTCGTAGCCCACCGCGTCGCGTCCACTGCGCAGCGCCGCCACGAGGGTCGACCCCGAGCCGGCGAACGGGTCGACGACGAGATCGCCTCGATACGTGTAGAGCTCCATCAGTCGCTGCGGCAGCTCCACGGGAAAGGGGGCGGGGTGCCGCACGCGCAGCGCGCTCTCGGGTGGGATGTCCCAGACGTCGAGCGTCAACGCCATGAAGTCGTCGGCGCCGACGCTGCTCTCGTGGGGCAGGCCTTCGCGGCGGCGCTCCTTGGGGCTGCGCGCCCGCCCGAACCGTCCCTTGCTGGCCACGATGACGCGCTCGGTCACGTCGCGCAGCACCGGATTGGCGGGGGAACGGAAGGAGCCCCAGGCGCACGAGCCGCTCGCCCCCTCACCCTTCTGCCACACGATCTCGCCGCGGGGGAGGAGGTGCAGGTCGTCCTGCAGGATGGTCATGACGTCGGCGGCCAGGCTGCGGTACGGCTTGCGGCCGAGGTTGGCCACGTTGACGGCGATGCGGCCGCCCGGCTCGAGCACGCGCTTGCACTCGGCGAAGACGTCGCGCAGCAATGCCAGGTACTCGATGTACGAGCCCGGTACGCCCTCGCGGTCGAGCTCCTCCTCGTACTGCTTCCCGGCGAAGTAGGGGGGTGAGGTCACGACGAGGGCCACCGAGTCGTCCGCCACCGCGTCCATCCGGCGTGCGTCGCCCTGCCGGCAGGACACGCCGGGCTCGTGGGGGTTGACGTGCTCGTCGGCGCTCAGCTCCGGCGCCTCGAAGCGGGCGTAGAAGGCGTCCGCCACGTGCGACTCGCGGCGCCCGACACCGAAATTGGAGGTCGCGGTGCGACGGCGGGGCGGCATGGGAATTGGTGCGAACCCTACCGGCCGGGCCGCGACGGGGCCGGGATCGGAGAGGGCGGGCGGGACACGGGAGACACCCTACGGAACCGGTGTGACGCCCGGCTACATCTCGTAGACGACGAAGGAGGTCGGGCGCCCGACCTGGTCGTAGAGGGAGCGGGCCCGGCCGTTGTACTGCTGGGTGTGCCAATAGACGGGCTCGGCCCCGCGAGCGGTGGCGGCCGCCCTGACCGCCTCGAGCAGGGCGCGCCCGACGTCGAGCCCCCGGGCGGCGGGGTCGACAAACAGATCCTCCAGGTAGCACTTGGGCTGCCGGGACCAGGTCGAGGCATGCACGACGCAGTTGGCCATCCCGATGCCCCGCCCGACGTCGTCGAGCGCCAGGAGGCCGAACAAGCCGTCGGCTCCCGTGCAGAGTCGGTCGAAGGTGGCGCCCGAGGTCTCCTCAGGCAACTCTTCCCGGTAGAAGGCGAGATAGCCGCCCCAGAGCGCCCGCCAGTCGTCCCAGTCGTCGCTGCACAGTGCCCGGATCGTTCCCATCACGGCAGCCTTGCACCGAGCGCCGTCGGGGGGCGGGATCGGGCACCGGTATCACCCTTTTCCCCGGGTCCTCCTCGTTATGCTTCGCCGGTGAGCTGGCCCCCGCAGGCACGGCGGGGCACCGCCATAGTCGGTTTCGTCGTGTTCGTCAGTGCGTGTCTCGTCGTGGGCCCCGGGGTGGCGGCGGCGTCTCGTACGCCTTCGCTCTCTCATGTGGTCGTGGAGCAGAGCCTGGCGGGATTCACACTGGTGCCGGGGGCTGCGTTCAACGGGCCGATTCCCAAGTCGGATCTCGACAAGTACTCGGACGACGCGGTGTGGCAGCAGGACGTGGCCGACGGGCAGCTCACCGGATTCGTTCGGGCCTGGAGCCACCAGTACAAGCGCGGGCTCGCGTTCGTCTACTGGTCAGCCCTCCGCATGCCGGACACCTCGTATGCCTCGCAGTTCAGTTCGACCATGGAGGCGTTCGTCGCCAAGCAGACAGGGGCGAGGTCGATCGGCGTCACGGGCGTCACCGGAGCGGTGGGATATCGCACCTCGCCGCCCGTCCAAATCGGCCGCGCCACGGGTTACTGGATCATCTTCACAAGAGGGACGATCGGGTTCTTCCTCTACGCGGTCGGCCCGCCGCGGACGCTGACCACAGCGCAGTTGGTCGGCCTGGCGCGGCAGCAGGCTTCACACCGTTCGGCTGGATAGCGGGCCCGAGGCTATTTCGGGCTGCGCCGCCGCCGGCCGGGACGACCGCGCCCGTCGAACTTGTCGCGGACCTCGGCCCGCCGGGCCTGGATCTCGCGGTGGGTGAGGCCCTCGGTCGAGGCATCGACGCCGAACCCCGACTTGATCCCCGACATGTCGGGCGCCCAGTCCTGCTCCGCCTCCAACCCGAGCTGGGCCATGATCCGTTCGCCGTGCTTGGCAGCGAAGAGCAGGGCAATGGCTTCGACCTCCGCGAAGAGGTCCAGGTCGGGCGCCAGGGTGGCGATGGCGCCGTCGAGGAACATCAGGTTCTTCACGAAGAGCATGAGCTCCTTGGGCAGCCGGGCGCCGATGCCCAGCAGCGTTTTCATTGAGTGCTGCATCTCCGCGACCAGCTCGTCCGCCGTCAGCGCCGTCGGGTCGATCGGCGGCCGGTCCAGCCCCAGCACGTCGATCACGTGCTGCACGTCGAGCTCGCCGGGGAAGGCACCGAGGTCGCGGAGCGCGGCCACCTGGGCCGGGATGTCGGCGTTCGAAGCGCCGACCACGAGCCCCAGCAGGGCCAGGCGCTTGGCCTCGGTCAGGCGACCGGTGATGCCGAAGTCCAGCAACGCGGTCTTGCCCGACGGCAGCACGAAGAGGTTGCCGCCGTGCAGGTCGCCGTGGAAGATGCCGTAGAACAGCGCGCCCTCCAGGAAGCCGATCATGCCCGCCCGCACGACCGCCTCCGTATCGATGCCGGCGGCCCGCATCCCCTCCACGTCGCCGAAGTGGAAGCCGCTGAGCCGTTCCATGACGAGCATGCGGCGCGTGACGAGTGTGGGGTGGGGGCGGGGCACGACGAACTCGCGCTGGTCGAGCGCGGCGAACGTCATGGCGACATCGAGCATGTTCTCGGCCTCGAGGCGGAAGTCGAGCTCCTCGACGATGGTCTCGGCGAACAGTTCCACGAGCGCGGGAGGGTTGGCCAGCGCGGCCACGGGGATGCGGCCGACCAGGTGGGGCGCCAGCCACGCCATGACGGCGAGATCCTGGTGCACCAGCGCCGACACCGACGGGCGCTGCACCTTGACCACGACGGGGGTGCCGTCGCGCAGCGTGGCGGCGTGTACCTGGGCGATGGAGGCGGCGGCGAGGGGCGTCTGCTCGACCGAGGCGAACACGGAGGCAAGCGGCCCGCCGAGCTCCTCGCGCAGGACCTTTTCGACGACCGGCCACGGTTCGGGGGTGACCTGGTCCCGGCACCACTTGAACTCGGCGACCAGCTCGGGCGGGAAGACGCCGTCACCCGAGGCGATGATCTGTCCCAACTTGATGTAGGTCGGGCCGAGCCGTTCGGCCACCCCGCGCAGCCGGCGTGAGATCCCGGCGATCGACTCGCTGCCCCCTTGCCGGCGCTCCCGCAGGTACCACAGGCCCAGCGCCGGTGCGCCGTAGCGGAGCGTCGTCGCGAGCCGGCGGACGGGCGGCAGGGTGCGCCGGCGGGTGAGCTGGGGCAGCGAGGCCCCGAGCCGGCGGCGCACCCCGGCCAGCCCACGGCGCCAGGTCAGCGTCTCGGGGTCGATGGTCCAGGGGCCGTGGTCGGTGAAGGTGCCGAACACAGTGTCGGGGGAGACGGTATCGGCAGACACCGCGTCCGCAGAGACGCTCGCCAAGGGATCACTCACCACGTCACGAGCCTATGGGGAGGCCCGCCGACTTCAGGGTCGCACGAGGCCTGACTGGAATGCGAAGACCACGGCCTGCACGCGGTCGCGCAGTCCGAGCTTGGCCAGGAGCCGGCCCACGTGCGACTTCACCGTGGCTTCGGACACGTAGAGGCGCTCGGCGATTTCCGCGTTGGACAGCCCGTCGGCCACGGCGAGCAGGACCTCGCGCTCGCGCTCGGTCAGGCTGGCCAGAGCCGGATGCTCGCCAGCCCCCTCGCCGTCGGCGTCGGCGGCCAGGTCGGGCAGCGTGTGGGCGTACTCCTCGAGCAGGCGCCGGGTGATGCGGGGAGACACCACGGCGTCGCCCCGGGCCACGGTGCGCATGGCGGCGATGAGCTCGGCCGGGGGGACGTCCTTGAGGAGGAAGCCGCTCGCCCCCGCCCGCAGCGCGCTGAAGGCGTACTCGTCGAGGTCGAAGGTGGTGAGGATGAGCACCCGGGTCGCCGCGCCGGCTGCAGAGTCGGTGATGGCCCGAGTGGCCTCGATGCCGTCGAGGACCGGCATGCGCACGTCCATGAGCACCACGTCGGGCGCGTAGAGCTCCACGAGGCGCACGGCGTCGGCCCCGTCGGGTGCCTCGCCCACGATCTCCATGTCGTCCTCGGCCTCCAGGATCATGCGGAACCCCTTGCGCAGGAGGGCCTGATCGTCCGCCAACACCACCCGGATGGTCATAGGGGGGTGGGCGCCTTGCAGCCGCGCAGCACGGCCTCGACTTCCCAGCCCACCGTGGGGCGCGGGCCGGCCCGCAGCGTCCCGCCGAACGACGTGGCCCGTTCGGCCATGCCGACCAGCCCGTGGCCGCCACCCGGCGGCGGCGCGGGCGGCACGGTGACCCGGGCCCGGCCGTCGTCGGTCACGCGCACGGCGAGGTCGGGATCGTCGAAGGTCAGCCGCACCTCAACCGAAGTGGGCTCCTCTGCATGCTTCAACGTGTTGGTCAGCGCCTCCTGCACCACGCGGTAGACCGTGAGCCCGGCCGCGCCCGAGAGGTCGAAGGGCGCGCCGACCGACTGCACCGAGACGTCCAGACCGGTGCCGCGCACCCGCTCGACGAGCCCGTGGAGCTCCCCCAGGCCCGGCTGCGGTGCCAAGGGGGGGCGGCCGTTCCCGCCGGCGCCGCCCTCCGGCCCGCCGGCGGTGCCCGGCGCCGGCTCGTCGCGCAGGACGCCGAGCATGCGCCGCATGTCCGTCAGCGCCTGACGCCCCGTGCTCGAGACCTCTCGCACCGCTTCGGCCGCCCGGGCCGGGTCCGAGGCCTGGGCCAAGGAGGCGGCATCGGCCAGGGTGACCATCACCTGGATGTTGTGCGAGACCACGTCGTGCATCTCCCGCGCAATGCGGGCCCGCTCGGCCGCGGCGGCCAGCGACGCCTGCTGGTCCCGCTCGACCTCCAGCCGCTCGGCCCGCTCCGCCAGCCAGTCGAGCCGGCTGCGCAGCGCCCGCACCACCACCCCGGCCAGGAGCGCCGTGAAGGCGAGCCCGGTGAGGAAGACGAAGGATTGCACGTTGTTGCCGACCGGGTCCCAGCGGGCCGTGGCCATGACCACCCCGGTTTCGAGGATCACGGCGGCCGCGGTGACGAGGCGCCAGTCGGATTCCAGCGCCACCGTGTAGAGGGCGACGAGGAGCGCCACGTCCGCCAGCGCCGGTCCGGTCACGAGCCACTGGACGAACGCCACCGCGGCAATGACGAGGAAGATGGTCATCGGCGCCCGCCGGCGGAGCACGAGCGGGAAGATCAGGGCCGCCGCCAGCAAGAGGCTCGGATGGGTGTCGTGACGCGCCACCACCCAGCCCGAACACAAGACGAACAGCCCCGCCGCCAGAACGAGGTCGACGACGAAGGAGTAACGGCGGTCGACGGCGCGCAACCATTGCCACACGCGCCAGGAGCCGTCGTCCTGCCGATCAGGCCGGCCGGCGGCCGTGCGATCCCGTCCGTCCCGGGGCCGGAGCCACTCGGGATAGGGGTGACGTGAACTGGGGGCCATCGGATCCTTCGTTCCCAGAGGGGAGACCAATGGTAGTGCCGTCTGAGCTGGGCCTCTTGGCAGGAACGACCCGGGTCGCATCCGGCCAGCTTCGCTGGTGGGGTCCGGCCCGGCCTCATCCCCAGGGAGGAATTCGACGGAGCGGGATCATTCCTCCGGGCGATTCGGCCCGGCGCCGCTCGGTTCTACCGTCGAAGGGCAAGCCTTCGGGCGGCGCGAGGCAGCGGATGTGGTCCGCCCCGAGCACACGGCGCACCTCGCGCCGCCCGTAGACGGCGTCGGGGTCAGCCGGTGACGCGCGCCGCTGCCTCCCGGCAGGCCTCGAGGTCAGCGAAGGCGCGGGCCACGTCGTCCGGCGTGAACGCGAAGAAGAGGGCGGCCACGGCGTCGGCCCCGGCTTCTGCGTAGCCCTCCACCCATTCGGGCGTCAGCTGGTGGAAGTACGGGCACACCGTGATGCGCAGCTCGGCGCGGCTGCGCCCCACCGCTTCGAGCTCCTGGTCGAGTTCGGCCAGCCCGGCGGCCAGCTCGGCCGGGGAGCGGTTGAAGGTGTGCCAGCCCTGCCCGTGGCGTGCCACCCGCCGCAACGCGGCTTTCGTCTCGCCGCCGACGTGGACCGGGGGCGGCTGCTGGACGGGCTTGGGGTACATCTCGCAGGCGGGGAGGTCGTAGACGTCGCCGTGGAAGGATGAGGTCTCGTCGAGCCAGAGCGTGCGCAGCACCTGGAGGTACTCGTCGGTGCGGCGGCCCCGGTGCTCCCACGGCACGTTGAGCGCGTCGAACTCCTCTTTGAGCCAGCCGACGCCGATGCCGAGGTCGACGCGCCCGCCCGAGAGCCAGTCCAGCGTGCTGACCTCCTTGGCGGTGTACACCGGGTTGCGCTGGGGGAGGAGCAGCATGGCCGTGCCGAGGCGAACGGTGCTCGTCCGCGCCGCCAGGTAGGTCAGGGTGACCATCGGCTCGAGCAGTCCGCTGCCGGGGGGCGCCGGAATGCGGCCGTCGTCGGCGTAGGGGTACTGACTGTCGTAGTCGCCGAAGAGCACGACGTGCTCGCCGACCCAGATGGTCCCGATGCCGCGCTGCTCCGCCCCCTCGGCCACGGCGTCGAGCAATCCCGCAGTCGTCATGGGGCTGGCGGTCGGCATCCACAGGTCGAACTTCACGTCACGCTCCCAGTCCTCGGCATACGAACGAACAGATCTCGTCGGCGGCCTGACGGGATCGGATCGGATCGGGCTCGCCGGCCCGGACCGACAGGGCACCGTAGATCTGCTGGCCCACGAGCACGACGGCACGTTCGGGTTCGACGTCGGAGCGGAAGTCACCCGTCGCGATGCCCGCCACGACGAGATCCTCGAGCACGCGGATCATGTCCAGCCCGATCAGCATGAGGGCGCCGCCCACCGCCTCCGAACCGGCGGCCGTGGTGGTGGACTGGGTGGCCATGGCGAGGCGGAAGAAGGCCGGGCTCTCGTCGATGCGCTCCAGCGCACCCAGAATGAGGCGGCGCAAGCGCTCCACGGGCGGGGCGGCGTCGTCGGCCACCAGCGCGATGGTGTCCTGCAGGCGGTCGTACATGGACTGCAGACAGGCGCGCAGGAGGTCGTCCCGGTTGGCGAAGTAGACGTACACAGTCGAGCGGGCGACGCCGGCTTCGGCGGCGATCTCGTCCATGGAGACCTCGGTGGTGCCCCGCTCGCCGAAGAGCCGGCGGGCGGTGTCGATGAGCTGGTCGCGCCGGAAGTCGCGGATGACGTCCTTCAGCGCATTGGGCGCGCGGCGGGCCATCACTCTGTCTCCTGCGTCACGCCGGTGGCCGGCTCAGGAGCCGACGCGGGCGGCCGGCGTGAACGCCACGGGGATGTGCTTGACGCCATTGATGAACTGGGACTGTAGGCGCAGCACCTCGCCGTCCTGGCGAATGTCGGGCAGGCGGTCGAGCAGGTGTTCGAACATGACCCGGATCTCCATGCGGGCCAGGTTGGTGCCGAGGCAGAAGTGGGGACCGCCGCCCCCGAAGGCGATGTGAGGGTTGGGGTCGCGGCCGACGTCGAAGGTGTTCGGGTTGTTGAAGACGTCCTCGTCGCGGTTGGCCGAGGTGTGGAAGAACACGACCTTGTCTCCGGCGGCGATCTTGGTGCCGCTGAGCTCGGCCTCCACCACGGCGGTGCGGCGGAAGTTCATGACGGGCGTGACGAAACGGAGCATCTCGTCCACGGACGAGGGGAGCAGGCTGCGATCGTCGAGCAGGCGCTGCCACTGCTCGGGGTTCTGGAAGAAGGCGTGCATGGCCCCTGACATGAGGTTGCGAGTCGTCTCGTTCCCGGCGACCGTGAGCAGCAGGAAGAAGAGCTCGAGCTCCATGTCGCTGAGACGCTCTCCCTCGATCTCGACGGTGGTGAGCGCGCTCATGAGGTCGGCGTGGGGGTCGATCCGCTTCTTGGCGAACAGCTCGGACGCGTAGGCGTAGAGCTCCATGGCCGAGGTCAGGGCGAGCTCCGTCTGATCCTGGTACTCGGGGTCCTCGTTGCCGACCATGCGATTGGACCACTCGAACATGCGGTGGCGGTCCTCCTGGGGCACCCCGAGGAGCTCGGCGATGACCTGCAGGGGGAGCTCGGCCGAGATCTGGGTGACGAAGTCGGCCTGCCCGCCCTCGATCACCTCGTCGATGATGGCGTCGGTGGCGCGGTGGATGCTCTCCTCGAGGTCGCGCACCATGCGGGGTGTGAATCCCTTGTTGACGAGGCGCCGGTAGCGGGTGTGGAGGGGAGGGTCCATGTTGAGCATCATCAGGCCCTGCTGGGCGATCTCGTCGGGGTCCATCTCGAAGGGCATGGTGCCCTGGGCGGCTGAGCTGAAGCGCTCGTAGTCCCGGTTCACCGTGACGCAGTCGTCGTAGCGGGTGACGGCCCAGAACCCGGGGCCACCGGGCTCGTCCTGCCAGTGCACGGGGTCGTGGCTGCGCAGATGGGCCAGCCAGGCATGGGGCACCCCCGCCACGTAGGACCGGGAATCCGAGAGGTCGACCGGGGTCACGTCCGCCAGGGTGCTCATGGATTGACATCTCCTCTGATCAATCGGACACTGTGTCCGATACAGAGGATGGTAAGTCCGTTTGCTCTCGAATGTCAACGAGCGTTCGGCGTGGGCCTCTGACCTGGATGCATTGAAAAAGTCTCGACCTCAAGTGGAGGGTTCGCACCGGAGCCGGAGACGCCTCCGGCCCGGCAGCGGCTGCAGCCGCCCGACGGCGAGACAGAAGAGCGCTATTCAGACGGGCGGTCCGGCGGGTGGCGGTGGCGGCACGACGGCGATCGACTTCGTCGGATCATCGGGATCGAGGATCACCCGCACTCGCGAATCGGCATCGGGCGGATCGCCGGGGACCGCGGCCACGATGACCACCTCGTCGGGTGGCGGGGCGAAGACGGCCTGGAGGCCTCGGGCGATGCCCGTCCCGATGCCGCCGAAGGCGGATTCCTTGCGCCAGCGGTCGAAGCCCTCGGAGGCTCCTTCTTCGTGGTCTTGCTCGGCCGCCTCGCCATCGTCCGGAGTGACGTCAGCCGGCTGGCCTTCGTCGTCCGTTCCCATGAGCGACATCCTGGCAGGGATCACTGCCCGTGCGTGGTGCGCCCGCCGCATCAGCCACCCTTCTCGCGTCGCCACGGCCGTCGAGGCGCTGTCCGACGGTGCGCACGTGAAGCGACGACAGCGCGACGAGAGAACGCGCGTCGTCCGCTTCCGTGCCGGAAAACGACAGTGCCGCACGTTCTGAATGTACGCGGCGCGCCTTGAGCGCGAACGCGGACAAGCGAACCATGAGAAAGGTCGCGCGTGTTGTGACATTGCACTGACTACCGACGCCACAGGGCGGACAAATGCATCCGGGTCATCGCGCGTGTGGCGTCTCGCCGTGAGGCAGCAGGGCCTCACTGTCCCTGATCACACACCGAGCTGAATCCCCGAAAGGGGTCCCGTGCGAAGCTAGCTTGGGACCGATGCCGGACTTCGAGATCTCGTAGGAACGCGCCCATGCTCGGGGTACTTATCGGATTCTGTGCGCTGATGGGACTGGCGATCGGGTCGTTCCTCAACGTCGTGATCTACCGCGTGCCGAAGAAGATGTCGATCGTGTCACCGCGCTCCGCCTGCCCGTCATGTGGGGCGTTCATCGCAGAAAAAGACAACATCCCGGTCGTCTCCTGGCTCCTCCTGCGGGGCCGTTGCCGGCACTGCCGCGCGTCGATCTCGCCTCAGTATCCACTGGTCGAGTTGGCCTGTGCAGGTCTCTTCGCCGGGCTGGCGGCGCGCCTCGGGTACGACTGGGCGCTTCCGGCGTATCTGGTCCTCTTCGCCGGCCTCTTAGCCCTGTCTGTGATCGACGTCGAGACGCTGCTGTTGCCGAGGGCCATCGTGTGGCCCCTCTCGATAGCCGTGACCGCACTGTTCGTCCTGGCCGCTGCGATCACCGGTCAGTGGCACGATCTCTTGGTCGGCGCTCTCTCGGGAGCGGCCTGGTTTGCCGTGTTCTACGCGATGAACCTCGCCAGCCCACGGATCCTGGGCTTCGGCGATGTCAGGCTCGCCCCCGTGCTGGGCCTGGCGCTGGGCTGGCTCGGATGGCGCTATGTCTTGCTGGGGTTCTTCGCAGCCAACTTGATTGGTGCAGTGATTGGCATCGCATTGATCGCCTCGAAGCGCATCAGCCGCCAGCAGCAGATCCCCTACGGCGTCTTCCTTGCTGCCGGTTGTGCGGTCGCCGTCTTCGCTGGGCCTGAGCTGCTACGACCCTTCACTCCGCACTGAGCCGTCTCTGGGAGCGCGCTAGCGCAGGATCTCCATCCGGAGTCCCTGTTCGTCCCATTCGGGATCGGCAGGGATGCGAATGGCCGCTCTGGCGAAGATCCGACGGGCCGTCCACAGGAAGGCGGCCACGTCGACGAGATGGGACAACGAGACCCCTGGCAATTCGGACCCGAGGATCCGTTCGGAACCGGGGAATTTCGCTCGTAGAACCTCTCTTCGTTCCTGTATGCCGGCCTCGGAGTGCTTCGAGTACTGCAGCGGCTCGCCTTCATTGAGCTCGTAGAAGCAAAGGTCGGAGTGGACCTCGTAGACGGTGCGCTGCCGAAACGGCGCCATTTCCGCGGCGACCTCGCGGTAGCGGGGAAGGAGCGTCTTGCTGATGGCGTCGAGGTGATCGGGCAGGAACTCGAGCTCGTTGGTACTCGAACGAACGGGTGCGCTCTGAATGGAGGACCCTCGTTTGGGTCCCAGGATGGAGCGCGCCTCACGGTCGCACGTGCGGCCGCCGGCTGCGGCGAGGTCGAGATATCCGACGGGCGCGTTGAGCGCGATGGCCTCGAACGTCGGCCGTTGGTCGACGACCTCGGAAAACGGCGAGGCCAGAAAGGGCGCCTCGGGAGCAAACACCGTTCCCTGCAGCTTCGCGGGCGCGATCAGCCAGGCCGGCCCGCAGGGAGTCACTCCTGCGACGACCGAGTACGGCAGATCAGGCCCGCGCCGGGAAACGGTGCTGGAGCTCACGCGGTCGCGTAGACGGCCGTCTGCTGCCCTATCAGCCGCGCCAGTTCCTTGGGGTGGGCGGTGATAGCCAGGGCATCCTCGTAGGCGATGACCTGGCCCGCGACCAGGTCGGCCAGGCTCGACTCGAGGGAGCACATGCCTTCTGCCGTGTTCGTGGTGATCAGGTTCGGAATTTGGTGGGTCTTGCCCTCTCGGATGATGTTCCGCACAGGGTGGTTCGCGATCAGGATCTCGAAGGCAGCCACCATCCCGCCGCCGGTCCGCGCCACGAGCCGCTGCGCGACGACGGCACTCAGGGAGGATCCGAGCTGCACCCTGATCTGGTCCTGTCGCCACGCCGGGAAGACGTCGATGATGCGGTCGATCGCCTGGGCGGCATCGTTGGTGTGCAGGGTGGAGAAGACGAGGTGACCGGTCTCTGCGAGCGTGAGGGCCAGCTGAATGGACTCGAGGTCGCGCATCTCGCCCACGAGGAGGACGTCGGGGTCCTCCCGCAGTGCGGATCGGAGAGCACGCTCGAAGGACGGACTATCGGTACCGACCTCCCGTTGGGTCACGGCGGACAGGCCGTGCTTGTGAACGTATTCGATCGGGTCCTCGATGGTGAGGATGTGCAGCGACCTTGTCTTGTTGATGCGGTCGATGATGGAGGCCAACGTCGTCGACTTTCCCGATCCGGTCGGACCGGTCAAGCAGAACGAGTCCGCGGGGGAGCCGGGCCATCCATTCTGCAATGGGCGGCAACCCGAGCTCGTCGAAAGTCGGGATGTCAGAGGGGATCATGCGGAGTGCGAGCGCCATGTCGCCCTTCTGGGTGTACGCGCTGCCACGGAGACGGGCTCGGTCGAGCCAGCTCAACGAGAAGTCCACGTCCTGGTTCTCGTCGAAGGTCTTCTTGTTCTGAGGGGAGAGCATCCCGAGGACGATCCCCTCGATCTGCTCGCCGGTCAGCGCCTCGGTGTTCTCGATTGCGCTCAGTTTTCCGTCAACCCTGATCCTGGGCTCAGAGCCCGTGGCCAGCAACAGGTCTGACCCTTGCTTCTCCCACAGGACCTGCAGCCATGGAGAGATGGCTTTGATGTCTGCTTCGTGCTTCATTGGATCCCCTCTTCGTCGTTACGAGATGCAAAGCGAAAGTGCCCGGCCCCGAGGGGCCGGGCACTTTGCTTCACTCTGCTAATCGGTGACTACAGGTTGGTAGATGCGCAACCGCCCGAGCCCTCGCTGTCGTAGGCCACCCACACCAGCGCTGCGCCAGTGTTCTCCTTGTCGAGGACGTACACCTGCGTCTGGGTGGTGGTCGGGGTGGGAAGTGCCGGAGTGCCACTCCAGTTGAGCACGCCAGAACCCGAGCCCGTGTCGCCCGCAGTGGAGTTTGCGATGGCAATGGCGTAGGCCGTGTTGTTGGCCGCCGCGTGCAGGAACGGTCCACCATTCGCGGTGCCGGTCAACTGGTTAGTCGTTGTCGGCTGAGCGTTGGTGGTGTTCTGCGGCGAGTCTGCATACGCAGACACCGCAACTTCGTAGCTCTTGGCGTCCGACTGGCAGGCGGCGGTAGCGCTCTGGCTGGTCACACCACTCAGAGCAAAGACGACCGTCGCGGCCAGAATGCCGAGGACCACGATGACAATCAGAAGTTCGATAAGGGTGAACCCTGATTCCAACTCGACGCCCCTACGGCGCGCCACTGTTTCGCGGATATGCCTAATCATTGCGGTGTTACCGCCTTTCCGTTAAGGCAACCAGAAGTCATCCTCTAGTTGCGGGTTGTCTCCGTCGCCAATCAGGAGAGATTGAAACGTAACTTTAAGATCGTCATAAAACCACGCATCTTGAGTGCTTTTTTCGCAGAAATAACGGGCAATTGCGGATTCGTTGCCGCCGAAATGGGGCGTGCATCGCCCGAGATGGTGCATCGTTGTGAACGGATAGTCACGGCTCTTACTGAACCTTCACCTGGTGGTAAATGCCGTACATGGCGGAGACGAGTGCGACCGCCACGAATCCGACGACGACACCCATGAAGATGATCACAGCGGGCTCGAAGAGTCCCGTGAAGCGCTTGAGCTTCACGTCGAGCTCCCGGTCGTAGAAGTTGGCCGCCGTCGCCAGTTGCGCGTCCAGCGTCCCTGTCTCCTCTCCGACGCGGAACATCTGACGGGCCGCGCCGGGGAAGAGGCCAGTCTGGCCCAACGGTTCCGCCAGTCCGCGGCCTTCCATCATCTCCTCGCGGACGGTGTTGAGGCCCTTGCGGTAGACGGCGTTGTTCGAGGACTCGGCGGTCACCTTCAGGGCGTCAGGAAGCGCGACCCCGGCCTTGATCATGGACGACAGAATCCGGCAGACACGCTCGATGATGGCGGTGCGCACGAGGTCACCGAGGACGGGGAGCTTCAGGATCACAGAGTCGAGCCACGCCTTCCCGCCGGAGGATCGGCGCAGGGCGATCGTGACAGCAGCCACGACAATGATGCCCCCAAGGATGGCCCACCAGTAGTGGCTGAAGAAGTTCGACGTGGCGAGCAACATACGCGTCGGCAGAGGTAGCTGTGCGTTGAAGGATTTGAAGAAGACGACGAATTTCGGCATCACGAAGGTCGCCAAGACGATGACGACGAAGACCGCCATGAAGGCAACAACGGCGGGGTAGATCATGGCGCTCGTGACTTTGCCCCGAGCTTCGACGTCACGATCGATGTAGTCGGCCAGTTGGTCGAGAACGGTGTCCAGATTCCCCGTCAGTTCCGCAGAGGTGAGCATCCCGATGTAGTAGTTCGGGAAGGCCTCCGGGTGCGCCGCGGCAGCGGACGCGAAGGTGTCGCCGGACTGGATCCTCTCGATCATGTCGGCGAGCGCTCGCTGGAACATCTTGCTCGGCGTCTCTGTCGCGATGACTTCGAGGGCTTCCATGATGGGGATGCCGGCCTGCACGAACACGCTGAGCTGGCGCGAGAAGTGCATGACGTCCTTGCGCGGGACCAGCTTCTTGGTGATCTCGAAGTGGAGGACGTTCTTCTTTTCAGCGACGTCGATGTCCTGATAACCACGTTCGAGCAGTGCCAGATGGGCGGCACTCCGCGAGGCGGCAGCCTCCGTGCCGGAGCTCTTCTGTCCGGTCGGGTCGACCGCGCTGTATCGGTACTTTTCCATGGATCGTCCGTTCCTGGCCTAGAGGGAGTAGATGCTGCGGATAACTTCTGCGATCGTGGTGGTGTCTTCCGCAACCAGGCCGATGGCCTCTTCGCGCAGTGTGCGCATGCCTTGCTTCTGGGCAAGGCGGCGCAGTTCGTCTTGCGTGGCCCAGCCGACGATCAGACGCTTGATCTCGGGTGTCATCCGCAAGAGCTCGTAGACACCGATGCGGTCCTGGTAGCCGGTATGCCCGCAGAAGTTGCAGCCCGTGCCTTGGTAGAAGTCGGTCTTCGGCGGGCCGCCGCTCTCCTCGTAGAAGGTCATTTCCTCCTGCGTGGGCGTGTACCTGGCCTTGCAGGAGGGGCAGACGCGACGTACGAGCCGCTGGCCGACGATGGCGAGCACCGAGGATGCGATCAGGAATGACTCGATTCCCATGTCGAGGAAACGGTGCAGGGCCGACACGGAGTCCGTGGCGTGGAGCGAGGAAAGCACCAAGTGACCGGTCAGCGCGGACTGCACGGCGATACGGGCGGTCTCGACGTCTCGGATCTCGCCGACGAGGATCACGTCGGGGTCCTGGCGCAGGATGGACTTGAGGCCGGTCGCGAACGTCAGGCCAGCCTGCTCATTGGTCTGGATCTGGTTGATGGATGGGAAGACGTACTCGACCGGGTCCTCGATGGTCATGACGTTCTTGGTCGGGTCGGCGACCTGGGTGAGCGTGGCGTAGAGCGTCGTGGTCTTGCCGCTCCCCGTCGGTCCGGCGCAGATGACCATCCCGAACGGAGCCTTGACCAAGCCCGAGAACGTCTCATGGGTGTCGGTCGGCATACCCAGGTCGTGCAGTCGCAGCACCGAACGGTTCTTGTCGAGGATCCGCATCACGCACTTCTCGCCCCAGATGGTGGCGGCGGTGGCGACCCGGACATCGGTGTCCTTGCCGTCGATGAGCGCGGTCAGCTGGCCGTCCTGTGGGCGACGCCGCTCCACGATGTTCATGCCGGCCATGATCTTGATCCGGCTGACCAGCCCGACGCCCATGGCCGACGGGCAGCATGAGTACTTCCTTCAGCGCACCGTCGATCCGGAAGCGCACCCGGACGACGTCCTGCGATGGCTCGATGTGGACGTCGGAGGCGCGGTCCCGCTTGGCTTGCGTCAAAATGCGGGTGACGACCTGGACGATCGGCGCGTCGTCGGCGACGACCTCCGCCTCGTTCGTCTCATCCTTCCGCCGGGTGCCCTCGACCGCCTTGAAGGCCTCCACCAGCTGGTCCACGCCACCGATGGCGCGGTAGCTGCTGTCGATTGCCCATTGAATGTCGGACGACGGTGCGAGGACGAACCGGACCGGGTGATCGGTCGACTGCGTCAGAGGGCGCGGATACCCACCGAGGGCTGATCCGGCACCGCGACCATGCAGGCCATCGTCGTCGAGTTGCACCGGCATGGCCATGTGCTCGCGCACGATCTGCTCGGGGATCAGTTTGATGACGTCCGGCTGTGGGTTGTCGCGCCTGAGATCGACGACCGGCATGTTGAGAAGGTCGGCCAGGAAGAGGGTCAGCTCCCTCTCGTTCATGGCGCCCATCGCCACGAGGGTCTCGCCGATCCGCTTGCCTGTCTCGTTCTGGACGACCAGGGCCTGCGCGACGTCGTCCTCGCTGACGAGTCCTCGTCGGACGAGCAGCGAGCCGAACGGCTCGGAGTTGGGCGCCGGGCGGGGCGCCTCCGCCTGGAGAACCTGCGCCGGTTCGTCGCCGGCGACGGCAATTGCGCCCCCGCGTTCCATCGTCAGGGTCGATCCGTCGTGGTCGACATCGCTCCCGCCGGTGTGCTGGTCCTTGTCCTTGCGTCCGAGTTTCAACTGGGTTCCTGACTCTGAGTGCGAAGCCCATATGGGCGCCCGCGTCGGTCCCGAGCTTCCGCCTCCCGGTACATCGCCAAGCCCGGGAAACGGTTCATGTCAGTGGTCCTTCCACTCGACATTGGTGCTCTAGCCCTAGATAGTCGGCACGCGGGCCCCGCGGGTTTAGGCGCTGGCAATGCGGGATGAGAAATGGGGGCGCCAACGCACTGGCGCCTTCTCCGCGACCCTCATTTCCCGTGGGCGGATCGCGCCGGTCGAGGAACCCCTGGGACCCGAGTCAGGTCGTCACATGGGGCATTTGGGGAGGTGTTTCACCTCGTACAGGCTCGGCACAGGGGACCTCATGGCCTGCGTAAAGGCTCCAATGGGTCACAATATCCTGCTTGTGCGACTCTGAAATGTTCGGAAACGTGCGTCGCTTCGGCTTGCGCCCTAAGGCGGGCTCATTCGCCGCGACCGCCCCGATTTCCCATGTGCCAGGCCCCACAGAAATCGCAGCAGTACACGTTGAGGTCTGCCCCTGACTCCTGGCGACGCTCGTCAGCGGCTGACAGCGCGTCGCGCTGCGATCGATACGAGGTCTTGGGCGCACCGTCCGCCCGCCAATGGGTGCCCACACTTGGGGGGCGACTGGCCTCCGAGGCGCGCCACGGGGCCTTTCGACGCCTGGAGCGGTGGGCCATGGCCACCATTGTGCCCAGATTCCCGAGGCGACCAGGTCTCTTGACGCGCCCTGACGCGCCACGGTTTTGACGAGGGGGATGGGGGTCAAGACCCGGCGCGTCAGGACTGCCTCCAGCCTACGCAGAGGCCGGATCAGGCGGCGCGCCTTCGGATTTTTGGGCGTGAAAGCGTCACGAAAGCGCGTCTTCATCCTGCGGCGTTGGCCCTGTCCGGGGCGCTCTGCAACGATGGCTCCATGGCCAAGACCGTCATAGTGAAGCTGACCGACGACATCGACGGGGACGACGCCGACGAGACGGTCTCGTTCGCCCTCGATGGTCGGTCCTACGAGATCGATCTCAGTTCCAAGAATGCAGCCCGCCTGAGGGAGGCCTTCGAGCCGTTCGTCGCCAAGGCCCGAGCCCGCAGCGGTCCGGCTCCGCGGGCAGCCGCCGCCGAGACGATGTACTCGCGGTTGAAGGACGACGAGAAGGCCCGGTTCCGTGCCTGGGCCGATATGGCGACCGCCCGCCGCATCAGTGACGAGCGTGTGCAGGGCTGGATCGCCGCCGGCAAGCCCTAGCGCCTCACCGGTTCTCGCCGTGGCCTGTGGCTACAGGCTCAGCAGTCCGTAGGTGTTGCAGAGGCCCATGGCGTCAATGAGGAGGAACGCAGCCACGACTGCGATCACCACGGGCGCCGCCCAGCGCCGCTTCGCCCGTCGCGCCACCGGCGGCATGTACCACAGGGGGAGTGCGCCACCCCCGATGACCAACGGCCCCATCATCTGCTCCGCGTCGTCCGGCAGCGGTCCGAGCGGGTCCGTCCCCAGCGCGAGGGCGGTCAGCTCCGCGTCGGTCAGGGGGTCGTCGAGCAGCGGCTCTTCCGTTGACACCCCTTGGACGTTACCGTCCGCAGGGGCCAGAACGGGCGCGACCTCGTGGGTGGCCCGATTCCTTGTCCCGAGAAAGCCGTTCGCGGAGGCCACCTCGTCTGATCCGACGGGCAACCTCCGCGAACGGGTGGGCAGATGTGTGGGGCGCTTACTGCGGCGGCCCGGAGGACAGCTCCACGGTGGCGGTGTGCGTCTGCCCCGAGCTGTCGGTCCAGCCGATGCTCACCTTGTCGCCCGGGTGGTACTGGCTGATGGCGTTGGTGAGGTCGTTACCCGAGCTGATCGTCGTGCCACCCAGCGAGGTGATGGTGTCGCCACCGGACAGGCCGGCTTCCTGGGCGGGACCATTCGTGACCGTGCTGGCGACCGAGGCTCCGGAAACGCTCGAGCCGGTGTTGCCCGTGTTGCCGGTGCTGCCGGAGTTGCCTCCGAAGAAGCCTCCGAAGCCGCCGCCACCCTCACCGGAGCCGTCACCCGAGCTGCTGCTCTGGGCGTTGATCTCGACGCCGAGGAAGGCCGTCTCTCCGATGTGGACCGTCGACGAACCCGAACCCTCTTCGATCGTCTTGGCGATGGAGAGCGCGGAGTCGATCGGGATGGCGAAGCCCTGGCTGCCCGAGGATGACTGCCCGTTGTATTGGAACGAGGTCCCGGCGGAGGCGGCCGTGTCCATGCCGATGACGTCGCCCGAGGTGTTGACGAGCGACCCGCCCGAGTCTCCGGGCTGAATGTCCGCGTTGGTCTCGATGAGACCGCTCAGCTGCTCGGACGTGCCATCGCCGTCGTCACTGGCGGTGATCGACTGGTTCAACGCCGTCACGGTCCCGCCCACTGCACTCGGGGTCCCGCCGGTGCCGCCGGCGTTTCCGATCCCCACGACGTTCTCTCCGACCGAGGTGTTGGAGGAGTTTCCGAGGGTCGCAGTCGTCAGACCTGACGCATTCTTCAGTTGCAGGACGGCGATGTCCTTCGTCCGGTCGTAGCCCACGACGCTCGCCGTGTAGGTCTGGTGGTTGCCCACGTCCGTCACGCTGATGCTCGTCGCGCCGTCGATGACGTGGTTGTTGGTCAGGACGATGCCGTTCGAAGAGAGCACGATGCCCGTGCCGGCGGCCTGCTCCTGCTGGTAGCCGAGTGTCGTGTTCACGTCGACGAGGCCGGGGTCGACCTTCGATGCGATGGCGTTGACGTCACTCGGACCCGAGGAGTTGGACGAGCCCGAACTGCCGCTTCCGGTGTTGCCGGAGGCGCCGCCGCCGAAGATGCCGCCGTTGCCGAACGGGCTTCCCGAGTTGCCGGAGCGCCCGGAGGAGTTCGAACCGCCTGACGACCCGGAGCCTGCAGGGAAGCGCGAGCTGCCCGACGTCGGGCTGAAGGCCTGCGTGGTCCCACCGTTGCTCGTCGTGGCATGGCCGATGCCGAAGCCGGCGCCCAGGACAGCCAGCGCGGCGGCGCCGGCGAGAAGGCCGTTGCGGACGCGGTGGTTGCTGCTACCGGTCCCTGGACCCGAGGGCTGCGGCGCAGTCCACACCGGCTCTCCGGGATTCGTGGGCGGGGGACCGCCCAGCGACGAGGCCGTTGGGGCGGCGAGCATCGGGTTGCCGGCCAGGGCGCCCATGGCGTAGGTGCCCTGGGGTGGGGTCGAGCCGGCGGGTGGGGTCGACCCTGCCTCCGGGGCGGCGCCGTACGGCACACCCAGCGGGGGGGTCTGCGGGGGGGGAACCGGCAGGTCCCACCCCGAGGAGGCGGCCGGCATCGGAATGGCGGCCTGGCTCGTGGTCTCGGTCGGAGGGGTCTCCGGGTTGGGGTCGCTGGCCGGCCCCTCGGTCGTGTTGTCCTTCTGGTCCTCGGTCATGTCTGCGGTCCTCCGTCTGAGTCCGGGCGGCCCGGGCTCTCCACACGATCCATTGGACAGGTCAGGTCTGTACGCCAGGTCAGAGAAAGATATGACCCGGATAAATGTTGTCTGTGCGTCCTGCGAGCAGGCGGGTGTTGTGACCGGGGACAATCCTGACGGGACGTTCCCGAGACAGTTCTGACGTTCCGGACTCCGGCTTGACCGAACCGAGGACCTCACCGCCGTTGTACCCGGTCGAGCCTCGACCTGAACCGCTACCGGTCGACGGAGGTCGCGGGTCCCTTCGGGACTGCGAGCCCGGAGGTCAGAAGGTGCGGGGCCGGCCCGAGAACGCGGGGGCCATGCCCCAATGGCAGCGGCCCCCGACATGCCGGGGTGGGGCGCTGTCGTCCTCGCCCCACTCAGCCGAGAGCTCGCGGTGCAGGGCCAGTCCCAGGTCGCCCGGCCGCGTCACGACGCCGCGGACCTCGACCCGCCATTCGTAGTCGGCCGATGTCAACGCGCCGTCGGTGCTCATGAGGGTCGCGGTCGGGCAGGCCCGGCGGGCGGTGGCGAGCAGCTCGCACTGCGCGTCGGTGCTGTCGTGGCCTGAGCGTCCGAGCGGCAGGGCACCCGAGACGCTGGGCGACTCCATGATGACGACCCAGCGGCGCCCCTGGCGGCAGAGGTAGAGGGTGACGCTGTCGATGACTCCGGTGTGCGCCGGGACCCTCGACCTCTTGCTCCGCTGCATCATCTTGAGAACGCTCCGCGCCGGCGCGTCCTACTGGTCCGAAAGACCCATTGTCCGCTCTGCCGAAGGGGAACTCCGGATGCCGCGGTCCGAAGCGCTCCGAGCGGCCCTGGCTGCTGATTCCCCTGGTCTCCCGCCACGCCATCATGGTTGCAGGATCGCGGCGCATCGGTGCCAGAGCCGAAGTGCCCTTCTGTCCCGCGGGAGGTGCCCGACCTGGCTGCGTCAGCGGAGGAGCGATGCGGCGGAGGGTTGCAGCACGGCGATGAGCAGGGCACCCTGCAGGCAGGCCATGAGGCCCACCAAGGCACTTTCCATCGTGCGCGGCAGTTTCCAGGCGAACGCCACGAAGAGCGGGAAGGCGGCCATGGCGTAGCGAGGGATGCTGTTGGTGAAGTACGCGCTGTAGGCGATCAGGAGCGCCCCCACCGTGTACACCCACCAACTGGCCGGCACGGCGGCAATGGCACCTCCGGCGCCCCGCAGCGCGTGCGACAGGCGATCGAGGAGCCACAGGCCCGCGAATCCCAGGACGAGCGCGCCTCCGGCCATGGCATCGGTCAGGAAGGCCGCCCCACCCGGGCCCTCGTGCAGCGCGGCAAAGAGAGCGTCGACAGGCGTGACGAACCAGACGAAATGCTGCCCCCGCCAGAAGCGCTCGGCCGACAGGAACGCCACCGGCGTGCCCACCATGACCCAGCCGTAGGCCATGAAGGCGATCAGCCCCAGTGGGGCGATGACCGCGGCGAGGGCGGGCCGCCATGCCCGCCCTCGCCAGGCCGCTGGCAGCGTCGTGACGAGCACCGCCAACACGACGGCGAGACCGGTGTTCCGGGTCAGCCCGGCGACGCAGGCACAGAACGCCGCCGTGATCCAGTAGCGGCGCGAGAGGGCGAAGAGGCAGACGGCGGCGGCGGTCAAGAAGAGGCCCTCGGTGTAGGCGAGGGACAGCACGTAGGCGGTCGGGCAGAAGACGTAGAGCAGGACGGCCCGGTCGGCCAGCCGGGCGCCGAAGACCTCCCGCACCGCCAGCCAGATGGCGAGTGCCGAGCTCAGTCCGAAGACGAAGGCCGCCAGCACCGCCGCGTCGGGGAGGCTGAGGCGGGTGATCTCGGACACGGCGCGCACCGCGGCCGGGAACCCGGGGAAGAAGGCCCAGCGGCTGCCCTGGCCCTCCTGGAAGAGGCGATCGGGGTAACCGTGTTGAGCGATCTTCAGGTACCAGCGTCCGTCGAAGGCGGTGCCCATGTTCTGGACGAAGCGCAACCTGGGAACGGTGGAACTGACGACGAATGCCGCCGCCAGCACGGCCGCCCGCGACAGGAAGAAGTACCCGGTGGGGCGGAGCAGGGGTTGGCCCCGGCGGGCGAGGGCGACCCAGCCGCGCTGCGGCGTCGCCGGAAGGGGCGGCGCGACTCGTGCCGGCTCGCCAGTGACCGTGCTCGCCGGCCGGTGAGACGCCGGAGCGTCTATGAGATCGGTCACCGCCCGACGGCCGCACCGTCTGCAGTGCGCGGCGCCGACGACCGCGCAGGACGAAAGGCCCAGCCGCGCAGGAGCCAGAAGCGGAGCAACGCCGCGCCGCAGCAGGCGAGCGTGACGGCGACGGCGTCACCGGGCAGGGACGGTCCGGCCACGACGTCGGCCAACGCGATGGCTCCCGTGGTGGCCAGCAGGCTGACGCCGTAGAGAACGGCGACCACGGTGACGAACGACGGCCGTCCGGCGATCCCCGTTCTGTCGGTGGGGGAGCGGTGGGCCAGCGAGCGGTGGAGCGCGGTGTTGACCAACGTGCAGAACGCCAGGGCGGCGGCATTGGCCAACCACGGCCCGAGCACTGACCAGGTGGCGCCGAACAGGAGGAGGTAGCTCAGGGTGCTCAGCACGCCGACGCCGGCGAACGAGAGCAATTCGTCCGAGGTGGCCTGAGCGGGCCGTCTGGGGATCGACGGCCCGCCGTGGCGCCTGGCCATCCGCCACATCCCGCGCAGGTCGTCCAGGGCCGTGCGCAGAATGTCCACCGACGAGTTCGGATCGTCGGTCCACTCGACCGGCATCTCCGCGATGCGGACGCCGAGCCGCTCAGCCGTCACGATCAACTCGGTGTCGAAGAACCATTCGTTGTCGTCGATCAACGGCAAAATCTGCAATGCCCGCTCGCGCCGCATCGCCTTGAAACCACATTGGAAGTCGGAGACACGGCTGCGCAGCGCCAGGCGCACCGTGTGGCTGTAGGCCCTGGAGATCAGCTCGCGCGTGGGCCCCCGCACGACGCGGGATCCCCGGGCCAGGCGCGTCCCGACCGCCAGGTCGCTGTGCCCGGAGAGCACCGATCCGACCAGTGGGAGCAGCGCGGAGAGCGACGTGGACAGGTCGACGTCCATGTAGGCGACCACCTCGGCCTGGCTGGCCGACCACGCGGCGCGCAGCGCGAAGCCGCGGCCCTTGCGCTCCAGAATGAGAGCCTGGACGCCGCCGATGGTCGAGGCCAGGTGACGGGCCACCAGGGCCGTGCCGTCGGTGCTCCCGTTGTCGACGATCGTGACGACCGCGGAGAAGGGGAAGGACGCGTCGAGGTAGCGGCGCAGACGGGTGATGCTCGCCTCGAGGTTCGGTGCCTCGTTGTACACCGGCACCACGATCTCCACCTGCTGTGGGGCGCTCCGGCCGGTGCTGCCTGCTGACGGGCGGCTGCGTGCACGCCCGTGGCGCTGCCGTGCTTCGGCGCTCCCCGGGCGACGGGCCACGACGCCGGCTGCTGGTTCCATCCGACCTCCCCCCGGGACAGGAACGGCGCGCCGCTCGGCTCCGCGCCGGCACGCGGGACCTCCCTTGTGAGGGTAGGAGGGGCCTCCCGGTCGCGCATGAGCCAAAAGGACCAGATTCGGACCTAGGGCCGGAAGACCACCTTGATGGCGTGGGAGGCGTTGCGGTCGAGGGCCGCGCCGATGGCCTGCCGGTAGTCCTCGAGCCCGAACTCGTGCGTCACGACCACCTCGTGGGGCAGCAGGCCAGCCGCGAGCACGTCGAGTGCGCGGTCCACCGAGTGCCGGTCCGGACCTCCCGCCAGCCCCGGCGAGGAGTGCGCGTCGACCGTGTGGTCGATGGAACCGACCAGGGCCGCCTCCTTGTACCAGATCGGCGTGAGGTCGACCTCGCTGATCCCGGCCGCGCCCAGGAGCAGGACGGTGCCCCGGTGGGCGACGGCGCGCAGCGCCTCGGTGACGGACCCGGGCGATCCCACGGCCTCAATGACGTAGGGGAACCCGCCCATCAGCATCTGGTGGCGTTTGCGGCCGACGACACGGGCGCCGCTCAGCGACGCCAGCTCCTTCCAGTGGCCGTTGTCCGGATCGGTGAAGACCACGTGGTCCGCCCCGCAGGCCTGGGCGGCCTCACCCTGGTGCTGGTGGCGGGCCAGGACCGTGACCGGAGAGCCGGGAAAGAGCCCGCGCAGCGCGGCGAGGGAGGCCAGCCCGATGATGCCGGCGCCCACGATCAGCACGGGTTCGCCGTCGACCGGCATCGCCCGCATCAGGCCGTGGCACGCGATGGAGACGGGTTCGTAGAGGCTGGCGCCGCGGTCCTCGAGCGCGTCGGGCATGGGGTGGAGCATGGAGTCGTGCGCGAGCACGCTCTCGGCCCAGCCCCCGCCGAGATTCATGCGTGTACCCGAGCGAGCGGCCCGAGCTGACGATGCGGCTGTCCAGGTTGAGGCAGGAGGACGTCCAGCCGCGCCCACAGTTGGCGCACGGCGGGTCGATCCCCCGGGGGAGGCACGGGATGCAGGGGTCGATGACCACTCTCGTCCCGACGGCAACGGTGCAGTCGGCGCCGGCCTCGACGACGCGCCCTGCCGTCTCGTGCCCGAGCACGAAAGGAAAGGTCCCGATCGACGCCAGGGTGGGCGAGGGACCGGTGTTGTGGGCGAACAGATGCAGGTCACTCCCGCAGATCCCACCCGTCGTGACTTCGACGCGCGCCCACGATGCTCCGGGGAGATCCGGCTCGGGCAGCTCGGTCAGGGAGGCAGGGAACTCGGGGTCGGCCATGTCGAACACCACCGCGCGCATTGGGCGAGCGTAGGCGCGAGCGGGAGGCGCTCACCGGGAGTCGGTGACCTAAGGTCCGGTGCCGATGCGGGTCCCCGACGCCACCCTCGCTCAGGTGCGCGAGCGCGGCTTCGCGCTCATGGAGGGGTTCCTGGGCGACGCCGAGCTGCTGGCGGCGCGCGAGGCGCTCTGGCTGCACTTCCCTCGCCCACAGGACTATTTCGCCGACCCCGGCAGGTACGCCCACTACGCGGCGAGCCAGTTCGCCGGGGTCGAAGAGTTCCCCTACCGCTCGTGGGATCTGAACCATCTGGCGGTACATCCCGACCTGGTGGACGCAGCCGAGCGCTACCTGCAGACGACCGAGCTGCATCTCTACAAAGTGGAGCTCTGGGCGAAGTATGCGGGAGCCGTCAACTACGACCAACCGTTACACCGGGATTATGGGAGCCACAGCCTGGTGGTGCCGCGTCCGGGTTCCCGCTACCAGCAGTTGACGACCTTCATCTTCCTGTCCGACGTCACCGAGGAAGACGGGCCGACGCGGATCGTGCCCTACGAAGCGGGGAAGGACGTGCCCTACACGCCGCTGTACCTGCCGTTCGGATCGCTGGCCGACGCCGAGGTGGCCTGTACCGGGCCGGCCGGAAGCCTTCTCGTCTACCGGACCGACATCTTGCATCGCGGCTCGGAGATGACGGGGGCGGGCCGATCCCGGTTCTCCATCCTCGCTGACTTCCAGGTCCGGGGAACGACCTGGGGCGGCAAAATGGCATGGCCCAAGCAATCGCCCGAGCGCTGGGCCAGGTTCATTCCGCAGTGCAGCGTGCGAGAGCGCGATCTCTTCGGCTTCCCTCGGCCCGGGGACCCCTACTGGTCGGACGAGACGCTCGCCGGCGTCGCCGCCCGCTACCCCGGCATCGACCTCACTCCCTATCGGGAAGCCGCAGAATGACGGTCCGCGTCGAGCTCCGCCGCGTCTACGACCACCGGGCAGATGAGGGGACGCACCGGGTCCTGGTCGACCGGCTCTGGCCGAGAGGGATCGCCAAGGTGGACGCGCCCTTCGACGAGTGGGCCAAGGAGGTGGCTCCCAGCACGGAGCTCCGGCGCTGGTACGGGCACGAGCCGGAGAAGTTCGAGGAGTTCGCCCTCCGTTACCGAGCGGAGTTGGTCGAGCCGCCCGCGGAAGAGGAAGTGGCGCGGCTCCGGCGGCTCGCCGAGACCAGCGGGCTCGTGCTCGTCACCGCCACCCGCGACGTCGAGCACTCCGCTGCCGAGGTGCTGTGCGCGGTCCTCACCGGACCTCGGCGGGGTTCCGTCGACCGCTCAGAGGAGTCGCGACGCAGCGGAGGTGGCATCATTCCCGACGATTCCGATCCAGCGAGCAAAGGACGACGCCAGTGAGCTTTCGGGTGATCCAATGGGCCACCGGCGGTGTGGGCCGTGCCGCCATGGAGGGGGTCCTGGCGCACCCCGATCTCGAGCTGGCCGGGGCCTGGGTCCACAGCCCGGACAAGGAGGGGGTGGACCTCGGCGCGCTCCTGGGTCGCGAGGACCTGGGCGTGACCGCCACCGGCGACGTCGACGCGCTCCTCGCCACCGAGGCCGACTGCGTCCTCTACAGCCCGATCTTCGCCGATCCGGCGGTGGTGACCGCCATCCTGGAGTCGGGCAAGAACGTGGTCACCCCGCTGGGCTGGTTCTATCCGCCGCCCGAGGAGCGCCAGAAGTTCGACGCCATCGCCAAGAAGGCCGGCGTGACGCTGCACGGCACCGGCATCAACCCCGGGGGGATCACCGAACGGTTCCCGCTCATGATCTCGGCCCTGTCGGGCTCGGTCACCCACGTGCGGGCGGAGGAGTTCTCCGACATCCGCACCTACGGCGCCCCCGACGTGGTGCGCGACTGGATGCTGTTCGGCAAGACACCCGAGGAGGCCCGCGCCAGCGTCATGATCGACGCGCTCGGCGGCGGCTTCCGCCAGTCGATCTTCATGGTCGCCGACGAGATGGGCTTCGACGTCGAGCCGCAGCTGCGGACCACCCACGAGATGGCGGTGGCCACCGCGCCGATCGACTCGCCGATCGGCCCGATCCAGCCGGGGACGGTGGCGGCGCAGCGGTTCACCTGGGAGGCCACCGTCGACGGCGAACCGGTGGTGACGGCCACGGTCAACTGGCTGATGGGGGAGGAGCACCTCGACCCGGCCTGGAACTTCGGGCCCGACGGGGAGCGCTTCGAGGTCGAGATCACGGGCGATCCCAACTGCCTCACCACCTTCAAGAAGCTGCACCCCGAGACGGTGGAGGCGGGCCTCATCCGCAATCCCGGCGTCGTCGCCACCGCCATGCACTGCGTCAACGCCATCCCGTACGTCTGCCGGGCCGAGCCCGGCCTGCTCACCTATCTCGAAATGCCTCTGGTGGCCGGCCGCGCCGCTCCGGGCTTGCACCGGGACCGGCGGGCCACCTCGCCCTCCGCTCCGGCATGATCCTCGACCGCTTCTCCGTCGCCGGGCAGGTGGCGATCGTCACCGGCGCCGGGCTGGGCATCGGGCGGGGCATCGCCATCGGGCTGGCCGAGGCCGGCGCCGACGTGGTGCTGGCGGCCCGCACGGAGTCCGACCTCGAGGAGGTGGCGGCCCACGTCCGAGTCCCTCGGCCGGCGGGCGCTCGTCGTGCCCACCGACGTCACCGACGCCGCCGCCTGCGAGCACCTGGTGACGCGGGCGGTCGAGGAGTTCGGCCGGCTCGACATCCTGGTCAACAACGCCGGCGGGGCGATGCCCCGGGCGGCCATGGAGACCAGCGAGGGCTTCATGGCCCGGGCCTTCGCCTTCAACGTCACGGCGCCGCTGACGCTGACCAAGCTGGCGGCGCGGCAGATGGTCGACACCGTCGGCGCGGGCGCGGTGGTCAACATCTCGTCTCGCTCGGCCAGCATGACCCAGACGATGTTCGTCGCCTACGGCGCGGCCAAGGCGGCGCTCGACCGCATGACCCGCAACATCGCGCCCGAGCTGGCCCCGCGGGTGCGGGTCAACGCCATCGACGTGGGCGGCGTGGCCACCCGCTCGCTCGACATCGTGCTCACCGACGACACCCTGCGCCAGCAGTTCCTCGACGGCACCCCGATGGGCCGGCCGGGGGAGCCCGAGGACATCGCCTGCGCCGTGCTCTATCTCGTGTCCGACGCCTCGTCCTGGGTGACGGGCAAGGTGTTCGAGATCGACGGCGGCACCGAGGCTCCGGCCATGGCGGTCCCGGCACCGCCTCTGATCCCGACTCCGGGAAGCCCCGCCGACTCCTGAGCCGGCGCCGCGGACCGGCCGCCGGCGGCGACTCAGCCGTCGACCGAGTTCACCCAGGTCTGGGCCACCGCGGCCGGCTGCTCCTGCTGCGAGTTCACGTCGAGGTTCAGCTTGGTGATGGCGGCGGTGGTCAGCTTGGCGTCGATGTTGTCGAGCGCCTTCGCCACGCCCGAGGTGTCCACCGACTTGCGGATGACCGGCACGATGTAGTCGGCGCCCTCGAGGTGCTTGTTGTCGGTCAGCGCCACGAAGTTGTTCGTGGGCCACGATGCCGCTGCTCGAGTCCAGCTCCACCACCTGCACCTCGCCGTTCTTGAGGGCGGCCACGCTGAGCGGGCCCCCCTCGTCGAGGGACTTGAAGCCGGCGAAGTTGAGGCCGTAGACCTTCTTCAGGCCCGGGCTCACAGAGCGCGAAGGTCGGGCACTCGGGCGGTCCGCCCAGCGTGAGCTTGGAGGCGTACGGCTTCAGGCTCGAGATGGTCGTGAGGTGGTCCTTGCTGGCCGTGGCCTTGGTTACGGCGAACACGTTCGTGTCGAGCGCCTTGGTGGCGGGCAGCACGGTCACGCCGTAGCTGGCGAGCGCCTTCTGGTCGGCCGGGACGGCGGTGGTGATGTTCGCCGGCCGCCGGCAGGATCTGGCCGTTGTGCAGGTAGCCGAGCAGTGACGCGGCGTAGTCGGGCTCCAGGTCGATCTGGCCCTTCTCGATCGCGGGCACCACGATGGCCCGTGTGCCGAGCGCAGGCTCGACCGTCACGTTGTAGCCGGCCTTCTTGAGGACGTCGGCCCAGATGTTCGAGACGATGGCCTGCTCCTCGAAGTTGGTCGACCCGATGATGATGGTCGGCTTGCTCGACGCCCTGGTGGCGGCTCCGGCGGAGAGGGCCGGGAGGGCCAGCGTGGCAACGAGGCCCGCCAGGAGGCCGGCGGCGAGAAAGCGGGGGAGACGCATGGGGAGCACCTTTTTCATTGATCGGGGTTCCGCCTGACTTTGGTGGTGAAACTGTAACCAGCCCGTCAGCAGTCCGAAATCCTGACTTATCCAATCGAGAATAGCAAGTTAGGTTGCAGCCGACAGGGGTATCCCGCACGCCCAGCGAGCGCTGGCGCAGTCTCCGGCGGAGGGGCAGCGGCGTCAGCGCCCGTGTCAGCAGGCTGAGCGCCAACGTGACCAGCCCCGCCATAGCCGCCACCAAGAGGGCGCCGCTGAAGGCGACGACCGCATCGTTGGTGTTGAGCCCGCTGATCACCAGCGTGCCGAGGTCGGTGTAACTGACGTAGGCCGCCAGCGTCGAGGTGGCGACCACCTCGATCGAGGCGGTCCGCACCCCCGCCATGACGAACGGGACGGCCAGGGGCGCCTCGACGGTGCGCAGGACCTGGCCCCCGGTGAGCCCCATCGCCTTCGCCGCATCGCGCACGTCGGCATCGACCTCCCTCATGCCGACGTAGGTGTTGGTGAGGATGGGTGGGATGGCCAGCGCGGTGAGGGCGAGCCACGCCGCGAGGAATCCGTCCCACTTGAGCGAGATCGCCGGCTGAATGGCCAGGAGCGTCAGCAGCGCCAACGTGGGCACGGCGCGGAAGGCATTGGCGGCGTTGACCGCAACCAGGCCGCCCCGGCCGGTGTGGCCCAGAATGACGCCGAGCCCACCCCCGAGAACGATGGCCCCGGCCACCACGGCCACGGAGAGCTGGAGTTGATTCCAGAACAGGGTCGGAATGCCCTGCGGACCCGTCCAGTTCGCCTCGGTGGTGAACCAACCGAAGACGTGGGCGAGGAAGCTCACGTCAGCCCGCCTGCACCCGGCGTGAGTGCGCCCAGGGGAGGAGGAGTCGTTGCGCCCCGACGAGTATCAGGTCAGCCACGGCGGCCAGGGCCACCGAGAGCACCAGGCCGACGATGATCGGCGTGTTGTAGTCGATGTTGAAGCCGTAGGTGATCTGCTGGCCCAAGCCCCCGAGCCCGATCAGCGCCGTGACGGTGACCAGTCCGATGACGGTCGCCGTGGCGACCCGGAGCCCGGCGAAGATGTAGGGCAGGGCGAGAGGGAGGTCCACCCGGATCAGCGCCGCCGTCTTCGAGTATCCCAGCGCGGTCGCCGCTTCGCGGGCGTCTTCGGGGACGGCGTCGAGGCCGGCGACCGTGTTCCAGATGAGGATGAGCAACGTGTACCCCACGAGGGCGATCTCTGCCGTCGTATAGGACGCCACGAACCCTGTGATCGGTCCCAGAATGGCGAACAGGGCCAGCGACGGAATGATGTAGAGAGCGCTCGCGAAGCCGAAGACCGGGGTCCGGATGATGCGGTAGCGCCATGCCAGCACGGCGAGCGGGATCGAGATGGCGGTGCCGATGCCGACGGCGATCAGACTCAGCTGAATGTGCTGAATCAGATCTCCCTGAATCTGGCTCCACTGGCTGGTGACGTAGCTCCATCGGAAGAACGGGTTCGTCCCGAACAGCATCCGCCTGACGATACCCGGGTCGCCGGCCCGGAAGCCCATGGAAGAGCGGAGATCGAGCAGGCGGTGGTTAACCTTCCCCCCAGTGATCACGCTCGACCGGGTGACCAAGCGCTACAACGCCGATTCGGTCGCAGTGGCGGAATTGAGTTTCACCGTGACCGACGGCGAGCTGTGCGTCCTTGTCGGCCCGTCAGGCTGCGGCAAGACCACCACGCTGCGCATGATCAACCGGCTCATCGAGCCATCGGGCGGGCGGATCCTGATCGACGGGACGGACGTCTTGAAGATCGACCCGGTCCACTTGCGCCGGAGCATCGGCTACGTCATTCAGCAGGGCGGGCTGTTTCCGCACCGACGCGTGGCGGACAATGTCGCCACCGTGCCCCGCCTCCTCGGTTGGGATCGTGCTCGCGTGGACGCGCGGGTGAGGGAGCTCCTCGACCTGGTCGGATTGGACCCTGACCAGTACGGGCGTCGGTTTCCCCACGAGCTCTCGGGCGGCGAACGCCAGCGCGTCGGCGTGGCGCGGGCCTTGGGCGGGGATCCGCCCGTGTTGTTGATGGACGAGCCCTTCGGCGCCGTCGACCCCATCACCCGGCAGCGACTGCAGCAGCAGTTCCTGGACCTGCAGGCGGAGCTGAAGAAGACCATCGTGTTCGTCACGCACGATATCGACGAGGCCGCCAAGCTCGGGGACAAGATCGCGGTCCTCTCCAAGGGGGGCGTGCTGGAGCAGTACGACACCCCGAGCGAAGTGCTTGGCCGGCCGGCGTCGGCTTTCGTCGCCGACTTCGTGGGCGCCGACCGCGGGGTCCGACGACTGGCCGTCACCGCGATAGACCCCGAGGACCTCTTCCATCCTCCAGAAGTGACGCCCGATCAATCGATGCTCGACGTCAGGGCGGCCGTCGGTGGTTCGGACAGCCGGTGGGCGGTCGTGGTGGACGACCGCGCCCACCTGCACGGCTGGGTCGACCTGAATCCGAGCTTTCGGGGGCTCGGTGGAGGACCATCTGGTCCCCTTCGAGGTGCAGGTTCCCGTGGGGACCTCTCTGCGTGCAGCCTTCAGCGAGATGTTGCAGCGGGACGTGCGCTGGATTCCGGTCGTCGACGGCGATCGCTACCTTGGCGTGCTGACCCCGAATCGTTTGCACGCCGCCATGCGTCGCTCAGTCGGCGGTCACGCCGTCGAGGGATGAGCCGCCGCTACGCCAGCTGTCGCAGCTCCGCATTGACGGCGTCGAGGTCGAACCGGGCTGGATCGAACGATCCTCCGATCCATTCGAGGTCTTCGGCGTGATCTTCATGGGCGGGATCGGCGATCGCTTCCATGAAGTCCTCATATCCTCCGGGGCCGCCAACGTCTTCGGGAGGGCAGGCGTTCTCCCCGCCGAGGCAGTATGCGAACGCGATACTCGACGCCGACCGCTCCTCGATCACCACGTGGTGTTCCCAACCATCGCCGAGGTCGTACTCGAAGTCGAACTCATCATGGCTTCCGAGCGCGTCGGACACGATGACGCTGCGCTCGTCGATCTCGTCGTCGTCTGCATCTTCGTCCGCGGCTCCGTAGCTCACGTCGCCCACTTCGAAGAAGTGCAGGTGGACGTCCCCCCAGCCCATCGCCAGCAGGAGGATCTCGGCCAGATCGGCCATGGTGATGCCGTCGGGCACGAGGAGCCGGCGCCACACCGTCGGGTCGACCTCACGCAGCTCGAGTCGCATCTGGAGCGAGCCTTCTGCGGGCACCGACGAGGTCACCGGGGCTTCAAGCGATATGCCGCCGGGAGATCACACCGTCACGCCGGGAGTCTTCACAAAAGCGGAGAGTGGCGGCTGCTCGCCTGTCGGTGGCGGCACCGCCTTTGAGATGCCACTCTGGTTTCCCGGCGCCGCCAGCGTGGGAGGATCGGCGAAGGCGCGCGTGGAGAGATCCAGGCAGTCGAGCAGATCATTGGCGTTGGCGTCCCGGTAGGTCATGGCCGGCAGGTTCCACTTGCGCTCGATCGTCTTCAGCACCGACGTGTGGTCGTAGACGGTGTGGGACACGAAGTGTCGCTTGCTGTAGGGAGACATGACCACCGTCGGCACACGGAAGCCGTAACGGTCGTAGGCACCGGGCTGATTGGCGGCGGTGATGTCCGGCGGAATGTCGTCGGGCGGGACAGCGGGCGGTGGCGGAACGTGGTCGTAGTAGCCGCCGTGCTCGTCGTAGGTCCACACGAACAAGGTTCTGTCCCAGGCCGGGCTCTTCAACAGGGAATCGACCACGGTCGAGACGAAATACTCGCCGAGCGAGAGGTCCTGCGGGTTCTCCTCGGTCCCCGTCAGAATGTTCGGATCGACGTAGGAGACCGCAGGCAGCGTCCCTGCCTTCGCGTCGGCGTGGAACTGATCGATCGTCTTCATCTTGCTCGGGTTCTTCTTCACGACATCGGAGATCACGTAGAGGAAGGGGACATTGGTGGCGTAGCTGGCCCAGCTGATGCCGTGCGCGTCGAGACGGTCGAAAATGGTTCCGTTGGGCGGGATACCGGTGATCGACGAGTCCACCGTGGCGATCAGCCCGAAGGCCGTTCCGGCCAGGAGGAAGCGGCGGTTCGGATAGGTCTGCGCCAGTACCGAGGAGAAATAGCGGTCGCAGAGCGGGAATGTGCCGGCCAGCGAGTAGTAGAACGGAATTTCTTCGCCCGTGTAGTACGACATCGACCAGTTGCTGCTGCTGTCGGGTCCGATGAACCCGTCGTTGCGCCCGTTGGCATATTGCAGATGGCTGGCATCCCAGCTCTGCGTCACATGGCCGGCCTGCAAGGTGTCCGTTTCGTGGAAGGCGCGGACGTACCCGCCGCCTGGGTTGGGGTTCGTGTTCTCCGGGCGGCCGTGACGATCCAGCGTGAAGCCGTCGCCCCGGCCGAGCATGCCAAGGTAGTTGTCGAAGGAATGGTTCTCCTGCATGACGACCACGATGTGGTCGATCTGGGGCAGCGTGTCGGTGCCTTCGGGCAGGCTGGGGTCGGGCCGGGATCCGGGTCGTCGCCATTCCGAGCGGGGCGGCAGGCGGGCATGTGAAGCAGTCCCATCCGTGCTGGCCGAGGCGCTCGCCGCCGAGCCCGCACCGACCCCGACGGCGGCTGCTCCGACACCGAGCGCGCCCTGCAAAATTTGACGCCTCGACAGACCTCTGTCTTCGCTCACGATGCAATTAGAGCACGGGTCTCCAGCCGTTCAAGGGCCTTCGTCCAACCGGTGAAGTCCCGGTGAACTTCTGAGGTTTCACTCTCGGAGCAGCTCGCCTCGAATGGCGGGAGAGATCCGATCGGGCGGTGAGTGCCGTTCGGGCACTCTCGAGCTGAAGTGGGCCTGGAGTTTCGAAGGGGACTCGTCGGTGTAGGCGTACATCAGGCAGCCCCCGAGGGCAATCAGGACGCCGATGACCGAAGCCCCATTGAGCAGAATACCGAGCCCGAAAATGTGATCCGTGACCTCGTTGTAATAGCGGTCCGGGTAGCCGGGTAGTGAGTAGACGAGCAACGGGGGAGCGAGCGCGAGGAACACTCCGAGTCGCACCGCCCAGTCGGCGACGCGGTCCTGGCGAAGCGAGACGAACCCGAGAGGCACCAGGAGAAGGCAGTAGTAGCCCCACGAGAAAGAGGTGCAGAGGATCACGATGGCGAACAACGGGGCGGTGAGCCACACCGCCTGCTCCCCGGCGTCACCTCGTGGGTTGGTCCAAATGCGCCGACACACGATGAGAGCTGCGGCGACCACGATGACGAGAGCGAGGTCGCGGGCTGCTGCGGGCGCGTGGAGGTAGCCAGCCATGGCGGTCAGCGAGATGTTCCACGGCTTTCCGGTATCCGCAGAGAAGGTGCCGGTCACCTCGTTCCAGAACTTCGACGGATCCGCGCCGACGCCCACGACGATCAGCAGTGTGAGAGCCGAGAGAGCCGCTGGAATGAGCACGGCGACGGCCGTCTCACGCCACCGCCGCGCCAGAAGTAAGGGCAAGAGAAGTGGAGCGAGCAGCGGCTTCACGGTGAGCGAGATCCCGAGGATCACCGCGGCGGCCATCGGCCGGTCGCTGTCGATCGAGAGGAAGAATGCCGCAGCCAGCGGCAGGAGGAGGATCGAGAAATTCTCGTAGTGGGCGGCGATGCCAAGCTGCCCGCAGAGGACGAAGAGCAATGCGGCCCATGCGATGCGCACCGAACCCAGAGGGACCTTGATCACTCGCGCCATGGCCCAGACGGTGTACCCCAGCCCCAGGATCTGGACCGCATAGACCAGGATTTCCGTCACCTTGAATGGCAGAAGCGCCAGTGGGAACGCGAACAGCAGGCACCCGGGCAGATAGACGAATCGGGCCCAGTGCGCGCCTCCATGGAGGATCGCATGGGCCGATTGCCACGCAGGTTGGGAGTCATAGGCAAACCCGGCGCCGCTGTGCCATCGAAGAGCATCGAGGATGCCGATCAACAACGCCGCCGCCCAGAGCCCCTTGGCCCAGCCAGACGCATCGTCGAACCCGTGGAGCACGTCCGAGCCAAATCGCGTCGGGAAGAGGGGTGTGTGGTCCTCTGGGCTGAGCCCTTGCGCCGCCGCTCGCTTTGCCAATGCCCCGACCTCTTCTCGCCCCCAAGTTCCGACCTTGGGTTGTGGTTGATCAGCCACCTGTAACGGTATCGACCGTCGAAATCCGCGAACAGGGCCTTCCCGCCCTATCGCGGGCACCAACCTTCCCTGCGAACCTCGGCAAACGTGCCCACAGGGGAGCCGAGAAGGGGCAGCAGCCATTTATTGTTCGGGGGTTGTCTCAGACTTTGAACGCTGAAAGAACCTGAAGATTGCGAGAAGGCGGTCATGTCGTCCGAGGACTGAGTCGGGAAGCGGCTCTCCAGAGCCAATCCGACGATCGGCCTCAGATGGATGCTCGAAGGTCCCGTCGGTTGTCACTGCGCTTCGAACGGGGGTTTCTGCCGCCCCGGTTCGAAGCAGCTCCAGCACGTCGTCGCTGACATGGACCTGGCCCAGCTCCTTCACGGTGCCGGCGAATTCCGCATCGAACGACATCCGAATTCGGGCTCCGCAACGGATGGGAGTGGGACGCAGTTGCGAATCATTCGCAATTAGGGAACCATGGGCAGATTCGTACGCCGGGCTGGGCGTTCTGGAACGCGGGCCGCCCACGCCCGAACTCGAAGACGACAAGTCCGGGCGTCATTCACAAGCGGGACGAAACCGAGGGAGGGATGCGACAGATGACGACTCTGAGCGAGACGTTGCCTGTCTCTCCTCCAGGAAGATTGGCCAAGCTCCGGGCGTCGATGGACCGCAAGCAGTGGCGCCAGGTGCGCTGGATGTTCGCCAGCATCCTCTTGCTCCACATCATTGGCTTCGGCGTCTTCGTCGCCCTTGTGGTCCCCGAGCACTACAAGGGCCTCGGGATCGGCGTCTCGGTGCTCGCGTACACGCTGGGCCTGCGCCACGCCTTCGACGCCGACCACATCTCGGCCATCGACAACACCACTCGGAAGCTCATGAACGAGGGCAAGAAGCCGGTCAGCGTCGGGTACTTCTTCTCGCTCGGGCACTCCACAATCGTGGTGGCCATTGGGGCAGCCATCGTCGTCGCCGAGAAGGCCACCTACAACGCCGTCTCGCACAACGGATCGGGCCTCGAACAGTTCGGGGGGATCTTCGGAACGATCGTCTCCGCGTCGTTCCTGTATGTGATCGCTGCGCTGAACATCGTCATCCTGGCCGGCATCATCAAAGTGGCCCGGATGATGCGCCAGGGGGACTTCGACGAAGCCGAGCTGGAGGAGCAACTCCAGAACCGGGGCCTCATGTACCGGATCTTCGGGAGATGGATGCGCTCCATCACCAAGGAATGGCAGATGTACCCGGTTGGTGTCGTGTTTGGTATGGGGTTCGACACCGCCACCGAAGTGGCCTTGCTGGCGACCACCGCTCTTTTGGCCGTTCGGACCCTGCCCTGGTATTCCATCATGTGTCTGCCCATTTTGTTCACCGCCGGGATGACGTTGATGGACACGCTCGATGGGTGTTTCATGAACTTCGCTTACGGTTGGGCCTTCTTCAATCCGGTTCGGAAGGTGTATTACAACCTCACCATCACCGGTCTCTCGGTCTTCATCTGCATCTTCATCGGCACGATCGAGGTGCTCGGTCTCATCCCCAAGGAGTTCCACGTCAGCGGCCCGTTCTGGAACGTGATGGCCAACTTCGACATCAACACGGCCGGCTTCATCATCGTGGGCATGTTCATCGTGACCTGGGTCCTGGCCCTCGCCTTCTGGCACTTGGGTCACGTCGAGGAGAGGTGGTCAGCAAAGTTGAAAGGCCACGCTGATGTTGAGATTGAAGCCGAGGAGGAGGCCGACCTTCCTAGTCGGCTGATTGATCAGGTGCCGGCCTGACCGAGCTGAGGATCTATGAGCACCTTTTCTCCGGTGGACTGCTTGATGCACTGAGAGAAGACGCTGGGCTCGAGGATCTGGGCGAGCGAGATTTCGCTCGAGTAACTGCTCGCGAACGTGGTGGTCAGTCCCGCCGCCACGGTCTGGCGGAGCTGACCGAACCGCTCGGGACCGATGCTTTGGAGAAACGGAGTGAGCAACCACCCACCCACGTTCCACGCGAAGCCGAACGTCCTCGTCAAGATCGTCGGGCTCGGGTCGAGGCCGCCATAGATGTACACCTGCTTGCGAACGGTCGACCCGTACCTCGAGTACTCCGTGGCGGATTGGGAGGCCGCAACTTCCATGGCGCTGAGGATCTGACTGGCGAGGTTGCCTCCACCAGTGGCGTCGAAGGCGAGCGTGGCCGACGTGGCGCCGACGGCGTCTCTGAGATCGCGCTTGAACGACGATGCACTGGAGTCACACACATGGACGGCGCCGATTGATCGGAGGAGCTCGGCTTGCTCGGGCCTGCGCACGACGTTCACGAGCGGCACGTCCTCTGCGAGACAGAGCTTGACCAGCATCTGACCGAGGTTCGAAGCCGCCGCCGTGTGGACGAGCCCGCTATGACCATCCCGACGCATGGTCTCGATCATTCCGAGCGCCGTGAGCGGATTCACAAAGGAAGACGCTCCGTCTCTGGCCGGCGTACCTTCTGGCAGGTCGAGGCAGGCCGATGCTTCGCAGGCCCGGTATTGGGTGTACATCGCACCACCGGCGACCGAGACGGTCCGTCCCATCAGCGCCTGTGCTTCAGGAGAGTCACCGGCAGCCACAACGGTGCCCGCTCCTTCGTTGCCCACCGGCAGCGATCGTCCGACCCGAGCCGCCAGAGCCCGGAGTGCGCGATCGGAGAGGGGTGCAGTCACCACGGGGCGATCAGGGGTTCCGTCGACTGTCGCCGCATTCATGTCGGCACCTGCGAACAGCAGTCCCAGATCGGACGGATTGATCGGAGCTGCCTCAACGCGCAGGAGGACCTGGCCGGGCCTGGGGATTGGCAAGGGCACGTCGATCAACGAGAGCTCCAACGTTCCCTGCTTGGTGACCAGTGAGCGGAGTTCGAGCGAGGTGGACGGAATCTCAAGAGTCATGGCGTTCTCATCTTCTCTCTGTGGGGTTGCGTTCAGGGCTAGCTCCTCGGTGAAGGGGAATCAGTCCTCACCAAGATCTACCAGGTAGTGCCCGAAGCGGAGTTCGAATTCAGGTCCGACCTCACTCGCTCGTCGGCGCAGCTTGGCCCCGCGCTCGTGGAGGGTCGGCCAGGAGAAGGCAGTGAGAAACATGTCTTGAGTCTCGACGAGATCTTCTGGGAGAGGGAGGGTGCGTCGATTCACGAGACGCTTGGCTTCGGCCAGAGCCGGCTTGTCGAACGAAGCGATCCGGTGTGCGAACGTATCCACGAAGTCGTCCAATTCGCCGTCAGGAATGGCGCGATTGATCCAGCCGTACTGAGCCGCAGTCGCAGCATCGAAGTCGTCGCTTCCGAGGATGATCTCCAATGCCCGGGCCCGCCCCACAAGAAGCGGGAGTCGCTCGAGGGCGCCACCACCGGGAAACATCCCTGCGCCGACCTCCGGTTGGCCAAACACCGCATTCTCTCGGCTGGCGAATCGGAGGTCACACGCGAGGGCGACCTCGCTTCCCCCGCCTCTGTTACGGCCGCGGATCTTGGCAATGGTCACGACGGATGACGTCGCCAGGCGCATTGCGGTGTCAATCCATGTTGGCAGGCCCGTCGGACCTGGTGCCACGGGTGTTTCCGCCGCACGGGAAACGTCGTAGTGGTTGATGAAAAAGTCCGGGTCAGCGCTTTCGAACACGACGACGCGCAGCGCATGATCGGTCTCCATCAGGCCGACCAACTCTTGGAGTTCGAGGATTGTGTCCGGATCCTCGAGGTTGATCGGAGGATTGCTGAAACTGATCCGCCAGTAGCCCGGAGCCACGTCGGTGACGGTGAACTGGGTCAGCGTATTTCTCATGAGGAAGCCTCTTTCGGTTGTGGCCAGGCCTTGCCATGAATGTCGAGGTTCAGGTCGAAGACCGGCCGGGCTGATTGTCGTCCGAGTTGCCGAAGCTCGGCCCGTGATGGCATGGGCACCGCGCACCTTTGGACCCGGCGTCAACTCCAGCACTCGTGAGTGTGAATGTCGCGGCTATTTGTCTGCGTCGTCCTTGCCGGCGGCTGCGATCTGTGCGATCTGAGTTCGTGCGGCATCGACGAGTTCCGCGTTCGTATTCGCATGTCCTCCGAGCCCCCAGCCACCTTCGATCGCCTCTGTGAGGAGGACCCACGTCCGCTCCTTCAGCGAAGGATCCTTCGCCGCCTGAGAGACGAGGTCGGTGAACTGACGCACCACGGCGAGCTGCTTGTCGCGATCGAGCGCGCCGGCGTTCGTGAGGACCTGCACGCGCACGTAGTTCCCCTGACCCTCCACGTTCGAGAGGCTGCCGGCCGGCAACTGGTGGATGAAGGCGGCGGTGTTCAAGCGGAACATCGGGATGTCGGGCACGCCCTCGATGACCATCAGCGTGCGAGCCAGCTCGGCGGCCAGTTGGCCACCCCGTTCGAACGTGCCGTCAGTGGCGTAGACATCGATCATCGGCATGGCAGGAACCTTTCTATGTATGTAAGCCGACATAGTAACCGAGACTATGATGGCTTGCATAGCTCCGACGGACATCCAGCGGAGAGGCAAGATCAGGACGAGGGACATGGCACAAGGCGACGTTCGGACGAAGATGGTGAAGGGGGCCGCTGGGCTCCTGGCCACCAAGGGGGTCGAGGGCACTTCCTTTGCCGAGGTGTTGGCCGCGACCGATGCCCCGCGGGGGTCGATCTACCACCACTTCCCGGGCGGAAAGTCCGAACTTGTCCACGCCGCACTCGACCTCGTCAGTACGCGGGCGCTGGCGGTGATGGAGTCGAAGCGAGGGAGCTCGGCTGAGGAGATCGTCGAGCAGTTCCTCGATCTCTGGCGTCAGCTCCTCGACCAGTCAGAGTTCACCGCGGGCTGTGCTGTCGTCGCCGTCACCGTGGCGGGGTCCGACGATGATCTCCTCGATCACACCGGGCAGATCTTTCGAGACTGGACGTTCCACCTGGCCGGATTGCTCGTGGCCGGGGGAGTGGCCGAGCGCTCCGCTCAGCAACTCGCTGTCATGATCATCGCGGCGACCGAGGGAGCAGTGGCGCTGTGCCGGGCGGAGCGAAGCCGTGAACCATTCGACGTCGTCGACAAGGCGCTCATGCAGTTGGTTTCGTCGGAGTCCTGAACCAAGCAGGCAAGGGCCGCTACCTGGGGTTATCGGCACGATTCAGCAGGCTGTGGAAAAAATAAGCGCGGACGCGGGTTGGCGCTTGAAGCGCAAGGGCGCAACATGTGTTGAGACAAGGTCGGGTTGGTGGCAGTCGGAACCGAGGGAATGGGATCAGGATGATCACTGAGCCAACGGGGAGGCGGCGTCGGGTCACTCCCGAGTCTCTGGTCACGACCACCCCGTCGAGCCTGGTCCGAGACGTCACGTGACACAGGACTCCCTGCCTCTTCGAGGCCGCCAGGCAGAGCTGGCCGTCATCGAACGTCGGCTTCACCAGGTGAGCGCGGGAACCGGAGGGTTTATCGTGCTCGAAGGCAGCGCCGGGGCGGGGAAGACCAAGCTGGTCGATGCCGCAATGGCGTTGGCAAGCGACCTGGGATTTTGCGTCGGTCGTGGCGCGGTTGAGCCCTACGCAGCAGGTCCAACCGAGCTCGAACCCCTCTTCGACGCGCTCTTCGAGGGACCCTCGCCGCTGGCTGACCGACGTGCCTTGGATGATTCCCATGCATCGCCCGAGTTCTTGTTCTGGCTGATCCAGGATCTCCAATCCGTGGTCGAGGAAGCGGCCCTCAAGTCGCCCCTCCTGATCTGCCTCGACGATCTCCACTGGGCGGGCCCCAGTTGTGCAGTGGCGCTGCGGCAGTTGGGGCCGCGGCTCACTTCGCTGCCCGTGGCATGGATCCTCGCCTTTCGCCCGAACCAAGGCGTCGCGCCCGTACAACAGACGAAGTTGGAGCTGATCGAGCGAGGTGCCGACCATATCAAGCTCGGCCCGCTCGATCGAGATGCGGTGGCGCTCCTCGTCGCTGACGTCCTCGGCGCTCAACCAGACGAGGATCTCCTAAGTAAGACGGAACGTATGAAGGGAAACCCCTTCCTCTTGGTGGAGTTCTTACGTGGACTCCAAGACGAGTCGGTCCTCAAGTACGAATCGGGCCGTGCCATCCTCGTGGCGGACGAGCAACCAGGACGCCTCAGCGAAGGGATTCGGGGGCGCCTCGCTCGTCTCTCGTCGGTCTCGGCGCGGGTCGCGACCGTTGCATCGAGCCTTGGTCGCCGTTTTACGCTCCACGACCTCGCCGCCATGACCTCAATGTCTGTTGGCGAGCTCGTTGAACCAGTCACCGAGCTTCTCGAGGCGGATCTCTTCGTTGACGACGGGGACCGCCTGGCCTTTCGTCACGACCTGATCAGAGAGGCGGTCCGGGCAGGAATGCCCAATCCAGTCCGGCGAGGCCTCGATCGCCAGGCCGCCGATGTTCTCATCGCCCGTGGCGCACTTCCAACGGAGGTGGCGCTTCAGCTTGCGGAGAGCGCCGAACCCGGAGACGACGTCGCCATTGAAACGGTGCTCAAGGCCTGCGAGCAGCTCGCATTATCCGACCCTGAGGGTGCAGCCTCGCTCGCTCAGCGTGGGCTCGATCTCACGCCAGAACGTCATCCGCTTCGAGGTGCCCTCGTCGTACAGCGCGTCCTCTCACTCTTTGCTGCGGGGCTCTCGGAGGAGGGTGAGCGATTCGCCGGCGCCGCGCTCCGCAGAACGCTTCCCGCGACTGAAGAAGCACGGGTTCGGCTGAGCGTCGCGACCATGTTCGACATTTCCCCCGAGGTCCGAGCTGAGGCGGCTCGGGGCGGTCTCGCGCTTCCGGGCTTGGATGCAGACCTGACTACGTGGCTATGGGACTCCCTGCTCCATAGCCTCATTGTGGCGGGGCGGACCGAGGAGGCCCTCGCTGTCCAGCCGAAGGCGCGGGAGGCCGCCTATGCGAGTTCTGACGAAGCCTGTTGGATGGCCTTCGAGCTACCCCAGGCGGCGATTCACTACCAACTGCTCGAATTCAACGACGCTCTCAGCGCGATTCTCAAGGCGGAACGGCGAGACCACGGTGGACGTCAGGATGCTCGAGGCCGTTTGGCTCTGATGTTCCACTCGTGGATCCTCGATGCACTCGATCGCTACGACGAGGCCCTCGAGGCAATCACGAGGGGAGCGCATGCAGCGCAGAGGGATCGGCAGAACTTTGCGCTGCGGATGTTCGAGGTGACCAAAGGTCGTCAGCTTCTCCAGATCGGACTCCTCGCCGACGCGGCGACCGCGCTCGAAGGGCGCTACAGCGTGGCTGATGCATACCGTGTGCTCGGTCCAATCCACGCCCCGGCCGTGGTGGCACTCGGGAAGCTGAAGATCCACACAGCGGACGAACGAGAGGCGCTGGAGATCGCCGAGATCGCCAAGGTCATGCTCAACTCGGGCGTTCCGTCCGTCTCAAGCCAGGCAATTTGGTATCTGGCCCAGCTGGCCCTTGCCCAAGGTGACGCCATGGCAGCCCACGAATGGCTTTGCACGAAGGGCTTCGATGAGCGCCTCTCGCTGTTCCCTCTCTTCCCGCACGAGGTCACCGACGATGCCGAGCGGGTCCGCATTGCGGCCGCCGCTTCTGATGAGGAACTCGCCGAGCACGCCATCGCCCTAGCCGAGCGTCGGGCCATCCTGAACCCGACCGTGGCCTCCTGCGCTGCCGCCTCAGCGCACGTGCGTGGGATCTGGTTCGAGTCAGTTCAAGACCTTGAGAATGCAGTCGAGCTTTACAGAGCCGGACCGCGCCCCCTCGCCTATGCGTCTGCGCTCGAAGACCTGGGCCGGGTACGTGTTGGGGCAGGTGGAGACAGGGGATTGGCCATCGGGTCCTTCGACGAGGCGTTGTCGATTACCACTCGCACTGGCGCCGAGTGGGACTCGGCCCGCCTACGAGGCAGGCTGCGCCGCCTCGGCGTGCGGCGTCGCTATGTTGGTGGTGACAGACCCAAAACTGGGTGGGCGTCGCTGACCGAGCCTGAAATCAACGTCGCGACTTTGGCCGCTGAGGGCAGGACGAATCGTCAGATAGCAGAATCCTTGTTCATTTCGCCGCATACTGTGAATACGCATTTGCGACATATCTTTGAAAAGCTTGGGATCAGCTCGCGGGTCCAGCTGACACGATTCGTCAGAGAACAGACGTCCTAGCGAGTAGTCGGACGAGCGGGCAAGCCTCCCCTCGCGGGTCCTGATCCGCTGGGGCCAGCACGACGCCGAGCTGGCAACGCTCTGCCCATCGTGAACGGATTGCCGTTAACGCCGGTCCGGGACATTTGCAGTCTGGAATGACGAAATGGGCGGACTGGGTCACCTGGATGCGGATTCCCGGCCAGGGGAGTCGCTTGAGGGCACATGGTTGTGAGCTTCCGACGTCGGTGTTTCGACCTGGCGAATCACTCGATCGAGTGATGCTTGCGACCCCTGCTCACTTCAGACTTGATCGGCATGTGCTTTGAGCGCGCCCCGACGCGGTGTCGACTTCGTTCGGGACGACCAGCACCCCGTAGGGTCCGATCTGCCGATGTCGTCGACCCTTAGGGCCAACGTTGTATGGGATGTGTGCAGAAGGAAAAGGGTCTCGCCATGAGCGGATTGTGGTCCAACCCCAAGCCAACGTGACCGCCTCCCCAATCCCAATGCCCTTGACCACCTTTGTCGGCCGACGAGGAGAATTGGGCCAGCTTCGGACGCTCCTCCAGGAAGGAAACCGCTTTGTCACTTTGACCGGCATCGGTGGCATTGGTAAGACTCGTTTGGCCCGACAACTCGGCGTTGGTGTCGCCGAATCCGGATGGGCGGAGGTCTTTGTCGTCGAGCTGGAGTCCATCTCGGACCCGGAGCTAATCGACAGGGTCGTTCTCGAGTCGGTGGGTGGTGGTTCAAATCGTTCTCCGTTGCAAGGGGCGGTCGACCATTTGCAGAAGACGCGGGCCTTGTTGGTGCTCGACTGTTGCGAGCACCTCTTGGAGGCGGTTGGACGAGTTGTCGAGGTCCTGTTGCGCGGCTGTCCATCCCTCGCCATTCTGGCGACGAGCCGCTCGCCGATTTGCATCCCAGGGGAGTTGGTGTGGTCAGTGCCTGCACTGTCGATGCAGGGTGGTAAGGATACCTTTGGCGGGAAAGCGTCCGAAGCGGCTCGGCTCTTTGCCGATCGAGCGAGGTCAGCCGACGCACACTTCTTGCTGAATGAAAAAGTCCTCGGCGACGTGGAGACGATCGTTCGTCGGGTCGACGGCATCCCGCTTGCCATCGAGCTGGCGGCCGCTCGGGTTCGCATACTCTCCACGGGCGAAATTGCCGCGGGTCTTGATAACCATCTTCGCCTGCTTCGTGGTGGCCGCCAGTTGGATTCTCGCCACCGGACCATCCGAGCTTCAATGGACTGGAGTCATGCACTTCTGACATCCGAGGAACGTCGGCTGT
>CAVWKX010000004.1:0-20394 GCA_963755655.1 uncultured Acidimicrobiaceae bacterium
GACGCGTTGGTGTTGCGGATGAGGACGTCTCACAACGAACTCGAGTCTCTCCAGTTCTTGTAGGACGGCGTGCATGCTCTGTGGAGTCACGAATGTCCGACGGGCGAGGTCGGCATTCGAGAGCCCGGGCTCTTCATCCAAACCTGTCAGGACAGCGAACTGGGTCACCGTGAGCTGGTGCGACTCCAGAGCACCAGCCATAGCGTCGTGTAGCACCGACTGCGCCCGTTTTATCAAGTAGCCCACCCTGTCCATCGTGATCTGGTCCACATTCACCTCATTATCAGTTTACCTGATATCATCTCAGGGTACCTGATACATAGTACCGGATCCCACCTACAGAAATGGACACTCAATGACCGCACTCGGCCCCGACTTCATCTCTCTCCAAGTTCACGATCTGGAGGCTTCCGCAGCCTTTTACACCAAGCACCTTGGCCTCGTCCGTGCTCCGGGCCCCGAGCACGCCGTCGTCTTCGCCACGGAGACCATCACATTCGCCATCCGGGAGCCACTCGTCGACCTTGACGCTGTCGAGCACCTCGGGTGGGGTGTGGCCATCTGGCTCAAAACGGACGATCCGCAGGATCTGCACGACGCGATGGTTCGCGCCGGAGTCCCGATCCTGGTCGCGCCCTTCGATGGACCTTTCGGCCTCACTTTCACTTTCGCCGATCCAGACGGCTACGCCGTGACACTTCACGGCTGAGATGGCTCCCGCCACAAGCTTTGTCTTCTCCCCGCAGGGGCCATACTCGTTGGCGGCATCGATTGGTACCTCGAGGGATTCGCGCCAGCGGCCTACGACAGCGAGTCAGCCGCGAACTTGGATATGGCCTTCTGCGTCGACGGCCACTGGGACCCAGTGGCCGTGCGCGGTTACGACGAAGCCGGAGCAGTTCACGGCACGGTTCACGCACCAAGACGCTTGCCCCAGCGGTACTCGCGGTGGCAGTCGACCAGGTCGAGCGGATCCTGTCGCTCGACATCGACGGTCGAGGCTTTCCGGACATCGCCCTAAACGACCCAGTAGTCGCTCAGCTCCAGTCGAGGTATCCCGGCCTCCGCCCCGTCTGCTTCTGGTCGCCCTACGAAGCGGCAGCATGGTCGGTGATCGGACAGCGAATCCGAATGGTGCAGGCAGCCGCAATCAAGGCCCGCATCACCGCCGAACACGGTGAGACCATCGACGTTGGCGGTCGCATGGTCCGCGCCTTCCCGAGCCCAGCCAAGCTGGCCCAGCTGTCCCCTATCAATGGGCTGAACGAGACCAAACTCCAGCGCCTTCGAGGTGTCGCCGAGGCCGCTCTCGCTGGGAACCTCGATGCAGCCCGCCTGAGGGCACTCCCGCGTTCCCAAGCCCTCGAGGAGTTGATGGCCATTCCCGGAATCGGCCCGTTCTCGTCCGAACTGATTCTTCTCCGCGGCGCAGGTGATCCGGACTTCACACCCACCGCGAACCGCGCCTCGCTCGAGCGATGGCGATCGCCTACGACCTGAAGGCACCGCCGAGCGCTTCCGACATCGCCGACATCAGCGAGGTCTGGAAGCCCTACCGCACGTGGGTCGCGCTCCTCCTCCGCATCATGCTCGAAGACGAGACCCACGAAATTGCGAGACAAGCTGTTACGAGAAGGCCCGGATTGTGATCCCGTGGGGCCCTAACAGGAAGGCTGGGCTCAAGTCGAGGCTCCTTCCTCAGTGCCCAACCAGCCATGATCGGCCGAGGTCCGCGCAGCCAGCAGCTCACGCCGTATTGCTCCCAGTGGACCGGCGTCCTATTGAGCGAGCAATTCTTCTCTGTGCCCTTGACTTCAAGCGGTTGAGGTTTGTTTTACTGTCGCCATGACAGGTTTGACGATCCAAGACGCAGCCCGGCGCAGCGGGCTCAGCGAGCCGACCCTGCGTTATTACGAGGAGGTCGGGCTGATCGGCCCAATTGCCCGTGATCCGAGCAGTGGACACCGTCGCTACGCCGAGGAGGAACTCGACACACTGCAGGTGCTCGCTTGCCTGCGCGCCATGGGCGTCGGGATCGAGGAGATGCGTACCTACCAGGCCAACCGCGCGCTTGGGCACGCCAAAGCGGGCGAACAGCGCGATCTGCTTCTGGGGCATGCCGAGCGAGTCGAGCTCGAGATCGAAACGTTGCGCGTCCACTTGGATTACCTACGGGCGAAGGCGGCGCTCTGGGATGCCCGCGACCGTGCGGATGAAGACGCAGAAGCCGAGGCGAATTTACAGGTACTGAAAGTGCTCCCACGACTAGAGGAGGTAGTGCTCGGATGAGCTCCAAGGTGTTGGTGACAGGCGGGTCCGGGTATGTGGGCACGCAGTTGATCGCGGCGCTGCTGCGCGATGGATGTGACGTCCGTGCGACGGCGCGTCGTTGGAAGGTGAGCCAGGTGTGCGCGAAGCCGTGCGCCGCGGTGGTGCGGACGACAGCGGCCTCGAACTGGTTATCGCGGATCTCACGTCCGACGACGGCTGGCCGGCCGCGCTCGAGGGTGTGGAGGAGGTCTACCACGTCGCTTCGCCGATCCCGTCTGCCCAGCCCACGGACCCTGACGAGTTGATCGTTCCCGCTCGCGAGGGCACGGTGCGTGTGCTGAGGGCGGCCCGGGACGCTGGTGCGCGCAGGGTGGTGCTGACCTCTTCGTTCGCGGCGGTGGGATACACGCCCAAGGCTGTCCGCGACTACACCGAGGCGGACTGGACCGACCCGGATACGCCCGGACTGCCGCCGTACCCGCGCTCCAAGGTGATCGCCGAGCGTGCAGCGTGGGACTTCATCGAGACCGAAGGAGGCGACACCCAGCTGGTGGTGATGAACCCGACATTCATTGCCGGCCCGTCGCTGGTGCCGTCACTACGTTCGTCGCTGGCCGCCTTCAAGGCGATCATCGAAGGCACCATGCCGGCGTTGCCACGCCAGCGCTTCGGCGTCGTCGACCTGCGCGACGTCGCCGATGCGCACATCACGGCGATGGCCACTCCTGCTGCCGACGGGAAGCGCTACCTGCTGTTGGCAGACGGCCCGACGATCACCTGGCTCGCGCTGGCGCAAGTCCTCCGCGACCACCTCGGGCCTGCAGGCGGGCACGTCACGACCGATGAGGTGCCTGGCGAGGACCCGTCGCCGCTGACGATCCACAATGACCGCGCCAAGAAGGAGCTCGACTGGCATCCCCGAACGGCCGAGACCACGATCGTAGAGACCGCGGAAAGCCTGAGTGATCTCGGTTTGCTGGGGATCTGATGTCGTGAGGTCCAGAGGCCCATTCGAAATGTCCAGACCGTCTGTCTCATTCGATCGTCTGCTCCTGAGCTGGACCTCCCGTCCAGGGCATTCATCACCGTCTCTCCGGTATGACAGATTGGATTGCCAATTCGGATTGCCAAATACTCCGGGTCACGGCCGCGGCCGCTATTCCTCCGGGCTTTGTCGCCCGTTCCCGAACGGCACGACTGGGACAGGCAAACCCCGGCGATTTCGGGCGTTATTGGGACGCGTCGCCTGCTCGGACCGCATCCCAGCGCTCGAAAGCGGAAGCACTTCTGGCGCTCTGGTCTTCCCTCCTGGAGCCCCTTGAAATTCGCCACACACTTGCACTGGCAGTGCGTAGCGGCCCGCCGGCGGCCTCGGCGTCTCCTCGGAGCGACTCCAGGTACTGAAACCGGGGAAAAGGCGCCACTAGGCCGGCCCAATGGGCCGGCCAGTTCCATTGTGTCCATCGGTACAGCTCCGAGCCGTCAAGGTCCGGCACTCGACACGTCGAGCACCTCGGCTTCGCCGACCTTGACTGCTCCGGCCCACTGAGATCGAGTCCGGGTCCCTGGCAGGCGCAGCGCCTTGACCTGGGGTGTGGACACTTTTGTGGACGTCCACACTCGCCGCTTGCAGCGCAGCCCGGGCGTAGGGGAACTTGAAGCGCTCTGGATGCCCGCCGCTCGTGGCCGGCGGTAGGAGGGCGCGACAAGAAAGGATCGGGCTTCAGGTCGGAGAGCCCCTCCGCTGCTGACCCTTGCCGGCCAAGGAGGCCGGTTCGATATCCAGCTCGGCATCATTGAGTAAGACGGAGGTCCTCGGTGCTGGGTAGACCGCCTCCGCATCTGTGCGGGTGATCGCTGTTCCCCAGGCGACGAACGAGAGCACGTGTGGAGCGAACGCGATGGGCCCAGAGCTCAGCGAGAGTTGGATAACCCCTTGGGCTCCGAAATCTCGAGCACGTTCTGCGAGGATCACCATGGCCTCGGATCGTGCTTGGGCGAGCGCCCAGGTCGGGTTCTCGAGCTCGACGTTCTGGGCCTTTTGGGCGACCGTTTGGGTGGGTCCTCGCCGGTAGGCCCTGATGAATCGACATCCAGACGCCAGGCCAACTGGTTCCCATCCCGCTTGTCGGAGCAGGATGAAGTCTCGCGGCGAGAGGTTCGAAGTGAAAGGCCGGCTCGGCGGCTTTGAGGCATGGACGGGTCCGATGCCGGTTCCGACAAGGCTGACTGCGACGTATCGGGGCTGGATCTCGGTGGTGATCTCGGTCCCGATCACGCCGTGAACACCCGAGCTCACGCAGCGGGCTCGCAGGCGCTCGACGGCAACGGCCATAGCCGCCGCCAGCGCTTCGGACGCACGGTCATCCTGTAAAGGGCCCCACGTGCTGACGGTGTCCTGGCGCATGCCAAAGACCGCCGCGCCACAGCAGATGTCGAGTGGCTCCCACCCCGAGTCGGCAAGGAACAGGCTCTCGTTCGTTGAGAGGGCCGAGAGGGGAGACGTGCTCGCACCGGCAATCTTCGTGAGCCGCTCCGTGGTGGCCGTTTGTGCTTTCAACATCCGCTGGCTCAGATCTTCGGACGTCATGAGAGCCTGAGCATGGGCTCAGTGTCCAGATGACCTTGTCCGGGTTCGAAGCGGCGGAGCCGTGTCGCTCGGATGGTGGCCCCCATGATCCAGGCTCCGGTACCTCCGAGGTGTTCGTCCCCAATGTCGATGTCCATCCCGTAGACGGGATCACCCTTGCTTTCGTCGCGGACGTGGGCGGTGGCGATCTCAACCAGTTTCATCTTGGCGTCGGAGATCTGGTTCACCTCTTGAACGGGCTCACCCATGAGGTCGCGTTGAGTCAGCCTTCCTTCCAAGAAGAACTTGGTGAGACAGTAGGGCCACACGGCCATCCAGGTTCGTTGGACGACAGCATCGATCGGTACATACCCGCCTGCGATCAGGTTGACCAGGGGAGGTCCGGCGAGGTGCGTCGTCCACGGAGCGCCTCTGGGTTCGGGGGCACCTGTGACCCGTACGGCTGTCCCGATGACCCGGTATTCGAGCGTCTCCGTTTGGGCAAAGTCGTGGCGGTCGTCTCTGACCCCGACGATGCCGTGCGCACCGGCGTCCTTGGCTTGTGCGACCATTCTCGAGAAGGCAGCGTCGTAACCGCGTCTCCATGCCGCATGCATCAACAGCTGTTCGGAGTTGGCGCCCCAGATCAAGTGCTCACCAGTAATCGCCTGGTTGATGTGCGGACAGCGGTAGCTCTTCCAATAGCCCTGAGCTGCCATGTTTCTCATGCGGGTGTTCATGTAACCCTGAGTCCCTGCCCTGGGAACAAAGCGCTGACCCGTCATCGTGACGCCGCCCGAGTGCAGCGGGGGAGTCTGAGCCAGCACCGCATAGCCCTGGACGAACTGCAAGGGCTCGAGCCCGAGTGAGGCGCACGCTGCGAACTCGTTGATGGAGAGCCCGGACGTAAAGCTCGCCGAACGAAGCCGCCCCGATTGGGTCGGATCGGGGGCCGCCTCGACCATGGCGAGATCATTCCACCGTCGGGCTCTGAATGGCAGCTTTGTCGGTACCCGTTGGCTCACCATGAACAAATGCCGTCTGGCCGGTTGGCTCGAGGCCGATGAGGGCGCTGAGGGCAGCCTTAGGGACGAGGCGCCGCCGGCCCAGGCGAATGACCGGCAGCTCGCCGCTGGCCACCAGTTCGTAGGCGAAGGCTCGCGAGATGCCGAGCAGTGTTCCCGCTTCGGCCACGGAGTAGACGAGGCGTTCTTCCCCAGCCGCCGCGGCTCCGCCGATCGTGGTGTCCATGATGGCCCTCCTTGGTCGGAGGAATTTCCTCCCTACCTATAAGTGGGGGTGAGTTCATGGGGTCCCCGCAACGTTTCGGCGAGTCGACGACAGTGAGTCGACAACCGATTGGAGATTGCGATGAAGATGACCGAGGAGCAACGAGAGAAAGTCCGTCGCCTGCGAAGTGAGGGCATGACGCTCGTCGAAGTGGCTCAAGCTGTGGGCTGCTCGCTCAAGTCGGCGTCACGCGTACATGTGCGGCCGTCACACGGAGAGAAGGGGATCAAGGCCTGGTATCCGGGCTGTCGTCGCCTCTCGTACGAGGATCGTGAGCGGATCGCCTATGGACTCGCTCACCGCGAGTCGTTCAGTGCGATCGCGCAGGCGCTTGGTCGGTCGACTTCGACTATCTCGCGCGAGGTCAAGGCCAACGGCGGCCGTCGGATCTATCGGGTCTTTTCAGCTCACAATCGGGCCTATCGGCTGGCCCGGCGGCCCAAGGTGGCCAAGCTCGATCACGGTCCCTTGGCCGAGGTGGTCACCCAGTGGCTCGAGGCATGGTGGTCTCCTGAAGAGATCGCCCATCGCTTGCCTATCGAGTTCCCGCACGATCCGATGATGCGCGTGTCCTACGAATCCATCTACCAGAGCATCTACGTCCAGGGCCGGGGCGAACTGCGCCGTGAGCTGGCCCGTTGCCTGCGCAGCGGACGCAGACGGCGCAAGAGTCGCGGCGGCGCCACGCGCGGAGGAGCCCGCATCCGCGACATGGTGCTCATTTCCGATCGCCCGGCCGAGATCGAGGACCGCGCCGTCCCTGGACACTGGGAAGGGGATCTCTTGATCGGCAAAGGTGGCCAATCCCAGGTCGGCACTCTGGTGGAACGCGCCAGCGGATACCTGGCCCTGGTCCACCTTCGCGACAGCCGCGACGCCCCGACGGTTGCCAGGGCCATGGCCAAGACGGTGCGCCGGCTCCCCGACGAGCTCGTCCGTTCGATCACCTGGGACCAAGGCCGCGAGATGGGTCAGCACGCCCGCTTCACGGTGGCCACCGGAGTGGCCGTCTACTTCTGTGATCCGCATAGTCCCTGGCAGCGGGGGACCAACGAGAACACCAACGGTCTGCTGCGTCAGTATTTGCCAAAAGGCACGGATCTCTCGAAGCTCACCAGACCCGACCTCGACGCCATCGCCCTGAGCCTCAACGACCGTCCCCGCAAGCGTCTTGGATACATGAAACCATCAGAGAGATTTGCCGAATATTTTGCAACGACTGCGTGAATCCGCCGGGCAACGAGCACCCCGAAATCGGACACCACCAGTTCAGAGACGCCAAAATCGATCCACCCCGACCCTATGGGCGGACCACTTTTCGACATCCCGCTGCCCGAGAAGCCGTCCAGACATCAAAACGATGCAGCTTGACCCAGACACGATTCGACTCGTATACGATCGACCAAGCAGCCCTGACGACGAGATATCAGCAAGTCTCGAGACGCTGAGAGAGCCCGGTTTTGTCACAAGTTTTCTCTACTTCTTCAAGCCGCCCTTCCCCTCGGACGGCGGCTACGCCGCCGCCTCGGCGGGGCGGTCGGGGCCTTCGGCCCCGCAATTCGGTGGCCGACGTCGAACTCAGAAGACCTGTCGCCTCGGTGCGCGTCCAGGTCTCTGAGCCCTCAACTTGCGAAGCAGCCCATTGCTCATGGGATGGCCGTTCCGAGCTGGTAATGGACCGTGGCTCTGGTCTCGAGAACGCCATCCCAGAAGTCGTAGTAAGTCATCGCCGTGAGTCGTGGTGCATAGACGTGCACGCTGATGGCCGGACCGGGTCCCAAGTTGACGATCTCATGAATATGGGATTTGTCGAAGGTGACCGACGCCGACGCTGGCAGCACCGTGTTCGTCATGGCGAGCGTCCCTTTCCCGTCCTCTGCGATGACCATCTCGACCAGCTCCCCTTGCACCACGACCACAGCGCCGCCACTTTCGCCGTGGTCGTGCAGCTCAATGGCTCCGCCAGGAGGCCAGCCAATGACCCAGGCTTCGAAGTCTTGAGACGAATCGATAAGCTCCCACACTCGCTGTGCCGGCTCCCCCATTCCAGGCCAGTCCTGAGCACCGTGGGCGAGCTCTCTGGCGATCGCGAGGAGGTTGGAGGGATCCCTGTCGAAGGCGTCCGTCAGTCCTCCGAGAGGCCCGTGATGAGCGTCGGCGGAGCCACGGCGAAGCGAGGTCAACTCATGTGAACCCAGTAGAAGCGATGTCATGACGTCCTCGTTGTCGGCGCGTTCTTGTCGGCGCTAGTCGGCGCCGACCACCTTGAAGTTCTGATTGACGAAGACGTGGTGGGGCCAGTTGACCCCAATGTTGTGGACCTCGTATTCGCCGTTGCTCAGCTTGACGACGCGGTCGACAGTTCCGCCGGGATATGCGGCCAGCGCAGCTTCAGTCGCCTTGTTGGCGGCGGCTCCGCTCACGATTGTCCCTGATCCCTCGGTGTAGCTGGCGGGGACCTGCCCGACCTGCTTCGAGGTTTCGGCCGTTCCCTTTTGGAAGGGAACCACCGCTGCTGCGGTGGTTGACTGAGCCCTGCCTCCGCTCGTTTGCACGATGATCTCGGTGGCCTTGATGGTGGTCGAATCCACGGTCCCGAGTACCAAGACGTGCTCGCCCTTGACAGTACTTTTGGCGGCCGTGGTCGTCCCCTTCTCGTACTTCGTCGAGGACTGCTCGTCAACGGTCACTTCTTGGTCCGCCGACGTCGTCAGGGTGAAGCTCGACTTGGCCACGTTCCCGACCGTGCCCGTGGATCCTCCTGCGGCCGGTCCGGATCGTGCGTTCGAACCCTGGCCACCCGCTCCTAGATGTCCAGGTGGGCTGGCGGTCGCAGATTGCGCGGCTCCAGCTGATGACGACGCGCCGACGCCGACGACCAATCCCGTCACCGATCCCACCAGAGCAGCCGCCACGACCAGTCCCCGCCTCATGTGGGACAGGTGTCCTCGCATTCTCGGCCGGCTTCGTTGCCCCGTCATCGTCGATGAAAGAAGCCAATTGTGCGACGGCACTGGCAAATGCGCCGATGCGGAAGTTGCGGCCCCCGAACCAGCGACAGCCGTCGGTCCTGACGTCTTGCTTGATTCGGGGTCGGAGGCAAGCCCCTTCCCGGGGACCGCTGGTTCGTAGTCACTCATGACGGCACTCCTCAATCTCAGGTATCCAGAGTGAAGGTCATTCTTGTGAAGCCCCTGTAGGCCCCCTGCGTGACGGCTACGAATCCGCTGACTGACCATCGAGCAGAAAGCCGACGAAACCGGGTCTCAATTAGCGGGGGGCGTGATCAGTTTCGCAATGGTGCGCCAAGTGAGGGGGCGCGCCGCCACTCCTTCCCGCGAGTCGCGCCCACGAATCGGGGTGAGCGCATAGCTGCCATCTGTCGGTCGTTCGAAGTGCCGCCCCTACTGGTCGAGATCTGCAGACAAGAGGTGCCTCGTGTGCGGAGGCAAGTCCGATAAAGCGATCGCCTGTTCGACGTAGGAGAGGTCGGTAGCGGTCATGCGCTCCCTGTGCTGCCGCAGGTGTTCCTCCCAGGATGACACTACGAATATCTCCTCAAACTGACTGGGTGCCTCACCGTCGCGGAAGATTCCCCACTGAGTCGCGCCAGTCCGCAATCGCGATCCACGAACTTTGGCCATTGCACGTAGAAACTCCAGTTCGTTCTCGGGTGAGACTGAGTATGTCGTACGGACCACGACCGATCCCGAGCGGGTTTCAGTCTCGGTCTCGAGGGAGGGGTCGGGCCGAACGACAGAGCTCCGATCCATGCCCGAGGTGTCGACGAGGGGCCAGAATCGAACCGACGCGGCCGTTGCGGCCATCATCCCAGCTGCAAGGACGAAGGTGACCGTGAGGCCGAACGAGTCGGCGATCAGCCCCCAAGCGAGTGCTCCGAGGCCCTGTCCTCCGAAAAGCACCATCTGGTAGACGGACAAACCTCGCGCCCTGACCCAAGTTGGGAGAAAGAGCTGAAGCAAAGTGTTCACCGTGGCCAACATTCCGACCCAGGCCATGCCAGCGGGGAGCAGGACAATCGCGACCACGACGGTCGAACGGATCAGGATCACCGCCAAGAGCGCTGCTGCGAAGATCCCGCCCATCAGTGCGATCAAAGCGTTTGGTGACAGGGCAGAGCGGACCTTGGAGAGGACGGAGGCACCCGCCACGGCCCCGACGCCAAGGGCGCCGAGGAGCAGTCCGTACCCGCTAGCTCCGAGCCCGAGGCGTGAGCTCGCGACCAGAGGAAGCAGAGCCCAGAGAGCGCTCCCCGGTATCAAGAACAGTGCGGCGCGGAGCAAGATCCGACGGACGACCGGCGCGTAGCGGACGTACCGGCCACCAGCTCGAAGTGCAGAAACAAACCGCTCTGAGGCGCGCGGGGAGTGTCTGAGCCCTGTCGCCAAAGAGCGACGACCAGACCATAGAAGAGGAACGTGGCAGCGTCGATGACGAAAACCCCTCCCACACCAACGTACACGATCAGAATCCCGGCGATCGTGGGACCGACCGCTCTGGCGAGGTTGACGTTGATGGAACTCAGTTCTGCCGCTGCGGGGATTTGGTCACGCGGGACCAGTTCGGGAACGAGTGATTGATATGCAGGGATGCCTAAGACCGAGCCGGTGCCGATGACAAATGTAAGGACGAGAAGCAATGCCGGCGAGAGAAGACCGGCGAGGGTGATTCCAGCAAGAGCCGAGGTCGCAACCACAAGGCCCGTTTGGACTACAACCAGCAACCGCCGCCGATCGAGAGTGTCAGCCAACACGCCGCCGACGATGCCGAACATCACGTCCGGAAGCATGTCTGCGGTCTGCACGAGCGAGACAAGGACGGCAGCATGAGCCGCATTTATGAGGAACCACTGCGCGCCAACGGTCTGCATGTAGGTGCCGACATTGCTCACCATGGAAGCGACCCAGAGCCACCGGAACACGGAGAAACGCAGCGGGGCCCACGTCGACGATTTACCAAGCCGATGCGAGTGGTTCATCACAAACACGGTGTCGCCCATTTCGGTTAGTCGGACTGTTTGAGGATGTCTGGGAACTCAGTCAGCCTCTATGTGGGGCGTGGCTCTCCGCTGGCCACGACTGGCAGGCTCTTTACTCACGCGCCGTTGACCCGGATCCCTGATTGTTGGCAATTGGACGCGCCGTGCCACCACGAGTTCAGTGTGCCCGCTTGGGAGCCCAACGGCATTGCAGCTAGCAAGAATCCTGAGGCTCTGTGTCGCGATGGAGACGGGGCTTACCGAGTCCGCCCGCATAGTTCGTGGATGACAAGACCCGCCCTCCATCTCCCTCAAGTCCAGGGAGGCAACGGCATCCGTGCCCCCATCTCCGTCGCTCAGCGCTTAGTTGGAGTGGAATGCCATCAGGTGAGCCACGTCCTCGGGCTCAAGCATTGAAGGTGGGCTGTCGGGTCTCCACGCGTACAGGGCGCGAAGAGTCGGCTCCCACGATCCCGGCGTCCAGATCCCAAGTCGGTGATGACATCCTCGTCGGAGTAGCACTCCGAGAAACTGCCGGCTGGGTCGCTCAGATACCAGAAGAAGTTGGATCCAATGAAGTGTCGACCAAGCCCCAGATGTGACGTTCAGGGTGGCCGTTCAGCATGCGTTGTTGCGCCTCGCCCAACCTCGTTGACATCATCGACCTGCCAGGCGGTGTGATGGAGGAACGGCACCGGAGAAGTCTGGAGCAGCAGGTTGTGGTGGTCGGTGGAGCATCGCAGAAAGATGGCGGCACCCCGGACCTCGTCGCTCACCTTGAGCCCGACTCTGTCTACGACGAACCTCCGCGAGGATTCTGCGTTGGGAGTCCCAAGCCGACGAACAAACCCGTGCCAGTCCCTGAGCTAACCGGTCACGGTGGCCGTTCGCAGGGGACGAAGCGCTTCCTCGGTCCTTCGTAGTTCGTCGAGCATGGCGCCCGCGGCCAGCTCCATGATCTCATTCGCCTGCACCTGGCCCTCTTCGTCCATGAACTGCGAGTGGAACGGGATGTTGACCGATTCGAACACGGGAAGCATTCGAAGGGTGGTAACAATTTGCTTTAGTTGCTGAACGGCTCGCGTGCCCGCGGCGACTCCGCCGTACGAGACGAACCCGACAGGTTTGTACGCCCACTCCCGGTGCAGGTAGTCGATGGCGTTCTTGATCGCCGCGGGATAGCCATAGTTGTATTCGGCGGTCACGATGACGAAAGCGTCGCTGGCATCGACCATCCTGCTCCAGTCTTCGGTGTGTTGGTGCACATATCGACGGAGGCGAGGGTGGTTCGGCTCGTCTAGGAGAGGAAGATCGATCTCGGCGAGGTCGGCGACAGAGAGATGAAACGCCCCATGGACTCGGGCTCGCTCTATGAACCACTCTGCGATGGGCAGTCCTGCCCGTCCGGGGCGCGTCGAGGCGATGATGACAGTGAGTGTGGGCATATCAGTCCCTTCTCTGTGGGGTGCTGGCGCGAAGTAGTCGGCCTTCGACCATTGGCTTTGCATTTCTGCCGAGCGATCATGCGGAAACGTCGTCGTCGCTTGGGACGCGGCCGCGGACAGCCACGGTTGCGAAGGCCACAGCGACGATTCCAACGGACACGAAGAATGAGAGTTGGTAACCGCTTACGAGCGAGCCATGAGCGTTGACGGTACGGGCGGCAGCAACGGTGGCGAGCGCGGCGAGCCCAACGGCTTGTCCGACCTGTTGGGCAGTGGCGAAGAGCCCGCCAGCCAGGCCGCGCTCACTCGGGGCCATTCGGGCAGTGACGGCAACCGATGCGGTGGGGAATACGAGACCCATCCCAAAGGCGGTGAAGAGCAATCCCCCAAGCACATTTGCGGCGTAGGTGCCGCCGACGTCGATCTGGGACAGCCATAACTGGCCGGCACCGACTGAGAGCAATCCAGCGAGAAGCAGCGACCTGGTCCCGAAGCGGGCGAGAAGCCGCCTGGTGAGCAGAATCGACACGACCATGACCGTCGCGGTGGCGGGAATGAGGGCCAAGCCCGTGAAAAGTGCGCTGAAGTGGAGGACCTTTTGGAGATACAAGGAGGTGAAGTAGACGTACCCGGCGACGACAGCACCCATGAGCACCATGACGATGAGGGCAATCCGTCGGGTCGGGTCGGCAACAACGCTGAGGGGAACCATGGGTGACGGCGAGCGACGTTGGACCACCACAAATGCGACACCGAGCACCACCGAGAGGATCAGCGCGGCGAGGGTCACCGGGGAGGCAAAGCCGCGTTGCTGGCCTTCGCTCAGGCCGAAGATCAGGCTGCCGATGGAGACCGTCGCCAGTATGGCGCCCGGGATGTCGAGTCGTGGGACAGTCCCTCCGCGGCCCCCGCGAGGCAAGGTGCGGATCATCGCGACGACCAGGACCGCGATAATCGGCGGGTTGACGAGAAATATCGCACGCCATCCGACGTATTGAGTGAGGATCCCGCCGAGGACGATGCCGGTGCTGGCGCCTGCCGCGGTTGCACCCTGGAAGATGCCGAGGGCACGCACCCGAGCCGGACCTTCAGCGTACAGATCAGTGACTGAGGCCAGCGCCATGGGAGCAACCATGGCGGCGCTGGCTCCCTGAGCGAATCGCGAGACGATCAGAGCGAGCGAGCTCTGAGCAAGCCCAGCGCTCAAGGAGGTCGCGGCGAAGAGGACCAAGCCCGTGATGAGGAGTGTGCGTCGGCCCACGACATCGCCCAGACGGCCGCCAAAGAGCAGCAGAGATCCGAAGGTCAGCGCGTAGCCCGTGACGACCCACTGCAGGTCGGCGGGAGTGAAGTGGAGTTCCTGTTGAATGGTCGGGAGGGCCACGTTGACGATGCTGAAGTCGAGTTGCAGAACGAACTGCGCAGCGACAACCAACGCCAGCGCCCAACCCAGATTCTTGACGGCAACGGGTGGTCCTTGGCCGGCCGCTGTCACAGACACTGCCGTCGGCAATCCCTGGCCGTTCCCCTGACCCACAACAGAGGTACGGCCTCTTCACCGCCCATGGCGAGGTGATCAGCTGTCAATCGACCCTCAGCGCTGGAGTTGGAGCGGTGTCCGACGCCGCCCAAACATCGGCGATCCAATCTGGCCAGCCATCCTCGGGGCGACCAATTGCTCCCTGCCCAAGGCCGTTCCTGGCCGCGCTCACATCGAGCCCGCTCGAGCCGTCGTGCACGAGTCTCCGCCACCGATCCGCAATGGCAGAAGCGACAGGGGCAACTTCGGGGCCGGCTTCATCGCTCACGAGATCGAGGTCCTTTAAGGCCCAATCCAATGCGAAGTCTGCGTGGTAGTCCTGCTCCTCCATTTTGGAGAGCTTGGCCAAGGCGTAGGGAGAGGCCAGCGGGTTGTCTCGCAAAGCGTCGAACAGCGCAGCGTTCGGAATGCCCATGCGCTGTGCGAGGGCGGCCGACTCAGCTGCACCCTCGGTCTGGAAGGCCAACCATGTATTCAAGACGAGCTTCATTGCGCTGCCGGCGCCGGCCGGACCTAGCCAGAGCGTGGCTCTGCCTAGTTGGGCGAAGACGGGTTCGAGCGGCCTTGCCGCCCGTTGTGGGCCCGATGCGAGGATCAGGAGTTGACCCTGTTCCGCCGGACCCCGGCTCCCCGAGACGGGCGCGTCGACAAAGGTCACGCCGGGTCGTCGGACCCGTGTCTGTGCCACCAGCCTCTTGGTGGTTTCGACGCCGATGGTTGCCATTTGAACCCAAATAGAGCTACGTGTCATTGCGCGAAGAGTTCCCTTCTCGAGCATGACGTCCTCCGTCGCCTTGGCCGTCGGCAGCATGGTGATCACAACATCCGCGTCTAGGACGGCGTCGGTAGCCTTCTCGTATGCGGTCGCACCATGACCCACGAGCGGCATCGTCGATGCCGCATGACGCGACCAGACACCGACCTCCAATCCTGCATCGAGGAGGCAAACAGCCATGGCACCTCCCATCGTGCCACTCCCGATCACCGCGACCCGCGGCATCGGTTGCTTCTTGCTGTGATTCCAGAGCGTCATCCCTTGATCCTTTCGAGCGTTCTCGGTTGATCGGTTCATGTCGTCGGCTGAGCCATTCCCCGCTCGGCCCCTTCGAGGACCACGTCTCGGGTACCTTGCTCCAGAAGAACGTGCAGGTGACTACATGCCCTCAGGTGAAGGTCCGCCCACCTGCGCGGCGTCGCCCATGATTTCGTCGATCTGTTTGATCGTGTCGTCATCGAGAACAAGATCTGCTGCCGCCAGGGCTTCGTCGATATGACTCGGCGTATGGGTCCCCACGATCGCCACATCGACGGCAGGGTTGTGCAAGGTCCACGCGACCGCCAGCTGTGCGAGCGTGACGTCCAGTTCCTCCCTCGCCAGGCGCTGCAGGCGGTCCACGGCCCGAAGATTCCGCTTGAAGGAATGGCCGTGGAACACGGGGCTCTTCGATCGCCAATCGTCGGGATCGAATTCGGTATCGGGCGTGAGGCGTCCGCTAAGAAGCCCGTGGGCAAGCGGCCCGTAGACCAGGACACCGATGTCGTGGGCGACCGTGTAGGGCAATACGTTGGTCTCGATCTCCCGTCGGAAGAGGTGGTATGGCGGCTGCAGCGTTTCCACCGGCAGCGTTGTGCTGAACGCTTCCATCTGTTCCACGTCAAAGTTCGAAACCCCGACGTGGCGAAGTTTGCCATCGGCGACCAGCTTCCCCAGCTCCTCCGCGGTCTCCTTGAACGGAGTGGAGGGATCGGGCCAGTGCACCTGGTAGAGGTCGATGTAGTCGGTGTCGAGCGCTCGGAGGCTGGCGTCGACCCCCCTCCGGATCCAGGACGCGCTGGCATCACGCAACGATGCCAGAGCCTTCCGGGCGCAACCCGCCCTTGGTGGCGATGACGACCTTTTCGCGAGGCAGGTCAGCCAACGCAGCCGCCAGAAGGTGCTCCGACTGGCCAAAGCCGTAGCCCTGAGCCGTATCGAAGAAGGTCACTCCCTTGTCAGCGGCTTCTCGGATGGCTTGGGTGGCGGCCACAGTGTCCGTTGGTCCCCATTCGCCACCGAGCTCCCATGTGCCGAATGCGATTCGAGAGACCTCGAGTCCGCTCCTGCCCAAAATGGTGTGTCTCACAATGCCCTCCACGTTGATGGGGAACTGCGACTTGGTTCCACGAAGTAGTGGCCTTGCCCTCTCAGGTGACCTCCACAACATCAGACCACTGACAACGAGATCCGCCAATGCAGCTACCTGGAATTCGGATGCGCCAGGGTTCTGGTTACCTGCAATGTCGTACGCCGGCGGAACGGGCATACTTAGGGCGTTGATGGCCCTGCGTGCCCTAATTGTTGATGACGATATTGAGTTCCTCGCAACAGCGCGCCTCCTCTTGGAGCGTGGTGGACTGGAAGTCGTTGGTGTGGCCTCCACCGGCTCCGAAGCGCTCCGCTTGAGCGAAGAGCAGAACCCCGATGTCATCCTCGTCGACATCAATTTGGGGCAAGAGAGCGGCTTGGATCTGACGGAACGCCTCACGGAAGCAACGCCGGATCCACCGCCGGTGGTGCTGGTCTCGCTTTACGCCGAGGAAGATGTGGTCGATTTGCTCGAAGTCAGCTCGGCTCGAGGTTTTGTCTCAAAGGCTCAACTGTCGGCCGAGGCGATTATTGGGATCATCGGTCACGGCAACCGTGCCGACCAGGCCCCACCGAACTAGCGCTCTTCGAGGTAGCGCAGGACCGCCAGCACCCTTCGATGATCAGACGGACTTTCTGGCAGGTCTAGCTTGATGAGAATGCTGCGCACGTGCTTCTCCACTGTGCCTTCAGACACGAAGATTCGACCAGCAATCCCCGCGTTCGAGGAGCCCTCGGCCATCAGCGCCAGCACCTCGCGCTCGCGCGGCGAAAGCACATCGAGCGGATCACGGCGGCGCGGGGCTTCCACGAGCTCCCGCACCAATGCAGGGTCCACTACCGATGCGCCTGCGACGACCTTCCTCATCGTGTCGATGAATTCGGCGACATCGGTTACCCGACTCTTCAGCAGATAACCGAGCCGGTCTCCTCCGGCCAAGAGTCTCATCGCTTCATCTACCTCGACGTGTGCCGAAAGCAGGACAAGCGCCGTGTCCGGGAGTTCACCGCGGATGACCTGGGCCGCTTCGAGACCTTCGGTCGAATGCGTGGGCGGCATCCGGATGTCAATAGTCGCGAGGTCCGGAGTGGTCGAGCGAACGAGGTCGACGAGTTCGACGCCGTTTCCAGCCTGCCCGACCACCTCGAATCCCGAACGCTCGAGCAGGCTGGATAGACCTTCACGAAGCAGTACGTCGTCGTCAGCGACCACGACGCGTGTCGCTGCTTCGTCGGCAGCGTTTGCCTCCCAGGTCTGTGTTGGGACTGCCACCGGAACATTATTCAGTGTGGACTTTGCCGATGCAACGGGGAAGTCGGTCGTCGGGGTTCTCGTCACGACGACCTCGGGCGCCGTCGGCAAACCTCGCCGGAGCATTCAGAAAAGGGTTTTAGAGCTTCAGAGAGGAAGTCCCGACGCCAGCCCAGGGCCTCGAGATGCCCTCAATGCATTTCCTGCGGCGCGTCATCGACAGCAAGGGGATGCGAGGCCGGTGCGTGTCCTTCGAGCCGGATGACCTGATCTGGTGCCCAACTCAGCTGCGAGAGCTGTTGTTCGTGGAGAGCCAGCACCAGAGTCATCTGAGGGTTTGAAAGCCGCAATGCCAAAAGGACGTCAGCTGATGCCGAGGAATCCAAACCTTCCGTGGGTTCGTCGGCGAGAAGGACATCCGGACGCGCGACGATGGCCCGGGCGATCGCGAGCCGCCTGGCTTGTCCACCCGAGAGGCTTCGGCCCCCGGACCCGATGCGTTGGGAAAGTGGGTCATCCCCCAGAACCTCGGTGAGGCCGACGAGCCAGAGGACCTGATGGAGTCGCTCGTCATCGACCGTCGAGTCCCCGAAGCGGAGGTTCTCGGCCACTGAACCCCGGAACACGTATGGGTGCTGCGTCAGCGCGACCACACGTCCGGTGGTCCTGACCGTGCCCCGCGCGGCTCCGAATTCACGACCGAGGACACCCAGGAGACTCGACTTGCCAGCTCCGGAACGCCCCGTGACGAGCACCGTCTCGCCGGGTGGGGCGGAGAAGCTCAAGTTTTCGATAATGGGTCCGCGACCGCGGTCGATAGAGAGATTCTCGGTCTCCACAAAGCCCGGACTTTCAAAGGTTGACCTCGCAGCCGTCAAGACGACCGATGGTTCCACCGGCAGCAGGATCCGCTTCAGCCGTGCCCAGACCGACCTGGTCCTACCAACCTCACGGGCCGCCGCTGCCAGCGAGTCACTGAGTTGGAGGACCCCGAGAGCAGTGAGAGTCACGGCGGCCGCACTTGCGACGGCCACGCGATTGTCACCGACCGCGCCCGATGCAACAGCAGCGGTGAGCAGGGTCGTGGCACTGACGACACCGATCGCGACCGCTCGGGTCATGGCGCCAAGCGAGCGGAGACGTCGTTGTGGCTCCTCGACCGAGGCCAGCGCACGCGCCGCTCGATCAGCGCCCAGCGAGGTTGCGCCGAAGGAGATCAACTCGTCGAGGCCTTCGATCGTGTCGACGAGCTCTTGGCGGGCGTTGGACTCGGCCTCTGCAAGTTCGTGGCCTGGACGAAGGCTGTAAAGCCAGCCAGGAAGCACGACGGCAAGAGCCATGGCAACGGCGCCGACGGCAACGATGCCGGCCAGAACGACACTCAGGGTGGCGATGACCAGGCACGCTCCGAGCGCCACCCCGACGTAAACGACGACGGGCGCCAACACTCGGAGAAGGCTGGCCTCGACGATTTCGGCATCACTCGTGACGGCATGGAGCAGGGTGCCCGTTCGCTCGTCGGACAGATCTTCCTCACGACCGCTGACCGCCTGAGTGAAAACCTGATCCTTGAGGGCGGCATCGAGCCGCAGCGCGGCGGTGTGGCCAACGAGTCGATCGGCGTAGCGAAGGGCAGTACGGGCGAAGGCGAGCGCCTGCACCCCGGCACTGGGATAGAAGAACGAGAAACCCGTGGCGAGGCCTGCGCCGGCGACAGCCGACATGGCGATGAACCATCCCGACAGGGCGAGCAAGCCGACCGACGCGCTCCCGGCGAGCACACCCAGGACGAGCGAGAAGAGAAGGGTACGAGTAACCCGGCGTGAATCACCGAGGGCGAGTACGTGCCGCATATCAGCGAACATCGACCAGCTCCTCGGTGCGAAGTCGGTCGAGTGCCAACACCTGGGTGCAGTGCTCGAGCACCAGGGTTGAGTGAGACGCCACGATGATCGACCGCTGTGGAGCGAGATTGAGAATGACCTCCAACAACTCTGATTCGGCGATGGGGTCGAGGTGGGCCGTCGGCTCGTCGAGCACAAGTGTCTTCGATCCACTCAGGAGAGCTCGTGCGACAGCCAGACGACGTGCCTGACCGCCAGAGAGTCCCGTGCCATCCCACCCAATGGGCGCCTCGAGCTTCCCTGGAGCGCTGCGTACTACCTCTTCGAGCCTGACGGACGACAACGCGCTCCAGAGTTCCTTCTCGGTCGCCTCCGGCCTGCCGATCAACAGGTTCTCTGCAATCGATGCTTGAAAAAGTACGGACGCTGGCTCACCCACGTCATCGCACCCGGATGACGTTCCACGGTTCCGCCTGAGGGAACGAGCCGACCGGTCGCCAACCGGAGCAAGGTTGATTTGCCCGACCCCGATGCGCCCGCGACGCCCACGATTGCTCCGGATGGCACGAACCAGTCGACATCGCGAAGACGTCGACCACCCCGTCGGGGTAGCGGAAGGTGAGTGCTTCCACGCATACCACTCCACGCATCGGGTGGGCTGACCCCGCAGGCTCCAGCCCGCGAAGTTCGCCGGTCTTTCCGTCCTGTCCGAGCAATCCCAACTCCGCTCTCAGCGTCTCGGCTGCCGAAGTGACGTCTTTGCGGTCGTGATAGGCGGCCGCAAGCTCGCGGAACGGCTGGAAATAGATGGGGGAGAGGAGGAGCAAGAAGATTCCCTGGGCCAGGTCGAGGTGCGTTGGAGCCCATCCGACATGGACGTAACCCAGCAGGACAAGACCGATGTAGGTGGCTGCGACTGCGATCGCATACGTGACGAGAGCCTCCAAGGCGGCTGATGACAACAAGGCCACTCGCAGGACTGACAGCGTACGGTTCGCCAGCTCGTCAGCGGCATCACGGATGCGACGGCGCTCGGGCTCGACCGATGAGAGCATCCTG
>CAVWKX010000005.1:0-435586 GCA_963755655.1 uncultured Acidimicrobiaceae bacterium
GCGCTGGACCTTGCGGGCCCGGCTGACCGTGACGCGGTCCTCCTCGGACAGCTCGTCCATGCCGAGGATGGCGATGATGTCCTGGAGCTCCTTGTAGCGCTGCAGGATCTCCTGGATCCGCCGGGCGACGGCGTAGTGGCGGTCCCCGACGATCTCGGGCGCCAGGATGTTCGACGTCGACGCCAGCGGGTCGACCGCCGGGTAGATGCCCAATGCGGCGATCTGCCGGGAGAGCTCCGTCGTGGCGTCGAGGTGGGTGAAAGTCGTGAACGGGGCCGGGTCGGTGTAGTCGTCGGCGGGGACGTACACGGCCTGCAGCGACGTGATCGACTTCCCCTTGGTGGAGGTGATGCGCTCCTGCAGCTCGCCCATCTCGTCAGCCAGGGTCGGCTGGTAGCCCACCGCGGAAGGCATGCGGCCCAACAGGGTCGAGACCTCCGAGCCCGCCTGGACGAAGCGGAAGATGTTGTCGATGAACAACAAGACGTCCTGGTTCTGCACGTCCCGGAAGTACTCCGCCATGGTGAGCGCGGCCAGGGCGACGCGCAGGCGGACGCCCGGCGGCTCGTCCATCTGGCCGTAGACCAGGGCGGCCTTGTCGATGACGCCGGACTCCTGCATCTCGAGCCACATGTCGGTGCCCTCGCGCGTGCGCTCGCCCACGCCGGCGAAGACCGAGACCCCGCTGTACTGCTGGGCCACGCGGTGGATCATCTCCTGGATGATGACGGTCTTGCCGACGCCGGCCCCGCCGAAGAGGCCGATCTTGCCTCCCTGCACGTAGGGCTCCAGCAGGTCGATCACCTTGATCCCGGTCTCGAACATCTGGGCCCTGGGCTCCAGTTGATCGAACGCCGGGGCCGGGCGGTGGATCTCCCAGCGCTCCTCGATCCCGTCGATGTGGTCGGTGTCGAGCGGCTGGCCCAACACGTTGAAGACGTGGCCGAGCACCGCGTTGCCGACCGGGACCGAGATGCCGCGACCGAGGTTGCGGACCGCCGCGCCGCGCACGAGCCCGTCCGTCTGCTGCATGCAGATGCAGCGGACGCGCCCGTCGCCGATCTGCTGCGCCACCTCGGCCGCCACGGTGTGCGTGGAGCCGTCGAGCTCGATGTCGAACTCGACCTCGAAGTTGATCTCGGGCAGGGCGTGCGGTGGGAACTCGACGTCGATCACGGGCCCCGCGATGGCGACGACACGCCCTTCCTCGAGCACCCGTCCCGTGGTGTCACCCGTCTGTGCGATGGTGGTCATGCGGTCAAGCTCCCTTCGAATGGCGGAGCGCCTCGGCTCCGCCGACGATCTCCATGATCTCGGTGGTGATGGCGTCCTGACGGGCGCGGTTCATGACGCGGGTGAGCGTGCGGACGAGCTCGTCCGCGTTCTCGGTGGCGGCCGCCATGGCGCGCTGTTGCGCGGTGAAGAACGCCGCCGTGCCTTCGAGCAGCGCGGCGAAGATCTCCGCCTCCAGGGCCCGCGGGGCCAATTTCACGAGCAGCTTCGCCGGCTCCGGCTCGAACTCGGTGTAGCCCTGGAGCGTCCCGTCCTCCTCGTAGACCACGCCGGCCTCTTCGGGCAGGGGCAGGGGCAACATCTGCATCCGCTCGACGCGCTGCGAGCCGGCGGAAAAGAAGCGGGTCGAGATCATCTGCACCAGGTCGACCTCGCCGGACTCGAAGGGTGCGGCCACGATGGAAGCGATGCGCCGGGCGTCGCTGAACTCGGGACGGTCGGCGACGCCGACAAACGACTGCGCGACCTCAATGCCGCGAAAGCGGAGGAACGCCGGGGCCTTCTTGCCCACGGCCCACACGGTGACCTCGGCGCCGGCGGCCCGGTAGTCGGCCACCGTACGCTCGGTCAGGCGCAGGACGCCCGAGTTGTACGACCCGGCCAGGCCACGGTCGCCGGCAATCAGCAGGATCCCGATGTGCTGCGGTGATTCGGGCGTGCCGAGCAGCTTCTTGGCCGCAATCGGGTCGGCCGCCGCCACCAGCCGCAGCACGCGCTCCATGCCCTCGCGGAAGGGGCGGTTCGCCGCGATCCGGTTCTGGGCGCGCACGATCCGCGACGCGGCGATGAGCTCCATCGCCTTGGTGATCTTCCTGGTGGACTGCACACTGCGGATACGGCGCCGCAGAATGCGCTCTTGGCCTCCGGCCATGCGTCAGTCGACCTTCCCGGTGTCGAATCCCTCGAGGAAGGTGGCCAGTCCCTGGTCGAGCTCGTCGCCCTTGGACAGGGCGCCGGTGGTGCGGATCGTCTCGAGCACGGTCGGGTGGTTCGCCCTGAAGTACTCGATGACCTCCGTCGCGAAGCGTTGCACCTCGCTCACCGGCACCGTGTCGGTCCAGCCCTTGGTCCCGGCGTAAATGACGACGACCTGCTCCTCCACGGGCACCGGCTGGTTCTGGGGCTGCTTGAGCAGCTCCGTCAGCCGGTAGCCGCGGTCGAGCTGGGCCTGCGACACACGGTCGAGCTCCGAGCCGAAGGTGGCGAACGACTCGAGCTCGCGGAACTGCGCCAGGTCGAGCTTGAGCGTGCCCGAAACCTGCTTCATCGCCTTGACCTGGGCGGCACTTCCCACGCGGCTGACCGAGTTGCCGACGTTGATGGCCGGCCGGATACCCGAGTTGAACAGGTCAGTCTCCAAGAAGACCTGGCCGTCTGTGATGGAGATGACGTTGGTCGGGATGTAGGCCGAGATGTCGCCGGCCTTGGTCTCGATGATCGGCAGCGCCGTCATCGACCCGCCACCGAGGGCGTCGGAGAGCTTCGCCGCCCGCTCCAGCAAGCGCGAGTGCAGGTAGAAGACGTCGCCGGGGTATGCCTCGCGGCCTGGTGGGCGCCGGAGCAGAAGTGACACGGAGCGGTAGGCCTCGGCCTGCTTGGAAAGGTCGTCGTAGACGATGAGGGCGTGCTGGCCGTTCTCCATCCAGTGCTGGCCCATGGCGCAGCCGGCGTAGGGCGCCAGGTATTTGAAGGGAGCGGGGTCCCCGGCGGAAGCGACCACCACGACGGTGTACTCGAGCGCCTGGTGGTCCTCCAGGGTGGCCACGGTCTGCGCCACCGAGGAGTTCTTCTGGCCGACGGCGACATAAATGCATTTCACGCCCTGGCCGGCCTGGTTGAGGATGGTGTCGACGGCGACGGTCGTCTTCCCGGTCTTGCGGTCGCCGATGATCAGCTCGCGCTGTCCGCGGCCGATCGGCGTCATGGCGTCAATGGCCTTGATGCCCGTCTGCATCGGCTCGCTGACCGGCTGGCGGCCGACGATCCCGGGGGCCTGGACCTCCATGCGGCGCGTCTCGGTGGTGTTGACCGGACCCTTGCCGTCGAGCGGTTCGCCCAGGGCATTCACCACCCGGCCGAGCAGCGCGTCGCCGACCGGAACGGTCTGGATCCGACCGGTGGCCTTGACCGTCTGCTCTTCCTCGATCTGGTCGACCTCGCCCAGGACGACGGCACCGATGGTGTCCTCGTCGAGGTTCAGTGCCAGGCCCAGGGTCCCGTCCTCGAACTCCAGCAACTCGTTCACGGCGGCACCGGGCAGCCCGGAGACCCGGGCGATGCCATCACCGACCTCGACGACGCGCCCGATCTGCTCGGTGCCCACCGCCGGGGTGTAGTCCTCGACGTGGCGCTCCAGCGCCTGGGTGATCTCACTGGCGTCAATGGTGAGCTCTGCCATCACTCTGCTCCCTCTGTCTGGTCCTGCGAACTGTGCCCTCGGCCGAATCCGGCCGGCTCCCAGCCGGTCGGCGTGAAGTACTCGCGGAGGGCGTCGATCCTGCCTCGTGCCGTTGCGTCCACCTGCAAGTCACCGATGCGGATGAGGGCGCCGCTCAGCAGTGACGCGTCGACCTCCACCTGCAACTCCACCGGTGACCCAGCCAGGCTGCCGAGCGAGTCGGCCAGCTCGCTCCGCTGCGCGTCCTCGATCGGCGCCGCGGCGACCACGCCGCGATGCGCCAGCCCCGGGCCTGCGCCGTCAGCTCCACCAGGAAGTCCAGGGTCCCGACGATGTCGCGGGCCCGGCCTCCCGTCACGGCGAAGCGGGTCAGCGCCAGGGTGGTGGTCGGCACCTTGCCCTCGAGCAACTGCGTGACCAGGCCCTGGCGGGCCGTCACGTCCAGGTCACGGTCGGCCAAGGCGGCGCGGAGGGCCGGTGTAGCCGCGACGATCCGGGCGAACCGGAAGAGGTCGTCCTCCAACGACTCCAGCTGGGCCGTGGTCATGTCCTCGTACACAGCGGTGGCGTACCCGCCCACACGCTGGCGCGACTGCATCAGGCTCAGGCCCGGCTCGTCGTCCTGGCCCTCGGCGAGGTGACGGACCCGGGTGCTGACCCAGCCGAGTGCGGTGACGACCTCGGGGGCCGAGACGACCCCGGCCGCGAAGGCGGCCAGCCGCCGCGCCGCGGGCGTGACCTTTCCGTCGAGCAGGTCGAGCACCACGGCCCGGCGAGCGGGACCGGGCACGGCGGTGTCGGTCAGCGCGGCACGGAGCCGGTCGTTGCCCAGCACGAGCTGCTCAATCGCCTCGAGGTCGGCCGCCAGGCCGCCGAGCGCGGCCGGGCCGGCCGCTTCGGTCACTGCGGCTGAGTACCCCTGAAGCGCTGGATTCACTGGCGGGCCCCGGCCCCGGCGGCGGCCGCGCCACCGGCGGTGTCGGCCCGCAGGGCGGCCACGGCCTCGTCGATGAGGTCGCGGTGGGCCTCGGCGTTCACCTCACGCCCGATGACCCGCTCCACCACCTCCATCACGATCTCACCCATGCGGGAGGCCGCTTCCTCGACCGCGCGTTGGCGGGCCAGGGCGATTTCGACGTCGGCGTTGCCGACGATGCGGTCGTAGTCCACCTGCCCGCGTGCCTGGCCGTCGGTACGCACCTGCTCCGCCGTCCGATTGGCCGTCGCCACGATTTCGCGGGCCTGATGGCGCGCCTCTTCGAGGATGTTCCGGCGCTCGTCATCAGCAGCCTCGGCGTCGGCGCGCGCCTTGTCGGCGGCGTCCAACGACTCTCTGATCTTCTCCTGACGGTCCTCCATTGCTTTGTTGATGGGAGGCAGCACCCATTTGTAGATCGCCAGGATCAGAACGATCGAGACGATCAATTCAATGAAGAAGGTCCCATTGGGCAAGAGGAAAATGCCTGCGGTGGTCATCATGCTCTCAGTTCCGGAGCGTTCTCCGTGAGGTAGGCGGTGAGTTGGATCGCGCTAGCCGGCGATGCTCTTGGCGGCGAAGACGTAGACGAACACCACCATGAACAGAAGGTTGATGAAGTACATGGCCTCCACGAGACCGACCGTCAGGAAGAAGTACTGACGGGCCTTGGCCTCGATCTCCGGCTGCCGGGCGATGGCGGCAATGGTCTGCGAACCGGCCAGGCCGTCACCGACCGCAGCACCGATGGCGCCGCCACCTAGTGCGAGCCCGCCGCCGATCAGGGCGCCGGCGATACGCACCGCACCTTCTATGTCGTTTGCTGCCATGTTTCCTCTCCTTTGTCGAGATCGTTTTTGTCGAGATCGTTTGGTCGAATGGATTGCCGGTCGCCCGGACCCTCAGTGGGAGTCCCTGCTCATGCCCATACCGAGGTACACGATGGTCAGGAGGGCGAAGATGAAGGCCTGGATGGCGCCGATGAACAGCTCGTCGAAGGGCTTCCAGACGAGAAGGCCGATCCAGGACAGGTAGGGCGGGATCAGGGCGACGATCACCGCCACCATGAGCACGCCGGAGAAGATGTTGCCGAAGAGCCGGAAGGTCAGCGTGATCGGCTTCGTGATCTCCTCAATGATGTTGATGGGGGTCAGCGCAGCGTAGGGCTGGGCGTAGTGCTTGAAGTAGCCCTTCCAGCCCCGCGCCTTGACCGAGTTGTAGTGCACCAGGAAGATCACCGTGACGGCCAGGGCGAGGGGAAGGTTCACGTCACCCGTCGGCGGGGCCAGGAATCCCGGGTCGCCGCTGGGAATGAAGGCGAGCCAGTTGCAGATGAGGAGGAAGAAGAAGATGGTGACACCGAGGCCCACGAAGGGGAGGCCTTCGGGGCCGATGGTCGACGTCGCCAACTCCGAGACCTGCTCGACCATCGTCTCCCAGAAGAGCTGCAGCTTGCCCGGCACCCCCGAGGTGACCTTGGCCCGCATGCGGAGGCCGAAAGCCATCACGATGGCGGCGGCGAGGAGCGTGGTCCATACCACGTCCAGGTAAATGGTCAGACCGAAGACGTGGACCACGCCGTGGTGGTTGCCGATCGTGATGTTGCCGCTGGCGAGGATGAAGCTGTTGTTCACTGGATCCCCTGCGAAATGATGACGCGGCCCACGTTGACCACGAAGAGCAGTTGGAAGATGACGAGGCCGGCCACGGCGCCGATCCCGAGCGCGCCGTTGAGGAGCAGCAGGCCGATGCAGATCACGGTGATGATGCCGAGACGCGTCACGCTCTTGGTCCCGATGGCACGTCGCAGCACCTTGTTGCTGGTCTCGCCGTCCGTGTTGAGCTTGGCCACCCCCGCGTCGAGGAAGCGGAGGTTGAGGACCGCGATGGTGAGGCCGAACGCGAGCCCGAGCGCCGCCCACGGCACCGAGAGCAGCAACGCGATCAAAATCGCCACGACCCCCACCACGACGGCGGAGACGATGGTGCGGCGCAGGACCTTGGAGAGCGCATTGCCGCCGAGGTCCGAGAGCCCGTCGAGCATGTTCATGACCGGGCTCCTACAGGTACGTCCGGATCTGCTTGATGATGCTGAGCGCGGCGGCGGCCAGGCCGAGCCCCAGGCCGATCAGCAGGAAGACCGGAGCGGTGTGCAGCGCATTGTCCACCAAGATCCCGAGCCCCAGACCGACCCCCACACAGACGGCCGCCGCCAGCCCCATGTTGAGGAATGCCATGGCGCCCGGGAGCGGCTTGGGCTCCGCGGAAGCCGGCTGCCCTGGCTGCTCTGACTGCGACGATTCGTCCTGCTCGCTCACCCGGGCGGGCGCGTTCGACGGCGCTCACTTGACCACGCATCCGACTGCTGAGCCCCTATGCGGTGCGTGGCGCGCCGGAGTCCGTCGTCCGCGAAGCTGCCGGGGCGGCAGTATCGGACGAGGCGAGGTGGACGGGGTACACAGGCCTCATCATCGCATCTGCGCCCAGATGCCGTCCAAACGGTCATGACGGGAACCGGACCACCTCGCTGACCCGCTCCGCGGCCCAGGATGGGGCGGAATTCCCAGGTTCCGGCTCATCTTCCTCGTCCTCGCCGTTCCCCCGGCGCAGGCCCGGGTGGAAGAAGGTGTAGAGGCCGACCCCGAGGGCGGCGGCCCCGATCGGGATGAAGGCGTTGACCTGGTGCACGAAGAGGGGGAACAGCAGGAAACTGGAGAGGACCGCCGTCCAGGCCCACAGGATGATGACGCTGCGGCGGGGGCCGTGGCCGAGGCGGAGCAGCCGGTGGTGGATGTGCTCCTTGTCCGGGGTGTCGAAGCCCGGTGCCCTTCGTGCCGTGCGCCGCACGAAGGCGAACGCCATGTCGACCAGCGGGACGCCGAGGATGAGGAGCGGGATGAAAAGGGGGGCGAAGAAGAAGTAGGTGACGCCGCTGATGGGCACGGCGGTCGGCACGCGACCGCCGATCACCATCGTCGAGGCCGCCATGAGGAGGCCCGAGGAAGTGCGCGCCGGCATCGCCCATGAAGATGCGCGCCGGGTTGAAGTTGAAGGGCAGGAAGCCGAGGCAGATGCCGCATGCGGCCACGGCCACCAACGGTCCGATGTTGTCGCTGGGCAGGAGGCCGAGCCCCTGCAGCCGGATGCCGTAGATGGCGAGGGCGCCGCCGCCGATCGCCACCACGCCGGCGGCCAAGCCGTCCAGGCCGTCGATGAGGTTGACGGCGTTGGTCAGCGCGATGACCCACGCTGCGGTGATGAGCGGGACGATGCCCGGCGTGAGGACGAAGAATCCGGCCAGCGGGATCTTCAACTCGTACATCGTCACGCCGCTGAAGTACAGGATGCTCGCCGCGAGGACCTGCCCGGCCATCTTCGCCGGGGCCGACATGTCGCGGACGTCGTCGATCAGCCCGACGGCGAACATGGCGCCCGACGCCAGCACGACGCCCGTCATCTCGGGCGAGTCCTGGAAGATCGGGCGCAGCTGCGGGACGGCGGCCGCTCCCAGCACCGCCACCATGAATCCCATGAACATCGCGGCACCGCCGCCGTAGGGGATCGGCTTGGTGTGCACCGTGCGCTCGCCGGGGTGGGCGACATAGCCAACCCGCAGCGCGATGCGCTTGGCCGGGACCGTGATTGCGGCAGTGGCAACCGCCGCAATCACCAGGACCAGGCCGTACCAGCCGATGTCGGGCATGCGTCAGGCCAGGAGATCGGGATACGGCGGGAAGGCGCCGCACAGCTCGGCGACCTGCGCCCGCACCGCCTCGATCTCCCCCTCGTCGGTGCGGGCCTTGAGCGTGCGCACGATCAGGTCGGCCACCACCTGCATCTCCCCGGTCCCCATGCCGGCGGTCGTCTCGGCGGCGGTTCCCAGGCGTAGCCCCGAGGTCTGGAAGGCGGAGCGCGGATCGTCGGGAATGGTGTTGCGGTTGCAGGTGATGCCCGCTCGGTCCAGGACCTCCTGGGCTTCCTTCCCTGTCAGTTCCTCGTCGAAGGGCCGCAGGTCGACGAGCAGCATGTGGTTGTCGGTGCCACCCGAGACGAGCCGGAACCCGTGTCCGGCCAACGCCTCGGCCAGGGCCGCCGCGTTGGCCACGACCTGAGCTGCATACTGGCGGAACTCGGGCCGGGCCGCCTCGGCGAAGGCCACGGCCTTGGCTGCGATCACGTGCTCGAGCGGCCCGCCCTGCAGGCCCGGGAACACGGCGCTGTCGATCTTCTTGGCCAGCTCCTCCCCGCACAGAATGGCGCCGCCGCGCGGGCCGCGCAACGTCTTGTGCGTGGTGAGCGTGACGACGTCCGCAATGCCGACCGGGCTCGGGTGGGCCCCGCCGGCGATGAGGCCGGCCGGGTGGGCTGCATCGAACATGAACAGTGCGCCCACCGAATCGGCGATCTCGCGGAAGGGCAACGGGTCGATGATCCGCGCGTAGGCCGTCGAGCCCGCCACGATGAGGGCCGGGCGCTCGGTCTTCGCGAGGTGGGCGACCTGGTCGAAATCGATGACCTCACCCGGATCCGACTCGTCCGCCGACTGCGGCGTGACGCCGTAGGAGACGAAGCGCCAGAATTTGGAGACGATGGAGGCGGGCGAGCCGTGCGTCAGGTGGCCGCCGTGGTCGAGCCGCATGGCGAGGATGGTCGCACCCGGCTCGAGCAGCGCGTTGTAGGCGGCGAGGTTTGCGTTGGCGCCGGCGTGCGGCTGCACGTTGGCGTGCTCGGCCCCGAACAGCGCGGTGGCCCGATCGCGGGCCAGATCCTCCACCCGGTCGATGACCTGGTTGCCGCCGTAGTAACGGCGGCCGGGATAGCCCTCGGCGTACTTGTTGGTCAGCACCGAGCCCGAGGCAGCGAGCACGGCCGGCGAGGTGAAGTTCTCCGAGGCGATGAGCTGCAGCGTCGTCTGCTGCCGCTCGAGCTCGTCGCGCAGGAGGTGCGCGACCTGGGGGTCGGCGGCCAACGCTGTCTCGTAGCTGCTCATGGTGTCCCTTCGCCTGGGCTGTCGTGGAGGGCGGCGGGGCCCGGGAGCTCCTCGAGGGCGAACCGGGCGTGATCCGAGCCGTCGGCGCCGCGCATGACAAGCGAGTCTAACGGCGCCCCGGAGAGCCCCCGGGGCGTGGACGGATGCCCCCTCGGTCCACCGCGCTCGACCCCTGAACCCCCGTAGGGGCCGGCGTCGTGGTCGGGCTTCCGCACCGTGACCAGGGAGCGAACCCGTTCAGCCCGCCGGCGGGCGCTTCGTCCGTGAGAAGAGCTTGCGGCGCGTGCTCATCAACATCGTCCCTTCGATGAAGGACGACGGCAGCGCGCCTTCGCGCAGGACCCGGATGGGCGTCACCGTGGCGTCGACCACCGTGGGCAGCGGGCCCTCGCTGTCGGCCTCCGTCGACGACGACCGCCACGTCGTCGGCGCGGAAGGCCCGGGCGACCTCCTCGGGCTCCGTGAAGCGCAGGGGCACCGTCCGCCACGGGCCCTGTTCCCGGCAGAGGCGCCGCAACGCCCGCCCATCGGGCATGCCGACGACGACGGCCCAGGCGCCGTACTCGGGCTCACCGTCGTCCGCGACGCCGTGTCGTCCGTTGGAGGCCGTGGTCGCCGTGTCCGGGTCCTCCTCGCCGTGGGTATCGGCTGCGGCCGCGGGTTCGGCTGCATCGGCGTCGGCCGGTCCCCCGGCCGAACGGGCCGAGCCGCCCGAGCCGGCCGAGCCGCCCGACGGGAGGAACACCTCGACCGGTCCGGGCCAGCAACGCTGCAGCAGCGTCTTCAGCTCGTCGGTCCAACCTGAGGTCAGCTCCCGCACGTCGTCGATCTGCCCCACCGCGTAATGGGGCCCGTCCGGATCGGCCGCCAGCTCCTTCAGTCGCGCCTCGTCCTCCGGGGAGCCGGCCCGCACCGCCAGGCTGTAGCCGCCCACGTTGGGGACGGCGATGATCCGGTGGGACGCCAGCGCCGTGAGCACGGCCGGCGACGCCCCTCCGACGACCGGGGGGTGGTCCTCGTCGGCGGCCGGAGCGAGGTCCATCCTCCTATTCTGAGCCAGTTCGGAGCACCACGAGCGCGCGGGGCCGCCCGGCCAGGTCGGGCTCCACCCGTACCTCGTCGTACCCCAGTTGCCGGGCCGCATCCGCCGCGGCATCGGCCTGCTGCGGCGCCAGCTCGACGATCACGGCCCCGGGACGCCCGAGCCAGAGAGAGGCCTGCTCGAGCACCGCCTCGACGTCGGCCAGCCCCCCGGCGCCCCGCAGGCCCGGCCCGGCGACCAGGGCCTGCCTCGGCTCGGCACGCACCTCGGCCGGCAGTCCCGCCCACTCGTCCTTGGTCACGTAGGGCGGGTTGGACACCACCAGGTCGACCCGCCCCTGCAGCCGGCCCGGCAGCGGGGTCAGCCAGCTCCCCTCGAGCAGCTCCACGGGCGGCAGCGGCCCGGTGCCGGCATGGCGGCACGCCTCCAGGTTGGCCCTTGCCACCCCGAGCGCGGCCGGACTGGTGTCGGTGGCCCAGATGCCCTCGACCGCGGCGGCCCCGAGCTCGGTGGCCAGTGCCAGCGCAATGGCGCCGCTTCCGGTTCCGGCGTCGACCGCCACCAGGCGCGCCCTTCGGCCCAGCGGCGAGGATGCGCCGGGCCTCGGCCAGAGCGACCTCCACCACCTGCTCGGTCTCGGGCCGGGGGATCAGGACGCACGGATTCACGCGGAGGTCGAGGCGGCGGAAGGCCCAGTGGCCGAAGACGTACTGCAGCGGCTCCCCCGCCGCCCGGCGTGCCGCCATTGACCGCGCCGCCGCCGCCGCCGCGGCAGGGACGACGTCGGGCCTTCTGTCCCCTGGGCCGACGCCGAGGACCTCGTCGAGGATGAAGCGCGCGTCGTGGCGGGCCCCGCCCAGCACCGCGGTCAGCTCAGCACCCAGCGCCCGGGTCCCGACATCCTCCCCCGCGCCGGCCGACGCGTCGTCGGCGTCCGGCGGGGTGCGGGCGGGCGGTCCCGCCGTCGCCGCCGCGACGGTCACGACGCGCCCACCTCCTCACCCTCGAGCTGTCGGGCCCGCTTGTCGGCCATCAACGCGTCCGTGAGCTCGTCGAGATCGCCCGCCAGCACCTGGTCGAGCTTGTACAAGGTCAGGTTGATCCGGTGATCGGTGACCCGGTTCTCCTTGAAGTTGTAGGTGCGGATCTTGTCGGTACGGTTCCCCGCCCCCACCTGACCGCGCCGCTGCGCCGACATGGCGGCGGCCTGGCGATCCTGTTCCGCCTTGAGAAGGCGGGCCCGCAACACCACCATCGCCTTGGCCCGGTTCTGAATCTGGCTCTTCTCGTCCTGCATGGCCACGACCGTCCCGGTGGGGAGGTGCGTGATGCGGACGGCGGAGTCGGTCGTGTTGACCGACTGCCCGCCCGGGCCGGTGGAACGGTAGACGTCGATCTTGAGGTCGTTCGGATCGATGTCGATCTCGACCTCGGCGGCCTCCGGCAGCACGGTCACCGTGGCGGTGGAGGTGTGGATCCTTCCCTTTGCCTCCGTGACGGGCACGCGCTGCACCCGGTGGGTCCCTCCCTCGTGCTCCAGCCGGATGTAGGCATCGGGGCCCTTCACGAGGAAGACGGCCTCGTTGATGCCGTCCTTGTCCGACGCGTCCTCCGAGAGGATCTCGACCTTCCATTTCTTGACGGCGGCGTAGCGCAGGTACATGTCGTAGAGCACGCGGGCGAACAGGTTCGCCTCGTCACCCCCCACCGCGCCCCGGATCTCCATGATCAGGTTGCGGCCCTCGTTGGGATCCTTCGGGAGCAGCAACGTCTGGACCCGCTCCTCGAGCGTCGCCACCAGTGTCTCGGCCACGTCGACCTCCTGGCGCATGAGCTCGCGCTCGTCCCCAGAGGTCTCGGTCAGCATCTCGCGGGCGGTGGCGACGTCCTCGCGGGCGGCGGTCAGTTCGTGCCAGGCCCGGACGATGTCACCGAGCTCCTTGTGGCGCCGCGACAGGTCGCGCAGGCGGTCCTGGTTCGAGAGGGTGGCCGGATCGGCCAACTCCGTCTCGACGGCCTCGTACTCCGTCTCGAGCGCGGCCATCCGGTCGTCGAACATGCGGTTCCGGGGCTCCTCGTGGGGGCGGGGACGCGGCGGCTGGCGCCGGTCCCGGCCGGATCAGTCCTGCGCCGCCGGAGCGGGCTTGGCCTTGGCCTTGCCCTTGCGCTCCCCGTAGCGACGCTGGAAGCGCTCCACGCGACCACCGGAGTCGACCAGCTTCTGCTTTCCCGTGAAGAACGGGTGGCATTCGTTGCACAGCTCGACGTGGAGATCGGCCTTGGTGGAGTGGGTGACGAACGTGTTCCCGCACGAGCACTTGACCGTGGCGTCGACGTAGTCAGGGTGGATGTCGGTCTTCATGGTGTCTCCAGTGTGGGGTAAGAGTCGGTCCAGTGTAGGGGTCCAAAGCGCCCCTGCAGGTCGGGTCAGATCAGGTGCCCGGTCCCTTGGCGATCTCGGCCAGGAACTCATCGTTGCTCGCCGTGGTGCGGATCTTGTCCATGAGCAATTCCAGGCCCGCCGCATCCTTGCCGTCGCTGGCCAGGGCGTTGAGCACCCGGCGCAGCTTCCAGACCTGCTGCAGCTGGCCCCGCTCGAAGAGGAGCTCCTCGTGCCGGGTCGAGCTGGCATTGACGTCGATGGCCGGGTAGAGGCGACGCTCCGAGAGCCGCCGGTCGAGCCGCAGCTCCATGTTGCCGGTGCCCTTGAACTCCTCGAAGATCACTTCGTCCATCTTCGAGCCGGTCTCGACGAGGGCCGAGGCCAGGATCGTCAACGAGCCGCCTTCTTCCACGTTGCGCGCCGCGCCGAAGAACTTCTTGGGCGGGTAGAGCGCACCGGAGTCGACACCACCGGACATGATGCGTCCGGTGGCCGGGGCGGCGAGGTTGTAGGCGCGGGCGAGACGGGTGATGCCGTCGAGGATGATGACGACGTCCCTGCCCATTTCGACGAGCCGCTTGGCCCGCTCGATGGCCAGTTCGGCCACCTGCGTGTGCTCGTCCGAGGGACGGTCGAACGTCGAGGCGATCACCTCGCCCTTGACCGAGCGACGCATGTCGGTGACTTCTTCGGGCCGCTCGTCGACGAGCAGGACCATGAGATGCACGTCAGGGTTGTTGGCCTCAATGGAGTGGGCGATCTGCTTCATCACCGTCGTCTTGCCCGCCTTGGGCGGCGACACGATCATGCCGCGCTGTCCCTTGCCGATCGGCGAGATGAGGTCGACGATGCGGGCCGTGAGGTTGTCCTTGTCGCCCGCGTCCGACATCTCGAGGTTCAGACGCGAGTCCGGGAAGAGCGGGGTCAGGTCCTCGAAGCGGGGCCGGTTGCGCGCCTCGTCGGGGTCCATCGTCGACACCTTGTCGATGCGCAGCAGCGCCGGGTACTTCTCGTTGTTCGACGCCGGCCTGCAGGCGCCCTCGACATAGTCGCCGCGACGCAGGGCGAACTTCCGCGCCTGGCTGATGGAGACGTACACGTCCTTGGACGATGGCAGGTAGCCGTCGCAACGCAGGAAGCCGTAGCCCTCGTCGCGCAGGTCGAGCATGCCGCTGACCTCGACCAGCTCGCCCGAGTAGGGCTGCTCCTGGCCTCCGCCCTGCAGCTCGCCGCCCTGACCGGGACGCTCGCGACCACGGCGCCGGCGGCTGCGGCGGTTGCCGACGTCGCCGTCGTTGCCCTGGTTCCCCTGATTGTTCTGGTTCCCCTGGTTGTTCTGGTTCCCCTGGTTGTTCCGGTTCTGGTTCCCCTGGTTGTTTCGGTTCTGGTTGCGGTTGCCCTGCTGGCCGCCGCCGTTGTTCTGGTTCGTGTGGTTCTGGTGCTGTCCGTTCTGCCTCGGCGAGGAATCGGCACCGTCGGCCAGCTCGGGCGGCTCGACGAACACGGCCGGTCCGGAGTCGCCGTTCGTCGCCACCTCGGTCGTGCCGGCGGCCGGGATGGCCTCCGACGCCGGACCGTCTCCTGCATCCCCCGTCGCAGGGCGGCTGTCGTCACCGTCACCGGAGACGAACGAGGCCGTCTCGGCGGCTCCCCTGGCAGCGGCCGAGGCCCGGGAACGCCGGGCCGGCTTGGGGGCGCCGTTCGTGCCGGAGGTCTCGCCATCGCCGTTGCTCGCTGCGGCGGCGGGCCCGGAGGTCACACCGGTGGCATCGAGTATCTGGTCGATGATGTCGGCCTTTTTCGTCCGGGTCGTCGTCTTGAGCGACATGGCCTGGGCGATGGCGCTGAGCTCGTCGCGCTCCTTGCCTTCGAGAACTGATCTTTCGAGCTGCTGTTCCGCAGTCATCGGGCTCCTCTTCCAAGAGGGTTGTCGCCAGCTCGGAATCTTTCCGCGCGTAGCGAGGGAATTTCAGGGAGGAGAAGGGCGTCGCGTGTGCATGCCCTCCCCCGGATCACCTCTGCGTGATGCTCTCCCGGGACCGCTTGTACCCGCGGAGAGCGCTTCGAAGCGCAGTGGGGATGTATTCAGTGTAGCGGGAGGCGGCGGTTCATGCCAACACCCCCTCCTCGCCGCAGGTCAGTGGCTCCGGGCCCCCACCCGGCGTCACCCGCCTACAGGGATATCTCGGCCAGCACCGACTCGAGCTTGAGATCGATGACCGAAGGCACCGAGATCGCCTTGATGGCGAGGTCGGGATCCTTCAGCCCGTGCCCGGTCAACACGCACACTACTTTCGAGCCCCCCGGCACCCCGTGCTTGATCAGCCCGGCCACGGACGCCGAAGACGCCGCCTCGCAGAAGACGGACTCCTGCTGGGCGAGAAAGGTGTACGCATCCATGATCTCTTCGTCGGTGACCGCCGTGATGGATCCGCCGGACTCGGAAGCGGCGGCCGTGGCCGAGTACCAACTGGCGGGGTTCCCGATACGGATCGCCGTGGCGATCGTCTCGGGGTTCTCCACGGGGTGGCCGAGCACGATCGGCGCCGCACCCGCGGCCTGGAAGCCCATCATGCGCGGCAACTTGGTCGCCCGGCCCGCATCCTTGTACTTGAGATAACCCCGCCAGTAGGCCGAGATATTCCCGGCGTTGCCCACCGGGATGCAGTGGACGTCGGGAGCATCGCCCAGGACGTCGACGATCTCGAAGGCGCCTGTCATCTGACCTTCGATGCGGTGAGGGTTCACCGAATTGACCACGGTGATCGGCGCGTGGTTGGGCAGGTCGCGCACAATGGTGAGGAGCTGGTCGAAGTTGCCTCGCACCTGCAGCACGCGCGCGCCGTGCATCAGCGCCTGCGCCAACTTGCCCAGCGCGATGTGGCCGTCGGGGATCAGCACGACACAGGCCAACCCCGCCCGCGACGCGTATGCCGCGGCCGAGGCCGAGGTATTGCCCGTGGACGCGCACACGACCGCTTTGGCTCCTTCGTCCACGGCCATCGAGATGGCCATCGTCATGCCGCGGTCCTTGAAGCTGCCGGTGGGGTTCGCCCCTTCGACCTTGAGCCACACCTCGGCGCCGACGCGCTCCGACAGCCGGGGAGCCGGGACGAGGGGGGTGCCGCCCTCGAGCAAAGTGACCACTGGCGTCTTCTCGGTGATGGGCAAGAGGTCGCGGTATTCCTCCATGACGCCCCGCCAACCGACCGTCACGACAGACCCGCTCCCCCGTCGTCAGCCCGCTCGCCGATGACCCGCAGCACCCCGCTCACGCGGTCGACCGCCTGGTGCCGGCGCAGCTCGTCGATGGTGGCGAGGAGATCCCCTTCGCGGGCCACATGGGTGAGGAAGACCAGTCGGGCCTCTGCGGCCAGTCCGACCTGCTCCATGGCCCGGATGGAGACGTCGTGGTCGCCGAAGATCTTGGCCACGGCGGCTAGTACGCCGGGACGGTCCGCCACGTCCATGCTCAGGTAGAAGGCCGAGTGCATGTCGTTCTGCGAGAACACGGTCGAGCTCGTGCGCTTCGGCGCCGGCGCCGGCGCGCCGGCGAGGAGGTTGCGCGAGGCGTCGACCAGGTCGCCCAGCAAAGCGCTGGCCGTCGGTCCGCCCCCGGCGCCGCGCCCGTACAGCATGAGCTCGCCGCTGACGGCGCCTTCCACGAAGACGGCGTTGAAGGCCCCCCGCACCGACGCCAGGGGATGCGTCTTCGGGATCATGGCGGGGTGGACCCGCACGGACAGCTCGGGTCCGCCGTCGATCAGCTCGGCGATCGCCAGGAGCTTGACCGAGTACCCCAGCCGGTTGGCGTAGGCGATGTCGGCCGCACTGATGCCGCTGATGCCCTCGCGATAGACATCCGCGTCGACGACGTCGCTCCCGAACGCGAGGGCGGCGAGGATCGCCGCCTTGGCCGCCGCGTCGTGCCCATCGACGTCGGCCGTCGGGTCGCGCTCGGCCATGCCGAGCTCCTGTGCCTCGCGTAGGAGCTCGCTGTAGCCGGCGCCCTCCTCCTCCATGCGGGTGAGGATGTAGTTGGTCGTGCCGTTCACGATGCCCATGACGCGCACGATCTGCTCTCCGGCGAGCGATTCGCGCAGCGGCCGGATGACGGGGATGGCCCCCGCCACCGCCGCCTCGTAGAGCAGGTCCACGCCGGCCGAGGCCGCGACCTCGGACAGCTCGGCCCCGGCGACGGCGAGCAGCGCCTTGTTGGCCGTCACCACCGGCTTGCCGTTGCGCAGCGCCGCTTCCACCAGTTCGTGCGCAGGGTGCAGTCCTCCGATGACCTCGACCACCACATCGACATCGGCTCGTGCGACCAATGCGCCGGCATCCGCGCTGAGGAGTTCGGCCGGAATGGCTCCGGGCCGGGGTCGCTCGGGATGGGCCACCGCGATCCCGACGAGCTCCAGGCGGATGCCGGTACGGGCGGCGACATCCTCCGAACGCGTGAGGAGTATCTCGGCCAGCGCGCCTCCGACGTTGCCGCAGCCGAGCAGGCCGACGCGCACGGTCGGAGCCTGATGGGCGTGAGGGAAGGTGCTGTCCTCGGCGGTGGTCACCTCCAAACGGTACAGGTACGCGCACGGTGACCTGCGTTTCCTCCCGCCCGGCGGGTCGCGTGTCTGCCGCCTACGACACGCAGGCGTGGATCATCGGGCCGTCACGCGTCGAGCCTCGTGAGGTCGTTGAAGGTCTCCCGCCGGACCGCCACCCGGGCGGTGCCATCGCCTACGAAGACGACCGCAGGACGGGGGACCTTGTTGTAATTGGAGGCCATGGAGTAGCCGTAGGCGCCGGTGACCGGTGTGGACAGGACATCGCCCACCCTGAGATCGTCGGGAACGTAGGCCTCGGGCACAACGAGATCACCACTCTCGCAGTGCTTGCCGACCACGCGTACCGGCCGCCGGCGTGGTGCCCCGACGGCGCGGGAGGAAGGCCTCGTAGCCACTGCCGTAGAGGACCGGACGCGGGTTGTCGCTCATCCCTCCGTCGACGCTGACGTAGGTGCGGATGCCCGGGAGGTGCTTTACCGTGCCGACGGTGTACAGGGTCATGCCGGCTGTGGCGACGATGGAACGCCCGGGCTCGGCCGAGATCCGCGTGGCGGGATCGACGCCCGCCCTGGTGCACGCGCCGCGTGTTGCCTCGGCCCAGGCGGCCAGCGTCGGAGCCGACTCCCCGTTGACGTAAGGGACGCCCAACCCGCCCCCCACGATCAACTCAGGGAGCCCGAGCGGGGCGAAGAACGACCCCAGCACGTCGGCGGCCTGCTCGAATGAGGACGCGTCGAAGACCTGGCTGCCGATGTGCGCGTGGACGCCGGTCAACTCGACACCCGGCATGAGCTCCAGCGCGGCCACGGCCTCGGCCGCGGCCCCGGAGGAGACGGAGAAGCCGAACTTCGAGTCCTCCTGCCCGGTCCGCACGAACTCGTGCGTGTGCGCCTCGACACCGGGCGTCACCCGCGCCAGCACCTTCGGCCTGTCGGCTCCTGACGGTGCGGACTCCAAGAGGGCACCCAGGCGCGCCATCTCGTCGAACGAGTCGATGACGATCCGACCCACGCCGTGCTGCAGGGCTGCCCCCAGCTCGTCCACCGACTTGTTGTTGCCGTGGAGGATCAGCCGCGCCGGGGCGACGCCCGCGGAGAGAGCGACGTGGAGCTCCCCGCCGGATGCCACGTCGAGGTGCATCCCCTCGTCGTGAGCCAGACGGGCCATGGCGCCGCACAAGAAGGCTTTGGTGGCGTAGGCGACGCCGTCACCCCATGCCGCGACCGCCTCCCGGCACGCATGGCGCAGATGCTGCTCGTCGTACACGAAGAGTGGTGTGCCGAACTCCTCCGCCAGCTCCAGGAGATCGAGGCCGCCGATGCGGAGATGCCCCTTCTCGTCGACCGAGGCCGAGCGCGGGAGGAGATGGCGCTCCAGGGGCGCGGTGGCGACATCGTGGTCGGTCGGCATGGAGATGCAGAATACGGCAGCGTTCGCCCCTCCCTCGGGGCCGGAAAGGCCCGTCGCCACATGACGAGTACGATCGTCCCCTGCTTTGTATCTCTCCCGCCCCCGTAGCTCAGCGGATAGAGCACCGGCCTCCGGAGCCGGTGGCGCAGGTTCGAGTCCTGCCGGGGGCGCTCCAAATTTCAGGGCTCTTCGGATTTCAGCGCGGAGTCCCTGGTGACCGGGGTCATGCAGAATGACGGGTCACAGGTGTGGCCCCGTCCGAGAATTTGGGGGCACGCCGCGGATCTGGCCGCATTGAGTCCGCTTCGGAAGATGTCAGCCTGGTCAGTTCTCGCCTTCAACAGTCGCAATCGCCTCGATCGAAATCAAAAAGCCGCTCGGCAGAGCCACATTGGCTGGAGCCGAGCGGGCTGGCGGAGGATCGGGCATGTGACGCCCATAGACCTCGTTGATTATGGCGAAATCCTCGACGTTGGCGTAGTAGATCGTTGTCTTGACGAGGTGATCGAGTGAGGATCCCGCGGCCTTCAAAATAGCGTTTACGTTCAACAGCGCCTGCTCGGTCTGCTCGGCAACCCCCTCGCCGAGCGCACCGGTTTGCGGATCGATACCAACCGTGCCCGAGCAGAAAACAAACCCGTTTGCGACGATCGCCTGACTGTAGGGACCAAGTGCCGGAGGTGCGTTCTCCGTCGAGACGCGGTGTCTGTCCATCGGAGGTTCCTCTCACAACGGCAAAGGGTCGACGCGCGCACACGGTAGCCGGATCGTCTCGAACGGGCGAACGGAGTGGTCGCCAATGTCCGCATGGCGCAGACGTCATCAACCCTTTTCGCCATAGGTCTCGAGACCCGATCTGCGTCTTCTGTCTCCGGATCGGCCGAATGCGCCGACGGGCTTCGACCTAGACCTCTCGAGCGGTTGGTGGCGAGTCCGCTCGCCTATTCACTGGGGACTCGCACCTCAAAGACGGGAACTGGGTCGGCGAAACCCTTTAGATCGAGCGCTCCCATGGGATCAAAGTCAAAGAGCTTCCCAACGCAGAGGTCACGTACGGCTGTGGAAACGGCGATGCCACCAGGAGAGGCCACTCCACACAGACGTGCCGACAGTTGAACCGCCGCCCCGAACAAGTCCCCCCGTTCTGTAACTGGCTCCCCGACGCTGATGCCAACACGAAGGCGAATGGGCCGCTCGGCATGTGCATTCCGGTTGCGCAACGTGCGCTGAATTTCGATGGCCGACGCAACAGCGGCTGACACGGACGTAAAGGACGCCATGATTCCATCGCCCGTATGCTTTACCTCGCGTCCATGCTGGTCTTTCAACGCGGTTCGCACAATTTCGTCGTGCTCACGAATGAGCAACATGAACTCCTCGTCGCCTAATTCCTGGGTCTGCTGGGTCGAGTCACAAAGGTCAGTGAAAAGAATTACTCGAACAGCAGAGTCGACGTAAGGCTCCCCTGCTGGGTGTCGGGGAATCTCACCAAGAAACGCGTTTATGGGTCCGTCGCCCACCTCGATGATGTTGTCCGCAATCAAACCGTGTGCCTCGCGGTGCACAGTTTCCAACGACTGTCGGTCAGGTCCCTCTGCGAGACAAAACACCGTTCCTTCGTCTGCGTCGAACCAATAGGTGACGTAACGGACCTTGTACTGCTCCTGAACAGACAGGTCAAGCTCGTGCGCAGCGGCAATGTCGGCAGCTGTTGCACCGGGCGCCTTGTGTCGATCAAGGAACAAGGCCATGTCGTTAGGCTAATTCAGAGGCCGTTCGGTGGGAAGGCCATTGGGTGCCAGTTCACCTGAGCCTGCCTCGTACCCTCGTGGTGGGAACAAGCAGATGTGGTGCGTGAGCAGGTGGGACGAAGCTCTGCGGTCAGTTTGGACCGTCTGGGCTGGTGTATTCGAGAAGGCCGCGGCGGGGCAAACAGCTCAAGAGACCTATTGCGACCAGAGCACGAAGAAGCTCCGCCCCGAAAGCCACAGTCGATCGATCATTCCGGCGACCCGGCGACGCTTTCGAACATCCGCATTCGCTCGGTGGCTGAAGCGTTCGCCGTCATCGTCTCGAACCGTGCCAGGGCCGGGAACAGTGCCGTCAGGAACCCGCTTTGCAGGTCCGTCACAGCCGGCTTGTCGGGGCTCTGATCGAGGCCCTTCATGAGATTCAGGCGGGAGGATTCGACCCACGCCACGACGTCAGGAGCTTCCCGCCACTCCAGCTCGGTCCTCATCCCCGTCAATAGATGCCGGATCCAATCGAAGGGCGTGTCGAACCACATGTTCGGCGGGCAAAGCCGGTTCTTCTCGCCCGTCGACCGTCCCGATGCTTCGACGAGACCGATGAGGCCGGCCGAAAGGCAGAGGCTGGCACGAGTGATCGGCTGCAGGACGATGGTGTCATCGGTGAAGATCGGCTTGGGGGGGTTGTCGCTCAGTCCGGGCGAGGCGCAGTGCACGTGCAGTTGGTCGGGGCTAGTCGGGGCCGAACCACCCTCAAGAGTGATGCTCTCCGAATCGATCCGAGTGACGTGCCCTAGACGGATCACCTTGTCGATACTTCGTAAGCGATCGAGCTCGCCGAGACTCACCGTGGCTCCCTTGGTCATGGAGGGCCGGATCGAGGGATCGAGACGCAACATCACCCGGTGCTCCTCGAGTCGATCGAACACATGCTCGATCGATTTGCACTCGGCTACCGCCTCCAACTCCAGGACGATTCCTGCGAACGTCGTCAGCACGGCCTCCTCGGGCTGGAAGAAGGCACGATTCAGCATCCATGCATCGCGGGGTCGGATCCAACGGATGTCCTCGGTCGGCGTCCCGTTGTCGATCAACCAACACACGGCGTCCATGGCAGTCTTGCCGGCGCCGATGATCACGTAACCATCGGGAGGCGTCACGACCCTCGGGAGTGCACCGACCGGGACACATGTCGCCCCGTCGGCCACCTCGAAGGGTGGGCCATCGGTCGCCGGGACGCGGGAGGCCATGTAGGTGGCATCGACGACACTGTTTCGGATCGATACATCCGTCTCGGCGCCCGTCAGGCGGGACCGAAATCGCCGCTCTCCGAGGTAATCGGACATCGGGAAGAAGCGGACCCGACCGGAGGCCAAGAATCGGTGACGCATGACCTCGTCGTAGTAACTGCAGATTTCTGGTCCACTGGCTCGCTCGAGGAATCCTGCGTCTCGCCCATCGATCTCGACCCGACCCCGACCCAGAGGCGTGGAGTTCACCCCATAGATCGTGGATGGCTGGTGCAGCTGGACGAAGGGGTACGAGTCCAGCCAGTGGCCGCCTGGACCATGGCGCCGATCGATCATGACGATCTCGGCGTCGGAATGCTCAAGCAAGGTGTCGACGAACCCCATTCCGAGTGCGCCCGCACCGATCACGAGGTAGTCGGTCTCCATGTCCACCCTCGTCTATCGCATAAACGTTCTCTGCGCGCCGGCAACTACGGCATGAGCCTTGGCGATCCGTATTGGCAATCGAATCAACGACACAGGGAGGACTCCGACGGACCATGTGGATTGAAGGCCCAAATTAGGACCACGGGAACCGACTGGCTGGACGGGTTGGACAGCTCAGACCGGCCTGCGGAGCGGCGGCGCAGGTTCGAGTCCTGCCGGGGGCGCTCTACGTTTCACCTGGTCAGAAGTGCTTTCCCGGAAGGTGCCCAGTCTTGGGCGACGAGTTTGGCAATCCATGCCGGCAATCCGCAACGCTACTTCGGAATCTGAGCGCGAGGAGCGGCCACGCCGGGACACGTGCCGCAGCGGGAGCTATCGACCTGGTGGCTGCACGCCTTCGTCGGAAAAGGCGGCAATGAACGAAAACGGTACGCCTCGAAGACCTTCCACGGTACGAAGAAGGACGCCGGCGTTGCTCTGGCGGCGTTCATCACGGACTCCGAGGAGAAGAGCGCGGCGTCGTCGTGCTGAGTCAATCACCATTTCGCAGACGCTCGGCAAGTGGCTCGACCGGCGACATCATGACGCTCCAGAGAGATACCCCACTAGCAATGTCCAAGGCACACCGTTAGTTTCACCCAGTTCGAATTGAGTGCCCCATCGGTGGCGTAATAGTCGAACCAGATCGGACCCGGTGTCGTGCTGGGTGTGAGGACGAAATAGAAGTCTCCGCTCGGCACGTTGGTGCCGTCTGGTGCGGTTCCGGGTCCCCACACGAACTGAAGCTGGGAGGAGGCGAAGCTCTGATAGGGCGGTGGCGTCGAATCGGTGACGCCCTGATGCCACGTGAGGAGCGATGGCGGATCAGAAGACGACTTCACGCAGGGAAAGTAGCCCGCCGCTTGGGTGCAAAGCGTGGTGAGACTGTAGAGGTGCGGAGCGGATGATTTCGAAGTCGGAATGCTCACCGTGAACGTGGGATTCCCCCGGAGAACGGGCGCGGGGTTGCTCACGATTGTGGCAACGGCCGACGTCGGGGTCCCGCCGGCATTGGTTGCCGACGTCAACTGGACGGTGAAGGTCTTGTTGTTCTCGGGGACGGTGTCACCAATGATCGTCACTGGGATGGACTGTGACGTGACCCCGGGCGAGAAGGTGAGGGTACCCGAAGCAGCCAGGTAGTCATTCCCTGCTTGCGCGGTTCCATCGGCAGTCTGGTACGAGACGGTGGCTGTCGCCCCCGACGGGCCCGACAGCGTAACCGGGAAGTTCACGACGGTGTTGGTCCCGGACGTTCCCTCTGGCGCGGACTCGTTGCTGATCTTCACCGTCGGGTTCAGATAGGTGAAACGATCTGCGGCCACTGCGGCAGAGGTCGCGATCGGGTTCGTGACCTGGACGTCGACAGTGCCCGATCCGGCGGGCGACGTTGCTTTCAGGGACGTGCCCATGGCGTTGACCGTGACGTTCGTGGCCGGGTTGGAACCGAAGGAGACGCCGGTCTCGCCGGCGAGGTTGGTGCCCGTGACGGTCACGACCGTCCCGCCACCCGTGATGCCCGAGGAGGGTGAGATGGCACTGACGCTCGGAGTTCCGAGGTAGGTGAAGTCGTCGGCGCTCGAAGTGGCCGAAATGCCGCCAGAGCTCGTCACGGTGACGTTGACCGTGCCCGAACCCGCTGGTGATGTGGCTGTGAGCGAGGTCCCGCCGGAGTTTATGGTGACTTTTGTCGCCGCGTTGGGCCCGAAGCTGACGCTGCCTGCCAGGTTGGTACCGGTGACCGTGACCACCGTGCCTCCAGCCAAAGGACCGGTGCTCGGGGTGACGGCGGTCACGATCGGCCTGGGCACATAGGTGAACTTGTCACCTGTGACGATGGGTGAGGTCCCCCCGAGCGTGGTTGCCACCACATCGACCGTTCCCGTCCCCCCGGGCGAGGTTGCCGTAAGCGAGGTGCCAGCGCCGTTGACGACGACGTTGGTGGCTGCGTTGGCGCCGAAGCTCAGGCTGGCACCCGTGAGATTGGTGCCCGTGACGGTGATCGCCTGGCCGCCGGCGAGGATTCCCTTGGCCGGGCTGACAGTCGCCACGGTCGGCCGCGGCACATAGGTGAACTGATCGGCCGCTGAGGTCGTCGACGTTCCGACGGGCGTCGTCGCCACCACGTCGACCGTTCCGGTCCCAGCAGGTGAGACTGCGGTGAGTGAGGTGCCAGCCCCGTTGACTATGACACTGGTGGCCGGATTGAGGCCGAAGTTCACGGTGGCATCGATGAGATTGGTGCCCGTCACCGTGACCAGGGTTCCGCCGCCCACCGGCCCCGCAGTCGGATTGATCAAGCTGACGGTGGGTGGCGGCTCATAGGTGAACTGGTCCTTCGTCGAGGTCGCAGACGTGCCCCCGACAGTGGTGACTTGGACATCGACGGTTCCGGTCCCTGCAGGCGCGGTGGCCGTCAACGAGGTGTCGGCCCCGTTCACCACGATGTTGGTGGCCGGGTTGGGTCCGAAACCCACGGCGGCACCACTGAGATTGGTGCCGCTGACGGTCACGGTGATCCCGCCAACGAGCGGGCCCGCCGGGGGGCTGACCGAAGTGACGGTCGGCGCAGGGACATACGTGAACTGATCCGCCGACGACGTTCCCGACGTGAGGGAGGAGACTGTCGCTGTGACGTCAACCGTTCCGGTCCCAGCGGGGGCGGTGGCCGTCAGGGAGGTGCCGGCCCCGTTGATCGAGACGTTCGTCGCCGGATTGGCCCCGAAGTTGACGGTCGCGCCGCCCAGATTGGCGCCCTTCACGGTCACCGTGGTCCCGCCGGTCGAAGGGCCGGCTGGCGGTGCGATCGACGTGACCGTCGGCGGCGCGACAACCGTGAGGACGACCATCGTCGGCGCCCCCGTCGGAACGTAGGAGACGGAGTAACCGAGATTGGAGAGGAGATTGCCGGTGACCGAGCTGAAGGTGCCATTGACGGCGGAGGCCTTCAAGATCGTGAACGTGGTCCCGAGCGCAGGCGCGTAACCCGATGCGGTCGCCACCGTGAGGTTTCCCCCGAGGGTCGCTGTTCCGGTAAGGCTCAGCTGCCCGAAGTCGGTCCCAGGCGACGTCGACCCGCTGATCGGGATCAGGAGGACACCGCTCGTCGATTGGGTGTACGTCGACGTCCCGGTCATGGGCCCGGCGACGTTGCCACTTGGTTTGACTGTCCCCTTGTTCGTGAGGATGCCCTGCACCTGTCCGGTCCCGGTCAGGAGACCCCCGTTGATGGCAACAGCGGCAGTTCCTGAGCCGGCCTTCAGCACCGCTGGGCTCGGCAGCGTGGTCGTCCCACCCGACTGCGTGAAGCTCGAGACCTGTAGCGTCCCGGTGGTCAGGGTAATGGTGCCGGAGTTGGTGAGGGCTGCAAGGACACTCAGCCCGCGGCCGTTGAGGGTCAGCGTTCCCGAATTCGTTTTCAAGGTGCTCAGCGCGCTGGCGGACCCGTTGCCGATCAGTCCAGCCAGGCCGCCGAGCGTGATGTTTGCGGCGTTGGTCGTGATGACCGCCCCCACGTTGATGGTGCCGTTCGTCGCGTTGTAGCTCCCCCCGTCAACGTTCCGGAAACAAGGTTGGTGAGCTCGGTGTCAGTGAGAGTTCCCTTGGTGACACTGATCAGCCCGTTGTTCGTCGTAGAGACGGAGATGCTTGTGGTGCTCGAAGCCGTCGATCCGGTGTAGTTGATCGTCCCGCTGGCGTCGTTCTCGAGCTGGTTGGCGGTTGTGTCGTTGCTAAAGATCTCAAAGCCGTCGGTCAGGTTGAGGGTCCCGGCGTTCTCGAGGACCGACGAGTTGTTGAGGCCGATGTAGTCCCCGGTCTCGGTGGCCACCCCTTTGTTGATCAGATGGGCGCCGGTGAGGGCGTTGGAATTCGTGCCGTTGAGCCCGAGGGTGCCGGTCACGGTGAGCGTGGCCGGGCCGGCGAGGCTGCCGCTATCGAGCTGCAGATTGGGAATGCTGACGGGGTCGGCGACGTCCAGGCTGGCGCTGACGTGGACGGGACCGGTGCCGGTGAACGTTGCCGCCCCGATCGTGCGCGTCCCCCCCGCGAAGTCCACTGCGGCGCCACTGGCCACGCTGTAGGTCCCGGCATCCACGTTGGAGACGGAGTTCCCAGCCTCCGCCGAGAACGTCGTGGTTCCCCCGGCGTTGACCGTTCCCGTTCCGGAGTTGTCGAACGACGGCCCGTTGACGTCGAGGGTGCTGTTCCCGCCGAGGGTCAGCATCCCGGCATTGACCATGGCGACCGAGATCTGGGTCGAAGCAGCTGCGGTGCTGGTGTAGTTGATCGTCCCGCTGGCGTCGTTCTCGAGCTGGTTGGCGGTTGTGTCGTTGCTAAAGATCTCAAAGCCGTCGGTCAGGTTGAGGGTCCCGGCGTTCTCGAGGACCGACGAGTTGTTGAGGCCGATGTAGTCCCCGGTCTCGGTGGCCACCCCTTTGTTGATCAGATGGGCGCCGGTGAGGGCGTTGGAATTCGTGCCGTTGAGCCCGAGGGTGCCGGTCACGGTGAGCGTGGCCGGGCCGGCGAGGCTGCCGCTATCGAGCTGCAGATTGGGAATGCTGACGGGGTCGGCGACGTCCAGGCTGGCGCTGACGTGGACGGGACCGGTGCCGGTGAACGTTGCCGCCCCGATCGTGCGCGTCCCCCCGCGAAGTCCACTGCGGCGCCACTGGCCACGCTGTAGGTCCCGGCATCCACGTTGGAGACGGAGTTCCCAGCCTCCGCCGAGAACGTCGTGGTTCCCCCGGCGTTGACCGTTCCCGTTCCGGAGTTGTCGAACGACGGCCCGTTGACGTCGAGGGTGCTGTTCCCGCCGAGGGTCAGCATCCCGGCATTGACCATGGCGACCGAGATCTGGGTCGAAGCAGCTGCGGTGCTGGTGTAGTTGATCGTCCCGCTGGCGTCGTTCTCGAGCTGGTTGGCGGTTGTGTCGTTGCTAAAGATCTCAAAGCCGTCGGTCAGGTTGAGGGTCCCGGCGTTCTCGAGGACCGACGAGTTGTTGAGGCCGATGTAGTCCCCGGTCTCGGTGGCCACCCCTTTGTTGATCAGATGGGCGCCGGTGAGGGCGTTGGAATTCGTGCCGTTGAGCCCGAGGGTGCCGGTCACGGTGAGCGTGGCCGGGCCGGCGAGGCTGCCGCCACTCAGGACAAACCGGTCGACGGTGGACGGGTCGGCGGTCGTCTTGAGGGTCAGGTTGTATGCCGCCATCGTGAGCGTCGGTGTCACCGTGGCGGTCGCAGGCCAATTGATTCCGCCGACGGTTGCGTTCGTGTTGAGAGTGACCGACTGATTGACCGGAGCGGTCGACATGCAGACGTAATCCGCCCCGGTCGGTAGGCGCCCGGCTTTGGGACCTCCGTCGGTCAGCGACCAATCGCTTCCGATATTCCAAGCCGTTCCGCTCGCCCCCGTCCAGTAGATGGTGCATGTGGGTGCTGCGGAAACGGGACTCGTGAAGAAGTCCGTCACGCCGAGGATCCCCATGACGATTGAGGCGGCGAATATTCCACAAATCGCGAAAGTCGCACCCTTGACCCAACGGCTGCTCATTGCGTCCCGCCTCCCGTCATTGCGTCCCGCCTCCCGCACCTCTGGCATTCACCGCGGCGCCCCGTTCCCCGTCCCCAATGCCGCATTCGGAATTCCGACTGGACAATGGACCAACACGGAGTGCGTCATAACACCGGTCGCGTATTAACACAAGCGTTCAACAATTAGTGCTCGCAAAACCTCGTAGATTTCTCAAACCTCAAGGCCCTTGTTCTGAATGGTTTTTTGATTGAGAGCGTGTCGAATTTTAGTTGAGCGGGAAGAAGTCATTTTGGGTATGAGTTTGGAATGAGTTTCGGATGAGTTTTGGATGAGTTTCGGGTGAGTTTCGGATGAGTTTGATGACAACCGGGCTCTCGATATTGACCCGAAAACCCGCCACGTCCGCCCGCGGTTGACCAGAACGGTGATTACAAATCGCAATACATTCGGCACTCCAAAGGCTGAACACGGATGGGAGCCATAGCTCGAACCGTCGGGGCGGAGGCTTTGGGCGGTCTTGTCACCTATCCCGATGTCTGTTTTTCGAGAATGAAAGACGGGATTCGAACGCGCGACCCTCACCTTGGGAAGTCGTTTGATTTCATCCACGGCATGTAGGTCACTCCGGTGAGCTGCGCCTCGGTCCACAGATTGTCAACCTGGATCGCCTGAATTCGACCCCGTCGGGGCGTGGCCATTCCCGTCGACGGTGACGCCAGCGGACGGCATATCTCGTCTCGTCGTCGAGATACGAGTCGGGGCACCCTTATTTTGCAAAGCCCTAAGCATTCCCAGCTTGAGTTAGATACGGTACTCCGGCATTTTCGATTTGGAATCGGTACATTCACCAGTCTGAAGGAACCCCGAGTATGGCAAAACCTCTCGTTGAACAGCGCGGACGGTCGACGAAATCCTCTGTACAACAACCATACACCGGGTTTGCTATTGCGTTCCTTTTGGCCGTCGGCGTTTTCTTTTTCGTCTTCGCTCTCATCGTCTGGAACCACGGTACGTATCGATCAATGAGCGTTGTTACTACCGATCTGACTACGACGACGACGTCAAGCCCGATAGGCACAATCGGTTCGACGATGCCTTCGACCACTACGACAACAGCCAACGCGACGGGATCGACGGGTAGCACGTCAACATCAAGCGTGGTACCGACGACTTCCACTCCCACCACACTGCAGGTGGAAACCTCGCCTCAGTCGACTACCACCACTTCAGACACCCTCATAATCGCCCTCGTGACCTTGGGCGCATTGTTCTTGCTTGCCGCCATACTCTTCACCCGTCTCACTGCTATCACCCTCCCGGGGGGCGCGGGACTGCAGTTTACGGCTGAGGGGCAAGCTGAAGCCGCTGGGTCGGTTGCCGCCAAAGTCGCGGATCTCCCTGTCAGCAAGAGACGGAAAAGACAAATAGCAAAGCAAGCAATTCAGTTGACTAACGCAGAGATCGAAACTCTGGACAGCGCTACATCTATTGGGCACGCCGACCTTGAGCGCATCACCACAAAGGCTGTCGCGGGTGCACAGGCGATGCTCCCGGAAGAATCCGACACCGTCCAACCCGATCGCCGAGATTGACTTCACGGCTGCGCGCCGGGCCGGGCCACGCGCCAAAGAACGTTGGTTTCGCCAATCTGATCGGCGATGGGCCGCGAGCTATCGAGGGCGAGATCGTGATGTCGAGCCGGGCCACCAACACAAGATGATCATCTGACCCAGTCGCGGTTGAAGAATGAGAAATCATCTCCCAGCACAGATGCCTGACCAGCCAGAGCGGCAGGTGTCACCGAGCAGTGCGAACGCTTGCCGCAATCTCCAATCTCCAATCTCCTGACTTGTCCCGCTATCGGAGCGTTCGGAAGGCGGCGCGCATCTCTTCTGAGAAGAGCTGCGGCTGTTCCCACGCTGCGAAGTGGCCTCCTCGGTCAAGCTCGTTGAAGTAGAGAAGATTGTCCGGATAGGCGCGTTCGGCCCAGCTGCGGGGGGCCTGATAGAGCTCGTCAGGAAAGACGCTGATGGCGAAGGGGATGGTGATGTTCTTGGCATTGAAGAAGTCCGCCTTGTTCTCCCAGTACAGACGAGACGAAGACACTCCGGTGTTGGTCAACCAATAGAGGGTGATGTTGTCCAAGAGGTCGTCTGTCGTGAGGTCGCTGTGGTAGGTCCCCTGAAGGACACCTTTGACGAGCCCGGGCTGACCCGTGCCGTCGCCATGGTCAAGCATGAATGCTGCGAGGTCCACCGGTGAGTCCGCGAGTCCGTACAGCGTTTGTGGCCGCGTCGTCATGATCTGTGCATAGGCCACGTGCTTGGCGTAGAAGTTGCTGAGCTGCTCGTAGGCACGCAGTTCATCGCCAGAGAGGTTCGAGGGCGGCGGGTCGCCTTGTTCGAACCCCTTCACAAGATCGTGCGGAGCAGTACCCGCCATGTTGGAGTGGATCCCGAGCAGCCCCGGGGGCGCCAGTGCACCCATCGCCTGCGTGACCGCCGCACCCCAGTCCCCTCCTTGCGCCACAAACCGCGTGTAGCCAAGGCGTTGCATCAGCACCACCCAAGCGCGGGCGGTGCGTACAGGGTCCCAGCCGGTGACGGTTGGTTTTGCGGAGAACCCGTAGCCGGGCAGCGAGGGAATCACCAGATGGAACGCGTCCGATGCGGCACCGCCATGAGCCGTAGGGTCAGTAAGCGGCTCGATGACCTTCAGCTGCTCGATGATCGAGCCTGGCCACCCGTGGGTGATGATCAGCGGCAGTGCATCCTCGTGGCGGGATCGGACGTGAATGAAGTGAATGTCGAGTTCGTCGATCTCGGTCACGGACTGCGGCAGGGCATTCAGTTTGGCCTCTACCGTGCGCCAGTCGTGCTTCTCGCTCCAGTAGCGCGCCAGCTCTTGCATCATTGCTAGCGGCACGCCCTGGGAGTCATCGGTCACCGTCTCGCGTTCGGGCCACCTGGTCGCGCCAACGCGCCTGCGCAGATCGTCAAGGGTCTCCTGAGGAAACTCCATGCGGAACGGCCGGACTGTTGTATCTGTTGCCATGAGTTCTCCCTTTTCCGACGAGCCTCGCCGCGACTCTGTGACCGGTGCTCGATGGGCGGCCGACGTCCCTCACGATTGCTGCTGGCAAAGAACGACTACGACTGCGACACCACAAAACCCCAACCGTCCGACATCGGATCCGAAGTGAAAGAAACGTCCCGACGAAAGGCCCAGGAGGCTCTGTACCGATAGTGCGCCCCGACACACAAGACGCCGGACTTCTTCGACATCCTCCGTTTCCTCGACAACGTGACAAGAACCTGAACCGCCAACGGTGCCGGCGCCTGTCAGGAGCGCCTGTCGCAGAAGGTACGCCCTCCCCTTCGGGCAGTCAATGGGTGTCGGCAACGTCGAGCAAAGGTCAAGGCCCGTCGAGGACCGGCCGGAAGAACTTCTTCGTACGTGACCAAAGGGTTTCATTTCGCTGGCACAAGCTCTCCCGGCAACCTTCCCCAGGAGACGCCCGACTACAAACGCTGACTCCCGGCGTCAGAGGAGTTCGGCCCGACGACGGACGTGGTGCCTTGCGTGGTGCGCATCGACAGCCGGCACCACGATGGACGACCAAGCCCACCCCGGCGAGGATTGGTCGGGCCGCGTTACAGGTTTCCCGCGAATTCGGTCGGCAAACGGTGGAGCGGAATCTGCGAGCGGGAGTGTGCCGGCGCTATCAGTTACTGTCGAACGACCAGGATCCCAGAAGACGATGGAGGGTGGCCATGAGCACTGACGTCATTTCGTTCAGTTCCACTCAAGAGCTTGCCGACGCCATGCAACGTGCGGAAGCAGCCCATGGCGAGCACGAGAAGCGCATCGGCAGAGCCGACCCGGCCTGGCCCGAGTGGTACGCCAAGTACATGGTGGCGGAGAAGGCAGGCGAAGAACTCCCTCTGTGAGCGACTGCCAGGGCTCTCTGTGCCGGTAGCCCGGGCGGTCTGAGGCGCGCTGCGGTCAGAAGGGGATTCGGCGGTGCGCGGCCGATCTACCTGCTGGGGATGTATCGAGTCAGGGACGTCTCGGCCACAGCGGGAGCCGGTCGCCTCACGGCTCTGGTCGTCAGTCCGGCGCCACGACCGCCGATCGGCACCACCGGCCGAACGAGTGCCGGCGCAGGCCATGAGCACACAGCGGGACGAGATACCCGCTGCGGCAGCTATCCGCCGTTGCTCCCGCCCATCACGCTCTCCGCATCAGTCCTGGGCGCCGGTTCGGTGCTGCCCTTGAACGCCACTCCGGCGTGAACCGCGCCCCCGAGGACCGCTTCAGCGTGCGTGATCTCGCCTTCGAGTTGGGCCATGGCGGGAACGGCTACCGAGATGCGCCGCCCAGCGAGCTGGGATGGCGACGGGTGGGCGAACGTGACTCCCAGGCCAAGCATGGAGATGTCCTCAATGCGGCATCGCAGCTCCCCCGACTCCCCCTCTATGCGGCAGACGCCCTCCCAGCCGGCACGGAGACGTTTGACTCGACGGCTGTACGTCATATCGAACCCTCCTTCCGGCCCGCTGCTCGACGGGCGTCACGGGCGGAAGCCCGTCAACCCCCGACGACGACCTCATTCTTCGATCCCGACCTCTGATTGGCCCGGCGTGCGGCGTACGCCGCAAAGGCACGGCTGTCCGATGGGATCTCCCCCGCTTCGAGGTTCTCCCGGCGGATCCGCTCCAGGACCTCGGCGCGGTCGATGCGGATCTGGCGAGGGGCTTCGATCCCGAGGCGCACCCGGCCGTTCTCGGACACCGAGATCACGGTCACCACGACGTCGTCGCCGATGACAATCTTCTCCCCCACCTCCCGGGTCAGCGTCAGCACGCGATCCCTCCCTCTCCCGTTTCGTCGGTGGGGCGCGGCGGGAGCCACGGTGTGCGGACCCGCCAGCCCACCTCGCTCTCACTAGTGGCCGGCACGAATTGATCGGCTAAACCGATGTGCCGGTTGACCACGATGGGCGAGAAAAGATTGACCGTTGATCGTTCGAGCGGGGTCCGCTGCGTCACGATGGACAAGAGGGTCGCGTCCTCCTCGACCCTGATATCGAGCGCGTCGGCGAACTCGTCATCGAGCGCCACCTGGTAGTCAGGCCACACATACCAGGGCGTCAGCGTCAGGAACCGTGGGCTCGGGACGGCCACGCCGCTCCGCAAGCGCACGTTTTCGTCGGTGCACCGTAACTCGGCAAACATGCCCGGAACGTCCCCCTCAATGGGCTCGAGCAGGAAGTGGGTGGCCCCGATCCATCCGAGCATCTCGCGGCGGAACGTGATCTCCATGCAGGTCAGGGTGACCGGAAGAGTGACCGTCGTCTGCAACTGCGTTCTCCTTGGCGTAGGGGATGGCCGACGACTGCAGGTCGCGCGGCGATCCAGGCGGTGGGGGGCTCCGATCCTCACGATCGCGATCCACCCGTTGACATCGCGTTCTTCTGCGTCACAGGAAGTGCACCAGTGTCTCGGGAATGGCCTGCGACGCCGCCCACATGGCGGCCTGGTAGTTGGTCATCTGCGAGTCGAGTTGGGTCGTGACGGTCGCCACGTTCACGTCTTCCAACCCAGCCTGGGTGTTCTGCACCGACGTCAGCTGTGTCGTCAGGGATGCGGAGACCGCGGCTACCTGACTCGACCCGTTCCCGAGCACCGCGCTCGCTTGCTCCGCCGTGCTGATATTGGCGTCGAGCGCAGTCAGCGCGGCGTCCAGCTGGGTTGCCGTGGGGGTACCCGATCCCAGCTGACCGACGACTGTGGTCAGCGTGTTGAACACGCTTGCCGCGCCGGCACCGAAGACCGTGGGGCCGGGTACGGAGAGATCGGCGGTCTGACCGGAGCCGGCGCCCGGACCGACCACGACGTTCGGCGTGTCGGTATTCCCTAGGTAGTTGCCGGCAGCGTCATACGCCTGGCTCGACGCCGACGTACCGGCAAAAATCGGTCGGCCTTCGTACTGGGTGTTTGCGGTGGAGAGCAGATCCGCATTGATCCCCTGCAGTTGCTGCGCCGCGGCCTCATACGTCGTCGCGTTCTGGGTCCCCTGGTTGAGTGTCTGCAGTATCAGCGTCCGCGCGCTCTGCATGTCGTCGAGCACACTGTTCAAGGCGTCATTTCCCATTCCCAACCAGGACGTGGCCGTCTGCGCGTTCGCCTGCCAATTCGAGAGCTGGCTTGCCTGCGAGGACAGTTGGAGCACCTGTGTGACGGCGGCAGGGTTGTCCGAGGGTTTGTTGAGCGCACGACCTGAGGAAACCTGCTCCTCGAGGTTGGCGATGCTCAGCTCCTGCTGGTTGAGTTGTTGGGTGATGGCCTGCGACAGCGTGATGTCGGCGACTCCCACGTCACACCGCCTGGAGGAGGGACTGGAACGATTGGTTGATGGCGTTGATTGCCTGCGAGGCGGCCTGGAACGCGTTCTGGGCGCTGAGGATGTCCACCTCTTGCTGGTTCTGGTTCACGCCGGAGATGGAGGACAGGTTGGCGGCGGCTGTGGTCGCCAAATTCGTTGCCGCGGTGGAGGTGCCCGATGCGTCGGAGGCCTGGGTGCCGAGGGTGCCGATGAGGGATTGGTAGAGCGTGTCAGGGCCGGTCGTGGAGCCCGCCAATGCCGCCATGGCCTGTGCATTGGTGCTGTCGAGCGTCGCCGTGCCGATGACGTTCGAGTTGCTCGGCCCCGGTGCGGCTGCCGTGGCGATGAGAGAGGGGTCAGCGAGATAGGCCGAAGAGACGCCAATGGTGGCGGCCGACATGGCGCTGGACGTGTACGTGGAGGTCGAACCCTGGTCGACGAAGATGTTCGGGAGGATCGTCCCTGTGTAGCCCCCCGCGATCGCCGAACCGGGATCGCCGTTGGCCGCCATGCCGTTGGCCTGCAGCGAATTGAGGCCCCCGGCCAGCGCGTTGGCGACCGCTGAGAGTTGGGCCTGGTAGCCGGGCAGCGTCGTATTCACGGCGGTGAGGTCGGCACCGATCGATCCGCTCGGTTGCAGCGCGACCCCGGAGGAGGTGGCGATGCCGAGATTCTCAGTGGCGGCCGAGCCCGTTGACACGAGGGTCTGCGCGACGTCGCCGGAGACCAACTGCACACCGCCTGAGTTGATGGTCAGGGCACCGCCCGCCGTCGTCGACGTGCTGATTCCCAGGAATCCCGCCAGTTGGTTGACCGCCGATCGCCGCTCGTCGCTGAGCGCATTGACGTTCTGGCCGGCCGAGTCGCCGGCAACGATCCCCTGATTGAGCTGCGCCACCTGGTTCAGCAGCTGGTTGACCTGGGCCAGCGTCCCCGAGTCTGCCGCACCGGTCCCGACTTCCGATTGCAGCGAGGACGAGAGCTGGGAGAGCTGCGTCGAGGTGCTGTTGAGCGCTTCTGCCAGGCCGCCAGCGTCGGCGGCGACCGTCTGCTGCGCCCCCGCCTGGTTCGGATTGGCAGCCAGGGTGGAGAGGTCGCTCCAGAACGTCGAGAGTTGCGCCGACAGGCCGTCGCTGGTCGGTTCGGGAAAGACGGCTTCGATGGAGCTCATCACCTGGTTCGTCTGGTTCGCTGCCCCCTGCACGCCCTCGGCGGCGACATTGGCCGATTCGTAGACGGCGTCGGTGAGCTCCGACACCGAGGCCACGGTGACCCCGCGACCGGCTTGCAGCGGTCCTGCGGCAGCCTCCGGGGAGAGGTTGACAACCTCCTGCGCATAACCGGGGGTGTTGATGTTCGACAGGTTGTTCGAGGCGGTGTCGAGCTCGGCCGTGTCGGCGTTGAGCCCGCTGGCAGCGATGGAGAGCCCGAAGTCGCTCACATCGCTCCCTGCACGATCTGAGGCCGAGACGGTCCCTGGCGCCCGTAGCTCGAGCCGCCGCTGCCGGAAAGAAAGCTCAACGCCTCGCTCAGCAAGGTCGAGCGGCGGCCCAGAGAGGAGATCGTCAGCTCGGCGACACTGCGGATGTTGGCCATCTGCTCCAAAAGGAGGCGGCGCCGATCGTGCAGCATCTCGCCCCAACCATCGTCGACCTGCGCCGCGATCTGGGGGAGGCGCGCCTCGGGGTCGAGCAAGAACGCCTCGGTGATGCCGAAGGTCGCTGCGGCGCGGCGCAGATCGATCAGGCGGAGCTGGTCGGTCGTCGCCTGGAGCTCCCGGACCGACGTTGGCAGCCAAAACGCCTGGTCTGCAGCCACCAGCGAGCCGAGCACGACGAGGCGGAACCGCAGGAGCGTCAACTGCTCCAGCTCGGCGTCCAGCGTTTCGATCAATTCTGCCAGAAGGTCTTCGGTGCCCACTGACTTGAACAACGACCCGAGCGTGCGGCGAGTTGCGGGGTCAGTTGTCCAAATCGGTGGACACGGCACCGAATCGCTCACCTTCTGCGGCTGTCCGTGCGTGCATCCGGGCGTAGCGGAGAACCAGCCCGGTCGCCGTCCAGACCAGAACGGCGCAGAGTGCCAAGGCCAGGGCCAGGCGGACGAGGAGGGTAGCCGCCGAGAGGTTCCCGTTCGCCAGTTCCCACAGGGAGGGCAGCACGAGAGCCACGGCAAGCAGCACCGTGGCCACAGGACGGAAACGCAGCACGTCGACGACGAAACAAAGGAGGTCACGACGCTTCATCGGCCCTCCTCCATCGCCCGTGCCGCCAACAGCAGGGTCCAGCTCAACGTGGAGCATGCCCGCCCGTCGGCGAAGGCGATCGGGACCAGGCCGAGGAGCTCAGCGGGGGTTCGGGTTCCCGAAAGATCCCACAAGGCCAGAGCATTCACAGGGACGAGCCCGTTGATCCAGTGCTCCACGTCCACCCTCTTGCAGTGGGCGCCGACCGCCGCCAGGACGTAGTCCGGAGTGGCCTGGTCGAGGAGTTCCCAGGTCTCTGGGCGCAACTGAGTCCCGGGCGCGGCCTGCACCGCGACCAGGGACACGTGCCCGCTCGCTCGACGCCTTGCGATCTGACGACCAATGCGCGCGCCGTCGGTGCTTGCAGGGACCTCGGACCGCACGACGTCGCCCCGAGTCAGGGGGAGCTGTTGCAGCACCAGATCGATCGTGCGATCGACATCCTGGTCGGACCCCACGATCGCCACTACCGCGCCGGCGCGGGTAGGTATCGGGGGAGGCGCGGGCAGCGTTTCCAATGCCCCGGCCAGCTGGTCCAGCGACGGGCGTCGCCCTCGGGGCAGAAACGTGTCGGGGACCCCCAGGCCTCGGAGCCCGGGCCGTAGGTCCGGAATACGGGCAGGCCGCTGCTGCTGCTCCGGCCTTCGTGCCGCGGTCGACCGGGGGGTCGGGGGTCGGGGTGCGGCCTGTGACTTGGCTCGTGGTGTCTTCCTCGCCGGGCCCGTCTTCGCCGCGACGGCGGCAGCTGTCGGCGCGTGCTCCATGCCATGGGGCTGCTCCTGATTCGTCACCACGGCATCAGACGGGAGGTCGGGCCGTTCCTCGAGCTGCGGTTGGGCCGGCGCGGGCGGATCCTCGACGCCCGCCCGGTCATTCGCGGGCGCCTGCGGTGGCGGCGTCGCCGATGGGAGTGGCGTGCTCAGCTCGTCGGCTTCGGCCTCGCGCGCCAAAGCCGCTTCGGCTTCCGCGAGCACCTCGTCGAACGCCTCGTCCGGAATCCGTAGCGACCGTAGGGAGACTTGATCAGAGGTGGCTTCGACCAGCCCGAAAAGATGGTCGTCGGGCCACACTGGCTGCTCCTCGTCCGCCCGACGGATCGGGTCGGGGACCGAGGTCGACTTGGTGCCGTCGACGACGGGATTGCGGCGGCGCACGCGGCTCTTCTTGTCGGGCTCGGCCCGCGCCGCCCGGCCGCGTGCTGCCTCTGACCCCGGGGGAGGTGTGAGCGAGGCCACGAAGACCTCTCGTGCGAAGAATCCGCCCACGCCGCCACGCCGTGTCTTCCAGCAACGCAGAGCGCCGGCGTCCCCGAGTGCGGCTCGGGCGCGGGACACGGCCTCTTCGGCCGTACGCCCCTCGAACTGCGCGGTCTCGCTCATGTCCACGCCGATCGGCTCATTGCACCACCACGGCTTCATCGGACACGCTTCCCACCGTCTCGAGCGACATCGCCGCTCCGATCTCCCCAGCGCCGACGATGGCGAGACGCGGCAGGCTCGGCTTGAGCAGGCGCCGCAGCGCCAGGCGCAGGCGGGTCGCACAAAGCAGGACAGGGGTGACCCCCCGGGACTCCGCCTCCTGGGTCAACTTGGCGACCTGGCGCACCAGCGACTCGGCCACGGCCGCCTCGATACCAAGGGTGCGGCCACGGTCGCCGGTACGGATGGATGCGATCAGACCCTGTTCGAGCGACGGCGCCATTGTGATAATCGGGATCACCCCGTTGACGGCGAACAAGGACCCGATGGTCGAGCCCAGCGAGATCCGCGCCGCCTCCAAGAGGCTGTCGGCGTCCTTCTGTTGCGTGCGCGCCTGCTCGGTCGTCGATTCGACGATACGCACCAGATCGCGGACCGGCACACCCTCGTCGAGAAGGCCCCGCAGCACCCCCTGGACGTCGCCGAGCGTGACGTTGGCGGCCGCCATCTCTTCCAGGACGACAGGATTGGAACCTTTCAGTGCGTCGAGGAGCAGTTTCGTGTCCTGGCGGGACAAGATCGTGCCCGCATGCTCGCGGACGACCTCAGCGAGATGCGTGGTCACCACCGCAGAGCGGTCGACCACCGTCACGCCGGCTACCACCGCCTGGTGGCTGAGCTCAGCGGGGATCCACTTGGCCCGTCCGCCGAAAGCCGGGTCCCGCGTTTCGACCCCGGTCAGCTCCTCGAGGTTCTGACCCACCGCCAGGAGCTTCCCTCGCGGTGCTTCGCCCCGCGCTACCTCTATCCCCTGCACCCTGATGGCGTAGACGGACGGTGGCAGGTCGAGGTTGTCGCGGGTGTGGACCTGGGGCATGACGATGCCGAGCTCCGCAGCCACGTTCCGGCGCAGGGCCTTGACCCGGTCGAGCAGGTCGCCTCCCCGTTCGGTCTGGACGAGATCGATCAGCTCGAGCCCGAGCTCAAGGACGAGCTGCTCCACGGCGATGCCGGCGGCAATCGACTCGGGGGTGTCCGCCGCTGCCACGGCCGGCGCCTGGACGGGTTCTGCATCCTGCGCGCCCGGCTCCTTGGGCAGGCGAGTGCCGAAGAAGAAGACGCTTCCTCCGACGAGGAGGAACGGCAACTTCGGAAGCCCGGGAATGATGGCGAGGCCGGCCATGACCAATCCGGTCGTCCGCACAATCCGCCGGTAGCGCGACAGCTGCGTCAGGACGTCGTGTCCGAGATCGTGCTCGGTGGCAGCCCTGGTCACGATGATGGCGGTCGACAGAGACAGCAGCAAGGCAGGGATCTGCGAGACCAACCCGTCGCCGACCGACAGCAGACTGTAGGTGGAGATGGCGTTGGACAGCGAGAGGTGGTGCTGGGCCACGCCAATGGCGAGACCACCGATCAGGTTGATCGCGGTGATGACGATGGCGGCGATGGCATCGCCGCGGACGAACTTCGAGGCGCCGTCCATCGCTCCGTAGAAATCTGCCTCGTCGGCCACTTCTTGGCGTCGACGTTTGGCCTCGACCTCATCGATCGCACCTGCGTGCAGGTCGGCGTCGATAGCCATCTGCTTGCCCGGCATGCCGTCGAGGGTGAAGCGAGCAGCGACCTCGGCCACCCTGCCCGCACCGGAGGTGATCACCACGAACTGAATGACGATGAGGATGAAGAAGACGACCAGCCCGACGAGGATGGAGCCGCCGATCACGAAGTGGCCGAAGCTCTCGATCACCACCCCGGCGTACCCGTGCAGGAGGATCAGCCGCGTGGCGGCGACATTGAGAGCCAGGCGGAACATGGTGGCCACGAGGACGAGCGTCGGGAACACCGAGAAGTCGAGCGGACGCTTCACCTGCATGGCCGTGAGGAGGATCAGGATCGACCCGGTGATGTTGGCGGTGATGAGAAGGTCGACGACGAACGTGGGCAGCGGGACAACCAGAACGACGACGACCGCGACGACCGAGAGCGGTATGGCCATGCTGACCAGGCGTCGCCAGCGCTGGTCCAGCCCAGCCCCCGATCCGAGCGCGATCGGCTCAGCCATGCACGTTCCCGGGCTGATCCCGATGGACGGTCTTCACGTGCGCCACCCCTTGCCGGCTCCCGCGTCACATTCCGTCCCTGGACTCATCCCGGCCGTCCTGGCCTGGCACTGCTCGGGTACTACGTCACGACACCGGGGCAAAGTTCAGGGGGAGATGCCCGTGCGCGGCGCCTCAGCCGGTTGCGCCCAGCTGTGAGGGAGCCATCCGGTGCACCTCTCCCAACATCTTGGCGGTGGGTGAGAGTGAGTAGACAAAGGCCAGCAACCGGGCCACGGCCGAGTACAGAGCAGCGGGGACGACATCGTCCACCTGGCACGATGCGTGGAGGGTGCGGGCCAAGACGGGGTTCTCCACGACCGGAACCCGGTGCTCGGCCGCACGGCTCCGGATGCGCGCCGCGACGACGTCGGCGCCCTTGGCCACCACCCGCGGCGCCCGGTCCTTCTTCCGGTCATAGGCGATGGCGACGGCAAAATGCGTCGGGTTCGTCACCACCACGTCGGCCGAAGCCACGGCCGCCATCATGCGCATGCGGGAGAGCTGGCGCGCCTTGCTGCGCAGCGCACGCCGCACCTCGGGTGATCCGTCATTGCGACGGTTCTCGTCCTTTACCTCCTGCTTGGTCATGCGCAGTCCCTGCTGGTAGGAGCGGCGCTGGAAGGCGTAGTCCCCCGCGGCAACCAGGAGAGCCACCACACCGATGTTCCGCAGGAGGGCCGAGGTCGAGGCGCCGGCGATACCGAGCGTCGTCGGCAGGGGCAGCGTGCCGCCGCCGAGCAACGAGCCCATCAACTGGTGGAGCAGCACGTAGCCCATGCCCGCCAAGATGCAAAGCTTCGCCAACGTCTTGCCGAGCGACCAGGCGCCCTGGCTCGAGAAGATCTTGCTGAACCCGGTCCGGAGACTGATCCGCGAGAACTGCGGCGTCAGCGCCTTCGGGGTGAACCGGAGGCCGACCTGCGCGAAGGAGAAGAGGACGCCGATGCCGGTGCACACGAGGACGATCGGGAGCGCCGCCAGGGCCGCAGTCTCGAGGCCTCCGGCCAGTACCGACATGGCCGCCGAGGTGGTGGGGTGGGCGACCGAGTCCATGACACTCCGGAAGAACGAATCAACCCGGTTGGCGGCCAGACCGGCCAACTTGGGGAACAGGACGGCAACGGCGAGGAGGCTGGCCCACGCGCCGAGCTCCGACGATCGAGCCACCTTGCCCTTCTCGCGGGCCTCCTTGCGGTGCTTGGCGGTGGGCTGTTCGGTGCGCTGCGACTTGTCGGCCATCCTCAGGCCCCGAAGATCTGGGTCGTCGCCCGGCCCACCAGATTGGTGACATCCCCCGGGAGCGCGACGAGCGCCAGGCCCACGGCGACCAACGCCACCAGGATCTGGAGAGGCATGCCGAACACGAAGACGTTGATCTGCGGAGCTGATTTGGCCAACAGCGCCAGCAAGATCTGGGTGGCGAACAGCACCACGATGACCGGCGCGGCGATCTCGACGGCGGCGGCGAAGAACGTGGTCACGTCACCGGTGATGACGCTGGCCACGGTCCCCATGGTGACGTGGGGCAGCGTCGTCCCCACGGCCTTGAACGAGCGGAGGAAGCCGTCCACGATCACCAGGACGGATCCCGTGGTGAAGAGGAGCGCCGTTGCCACCAGGTTGTAGAACTGCCCGATGATCGGCGTCTGCTGCAACGAGAGGGGGTCGAGGGCCTGCGGGAGGTTGAGACCGGAAAAGAGATCGATCAGGCTGCCCGCGGCCACGATCGCCGTGACGAAGAGCGAGACGACGAATCCGAGCACGAAGCCGACCGACGCCTGGACCAGGACCTGGGCCAGGATCTGGCTGTCGCTCGACGGGAGGGCGTCGTGCTGCAGCGTGACGGCCGCCTCGACGGCGATGCCGAGCGAGATGCCGATCTTTGCCATGGCCGGTATCGACTTGTTGGCGAAGGGCGGGCAGATCATCACCCACGCCGATGCGCGTACGAGCGCCAGCACGAAGGCCACGGCGAAGGCCGGCGAAAAGGGCAGGCTCGTCATCCCGGCGCGTTGACCATGTTCGGGATGGATCTGTACAGCTGCTCCGTATAGGTGACTGCGTCGTTCAGCATCCAGTGGCCGCAGATCAAGAGGACGACCCCGATGGCGACGACCTTGGGCAGGAAGGTCAGAGTGAACTCCTGAATGGAGGTCACCGCTTGAAACAGGGACACGACGAGGCCGACGACCAGGCTCACGACGAGAACCGGTCCGGCAAGCTCGGCAATGAGGACCAGCGCCTGGGACGCCAGGTGCAACACGGTGGTGTCGTTCATGACAGCCCCGCCGCCAAGCGAGTGCTTCCTTCGCCCTTCGGGCGTCGGGTCGACATCACGAGTGGAAGGACTGGAGAAGGGAGCTGACGACGAGGGTCCATCCGTCGACCAGTACGAACAACAAGATCTTGAACGGCAGGGAGATGAGCGTGGGCGGGAGCATGTACATGCCCATCGACATCATGATCGCCGACACCACGAGATCGATGACCATGAAGGGGATGAAGATCATGAACCCCATGAGAAAGGCCGTCTCGATCTCCGACAGCACGAAGGCCGGGATGATCGTGGTCAGCGGAAGTGACTGAGGCTTTTTGGCACTCTCCTTGGCCGTCGAGGTGAAGAGTTCGAGGTCGCCGTCCCTCGTCTGCGCCAGCATCCAGTGCTTGAGCGGGACCTCGCCCCGATCGATCGCCTGGGTCGCCGTAATTGCGCCCTTGTCGTAGGGCTGCACGGCGACGTGGTTGATCTGAGAAATGACCGGCCCCATGACGAACAGGGACAGAATGAGTGCCAACCCGGCGATGACCTGGTTGGGCGGGACCGTCTGGGTCCCGAGGGCATTACGGGTCAGCGAGAGCACGATGAAGATCCGCGTGAAGCCGGTCATCAGGACCAGGATCGCCGGCGCTATCGCGAGCACCGTGATCACGATGATGATGAGCACCGCCGACGAGGGGTGTTTCAACCCGCTCACGTTCACATTGACGTTCGACGTGGCGGCAAGCAGCGCAACGGTCATGAGGACCTCAGAAGCTCAAGGAAGCGTCCGGGCCAGGAGCCCGGTCGGACAGCTCAGTGACGAACTGTCATCTCCCGCAGGCGTTCGAGAAAGGCGTCCCATGCCTTGGGGGTATCCACCCCTGCCGTCGATGCCAGCCCTGGCATCAACATCTCCTCATCGGTCATCGATGAGTGGCCCAGCGCCGGCGCCTCGCCACCGGCGGCGTTCCCGTCGGAGGCGTCGAGGCCCTGATCAGCGTCGAGCAGCACACTGATCTGCTGGGGTGTCTGGCCGACGACCACGATCCTTCCCGCCGCCCGGACCACCGCGATCGAACTATGACGCCCGAGGGACCGCCGGTCCATCACCTCGATCCGTCCCGCGTCGTCCCGCGTCGTCCAGAGCCCGCGGCCCTTGATCTGTCGACTGCGGCCGAACTTTGAGAACAGCCACAGCAGTCCGAGCACCAGCGCGAGGGCCAGGACCATCCGTCCGAATTCCATAGCCAGCATGGCCCGTTAGCCGTCCTCGTCCGAGACGATCTCGGTGATGCGGACGCCGTACTCGTCACCCACGTCCACCACTTCCCCACGCGCGATCACCACTTCCCGGTTGAGCACGATGTCCACCGGCGCGCCGACGGCCCGATCGAGCTCAATGACATCACCGGGTCGAAGCTTGGCCAGGTCGCCGAACGTTCGTCTGGTCTTCCCGATCCAGACGGACACCTCGACGGTGACACTGCGGAATTGGGCCTCGCGCACCGCCATCCGGCGGCCCATGTCGAGTTGCTCGTCGATGCCTGTCGGCAGCACGGGCGCGTCCCCCACCGGGAACTGCATCGACTCGTGCTCTGCTGACCGGGCGCTGCCCGCCTGATCACCCCCTGGGGTGCCGGTTTCGGCGAGGGTCATGGAAATACCTCCTCTGTGATGGCGCAGGCCTTGCGCAGGCCCGAGCGACCGATGGTGGCCAACGCCACCAGAACTCCATCGACCCGCACTTCGAGGGGTCGGTCGGTTGGCAGCCCCAGATGCAGCTCGTCCCCTACGGCCAGGGTCATGAGTGCGTCGGGGGTTGACGTGAAGGCAGGGAACTGCAGCACCAGATCGACCGGCACGTCGTGCAGGCGGTGCCGGACGTCGACGGCCCGGGCAGCCGCAGCGCCTTCACCCAGGTGACCCGGCCGGGTGCGCATCACCTCAGCCAGTTGCCGCAGCATCATGAACGGAAGGCAGAGCACGATCTCGCAATCGGGGCGGTTGCCGAGGCTGAACGCGAGATGGGCGGCCAGGCACGTCTCGGTCGGCGGCGCCACGGAAACGAATTGGATGTTGGCTTCTTGCATCTCGAGGGCCGGGGTCGTCGGTTGCAGGCGAGCCAGCGTCTTGGCCAGTTCGTCGAGGATGCCTTCGGCCACCGGGCGCCAGCAGTTCCTGTTCGATCTCGGTCAGGACCCCTTCGGGGTACTCCTCCTCCCCGGTGCCGGCGAGGCGGAGGTCCACCACGGCCAGCGCCTCCGCCGTCGGGATCGCCAGGACGCCCTGGCCCGCCAGCGGCGGCAGCGAGAACGTCAGGAAATGCAGCCCATTTGCGAGGTTCGTGGAGATCTCACCCCAGGTCAACTGGTCCAACGACCGCAGCGCCAGGACGCTCGGCTGCCGCAACACCGTCGACAGTCGGGCGCTGGCGTGCCGGGCGAAGCTGTCGAGCATCACACTCATTGCGTGAAGATGGACGCGTTCCAGCGTCTCGGTCCGCCTGAAGTCATGGAGCCGGGCCTCGGTCTGGACGGCGCTCATTGCGCCGTGCTCGAGCCGGGCGTCGACAGGCGGCTGACGACGATGTTGACCCGCCGGTTCTCGGCCTGGGCCGCCGCCGAGGTGTTCGGCACCACCGGGTGGTACTGCCCGTATCCGATGGCCACCACACGTTCGGGATTCACGCTATCGATCGTGGTGAGGCGCTCGACCACTGTGGAGGACCGGGCTGCTGACAGCGCCCAATTGTTGGCAAAGGGGCCGCCGGTGATGAGCTGGTCGTCGGTGTAGCCGGCCACGTCGACATTGTTCGGGTACGAGTCGAGGACATGGCCCGGAGGTATCGACGATCTCGTCTCCCAGCGGGGAGAGCTGCGCCGAGTCCGTCACGAAGAAGGTCGAGTCCGCCACCAGACCCTCGACCAAGTCCGGACGCGTCGATGGTGAGCGTGACATCGCCCAGCAGTCCCTTCACCGCCAGCGCATGTGAGAGCACCTGTTCGATCTGACGCAGGCGGCTCGAGCGGCGCCGAGAGAGGGGCCGGTCCGCGGCTGGGCACGGAGGTCGATCCGTGCGCCACCGAGGAGCCGACGAGCTTCACGTGGCTCACCGACTGCTGGAACTGCCGGTACTTGGCCTGGTTGATCTTCGACAGGGCGAAGAGGACGATGAAGAGCACGAGGAGCAGCGTGATCATGTCGGCATAGGTCAGGAGCCACCGCTCCTGGCTCATGTCGTGGTGCTCCGACGCGGCCTCCCTGCGCCGCGGCCCGTCCGCCGTGGCGCCGTTCCCAGCACGACGGTTCTGGGGCTGGCTCATGCCGCCGCCTCCGCGTCCATCAGTGGCGTCACGGGTGCGACGGCCTCGTCGGCCCGCTCCGAGGGCGGGAGGAAGGCGTAGAGACGGTCCTTCAGGTCCATGCTCGACACGTTCAGCTGCATCGTGAGCAATCCCTCGATCACCATCTCGCGGTAGGTGATCTCCTCGTCGGAGAGGCGCCGCAGCCTGTTCGAGATCGGCAGCCAGACCGCGTTGGCCAGAAGGACGCCCCACAGCGTGGCCGCGAACGCCGAAGCGATCGCCGGGCCCGAGCTTGCCCGGGCTCGGTGAGCTGGCCGAGCACACCGATAAGGCCGATCACCGTCCCGAGGATCCCGAAGGTCGGGGAGAAGCCGGCCATGTCGGAGAAGAACTTGATCGAGGTGGTGTGGCGGGATCCGGAGCCCGTCCACCTCGGCACCGAGCAGTTCGTGCACCCGCTCGGGGTCCGAGGTGGAGGTGATCACCTGGATCCCCATCTTCAGGAAGGCGTCGTCCGTCTCGAGCTGCTCGAGCGCCAGGGGGTTCTGCCGTACCTCCCTCGCCATGGTGAGCAGCGTGTCGATGGTGCCCCGCATGTCCGGCGGGCTGGCGGCAGCATGACCAGCTTGACGGCCTTCGGGCACCGCCCGCAGCCGGCGCTTGTCGAAGCCGGCGATCGTCGCGCCGAGGCTGCCGCCCAGCACGAGGATGATGGCGGGGATCTTGATCAGGTCCGTCACCTTGCCGTGGTCCATGGTCATGGACACGACGACCGCCACCAGCGCGACCAGGATCCCGATGGGGGTCATGACCCGCTCTCCACTGCGTGGGGTCGCGTCGGGCACCGCACTCAAGTCGCTGTCACGACATCCGCGGCGCCGGGCCCAGGGCGACGGACGAGGAGCGCGGTCTTCTCGGACCTGATCCGCTCGTTGATGGTGTCGACGTCGTCGCGGACGATCAGGTAGGTCCCGTTGGTGAGGTAGACGGCAGAGTTCGCGCCTTGTTCCACACGCTCCACGTGATCCTCGTTGAGGTACATGGTGGACCCGTCGAGCTTCGACAACGCGATCAACTCTGGCTCCCCTCCCCAGGCCGCTCTTCCTGCCTTGAGTTACGGCCCGTAGGGGCGCAGAGTTGCGGGGGTCACCCCGGCGGGCCCGGCATCAGGACATCTCGACGAGCGACTGGAGGGCGGTCGACGTCGAGTCCACGACCTTGGTGTTCGCCTGGTAGGCGGTCTGCGCCTCAATCAGATCGGTGAGCTCGGTGGCCAGGTCGACGTTCGAGCCCTCCACGGCACCGCCCTGCAGGCTGCCGAGGCCGTCCGTCCCGGGCTCGCCCGAGCTGGGGGTTGCCCGAAGCCGCCGTCGGGGTGTAGTCGCCGTTCCCCACGTCGTCCAGTCCCTGCGGGTTGGCGAACTGGGCCAGCGCGATGGTCCCGAGCGTCTGGCTCTGCCCGTTGGAGTAGGTGCCGGTGATGGAGCCGTTGGCACCGATGGAGTACGAGTCGAGCGTGCCCGCCGCGTACCCGTCCTGGGAGGTGACCGCAATGGTCTGGTCCGAGGCGAACTGGGTGACGGCGTTCTCGGAGCCCGTCGGCGGGAAAGTCGATCTGGGGCGCGGCGCCGGTCCAGGTGTAGTTGCTGGGCACGGTGTTGATCGCCAGCGAGGTGGTGCCGGCGCCCACGGCGGCGCCGTTGATCGACGCCAGCTGCCCGTTGGTGCCGAAGACGACGGTCTGCGGCGCGGTCCACAGCGTCGCGGCGGCACCCGGCGACCGTCCCCTGCATGCTCCAGGTGTTGGCCGCACCGGTCGGGGTGAAGGTCAGCGCCACCGGGACGGCGTTCCCCAGTGCGTCGTACAGGGTCGTCGTGACGGTCACCGGCGTGGTGGAACCGGCCGGGAGGTTCCCGCCCAGGTCGACCTGCTGGGTCTCGGCCGGCGGCTCGGCTGATCCCGACAATGATGCTGAGAGGCCCCGGAGGTGACGTGGTCGGCTGGCCCGGCCGTCCAGCCCGAGCACCAGCCCGCCGCTCTGGGTGGCGAGGTTGCCGTTGGAGTCGATCTGCAGGTCACCGTCACGGGTGTAGAACTTCTGCCCGTTCTGGCTGACCACCAGGAACCCGTTGCCCTCAATGGCGACGTCCGTGCTGACCCCCGTCTGCGTGACCGGACCCTCCGAGAAATCGGTGGCGATCGCCGACACTTCCGCTCCGGCTCCGACCGAGGACGGATTGGTGCTGGCCAGTGAGGTGCCGGAGGCGGCGCCGGCGGGCTGCAACTGCTCGGTCAGCAGGTCCTCGAACTCGGCGGTCCCCGACTTGAATCCGTCGGTCTCCGAGTTGGCGATGTCGTTGCCGATGGTGTCGAGATCGGTCTGCATGGTGTCGATGCCGGATGCTGCGGCACCGAGGGATCGAACGCTCATGGGTTGCTCCTTTTTGCTTGGTTGTCGGTCGAGATGGCGGACATGGTGGTCGTGTGGGTCGCGGTGCGGCGCGTCGTGCCAGCTCAGACTCGGGGTCGCTGCGTCCCGATCTGCTCCACGTCAGAGAGGGACACGGTGTTGTTGCCCACGTTGAGCAGCGGCCCCGAGCTGCCGTTGGTCACGCCCGTCACGACGCCGGAGATGGCGTTGCCCGATCCGTCGTTGGCCGTCACGGTCTTGCCGATGAGCCCTGCCGCCTCGCCCATCTGTGATGCCGACGACACCGTCGACAGCTGTTCCACCTGCGACAGCTGGGCGATCTGACTCATGAAGTCGGACGAGGAGGTGGGGTCGAGTGGGTTCTGATACTTGAGCTCGTCCACGAGCAGGCTGAGGAACGTGCGTCGGATCGAGCAGACCGGCGGTCCCGAGGCTGCTGGTGTCGGCGCCACTCCCCTGGCTCTGATTCGTGACGGGTGAGATCGGGCTGGTCATGGCTGCTCCCTTGCTTCGGTTGCGTTCACAGGACGAGGTGGATCCGGCCGGGGCCGGCGGCATTGGCGGGAAGGACGACGGCGCGAGCTGCCGAGCGTGCGCGTCGTCGGAGGGCGAGCTGCTGCCGAGAGCCCGGGGTCGGCCGGTCTGCGGCCGTCCTCGCCCCTGGGCGTCACCCGGTTGGCCCAAGCGTGACGTTGACCTCGACGCCTCCACCGGCCAGCTGCTCGTGCAGCGCCGGCATGGCGTCGGAGAGCGCCTCGAAGCCACTCGCGTGCTCCGGCGTCAAGGTGACGTGCAGGACGTCGCCTTGCAGCGAGAGCAGCGCACGCACCTCGCCGAGCTCGGGGGGATGGAGGCTCACCTGCACGCTGTAGTCCCCGTTGCCCGCGGCGAGCGGGCGCGAGATGGAGGCGGCCAGGTCGCCGACGTCGAGCGTCGACGCCGCCGTCCCCGCTGCTCCGTCGGGAAACTCGGCCAGGTCGGGTCGCTTCGTCCGTCGAGACAGGGCCGGCATGCTGACGCTCCCTGTCCCCATTGCGCTCGGGACCGATGCCGTGACAGCGGAGGCCGATCCGGCGACCTGGACGGTCCCGGACCCGACGTGGAGCGCGCTCAGTCCGGACGGCGCTGCGCGGTCACCGGATCGCGGCATCCCGGCGCTCACGGCGGCCACTGCGGAGCCGGCCGCCGGCGTCGGGCTGCTCGCCACGCCGTCTCGGTGCCCGACCCGTGCGCCGGGCGTCGGCTTGGCCGGGCGCGCCGTGGCCGATCCGGCTCCGTCGGAGCGCGCCGCTGTCCGAGGTCACGGAGGTCGGCGAGCTTCGGTTCGATTCGTCCGGCGCTTCGGGCAGTCGGTCGCGGCCGTGGACGGCGTCGATCGGTCGAACGGCGACGTCGGTCGCCGGGACGCTGGTCACTCGGTGGCGCGGGCGACCGGCGGCGGTCGCGGGCGTCAGGGCGGCGCCGCAGCAGGGACGCCTTCGGCGGCACACTCTGCTCCGGTCGCGGTCGACCAGCGGCCTCGGTCTGCGTCGGCCCTGGACTGGCAGGGAGGACCGTCTGCTGTTGCCCCGCTTCGGCCAGCGGGTGGGACTGCTGCGCCGGACGCACTGCGGCCGCGCCGCTCCCGGGTCCCCGCGGGGTCGGCCTGGTGGTGGGCCCGTGCTCCCCCGCGTGAGCGCAGCGTTCTCGTGCGGACGCCTCCGGGTTGGCCGGCGCCGCTGTGTCCGTCCGGGCGTCGCTGGACATCTGGGTCAGAGGCCGGCGTCGGGGCGGCGGTGCCGTTCGGATCCGGGAGATCGGGGGAAGAGAGGGACAGCACCTCGGAGAAGCGGCGGCGCGCCGTCCTCGGCTCGGTCCGCGCCCCCGGCCGGCTCCAGCGACGGCATGTCCCCGGCTCCTTCGGCCGAGGTGGCGATAACGGTTCGGCGGCGCTCATGTCGCCACCGTCGGAGACTGCCCGGATAGGCCGGCGAGCGAGAGCACGGCCGGCACGTAGGCCTGGGTCTCGGCATAGGGCGGAATGCCGCCGTAGCGCTCGACGGCCGACGACCCTGCGTCATAGGCGGCCAGCGCATCGGCGTAGGAACCGAACTGCCGGGTGTAGCTGCCGAGCAACTTGCGCCGCCCCTTCGATCGACTGGGTCGGATTCGTCGGGTCGATCCCCATGCCCGCCGCCGTCGCCGGCATGAATTGGGCGATGCCCTCGGCGCCGGCCGAGCTGACCACATTCGGCTCGAACCTGCTCTCGTGGTAGAGGAGGCCGGCGAGGAGCGAGGCGGGAATCCCGTTGGACGAGGCCGCCTGTTCGATCGTTCCGGCGTAGGCCGCCGGGACGGCCACGTTCCCCATCTGGGTCGGCCCGCCCTGCGGTCGAGCCGGCGAGAGCGGACGCGTCGTTGCCGGTTGCACCGGGCACCACTCGTCGGATGGCCACGACCTGGCTCGCGGGCACCGCTTGGACCTGGACGGTCGTGCCCGTGTGCGGCGCGTCGATCATCTGCCCGTTGCCCACGTAGATCCCGACATGGCCCGGCGACGCCGCCGTGCCGTCCGACCCGGCGAAGAAGAGCAGATCGCCGGGTTGCGCCGCCGACAGGCTGGCGACCGGCGTGCCCACCTGGGCCTGCTCTTCGCTGGTCCTGGGCAGGGAGACCCCGAGTTGGCCGTACACGTACTGGACGAGGCCGGAGCAATCGAACCCGGAGGGGCTCGTTCCGCCCCAGACGTAGGGCGTCCCTTCGAATTGCTCGGCCTCTGCCACGACGTCGGACCCGGTCACGCCTCCGGCGCCATGGACCGCGCCGGTGCGACCCCGGACTGCGGCGCTCTGCTCCAAGGCCGAGGTCTCCCGGACGATCCGCTGCCGATCGCCGAGCGCGGCCACGAGCAGTGCCAGCAGCTCGCTCTCGCTGCCCGAGCTCCCGATGCCCGACGTGCCGCGCGCCGAGCAGGCCGGCGGACGGGTCGGAGGACGGGAGCGAGGAGACGCGCAGTGAGGACGAGAGGTCGTCGGCCGAAGGGTCGGCGTCGGCGGCGATGGCATCGGCGAAGAGGTCGCCGGTCGTCCCTCCACCGGTCGCCTGGGCCAGGCTGGTGGCGAAGTCGTTGCCGGTCCAGGGCGCCATCGACCGCCGACGCCGATGCCGGGCTCGAACCGGCCTGGGTGGCGCCCGGTGACTGCTGCAGTTCGGCCATGGTCTGCTCAATGTCGGCCAACGAGACCGGGCTGATCGGTCATCGCACGGCCGTCCTCTGCGGACCGCGCGCCGGTGGCCAGATCGTCGAGCGCAAGCCCTTCGCTTCGGTCGAACTCCGTCCGCCACAGCGCCAGGTGGCGCTCGTCGAGTCGTTCGAGCGTTGCCGTGCGCTGCTGCGCGGTCCCCCAGGCCCGCGTGGCCTGCCGCGCCAGCTCTTCCGCTGTCTCCACCTCATCGGCGCGCTGCCGCGCTCGTTCGGACATCCGGTCGGACTGCGCGTGGGTCCACTCGACCGTGCCGGCGCTGAGCCGGCCCGCGGGAGCAGCCAGCGTCTGCGAGAGCCCGCCGGGCACGCGCCAGCTCGGCCCGTGCGCGCTGCAGTGCCCGGACGGCCACGGCCAGCCGTTGCGTCGCGGCGCGCTCCTGCAGCTGGCGGACGCGGAGCACCGAGTCGAGCCGGAAGCGGTAGGCCTTCACGCGGCGCCCTCCTCGAGCGGGCACAAGGCGCAGCAACGCCTCGGTCGTGGCCGCGAGCGATGCTGATCTCGCCGACCGGCTGGCGTGAGGAAGGCGTCGATGGCGGGGCGAAGCTGGACGGCCCGGTCGACGAGGGGGTTGGTGCCCGGGAACGTAGGCGTCGATCTCAATGAGGTCACGGGCGTCACGCCACGCCGCCAGGAGCTCGCGGACCTGCGCGCCCGGCCCGGAGCACCTCGGCCGGAGCGATCGCCGGAGCCACCCGCGAAATTGACTCGAGCACGTCGACCGCCGGATAGTGGTTGCCCTCGGCGAGCGACCTCGACAGCCGGATATGTCCGTCGAGGATGGACCGCGTCGTGTCGGCGATCGGCTCGTTGATGTCGTCGCCCTCGACCAGAACGGTATAGAGGCCGGTGATCGATCCACGCTCGGCCCGGCCACCACGTTCGAGCAGCCGCGGGAGCAGGCCGAACACGCTCGGCGGATACCCGCGTGTCGCCGGTGGCTCCCCGGCCGCCAGTCCCACCTCGCGCTGCGCCATGGCGAAGCGGGTGACGGAGTCCATCATGAGCACCACGTCGTCACCCCGGTCGCGGAACCACTCGGCGATCCGGGTCGCGGTGAACGCCGCTCGGATCCGGACCATGGCCGGCGCATCCGAGGTGGCCACGACGACAACCGAGCGGGCCATGCCCTCGGGACCGAGGTCGCGCTCGATGAACTCGGCGACCTCGCGGCCCCGCTCGCCGATCAGCGCCACGACCGAGACCTTCGCCTCGGTCCCGCGGGCGATCATCGACAGCGAGCGACGATTTGCCGACTCCTGAACCGGCGAAGATCCCCAACCGCTGGCCCTTGCCGCACGGGATCAGGCCGTCGAGCACCCGGACCCCCAGAGGAAGCTGCTCGTCGACCAGTCCCCTGCGCAACGGGTGCGGCGGTCGCCCTTCCACGGACTGACCTCGCGTCCCGCGGAGCGGCGGGCCGCCGTCAATCGGGCGTCCCAGGCCGTCCAGCACCCGCCCCAGGAGGCCCTCGCCCACGAGGATCGAGAGAGGCCGGCCGATCGGGTGTGGCCGGCGTGCCCGGCACGCAGCCCGGTGGTCTCGCCGAGTGCGACGCACACCGCCTTGCCGTCTGCGCAGCGCGACGACCTCGGCCTGCAGCGGGCCCATCGTCGGTGTGGAGCAGAAGACCGTCACCGACGGCGGCGGGCACGCCGCTGATCCTGATGGACATGCCCACCACCTGGTCCACCTGGCCGTAGGGCCTCGGCTCGCGCGGCGGCTCGGGCCGGCTCGCACAGCTCGTCGAGCACGGTGGTCACGGGGGTCCCCCGCGGGCTGCCCGACGATGACGGCCCGCACTCTCTCGAGCGCCGCGGACAGCTGCTGTCGATGGTGGTCGAACCGATCTCGACCAGGGCGCCGCCCGGTTCGACCGTCGGGTCAGCGACCACCGTCAGCGGGCGAGAGGGCGACAGATCGGCCAGTTCGCCGATGGTGGCTGCATCGTCGGGAGAAAGCCGGGCGACTGCCGGGCAACGTGCTCTCGTCGAGGGCGAGCGCTCGGGCGATGGCGTCGCGCCCGGGATCGACGCGAGCGCCGACTCTCGCCCGAACAGCGCCTCCAGCAGCTCGAAGGCAAACCGCGGCACCGCGTCCTCGAGCTGGGCGGACACGTTCCTCGTAGGCCGCGCTGTGCCGCATCGACCGAGCGGCAGCAGCGCGGCCACGGCCTCGTCGACCCGGGCCGGCGCCGGCACGCTCGGCGTCCCTGGCTGCCGACTCGGCGTCCCGCTGCCCATCGGCGTAGCCGGCCTCGTAGCCGGCCGCATGTCCGTTATCGGCCGTCACGCCTTCGCTCAGCGAGCACGGCGACAAGCGGGCGTAGTCGATGGGCCTTCCCGGGTCGAGCGGACGGCGACGGACGGAGAGACCCTGCCCGTCGAGGATCCGGGGCCCGGCGGGCGCCGCCACAGCAAGGCCCGCATCTCGCTGCATCGTCACAGGACAACCTCGTCGTTGCGGGCGATCACGATGACGCCCTCGGCATCGAGCTCCCGGGCAGTGCGGACGATCTCGGCCTGGGCCGCGTCGACCTGCGAGGTGCGAATGGCTCCCAGCACCTCAAGTTCCTCGTCGAGTGTCTGTGCGCCCCGTTCGGTCAGATTGCCGCGGATGTGGGCCATCGCATCAGTGTCGAGCTGCGCCCCCTTGAGCGCAGTGGCGAGGGTCGAGGTCGGTACCCGACGCAAGATCTGTTGCAGGGAACGAGCATCGAGTGCGATCACGTCGTCGAAAGTGAACAGGTTCGCCCTGATCTGCTCGACGAGCTCGCTGTCCTGCAACTCGAGCTCCCCGAGAATCTGCCGCTCCGTCTGGCGATCGGAATGATTCAGGATCTCTGCGATCGCGGATGCGCCGCCGGCCACGGTGAGGGCGCCGACCGTGTGGAGGCTGCGCAGTTTGGCCTCGATCAGCGCCGTCGTCTGCCGCACTGCGGCCGGGTCGACACGATCGAGTTGCGCGATGCGACGGGCGACCTTGATCCGGAACTCGCCGGGGAGCTCCGTCATGATGCGCGCCGCGTCTTCGGGCCGCATGTGCGCCAGCAGGACGGCCACCGTCTGCGGCTGCTGCTCGGCGAGGATGGCGACCACCTGGCGAGGATCGGCATGGGCGAGCACGGCCAGTGGCCCGGCGGTGTTCTTGTTTTCCAGCTCGTCGAGCACCTCGTCGGCCCGCGCTTGCCCCAACCGCTCCTGGAGGAACTGGCGGGCCAGCGTGATACCGCCCTGGCTGACCAGGGTGGACTCGTGGATCCTGGCCATGAGCTCGGACAGGATCTCCACCACGGTGTCGGTGTCGAGCGACGGCAGGTTGGCGACCTCCGTGGTGAAGGTGATGGCGTCGGGATCCGACATCTCCTTCAGAATGGGCGTCGCCTTCTTGGGGCCGAGCTGGGCCAGCACCACGGCCACTTTCTGGCGGTTCGTCAGGCGAACCGAGGGCGAGACACGGTCGGCGACCGGAGCGGCGACGCTGATGGGGGTCGAGGGGTCGGACTCCCGATCCATGCCGGGGGTGCTCGGTGCGGTGGTCGTCATACCGGGAGCGTCCTTCCGCCGTCGACCTCGTCGCGTTCGTCCGCCCAGCTCTTGAGGAGGTGGGCCGCCTCCGCCGGCCGCTGCTCGACGAACTGGTTGACCTGTGCCAGGACGGCGTCCGACCCGAGCTGAAGAGCCGGGGCCACTCGTATGGCGGGCAGCTCTCCGGTCGGGTTGCGCTCTTCCTCGACCGGGATCATCGACGCGACCGGCCCGAGCTCGCCCAGGGCGATCTCTTGATAGAGCGGGCGGCGGCGCTTGGCCGCGTAGAGGGTGGCGGCCACCATGCCCCCGATCAGCAGCAGGAGGCCGCCGATCTCGCCTGCGTGCTCCAGGAGCTGCTGGCGATGCGCCGAGCCGGCGGCGGAGGATGCAGCGGTTTGGGACGTGCCGGCCGACGCGAAGGGCATCGATGTCACGACGAGTTGGTCGCCGTTGGCGGTGTTCAACCCGGCGGCCGCCGTCACCAACGACCGGAGCTCGGCCTGGTTGATCTTCTTGGCCTTCGACGAGTTGAGGAGCACCGCGACGGACGTCCGTTGCACCTGGCCTGGCGCCTGTTTCACCGTCTGCGTCACCTGGCCCACGGCGTTGGTGATCTGCGAGTTGGTCGTCGTGTACGTCCCGGTGCCGCCGGTGGTGGTCGGCGCCTGACTCGAGCCGAGGACACCTGAGGGCGGCGTTCCGGTGCCGTTGTACGTGCTGTTCGACGTGGTCTGCCCGGTGGGAGCCGTCACCGGCTGACCCTGCGCGTTCAGCTGGAGGCCGTTGGTGGTGGTCTGGCTCTGGTTGAAGTTGAGCAGCGCCTTGACCTGGACGGCGGCGTTCCCCTCTCCGACCACCCGCGCCAACAGAGCCGTGAGCGACGCGGCCAGCTGATTGTCGTAGGCGTCGGTCTGCTGGGTGTTCGAAGCTCCCGACGTCCCGCCCGCGTCACCCGGGGCGGTCAGGACATCGCCATGGTTGTCGACGACGGTCACATCGGACGACGACAGTCCCGGAACCGACGACGCCGCGAGGTGGACGATGGCGCTGACCTGGCCGGAGGACAAGGCGGTGCCCGGCGACAGGTTTACGAGGATGGACGCCGTGGTCGCCTGCTGTGTCCCCACGGCGAAGTCGCTCTGCTGCGGGACCACGAGGTTCACCTGGGCGGACTGCACCCCCTGAATGGACGAGATGGTCTGTTCGAGCTGGCCTTCGAGCGCCTGCTGGTACTCGACCTGCTGGACGAATTCCGATGTGGTGATGCCACTCTTCTCCAGATTGGAGAACCCGACATTGCCGGCCTGCGGCAGGCCCTGCTGCGCCAGGGCGATCCGCTCCTGGTCGACGTCCGCCGCCGGGACCAGGACCGTCGAACCTCCGTCCCCCAGCTGGTACGGGATCTTCTGGCTGGCCAACTGCTGGGTGATGGCACCGGCGTCCGAAGCCTGGAGGTTGGTGAACAGGGGCTGGTAGGTGGGCTTCGACTCGTCCCCCATGAACATGACCGCGGCGACGATGACGCCCACCACCGCCAGGACGGTCATCACCTTCTGGCCCGTCGTGAAGCCGGCCAGGACCGTCGCGGCGCGCCCACGCGCCGAGCTCAGGGAATCGCGGGAGATCGGGACCAGCGCCATCGTCAGGCCGACATGTCCATGATGGAGTTGAAGGCGTCCACCGCCTTGTCGCGGACCGCCGTCACCAACTGCGTCTCGAGATCGGCATTGGTGGAAGCCACCGTGACATCGGCGATGCTCGCGTTCCCGGTCGCCGCCTGGAGCGACAGGTTGGTGGCGGCCTGCTGCGACGAATCGAGCGAGTCGATGGCGTTGCCGAGCACGTCGGAGAAGGAGCTCGACGATGTCCCGGTTGCCGCTTCTGCGGCCCCGGTCCCGGAGGCAGCCGCGCCCGATGCCGCTGATGCGGCCTGCGACGAACCCGCGGCGATCGCCGAGCTGATGGAGGGAATGACGGGAATCACGTCAGGCCTTGATGCTGAGGATGGACTGGTAGGCGCTCGTGGCGTGTGACATGACGGCCGAGTTCGCCTGATACGACGTCTGTGACTGCACGAGGTCCGTCATTTCGCTGCCCAGGTCGACCACGGGGAACTCCACGTTGCCCTGGGCGTTTGCGACCGGGTCGGTGGGGTCGTACTCGATCTGGCCCTGAGCCGGGCCCTCGACGATCGCCTGCACCTGGACTCCGTAGCCGTCGCCGGTCGACCGGGGGTCCCCGGGCTCGGCCTGTGCCGTCGCGTCGACGTACTGGGCCTGGTACACCGGCTGGCCCGGGGTGACGCCGTCGTTCATGTTGGCGACGTTCCCGCCGATGGTGTCGATCCACGTCTGGTCGACCGATGCGCCCGATCCGGCGATGTCAATTGCTTCGAACATGGCTGCTCCTATCCCGTGATGGCGTCCGAAAGAAGGGCGAACTGGTCGTCGAGGGCATTCACGACCGTCTGGTTCTGCAGGTCGTTCTCCTGCATGAGGGTCATTTCGGTGGGCAGCGACACGTTGTTCCCGTTGGAGCCCGAACTGAGGCCCTCGGGGACCGACTGTGCGGTGGCCTCCCCGCCGTTGGCCAGCGCGTCGGCCAGGGAGGACTCGAAGGTGACCTGGTTCGCCTGGTAGTCCGGGGTGTCCTCGTTGGCGATGTTGTTGGCGATGGTCTGCTGCTGCTCGACGATGCTGTCAAGCGCGAACTGCAGGATGCCTATCGACTGGGTGGCGTCTGCCATGGCGTTCTCCTCGGCTCCGATGGGAGCGTCGGCCGTCCTGGCCAGAAACCGAGCAGTCCATGCTCACCGCGTACTACGTCCCCGCCTCCCCGAGAGTTGCGGGGCGATCGGGAACTCCCTCACACCCGTTGGTCGACGAAATGCGACGTCGGAGGCGGTTGCGGTACGTGACTCCGGCGGTACCGCCGCATGTCGGACAGACGAGTGGACACCTCGATCGCCAACTGGTCGTAGCCGGCGGCGAGCAGCTGGACGCGGCTGCGCAGCTCATCGGGCAGGGGCGCCGTGGGGCGGGGGGGCCCTGATGGGCCAACGCAGCCTGCCTCGACGGCCCGGCGCGATTGGCGGAGGTGCTCGCAGGCCGCCTCCAGGTAGTCAGCCCACTGGTCGGGTGCCATCGACTCGATCGGGATTGTTCACGGCTCGTTGCCAAGCCTCTCGCAGGGGGGCAATGATCCGTCCGCACTCGCGCACCAACTCCGGATCCTTTCGCAGGTTCGCCTCCACCAGGTGGGAAAGCAGGAAGTCGTAGAGGGCCAGCAGGTCGCGGCCTCCGGTGAACCCATCGGGCTCCAGACTGTGTCGCAGCATGCGGACGATGCGCTGGGCGTGCTGCAGGCGCTCGTTGGTCACCTGGTAGTCGAGCGCGTCCAGGGATCGACCGGCGATGTCCACGTCAGCGGCCAGACGGTCGTACAGCATGACCAGAAGTTGCGGGCCCGGGGCCGTCTGAATGGCTTGGCTGCGGTACTTGTCCGCCAGGTTGGTCGGGGGTGCCATTGGCTCAGCTCCCGCTCGACGAGCTGGAGCCGCTCGACGACGAGGACAGCGACGAGGACGAGCCCGACGACGAGCCACCGCCGAAGGCCTGGTTGAGGAAGGAGCTCTCGGACTGCAGCCGCGACAACGTGGTCTCCATGTTGGTGAACTCCGCGGTGAGTGCGGCCTGTTGGGTGGCCACCAGTTGTTGCTGCATGGAGATCTCGCTCCCCACCTCGGCGAGCGTCCCCTGCAGGCCGGCAATCGTGACGGGGATGATCCCGTTCGGCGCCAGTGACGAGGTCGCGGCAATGTGCGCCAGCCCCTGGCCGAATCCGGGGGCGTAGGTGACAGTGCCCAGGGCGGTAGCGGACGTGATTCCGGGCGTCGTGACCTGGAGCACCAGTCCGTCCGCGTTGTCGCCGCTGGTGTAGGAGCTCAGGTCCTGGCCCGACCCCACCGCGGCTAGGCCGTTGATGGTGCCGGCCACGTCCGTCCCGGTGTAGGTCGAGCCACCCGACGTCAGTCCCAGTTGGTCGGACCCGGACGACGCCACCTGGAACGTGGCCGCCGACCCGTAGGCCGCCGATGCCAGCTGGACCTGGTAGGCGCCGGCGGACCCGACGACGGCGGCCGAGGCGTCGATCCCGGCGGCGGCCAGCGCGGCGTTCATCCCGTTCACGACATTCGCGACGGACTCACCGGCGGTCGCCGCGTAGGTGGCGCTGGCGGCTCCCCCGCTCACCGTGTAGGTCTCGGCCTGGGACAGGGTCGTGGCCCCGGAGGCCCAGGTCGACGAGCCGACGTCGACCGCCTGCTGCGCGGACTGGGTGATGGAGACCGCGTAGGTCCCGGGCGAGGTGTTGTCGGTGGCGCCTGCCACCGACACCTGACCGGCGTAGGCGGGCAGCGCGGCGGCGAACGTCCCGCCCTCGGTGAACATCGACTGGACGCCCGTCGGGTCCTTGGCGTAGGCGGCCTCGAACGCCGTCTGGTTGAAGGTGATCGTTCCCTGACTGGTGATCGCCAAGCCGGCCGACTCCCCTGCCGTCCCGTCGGAGCCTGCGCCTGACCTCCCGACCGCCTCGCCGATGGCGCCGAGGACCTGCTGGGCCAGGCTCGTCAGCGACAGGTTCCCGTTGAGCGGACCGGCCGTCTTCGTCTGGGTGTTGTAGGCGGTATCGGTGGAGATGGTCGAGAGCAACTGGTTCGCCGCGCTGACAAGGGTCTGGACGTTGGCGGCCACCGTCGAACCGTCGGGCGACACCGTGACGGTCACCGGTGTCGAGCTCACCGAGCCCAGGTTGATGGTGATGCCCGGGAGGAGGCCCGACATGGCATTGGTCTGCGAGGTCACCTGATAGCCCCCCGTGCCGCCGACGGACACCACCGCGTTCTGCGCATTCGTCGTGGTCAGAAGGGCCCCCAACCCGGAGCCGGCGAACGCCTGAGAATCGATGGTGGTTGACGAGGCGGTGCCCGTGCCATTTGACGTCAGCTCCAGCGCGTAGCTGTTCGTTCCCACCTCCAGGGCGTTGGCGGTGACGCCGATCCCTGCGCCGTTGATGGCCGAGACCACCGATTGGAGCGAGCCGTCGCCGACGGAGACGCTGTCTGCCGTCATGGAGCCGGCGGTGAGGCCCCCGGAGATCCCTACGGTGACGGTCCCACCTGTCCCTGAGTTCAGGGTGACCGACGTCGTCCCCGCTCCGGAGATGTCGGACACGGTGGTCGAGGTGCCGTCGACGCTGATGACCCCGTCGGTGCCGGTCACCGTTGCACCGGCTGACAGGCTGAGCGCGGACAAGGCCGACCCCCCGGTGACCTGTAACGACGCCGCAGATCCCTGCTCGATTGTGGCGAGCGAGAGTTGCCCCGACACGCTGGTCGTGGCACTGAGGCTGCCTGCGGAGGCCGCGTCGACGGCCTGGGCCAGTTGGCTGGGCGTGTACGTACCCGAGGCCAGCGTGACGGTTTGCGCCGCACCGTTGACCACCACGTCAAGTTGGTCGTTCGACGCGCCGATGGTCGTACTGGCAGCCAGGGGCGCGGATCCGGCCACCGTTGCCCCCGAGGACGACTGGGTGACGGCAATGGTGTGGCTGCCGGCGGCAAGACCGGTACCCGCCGTCATCGACGCGATGCCGAGCGCGGCACCGCCGGACCCGACGAGAACCGAGCCGGAGGTGACGATGTCGTTAGGGGACGCCACCGTCCCGGCGGAGATCTGGGTCGAGCCGACGGCCAGCTGGTCGACCGCGAACGTCAGCGAGCCGGTCTGCGTGCCCGAGGTCACGGCGGCGGTGGCGACCGAAGAGTTCGAGGTTGCAGCGGCATACGCCTCGTTGAAGGCCGAAGGATCGGCGAGCGCGTCGGCCGACTGCTGGAGCGAAAGCAGTTGCGTATTGATGGCCTGAAAGTCGGCGATCTGGGTGTTGATGGTCGATTGCTCGGTCTGCAGATTGGTGAGCGGCTGCTCGTAGACGGCCATCTCTGCATTGATGATCGATTGTGTGTTCAGCCCGGAAACCAGGCCTGAGAAACTGACGGGCCCATTGACCATCTGTCTGCCCCCGCTCCCCTCGTGGTGTCGAGTCTTGTCTCGGCGTCACGGGCAGAACCCCTGGACGGCGACTGCCGCCCAGGGGTTCGCTCCCGTGTCTGCTTCTTCGGGTACCCCTCGGCTGGTGCTTACTGCAGCAGCTTCAGGGCCAGGCTCGGCAGTTGCTCGGCCTGGGCGAGGATCGCCACGCCCGATTGCTCGAGGATCTGGTCGGAGGTGAAGGCCGCCGTCTCCTGAGCCACGTTGACGTCCACCAGGTTGGCATGCGCCGACTCGATGTTCTGCTGCGCAGTGGTCAGGTTCGAGGCCAGAGCCTGAATCTGGTTCTGCGTGGCACCGACGCCGGCTGCCTGACTGGCCACCGTCGAGATGGCGGTCTGCACCGCGGTCATGGCTGCCTCGGCGGCCGAGACCGTTCCGATGCTGACCGCCCCGGTGTTGACGGCCAGCGCCGTCGACGTTGCGGCGGCGATGGTGACGACCACCTGGTCGTTGGCGCTGTCGTAGGGACCGACCTGGAAGGTCTCTCCCGAGTAGGTGCCACCGAGCAACGGAGTGGTGCCGTACGTCGTGCTGGTCGCAATCTGGTCGAGCTCGGCCTGCAGCGAGGCGAACTCGGACTGCGCGGCGGCACTGGTGCTGGCGTCCTGAACACCACCGTTGGCCGCTTCCGTGGCCAGCGTGTTCATGGTCTGGAGCACCGACGCCTCCTGGTTGAGTGCGCCCTGCGCCGTCTGGAGCACCGACACGGCGTCCTGGGCGTTGCTGATCGACTGCCCGTACCCGTTGGATTCCTCCTGCAGGTACTGACCGACCAGGTACCCGGCCGGGTCGTCGGCGGCGGTCTGGATCTGCAAGCCCGACGAGAGCTTGTTCACCGCCGAAGACAGCATGTCGCTGGTGGCGTCGAGGTTGTTGTAAGCCTCGACCGCCGTTGAGTTGTCGTTGATAAGAATGCCCGACATTGTTCGTCCTCCTGATGACTATTGCCCTCCCGGTCCGGAAGGGGGAGCGTCCTTGCTCCGCTTCCATCTACGTCCCGGCCGGGCGACGAGTTCAGGTGGCGACGGCTCAGGGCTCGTCAAATCTCTCTCCGGAGCTCCTCAGCCTGTGCACGATGCACGGATGGAGTCGAAACGGCCGGCTCCGCATGCATCGATCGAGGTGAACTTGCGGTCCGCCGACGCGGGTTTTGCATTATTTGGCTATACGGGCGCGCCACGCTGTCGATAACGATCTTTGTCACGGTCAGTGTTGCGCACATCGCGTTCGGCGGATGAGGGGGGACAGGCACTCCATGTCGTTAATCGACGAGGTGCTCGTGGTTGGCCAGGAGGCGGGGAGTGGCCCGAGCGACCTCCGGAGTGCTGCGGATGCGCTCTGGGCTCAGTACTGGCAGGACCCCTCGCAAGAACACCGAAACCGCTTGGTGCTGTTCTACGCGCCGCTGGTGACGATCGTCGCCAAGCGCTTCGCCCGTCGCTCGCGCTCGGCGGACGGAGTCGAGGAGCTCTGTTCGTTCGGGACCTTCGGACTGATCGACGCCATTGAGCGCTGGGACGCCTCGCCCGGCTACCAGTTCGCAACCTACGCGACCCGGCGGATCCAGGGCGCCATCATCGATGAACTCCGGCACGAGGACTTCTTGCCGAAGCGGCTCCGGGCGCGGGTGCAGGTGTACCACGCCACGCGTGACGACCTGGAGTCCACCCTCAGACGGACGCCGACGATCCGGGAGATCGCCGCCGAGCTCGGGGTGGAGATCCCCGAGGCCATCGATCTCCGCGACGAGGCCAACGCGTTGACGCACTTGGCCCCGTTGACCACGGGGAACGAGGCATCCGAGGGCAGGATCCTCGCCGCGGCCACCTCCGATCTGTCCCCTGCAGAGGGAGCCGAGCGGGCGGCCATGAACGATGCGGTGAAGGCCGCACTCCGGCGCCTCACGGAGCGCCAGCGCACGGCCCTGGTGCTGTACTTCTTGGAAGGACTGGCCAAGAGCGAGATCGCGGAGATCCTGGACGTCGGCCGGCCGCGGGTCACGCAGCTGGTGCAGCAAGGCCTGCACAACCTCCGGATCGAGCTCGGAATCGATCAGCCGTCCGACGTCGACGATCTCTTGCCTGACCCGGCGCGGCTCTAACCCGAGAGGCTCCGTGTCGGCTGATGCTCAACGCCGTCCCCGGGCGTGATCACGAACCCTGTCGGGCCTGACCCGATCCGCACGGTGTGCGGGCCGGAGGCGATCGTCGATGTCCGCCAATCGAGTGCGGACTGCGGCCGCAGCCACCGATCGAGAGAAGCGCCGACCCGCGGCCTGCCGGGCGCGACGAACCTTGGCGGCCGTGGTCTCGGCTTCGGAGACCACGGACCGCAACAGTGAGCTGGCGTGCTGAAGATCCGGCTCCACCCAGGTGGCCCCGGACGGGTAGCGGTACTCGCCGGCCGGGATCGACGCGGCCTCTGACCGCACGAGACCTGAGTCCTGTTCGGTCTGGAACTCCAGGGACGCCGTGGTCGCGGTGACCACGGTGAAGGTCCCCCATGACATCGCCTTGGTGACCGCGCCGAGTCCTCCATCGGCCCGGTGCAGCGACAGATAGCAGTCGGCGGACGCGAGAACGCGGTCTCGCTCGACCGCCGACCACCCATCGGAGCGACGCAGCGCGACATCAGGACGGCCGTCGACCGCGCCGACCAGCTGCGCGTGCTCGTCCGGATAGCGGTCGGCATGGATGGTGTCGATGACGAGATGGTGGCCGTCCTTCGGGGAGAAGGCTGCGGTGTACGCCTCCACCGCCCCCAACGGATTCTGACGGGCGAACCCGTTGTCGTAGTCGAGGCTGGACGCGACCACGAAGCCGTCTGGGAGCCCGATCGAGGCACGATCACGCCGGGAGGGCTGCCCATCGACCGGTACCGCGACGCGATGGACGGGCCCGCGGAACACCGCCGACACATTCACCGCCCCCCACGACGTGGGCGTCCACACCTCGTGGACCATCGTGGCGGCGTCGGCCATCGCCGGCGAGGGCGCCTGCAGGTCCCACACCCACATGCCGATCGTGTAGCGGCCCTGGAACAGGGCGGAACCCGAGTCGAGGACGAAGTCGGTCATGTGGTCCGGGTGCACCACGACCAGGTTCACGTCGAAGGGGAAGTCCGATGGACCGCGGTGTGACCACGGCGAAGCGACGTCCCCACGGTCCCGGTGGTACGAGGTCGTCGAAACCGGGACTCCGCTGGAACGAAGCGCGCCCGCCAGCCGGCGGGCGACGTCGGCTTCGACGCTCGAGCCCTCGAACGGGCCGACGATGTTCAGGCCGCCCCGCCTGGTTGTCGGCGCGGCACCGAGAACCGCGGACGCGGTCCCTGCGGGCCGGAGTCGGAGGGGCTGTTTTCCTCGGACCGGGAAGCCAGGTGCGGGCCGCCGCGGTCGCGGCAAACAATGCCGCCATCGGGGCGTCTGCCGCCGTCGGGGTTTTGCTCGCCAACACCGGCAGCAGGGCCGGGGCAAGGCGGCCGATCTCCCCCTCGGAGGCCAGCCTGGCGGGCTGGTCCAACTCGTCCAGTGCGGTCCGGGCGATGTCGATGGCGCCCACGTCGTGGAACGATCCGTAGAGCGCCGCCGCAGCCCGCACCCTGATGACAGGGTCGATCCCCGCGTCGTGACCAATCGCGAGCAGCGGGCATGACTCGGCCAGGCCTGCTTGACGCAGCCGGGACGACCAGACCAGCGCCCGGGCCAAGGGAAGTCTGGGCGCCACACTCGCCGCCGCGGCAAGGGGTTCGAGGTGGTCCGGGAACCGGGCCCACGCCCCGTCCAACAACACGTCGGCCAGGGGTGGGGTCAGACGGAGGATGCGACCGAGCATCGGCACGAGGTCCTCGGCACAAAGGGCCGCTGTGATCTCCGCCGGGGAACGCTCGGCCTGTAGTAGCCAGTGCACGAGTTCCCGGACATCGGCCTCGAGCACGCCGTTGGACCTGACCGCGTCCAACACGACGTCCGCCGCCTCGCCCCAGCGGCCGAGCGATGCCAACGCCTCCCCACGGATGGCGGCCACGACGTGCGGGCCGTATTCCATGCCGTCGTCGTCCCGGGCTCGACTCGGAATCCGGGCCAGGCACGCCAGGCCTTCTTCTGTCTCCCCCATGGCGAGCCGGGTCCTTCCCTCGGCGATGTCGGCTGCCACCTGGCTGCGCGAGAGTTGCCGCAGCTCCTGCAGCCGGGACAGCGCTTCCTCGAAGCGCCCTATCCGGCCGAGGATGTAGACCAAGTTGGTCACCGCCAGGCGCCTGGTGATGAGGTCGGTGGACGACTCGGCGGCCTCGGAAAGACGCTCCACCGCCTCCTCGCTGTTCCCGGAGGACTCGAGAGCCCGGCCGAGGTTCATGAGGGCGTAGGTGCGATCGACCTCGCCGTCATCGAGCGCGGCGCGGGCGAGCTCGAGGTTTCGGTCCGCCTTGTGGCGATTGTCGAAGATCTCGGCGACGTAACCGTGATGGATCAAGCGGGCGCCCGACAGGTACGCGGTCCGGAGGCCGCGGGAGGGGTCGTCCGCCGCGCCGACCTGCTCGTGCAGCCGGTGCCGCCAAGTCGCGGCCTGCCGCCGGAAGACGCGGATCGCCGTGTGGACGGACCGCGGGTTCCCCGGTCCGTGCAGGTTCTCGATCGCGACGAGATAGGCCTCGACATCGGCCGAAGGGTCGGAGAGCTGAGCCCGGAGGGCGTCGGGATCGGTCTGGAGCCGTTCGTCGGCGTCGATGGACAGCACCCACTCGCCGGTGGCGTGCGCGAGCGCGGCGTTCCGCGCTGCCGAGAAGGAGTCCTCCCATTCGCCCAGCACGACCGTGGCCCCCGCGGCGCGGGCGATCTCCACCGTCCGGTCATCCGAACCCGTGTCGTAGACCACGATCTCGTCGACGGCGTCCCGGACGGACTCCAGGCAGGCGGGGAGCATCTGTTCCTCGTTCTTCACGATCATGCAGGCGGTGACCAGAACGGGTAGGCGCAGGGCGTCGGGCCCCCACTTCTCCTCGAAGCGGACCTGATTGTCGAACTGGGCCACCTGCCAGTCGATGCCGTTGGCGTCGAACGAGGCATGGCCCCGGTGGTGGACGAACGAGCCGTGCGAAATGAGCAGACGGAGGTTGTGCTCGCGCAACCGCCGGCACAGATCATCGTCCTCGAAGCCGCCGATCTCGAAACGATCGTCGAAACCGCCCAGGGCGTGAAAGGAGGATGTGCGCACGGCGAGACAGAATCCGACCAACCGCCGCGTCTCCGCGGTCTGTCCCCTGTGGCCGGTCTGCCAGGACTCGGCGAATGCTGAGAAGGCACGGGAATCGGTGAGCGGATCGGGAGCGGACTTCACCGCCTGCCTCCCCGAGACGTTGTCCGAACGTGGACCCACGGCGCCGACGTCGCCCGCTTCGAACGGAGCGACGAGGCCGTCGAGCCAGCCCGACGGCACGACGGTGTCGCTGTTCAGGAACACGACGACACCGCCGCGGGCGTTCGCTGCCCCCTGGTTACAGCCCCGGGCGAAGCCCTGGTTCTCGTCGTTGGCCACGACCTCCAGCCAGTCGTAGGCCGCCAGGGCCTCCCGGGTCCCGTCGGTCGAGCCGTTGTCCACCACCACGACCTGGTCTTTCTGACCCAGGGTCGGACGAAGTGACCGCAGGCACCGCTCAGTGTGTTCCCAGGCGTTCCAAGCCAGGATCACGATGGTGACGGCCGGCCGGGCGTCCCCTGATCCGTCGGCAATGGGGGTAGCGTTGGAAGCGTTCGCCACCGGTTGCACCTGGTGCATAGCGGGTACAACGTCCCGTAGGGCAACGGAATTGAGGGGCGTGGGGAACGGGCGAGCAGGAGCCGTGCGCACGAGGCGCAACAGGCGTAGGAACAGGAGCGGTCGGTCGTTGTCGAGTCGATGCTGCTGACCCTGAGGGACGTCGATCACCTGCTGGAGTCGACGACGGCGCTCGATTCGACGGCCCCTGCCGCCCGACTCCGCGGTGGACGGGACGACCTGGTGCATGTCGCGGTGCTGTTGTCCTACGCCCGTCACGTCCTGTCCGTCGACATCGGGGCGCTCGAGGCGATCGTCGAGACGTCGACCGAGGATCTGCAGGGGCTCGTCGACGCCATGCCGCGTGTGCTCGAGGCGGCCTCCATAGGCGGGGGATGGTCGCTCTCGCCCGACGCGCCGGCGACGACCGCATCGGCGCGCGAGGCAGTGGAGGGTGCGGCTGATGGCCTCATGCCGGCGCACGCCGAGTTGGCTCGTCTCGACCTCCGTTCCCAGGAGGCAGTACGCGAGATCCTCAGCGAACTCCGGGTCCAGGTGGCCATGGTCTCGGAGTGCCGCGAGCTGGTCGAAAAGAGGGTGCGGGAGATCCAGGGCCTGCTCGTGGCACAGTACAAACGGGGGGACGCCGATCCCGACGACTGGGTCCGGTAGAGCCGGGACAGCTCGGCGGGCCCTCAGGTTGGCCGCGCCGCCACCGATGCCATCTCGCCCGCCAACTCCGCCAGAGTCTCCTCGCTGATGAGGTGCGGGGTGTAGAAGCCGACGCGATCGACGTGGCCCCCGAATCGGTCGGCGATGTCGGCAGCGACCTGTCGGGGTGAGCCCACCGCGGCGAGGGCGGCCAGCATGGCGTCATCGATCAGGGCCGGCATCTCCTCCCATCGTCCCGACTTGGAGAGCGCGTTGAGCTCGGGTTGGAGTGCCTCCCAACCCTCGCACTCGAGAACCGGGCGGTAGGCCGGCGTCGAGGCATAGAAGGCGACGAGCCACCGGGTCGGCGATCCGGGCCACCTCCATCTCCTCCTCGTTGCGCCCGCAGCAGACGATGACCTCTCCGGTCACCGCGAGCGACGAACGATCCCGGCTACCGCGGGCCAACCCTTCCTCAATGGCCGGAAGACTGCGCCCGGCGAAGTGTGCCGCTGTGTTGAAGGGCATCACGAACACGGCGTCGCCCACTTCGGCCGCCAGTCGGAGCATCTGGGGTCCGAGCCCACCCAGAGCGAGAGGAGGCGGGCCGTAGGGGTTGGGCCCGGGGTTGAACAGGGGAGGCATCAATGTGTGCGACCAGAACTCACCCCGGAAGTCCAGCGGCTCCTGGGTCTGCCACGTGGCGAAGATGGCACGCAGGGCCCCCACCATCTCGCGCATGCGCGCCACCGGACGGTCGAACGAGGCGCCGTAGCGCTTCTCGACCTGCGCTCTGATCTGCGAACCGAGACCGAGGGTGAACCGCCCTCCGGAGAGCAGCTGAAGGTCGTAGGCCTGGTGGGCCAGCTGCACGGGATTACGCGGGAATGCGATCGCGACGTTGGTCGCCAGCTCGAGCGTTGTCGTGGTACCGGCGGCCAGGATCAGCGGGGTGAACACGTCGTGCGGGCCTTCGAACGTGAAGGCACCGTCCACCCCGAGTTGCTCCAAGCGGCGGGCGTGGGCGGGCGCGTCCTTGAGCCCCGCCAGCATCGTGTCGAACTTCATGAGAGCCTCCCGTCGCCGTCCAGCATGCCCGCTGGCGCTCGTGCCCAGAGGTTCCCGAGTTCCGGCGCTCACACCGGTGGCAGGCGGGAGGGCGGCGGCACTGACCCGAACGGGCGTCGCAGCCGCAATTGCGTTTTGGCTGTGCATGTTCTGCGCCTGCCCGGGTACGGGACCGGCGCGGGGCGCTCCGGCCGGATGTCCCCGCTCCACCAAAGGAGGGTTGTGTCGACCATGCCTGTCCCCGGCCGAGTCGCCCATCTCCTGCCTGCGTCTCCCATGAGGTCCGAAGCCCATGAGACTGCGCCTCCAGAAGCGCATCGCTGTGGCGGAGCCCACCCGCGTCCTGGTCCGGCGGCCCCGCTTTCGACGCGCCGTGGCTACGGGTTGTGGCGCCGTCATCGCCCTCATCGTCGGCTCGTCGGTGGTCCCGCGCCACGCGCACACGCTCGGCCAACGGGCCTTGCTCGACATCCCCGCACTCGTCTTCCTGATCCTCGTGGTGCTCTGCGCCCGCTCGACCGCCGGCGAGCTCGACGCGCTGGCCCGCTGGCGCGGCGGTCGAACCGCCGGTTCGGCCATGCGCATGCTGGTCACGGGGTTCGGCTACGCCATCGCACTGGTGGGCATGCTCTCCATGTTGTCGGTCCCCGTCGGCCGGCTCCTGCTTGGGCGGTGCCATCGCCGGGGTCGTCCTCGGCATCGCGGCGCAGCAGAGCCTGGGCAACGTCTTCGCCGGACTCGTGCTCCTGCTGGCCCGGCCCTTTGCCGTCGGCAACCGCATCCGGGTGCGCTCGGGGGCCCTCGGAGGCGAGTTCTACGGCACGGTCGTGTCCATGAGCCTCACCTACGTCTCGGTGCTGACCGACGAGGGAGTCCTCCAGGTCCCCAACTCGTCGCTCCTCGCCGCGGCGGTCGGCCCCTGGGACCGCCCCGCTCCCGTCGCGCCCCGAGCCGACCCCGGCCCAATCTTCGATGGCCGCCCCGGGCGGTCGACGGTCAGGCGTGCACAGCGGCTCGCGCTAGACCTCGAAGGTCTCCCCCGGCTTGCGATGGATCGTCAGCGCTGCCACGACGGCGCCCACCAGGATCAGGGAGCCGGACAGGAGCAATGCCTCGTGGAGTCCGGATCCGAACGCGTCGTAGGCGGCGTTCACCACTTTGGTGGCGATCTTCGCGACCGCCGCGTTCTTGTTGTGTTCGGCCGAGGTCGCCGCTCCTCCCTGCGAGGCACCACCGGTCTGGATCGCGTGCTCCACCAGGCTCTGGAAATTCGGCGGGATCCCGATCGCCTTCAGCCTGGCGGCGAGGTCGCCGGTGAGCTTGGCATTGACGATCGACCCGAGGATGGCCACGCCGAACACGGCGCCCATCTCCCGACTGGTGTTGGTGGCCGAGGCCGCCATGCCCGAGCGCTCCGGAGGCACCACGGTACAGCGGGACGGACGTCACCGGCACGAGCAGCATGCCGATGCCGATGCCCGCCAGTGGGAGGACCCAGCCGAGAGTGGCGAAGTTCACCGTCGGGGAGAGCACGGCGTTGGCCACGAGGATGCCGCCACCGGCGAGGAGGCATCCGAAGGCCATCGGCCAGCGAGGCCCGACGCGCGCCACCAGCGGTCCGGTGAGGGCCGACACGATGATCAGCCCGGCCGCCATCGGGAGGAAGTCCACCGCCGTTTGATAGGCCGAGGCGTCCGCCACCACCTGGAGGTACAAGGCCGTGAAGAAGAAGATGGAGAAGGTGCCGAAGTAGGCGACGAACGCGACGAAGTTGGAGCCGGCGAAGGGCGGGAGGCGGAACATCGACAGGTCGAGCATCGGGCTCTTGACCTTCTTCTCCGTGATGACGAACGCGACGCCGGACACGCCACACGCAACGAAGAGCCCCTCGATCCACGATGCGGTGTAACCCGACGTCTCCCCCTGGATCACGGCGAACGAGAGACAGGCCAGGAACGCAGCGCCGAATATGAACCCCAAGACGTCGATGCTGCGGCCTTGACGGTCTGATGTCTCCGGGACGGCGACGGCCGCCAAGACGAAAGCGACGATGCCGAACCCCAGGTTGAACCAGAAGATGGCACGCCAGCTCGAGAAGCCGACCAGGAAACCCCCGATGACGGGGCCCAGGGCCAGGGCGAGGCCAGACACCGCGGCCCAGATGCCCAACGCATCGGCGCGGGTCTTCCGATCGGGGTAGACGTGCCGGATGATGGACAAGGTGCCGGGCTCGCTGGCGGCGGCTCCGATTCCCATCACGACGCGGCCGACGATCAGCCAATCGACGTTGCTCGCCGTCGCCGCCACGACCGAACCAGCACAGAAGATGGCGACCCCCACGAGCATGACGCGCTTACGCCCGAAGATGTCACCGAGCATCCCGGCCACCAACATGAAGCTGGCGAACGTCAGCGCATACCCGTTGACCACCCATTGCAACGAGGTGACTCCCGCGTGCAGGTCGCTCTGGACGTTGGCCAGCCCGACGCTGACGACGGTGTTGTCGAGGAACGTGAGGAACAGGACCCCGCACAACGTTGCCAGCGCGAGGGCCTGGGCCGCCGAACCGAGCCCGCCCTCTTTGATGTCGAAACCCGCAGGCGCGCCCTCGCTCCCGGGGGTGCCCTCTGCTCCCTGGGTCAACATCGGGGGCCTCCCCTTGGCAGTGGGACCCAGCTCGGCACGGTCCCGTGGTCGATCGGCACGAGTTTTGCCTACCCAGGCGCCGGGTAGTGGAATCCCCAGCGGGGTGCCGGGAGAACGGATGGGGCTGCCCACGGTCCAGCTGCACCCTCGGGCGTGCCCGTGGACCGGGTGCGCCGCTGAGGCTTGGAGGACGGTGGTGGGTTTCCGTACTGCAGAGCGAGCGCCCCAGCGATGACCGAGCCCGACGATGAGCTGGCCCCGTACTTGGAGCTGATCGACTACCCGTACTACGTGGTCACAGTCAGGTCACCCGACGCCGAGATGAGCGGCTGCCTGGCCGGGTTCGTGACCCAGTGCAGCATCGATCCGCCGAACTTCCTCGTGTGCGTCTCGAAGGTGAACCACACGTTCGGTGTCGCCGAGCGCGCATCGGGCATGGGCCTCCATCTCCTCGGCGAGGATCAGGTCGACTTCGCCCGGCTCTTCGGCGAGGAGACCGGCGACCTGGTGGACAAGTTCGCCTCGGTCGACTGGCGTCTGGGCTCGACCGGGGCACCCCTGCTCGTGGAGGCGGCGGTCAGCCTGGAGGGGCAGATCCTCGGGCACTTCTCCGTCGGCGATCACGAGGCGTTCCTCATGCGGGCCGTGCGCTCGGTCGCAGGCGGCCATCCTGGGCTGCTCATGTTCAGGAACACCCCGCCGCTGCATCCCGGCCATCCCGCCTGACGGTACCGCCGGTCAGGCTTGCGCCTGCCAGAACTCTCGCAGGAGCGGCACCAGCTCGGCCGCCCGCTCGTCGGGCCAGAACAACATCGCGTCCGGAACGAGGACGACCCGCCGAACGCCGGGGATCATGCTCGCCAGGCGCTCCGCCCATTCCGGTCCGAAGAAGGAGTCACCGGTGCCCCACGCCACCTGGGACGGGGCCTGCAGGTCTGCGAGCAACGGTTCCACGGCCATCAGCTCGGCAGCCGAGGACGCCGTGAGCAACCGCTCGAGGCCCTTACCCTGATCGGGGACGAACGGCGCGAGATAGCTCGCCAGGACGTCGTCGGGGAGCCGCTCGGGGTGCGCGTAGCCCATGCCGAACCCGGCCTCGGAGCGGGCCAGCGTCAGGTCATCGGCGAGGGCGGCCACCAAGGGCCCGAACTCGCCCGTCTCGGCGAGCGCGACAAAGGGCTTGAACGCCTCGGGCGGGAAGTTGTCGTGCACGTCGCAGTTGGTGAGCGTGAGCGTCCGGATGCGCTCGGGGTAGCGGGCGGCGAACACCTGTGCCACCGCTCCCCCGGTGTCGTTGGCGACGAGGTCGACCCGCTCGAGGCCCAGGCGCTCGCAGAGCTCGTCGAGCATGGCGGCGAGACCGTTCAAGGAAAGGTCGGCGGCGCTGTCGCCGGGACGGGGTCGCGCCGTGCGCCGGCAGGTCGGGAGCGATGCAGCGGCGCATGTCCGCCACCGCCCAGATCACGTCGCGCCAGAGGTCCGCGTTCACGAGTACGCCGTGGAGGAAGAGTGCGGCCGGCGCGTCGCGGTCGCCGTCGCCCTGGTCGACGTAGGCCACCTCGCCCAGGCTGAGGCCGATGCGGCGGCGCGGCAGCACCGTCGGAACTGCATTGGTCGGTCCCGCCTTGTCTGTCTTCGTGGAAGGGGTCATAATCGGCACTTTACATACCAACAGTCTGTTTGTAAAGAGGCAGGTAGGCTCCCGCCGTGCCCACGCAGGCAGAACGCACCGAGGCCACCCGGGGCCGACTCATCACGACGGCGCGACGGCTCTTCGCCGAGAAGGGGTTCGCCGCCACCTCCACCGAGGAGATCCTGAGCGAGGCCGCTGTCAGCCGCGGGGCGCTCTACCACCACTTCCCGAGCAAGACCGACCTCTTCCAGGCGACCTTCGAAGCGGTGGAGGACGAGCTCACCGCCGAAGTCCTGCAGGTCGCCACCGGCAGCGGCGAGACCGACCCGATCCGTGTCCTCGAGGTCGGGTTCGACGCCTTCCTCGACCAGTGCCGAACCCCGAGGTGCAGCGCATCGTGATGCTCGACGGCCCGACGGTCCTCGGGTGGGACCGCTGGCACGAGCTCGACGAGCGCTACGCCTTCGGGACGATCAAGGCCGTGCTGACCATCGCGGCCGACACCGGTCGGATCGAACAGTCGGCGATCGATCCGCTGTCGCACCTGCTGCTCGGCGCCGTCATGCAAGCCGGCATGGTCGTGGCGCGGGCCGATGATCCACTGGCGGCCAAGAAGGCGATGACGAACACGTTCGCGCGCGCTCGTCTCAGCCCTCTGAGTTGTCGCCGGCGCCCGCGCCGGACCGCGCCACCCAGGCCGGCAGGCGCACCGGGCGCCCGCGCCCGTCGACGCACCCGTGCACGGTCACCGCGGTCGCCCGCGCCTCGCCGCCCACCGTCAGGAGGTAGGCGATCTGGAAGGTGGCGCCGCGGACGGCACCGATGCGCAACGACACCTCCACCTCGTCGTCGAAGTGCAGGGGCTGGCGGTACCGCACCGAGACCTCGAGCACCGGGAACTCCCGGGCGTCGGCCGCGTCGCCGCCGCGCACGGCGTCGTAGGGATGCCCGATCGCCCGCAGGTACTCGACGCGGGCCTCTTCGAGATACGGCAGGTACGCCGCATGGTGGATGATCGCCCATGGCATCGGTCTCGGCGAATCGGGTGCGCAGCCGGTGGGTGAACGCGTAGTCCGCCGGGTCGCGCGTGGGCTCCAGCGACTGGCGGGCCACGGTGCGGGCCTACTCCCCCGCCGCCCCGGCGGCTGGCGCCGACGACGGACCGGCACCTGCGTCGGAGGGCCGGCGGCGGCTCGACGCCAGCCGGTTGACCCGGTCCTGGTTGAAGATGGCGAACTCGCCCTCGGCCTCGACCGTCACCACCCCTCCCTGCACGATGCGACCCTTGCTGAAGACGCGGCGATCGGTGACCTCGGTCACCCAGCCCTCGAACACGGCTTCCTCGTCGATGAGCGTGGGACGCAGGTAGCGCACGGCCAGCGACACCGTCGGACCGACCGTCCCCTCGATCGCGTTGGCCGCCGTGAGGATGATGTCGAAGGCGGCGGCGAGCACGGCGCCGTGCACGCAGCCGGGCGCGCCCTCGTAGGTGACGTCGAAGACCCCGCGGCCGAGTGCCTTCGGGGGCTCGAAGTCGAGGACGAGCGGCAACGCGACCGGGTTGAACGGCCCGACCACCACGTCGTAGGGCATGGCGCCGCCGAGCGGCACGTCCTTGGGTGGGCCGTCCTCGTCGGGCGGAATGAAGCGGGGCAGCGGGTCCGCCGGCAGGTGGGCCTCGAGCTCGTCGGCCAGCTCGGCCAGCTGGGCCGTGAGGCGGACGGTCTCGGCAGCCGGCGGCGCGGCGGTGACCGACAACCGGATGAGGCGGCGCAGGACGTCGGCCAGGTCGCGCGCCTCGGGCTCGCGGTCGCGCAGCCCGGGATGGTCCTGGAATGACGTCGGCCGGGGGTCGGGCGTCAGCACGGCGCGAAGAGTACTGCCGGGCCTCGGCCCGACGACATTCCGCCCCTGCTGCCGACACGACTGCCGATCGGACGCCGGTTGGCGGCCGGTTGGACGCCGAGGCGCGCTCGTAACATGGCCCGGTGACCCCCGAGCATGCAGTCCACTTCACCTCCGGGAGCCCCGAGACCGTCCTCGACCCGCTCGATCCGGAGTTGGCCGCCGCCCTCGACGCGGCCCGGTCCCTCCCGCCGGAGCGGCGTCGCGACGCGGTGGCCGCCGTGGCGGCCCGGGATCCGCACTGCCTGCAGGCCTGGGCGGACCTGGCCGAGCTGGCCGACGACCCCATCGATCGCTACGCCTTCGCCCGGGTCGGCTACCACCGCGGGCTCGATGCGCTGCGGGCGGCCGGCTGGCGCGGCTCGGGCTACGTGCGCTGGCGCGACGAGCCCAACCGTGGCTTCCTCCGTTCGCTGCACATGCTGCAGCTGGCCGCAGGGGCCATCGGCGAGACCGACGAGGAGGTCCGCTGCGACCTCTTCCTGCGCCAGCTCGACCCCGAATGGAGCACCCGGGAGGCCTGAGGTCAGGCGGGCGGCCCCGGGGCGGGCGCGCCGACGCCCGCACGTAGTTAGAGCATCTAACTGTATGATGGCCGAAGATGTCTGTGACCTCCCCCCTCTCTGCTGACGCGGCATCCCGCGGCAAGGCGCGCTGCCCGCGCCGGTGCCAAGGCGAAGGCCGCGCCCCCCGTCCTGGGCACGTACGGCCGTGTCGCGGCCTGGCTTTCCAAGCGGGTCGAGGTCGCGTTGGCCCAGGTGGAGCTGACCCTCCCCCAGTACCGGGTCCTCGGGATTCTGGCCGAGGGCTCGGCCGCCGCCTCGGGCCTGGCCGACCGGCTGGCCGTGCGCCGGCCCTCCATCACCGCCCTGATCGACGGCCTGGTGGCCCGCGGCTTCGTCGACCGCCGCCAGGAGGACAGCGACCGGCGGCGGGTGGAGCTGCGCCTCACCCCCGAGGGCATCAGCACGCTGGCCCGCGCCGACGTGGCCGTGGACGAGTACCTGATCGCCATCGCCGGCCACCTGCCCGACAAGGAGGAGGCGATGGCCCTGCGCTCGCTCGAGCTGTGGGCCCGGGCCATGGTCGAGTCCCGCCAGGGCCCGCGTCCGGGCGCCGGCGATACCGCCGACCGACACGAGCACCGCCGCAGCCGCCACGGCGGCGACGCCCACCGCCGAAAGTCACAACGATGAGCACGACCGAGGACAGGCTCGAGGGGACGCCCGCCGAGGTGGACACCGCCGGAACCGGTCCGGCGGCGAACGGCGCGGTGGACACCCAGGAAGCCGAGACCCAGGACGGCACGCCGCGGCTGCCGCTGGCGGCCTACGTCCCGATGGGGGCGACGAGCCGCTACACCAAGCCCAAGGCCACCATCGACCCCGACCGCTCCAAGTCGTGGATCAAGCGGGCGACGCCCATCGTCATGGCGCACAAGGTGCAGTGGTTCAGCGCGCTCATCTTCTCGTTCCTCGGCCTGATCATTCAGGTGTGGATCCCCAAGATCCTCCAGAACGGCATCACCAACGCGCTGATCAACAAGACGCAGCCGCTGCACAACTACGTGGAGTTGATCGCCGTGCTGGCGCTGTTCACGGGGGCTCTTCGGCTACATCTCGCGCAACAACCTCTTCAAGGTCGCCTACGCCATCGAGTTCGACCTGCGCAACATCCTCTACGAGCACTTCACCCGGATGTCGTTCCCCTTCTACGACCGCGTCCAGTCAGGGCAGCTGATCTCGCGGGCCAACTCGGACATCCGCTCGGTGCAGATGTACCTGACGTTCGCCCCGATGATCCTGGTGCAGTGCTCCATCGCGGTGGTCGCCTTCGCCTTCATGCTCTCCATCAGCGTCCCGCTGGCCTTCGTCGCCATGGCGTCCATGCCGTTCATCTACCTCGTCGGCATCAAAATGCGGAAGTCGCTCTTCCCCGTGTCGTGGCTCATCCAGTCCCGGCTGGCCGAGGTGGCGACCGTCGTGGACGAGAACGTCAACGGCGTGCGCGTCGTGCGCAGCTTCGCCGCCGAGCAGCAGCAGCTGGGCCAGTTGGCCAAGGCGGCCGACCGGGTCCAGTGGGGCTACATCAAGGACGCCGACCTGCGCGCCCGCTACGCCCCGCTCGTGCAGAACCTCTCCCAGGTCGGCCTGGTCCTCGTCCTGCTGGTGGGCGGGTGGTTCGTCATCCACGACCACCTGCCGGTCGCCTCCATCGTCTCGTTCAACCTCTACCTGGTGATGATGCAGGCCCCCTTCATGATGCTCGGGATGCTGATCATGATGGGCCAGCGCGCCTCGGCCTCGGCCGACCGGATTTACGAGATCATCGACGAGAAGCCCACGATCGTCGACCGACCCGGCGCCATCGACCTCGTCGACTGCCAGGGTGACGTCGAGTTCGACGACGTCAGCTTCGCCTACGCCGACGACAGCCTGCTCTCCAAGACGAGCGACGACGGGCCGCGCGAGATCCTGCGCAACCTGAACCTGCACCTGCACCCGGGCGAGACCATCGCCCTGGTCGGGCGCACCGGCAGCGGCAAGTCCACCGTGGCCCGTGTGCTGGCCCGCTTCTACGACGCCACCGGTGGCACCGTGCGGGTCGACGGGCACGACGTGCGCGACCTCACGCTCACCAGCCTGCGGGCCAACATCGGCGTCGTCCTCGACGAGCCCTTCCTCTTCTCCGTGTCGATCCGGGACAACATCGCCTACGGGCGACCGGACGCCTCGCTCGAGGAGGTCAAGGCCGCCGCCGAGGCGGCCGGCGCCACCGGCTTCATCAACCGGCTGGCCGACGGGTACGACACCGTGGTCGGCGAGCGGGGCTACACGCTCTCGGGCGGCCAGCGCCAGCGCATCGCCATCGCCCGCGCCCTGCTGGTCAACCCGCCCATCCTGATCCTCGACGACGCCACCAGCGCCATCGACGTGAAGGTGGAGCAGCGCATCCACTCCTCGCTCCGCGTCCTCATGGAGGGGCGGACCACGCTGATCATCGCCCACCGCCTCTCGACCATCAGCCTGGCCGACCGGGTGGTGCTGCTCGACAGCGGACGCATCGTGGCCGACGGGACCCACGCCGAGCTGCTGGCCTCGACGCCGCTGTACTCCGAGGTGCTGGCGCAGGCCTCCAGCGAAGAGCAGCGGGCCGCCGAGGCCGCGGCCGGCGCCGAGGACCTCGGGCTGGACGACGACGTCCTGGAGCCGGTGGGTGTGGCCCTGGCGCCCGAGGACGGGCTCCTCGAGACCGACGACGAGGTCCTCGAGCCCGAGAGGGGTGAGGTCTGATGTTCGGCGGAGGAGGAGTCGGGCCGCCGATGGGCGGCGGCGGGGCACCGGGCTCGGCCCAGGCCGGGCCTGCCCTTCGGCGGGATCCCGCACGAGCTGCAGGCGGGTGTCGACCTGCTGCTGGCGGAGGAGCCCGACCGCGGCGAGCCCGACGTCGTCTTCACCCAGCTGCCGACGGAGCACGAGTCGAAGAAGCTGACGCTCACCTCGCTGCTCATGGAGTACCCCGGCATGTGCGCGCTGGCCGGGGTCCTGGTCGGGCTGATCGCCATCTTCACCCAGCTCGGCCCGAGCCTCGTCTCCTACGCCATCAACCACGGCCTGACGCCGCCCCACTACGACTACGGCGTCGTCGTCCTCATGGCGGTGCTCTACCTGGTGTCGATCGTCGTGTCGGGCAGCGCCCAGTGGGGCCAGGCCCGGGTGACGGGCCGCCTCGCCTCGTGGGTCATGAACGACCTGCGCATCAAGGTCTTCCGCCACCTCCAGCGGCTCTCGCTCGACTTCTTCACCGAGGAGAAGGCCGGCGTCGTCATGAGCCGCATGACGAGCGACATCGAGAACCTGCAGCAGCTGCTGCAGGACGGGCTGGCCCAGTTCGCCATTCAGGGCCTGACCATGGTGGTCATCACCATCTTCCTCTTCGCTCACCAACGCCAAGCTGGCCGCCATCACCGTCTTCGCGTGCTGCCTCCGCTCGTCATCATGTCGATCTGGTTCAAGCGGGCCTCCGAGCGCGGCTACGACAAGGTGCGCGACGGCATCGCGCTCGTGCTGGCCGACCTCTCGGAGAGCCTGCAGGGCGTCCGCATCGTCACGGCCCACAACCGTCAGCGCTACAACGTCGAGACGCACCGCGACATCGTCGGCTCCTACCGGGACGCCAACAACTACACGGGGCGCATCAACGGGATCTACGGGCCGGGGTCACAGGTCATCAGCGTCTTCGGCCAGCTGCTCATTCTGGGCATCGGCGGCACCATGTACCTGCACCACCCCCAGGAGATCAACCTGGGCCAGCTGACCGCCTTCTTCCTCTACGTGAACCGGTTCTTCTCCCCGATTCAGCTGCTGGTGCAGCAGTACAACACCTTCCAGCAGGGCCGGGCCTCGGTGTTCAAGCTGCGCGGCCTGCTCGAGACCGAGCCCTCGGTGCTGGAGGCGCCCGACGCGGTGGAGCTGCCGCAGATCAGGGGCCAGATCCACTTCGACCACGTCTCCTTCGGCTACGACCCGGCGGTGCCGGTGCTGCACGACGTCGACCTCACGATCGAGCCCGGCGAGACGGTGGCCTTCGTCGGCGCCACCGGTGCGGGCAAGTCGACCATGGCCAAGCTGGTCACGCGCTTCTACGACCCCACGGCGGGCCGGGTGCTCATCGACGGCTTCGACCTGAAGAAGGTGACGCTGGCCTCGCTGCGCCGGCAGCTCGGTGTCGTCCCGCAGGAGCCCTTCCTGTTCGCCGGGACCATCCGGGACAACATCGCCTTCGCCCGGCCCGGCGCGCCCGACGACGAGGTCTGGAACGCCGTGCACCAGGTCGGGCCTGGGCGAGCTCGTGCAGCGGCTGCCCTACGGCCTCGACACGCCGGTGCACGAACGGGGCCAGTCGCTGTCCTCGGGCGAGCGCCAGCTCATCGCGCTGGGGCGGGCCTTCATGGCCGAGCCCCGGGTCCTCGTGCTCGACGAGGCGACCTCGAACCTCGACCTCAAGTCCGAGACCATGGTGGAGGCGGCCCTCGACGTGCTGCTCGAGGGACGCACGGCGGTCCTGATCGCCCACCGGCTGTCGACGGCCATGCGGGCCGACCGCATTGTGGTCGTCGGCGACGGCCGCCTGCTCGAGGTGGGCTCGCACGACGAGCTCGTCGCGCTGGGCGGCCACTACGCCGAGATGTACGAGACCTGGATCAGCCAGTCGCACGCGGCCTAGGGCACGGCGCGGTCTCACGGTCACTCTTTTCCAGCCAGTCTCACGGTCCCAGCGAGCTCGTCTCAGTCTGCCCAATGGCGATGACCCAACCCCCCAACGGCGAGATGACCAAGTTGCAGCGAAGGTGCTCGAGCGCGGCGAGCACCTGTTCCAACAACTCGGGACCCGCGACGTGCCGTCGCCCGAAGGTCACCTCGTGATCGAAATGGACCTCCTGCCCCAGTTCTCGAATGTTCGCGGGGCACTGCAGGGTGGACTGATTGCCGTCCTCGTCGACGTCTGCGCCGGACGTCTCGCCTATGAGTCCTGTGATCACGAGAACGGGTTCAGCACGGCGACGTCCGACCTCACCATCCATTTCCTGTCCCCGGTCGCCGTCGGCCCGGCCCGGGCCGATGCCTGGATCGTGCGGCAGGGGCGATCCACCTTCGTGCTGCAAGTGGAGGTCACGGACGTCGGTCGCGACAACAAGCTGGCTGCTGTGGCCACGATCGCCTTCACAGTGCTGGCGCCGCGGGCTTGAACGCGGGTTGGCGCACTTCGTTGCGGCGGGAGTCTTTGCGGCAGGAGTCTTTGCGGCAGGAGTCGTTGCGACGGGTCGCCCTGCGCCGGCCCAACGCCGCCTGAGTCGGGTCGGCAACGGAACTTTGTCGTCGCCGACCGGCGAGACGAAGTCGTCGACCACCAGGCGAAAGGTCCGACCCACTGTCGAACCGGCGGTTTCGCGCAGTACCGACCCGGGTACTGAGCTGGTTGACAATCTTCCGGGGGTTCGTGGCTACCTATCGGCGTGGTGCAGCAGGTTTGGCCGGGTTGGCAGTGATCGTCTTGATGGCGTTCGCTGCCTGCGGCCCCGCCGCCGCGACCACACCGCCATCGCTTCCGGTCGACTTCAGCTTCCTTACGGGGTTCGCCGCGGGCTACTCGGCTCCCGAGACCCCACCGCCGGGTGCCAACGTCCCCTGCGTACCGTCGTCAACGCACCCCGATCCCGTCGTGCTGGTGCACGGGACCGCCGAGAACCAAGACGACAACTGGCAGGCTCTGTCGCCCTTGTTGGCGGACAACGGCTACTGCGTGTACAGCTTCAACTACGGGGGCCCCACCCCCGACTCGTCCATTCAGGGCACCGGCGACATTCCGACCTCCGCCGGGCAGTTGGCCACCTTCGTTCAACAGGTCCTGACGAGCACCCAGGCCGGAAAGGTGGACATCGTCGGTCACTCGCAAGGGGGCATGATGCCCAGGTACTACCTGAAGTTCTTAGGCGGAGCCAGCAAGGTCAACGACCTGGTCGGCCTGTCGTCCGTCGAACCACGGCACGACAGTGTTCGGCCTCTTGACGCTGATGAGCTCCCTCCCGGACGGGGTGGGAACGGAAGTGCTCGATTCCGGTTGTGTGGCGTGCTCGCAGCAGACGGCCGGCTCCCCGTTCCTGCAGGCACTGAACGGCGGCGGCGACACCGTGCCCGGCGTGGCCTACACGGTCATCGAGACCGAATACGACGAGGTCGTCACCCCCTATACCTCGGCCTTTCTCAGCGGCCCGGACGTCACAAACATCACGCTGCAGAACCAGTGTCCGGACGATTTCAGTGATCACCTGACCACTCCCTACGATCCGAACGCGCTGCACGACGTGCTCAATGCACTGGACCCGGCGACCGCCACGCCGGTTCAATGTGTGCCCGTGGCGCCCCTGGCCGGTTGACGGCTCGCCCCTGCTGAAGCGATTGCTCCTGCGTCGTCCCATTCGGTCGCGCCGAGACCGGCGCCGCGGCATCTCCGGCATCCTCCGGCATCCTCCGGCATCCTCCGGCATCTCCGGCTTCTCCGTTCAGTCACAATCGATTCCCCGTAGAATTCGACCGTGAGGGGCCTCCGCGTGACCGTTCCGATCCGGACGAGATGCTCGAAGGTCTCCGGGGTCCGAGCACGAGGACATCGTGTTCACCCGCCGGGCGACGAGCGGTCTGCGCGCCATCATCGCCGTCCATTCCACTCTCCTCGGCCCCTCTCTCGGCGGTGCGCGGTTCTATCCGTACGGAGACGAGGCACTCGCGCTCCACGACGTCCTCCGCCTCTCGAGAGCGATGACGGCAAAGGCGGCTCTCGCCGGACTGGCCCACGGGGGTGGGAAGGCGGTCATCATCGGGGACCCGAGCGTCGTGAAGACGCCTGCCCTCATTCGTGACTTTGCGGCCGCCGTCGACCGCCTGGACGGGCGCTACATCACCGCCGAGGATGTCGGGACGACGCAAGATGACATGGACCTGATTCAGGAGACGACACCATTCGTGGCGGGCACGTCGACGTCCCGCGGCGGATCCGGCGATCCCAGCCCCGCCACTGCGCTGGGCGTGGTGGTGGCGATGGAGGCGGCGGCGGCCCGCCGATGGGGAACCGGCCTCGAGGGAAGGACGGTGCTCGTGCTCGGCGCGGGCAAGGTGGGCGGGGACGTCATTCGACTTCTCGTCCAACGGCGAGGCCGTCGTCATTGCCTCGGACCTCGACCACGACAAGGTGGAGGATGCCGTACGAGCCGGCGCCGCCCGCATCGTGGATCCCTCCGACGCTCTCGGGACACCCGCCGACATCCTCTGCCCGTGTGGGTTGGGTGGGATCCTGACGCGAGGATCGTCGTCGCAGAACTCAACTTCGAGATCATCGTGGGCGGGGCGAACAATCAGCTGGCGACGCCCGAAGTGGCCGAGACGCTGGCGGCGGTGGGCACGCTGTATATCCCCGACTTCCTGGCCAACGCCGGCGGCATCATCAACATCGCCCAAGAAGCGAACGGCTACGACCGGGCGCGTGCGTTGCACGCAGTCGGCCGGATCCGCGAGACGACGACCACTGTGCTCGAGCGAGCCGAGGTGCGGGGCATCACTCCGGTGGCTGCGGCCGAGGAGCTGGTCGCCGAGCGGCTCGATCGGAGCCGGCGACGCCGCGGACGTGCTCGGGCGCACGCGAAGGCCGGTGAGCGCGCCGTGACCGACGTTCGGACACCCGCCTGCAGCTCCACGCCAATCGATGTCGCAGAGGGAGAGCGCATCGTCGCCCGGATTGCCGGTCCCGACGATTCTTGGGCGTCGGATTTCCCCTTCGAAGGCGACGTCGGCGCAGTGGGAGGCTTCCTGCGCGCCACCGCCGCGTCGCGGCGAACAGCGGCCTTTCGGCTACTACCGGATCACCCGCCTGGCCGACGGACGGGCCGTCGGCGGAGTCGGCTTCAAGGGCCAGCCGGACGGCGGCTGCGTCGAGATCGGCTACGGACTGGCTCCGTCCGCCCGCGGCCAGGGCTACGCCGCCGAGGCGGTCGTGGCCCTGCTGGCCTTGGCCGCCGAGCACGGAGTGTCGAGGGTGATCGCCGACACCACGCTGGACAACATCGCTTCGCAACGGACCCTCCTCCGGGCCGGGTTCCGCCTCGTGGGCAGCGACGACGAGCTGCACTACTACGAGGTGCTTTTGGCGCCTGTGGACGCAACAGCTGGACTGACGTAGGTCGGCGGCTGAGGACGACGAGGACGACGGGGACTACGAGGCTGGAACCTGAATGATGGCGACCGTGTTCCCGTCGGGGTCGAACACGGTCGCCTTGCGTCCACCACCGACCGCCTCCACGCGGGCAGGGCTGATGCCCCGGCCGGAGAGCTCGGCCAAGGTCGGCATCGAGGTCGGCCACCGAGAGGGCGACCAAGCCATTGCCGGCACGGACGGTGTCGACGACGACGTAGAGCCAGGCCGTCTCGGCCACCCGCCACATCACCTCGTCCGCGGCGACCTCGACGTCGGCGGCTCGTCCGAAGATGCGCTCGAAGAAGTCCCGGCCGGAGGAGAGATCCCTGACGGGTACGCCCGTGAAGGCGATCTCGACGTCCATGACCAGGACGTTAGCGAAGCACAATCCTCAGGCCCGTCTCAGCCGTAACACTGGCGAGGGGGCGGTTCGTCGTGATGCCTGCGGCGCCGGGAGACGAAGGAGGCAACACGCCATGCTCGAACAGCGCAGTCGCGCCCGCTCGGACCTCACGCCTGGAAGAAAGGAGGGAGGGTCGCCGTCCTCGGGGCCCTCGGAACGCTCGCTGCCGCCCTGGCCGTCGGCCTGACACCCGTTGCGGTCGCCCTCGCGGACTCCGCCCCCGCCAGTGCCGCGCCCGTCCCGTACCTCTCTCACTTCTCGACCGTGACCCAAGTCGCGTCCACGGTGCCCGCCAACGGCGACGTCAACCCCTACGGCGTCGCCACCGTCCCGTTCAGCACGGGCTCCCTGGTACGCGGCGACACGTTGGTGAGCAACTTCAACGCCAGCAACAACACCCAGGGCACCGGCACGACCATCGTGGAGGTGGCCCCGTCCGGACAGGTGAGCCTGTTCGCCCAGATCAACCCGAACCTGCCCGGCTGTCCGGGTGGCGTGGGGCTCACGACTGCGCTCAGCGTGCTCAACGACGGCTACGTCGTCGTCGGCAGCCTGCCGGTCACCGAGCAGGGAACCGGCACCCCCGAGGCCGGGTGCCTCATCGTCCTCAACAGCGCCGGCGTGCCGGTCGAGACGTGGGCCGGTCACGGCATCAACGGACCTTGGGACATGACCTCGGTGCAGCTGTTCGGATCGTTCGCACGAGCTGTTCGTGACCAACGTGCTCAACGGCACCGTGGCGGCTGCCGGCAACCAGGTGAACCAGGGCACGGTGCTCCGTCTGAGCGTCTTCGAGCCGGCCGGGCGGCCGCCGCTGCTTCTCGGCACGACGACGGTCGCAACAGGGTTTCCCGAGGAGCTGAACTCCAGCGCTCTCGTCCTCGGCCCGACCGGGGTGGCGCTCGAGCCCGACGGCACCCTGTACGTCGCCGACACGGTCCAGAGCCGGATTGCGGCCGTCCCCTTCGCCACCAGCCGCTTCTTCCCCGTCGCGGGCGGAGGCGTCACGGTCAGCCAGGGAGGGAGCCTCAACGCACCCCTCGGCCTGGCGGTGGCCCCCGGCGGTGACCTGATCGCCGTCAACGGGAACGACGGGAACGCCGTCGAGGTCACACCGTTCGGGGCGCAGGTCGACACGCGCACCATCGACCCCTTCGACTCCGGGGGCGACCTCTTCGGCTTGGCCATCGCGCCGGGCGGCCGCGGCATCCTCTTCGTCGACGACAACGGAGCCGCCAACACGCTGGACTTGCTGCACTGAGTCGCAGCCGGCAAGGCAGCCGGTCGAGGAGCCCAGGGCGGCCATGGACACCGCCCTGGGCCTCCGGCCGCTCAGCCGGCCCGGCTCCAGTCGCGCAACGTCGTCCGGTAGCGGGCGTCCCACTGGTCGTAGGTCGGCGCGGAGCGGCGCGCCGGGCCAGTCGGCGGGCAGGAGCTCGGCGGGCAACAACGGATCGGCCTGCAGGTGCCGCAGCACGGCCGCCGAGAGCTCGAACCCCGGCGCCAGCGCCTCGGGTCTGTCGGGAGCGAGGGCATGGAGGTCGCGTAACAGGTCGCGGGCGTGTGCCGACCACGCCGCGAGATCCCAGAGGCGGTGCGCCAGCGCCACGGGATCAGCCGGCCGCGCCGTCATGAGCTCGACGTCCCCCTCCAGAGGGTCGGGCAGCCGCACCGCGAGGTTGGCCGGCCGCATCCAGACGCCCTCGCGCAGCTCGGCCAGCCGGCCGTAGGAAAGGGTCCGGCGGCGGGCGCCCCGCACGTCGGCCGAGCTCCCCGTGGTCGTGACCACGGCCAGCCACCACTCCCCGTCGTAGGGGGCGGTCGCACCGGCGCGGCTGGCCGACTGCCGCGACTGGCGCGCGGCCAGGTGACCGGCCAGCCGGTACCGGCCGGTCCCGTCAGAGGTGGCCTCACCGCCGGCGACCATGCGGCTCAGCGCCACCCGGGCCCGGTTCTCGCTGATGCCGAAGAGGCTGGTCAGGCGCACGAGCTGGGCCACCGGCAGCTCGGGCGGATCCATGCCGAGCAGCGCGCTGGCCAGGACGGACCGGGCCGTCAGCGGCGGGGCCGACGGCGGCCTGGGTCCGGTGGCCGTGGCGCTACTGGGCGGTGGCATTACGAGGTTGCGTCACTTGACTGATCCCCGTAATATAGACGCCATGGCCAGCACCATCGTGCCCGAAGCCGCCGACCGACCCGAAGTGCTGCCCAGCGAGCGGCTGCTGGCGAACGGCATGGCCATCCCGGCGCTGCGGGCCGACCTGCGCCGCATCGACAACGTGCGCAACGCCATCTCGGTCGCAACGGTCTGGTTCTGGGTGGCGCTGATCATCGGCGGCGCCGTGTGGTTCGACCAGTGGTGGAGCTACCTGATCGCGTTCGTCCTCATGGGCCCGCATGTACGCCCGCTTCGCCATCCTCATGCACGAGGCGGCGCACAAGCTCCTCTTCACCAACAAGCGGTGGAACGACTGGATCGGCAAGTGGGTCGTGGCCTACCCCGTCTTCACGCCGGTGCAGCTCTACCGCCGCGTGCACTTCGCCCACCACAAGGACGAGTTCGGGCCGGACGAGCCCGACATCGCGTTCTACTCGCCGTATCCCTGCACGCGCCGGGCCCTTCGCCGGCGGCTGTTCCGTGACGCCGTGGGGATCAGCGGGTGGAAGAACTTCGTGCCGTTGGTCAAGAACACGCGTACCAAGCCGTTCCGCCCCATCGGCCTGTCCATCTTCGGCGTGCAAGCCCTGCTGTGGGCCTCCATGTGGGCCGCCACCGGGCGCTGGTGGATCTATCCGCTGCTGTGGTTCCTGCCCTGGATGACCGAGTGGCGCGTCATCAACCGCCTGCGCTCCATCGCCGAGCACGGAGGCATGGAGCGCAACTCCGACCGCCGGGCCACGACGCACAACGTGCGCCAGTCGTGGCTGGCGCGTTTCTGGATCGTCCCCTACAACACGGGCTGGCACCTGGCCCACCATGTCGACATGGGTGTGCCCTGGCGCAACCTGCCGGCCTTTCACGCCGAATTGGAGCGGGCCGGGTACATCACCGACGCCATCACCTACAAGAGTTACTGGGCGCTCTGGAAGGCACTCTCGAGCGCCGACGAGACGACCGAGGTCAAGGCTTCCGCCGGCTGACCTGGGATCGGCGGTCGGCGCGCGCTGACCGGCCAGCCACCGTTGTTTTCACCGGTCCAGGGCGGGGCACAGACCGACGATGCACAGCGTGGGGAGCCATGAGCACCCGGTGACGGCCGACGCCGCCGGCACCGGTACCGTGCGGCGCTGGGCACCGGCTGCGGCGGGGTGCGGGCTCCTCCTCGCCGCCGCACTGCTCGCCCCGCACGAGGCCCGGGCCGCGGCCGCCCAGGACTGGCCGCCCTTCGTCCTGGTCGCTGGGCTGCTGTTGGTCGGTCTGGTCGCCGACGAAGATCACCTGTTCGCTGCAGGCGGTCACGCCCTGGCCCGGCTGGCCCCCAACGGAGTCCTGCTCTACGTCGGATCTGCGGTACTGGTCGTCCTCGTGACGACGCTGCTGAATCTCGATACCTCCGTCACGTTCCTCACCCCTGTTCTCGTCTACGCCGGCCGCAGCCGCGGCCGGGGCGAGGGCCAGGTGGCCCCCCTGCTCTACGCCTGCCTGCTCCTGTCCAACGCCGGGTCGCTGCTCCTGCCGGGCTCGAACCTCACCAATCTCATCGTGCTCGGCCATCTCCACCTCTCCGGCCGCGCCTTCCTCGACCACATGGCTCTGCCGGCACTGGCGGCCGCCGTCGTCACTGCGCTCGTCGTCGGCGCGGTGCACCACCGCGCCCTGCGCACCACCATCGTCTCGACCGCCGAACCGCAGCGCCCTGTGCTCGGAGTCGGCCTGGTCGCGATCGTGGTCGTGACGGTGCTCGTCGTCGCCCTGCGCGCGCCGGCGCTCCCGGTGGCGGCGGTGGGCGTGGTGGCTGTCCTGGTGCGCGCGGCGGGCCGGAGCGGTGACGAGAGCTCTACAGCGGGGGCCCGGGACCGGGGCCGCGCCGCCCTGCAGGTGCTCGGCGTGCCGGTCCTGGTCGGGCTTTTCGGCCTCGCCGTCGCACTCGGCACACTCGGGCGGACCTGGTCGGGGCCGGCCACCCTGCTCTCCCACCTCGACGCCTGGGGCACCGCAGCATTTGCGGCAGTGACCAGTGTCCTGGTGAACAACCTGCCGGCGGCGTCGCTGCTGGCCGCCCGCCAACCGCCACACCCCTTCGCGCTCCTCATCGGCCTCAACGTGGGGCCGAACCTGTTCGTCACCGGCTCCCTGGCCTGGATCCTGTGGTTGCGGGCGGCGAAGAGCGCCGGTGGGCGTCCCGACGTGCGGCGGGCCAGCCTGTTGGGCGTGGCCAGCGTGCCGCTCGCCATCGCGGCGGCGGTCGGCGTACTGGTCCTCAGCGGCGCCAGCTGACGGCAGGGCGAGCAGTGGGCGCGGCGCCCGGCGTCAGCTCCCCATGGCGATGTGGTCCGTGCGGACCCTGACGATGATGCGGACCTCGCCTTCACTGCGCATTGGATAGGTGTCGACCCCGAGGTACTTCTTGGCCAGCGCGTCGATGTCCGCGTCCGCCCCGTCGGTCGTGACGTCGATGACGGTGCCCCGGAACGCGACCACGTTGTACTGGTCGTCCGGGTCGATGACCGTGACGGCGACCCGGGCGTCGCGCTCCAGGTTGCGCGCCTTCTTGCGCCCCTGGGCCGTGTTGAACATGACGTCGTCGCCGTCGAGACCGACCCACAGCGGGGTGATCTGCGGCGACCCGTCGGGGTTCAGCGTGGCCAGCGAGGCCAATACGGGCCGGGCGATGAGCGCACGGGACTTCTCGGACAGGACGTCGGCCATGGGAGGGAATCCTTCTCGTCTTCTGTGTCCGCGCCCGGTGCGCGGGACCCGGCCAGCGTAGAGGGAGGTCGGTCCGGATCAGACGGGCGCCGGCCAGGGTTGCGAATGCCCGCGCCGAGACCGTCGAGACCGCCGGAGAGGTCGGCCTCGGTGGCCTCAGTCGCTCCTCAGTCGTCCTCGACGCCGAGGGCCCGTCGCAACACCAGCGCCGACTCGCGCTGGGCCCGCTTCGACACGGCCGCCGACGTCACCAGGGCGGAGCCGTGGAAGGTGCCCGGGAACTGGTGCAACTCCACCGAGACCCCCGCCTGCAGCAGGCGCTGGGCGTAGGTGATCCCCTCGTCGCGGAGCGGATCGTTCTCGGCCGTCGAGACGTACGCCGGGGGCAGCCTCGAGAGATCGTTCGCCCGCGCCGGCGCCGCGTAGGCAGGCACGTCGTCGGCGCCGGACAGCGGCCCGAGATATGCCTCCCAGCTCTGCACCGCCTTCGGCCGAGACCACATCGGCGAGTCCACGAACAGCCGCATGGACTCCGTCTCGAGCCGATCGTCGAGCTCGGGGATCGCCAGCAGCTGGAAGCAGATCGGCGGGCCGCCGCGGTCGCGTGCCAACAGCGCCGTCGCCGCCGCCAGCCCGCCACCGGCGCTCGCCCCGATCACCGCCACCCGTTCGGGGTCGACGCCGAGCGCGTCGGCCTCGGCGTTCAGGTACGAGAGCGCGGCGTAACAGTCGTGCAGGCCGGCCGGGTACGGGTGCTCCGGCGCCAACCGGTACTCGACCGACACCACGACCGCCCCGGTGTCGATGGCGGTCAGGGCGGCGCCGGCGTGCTCGGCCTCGACGCTGCCGATGATGAACCCGCCGCCGTGAATCATGAGAATGCCGGGCCCACGCTCCCCCGCCCCCGACCGGGCCGGCCGGTACACCCGCACCGGCACGTCGGGTTCACCCTCCCAGCCCGGGACCGTGCGGTCGTCGATAGCGAGCGTCTCGATGCCGGGGATGTCGAACCTGATGTTGACCAGGATCTCCTCGAAGGCCCGGCGCGCCGCCACGGGGTCCGACAGGTCCATCTTGGGCAGCAGGTCGACCACGGCGGCCAGCTCCGGATCGATCATGTGGTCTTCCCCTCCCCCGGTTCTGCGCCCGGTTCCTCTGCGTCCGGCTACTTGGGCTGCATCCGGATGCCGGCGTCGATGCGGATCGACTCGGCATTGATGTACGAGTTGGACAGCAGCTCGAGCGCCAGGGACGCGAACTCCGTCGAGTAGCCGAGACGGTGCGGGAACAGTACGTCCTGGCTCAGCTTGCCCTTGAAGGTCTCGGCTCCCTCGCCTTCGCCGTAGATCGGCGTGTCGATCAGCCCCGGCAAAATGGTGTTGACCCGGATGCCGACCACGGACAGGTCGCGTGCCACCGGCAGCGTCATGCCGACGACGCCACCCTTCGACGACGAGTAGGCGGCCTGGCCGATCTGCCCGTCTTCGGCCGCCACGGACGCCGTGTTGACGATGGCACCGCGGGCCCCGTCGACGTCGGGCTCGTTGAGGCTCATCTTGGTGGCGGCCAGGCGGATGCAGTTGAACGAGCCGATCAGATTGATCTCGATGACGCGGCGATACAGGTCGAGGTCGTGCGCGGACGAATACTCGCCATCGCGTCCGATGGTGCGGGTGGCCCAGCCGATGCCGGCGCAGTTCACCAGTGACTTGAGCGGCCCCATCTCGACTGCGGCGTCCACCGCGCTGATCACCTGCTCGGTGTTGGTGACGTCGGTCTGCACGAACAGGCCGCCGATCTCCTTGGCCAGCGGGACGCCCTTGTCCTCCTGGAGGTCCGCCACCACCACGCGCACGCCGCGCTCGGCGAGCAGACGTGAGGTCGCCAGGCCGAGCCCGGACGCCCCTCCGGTGACGATCGCCGACGTGCCGTTTAGTCCATATCGCTGCGACTCCTCGTGAGTTCTTCATCGTGCTGTTTGCACTGTGTGAGCGCACGCGGTGCGCACCGTGTGATGCGGCACTGCGGGGTTCTCTCGTGCGACCCGCCACCGGCCCGCACCTGACGTGCCGGGCAGAGGATAGGGGCCGGCCGGGCCCCGGTCACATCTGGTCGGGCGCCTCGATACCCAGCAGGGAGAGCCCGAGCTCCAACACCCGTGCCGTGAGGTCGCACAGCCCGAGCCTCGAGTCTCGCACCGCCTCGTCGTCCACCAGCACCCGGCAGGCCTCGTAGAACGTGGTGAACGAGGTGGCGAGCTCGAACAGATAGGTGCAGAGCTTGGACGGGCTGCAGGATCTCGGCCGTCACCTCCACCGCTGCCGCGAAGCCCAGGAGGTGCAAGGCCAGGGCGCGCTCCTGGGGCTCGCCGAGCAGCGGCACCGCACCCGGTGGCGGCGGGGCCACGCCGGCGCGCCGGAAGATGGAGCGGACCCGGGCGTGCGCGTACTGCAGGTAGGGGCCCGGTGTCGCCTTCGAAGGCCAGCATCCGGTCCCAGTCGAAGACGTAGCCGCGGCCCGTTCGGTGGACAGGTCGGCGTACTTGACCGCGCCGACGCCGAGCGCGTGGGCGACGGCGGCCTGGCGTTCGGGCGACAGGTCGTTCGAGCGCTCCTTCATGGCGGCGGCCGCCCGGCTCGATCCCCTCGGTCAGCAGGTCGATGAGACGCGACCGAGCCGCCGGCGCGGCTGGCCAGCTTCTTGCCGTCTGTGCCGAGAACGAGACCGAATCCGACATGGATGGCCTCGTCCTCCTCGCGCAGGTAACCGGCGAGCGTGGAGACCGCGAAGACGAGGCGCAGGTGCAGGGACTGCTCGTTCCCGACGACGTAGACGAGCCGGGTGGCCCCGAGACGGCCCGGTCCGGTCGCGCACGCTGGCCAGGTCGGTCGCCGGGTAGCCGTACCCGCCGTCCGACTTGCGCACGATCAGCGGCAGCGGCTCACCGTTGCGGTTCTCGAAGCCCTCGGGGAACACGCAGAGGGCCCCGTCGTTCTCCACCAGGAGACCCTTGTCGTCGAGCTCGGAGACGACGACGGGCAACAGCGGGTTGTAGAAGCTCTCCCCCATGACGTCCTGGGGGGTCAGGAGGACGCCGAGCAATTCGTAGACCTCGCTGGCGTGGCGCATGGACTCGGCGACGAAGATCCGCCAGAGATGCAGCGTCTCCTCGTCGCCCGTCTGCAACAGCACGACGCGTTTGCGGCAGCGCTCGGCGAAATCGAGGTCGCTGTCGAACTGCCGCCGGGCCGCGGCGTAGAACTCGTTGAGATCCCGCACGCTGAACGACTCGGCGTTGGCCGCCCCGTCCACGTCGAGCAGGTACTCGATGAGCATGCCGAACGGCGTCCCCCAGTCGCCGATGTGGTTCTCGCGCTGCACGTCGTGGCCGAGGAACCCCAGCACGCGGGCCAGGGCGTCCCCGATGAGGGTGCTGCGGAGATGCCCGACGTGCATCTCCTTGGCCACGTTGGGTGACGAGTAGTCGATGATCACGGTCTCCGGGCGGGCGACCAGGTCGACGCCCAGGCGTTCGTCGGCGGACAACGCCGCCACCAGGCCGGCCACGAAGCTGTCGGACAGCGTCAGGTTGATGAAGCCGGGCCCGCTGACCTCGACCTCGTCACAGATGTCGTCGAGTGAGGCCGCCGCCACGACCTCTTCGGCCACCTGGCGCGGCGGCCTGCCCACCACCTTCCCGAGCGGCAGGGCGCCGTTGGCCTGGAAGTCGGCCCGGTCGGAGACCCGCAGCACGGGGTCGGCCCCGGGGGCAATCGTGTCGAAGGCGGCCTGCAGCCGCTGGAGGAGGACGCTGGCGGCGTCGGGCATCCCTTATTCTCGCATGCGCGGCAGGCCTTGAAACCGGGTATCCGCCGGGTCCGGCGTCGGTGTGGCGCCTCAGTTGGCCGGCGCCCCCGGTTTGCCGGGCCTCAGTCCGCCGGCGCTCCCATGCCACCGTCGAGCAGGCCGTAGTGGCGGTATGGCCCGAAGAATCCGTGCTCGAGCAAGCCGTAGCCCACATGGCCGTCGTAGGAGAACTCGGCCACGTGGTCGACGATGCCGTACTGGGCTATCCCCTGCACCTCGTCGACCGCGAGCACGAGGCCCTGGGTCACTGGCTCAGGGCCGTGGTACATGCCGTGGCGCCAGTCGGCATCGATGCCGTAGCCGGTGCCGATGGAGACGAAATTGGCAAGCAGCGGGGTGCAGGTGATCTCGAGGCCGGCTTCGGGGAAGCGCACGACGGAACGGTCGATGACGCGGGTGCCCGGAATCAGATGGTGTTCGTGCTCGGACCGGCCGAGGTCCTCGACGGGCCGGTCGGGGTCGACCCAGACGCGCTCGCTCTGCACCAACGGCCGCTCACCGTCGTCACGCTCGTGGCAGATGTACATGATGGCGTGGTCGTCGAACTGCATCGGGAAGTAGTTCCACATGCCGCCGAGCACGAGCTCGCCCTGGCGGATGCCGTCGGACTCGGGCTCGCCCACGGGCCGCACTCCCCAGGATCGGTCGCGCGTGCCCTCGCAAAGATCGGGTGTGACCGGGAGGTCGACACCGCCCACGGAGAGTGTCCCTGACCAGTATCCAGTCTGAGCCAGCCGCTGCGTGTCGAAGACGACCTTGCCCTTGCTGCGCATGTACTGGCGCGGTTCTTCCATGGCGGGAATGTGGCCTTCCCAGGTCACGTCCATGGCGACGCTGTGCTCGGTGGGCTCGACAACGACGCGCAGGCGGCGGAGGGGCTCGAGCACCTCAACACGAAAGGGCCCGACAGTGAGGTCGCCCCGGTCACCCAACGGCGCGGAGGAACGCACGATGTACTGGGAGCCGCCGTAGCGCACGTCGATGAACGCGTCCGCGACGCCGAGATTCGGGTACTGGCCGTACCCGAAGATGGCGAACCAGTCACCCGAGCTGGGGTGCATGTTGAAGTAGTAGCGGTCGTAGAAGTTGCGGTCGCTGGTGGCGGGGTGGGCGATGAATTCGGCGGCTTGGTGGACGGGGTAGTCGTCCCAGGAGGAGAGGCTCATGTCGGCGTGCTCAGCAGCAGGCGCAGCCGCTGCCGCAGCCGCCCGCCATGGCCGCACTGGCCCCACCGCCGCACATGCCGCCTGCCGGCTCGGTCGCCAGTCCGGTGGTGGCGAAGACGGGGAAGAGTCGCCGGGCGCCGACGTGGCCATCGGGGCAACTCGCCGGCGCGTCGGCGTCGGCCATGGGCCGGCGCTCGTCGAAGACGGCGTGACAGGTCGAACAGCGGAATTCGTAGACGGGCACGTGGGGGACCTCCTCCGGGTCGGCAGCCTACGCGAACGCCTTCGACACGTGAGTTCGACGCCGACGCACCCGCCGCCACCTTCACCACCCGCCCCACCTGCACCACCTGCACCCGGGCCACCAGCTGCACCGGGGCGCGCCGAAACCCGGGCGCGCCAAAGCGCCCGGGTGGCTGGGATTTCGAAATGCCGGCCGGGGATCACCGGGTGCTGCCCGGGGCGGGGGCGCTGCGGGTGGAGCTTACCCGTCGCCTCGCCGCCCCGTCAGGCCGCTGTCGGTGGAGGGCGCCCGACGCTGGGGCGGGTGCTCTTTTTGGTTCCGCAGACGATTGTGGAAGCCACAGAGCAGGCGGCCGTTCTCCTGGGTGGTGAGCCCTCCGTCGGCCCAGGTCTCGATGTGGTCGACCTGGCAGGTCTCGGCGGGCTCAAAGCAGTGGGGATGGGTGCACATGCGGTCGCGCAGTTCGATGGCCCTTCGGGTCCCTCCGGTGAACAAGCGCGAGCGCACGCTGACGTCGACCCGGTTGCCCAAGGTGAAGAGGGCCCGTTCGAAGTAGGCCGAGTCCATCCACGGGTCGAGGGCCGAGGGTGCGAGCACGGTGCCGTTCTCGAGCTCGCAGATGCGGCCACGGATGGTTTCGTAGCCGACGAGGACGGAGAACAGCGGGGCGGGGCGGGTGCCTTCGGCCGGGGCGCTGCGACTCCGGGTCGCCATTTCGACCAGGGCGTCGGCCCGGCGCTGGCCCGACGTGCGGGCGAGCTCGTCGATCCTCCCCGTGCGGCCCAGGCGCTCCTTGGCTTCGGCACAGTCGGCCTCGAAGAGGTCGTGCTCGAGGCGGTTGAGCTCGGCCGAGACAATCGAGCCCGAGATGGGGTCGAGCGTCATCTGGCCCAGCCACATGCCGCCCAGGCTCGATTCCAAAAAGACAGTGCGCGCCGCCTTGCGCTCCTCGTCGCAGGCCTCGGCCCCCTCGGGATCGGCCAGCTGCTTCCAGTACTCGAGCACCCGGTTGAAGTCCTCGAAGCCCAGCTCTTGGGCCTGGGCGACCAACATGGCCTCGTCACGGGCCATGGCGGCCTCGGTGCGGTGGCGCCGGGCCTTGGCGATGGCTCGGGCCTGGTCGCTCCCGATGGTGCCTTGGCGCCACGCCTGGGCCACTTCGGGCAGCTGACGCAGGGTGCGTCCCAGGCGGACCCGGGCCTTGGCGGCCGGACGAGCCACCCGACAGCGTGTGGCGATCCAGCTGGCCGCCGTCTTGGCCCCCTCGGCCGCCCACTCTTCGCCCACCTCGAAGGCGGCGCAGGCCTCGGTCACGAAGGACTCCAAGCGCCCCTGCATCTCGTGCAGCGCTTCCATGGACTCACCGTCGCCGTAGTTCTCCGCGCCCGATTCGATCAGTTTGTCCAACGCGTCGGCGAAGTTCTCCAACTCCATGGGTCAGATGCAAACACACGGTTGTCACATCCGACGAGGCGAACACATTTTCGGAAATCCCCGAATTTCCCAAGAAAAGTGCGACATTTCGCCGTTCCGGCCGACCGTTGGCCTCCGGCAGCGCCGGCGGCGGAGCAGCGAGGCGCGCCGCCCTACGGCTGCGAGAAGCCGTAGATCGGCATGCCGTTGTACCAAGCCGAGTCGGCGGGGAGGAACGGCCCATCGAGCGCGGTCGAGAGGTAGCCGTCGCGGCCGGGGCCCGAGTCGCCCCCGACCGACATGATGGAGCCGTCGGGCCAGACCTCCGTCACGATCCCGACGTGCAACGAAGTGGAGGTGCTCCGTGGCCCCGTGCCGTACAGGATGGCGTCGCCGATGGCGGGCGTGGCCGTCGGTGGCAGATCGGCGCCGTAGGTGGCGGCCCAGTCCCAGATGTCGCCGGTGAAGGCGTAGCGCGGGATGGGGACGCCGGCCTGCTCCCAGGCCCAGGTGGCGAACAGGGCGCACCACTCCTCACAGGGACCGTACGGATTGCAGTACGCCCCCTGGGTGTCGGGGTCGGGCTCGATCTGGGACGCCACCGCGGCGGCGATCGTCGAGGAGCCGGGGAACATCGGCTCGGGCGTCGCGGTGGAGAAGCTGTACTGCCACGCCTGCGGATCGAGCAACCAGTACCCGGTTCCCTGGTTGTTCCCGATGATGGCGGAGATCTGCGTCGCCGTCGGGTCCAGCGTGAGCCCGCCGAAGGCCTGGGCGTCGCCGTAGGGCAGCACGACACCGTTCTCCGTGGCGATGAGGTAGCCCCTGCCGTCCGGTGAGGCCACCATGCCGACTGCGGCATCCGGCAGATTCGAGCTCCCCGCCGATCCGTAGAACCCAGCGTCGCCGAAGCCGAAGATCCCACCGTCCGCCGCGACGAGCCAGTACCCCTTGCCGTCGTGCGTCGCCGCCATGCCGACGATGGGCGCGTTGAGCGCGATGCTGCCGGTGCTCCCGTAGAACCCGGCATCGCCGTAGGCGAAGATGCCGCCATCCGCGGCCACGAGCCAGTAGCCCTTGGCGTCTGGCGTGGCCGCCATGCCGACGATGGGCTCGTTGAGGTGCGTCGCGCCCATGGAGCCGTAGAACGAAGCATCGCCATAGGCGAACACACCCCCATCGAGCGCGCCCAACCAGTAGCCCTTGGCGTCCTGTGTCGTGGCCATGGCCACGATGGGACCCTGCAGGGGCAGGCTGCCGGCGGAGCCCTCGAACTGCGCGTCGCCGAACGCGAAGACGCCGCCGTCCGCGCTGGCCAGCAGGTACCCGCCCCCGTCGGGGGTGGCCACGCCCGAGAAGACGGGTGAGTTGAGGGGCTGGGGCAGCGCGGGCTGGCCCTGGTCGACGGTCCCGAAGCCGATCATCCCCGCGTCGTTGTAGGTGTGCGCGGTCTCGGCCGCGCCGGCGGCGGGCAGGGAACGACCGGCGCCGACAGCCAGGCCGGCCACGAGCGCACCGGGAAGCAGGACCGTGGCCACCGCCATCGTGACCAGCCAGGGGATGAGCGCTCCCAGACCAAGCCGAGGACGAAGCCGAGGACGAAGACGCCGCCGGCCCGGCCGGGTGCCACCCGCGATGGCGCCCCCGTTTCGCACGACGTCGATTCTGCACGCTGCAGTTGTGACCGGCGCGCCGGAGCGGTTACGAAGTCGTTACGAAGTCCCCTCCAACGCCGGTGTCGGCCCCGGCACGACTCCGACGGACCCTCGAGAGCGCGCCGGGGACCCGTTTGGGCGGCCCGGGCCACCTCACGGCAGAATGGCTCCATGAGCACGGACGACACAACCACCGCGACGAGCGGCAGCACCACTCCGGAACACCCCGACACGTTCAACGCCAAGGCAGACCTGACCGTCGGTGACCGCACCTACGAGATCTTCAACATCACGGCGCCGGCGCTGAGCGGGCGGTACGACATCGCTCGTCTGCCCTACTCCATCAAGGTGCTGCTCGAGAACCTCCTGCGCCACGAGGACGGCCCGCACGTCTCCGCCGACGACATCGTCGCCGTGGCGGACTGGGGCGCCAACCCCGAAGGTCACGGGCAGGCGGCCGGCGACGCCGCGCATGAGATCGCCTTCACCCCCGAGCGGGTGCTGATGCAGGACTTCACCGGCGTGCCCGGCGTCGTCGACCTCGCCGCGATGCGCGACGCGCTCGCCGGGCTGGGGGGCAACGCCTCCCAGGTCAACCCGCTGGTGCCGGTCGAGCTGGTGATCGACCACTCGGTCATCGCCGAGCGTTCGGGCGACGCCTCCGCCTACGACACCAACGTCTCCATTGAGTACGGCCGCAACATGGAGCGCTACCAGCTCATCCGCTGGGCCCAGGGCGCCTTCCGGGACTTCCGGGCCGTGCCGCCGGGCATGGGGATCTGCCACCAGGTCAACCTCGAGTACCTGTCGCGCCTCGTCTTCGCCACCGAGGACGGGCGGGCGTTCTGCGACACCCTGGTCGGCACGGACTCGCACACGGTCATGGTCAACGGGCTCGGCGTGCTCGGCTGGGGCGTCGGCGGGATCGAGGCCGAGGCGGCCATGCTCGGCCAGCCGCTCTCCATGCTGCTGCCGCCGGTCGTGGGGCTCCGCATCTCGGGGGAGACCAAGCCCGGCATCACGGCGACCGACGTCGTGCTCACCGTCACCGAGCTCCTCCGCGACCACGGTGTGGTGGGCGCGTTCGTGGAGTGCTACGGACCCGGCGTCGGCGCGCTGCCCCTCGAGACGCGGGCGACCATCGGCAACATGAGCCCCGAATACGGCGCCACCTGCACCATGTTCCCCATCGACCAGGTGACCATCGACTACCTCCGCTTCACGGGGCGCGACGACGAGCATCTCGAACTGGTCGAGGCCTACGCCAGGGCCCAGGGCCTGTGGCACGACCCGGACGCCCCCGAGCCCGTCTACTCCGAGCACGTCAGCCTCGACCTGGGGACCGTGGAGCCCTCGCTGGCCGGCCCGGCGCGGCCCCAGGACCGGGTTGCGCTGTCCGTCGCCGGCGACGCCTACCGGGTGGCGCTCGACCGCGCCCCGCGCAGCGCCACCACCGAGCCCGCCGCGGCACCCCATCACCAGATGACGGACGGCGACGTCGTCATCGCGGCCATCACCAGTTGCACCAACACGTCGAACCCACAGGTCATGGTCGCCGCCGGCCTGGTGGCCAAGAAGGCCGTCGAGCGCGGCCTGCGGTCGAAGCCGTGGGTCAAGACCTCGCTGGCGCCCGGCTCGCGCGTCGTGACCGACTACCTCGAGCGCGCCGGCCTGACGGAGCCGCTGCAGGACCTCGGCTTCTACCTCGTCGGCTACGGGTGCACCACGTGCATCGGGAACTCGGGCCCGCTGCTCGATGGTGTGACCGATGCCGTCAAGGAAGCCGACCTCTCGGTGGCCTCCGTGCTCTCGGGCAACCGCAACTTCGAGGGGCGCATCCACCCCGATGTCCGGTTGAACTACCTGGCGTCGCCGCCCCTCGTGGTGGCCTACGCGCTGGCGGGGACGATCGACATCGACCTCACCACCACCCCCATCGGCACCGACGCCGAGGGCAGCCCTGTCCTGCTGTCCGAACTGTGGCCCTCCATGGAAGAGGTGAGCGACACGATCCGCGCCTCACTCACCTCCGACATGTTCCGCACCCGCTACAGCGCCGTCTTCGACGGCGACGACTACTGGAAAGAGGTCGCCACCGCGGGCGGCGAGACCTACGCCTGGCAGGACGACTCCACCTACGTCCAGAACCCTCCGTTCTTCGAGGGCATGACGATGACCCCGGCACCGGTGACCGACATCGTCGACGCGCGTGTGCTGGCCATGGTGGGTGACAGCGTCACGACGGACCACATCTCCCCGGCTGGCTCCATCGGTCCGGGGACGCCGGCGGGCCGCTATCTGACCGACCACGGTGTGGCCCGTGAGGACTTCAACTCCTACGGGGCGCGCCGGGGCAACCACGAGGTGATGATGCGCGGCACGTTCGCCAACGTGCGCCTGCGCAACCTGCTGGCACCGGGCACCGAGGGCGGGGTGACGCTGCACCTCCCCGACGGCGCGCAGACCTCCATCTTCGACGCCGCCATGCAGTACGCCGACGAGCACGTGCCGCTGGTGGTGCTGGCGGGCCGCGAGTACGGCACGGGCAGCAGCCGCGACTGGGCCGCCAAGGGCACGGCCCTGCTCGGCGTGCAGGCCGTCATCGCCCAGAGCTTGGAGCGCATCCACCGCTCCAACCTCATCGGCATGGGCGTCGTGCCCCTGCAGTTCTACAAGGGCGACTCGGTCCAGAGCCTGGGACTGACCGGGCACGAGCGCTTCTCCATCAGCGGCCTCGACGTGGTCAACCGCGGCGAGCTGCCGAAGGAGTTGACGGTGACGGCCACCGATGACGAGGACTCGGTCACCGAGTTCCGAGTGATCGTGCGCATCGACACGCCGATGGAGGCCGAGTACTACCGCCACGGCGGCATTCTGCAGTACGTGCTCCGCCAGATGGCGGGCTGACCCGGAGAGGCCTTCCTCAGCCGACCGCCGTGTCGGCGCCGCCGGCCAGGCCGACGAAACGGCGCAGGATGCCCTGCCCCTCGCGGCTGACGTGCGCCACGTCGGATTCCCGGAGGTAGACGCCGGACGGCAGGTGCGGACCCCAGTGGGCCACCAGGCTGGCGGTCACCTCGACGTGGAACTGCAGGCCGTAGGCGCGGCGCACCGAAGCGGAAGGCCTGGTTCTCGTAGGCCGCGTTGCCGGCCAGGCGGACGGCGCCCTCGGGCAGGGCGAAGGTGTCACCGTGCCAGTGCACGCAGGGCAGCGGGGTGGGCGCCGGCCCGAAGACGGGATCGCGGTCGGCCTCGGCGGTCAGGTGGACCTCCCCCACGCCGTATTCGGGGGCGGGGCCCTCGGTCACCGGGGCGCCGAGCGCGGCGGCCAGCTGCTGGGCGCCGAGGCAGACGCCGAGGACGGGCCGGCCGGACTCCACCGCGGCGCGCAGCAGCGCGCGCTCGTCGGCCAGCCAGCCGAGGTCGTCGTGCACGCTCATCGGGCCGCCCATGACGACGAGCCCCGCACAGTCTGCGATCGCGGCGGGCGGCGGGACGGCGTCGCCGCGATCCACCCGGACGACGGACAGGTCGGCGCCGGCGGCGGTGATCGCGTCGGCAATGGCACCCGGGCCTTCGAACGTCACGTGCTGCACCAGCAGCCAGGGATCCCCCGCGCCCATCGTCGACTCAGGGGATTTGGACGGTCCGGAAGAGCTCGGCCGAACGGCCCTCGCCGAGCCCGGCCAGATCGCCGTTGGCACGCCCCCAGTCCTCGACCCGCTGGGCCACGGCGTCGGGATCGGGCATCTGGCTCTTGTGGCACATGAGGGCGGCGACCTTGCGCTGCACCGTGGCGGTCGTGTCGACGGCCACGCCCGCACCCTGTCCGCCGGGGCCCATGATCCACAGCTCGGGGACGCTCCAGGGCTCGAGGCCCTCGTCGTCGAGGAGCTCGGGATGTGCAAAGGGATTGCGCGCATCGGGATAGACGGCGTCCAATGCCGCCTCGCCCGTCGCCAGGTGGTCGGGGTGGCTGGCGTAGATGAACTCGAGGTTCCGCTCCGACGACTGCGTCAGCACCCGCTCCGGCCTGACCTGGCGGATGACGCGGCTGATGTCGCGCCGCAGCTCGCGGTTGACCACGACCATGCCGTCGGGGTGCCCGAGGAACCGGACGTCGCTGACGCCGACGACCGCGGCGGCGGCGCGCTGCTCGTCCTGGCGCAGCGCCGCCATGTCGGCCCGCGACATCGTGCGGTCCGAGCCGCCGGCCTCACCGGAGGTGGCGATGCAGTAGGTGACCTCGAGCCCGGCCGCGGTGAAGGCGGCAACGGTCCCCGCCGACCCGAAGTCGACGTCGTCGGGATGGGCCGTCACGACGAGGACGCGGCGTACGCCGTCCCCGGGTGACCAGACAGGTATCGGCGCAACCTCGCTCAGAGGACGCTCTCCTCCGGCAACGGCGTCCAGGCGGCCAGGTCGGCCAGCCGCGGGTCGTTCGAGAACATCTCGACGATGGGGATGCGCAGGCCGAGCCGGCGCTGAATGACCTCCATCTCCACGAGCTGGTTCCACAGGGACAGGCTGACCACCACGCCGGCCCTGCCGGCCCGGGCGGTACGGCCCGAGCGGTGGAGATAGGCCTTGTGGTCCTCGGGCGGGTCGTAGTGGATGACCCCGTCGACTCCCTCGATGTGCAGGCCCCGGGCCGCCACGTCGGTGGCGACGAGAACGGAGAGCTTGCCGTTCGAGAAGTCGGCCAGCGCCCGCTCGCGGTTGGCCTGCCGCAGGTCGCCGTGGATCGCCTGGGCCTTGATCCCCTCCTTGACGAGGTTCTCGACGAGGCGGTCGGCGCCCCGCTTGGTCCGCACGAAGAGGAGCGACTTCTCCTGGCTGCGGCAGATGGCCGCCGCGACCTTGACCTTGTCCATCTGGTGCACCTGCAGGAAGCGGTGCTCCATGAGGGTGACGGTCTGCGTGGTCGAGGCGACCTCGTGGAAGACCGGGTCCGTCAGGTAGCGCTTCACCAGGCGGTCGACGGCGCCATCGAGCGTGGCCGAGAACAGCAGCGTCTGGTGGGGCTGGTCGAGCCGGCGGAGCACCCACTCGACCTGGGGCATGAAGCCCATGTCCGCCATGCGGTCGGCCTCGTCGAGCACGAGCGTCTCGAGCTCGTCGACGGCGATCTCGCCGCGGTCACCGAGGTCGATCAGGCGGCCGGGCGTGGCGATGATGAGGTCCACGCCCTTGCGGAGCTTGTTCACCTGGCGGTCGATGTCGGCGCCGCCGTAGACGGCGACGGCCTGCAGCCCGAGCTTCTTCGCCAAGGGGGCCAGGACGTCGTGCACCTGGACGGCCAGCTCACGCGTCGGGAGGAGGACGAGCGCCAGCGGGCGGGCGGGGCGGGGCGCCGGCCGGGGACCCTGGGCCTCCCGGGTCGCCTTGGCCCGCTGCAGGAGCGGCACGCCGAAGGCGAGGGTCTTGCCCGACCCGGTCTTGGCCTTGCCGCACACGTCGCGCCCGGCCAGGGCGTCGGCCACCGTGAGGGCCTGAATTGGAAAAGCGCTGACGATGCCTTCATCCGCCAGCGCTTTGGTCAGTTCCGGTGAGACGCCGAGGGACTCGAAAGTCCGGGCGGTCTCGTACGTATCGTCCGCGGAGACATCACTGTCCCTCGGGGCGGAGCCGGTTTGCGCGCCGGCCAGGGCATCAACGGTCATGTTCCCGCTCTCTCTGTTGTGTGGCGGGGCCGTGCGCCATCCAGAGGAGTGAGAATCAGCCCCGACTCACCGGCCCCCGCCGGTGGTCGCACGACCATCGTACCAGCCCAGGACGGTCGGAAGCGCGACCCTGTGCCAAAGTGAGCCGTTGCACTCACCACGGAAGGAGCGCGCCGACATGGCCAAACTCGAGGCGGGCACGACCGCCCCCGCATTCACCCTGCCTGACCAGGACGGCAAACCGGTCAAGCTCTCGGACTTCAAGGGCCAGCGGGTGATCGTGTACTTCTACCCCGCCGACGACACGCCGGGCTGTACCAAAGAGGCGTGCCAGTTCAACGACAACCTGAAGACCTTCGAAAAGGCCGGTGTGGCCGTGCTCGGGATCTCGCCGGACAAGGCCGAGAAGCACGTGAAGTTCCGGACCAAGTACAAGCTCAAGTTCCCGCTCCTCACCGACGCCGACAAGAAGGTGATGGAGAAGTACGGGGCGTGGGGCGAGAAGACGATGTACGGCAAGAAGACGGTGGGGACCATCCGCTCGACGTTCCTGGTGGGCCCGAACGGCAAGGTCCAGCGGGCTTGGTACAACGTCCGGGCGGACGGGCACGCCGCCAAGGTGCTGGAGGAGATCGCCGCGGACTGAGGCACCCCGTGCCAGGCTTCCAGCGCTCGGAGACCGGGACGGGGAGGCAACATGGGGCAGGGAATCAGCGCAGTCCTCACGTTCGCCATCGGGGTGGCCATCAGCCCGGTGCCGATCATCGCCGTCATTTTGATGCTGTTCTCGCAGCGGGCCCGTGTGAACGGGCCGGCGTTCCTGCTGGGGTGGGTGGTCGCCCTGGCCGCGCTCAGCACGGTCGTCTACGTGGTCTCGCACGACGGGAACGTGGCGACGAGCAGCACTGCCGCGGACTCGGTGTCGTGGGGCAAGATCGTCCTCGGCGTCGCGCTGCTCGCACTGGCGCGGCGCAATTGGCGGAAGCGTCCGGCACCGGGCGAGGAGGCCGCGATGCCCAAGTGGCTCGCCTCCGTCGAGTCCGTCTCGCCGGTCAAGGCGTTCGGGCTGGCCGTGGTGCTGGCCGCCGTCAACCCGAAGAACCTGATCCTCACGCTGGGCGCCGCGGCCGGTCTGGCCCAGGTCCCGGGACTGTCGACCTCCGACGCCGTCGTGTCGCTCGCGGTGTTCGTCGTGATCGCCAGCCTGACCATCGCCGGACCGGTGCTCTACGCATTGTTCGGTGGTGAGCGGGCGCAAGCGTCCCTGAGCTCGGCCAAGGCGTGGCTCACCGCGAACAACGCTGCCGTGATGGCGGTGCTCTTCCTCGTCTTCGGTGTCGATCTCATCGCCAAGGGGCTGCCGCCGCTCACGAGCTGAGCCGAGAACCGACCCGCCGACCCGCCTTGACGGACATGCCCGATAGGTGCATAGTTATCTAGTTACCTAGATAAAGTAAGTGAGGTCAGGTGATCGAGTTCCACCTGGACAGCCGCTCCGGCGTCTCCCCCTATCTCCAGATCGTCCAGCAGGTGCGGCAGGCGCTGCGCGTCGGCATACTGCGGGAAGGCGACCAGCTGCCGACGGTCAAGGAGGTCGTGGGGCAGTTGGCCATCAACCCCAACACGGTGCTCAAGGCCTATCGGGAGCTCGAGCACGAAGGATTGGCCAGCGCCCGCCCCGGCGTCGGCACGTTCGTGACCGGGACACTCGGTGCCGAGTCGATCGCCGCCCAGGGCCCGCTGCGCCAGGCCCTGCAGCGCTGGATCGTCAAGGCGCGCCGGGCCGGTCTCGACGACGAGAGCATCGAGGCGCTGTTTCGCGACTCCTTTCGTTCCACGGCCGAGGAGGACATAGCGTGAGCTGGGTCCTCGACGCCCAGGGTCTGGGCAAGCGCTACGGCAGGCGCTGGGCCCTGAAGGACTGCGACCTCCAGATCCCCTCCGGCCACGTGGTCGGACTGGTCGGGCCCAACGGAGCAGGCAAGACCACGCTGCTGCACCTGGCCGTCGGCCTGCTCACACCGACCGCCGGCACCGTGACCGTGCTCGGTCGCCCACCGGCCGTCGACCCCGCCCAGCTGGCGAGCGTGGGCTTCGTCGCGCAGGACACCCCGACCTACGCCCGCCTCACCATCGAGGACCACCTCCGCTTCGGCGGGCAGATGAACCCCGGCTGGGACGACGCACTGGCCCGCCAACGCATCGCGGAGCTCGACCTCGATCTCGACCAGAGCGCCGGCTCGCTCTCGGGCGGCCAGCGGGCGCAGCTCGCCCTCACGCTGGCGGTGGCCAAGCGTCCCGCTCTGCTCATCCTCGATGAGCCGGTGGCCAGCCTCGACCCGCTGGCCCGGCGGGAGTTCCTGCAAAGGCTGATGGAGTTCGTGTCCGAAGGGGACGTGAGCGTGCTGCTCTCCTCGCATCTCGTGGCCGACCTGGAGCGGGTGTGCGACTACCTGATCGTGCTCGTGGATTCGCGGCTCCAAGTGGCCGGCGAGGTCGACGACCTGTTGGCGTCACACCGCCGGCTGATCGGGCCGCGCCGCGACCCGGCATCGCTCCCGTCCGGGCAGGAGGTCATTGAGGAGAGTCACACCGACCGCCAGAGCACCCTCCTCGTTCGGTGCGACGCACCTGTGCTCGACCCCGTCTGGACGGTCGAGGAGCTGAGCCTCGAGGACATCGTGCTGGCGTACATGGGCAACGCCAGCACGGCGCGTCGTGCGCGCCAGAAGATGGAGGTCGTTTCGTGATCGCGTTCTCGTGGCGCCAGTTCCGGACCCAGGCGGTCATCGGCGCAGCCGGGCTCGTCGTCCTCGGCATCATCCTCATCATCACCGGTCCCCACCTGGTGTCGGTCTACGACACTGCGCTGGCACAGTGCCGGGCCAGCGGTGGCGCCAGCAGCGACTGCAACAACCCCGTCATCAGCACGTACTCGAAGCTGCAGGTCTTGGCCGATGCTCTGGTGCTCATCGTGCCCGTCGTCATCGGCATGTTCTGGGGGGCGCCGCTCATCGCGCGCGAGCTCGAGACGGGGACCTTCCGCCTGGCCTGGACGCAGAGCGTGAGCCGGATGCGCTGGTTACTCGTCAAACTCGGGCTCGTCGGCCTCGCCAGCGCCGTCGTCGGCGCGCTCCTCAGTCTCATGGTGTCGTGGTGGTTCAGCCCCATCGACAAGGTGAACCAGAACCGTTTCAGTGCCTCTGCCTTCGGTCTGCACGGATTCGTACCGGCGGGATACGCCTTGTTCGCCTTCGCGCTCGGCGCCACCACGGGGCTGCTCTTCCGTCGCACGCTGCCCGCCATGGCGGTCACGCTGGTCGGCTTCATCGTGGCGCGGTTCAGTGTCAGCTATTGGATCAGGCCGCACTTCATGACGCCGGTGACGAAGTCGTTCGGCATCGACCCGAATGGGGCGCTCGGCTTCAGCGCGAGTCCTGGCGGCAGCCTTCACTTCATGGCCGGTCCACCGGACATCCCCAATGCGCTCGTCGTCTCGGACAGCGTCGTGAACAATGCCGGCCAGTCACCGTCGGCGGCATTTCTGCAGAAGGCGTGCCCCAACTTGCCGGGCCTCAACGGACCGCCTCCCGGCGTCCGGGGTGTCCAGGGAAAGACCGCGGTCTCCGCAAACGGGCAGCAGGCGTTCCAGCAGTGCATCAACACCATTTCGACCAAGTACCACGAGGTGGTGACGTACCAGCCACCCAACCGGTTCTGGGCCTTCCAGACCTACGAGACGCTGCTGTTCGTCGTCGCGTCCGCCGCGCTCGCCGGCCTGTGCGTGTGGTGGGTACGTCACCGGCTCAGCTGAACCGGACAAGGAACTGACCGGATGATCTGAATCAGTGCTGGTGCGCCGGGCACCAGTAGGTCGTCCGGCCACCGACGGTCTCCCGGCGCAGCTCCGACCCGTCACGCGGACAGCGCGCCCCCTCGACCCGGTCCTCCATCAGATCGCCCATGTGCGAGCCACCCCGGCGGCCCAGCTGGCGCAGCGTCGAACGCAGCTGCTTGTGGAGCTCGCGCAGCTCCGCGTCGGTGAGTGGCGTTCGCCGGCCGGGCGCCAGCCCGGCCCGGTAGAGGATCTCGTCGGCCAGCAGGTTGCCCACGCCGGCCAGCCGTTCCTGGTCCATGAAGCGCGCCTTGAGAGGCGCCGCCACTCCCGACCGTCCCGGGGGGATGGCCAGCGCGGTCGCCAACTCGCCCAGGGACACCGTCAACGCGTCCGGGCCGAGCCGGCTCTCGTCGGGCGCCAGCTCGAGCGACCCGAAGCGGCGCGGGTCGTGCATCAGGAGCTCGCCCCCGTCGTCGAAGGTAAAGCGCGCCCGCACCCACTTCTCGTTGAAGACGCCCGGCCCGTAGCGCAGCCGGTCGAGCGCCTCGTTCCCGTCGACCACAAGGCCGCCCGTCATGCCGAAGCGCAGCCCCAGGGTCGGTCCCCCGTCGGTATCGAGCAGGAGCAGCTTGCCGATGCGCCGGGCCGCGCCGAAGGAGCGGCCGACGAGCGCCGCCCGGAGCCGCGCCGGCGTCGTCCCGCCGCGGCCGTATCGGGAATCGACCATCCACGCCCTGGTGATCGGCCGGTCCAGCGCTGCTTCGGCACTGACCCGGTAGAGCTCGACTTCGAGGATCTCGGGCACCGGCGCACGGTATCCGACCACTGCCGCCCAGCCGAATATGGTGGGCCAATGCCTCCCGAGAAGCCGCAGTGGGCCGAGCTGTTCACCGAGGTCGTGACGTCCGGTCTGTGCACCGGGTGCTCCGCCTGTGTCGTCGTCTGCCCCTACGACGTCCTCGGCTACGACGACCAGGACGGGGTCTACAGGCCCTTCCACGTCGCCGCCGACGGCGGGCCGGACAATTGCACCCACGGCCTGAAGGGCTGCACGCTCTGCACCCGGGCCTGTCCGCGCTTCCGCACCTGGGAGCCCGACATCGAGAACCACCTGTTCGGCCGGACCCGGACCGACGACGAGGTGGCCGGCATCTCCAGGCGCACGGTCCTGGCGCGGGCCACCGATCCGACGGTGCAGGGCACCGGGCAGGACGGCGGACTGGTGTCCGCCCTCCTCATCTGGGCCTTCGAGCACGATGTGATCGACGCTGCGCTGGTCTCGGGCCTCGAGGGCGACGGCTCGACCTGGAAGGCGGTGCCCCAGGTGGCCCGCTCGAAGGAGGACGTGCTGGGCACGGCCGGCTCGCGCTACACCTACTCGGCCAATCCCCTGGCCTACGCCGAGGCGATCGAGGGTGGAGCCGAACGCATCGCCCTGGTGGGCATGGGATGCCAGGCCTCCGCGCCGCCCGTCATGCAGGCCCGCAAGGCGGGGAAAGTCGCCCGTCGCTTCGTCCTCACCATCGGCCTGCTCTGCTCCAAGACGTTCGACGACGCCATCTTCAGCGAGCTCTTCGAAGCCAAGTACGGACTGGCCCGGGCCGACATCGTGAAGATGAACATCAAGGGCGTCTTCCAGGTCTGGATGAAGGACGGCAGCTACCACGAGGTGCCGTTGAAGGAGGCCCACGCCTGGACGAGGGAGGGCTGCAAGAGCTGCCCGGACTTCGCGGCGGAGCACGCCGACATCTCCACCGGGGGCATCGGAGCCTTCGGCGACTGGACCCTCACCCTCCTGCGGACCGAGAAGGGAGAGGCGCTCTTCAACGACATGGAGGCGGCAGGCGTGATCGAGACCCGTCCCATTGACGACGACCCGGGCGCGGTGACCCTCCTCAACAAGCTGAGCCGGGTCAGCCGGAAGCGCTGGCCGGCCACGGCCGTGCCCATGCCGGGGCGCCTCCCCGCGCCCGCCGCCACCGCCTGAGGTGGGCCGATGAACGGCCCCCAGGACGACGCGTTCGCCGCCCTGCTCGGTATCGATGTGCAGCGCCGCGGCGCCGGCCACACCGTCGCCATCCTCGCCACGGGCGAGCAGCACGCCAACCCGCACGGCACCGTACACGGGGCCGTGTTCTACGCGGTGGCCGGTGCTGCAGTGGCCGCGGCGGCAAACGATGCCGAGAGCTCCGGCATCATCTCGTCGGTGCTGGTCGAATACCTCCAGCCGGCTGCCCTGGGCGACGAGCTGTACGCCGAGGTGCACCGGGAGGTCTCGACCGGCCGGGAGGACATCTTCACCGGATCGGTGCGCCGGGGCGACGGAGGCGACCTGCTGGCCTGGATCAGGGCCCGCGGCACGCATCGCGCCCGCACCGCCTGAGCCACACCGCCTGAGCCAACCCCGCCTGAGCCAGCACCGCCTGAGCCAGCACCGCCTGAGCAAGCACCGCCTGAGCCAACACCGCCTGAGCCCTCGCCGGCGCCCCTCCCCCGCCTCGAGAGCTTCGCCGGCCTTCAGTGTCGGGGGCCATGGCCGAATCTGTGGGAACCAGGTCATTGACGCCAAAGGCCGACCCGCCCACAGTGGGAGGCGTGCATGCGCGTCACGTCGTCATCGTCGCCTTCGAAGGGCTCCAGCCACTCGACGCCGTGGGACCTCACGAGGTCTTCGCAGGTGCCGGGCAGGCAGCCGCCGCCCTCGGCCGCACCGGTGGTTATCGTGTCACGCTGGCCTCTCGGGGCGGTGGCACGGTCCTGAGCGAGAGCGGCCTCGTGCTGGGCACGTCACCGCTCCCCGCCCCGTCCGAACGCATCGACACCTTGGTGCTGCCGGGAGGGTCGGGGGCCGAAGAGGCCGCCCGGGACGAGGCTCTGCTGGCCTTCATCCGCCAGGCCGCACCGCGCTGCCGTCGGGTGGCGACGGTGTGCTCGGGAGCGTTCCTCGGTGCTGCGGCGGGGTTGCTGCAGGGCCGCCGGGTCACGACGCACTGGGCTCGCGCCCGCCAGCTCGCCGACGCCTACCCCGCGCTCACCGTCGATTCCGATCCGATCTACATCCGAGACGGGAAATACTGGTCGAGCGCCGGAGTCACCGCCGGCATCGACCTCGCGTTGGCGCTGGTCCAGGAAGACCTCGGCGTCGACGTGGCACAGACGATCGCCCGTTGGCTCGTCATGTTCCTGCACCGGCCAGGGGGGCAGACCCAGTTCGCGTCGCCGGTGTGGGTGCCCCGGGCCGAACGCTCGACGATCCGGGCCGTGCAGACCCTCGTCGAGGCAGCGCCCGGCGGCGACCACCGGCTACCCACCCTCGCGGCTGCGGCCGCAATGAGCGTGCGGCACTTCACCCGTGTCTTCAGCGCCGAGGTGGGCGAGACGCCGAGCCGCTTCGTCGAGCGCACCCGGCTGGAGGCCGCCCGCCGCGAGCTCGAAGAAAGCGGTGACACGCTCGACGTCGTGGCGGCTCGCTGCGGCCTCGGGAGTGCCGAGACACTGCGCCGGGTTTTCCAGCGACACCTCGGTGTGTCGCCGGACGCGTACCGGCGGCGCTTTCGCTCCACTCCGCACGAAAGGACATCCGCATGACCGACCGGGTGCAGATCGCCATCCCCTTGTTCCCGAAATTCACCGCGCTCGACGCGGTCGGGCCCTACGAGGTCCTGCAGCGCATCCCGACCTTCGACATCGTCTTCGTCGGGAACCGCCGCGGCGAGGTCCGCAGCGAGAACGGCATGATCGGCCTGACGGCGGACGCCACGTTCGAGGAGATCCCCGCACCTGACGTGGTCGTCTTCCCCGGCGGCGTGGGCACGCGCCCGCTCCAGCGCGACGAGCACGTGCTCGAGTGGGTGCGTCAGGCCCACACCGGCACCTTGTTCACCACATCGGTCTGCACCGGTTCGGTGGTGCTCGGCGCGGCAGGACTGCTGCGGGGCCTCAGCGCGACCACCCACTGGTCCTGTTACCCGGAGCTGGCCGCCCACGGTGCCGAGCCCACAGCCGAACGTGTGGTCGAGCACCTCGATGAGCGGATCATCACCTCGGCCGGAGTCTCGAGCGGCATCGACATGGCGCTGCGGCTGGTCGAGCTGCTGGTCGACCGGACCGCGGCGCAGGCGGCCCAGCTCATGATCGAATATGACCCGCAGCCACCGTTCGACTGTGGGTCGGTGGACAAGGCGGACGATGTCGTCCTGTCCCGCATTGCGGACTACGCCGCCTTACGGCAGTGAGCCGCTGAGAGCCGGGGCTACGCCAGCAGCGGGGCGCGCCCGGTGTAGGCGAGAAGCCTCTCCTGCGGTGACGCCTCGGGACCCACTGGGATCTCCGGCTTGAAGATGCCCTGCCGCTGCTCATCGGTGAAGCGACCATGGATAAGGGAGTAGGCGGCATCTGGCAAGCCCTCGGGCATGGTCGTCTCCTGTCCGGTGGATCGGGCGAGGTCCCACCCGTGAAGGAGCTGATCGCTGAAGGCGATGGCGAGCGCGGGACCTGTCTTGTCGATGACGCCGGGCTGTCCGAACGTCTCGAGCGTCTCGGCGCGCGCCCGGTCGAAATCAGTCGCAGGTTGCTCACTCAAGACATCAGGCGGGGTCCCTCCGGGCGGTGCCACGTCCTCGCCACGTGCCGACCCCACGAAATACCGCTGGGTCTGGAGCATGTGGTTCAAGAGCGTTCGCACGTCCCATCCGTCGCAGGTCGTCGGTCCATCGAGCTGCCAGGCCGCCCCCTCCACCTTGATGGACGTCCAGTCGCTGGCCCTTCCGTACAAATCGAGCAGGTCGAGACCCATGATCCACTCCTCTCCCTCTCACTCAGCAATACCCATATCTGGACCGACCATGTCATCGAGCGGTTCCATAATGGGTCCGACCTCAGGGGGGCGTGTGGCGATACGAGCGGTGATGTTCGACTTCGGGGGCGTGGTCACGACCAGCCCCTTCGAGGCGTTCGCACGCCTGGAGGTCGAGCGCGGCCTTCCCGCCGGATTCATCCGCAGAGTGAACGCCACCAACCCCGACGAGAACGCGTGGGCCCGCTTGGAGCGGAACGAGCTGAGCCTCGATGCCTTCGCGGCGGCATGGGCGGCCGAGGCCCGCGCGCTCGGGCACGAACTCGACGGCCGGCTGGTGCTCGAGCGGCTCTCGGGCGATATCCGCCCACAGATGGTCGCTGCCATTGACTCGTGCCGGAAGACGTACAAGACCGCCTGCCTGACCAACAACTTCGCAGCGCCCGATCGGGTCATCTCCGAAGAGATGGCCGAGGTCTACGCGCTCTTCGATGCCGTGCTGGAGTCACGCGTGCTCGGTGTGCGGAAGCCCGACCCTCGCTTTTACGAGCTCGCCTGCGCGACGCTCGGCGTGCAGCCCGAGGAGTCGGTGTTTCTCGACGACCTCGGCGTCAATCTCAAGCCCGCCCGTGAGCTTGGCATGCACACCATCAAGGTGGTCGATCCCGACGAGGCGCTGGCGGAACTCGGGCACGTCCTCGGGCACCCAGTCGTCAAAGACTGAGCGGTGCCTTCGCCGCGCCCTCGCCGGCGAAGCGGCCGAAGAGCGTGCTGTCCCCGATGGACAGGCCACTCGCATAACCGAAGGAGCAGACCCCGGACGTGGTGCGCCCGGCGGCGAACAGTCCGCCGATCGGTGACCCGGCCAGGTCCAGCACTTCGCCCGTCACCGTCGTCTCGAGGCCGCCCAGTGTGAAGGGTGCGTACGGAGCGGGTCCGATGCGCAGGTCCACCGCCCCGATGGGGGGCACCAACGGGCGCACCCAGGACCGGTCCTTGTGGAAGAGGGGATCCTCCCCCGTCGCCGCGTGCCGGTTGTAGAGGTCGACGGTGCTCTGGAGGGAGCCGACCGGCAAGCCGATCTCGGATTCGAGCTGCGCCGACGTCTCGCAGACCCAGGTGGCGGCGAGTCCCATCCAGTTCACTTCGTACGAGGCCTCGTCCACGATCAGGTAGACCTCTCCGTCCTGTCCGTAGAGGGCGGACTGGCCCACGCGACCCATGTACGTGTCCTCGTTGATGAAGCGCTGCCCCTTGCCGTTGACGAGGATGCCGTGGATCAACGTCCGCGGCGGGGTGATGGGCAGGGAAACCTCCCCCGCGTACATGTTGCGCACGGAAGCACCGAGGGCCTGGGCCATGCGGATGCCCCGTCCGTCATCGCCCTCGGTCCCGACCTTGAAGGTGCCCCGCGCCAACGGTGGGCAGTGCTGCCGCAGCATGTCGTCGTTGAAGATGAAGCCGCCTGCGGTGAGCACCACTCCGCGCCGGGCCCGCAGGGTCACGGTCTCGCCGAAGCGCTGCGCCTGCACGCCCACGACGCGGCCGTCGTCGCAGACCAGGCGGTCGACCCGGGTGTCGGTCGAGACCACCGCGCCGCCACCGGTCGCCGCCGCGGCCAGGTGCTGCATGAGCAGCCATCCGGTGGAGCGCTTCGTCTTGGCCAGGTGGCCCCTGGGAGCCGGGTGCGCGATCTCGTTGAACGGATAGGCGTCCTCGCCACCCGAGTAGACGAGGCCCTCGGTGCCGTCCGGTGCCATGGACGTGTCGGCGCAGAACGTGGGGTCGAAGGGGACGCCCCGGGCTACCAGCCAGTCGAAGTGACCCAGGCTCTCCTCGCAGTACCGGGCGATCTTGGGCTCGTTGGGATCCGGCCCGCAGGCCGCCATCATGTAGCGGTACATGTCGTCGAGCGAGTCCTCGAAGCCACACGCCGTCTGAATCGGCGTCCCCCCGCCGAGGTAGACGATGCCTTCGGCCAACGCGGCCGCGCCGCCCGGGCCACCGGTCCGCTCGGTCACCAGCACCTCGGCGCCGGCGGCCGCCGCACTGAACGCCGCCGCCGAGCCGGCTGCGCCGAACCCGACGACGATCACGTCCACCGTGTCGTCCCAGCGCGTGATCTCCCCCACGTCGCACGGTGTCACGTCGTTCGCCTCGCGCACTCCATCCTCCCTGCCGTGTCGCCGAGACGGTAGCCGTTGCCGCGAGCCGGCCCCGGACCTCCTACCCTGCATCGCGTGCCGGACCCACCCGAACCACCGGCGCCACCCGCCGAGCTCGGCCTGGTCGCGCCCGGCTGGACGCCGTCCCTGGCCTGGCGGCTCGTCCCCTACCTCACGACCTGGCGTCTGACGAGCCCGGACGGCGCGGTGCGCTTCGCCAAGGTGGCAACCGGCGGTCAGCGCTACCCCACCCTGCGCGGCGAGGCCGAACGCATCATCTGGGCGGCGGCGTACCTGCCCGTGCCCAAAGTGGTGGCGCTCGAAGAGCTCGGCAGCACCACCATCCTGCTGACCGAGGCGCTGCCCGGGCGCGACGCCACCCACCCGGCCGGGCGGTCAGACCTCCCGGCCCTGGTGCGCGGCACTCGGCCGCGGGTTGCGCGCCTTCCACGACGCCGTGGGCGAGGAGTGGTGCCCGTTCCGCTTCGACCTGGCACGCGCCTTGGCGCACGTCGAAGAACGGGTTCGCTCCGACGACATCAACCCCGCCGGTTTCCACGAAGAACACACCCACCTGACCCCTGCTCAAGCCCTGGCCGAATTGGAGTCCACCGCACCCGACGACGAGGACCTCGTGGTGTGCCACGGCGACTTCTGCCCGCCCAACGTGCTCCTCCAGGAGGGCCGCGTCACCGGCTACGTCGACCTCGGTGAGCTGGGCGCCGCCGATCGATGGTGGGACGTGGCGATCGGCGCGTGGAGCGTCGGCTGGAACTTCGGACAGGAGCTCGAGCCGCTCTTCTACGAGAGCTACGGACTTGCCCCTGACCCGGGACGCATCCGTTTCTTCCGCCTGCTCTACGACCTCGTGTCCTGACCCACGTCCTGACCAGCATCGCCACAGGCGCCGGCCTCGGCATCAGCACCGTCGATCAACTCGCGGGCCCGGGCGAACACGGCGTCGAACATGGGCACGGTGAGCTTGCCCGTGAACGTGTTCTGCTGGCTCGGGTGATACGAGCCGAGCAGCACCCGCCCGTCCGGGAGTGGGCTCTCGGCCAAGTGGCCGAAGGCCGGACGCGGCCGGAGCCCGTAGTGGGCGCTCACGGCCTGCCAGGCGACCTGCCCCAGCGCCAGGACGACCACTGCCCGCTCCAGCAGCAAAAGCTCGCGGACGAGATACGGCGCGCATTCCGCGCGCTCCGCCGGGGTCGGCTTGTTGGCCGGCGGCGCGCAGTGCACGGTCGCGGTGATGTAGGCGCCGGTCAACCGCAGCCCGTCGTCCCGTGCCGTGCTGGTCGGCTGGGACGCGAACCCGGACCGGTAGAGGGCGGCGAAGAGCCAGTCGCCCGAACGGTCCCCGGTGAACATGCGGCCGGTGCGATTGGCCCCGTGCGCAGCCGGCGCCAGGCCGACCAGCACCAGCGTCGCTTTCGGGTCGCCGAGGCCGGGGACCCCGCGGCCCCAATAGACCTGGCCGGCGTACGAGGCCCGGCCGGTGCGGGCCACCTCTTCGCGCCAACGCACGAGCCGCGGGCAGCGCCGGCAGTCCGCCACCTCCTGTTGCACCGCGGCCAGCGTGTCGCCCTGACCACGGTTGGACGTCACGGCGCAGAGCCTACGATGGACGCTCGTGTCCCCGACCGCCCGCTCCGCTGCTGCACGCCCTTCGGCCCGGCGCGCCCGCAAGGCTCCTCCCGCCACGGTTGTCCTGCTGGTCCGCCATGGCGTCACTCCCACCACCGGCAAGATGCTCCCCGGGCAGGCCAAGGGGCTGCACCTCTCCGAGAAGGGACACGAGCAGGCCGGTGCGGCGGCCGGCCGCATCGCCGCCCTCACCAAGCCGCCGACCGCCGTCTACGCGTCGCCACTGGAGCGGACGCGGGAGACCGCCGCCCCCATTGCCCGCGCCCTCGGCGTGCGGGTCCGGACCGCCCCCGGCCTCGTCGAGGTCGACGTGGGCCACTGGACCGAGAAGCCCCTGACCCGGCTGTACCGGACCCCCGAGTGGCCCACGGTGCAGCGCTGGCCGGGCGGCTTCCGCTTTCCCGGCGGGGAGTCGTTCGCCGAGATGTCGGTGCGCTCCATGGACACCGTCCTCGGGCTGGTGGCCGAGCATCCCGGAGAGACGATCGTGGCGGTGTCGCACGCGGACCCGATCAAGGCGATCGTGGCGGCGGCGGCCGGCATGCCGCTGGACCTGCTGCAGCGACTGGTCATCTCCCCCTGTTCCATCTCCGCCCTCCTGTTCGCCGCCGGCGGCCCCGTCGTGCTTTCCGTGAACTCGACGGGCTCGCTGAACGAGCTGGCGCTGTCGTGACGGGACGAGTCCGGTGAGCGACGAGTACGACTTCGACGCGCCGGACCACTGCACGGTCGGCGTCCTCGGTGAGGTGGGCCAGCGCCTCTTCCTCTTCTATTGCCGCCAGGGCCTCTCCGAGACCACGGTCAAGGTGGAGAAGCAGCAGGTGGCGGTCCTCGCCGGGTACCTGGGCCGCATCGTGAAGGAGTTGGGGCGGCCCGGCCACCTGCCCGACGATCTGGAGTTCTACGGCACCGAAGAGTTCGAGTGGGTCGTGGGGACCATCGGCGTCTCCTACGACGAGGAGCTCGACCGGGTCATCGTGGTCCTCGAAGAGGTCGGCGTCGAGGACGAGGACGAAGACGAGGACGACGACCTGGACGGCGGACACGTGCTGCGCGTCGCCCTCACCCGCGAGCAGGCGGCGGCCTTCGCCATCCACGCCACGCGGCTGGTGGAGGCGGGCCGGCCGCCCTGCCCGCTCTGCTCGCTCCCGCTGGACCCGGCCGGGCACGACTGCCCGCGCACCAACGGGCACCGGCCCCCGGTCACCTGACGGCGGTGCCCGACGCGGCGGTCGAGCGCGTCCTCGTCGAAGGCGAGATGGAGGTCCACGGGCGGATCGCCGGAAGTTCGAACGCGACGCTGCTCGTGACGTGTCGCTTGGAGGGAGAGGAGTTGCTCGCCGTCTACAAGCCCTTCAAGGGCGAACGACCGCTCTGGGACTTCCCCGGTGGGCTGTTCCGCCGGGAGGTGGCCGCCTACGTGCTCTCCGAGACACTGGGCTGGGGGCTGGTGCCCGAGACGGTCGAGCGGCCGGAGGGCCCGTTCGGTCAGGGGTCGGTCCAGCGCTTCGTCCACGAGGACGGCACCTCGCACTACTTCACCCTCCGCGACGAGCCCAAGTGGCATGCCGTGCTGATGCGGCTCGCCGCGTTCGACGTCGTGGCCAACAACGCGGATCGCAAGAGCGGCCACGTCCTCCTCGCCGAGGACCGTTTGTGGGCCATCGACAACGGCCTCTGCTTCAACCGCGACGACAAGCTGCGCACCGTGATCTGGGACTTCGGCGGGGAGCCGCTCGAGTCCGGCGTGGAGGAGGACCTGGCCCGGCTGGCCCGCGAGGGACCCCCGCCCGCGCTGAGCCGGCTGATCGAGCCGTCGGAAGTGGCCGCCACCATGGACAGGGTGGCCTGGCTGCTCAGCCTGCGGGCCCTGCCCGAGCTCGTCGACGACGGCGACTGGCCGCCGTACCCCTGGCCGCTCGTCTGAGCCAGCGTCGCCTCCGCCCGGCAGGGCTGCCCGCCGGCCCGCCGGAGCGTGCCGGGGACGGGACGATGCAGGAGGCCGGCCCAGCGGATGTGCTCAGGGGATTTTGTAGCCCAGGGTCTGCAACTCGGCGATCACCTGCTGGGCCGCGACCTGACCCCCGCCCGGCGTGAGGTGTGTCCCGTCCGGCGTGCGCACGTTGACCACCTGGCCCGCTCCGTTGGTCACGAAGGCCGTGTACCCACCCTGGGCCGTTCCGAGCGACCGGTCGGTGCTGAGATACACGACCGATGGGTGCGTCTTGGCCGCCTGCTGCTGGACCACCGCATTGACATCGGACATCTGCGCGTTGAGGCCCGCGTCCTGCATCGGCGGCATGCCCACCCAGACGACGGTGGCACCGCCGCTCTGCGCGATCTGCATGAACTGTGCCACCCGCTGCGCGTACAGCGCGTTCCACTGGGGCGACGTGTAGGGGACGTCGGGTGGCCCCAGGAAGTCCTGGGCGTCGTTGGCGCCGATCATGATGACGACCACCTGAGGGTTCTGCGACTTGATGTCGGCGGTCAGTTCCGCCGGCCAATTGAAGTAGTCGGGCCTCGTCAGCCCGGTGCTGACCCGGCCGTCCAACCCTGCACTGACCACGCCGGTCTGGGCCAGATCCGGTTGCAGGGCGTCACCGAGGTCGATCCCGATGGAGTCACCGACGATGAGGACGCGCAGCGGGTTGGCGGCGGTCGGGTCCTTGGGATTGGGCGGCGTCGTCGTCGGTGTCGTGGGCGCCTTGCCGCCCTCGCTGGGCTTCGATCCGGACTTCGGCCGCGACCCGATCGCCTGGCCGCCCGGACGCGGTCCCACCACTGTCAGACCGCCGGCGGGTCCGCCGAGTCCGTTGCCGCGGCCCGTGATGGAGACAATGTGCGAGAGCTGCAGGGCGCGGCTCACGGCGGCGACGGGGCCGGTCACGTCCAGGCTGACGGTGCGACGCGTGCCGACCGGCGACACCTGGGCGTTGTGCTGCAGGGTGGGTGCGTACAACAGGAACCACAGGGCGAAGGCGGCGACGCCGAGCATCAGGACGTGTTGCCAGCGCGCCCGCACGCGATCGTCCTCCGCAGGAGGCAGCTCTGCATGCGGGCGCGACCGGAACTCAGCATCGGGCTCCCAATCCACGTGGTGCGGGGGTGTCCCGCCGACGTCGCTCATCAGAACCGGTAGTAGATGAAGGGTGCGACCCCGACCGGGCCGAACGTCGTGATCCCGAGCAGGGCGAAGCCGAGGAGGCCGACTTGGACCGCTGTCCTCTGTCGTGAGAACGCCGCCTGCAGACGGTCCACGCGTAGTGGCGGCACGAACTGGGAGGCGATGGTCCCCACGACGGTGATGACGAGGAGCGGCGTGATCAGCGGGGAGGCCTCGCCCCAGCCGCTGAACAGGCGACCGATGACGGCGAAGGCCTGGGACAGGCCCGTGGCGTTGAAGAAGACCCAGCCCAGGCACACGTACTGGAAGGTGAGAAAGCGCTGGACCCAGTCCCGGACCGGCCCCTCGGCCACAGGCGGGAGCCCACGCCGCACCCGGCTTTTTCGGCGAAGGTGTCCGACACTCTGCCCCGCACCTTGCAGGGTCCCCCAGACGACGAACGTCCACGCCGCCCCGTGCCAGAGCCCGCCCAGCACCATGGTGATCATGATGTTGCGGATGGTCTGGGCGTCACCGTTGGCGCTGCCGCCCAGCGGGATGTAGAGGTAGTCGCGCAGCCAGCGCGACAGGGTCATGTGCCAGCGCCGCCAGAAGTCCTGCAGGTTGCGCGCCGTGTAGGGCGCGTCGAAGTTCTGTGGGAACCGGAAACCGAGCAGCATGGCCAGGCCGATGGCGATATCGGTGTAGCCGCTGAAGTCGCAATAGATCTGCACCGCGTAGCCCCAGGCGGCGAAGATCGCCTCGGGGGCCGAGTGCTGGGTCGGTGACGTGAAGACGGGGGTGACGATCGCGCTCGAGACGTACGAGGAGATCACGACCTTCTTGAACAGTCCGGCGAGGATCAGCCAGAAGGCCCGCGAGTAGTCGATCGAGTTCGGATCGCGGCGCCGGCGTATCTGGGGCAACAGCTCGCCGCCGCGCACGATCGGCCCGGCCAGCAGGTGCGGAAAGAACGAGATGTACACCGCGACGTCGAGCGGCTTGGCCGGTTCGAGGTCCCGCCGATAGATGTCCACCACGTAACTGATCGCCATGAAGGTGAAGAAGGAGATGGCGATCGGCAGACCCACCTGCAGGAGCGGGATGGCCCGCCCCATGTCCAAGGCGTGGGTGAGGTTGTCGAGATTCACCGAGACGAAGCCGTAGTACTTGAACCATCCGAGGATCGCCAGCAACGCACCGACCGACACGCCCATGGCGATGCGCCTCGTCCGCTCTGTGCTCGTCGCGTTGACCCAGGCGCCTCCGACGTAGGTCACCGACGTCGTCAGGAGGAGGAGCAGGCAGTAGCTCCAGCCCACCCAGCCGTAGAACACGTAGCTCAGGCCGATCATGGACAGCTTCCACCAGCCCGAGTACGGGTTGAGGAGCCAGTTCACCGTGAAGGCGATGGCGAAGAAGATGGCGAAGTCGGTGGTGGGAAAGAGCATCAGGTGCGATCAGCGTGTGCGCCGAATGTACTGCTGGTCGCCCGGATCGGACGGGCACGCACGAGCCTGCGGGCACGATCCAGCCCGGCCCGGCCGGCTCAGCACGGTCGACGCGGCCCGACCGCCGCCTCACATGCAAATTCCGGAGAGCAATCCGGCAAATCCCCGAGAGCGATCCGGGGTCTGCGACCCCGGGGCGGCGGACTCAGCCCTTGGCTTTGAGCGCGTCGATGAGCGCCGGGAGCACCTTGTGCACGTCACCCACGATCCCGAGGTCGGCCACCGAGAAGATCGGCGCCTCCTGGTCCTTGTTGATGGCGACGATGTTCTTGGAGCCCTTCATGCCGACCAGGTGCTGCGTGGCGCCCGAGATCCCGCAGGCGATGTAGACGGTCGGCTTGACGGTCTTGCCCGTCTGGCCGACCTGGTGCGAATAGGGGACCCAGCCGGCGTCCACGATGGCGCGGCTGGCACCGGCGGCACCGTGGAGCAGCTTGGCCAGCTCCTCAATCAGCGCGTAGTTCGCCGCGTCCCCGAGGCCGCGGCCACCGGAGACGACGACCGCCGCCTCATCGAGCTTGGGACCGCTGCGCTCTTCGACGTGGCGCTCCACGACCTTGGCCGTGTTGGTGGCAGCGACGTCCGGAACCGGGGCGGAAACGACAGCGGCCGCGGCTCCGCCCGACGGCTCGGCCGCGAAGGACTTGGCCCGGATCACGAAGAGGGCCGGCCCGGCGCCGGTGAAGTGCGCCGTGACGATCTGCGTGCCGCCGAAGACGGGGTGCTGGCTGGACAGTCCGCCGTCGGACTCCACCAGCCCGGTCACGTTGGTCAGCACCGGGCGACCGAGCTTGGCCGACAGCCGGCCCGCCACGTCGCGCCCCTCGTAGGTCGCAGGGAAGAAGATGGCGTCAGGCGCGTTGCCGCCTTCGATGAGCGCCGCCAGGGCGGCGGCGACCGGGACGCCGGGCAACGTGCCACCCAGGTCGCCCACGTCGTAGAGCGTGGTCGCGCCGTACTCCCCGAGGGGTGCGGCCAACGACGCGGCGTCGGCGCCCCAGGCCGCGGCTTCAACCGTCGAGGCGACGGCGCGGGCCTCGGTCAGCAGCTCGAGCGTGACCGGCGTCGGCCCACTGTCGCCCAGTTCGGCGAGCACCCATACCTTGTCGATCGGCATCTCAGACCACCTTCAACTGCTCGAGGAAGGCCACGATGCGCTCGGCACCGTCGCCCTCGTCCACCACGATCTCTCCCGCACCGCGCGCCTCGGCATCGGAGACGTCGGTGATCTCCTGCCCTGCACCGGCCGCGCCCACCTGGGACCCGTCGATCCCGAGGTCCGCCACCGTCACGTTGTCCACTGGCTTGGACTTCGCCGCCATGATCCCCTTGAAGGAGGGGTAGCGGGGCTCCACCACGCCGGCGGTCACCGTGACCAGGGCCGGCAGGGGGCAGACCACCTCGTCGTATCCCGCCTCGGTCTGGCGCTCGACCTTGACGGAGCTGCCGTCGACGGCGATCGCCTTGGCGAACGTGACCGACGGCAGGCCCATGAGCTCGGCCACCTGCACGGGCAGCGTCCCCGTGTAGCCGTCGCTCGACTCCGTTGCCATGACGACCAGGTCCGGATTGGCCCGCGCGATGGCGGCCGCCAACACACGGGCCGTGCCGAGCGCGTCGCTGCCGGCCAGCGCGTCGTCACTGATGAGGATGGCCTTGGCCGCCCCCATGGCCAGCCCGGTGCGCAGGCCCGAGGTCTCGCCGCCCGGAGCCATGGAGACGAGGGTGACCTCGTCGCCTTCGCCCGAGGCGAGCTGGAGGGCCATCTCGACCCCGTAGTTGTCCGAATCGTCCATGATCAGCTTGCCGGACCGGTCCAGGGTGTTGGTGCCCGGATTCAGCGACTGCGGAGCGGCCGGATCAGGTATCTGTTTGACGCATACGACGACGTTCATGGCGGACCATCTTTGTGGAACCGGGTCGTTCCCCGCCATTCGGCCCGGCGACAAGCCCTGTTTGGGGCGGAGAGGGGCCGCTCGGGTCGGCCTGCTCCGGTCCCTCCCGGGAAGGCTTCAGACGCGGCCCGCCTTTGCGGCGACCAGCGCCTCGCCCAGCCGGTCGGTGATGACCGCGTCCACCCCGAGGGACACCATGGCGCGCAGGTCATCTGGGGCGTTGACCGTCCAGACATTGACCGCAAGGCCCATTGCGTGGGCCCGCTCGACGAGCTCGGGGTTCACGGAGGCGACGAAGGGATGTACGGCGGCGAACCCGGCCTCCACCGCTTCCGCGAGTGCCGGCTCGGCCTCGGTGCCGAAGCCCCACAGCGCACCGAGGTCCAGCCGGGGGTCTGCCGCCTGGACCGCCCGCAGCGTCGCCACCTGGAAGGACGAGACGAAGACTCGCGTCGTCCAGGCCGCCTCCTCTATCGCTGCAGCCGTCAGCGCCGCCACGGCCTCGCCCGGGTCCCACCCCGGGTCCTGGGGGGCGTTCTTGATCTCGACGTTGACCACCATGCCGTCGCAGACCGCCAACACGTCGGGCAGCAGCGGGACGTGCGCAGGCAGATCCGCCACCTCGAGCTGGGCGATCGTGCCGACCCCGGGGATCTCGGCGTCGTGGTGGACGGCCAGGGCCCCGTCGGCTGTCAGGCGCACGTCGAGCTCGACACCGTCGGCACCCCGGCGCCGTGCCTCGACGAAGGCATCGACGGTGTTCTCGGTGAACCCTTCGGTGCAACCCCTGTGAGCAAAGACGTCGGTCACCAGGACCGGGCCACCTTCCCGTCACGATTCCGCCGTGTCAGCGGTCGAACTTTCACCAAAAACTCCTTGCCTGGCTCCCGACAGACCGTTACCCTCTTCTCCGTTAACCCGCTTTTCACTGACGGACACCTCTCGGGTCCGATCATGTGAAAAGGATCACAATGCTGGTGGAGGCACATTCCGATGGCTCTCATGTGGAACCGGACGGTCGATTGGGACGCGGACGACTGGCGGCGCTCCGCCGCCTGCCGCAATACCGAACCGGACCTTTTCTTCCCCGTTGGCACGACCGGCCCGGCCGTCGACCAGATCGACGCGGCCAAGCGCGTCTGCCACGCCTGTGACGCGCTCGGAACCGTGTCTCGACTTCGCGCTGGCCACCAACCAGGAGTCGGGCGTCTGGGGCGGCACGTCCGAAGAAGAGCGCCGCAAGCTGCGCAAGGCCTGGCTGGCCGCCCGCCGCTCGCAACGCGTCGCTATCTGAATCCATCCATCGACTGACCCCGGCGGCTTCACCGACGCCGGCACGGACCGCGCCGGCACACGCCGAGGTCGCATCGGGCACGTCGCACTCACCGCGGGGCGCGCACCGGCACCGAGATGGCAACGCGGGTCCCGCCACCGTCGGCCACCGGTAGCTCCTCCATGGAGATCGTCCCCTCCAACTGGCTGACGACGAGGTCGCGCACGATCGACAGACCGAGGCTCGAGGTCTTCTCGATGTCGAATCCCTCGGGCAATCCCAACCCGTCGTCGCGCACCTCGACCCGCAGCGCTGACTCGTCGCTCGACATCGTGAGATCGACGTGGCCCACCGGGACATAGCCCGCCGCTCCCCCAGCACCCTCCGGACCGGCCGCGCCGTCCTGCCCTCCGGCGTTCTCGGGATCGAAGGCATGCTCGACGGCGTTCTGCAGGAGCTCGGCCACCGTGACCGCCAGCGGCGTGGCGACGTCGGCCGCAACTTCGCCCAGGTCCCCGTGCACCGAGAGGACGATCGGCTGTGACGAGACCACCGAGTCCTCGGCCATCTGCACCAGCGAGCTGACGATCTCCGCGAAGGGCACCTGGTCGCTCGGGTCCCGCGACAGGATCTCGTGCACCAGCGCGATGGAACGCACCCGGCGCTCCGCCTCGTGGAGAGCGACCCGGGCCGCCCGGTCACCCACCCGGCGCGCCTGCAGGCTCAGGAGCGACGAGATCGTCTGCAGGTTGTTCTTGACCCGATGGTGCACCTCACGGATGGCGGCGTCCTTGGAGAGCAGCAGGCGGTCGAGGCGCCGCACGTCGGTGACGTCGCGCAGCAGGATCATCGCCCCGGTGACCACGCCGTGCGACAGGAGCGGGATGCAGTGCACGAGGACGATGACGTCCGGACGACGCTCGACCTCCTCCACGACGGGCCGGCCGGTGGCCAGCGCCCACTCGACAGCGGACTCCTCGACGTCGAGGTCCCCGAAGCGGCGCCCTTCGGGTTGGGTGTAGATGCCCATGCGGTGGAACGCGTTCATGGCATTGGGCGACGCGAACTCCACTCGCCCATCGGCGTCGACCACCACGACGCCGTCGCCCACCCGGGGCGACTCCTCGGTGCCGACGTCCTCGTCGGGGAACGGGAAGGCCGACTGCGCCACCATGTCGGCGAGGCGCTCGAACACGTCGAGGTACGTGCGCTCGTACATGCTCGTCGGGCCTTTGAGCGGGGCCAGCGAGACGCGCAGCAGAGCGCCGATGATGTGGCCCTCGAAGCGGACGGGAATGTTCTCCACCGGGACCTGCTCGCCCAGTATCGGGTGGTGGATGCTGCCCCGCACGATCTCGCCCGAATGGAGGCACTGGGCCACCAACGTCCACTGCGACTCGTTCACCGTCTGGCCCACCAGGTCCTGGTCGACCAGGGTGGGCCGGTTGTTGGGGCGCATCTGTCCGAGCACCACCAGCTCGGGGTCCTCCTCCGTCGGGTCCGTCTCGGCGGCCTCGGCGGCCTCGTCGGCCACCGCGGCGTGCACCGGCACCAACAGGAGCAGGTCGGAGAACGAGAGGTCGGCCAGCACGCTCCAGCTCCCGAGCAGCCGCTGCAGGTGCTCGAGCTCCTCCGGCTTGAGGTCGGTGTGACTGAGCGCCAGCTCGGCGGGTGTCGGCATCAGGCCTCCTCGAGCGGGTCCACCGGGCCGGTGACGGGTACCGGGTACGCCAGGCGACCCCGGTACCCCTGCAGGACGCCGGCCCCCGCTGCGCCGAGGACGGCACGCAGGTCGTCGGCCCGATCGGCCACGTGCTCGAGCCGGTGCGCGTCCGAGGCCGTGGTGAGCGGCACGCCGCCGGCGACAAAGCGCTCCAGCAGGCCCAGGGCCGGGTACTGCTCGCCCACCGGCTTGCGCCACCCGGCCGAGCTGACCTCCGCCGCCATGCCGGAGGTCACCGCGGCCTCGGCGATGCGGTCCCACCATTCCGCCGGCGCCGTCGGAACGTAGCCCGCAACCTTGATCAGATCCGGGTGGGCCAGCACGTCGCACGTGCCCGATGCGGCGAGCTCCTCCAAGGCCTCGGTGTAGGCCTCCCAGCAGGCGTCGACCTGCCGCGTCGACCACTCGGCCATGGAGACCGGGTCGTCCAGGTCGTCGAAGCGCCACCCACCCACCCAGTGCACCGAGCCGAGCAGCACGTCGAAGGGATAACCGGCCAGCAGGTCGGCCACGGTGTCCATCCGGCCCTCGTAGTAGTCGACCTCCAGCCCGATGACGATCGGCAGCCCGGCCTCCTTGGCGGCGAGTGCGCACTCCACGTAGGCCTCGAGATCCGCCGTGGCGTGGAACTTCCAGTACTCGGCCATGGACTCGGCCAGCGCGGCGGGTACCCGCTCGTCGTCCCAGAAGCCTCCGAGCAGCGAATCGGCCTGGCGGAAGCGGAAGAGGTGCTCGGTGACGGCCAGCTCGGTGACGCCCGCCGCCTGGGCCCGGGCGCAGTACTCGGCCAACTGCTCGAGCCGCAGCGGCGTCTCGTGCTCCGAGTGCGGCCAGAGGTGGAGGTGGTAGTCGAGCACGGTGGCAGCTTCCCCCGCCCGGCCGGTTAGCCGGCCCGGCGGATCAGCGTGACGCCGTCCCGGATGGTGGTGAGAACGCAGACGACGCGGGGGTCGTTGACCACCTTGTCGTTGAAGGCGCGCAGGGCGCGGGCACCCTCGTGCGGATCGTGCTCGGAGGGGAGGACGCCGCCGCCTTGCAGGGTGTTGTCCACCACGATCAGCCCGTGCGCGGCCAGTTTGGGCAGGACGGCCTCGTAGTAGGCGTCGTACGTCACCTTGTCGGCGTCAATGAAGACGAGGTCGAACGGTCCCTGCAGCTCCTCGAGAGAGCGCAGCGCGGGTCCCTCGATCACGCTGATGTGGCTCTCGAGCCCGGCCTCGGCGATGTTGCCCCGGGCCACCTGGGCGTGGTGCGGGTCGACCTCGAGCGAGATGATCGACCCGTCCCTGCCGAGGCCGGCCGCCATGGCGATGGAGGAGTACCCCGTGAAGGTGCCGATCTCGAGGACGCTGGTCGCCTGGGTGGCGAACACCAGCAATTCGAGGAAACGACCTTCTTCGCGGCCAACCATCATCCCCCAGGCGGGAAAGTCGTCCCTGGTGGAGGCGTCCACCGACTCCAGGTGGCCCGGGGGCGCCGTCGTGTGCGCGTCGGCGTACGCCTGGACCTCGGGATTGATCAGTTGGGCCATGTTCTCTTTCCCTGAGAGCGGTGATGGAGCGCTTGGAAGCCCAATCTATGCCCTCCCCCTCGGCCGGCCTCCAACGCAACGGAGAGACAACAGGACAACGGAGAGACAACAAACCGGCTCCGGTTGAGCCGGGGCGGCCCACGGTGGGGCGCAGGTTTTCTGACCTATTCCCAGACGAGCGCGCCCAGCCGGAGCAGCCCGGCCATGTCGTAGATGTCGGCGTCGAAGAACGGAACGGTGACCAGCACGTCGGGCGCGCCCTTCAGCTCCGCCTGCTGCTCGGCCTCGCGCCGCGCCACGACGCCGAAGTTGAGGAAGCTCTCGGCCACCTCACCGAGGACACGTCCCGCCACGACGGGGTCGTCGGTGAGCCCCTCGGCGAGCTCGACGGCGCGGGCGGCGATCGACTGGGCCAGCTTGTCGGTCCGCGGTGTCGCGCAGGTACTCGGGCAGCACCTTGTTCAGCACCACCGCGCCGAGATGCAGCTTGCGTGCCGTGAGCTGAGACGAGAAGAACTCCGCCTCGCGCACCGGCGTGGCCTCGAGCGTCGATACCACCATGAACGTCGTGCGTCGGTCCGACAGCAGCCGCGTCACCGCGTCGGCCCGCTCGACGAAGCCGGCGTACATCGACTGGAACAGGATGAAGAACTCCGAGATGTCGGCCAGGAACTGCGTGCCGAGAATGCGGTCGGCCACCTGGTAGAAGGGCCGCGACGCCATGTTCACCAGCCGTGACCGGTAGGGCACGATGAGCCAGCGCAACAGCCGCGACGAGAAGAAGTCCGCCATGCGCTGCGGGGCGTCGAGGAAGTCGAGCGCGTTGCGCGTCGGCGGGGTGTCGACCACGATGAGGTCGTACTTCCCCTCGGAGTGGATCTCGTAGAGCCGCTCCATGGCGATGTAGTCATGCGACTGCACGAACCGGCCCGAGATGTTCTGGTACAGCGGGTTGGCGAGGATCTGCTCCCGCGTCTCGGCGTCGGGCGCGTGCGTGCGGATGAGGTCATCCCAGCTCTGCTTGGTGTCGAGCATGGCCGCCCACAGCTCACCCCGCGGGCGGGCCGCCGCCTCGGTGAACACCTCGTCGGGGATGCGGACCTCGTCGTTCCCGATCCCTTTCAACCCCAGCGCGTCGGCCAGCCGGCGCGCCGGGTCGACCGTGAGCACGAGGACGCGGCCGCCCTGCTCGACGACCGCCGTGGCCGCCAGCGCCGCCGCCGTCGTCGTCTTGCCCACGCCGCCCGGGCCGCAGGCGATGACGATGTCCTTGGCGTCGAGGAGCTGGCGGACCGTCTTTGTCTCCGAGGACGGCGTCATGGTCACAGCCCCAGCTCCTCACCCAGCGCGTGCGCGACCTGGCGCGTGGTGCGGACCCCGAAGCTGCGCACGAAGAGGTAGGGAAGCAGCAGCACAGGCATGCCCTCGGGCAGTCCCGCCTGCAGGCGCTGCAGGTGGGCCGAACGGGTGCGCCGCAAGGTGACGGCGAGCCGGGCCGCCTCGAGCACAGGAGCGACCGGTCCCCCCGCCCGCTCCGAGAGCACCTGCTCGGTCTCCGGGTCGCGCAGCTGCTCGAAGATCTCCTCCTCGCGCTGGCCGAAGAGCTCGGGCAGCACCCGGTTGACCACGACCGCCGACATCCGCACGGTCGTCTCCTCCCGCACGCGCTTCTCCAGCTCGAGGGTCTCGCTGACCGGCATCTCCTCGGGTGTGCAGACCGCCACCAGCCCCGTCTGGCGGGGATCGGAGAGGATGTCGAGCATCCAGTCGGTCTGGCTACGGATGAGCCCGACCTTGACCAGGTCGTTGATGGCCTGGGGCGCGGCCAGCTGGCCGACGATGTGCCCGCTGGCCGGGGCGTCGACGACCACCAGGTCGTAGTGCCGCTCCTTCACCTCCCAGCAGAACTTGCCCACGGTGAGGATCTCCCGCACCCCCGGGGCCGCGGTGGCCACGAAGTCGAACGCCTTGGCCAGGGGCCCGATCCGCCCCACCACCGGAATGCGGAGCTGCAGCTTGAGGTATTCGCGCAGCGAGGCCTCGGTGTCCATGGACATGGACCACACGCCTGGCGCGATCTCCCGCGGCGTGAAGTCCGTGGGGGACGCCTCGAACAGCGACGCCACGTCGCCCTTGGCGTCGACCTCGCAGACCAGGACCCGCTTGCCGTGCTCGGCGGCCAGCTGGGCCAAGCCCGCCGCGACCGTCGTCTTGCCGACACCGCCCTTGCCGGTGACGAACACCAGGCGAGGTCCAGCAGATCCGGCGCCGGGCTCACTTCCCGCGCGCCTGTCCCGCCGCCACGCAGGTCCTCAGGGGGCGCCGAACCCGACGCGCCGATCGCTGGCCGGCGCACCGACCTCGACGTAGGCGACCTTGACTACCGGGACGCCTACCCGGCGACCCTTGCGGTCGGTCAGCCAGAGCACCCCGTCGCCCGTCTTGAGCAGCTTCTCGATGTCAGCGACCACAGTGTCGCCGTCAACGTCGTCGGGCATCTCCACTTCGATTTCCTTGGGGGTGTGGGTGATGCCGATGCGCACGTCCACCTGGGTCTCACTCTCCTCACGACCTGTCGGACGGTTCCGAGGCCACCTCGACGTTACTGCGACGGGGCAGACTGCTGGACATGCACGGCCCGCCCACGTCCGGGAATACGGAGCGCAGTGCCCGCTGGGCGTCGACCATGGCGGGCTACGCGGGACCGGTCCGCCTGGCCCACGCCGACTCCCACGCCCGTGTCGGCCCGAGCCCTGATTCGGCGCCCTCGGACCCGGCCCGCCCCGAGGGCCCCAGGGGGCGCACCGAGCGGCTGGAGCTCGAGGACTCGCTGCTGGCACCCGGGGCCACCCGCGCGTCGGACGCCGGCGACCGGGCCGAGACGGAGGAACCCGACGCCTGGCGGACGAGCTTCGAGCGCGACCGCGACCGGATCTTGCACGCCACGTCGTTCCGCCGGTTGGCCGGCAAGACCCAGGTCTTCGTCTTCCCCCAGGATCACCAGCGCACCCGGCTCACCCACGCGCTCGAAGTGGCGCAGGTCGCCACCGCCATCGCGCGGGCCTGCCGTCTGAACGTCGCCCTCACCGAGGCCATCGCCCTCGGGCACGACTGCGGGCACGGGCCCGGCGGCCACGCCAGCGAGGACGCGCTCGATCCCTACGTGCCCGGAGGGTTCGACCATGCACCATGGGGGGCGTGGGTCTCCCTCGCTCCTCTCAACCTGTGCGCCGAGACGGTGGACGGCATCGCGAACCACAGCTGGTCACGCCCGGCGCCGTCCACGCCCGAGGGCGAGGTCGTGAGCTGGGCCGACCGGATCGCCTACGTCTGCCACGACTGGGAGGATGCAGTCCTGTCCGGCATCGTGGCCGCGCATCAGCTGCCCTTGGCGGTCCGCTCGCTCTGCGGGGAACGCCGAAGTGGACAGCTGGGCGCCTTCATCAACGGTGTGGTGTCCGCCTCCCTCCGTTCCGGCCAGGTCGGCATGGAAGAGGAGGTGGCCGAGGCGCTCGCTGCGTTCCGGACCTGCAACTACGAGCGCATCTACCTCCGGGACGCCTCGCTGCGACAGGGCGACGCGGTGATCAGCGTGCTGCGGGCGTTGGTCGAGCACTTCTCGGACCGCCCACACCTGGTCTCCGACGACGCCCCGGGCTCGAGGAAGTCCTCCGACGTCACGGCGGGCAGCGAGGGCGCCGTGCGGGCCGCCGTCACGTATGTGGCCGGCATGACCGACCGGTTCGCATTTCGCCAGGCGGTGGCGAGGCTCGGCTGGGACCCGGCCAAGCTTCCCGCCGGTGTCGACGCCTGAACCTTCCGGGGCCGGCTCAGGCCGGTGGGTCGGGGAAGGCCGGTGGGCGCTTCTCGGTCAGGGCGGCCACTCCTTCGGCGAAGTCAGCGCCCCGCATCATGTCGGCCATACGAGCACCGGCATCGCGCACGGACGCCGCCACGTCGCCGTGCAGATCGCGGTACAGCTGCAGCTTCGTCGCCGCAAGCGAGGACGGAGCGATCTCCGTGGCGAGCCGCCCGGCGTAGTCGTAGGTGAAGGCCAGCAACTCGTCCGGCGGCAACACCCGGTTGACCAGACCGAGCCCCTCCGCCTCTTCGGCCAGCACGACGCGGCTCGACAGCAGCAGGTCGGCGGCCCGGGTGACGCCGATCAGCCGGGGCAGCAACCACGACAGGCCGTATTCGGCCGGCAGGCCCAGGCGGCCGTGCGACGTGGTCAGCTTGGCCCCCTCGGCTGCGAAGCGCAGGTCGCAGTAACAGGCGAGCACCAGTCCGACCCCGGCGGCCGGCCCGTTGACGGCGGCGATGATCGGCTTGGGGATGCCGAACTGGGAGGCGAAGTCGGCATCGAACTCCGGCCGGACGCCGTAGCCGGGCATGGCGACATCGTCGTCGAGGCCGTCGTCGTACGAGCCACGTTCGACATGACCCTCCAGCGCCAGCGCGTCGGCACCGGCACAGAAGCCCCGGCCCGCACCGGTGACGACGATGACCCGGACCCCGGGGTCGGCGGCGGCGCGGTGGAGCAACGACCGGTACTCCGCGTGCATCCGGCCGGTCCAGGCATTGAGCCGGTCGGGTCGGTGCAGGGTGATGGTCGCAATGCGGGTGTGCACCGCGTAGCGGGTCACCTTCAGCTGGGCGAGCTCCACCTCAGTCGAGCGTGGCGTAGCGGGTGAGCTGGAGCGTCCCAGCCTCGAGTGCGTGCTCGAACTCGACCTGGAGCGGATGGTCCGCGACGGTGCGCTGGAACGCCCCCGCGGCGTCCTCGGTGGACCACAGGGTCAGCACCAGCCAGTCGTCGCCGTGACGGGCCGTCGTCCGCCGCATGAAGCCGGGCTGGTTCGGCACCAGCTCGGTCTGGAGCCGGCGGTCCAGGGCCAGAAACGACGAGTCGCTGACTCCCTCGGCCAACCGGAAGGTTGTGACCTCGACGATCGACACCGTCTACTGGTCCATCGGCTCAGGCCTGCACCAGCATCACCGGATTGCCCTCGGGGTCGGTGATACCGGCCAGCGTCGGGCCATCGGGAACGTCGAAAGGATCGGCGACGATGGTTGCGCCGAGCGCCACCGACCGCTCGAGAGAGGCGCGGAGGTCCGCGACTTGGATGTAGAGGGTGACGCCGGAGCGGTCGCCGGCGCGAATGTGGCCTCCTGGTCCGGGCTCGGGCCCACCGATGCCGGGCGGGATGTCCATGATGAAGCCGTCACCGATCTTCCAGTTGAACAGATCGGCGTAGAAAGACCGTTGCCGCTCAGGGTCGGTGGCCTCAATCTCCCAATGCACCACGGGCCGGGCCCAGTCCTGCACCATGCCACCTCCCTGTCGCGGCCCACAGTACCCAGACTTCCGAGGGGGCCACCGGCGAGTGCCGCGGCCGACAGCGCACCGCGCGACCGGCCGGGTGCGTGACGGCGGATCGGGCGGCAGGCGGCGTGAAGCGGCCGGGCGATGCGGAGTTCGGGGCCGCGAGTCCGAGGTCTGGACCCGGGTTGTCGAGAGCCGGCGGAGCTTTCCGAAGGGCAGGCCCGCCCGAGCGAAAAGAGTGACGAAAATGTTTCGTTCCCGAGGCGGTCGGGGAGTACGATCACATCGGACTTTCGGGTCTGGCACGCCCGAAAAGGGAGCCGTTGCACCATTTGGCGACAGGGGCCGCGCCCCGGAGGAAGGAAACGCACGGTGACGCACTGGACGCACGTTCTGTCCAACGTCTCACTGGTCGAATTCGTCCTTCTGGCCGCGCTCACGGCTGTCCAGTGGGTGCGCCACCGGATACGCGGCGCCGGGTGGGTGGCACTCTCCTTCGCCATTTTGGGAGGCCTGTCGCTGGCGCTGAAGATCGATCCCGGTCTCGTCAACAACCAGTACCTGGCCAAGTCGGTGATCGCCCTCCTTCTCGTGATGCCGTACTGCCTGTTCCGGTTCGCCGCGACGTTCCGCACGCCGAGCCCCCCCGTCCGGGCCCTGGCCGTCGTCGTGACGGTCGCCATCGTGGTCTTCACGTTCACACTGAAGTACCTGCCGGCGCCGGGTTTCGCGCCGCCGCCGCATTTCCTCGCTTACCGGATCTCGTTCCTCGTGGCCTTCGGTTTCCTCTGCGGGTACGTCGTCGTCTCCTTGTTCTATGCCGGCCGCGGGGAGCCTCCTATCGCCGCCTCCCGGATGCGCCTCCTGGCCCTCGCAGTGGCCGGGTTGGAGATTCAGGTGGTCGTGGCTGCGCTCGGACTGCAGGGGCCCACCGTGGACCTGGCCACCCAGGCGCTGACCGTCGTGATGGGCGTTCTGTTCCTGGTCGCGCTGGTGTTGCCGTCCTTCGTGCGCGTCTTCCTGAGCCGTCACGAGGACGAGGCTTTCCGCCGAGCGGTCGGTCAACTCGTCGCCGCCGGAGACTCCCGGGATGTCGCCGAGCACCTGCTCCCACACGTGTGCGCCCTCGTCGGCGCGTCCCGGGCGGCGCTCCTCGCCGGCGACGGCACGGTCGTGGCCCGCTATCCAGTCTGGACCGAGGAGGACGGGTCCGATCCGTGGGACGTGGACGTCTCCCGGAACGGCCCGCGACGGATCACCGTGCAGACCCGCAGCGGCGCCACCCATTCGCTCGCCGTCAAGATCAGCCCGTCCATGCCGTACTTCGGCAGCGAAGAGCTCCACAAGCTCGACCAGCTGGCCGGCATGGTGGGGCTGGCGATCGAGCGCTGCGAAATGGCCGAACAGATGGCCTTCCAGGCCTCACACGACGGGCTGACCGGCCTGGCGAACCGGGCCATGTTCATGGAGCGGCTGGAGGAGGCCATCAGTCACGTTGGCCGGCGGCGGGCCGCGCTGGCCGTGCTGTTCATCGACCTCGATCGGTTCAAGCTTGTGAACGACCGGGCCGACCATTCGGCCGGCGACCGGGTCCTCAGTGAAATGGCGAATCGGCTCACCGCTATGACACGCGGGGTGGACCTGGTGGCGCGCTTCGGCGGCGACGAGTTCGTGGCCTTCGCCGAGGTCGACCACCAAGACGATGCACTCGACATGGCAGAGCGCATCCGGGCCGGGTTGAGCGTGCCAGTCGCCATCGGCAGCGGGCAGCTGGTGGTGACCGCCAGCGTGGGCATCGTCATGACCTCCGACGACTCGATCTCAGCCCTCGCACTGCTGCGTGACGCCGACAACGCGATGTACGAGGCCAAGCGGTCGGGCCGCGATCAGGTCGTGCTCTTCCACAATCACGCCCGCGACCTGGCCAACCGCAAGTGGGGGGTCGGCCCCACCCGCGCCGATCGACTCAGCGCAAGCTGAGCTCTCGCCGGTAGACCCTGGCCGGTCCCAGCGCGGCCAGCTTCTCGGCAATGTCCCGGAATGCCTGCGCCGTCTCACCGCCGGGATCGACCGCGGTGACCGGACGACCCTCGTCGCCTCCCTGGCGCACGGCGTTGACCAGCGGCACCTGGCCGAGAAGGGGAACTCCGAGGTCGGCGGCGAGCGTCGCTCCCCCACCGGCACCGAAGAGCTCGTAGCGCTTCCCGTCGTCGCCGGTGAACCAACTCATGTTCTCGATCACCCCGCGCACAGAGAGCTTGAGGCGACGAGCGGCGAACGCCGAGCGCTGGGCCACCCGCTGCGCCGCGGCCTGCGGCGTCGTCACGACGACGATCTCGGCTCGCGGCATCACCTCCGCCAGGGTGAGGGCGACGTCCCCCGTGCCGGGCGGCATGTCGATGAGGACGAAATCCGGCTCCCCCCAGTAGGCATCGGTGAGGAACTGCTGGATCGCTTTGTGCAACATCGGGCCGCGCCAGATCACCGGCTGGTCGTCGGGCACGAAGTAGCCCATGGAGAGACACTTCACGCCGTGGGCCGAGGTCGGGATGACCATGTCGCCGATGATGATCGGATCGTGATCGGTCCCGAGCATCTTGGGCACGGAGAAGCCGTAGACATCGGCATCGAGCAACCCCACGTGGTGGCCCTCTTGAGCCAACGTGATGGCGAGGTTCACCGTCACCGTCGACTTGCCCACGCCGCCCTTGCCCGACGAGACGCCGATGACACGCGTCTTGGAGTCGGGTCCGAGAAACGCCGGCATCGGCGCGGCCGGGGCGTGACCGTGCCCCGCGTGGTCGTGGGCGTCGTCCCCCGCTCCCTCACCGGCGTCGCCGGCCATGCCGTCACGCAGCCGATGCCGGAGACCGGCACGCTCCTCGTCGGTCATCACCACGAATTCGAGGTCGACCTCTTCCACTCCGGCCACCGAGGCGGCGGCCCGGTGGATCTCCTCGGCCAGCTCCTCGGCAGCGGGCCACGCGGCCACCGGCAGGGCCACCTCGATCTGCACGCGGCGCCGGCGGGTGCGCACCGAGCGCAGCAGGCCCAGGTCGGCCAACGACAGGCCGATCTCGGGTTCGCGCACAGCGCTCACTGCGGCCTCGAGCTCTGATTGGTCTCCTGCCATGCACTCCTCGTCTCGGGTGGGATCGTGATCGCGCTCTCGCAGAAGCTGTGCGCTCACGGACACCGCCCGCGTCGCCCCAGCTGAAGGGGCTGATCCCTCGGTAGACTACCCAGGGTGAGCACCGCTCCGATCACCGCCGAGACCGAGCGACCCGCCGGCGCGGACGACGGCCGGTTCAGCGCAGCCGTCGCCGCCGTGGCTGCTGCGTTCGGCGATCCCACCCGCCGCGACATCTTCCTCCACGTGCGTGCGGTGCCCGGCGTGACCGCCAGCGAGGTGGCCACCACCTTCTCGCTGCACCCCAACGTGGCCCGCCATCATCTGCAGCGGCTGGTGGACGGTGGCTACCTCAGGGTCGAGACCGGGCGCAACGCCGCCGGTGCCGGCCGGCCTTCGAGGCGCTATTTCTGCGTCGAGGAGGAGTTACAGCTCGGCCTCATGCAACGACGCGACGACCTCTTGATGCGGCTCCTCGGCGAGGCGATGCGGCGGCTCGGGCCCGAGGAGGCAGAGGAAATGGCGGCGCATGTCGGGGAGGAGTACGGACGCTCCCTGGCTTCGCGCATGACGCCGAGCGAGGGGCAGCGGACCGTGCGGGCCGCCATGCACGTCGTGGCCGAGACGCTGACGGCCCATGGTTTCGCGGCACATGCGGAGGACCGGGGCGAGACGACGGCGGTGATCGCGGAACAGTGTCCCTTCGGCGATGCCAGCAGCACCAACCCTGTGCTGTCCGCGGTCGACCGTGGCATGGTCAAGGGGTTGTTGGCTGGACTGTGCGGCACGGCGTCGCGACAGGCCCTCCCGGTGATCCTCTCCTCGCGGGCGCGGGGCGACGACGCCTGCACCGCCTCCGCCTGAGCCAGCGTGGCGCGCGCCTATCTCGATCACGCCAGCAGCACGCCGGCGCGGCCCGAGGCCCTCGCCGCGCTGACGCAGTGGGCCGCGCTGCCGGGAGCCGACCCGGGTCGGCTGCACGAAGAGGGCCGCATCGTCCGCGACGCGTTGGAGATGGCCCGCAGCCAGGTCGCCACCCTGGTCGGCGTGACGGGGCGCCAGGTCATCTTCACCTCGGGAGCGACCGAATCCATCAACGCCGCCGTCTGGGGCGCGACACGTGCGGCGCCCGGCCTGCCGGTCCTCTGCGCCGCGGTGGAGCACTCCGCGGTCCGTGACGCTTCGGCACGCCTGGCGCCCACCGAGGACATCGGGGTGGACGGCGCGGGACGGCTCCAGGTCGATGCGCTACGGGATCGCCTGCATTCGGATTCCCTGCCGCGCCCCGCGCTGGTGCACTGCCAATGGGCCAACCACGAGGTGGGCACGCTCCAGCCCGTCCACGAGATGGTCGCGTTGTGCCGGGAGGCCGGCGTCACCGTGCACGTGGATGCGGCCGCCGCCTGCGGCCACGTGCCAACGGACCTCGCCGCGCTCGACGCCGACCTGGTCAGCATCAGCGCGCACAAGCTCGGGGGCGTGCCCGGAGCTGGAGCGCTGATCGTGCGACGCGGGATCCGGTTCGATCCTCTGCTCGTCGGCGGGGCTCAGGAACGGGGGCGCCGGGCCGGGCTCGAAGCACTCCCCGCGCTGCTGGCCTTCGGCGGCGCGGCGGCTGCGCTGACAGGCGGTGAGCCCGGTGCGATGGCGGCGGAGGCTGCAACCGCACGGCGACAGATTGCCGCTGTCGTCGACGGCGCACTGGCGGTTGAGGGCGTGACCGTGGTCGGGCCCGGACTCGAAGACAGGCTCCCTCAGCTCGTCTGCCTCGGCGTGGCCGGCGTGGAGGCCGAGCCCGTCCTCATCGGGTTGGATCGCGCCGGCGTCGCTGTCCATTCGGGTTCAGCCTGCTCGTCCGAGAGCATTGAGCCGTCTCCGGTACTCGAGGCGATGGGCGTCGACTCGAGCCATTCGCTGCGGATCAGCGTCGGGTGGACGACATCCGACGAGGACTGCGGCGCCTTCGTCCGGGAATTCCCGCGCGTCGTCGGCGACCTGCGAGCGCTACGGAGCTGACGTCGTGGTGGTGGTCGAGGCAGAGCTGAACTGGGACGGAAGCGAAACACCGGCCGCCTTGTAGGCGCCGCTGACCAGGGGTGCCGCCTGGGGCAGCTCGGCGGCGGGCGGCCCGGCGGCCAGGAAGTCGTTGAACTGGGCCACCGCGGCGACGTCGTTGTGGTCCTGGTTCTCGAGGACGAGCCCGTAGAAGAGGTGACCCTGGAAGTAGTTGGGTGAATCCTTGACGGCCGTCTCGATCTCGGCGCGCCCGATCCGGACGAGCGACGCCACCTCGGACGTCCGGCCCACGTTCCACTGGAGGAAGCCTGCGTAGGCCAGCGCGGCGGGATTCGACGGGTCCTCGGAGAGGACCTTGTTGTACAGCTCGAGCGCGGCCTTGTTGCTCCCCTGTTGGTCGAGCGTGTTGGCCTGACCCAGCTGCTGCTCGATGAGTTGCGCCTGTGACACCGTCACGCTGCCCGACGAGGCCTGGCCGGGCTGGCGCGCCTGGACGAAATGGGTGACCAGGATGACCCCGCCGGCGGCGATCAGGAGGCACGACGCGACTATGCCGACCCGACGCCACAGCGGCATCGGCGCGCGCTCGGATTGCGTGGGTTGTGCACGCCCGGCGCGCCCGGGGACGGCAGCGTCGGATGTGGCGGCGTCGGATGTGGCGGTCTCGGACGTTGCGGTGTCGAGTGCCGCCAGCTCACCTTCCACCTCGGCCAGCCGTGACCGGTCCCGCGCCACCAGGAGCGCGTGGTCCTCGCTCGAGAGGTCACCGGCCTCCCGCTCGCGGTCGGCGTCGGTGAGAGAGCGCTGTAGGAACTCTCGCTCGTCGGTCAGATACCAGCGCTCGTCACGAGGCTCGCGGTCCCGGGGCTCCGTGCGGGGCGACTCGTCGAGACTCATACCTCGACCTCGTCGGGCTTCAAGGCGTGGAAGTCGCGGCTCCGACGCCAGAAGAGGATGCCCACGCCTGTCAGCGCGGCGGCGCCGAGGACGATGGGGATGATCCAGATGAGCGGGACACCGCCGGCGTCCGGCGGAACCAGCAGGATCGTCTCGCCGTACTCGGACACCAGGGTCCGATCGATGTCGGCGTCGGACTGGCCCGCCGCCACCATGGTCTCGATCTGATGACGCACCGCGATGGCCGTGGTGGCGTTCGATTCGGCCACCGAGACGTCCGTGCAGGACGGGCAGCGCACGTCCTGCTCGAGCGCGGCCGCCCTCTGCGCCGCCGTCGGCGGAGCCGAGTCGAGCGCGCCGCTGCCGATCACCAATGCCACCACGAGGACAACGAGTGGGAGGGCCACCCGGGCCCAGAGCGGCAGGCGTCTGGAACGGTCAGTCATGAGACGAGCCTGCCTGTTGCGCCCGGGCCGCCTTGAGGAACGAGTCGAGGTTGCCCTGCGTGGCCGGGCCCACGAGCACGGCGGTGACGCGGCCGGCCGGGTTGATGAAGAACGTGGTCGGCGGGGCCGTGACCCCGTAGCGCTCGGCGATGGCGCCACCGGGGTCGCTGATGGCGGGCCAGAGATCGCCGTTCTTCTCGAGGAAGGAGCGCGCCGTGGACGTCGTGTCGTGGAACACCACGCTGACCATGTCGGCGCCGTCGGTCGCATGGTCCTGCTCGTAGTGGAAACGAGAGAGATCGGGCGCCTCGGTTTGGCACGGGATACACCAGCTGGCGAAGAAGTTGACCACGACGTAGTGGCCCCGCAGCGAGGAGAGCGAGACCGGAGCCCCCGTAGCGAGGTCGGTGCCGGTGAACCTCGGCGCCATCCGGCCGAGCAGCGGGCTCTGGACGGCGGTGGCCTCCTGAGGCGTCCGGGTGGCCAGGACGATGCCGACCACGACCAGCACGAGGAGGACGGCGCCCGCCACCCAGCGGGTGACGTGACGGCGGCGGCGGCTCACACCGGGCCCGCAACGCCCCGGGCCACCAGCGCGCCCACCGGCTCGGGCACCTCGTCCCGCTCCCGGGGCGGCGCGGGCGCCGCGCCCGTGACCAGGTCCGATGAGGCCGAAGTCGGGTCGGTGGGTCGGCGCCGTGAACCCGGGATCAAGGCGAGCAAGCCCCCCACGCCAATGAGCAGCCCGCCGGCCCACAGCCATACCACCAGCGGCTCAATGACCACGCCGATGGCCACCGATCCCTTGGGCAGGTTGTTGATGGCCTGGTTGCCCGACGCGGAACCCAGTCCGCCCACGGCGTCGAACGTCAGGTAGACGTCGCCGAAGAGGCCCGAGTCGATCGCGGGCGTCCCCACCACCGACAACGCACTGCCGAAGCTGGTCGTGGCGGGAGCGAACACGGCGCCGTCCACCTTCACGAGGGCCTCCTGCGACGTGCGTGACGGGGAGCTCACGGTGCGCAGCCCCTCGAACGCGAAACGGTGCCCGTCGTAGGTGACCACCTCCCCCCGGTGGAGGGCGAGCTCAGCCTGGTGGCGATAGGAGGTGGCCGCGATGATCCCGACGGCGAGCAGGACGACGCCAAGGTGCACGATCATGCCGCCGTTGGCCCGTCCCACCAGGCCGCGCCACAACCCGACCTGGCGCGTGTGGGCCGCCCGCACGGAGAGGACGAGGGCACGTGCGGCGGTGGCCGCCGCCATGGCGCCGAGCCCGAACCCGATCAGGGTGCCGACGCCGCGCAGACCGAAGGCGACGCAGAGCACGACGGTGCCCACACCGATCCACACCGGGACGGCCAGGCGCTGCCACAGCACGGGTCCGTTGATTTTGCGCCAACTCAGCACCGGGGCCACGGCCATGAGGAACAGCAGCGTGAGGCCGACCGGAATGGCCACTGTGTTGAAGAACGGCGCGCCCACATTGACCTGCTGCTGGGTCGCCGCCTGGTACAGGAGCGGGTAGAGCGTGCCGAGCAGGACCACGAAGGCGAAGCCGACGAACAGCACGTTGTTGAGCAGGAACGCACCCTCACGCCCGAGCGGGGCGTCGATGCCGCCCGGGGACCGCAGACGGTCACCGCGCCAGGCGATGAGCCCGAAGCCCACGATCACGACCGCGAAGAAGAACCCGATCAGCAACGGCCCGAGGTCCGACTCGGAGAAGGCGTGGACCGAGTTGATCACCCCGGACCGGGTCAGGAAGGTGCCGAGGATGGTCAGCGCGAAGGTGGCGATCGACAGGGAGAGGTTCCACACCCGCATGAGGCCCCGCCGCTCCTGGACGAGCGTCGAGTGGAGGTAGGCCGTCCCGCAGAGCCAGGGCAGCAGGGCGGCGTTCTCGACCGGGTCCCAACCCCAGAACCCGCCCCACCCGAGCACCTGGTACGACCACCAGGCGCCGAGCACGATGCCGACGGAGAGGAAGGTGAAGGCGACGAGGGTCCAGCGCCGGCACTCGATCTGCCAGCGGTCGCCCACCCGCCCGGTGGCCAGCATGCCGATCGCGAAGGCGAAGGGCACCGTGAAGACGACGAATCCGACGTACAGGAGCGGGGGGTGGATCGCTACGAGCGGGTTGTCCTGCAACAGCGAGTTCGGCCCCAGGCCCTGTGTCACGCCGGAGGCAGTCACGAAGGGGTTGGCCGGACCGGCCATCAGCCCGAAGAAGAAGGCCGAGACCACGAAGAGGACGAGGGTGGCATAGCGGATGACCGCGTCATCCGCCTGGGTCCGGTAGCGCCACACGAAGATGCACGACACGACCGAGAGGATGAGGCCCCAGAGCAGGATCGACCCCGCCAGGGCCGACCACATCCCCGTGATCGAGTACAGCAGCGGCGTGACGGTGCTGTTGTTCTGCGCCACGAACACGAGCGTGAAGTCGTGCGTGACGAGCGCGTGCTCCATGGCGCCCGTGGCGAGGAGGGCGCCGACCAGCAGCACCGGTGCCAGCAGCCTGGCGTCGGTTGCCGTCCGATCCACCCGGGTGAGCGTCGCGGACTGCGCGCCTTCCCGAGCGAGCCGGAAATGGGTGACGAGCCCGACGATGCTCACCGCGACCCCGGCGAGGCAGGCCACGAAGGCCAGCCAGACACCGATCGTCCCCAGGTTGGCGTCGAGCATCAGCAGACCGAGCCGGTTGCCGTCACCTTCACCCGATTGGGGTACTGGGCGATGTACGTGCTCGAGTGCTTGATCAGAATGGAGTTCGAGAGGAACTCGGGCGAGGTGTTCGACGCGAAGTGGCCCACCACGACGACAGGGACCCGGGACGCGAAGAGCTGGGGCGGGCTGCCCGTGTTGGCGACGTGGATGACGTGGGGGCCCTGGCAGACGGCGAAGTTCGAGCCGCCTGCGGTGGGATGAATGGTGCCCGGGACCACGGTGCCCTCCAGGCGGAACGTCTGCGTACCGAGCGCGTGCTTGTTGGCCAGGGCCTGATCGACGGTGTCGAAATAGTTCAACGAGCTGCCCAGTCCCTCGACCAGCAGGAAGACGAGTGCAGCGGCGAGGAGGACGAAGACGGCGAGGACACGCCAGCTCATGCGGCGCCGCGGCCGTAACGGCGGCACGGCCGGGCCCCGGCGTACCTCGGACGGCGGGCTGGGCGGCGGGGTCGGCTCGGTGGTGGTGCCGGTCACGACAGCTCGCCGCGGACCGGCGCGCCATCGGGCTCAGCAACGGGCTCTGACATCTTCAGCGCCCGTTCCCAGCGCCGGCGGCGCAGCACCAGGCTGACGGCGTAGACCAACATGGTGCAGAGCGCGATGGCATAGCCGGCGTCGACGTAGCTCACGGTGCGTCACCACCCTCGTGCGACGCCGGCCCGGTGGCGACGCCCACGAGCTCGGCGTCCTCGCTCCAACGCTCGGACAGCGAGACTTCGAGCTCCTGGTTGCCCACCGCGTCCTGCAGCACCTCGACCTGGTACCGCATGCCCAGGAGCCACACGAAGACCAACGTGAAGGCCACGAAGGAGAGGCCCATGGTCCACAGCATGATGCCGTGCACGTGCAGGTCGAAACCCGGATCGAGGATCGTGCCGCCCTGGTGCAGCGTGTTCCACCAGTCGACGGAGAAGTGGACGATCGGCACGTCGACGGCAACGAGCAGCGCCACGACGGCGCAGCGCTTGGCCCGGACGTCGAGGTCGGCGGGCACGCGCCGCAGGGCCAAGTACCCGATCTCGAGGATCAACAGGAGGGCGGTCGACGTCAGTCGGGCGTCCCAGGTCCACCAGACACCCCAGACCGGCCGACCCCACAGCGACCCTGTGACGAGGGTGAGCGCCGAGAAGACCGCCCCGACCTCGACGGCGGACGCGGCGAGGCGGTCCCAGAAGAACGAGCGCGTCCGCGGCCACAGGTAGAGCAGGCTGCCCCCGGCGGCCACGCCACCGGCCCAGTACAGCGCCACCGTGGCGATCGCCGGGTGGATGTACAGCATCCGGGCCAGGTTCCCCTGCACCACGTCGGGCGGCGTGATCCACAGTCCGAGCCACACGGTGAACCCCATCGCCACGATGCCGAGCACCCCCACGACGTCGAGCCAGCGCGGCCGGCGGGGCACGATCAGTTGTCCGGTCATGCCGCCTCCTGGAGTGGCCCGTAGACGACGACACCGACGACGAGGTAGATCAGCGCGAAGGGCACGAGGATCTTGAGCCATTGCGTCCCCGACGCGGCATTGCCACTCAGCGCGGCCTCCCAGGCTTTGGAGCCCGCCAACAGAATCGGGGCGAGCACGGGCAGCACCAGCAGGGGCAGCAGCGTGTCGCGCACGCGCAGGCCGGCGGACAGCGCGCCGTAGAGCACGCCGGCACAGGCCAGGCCGACGGTGGCCAGCAGGCTCGCCACCACGGCGAGCCAGACCACGTGGACCTGCACGTCGAAGAGGAAGGTCACGCCCGCCCACAAAATGACCTGCAGCGCCAGGAGCTGGAGCCCGACGGCGGCGGCCTTGCCCAGGAAGATGCCCGCCGGGTCGATGCCCGAGAGGCGCAAGCCGTCGCGGGTGCCCTCACCGGACTCGACGGCGACGCTGCGCTGAATGGCCAGCACGGTCGAGAAGAGCAGCGCCACCCAGAAGATCCCGGGCGCAGCGTGGCGCAACGACGACTGATCCGGACCGATGGCGAACGCGAGGAGCACGAGGACCAGGAAGGCGAACGGGACCACCTGCCACAGCCCGACACGGGAACGCGCCTCGATCCGGAGGTCCTTGCCCGCGACGAGCACCGCGTCATGCCACATGGGTGGCTCCTCGCTGGTGCACCGACACGTCGGCTCCGGGGGACGGTACTGCGGTGAGAGTGACGCGCCGGCCGCCCGGCGCCTCTCCGGTGACGCGCCCCCCGCCCATGGAGACGACCCGGTCGGCCAGAGGAATGGAGAGCTCCGGCTCGTGCGATGACAAGAGCACGCTCGCACCGTCCGCCACGGCGTCGGCGATCAGCTGCCCGAGCAGGGTGCGCGAGGTGGCATCGAGCCCGGCGTGCGGCTCGTCCAAGAGCCAGAGAGCCGGTCGGCGCGCCACCAACGCGGCGAGCGCGACCCGGCGCCGCTGGCCGGCCGACAGCCGGCCGGCCGGCGTGGTGCGGAGGCGACCGGTGAGACCGAGACGCTCGAGCGCCGCATCGGCGCTCTGGGCCGGAAGCCCGAGTGCCCGCACGGCGAACTGGACGTTCTCCGCCGCGCTGAGCTCGTCGTAGAGCGGGGCGGCGTGCCCCAGCAGCCCCACGTAGCGGCGCACCGAGGTGTGGTCGGTGGTCAGATTCACGCCGAGGACGGTGGCCTCGCCCGAGGTGACCGGCAGCAGGCCTGCGCAAGCACGCAGGAGGCTGGTCTTGCCGGCACCGTTGGCGCCGACCACCACGACGACCTCGCCCTGGTCGAGAGACAGATCGACCCCGGCGAGGGCGGGGAAGCGGCCGGCGAGTGCGACCGCGGCACGAAAGTGAACGACAGGGGCCATGGCGAGCCTCACCATGGTAGGGGGGGTGGGGACCCGGGTTCCAAGCGGGGGGTCGGCTCCAAGGCCCGGATGCGCCCCCAGGGGGCTCAGGCCATGTGGGCCAGTGCCATGATGGGCGTGAGCGAGCCGGCCCGATCCCCTGCGACTTCAGCCGCGGCGAAGGCCCGGAGGGCCACCTCGTGTGCGACGAGGAGCTCGGCCGTCTCCCGTTCGGCGGGACTCAAGTCGCCGATCCGCTGGTAGAGGGGGATGTACTGCTCGGTGATGGGGCCGATGGTGCCCATCAGGTCGCTCCAGGTCATGTCCAGCGCGCCGGGTATCAGCACCGACGCCATGACCTGCATCTCGGGATCGGACTCGGTCGAGATGCCGGCCCGCTCGAGGGCGGGGGCCGTTGCCTCCTTGGTCCGCCGCTCCAGGGTCGCGACCACCCGCAGTGTGGCGGCCTGGCCGGGGTCAGCGAGTTGTTCGGCGATGCCCCCGAACAGCAACTCTCCCAGGACCTCGCCCTGGTAGGCCTTGACCCAGAGCTCCCCCAGGCCCTCCTCGGCCGTGAAGATCGGTTCCGGGGTGATGGCGGTGTCGGGCATGCCACGAACGCTAAACCCTGTGATTCCTTTTTGCTCGTGGTGGTCGGCCGTGGTGCCCGGCCCTGATGCCCGCCCGCGGTGCGCACGATGCCCGTCAGTAGTGTCTCGGGGCTGATGGTGACCGTCCTCATGCCACTGCCGGCCGCCGACTTCGACCCGACCGAGGTGGCTGTCAGCTGGCAGGTGCTGGTGGCGGCGGGACACACGGTGGTCTTCGCCACACCGTCCGGGCAGACGGGCCAGGCCGACGACCTGATGGTGACGGGCCGCGGCCTCGATCCGTGGGGCGCCGTCCCGGGACTGCGCCGCCTGACCGTCGTCGGCCGTGTGCTGCGGGCCAATGCCGACGCCCGCTCCGCCTATGCCGCGCTGCTCGAGGACGAGGCCTTCGCCGCGCCGCTGCACTGGGGCGAGGCCCGGCGCAGCGCCTACGACGCGCTCGTGCTGCCGGGCGGGCACCGCTCCCGGGGGATGCGGCCGTATCTCGAGAGCCCCGAGGTGCAGCAGATGGCGATCGACGCCTTTCGGGCCGCCAAGCCGGTGGGGGCGATCTGCCACGGGGTCCTGGTGGCGGCCCGGGCCGTGGACCCGGTCACGCAGCGCTCGGTGCTGTACGGCCGGCGGACCACCGCGCTCGACCTGGGCGCTGGAACGCAAGGCCTGGGGCATCGCCCGTTATACCCGCTTCTGGGACTCGAATTACTACCGCACTTACGTCGAAGAGCCGGGGCAGCGTCTTGGCTCCATGTCGGTGCAGCAGGAAGTGACGCCGGCGTTGGCCGACCCGGCCGACTTCGCCGACGTGGAGAAGGGCACGCCCGACTGGCGGCGCAAGACGAGCGGGCGTGCACGCGACACGCTGGTCGACGCCCGTCCCGCGTTCGTCGTGCGCGACGACTCGTACGTGTCGGCCCGCTGGCCAGGCGACGCACACACCTTCGCCATCACCTTCGCGGCGGTGTTGGCCGAACGGCCCTGACCGGTCAGCCGCCGTCGAGCACGAGGTCGAACGACTCCGGCGGCATCAGCGTCTCGAAATAGAGATCCTCCGCTTCCTGCCAGCGGGCCTCCCACTCGGCCCGGTACCGCTCCCCTTCGCGCTGCAAGAGACGCTCCCGTCGTGCGGGGGAGCTCGAGGAGTACGCGCGGGCGAAGAGGTCGGCCAGCGCTGGCCGCGTGTAGGCGCCTTCGAGGATGACGACGGCCGCCGGGCCGGCGGTGACCGCTGCTCCAGTCGCCCGTCATCGGCCTCCCAGTCGTAGGGCTGCCAGCGTGACGGGCTCGCCACGTCCCAGCCGTGTCGAGCAGCGCGCGCTGGCGGCGCCAGTCGATGACGTGATCGACCTTCTCGCCGGGTCCGGGCGTCCCAGAACTCGTCGTCGCCCCAGCGGTAGAAGTCGTCGCCGTCGATGACGAGTGCAGCGGTCCGCACGCCGACCTGCGGGCCAGGTGGACTTGCCCGCTCCCGAGCGCCCGTCGAGGCGGCCAACACGGGTGACGTCGCCTCCGTCCGTAACGCATGAACACGATCCGACAACAAGCGGACGGCGAGGCCGGCCCCGGTCCATGGGTCGGGTTGCGTCAACTGGTACTGAGACGGCTCAGGCCGATGTCGTTGAGCAGGTTTGAGAGCTGGGACGAAACCCAGCTGATGTTGTCCGTGAGGAGCAGCACGCCGAAGACGACAAGCACGACGCCCGCCAACAGCTCCACCGCCCACAGCCATCGCCGTGCCCTGGCCAGCATCGCGGTCAGCCGGCCGAACGCCAGCCCGACGAGCACGAAGGGCACGGCCAGACCGAGCGAGTATGCGAAGAGGAGGAGGACGCCGCCGGGCAGGGTCCCGTTGTCGGCGGCCAGCTTGAGGACGACGCCGAGCACCGGCCCGATGCACGGCGTCCAGGCGAAGGCGAAGGCCATGCCCATGACGGGTGCGGCCCAGAGCCCGAGGCGCGACGGACGCACGTCGAAACGGTGCTCGCCCGTGACGCGGGTCACCACGCTGAGCGTCCCCGAGCCGGCATGGGCCCAGACGCCGGACGGCACCGCGCCCAGCAACATGATGGCGCCGAGGAGGATGATCACGGCGCCGCTCACATGGGTGAGGGTGATCTCGTGCGCATCGAGCACGCGGCCGATGCTCGAGGCGGCCGCACCCAGCGCGACGAAGACCACGGTGAAGCCGGCGACGAAGAGCCCGATGCCCCGGAGCACCGGGCGCAAGGCGACGGAGGGTGTGGTGCCGTCGCCGCCGGCCTCCAACTCGGCGGCCGAGAGTCCCGAGACCATGGAGACATAGCCCGGCACCAGGGGCAGCACACAAGGTGAGACGAACGACAGAATCCCAGCCCCGAAGGCAACGAGGACACCGGCCGGATCGGCTGAGATCGCGGCGGGGATGGGCATCGCGAGGAGCGCGGCGGCCCCGATTACCTGAGGCTCTTGCGGACCAGGTCCATGTCGGCCTCGACCATCATGGCGATCAGGCTGGGGAAGTCGACCTCCGGTTGCCACCCGAGCACCGAATGCGCCTTGGTGGGATCCCCCACCAGCAGGTCGACCTCGGCCGGGCGCAGGAACTTCTCGTCGATGACGACGTGTTGCTCCCAATCGAGACCGGCCGCCTCGAAGGCCAGCCGGCACAGCTCGCGCACGGCATGCGTCTCACCGGTCGACACGACGTAGTCGTCGGGCCCGTCCTGCTGGAGCATCAACCACATCGCCCGGACGTAGTCGGCGGCGTAGCCCCAGTCGCGCTGCGCGTCGAGGTTGCCCAGTGCCAGCTTGTCGTCGAGCTTGTTGGCGATGCGCGCCACGCCGTGCGTCACCTTGCGCGTCACGAACTCGAGGCCGCGACGCGGGGACTCGTGGTTGAACAGGATGCCGGAGGAGGCGTGCAGCCCGTAGCTCTCGCGGTAGTTCACGGTGATCCAGTGGCCGTAGACCTTGGCCACGCCGTAGGGGCTGCGCGGGTAGAGCGGCGTCGACTCGCGCTGGGGCACCTCCTGGACCTTGCCGAACATCTCCGACGAGCTGGCCTGGTAGAAGCGGATCTCAGGATCGACCAGGCGGATGGCGTCGAGCAGCCGCGTGACGCCCAACGCAGTGGTCTCGCCCGTCAGCACCGGCTGGGTGAAGCTGGTCTGCACGAAGGACTGGGCCGCCAGGTTGTAGATCTCGCTGGGCCGGTGGTCGCGCAGGATGTGGATGAGGGACACCTCGTCGAGGAGGTCGCCCGCCACCAGTTCGATCTGGTCCTGGATGTGTGCGATGCGCTCGAAGTTCAGCGTGCTGGAGCGTCGCACCATGCCGATCACCGTGTAGCCCTGCGTCAGCAGAAACTCGGCCAGGTACGAGCCGTCCTGGCCGGTCACGCCCGTAATCAGTGCTCGTTTTGCCATCCGAGCAACGCTAGTCGACCTGCTGGTCGGCTCTCCCGGCACGCATACAGTTCGTCCGTGGCGACGGCATGCATGGTCTCGTTCCGGCTCGGTGGCGGGGACGGGGTGGCCGTCGAGGCGGCGAAATGGGCGGGTGCGCTGGGCCTCCTCGGCTGGACGGTGCGCACGGTGGCGGGTGGCGGGCCCGTGGACGCCCTCCTACCGGGGTTGGCCATCGACGCGCCTGAGCCCCCCACCCGCGCCGAGGTGGAGCGCGCGCTCGGCGGTGCGGATCTGGTCGTCGTCGAGAATCTCTGCTCGCTGCCCTTGAACCCGGGCGCGGCGGCCGTCGTGGCGGAGGCCTGCGCCGGACGCCCGACGGTGCTGCACCACCACGACCTGCCGTGGCAGCGGCCCCACCTGGCGCACCTCCCGGGGCCACCCGACGACGCCGCCTGGGCGCACGTGACGATCAACGAGCTCAGCCGGGCCGAGCTGGCCGGCCGCGGCATCGCGGCCACGAAGGTCTACAACGCCTTCGACCCCAACCCCCCCGAGGGCGACCGAGCCGCGGTCCGCGCCACCCTCGGCATCCCCGATGGCGTGTCCTTGCTGCTGCAGCCGACCCGCGCCCTGGCGCGCAAGAACATCGCCGGCGCCATCGCCCTGGCCGAGTCGCTCGGTGCCACCTATTGGCTCCTCGGCCCGGCCGAGGACGGGTACGGGCCCGAGCTCGAGCGCCTGGTCGCCGGCGCCCGCTGCCCGGTCGTCCTCGGGCCGCCCGCCGGCGGCTGTTCCATCGCCGACGCGTATGCCGCCTGCGACGCGGTGCTCCTTCCCTCGCTCTGGGAGGGATTCGGCAACCCCTCGGTGGAATCGGCCACCTACCGGCGCCCGCTGGCCATCGGCAGCTACCCGGTGGCGACGGAGCTGGCGGCCTTCGGCTTCGACTGGTTCGATGCCGCCGACCCGGCGCCGTTGGCGCACTGGCTGCGTCAACCGGACCCGTGTCTCCTCGCGCACAACCAGCAGGTGGCGGCCGGCCACTTCAACCTGGCCGACCTCCCGGCCCGGTTGGCGCAGGTGCTGCAGCGCGTTCCGGGTCTCTGACCGTTCGGTAACCTGCAGCAATGGCGGGCGCGCTCCAGGCTTCCTCCGGACGGCTGACGGCGGAACAGCGACGCGGCCAACTGTTCGCCGTTGCCCTGGAACTCTTCGCACAGCGGGGCTACCGCGCGACGACCATGGACGACATCGCCGAGAAGGCCGGTGTGACGAAGCCGCTGCTCTATCAGCACTTCTCCTCCAAGCGGGCGCTCTATCTGGAACTGGTCGACTCCATCGCCCAAGACACGTTGGTCGCCATCGGGCGCGCCGTCATGCGGGCCGAGGGGCCCCGACAGCAGGTCGAGCTGGGTTTCGCGGCCTACTTTCGCCTCGTGGTCAGCCGCGAGGCGGAGTTCCGACTCCTCTACGGCCGGGACCACGCCGACGACCTCGAGCTCGGCCGGGCCCTGCGCACCGTGGAGGACGCCATCGCCGAAGCGATCGATCCGCTCATTGACGCCGGGCTCGACGACGACCACCGTCGGCTGCTCGCCTACGGCATCGTCGGCATGGCCGAGGGTGTGAGCCGTCGGTTCATGGCGCAGCGACCCGACTCCGAGGCCGAGGTCGACGAGGAGGCCCAGAAGCTGGCCGGCCGCGTGGCTGACCTCGCCTGGGCGGGACTGCGTTCGGTCCACGCCGACTGAACCGATCCGCAGCCACCGTCACAGCACGGTGACGAGCGTCCGGCACAACCCCCAGAGCTCGTCGACGCACGCGGCATACACGTCGGCCTCGTGCCCGGCCGGGTCGAGCACGTCCCCGGCGTCGTCGAGCTCGACCGTCGCGAGACCGAGTGCCGCCACCCGCTCGTCCAGCTCCGGCGGCGACGAGCTCAGATGACCGCACAGGTGGCGGATCGTGCCCGTCTTGGCCGCGGCATCCGGGAACCGTCGCCGTACGAAGCGCACGTGGTCCGCTTCCATCACGACCACCAGCTGGGCATGCACGAGGTCGACCCCATGGACCTGGCGGCTGCGGTGCCGCCGGAAGTCGGACCCCTCGAGCTCCGGCAGCCGGGACAATGCCGTGCGGGTGCGCAGGCCCATGGGCTGGCCGTCGATGGTGTGCGTCCCGGCCGTCACGACGTGGAGCGGATCGCCCGAGCGCCCGTTGCGCAGGGCGTCCAGCATGAAACCCGCCATGACCGATCGGGCCGCGTTACCGGTGCACAGCACCAGGAGCTCGGTCATGCAGCGGCGAGGAGCAGCGCCGGTGCGTCCGCATCGAGCGCGTGCTGCGCGTGGCGGCCGGCGCTGGTGAGGAACATGAGGTCACCCCGCTCCGTCCGCTGCACGACCATGGACGCCACGATCGCCATCAGCAGGCCGGCGAAAGTGTCGCGTCGGGTGTCGGCGCGCAGCTGCTCGAGCGGATAGTCCCGGACGCCGCGCCGGCACAGGGCCTGGTGGTAGTGCCCCAACAGGTCCTCCTCGTGGGCGCGGCGATCGTCCGCCCCGAGGCAGCCGCCGATGAAGTAGGCGACGTCGGCCGACGCGCCACCCAGGCCGCGGTCTGCCAGTCGACCACCACGGGCCTCGGGTTGTCCGGCTGGAACAGGAGGTTGTCGAGGCGGAAGTCACCGTGGGTGGCGGTGCGGGGCCCGGCCCGCAGTCGCAGATAGGCCGGCAGGTTCTCGACGAAGAGGCGACAGACCTGCTGGTGCTCGGGAGCGAGCGTGTCGGCGTAGCGCTCCAGGAAGCCGGGAAGGAGCGAAGGCACCAGGGCGAGGAGGAAGCTGTCTGACTCCGGGGTGGCCCGGTTGAGCCATTCGAGGGACCCCAGGTCGGGTGCCTCCCAGCAGGGCGCGTGCAGGCCGGCCATTTCGTCGAGGACGGCCGCCGCGACATCGGGCCCGCACGCGGCGATCTGGTCACCCTGGACCGCGCCGGCCATGTCCTCCATGACAAGGGTGAACCAACCCGTCCCGGGCTCCACCTCCGCCAGGTAGACGGCCGGCACCCGCGCGCCGATGCGGGCCGCGACCTCGCGGTAGAAGCGGACCTCTATCTCGTAGGCGCGCAACGCCAGTCCGGTGCCGCGGCTCTGGTCGTCGGCCGAGGCGAACTTGCCGACCACGCTGGCCGGCCCGGCGCCGGGCTCGTCGAGGGTCAGTGTGAAACGGGTCGTGTCCGCCATCTGGCCGGTCCCGATCGGAGCCGTCTCGAACGAGTGCACGCCCGCCCCCTGCGCCAGGGCGCCGGCGCGTCCGAGGGCCGCGGTCAGCCACTCGGGCGTGACGTCGGAGGCGTGGCGGAGGAGCGGCGGGGTGGACACGGCACGCAGACACTAGGGCCGGCCTGGGGCACGCCGCGGTGCCCCCGCCTCAGAACGCGGACCGCGCGCCTCTCCCGGACGGCTTCAGATGCGCTCGGTGCGGGCCAGCTCCTCCACCGGGTGCACCGTGAATCCGTTGCCGGCGGGCGTGTTCGATCCGGTCTCGGGATCGTGCAGGACGATTTGGTTGCGTCCGGAGCGCTTGGCCACCAGGAGTGCGTCATCGGCCCGACGCAGGGCGGCGGCCAGCTCCTCCCCTGGCTCGATCTCGGTGATGCCGAAGCTGGAGGTGAACTTGGGCAGTCCCCCCACGGTGATGGCCGCATCGAGCTGGGCGGCGACGGTGGTGAGGGCACGGGTGGCGTCGACCGAGGAGCAGTCGGGGAACACGATGGCGAATTCCTCGCCGCCGTAGCGCGAGATCAGGTCGTGCCCCCGCAGCGAATCGCGCAGGACGCGGGCGAACAGCCGCAACGCCCGGTCGCCGGTCTCGTGCCCGTACGTGTCGTTGAGGACCTTGAAGTGGTCGAGGTCGGCCATGGCCACCGCCACCGGATACAGGTCGTGCGGCACATCGCCAACCTTCTGGGAGAAGGACCGCCGGTTGAGCAGGCCGGTGAGCGTGTCGGTCGACGCCTGCAATTGGGTCTCCGCCATGACGCGGAGAAGGCCGATGCGCGCCCCGGCCAGCTTGGCCAGCGTGGTCAGGTCCTGGATCTGGGAGTCCTGCACCTCCGCCTCGGGCTTGTCGGTGGTGTGAATCACGCCCACCGTCCGGCCCATGATGGAAACCGGGACGCACAGCGCGGAGACGCGGCCCTGCGGTCGGTTGCGGAGCTTGGGACAGGCGTCGAGGTGATCGCTGTCGCCGAAGACCTGTACCTGGGCGCGCCGGGCCGCCGGGCAGCGGTCCGGAGAATCGACACTGCACGACGGGGGCTCGCCGTCCGGCCCGACGCCGGCCATGCGGAGCAGGTGGGCGTGGCTGTTGTCGGCCAAGAGGAGCTCGACCGGCGCGTCGGGCACGACCGCGGCGAAGGACCGCTCGATGACGTCGATGACCTCGGGCTCGCCCTCCGCCATGTCCAGCGCATTGGCGAGGCGGCTCTCAAAGCGCTGGCGCTGTCCTTGCACCTCGCGGGTGACCCCTTCGCGGTCGGCCACGTCGATCGCTTCGCTCAACTCGACTGTGAGAGCTTGGACCTTGTCGTCGGTCTTGCGCTGTTGGCGATCGCTGATGATGACCAGGACGTAGATCAGCGGGAGCAGCAGCGCCATGAGGACGCCCGCCGTCACGGCGTACGCGGTGACACCGGTCCCGAAGGATCGACCGATAGCCACGGCGGGCACGGTGAGCAACCCAAGGACGATGAGTCCGGCCAACGGGCTGATGAAGCGGAGGCGCCTGGCCTTCGCCATCTCTCCATGCCATTCCTCTTCCGTGACCATGCCCACGATCCCTTCACGCGCCGTGTGCGTTGCCGCGAGGCCTCCCCGCAGGACGCACTGCGACGGTTGTGTCCGCCGTTCTGGTGTCGGCTGCAATGGGGGGCCTCTTTAGGTGGCCCAGGGACGCGGCCCCCTCCATTTCGGGTGGTGCGGGAACACAAAATCCCTGGTAAATCGCCTTCCGGCCCGCATCGGGCCCCGCGCGTTGAGAGATTTGGACGCTCGGGAACGGCCGAGCATGCGACCCCTCGGTGGTGGCCGCAGCCGGCCACGGTAGTGTCGCTTCGGGAGCGGAGGCGGCAGCCCATGGCTGCGGTCGAACGAGAAGGCGGTCATCTCTTGAACTCCGGCTCCCTGGTTTCCCGCAAGGGCATCACGGCCCCTCTGGGCGGACTCGCACTGTTCCTCGTACTCGCTCCGTCGCCCGCATCCGCGGCCGCCCCGGTGTCCGTCGTTCCGTTGACATCGTTCACGGTCACGTCGTCACAGTGCGATGGTCCGACGTACCTGCCCACGTCGTACTCGGCGCTCGAAGAGGTCTACGGCGAGCTCGACTCGCTGATCGGCGTACCGCCCGGGCAGGGATCGTCTCCCCCGGTCTTCAGCAGCTGTTCGCCATTGCCGGCGTCGGGTTCCGCGGTCTACGGCAGCGCCTCGGTCAGCTCGGTGGGCACGCCGACCGGTTCGGCCACCGTCTCGGTCCAGGCTCTCGGGAACCAGCTGGTCGCACAATCGGCCAACGTGGACACCACGCTCACCGCCACCACGACGCTGAGCTCACCCGCCACGTCCGTCGATATCTCGATCCCGTACACCACCTCAGGGCTCTCGCAAACGGGCGCCCAGGACGATGCCTTCGCCCTGGTGTCGTTCAGCCAAGCCGTCGGTCTGATGACCTGCACGGACGGTTCGTACGGCACCTGGTCGGTGCCGCCCGGCCAATACGACCTCGCTTCGCCCAGTGGACCGGGCTCCGGGACGGCAAGCGTCACGCTCTTCTGCCCCGACGGTTCGCAACTGGCCCCCGGCACCGTGGGCCTCGGCGTGAACCTCCTGGCGAACGCGTATTCCGAAAACAGTCAGACCGCGGCGGCGGGCGCCAACATCGCTCTGAGCGGCGTGACCGCGACCATCAACCCCTGACGAGCCGCCTCGCCCGTTCAGGCGCGACCACCTCGGTCAAGCGCGACAGCCTGACTCGCCGGTGAAGCGGAACTCCGCTTGCCAGGGATCGTCGGAGTGGACGACTTCCCAATAGCGTTCCGCGATCTTTTCGGGGTCGAAGCCGGTGCCCGCAACTATCTGTCCGTTGATCGTCAACGTCCCCACGCGAATGCCATCGGCGGCCAGATCGGCTCCGAGCATGGTGGCGGCGGATCGCAGCGCCGCTTTGCCGAGGGAAACGGTGGCCAGCACCGGGATGGGATTGTCGGCAAAACCGCCACCCGTCACCACAATGGTGCCCGCGCCGGCCGCCCGCATGGCCGGTGCGGCGACTTGCGTGAGGACGATGGCGCTGATGACGTCGACCCGATACGCCGTCTCCAGGTGCGCGACGTCTCGAACTCAGTAACTGATCGGGCGCACCCACGACCGCGTTGTAGATGATGAGCCCGGGCGCGCCCTGCTCGCGGTAGAGCTCAGCCATCCGGGCGCCGAGACCCTCGGGGTCGCTGGCGTCCGCTGCGATCGTGTCGATCCGGGCCCCGGTATCGGCCAGGCCGTCGGCGAGATTGCTCAGTCCGTCCGTGCTGCGAGCCACCAGGGTGACTCGATAGCCGCCCTCGGCGAAACGACGAGCGATGGCCATGCCAAGACCAGGCCCAGCGCCGACCAGCAGGAGGTGACGGTTGTCGATGGAGGAGCCAGAACCAACGGAGTCGTCGGGCATGAGCACACTTCCCTTCGGATTGAACGCGCTCTCCCAACCCTGCCAGACGGCGGAATCAGGCGCTCGGGCCGCCCAGAGGTACGCGCCACAGACCCGACGAGCCGGACGCCCCGCCTCGAGCCGGCGGTGGGCAGTCTCGGTGTGGTGAGGTCCTGTCGAGGGCAACGGTGATCCCAACGACCCAGTCGTGTCGCCGATTTCCAAGCGAGCGGCCTGTGGAGCGGATGCCCTCCTTTGGTGCATCATTTTGATCATGACCGCTCGCTCGTATCTTTCTGGTGGAGCCGCCTTGGCACTCGTTCTCGTCCTCGCAGCGTCGAGTACTGCTCAGGCCTCGACGAAGAAGCCCAAACACAAGGCCGTCGCTTCATCGTTTGCCATCTCGGGCCAGGTCACCGGCACGCTGAGTTTCAACAAGGCGAAGAGTTGCCAGGCGGACAACGCCTCGGAGGCCGCAGGCCTGTACACGGTCCGTGTGTACCTCACCGACCACAACGTCCAGCCGACGAAGGGCACGTGGGCGCTCGTCCTCGAGGCGAAGGTGGGCCAGACGCCATACCCGGCCGTCTATCCCGATGAGCTCACCCTCGCTGTCAACTCTCCGAGCGGAACGCCGCTCGATACGTGGAGCGCAGGCGGGTCGAACACTCCGAGCGGATCTGGCTCCCTCACGCTCTCCCCCAAAGCCAAGGGTGGGAGCCTCGCCAAGATGGTGCTCTCTCCGAGCCAAGCTGATCCGGGCTCAGCCTCTGGAGCGGTGACTCTCACGGGCAAATGGTCTTGCTGACTTCGGCCACAGCGATTCCCAAGACACAAGATCGATCGCAGAGCCCTGGGCCTCGCCAAGAAGCGGACCCCCTGTTGCCACATAGGGCCCTGAGCATTTACCCTCTACGGGGTGGGTAGAGGGCGAATCCCCATGTACGCGGCCCTCTGCGGCACAGTCGTGCTGATGGCGTGTGTGGCGTCGCCACCCACTGCCACGGCAAAGGGCTCGGCCCGTCAGAAGGAACCGGCAGCCACCATCAAGGTCGGGAGCGATCCGGTTGCAGTGGCCTTCACGCCCAACAGCAAGACCGCCTACGTCGTGAACTCCAATTCTGGGACCGTGACCCCAATAAATACCGTTCTCCGCAAAGCGCGCGCTGCGGTCGCCGTTGGTTCCGACCCTGACGCCGTCGCCGTGAGTCCGAACGGTCAGACCGCCTACGTCACAAACAGCGGGTCCGGGACGGTGACTCCGATCACCACCGCCTCTGGCAAGGCCGGGCAGCCGATTCCAGTTGGGATGGCACCGTCCGCCATCGTGATCTCCCCCCAGAACGATCGCGCCTATGTCGCCGACAGTGGATCGGCTGCGATCACGCCGATCGACTTATCGACCAACACGGCCTTGGCGCCGATCCCCGTCGGTTCGGGCCCGGGGCTGATCGTCCTGAGTCCCGACGGGAGGTCTGCCTACGTCGCCAACTTCATCGCGGGGACCGTCACCCCGTTGAACCTCGCCACCGATAGCGCGGGGTCACCGATTGCGGTCGGTCACCAGCCCAACGCCATTGCGTTCACACCCGACGGCCAGACTGCGTACGTCGCCAACCTCGCTTCGAACTCCGTGACCCCGATCACCACCGCCACCGGCCAGCCCGGTACGCCGATTGAGGTCGGCAGCGAGCCAGAGGCGCTGGCCGTGACACCGGACGGCCAAACCGTGCTGGCCGTGAACTATCAGTCCGGGACGGTCTCTCTCATTGCGGTGCCCTCCAACGTCGTACGCGCGACGGCGAAGGTCGGCAAAAAACCAGAATCCATCATCCTCGCGCCCAATGGAAAGAAGGCCCTTGTGGTCAACGAGGGCTCCGGCTCCATGTCTGCGATCGACACGTCCACGGGGTCCACGGTCGGCACGATCCAGGTCGGGGGGGCTCCCAGCCCAGCAACACTGAGCCCCGATGGGAAGACTCTGGTCGTCGCTTTACTGGGCGCGGAAACTGAGGGTCTGGCCTTCGCCAAGGTTTTCTTGGACCGGGACAAGGACCTGAACTTTTGATCTGGCCGCTCGACAAAGTCCCACGACCGCTTCCGAAGCAGCCTACGGTCAGACCGTCTGAGTCCCTGGTCAGTTGATGTGGATCCCCGAGATTGCCCGGCTGATGACCAGCCGCTGAATCTCGGACGTCCCTTCGAAGATGGTGTAGATCTTCGAGTCGCGGTGCCACTGCTCGACCGGGTTCTCCCGGACGTAGCCGTACCCGCCGAGAATCTGGATGGCCTGGTCGGTCACCCACACCGCGTTCTCGCCGGCGTAGAGCTTGGACATGGAGCCCTCGCCGTTCTCGAACTTCTTGCCCGTGCTGGCCATGTTGGCGGCGCGGTGCACGAGGAGACGGGCTGCGTCCGTGTGCATCTTCATGTCGGCCAGCTTGAAGGCGATGGCCTGGTTCTCGATGATGGCCCGGCCGAACTGCTGGCGCTCCTTGGCGTAGTCGAGGGCGTACTCGTAAGCGGCCCGGGCGATCCCGACGGCCTGCGCTCCCACAATCGGGCGCGACGCCTCGAAGGTGGCCATGGCGGCCTGGGTGGACGTCCGCTTGCCTTCCTTGGCCCGGGCCAGGCGCTCGTCCAGCTTCTCCTTGCCGCCGAGGAGGCAGCGACCCGGCACCCGGCAATCGTCGAGCACGACTTCGGCCGTGTGCGACGCCCGGATGCCCATCTTCTTGAACTTCTGGCCCTGGGAGATGCCTGGCGTCCCCTCCGGCACGACGAAGCTGGCCTGGCCGCGGCTCCCGAGCGACGGGTCGACCGAGAGAACCAACACGTGGGTGTTGGCGATGCCGCCGTTCGTGATCCACGTCTTCGTGCCGTTCAGGACCCATTCGTCCTTGGCCTCGTCGTAGACGGCGCGCGACTTCAGGGAGGAGACGTCCGACCCGGCGTCGGGCTCGGAGACCCCGAAGGCCGCCAGCTTGACGTCGTCGGGCGTACCGAAGCACTGCGGGATCCACTCCCCGATCTGATCGGGCGTCCCGTTGGCGAAGATCCCGGCCACGGCCAGGGTCGAGCCGAAGATGGCCAGTCCGATACCGGCGTCGCCCCAACTCATCTCCTCGTTGACCAGGCACATGAGAAGGCCGGTCGGATCCGAGAAGCACTGCGCGATGAAGTCGAAGGAGTAGAGGCCGTTCTTCGCCGCCTCCTGAATGATCGGCCAGGGCGTCTCCTCCCGCTCGTCCCACTCGGGGCCGGCCGGACGGACGACGTTCTCGGCGAACTCGTGCACCCACTTGACGATCTGGAGCTGATCCTCGTTGAGCTCGAGGGAGTAGTCGGACATTGGTGCGCCCTCCTTGTTCGACCTCGGCCCCAGCCGAAGCCACTGCGTTCGATGGAACCGCACCTGGCATCGCCACGCGCGGCGGTACGGATCCAGAGGGTTCCGTTGTTACTGCATAGTAACCTACTGCCGTGTCGCGGTCGACGCGCCGGACGTAAATCAGCCGTGGCCTGGGGTTTCTAGCGAATTAACGGCGGATGGCAGTGCCGGCAGCCGTGTCCTCGACGATCCAGCCGCGGGCGACCAGATCGTCCCGTAGGGCATCAGCCCGGGCGAAATCCCTCACACGCCTTGCCTCGTCGCGCTGGGCCACCAGCTGCGCCGACTCCTCGTCGACGTCGGTGTCGGCTGCCCGGAGCGGCACGCCCAGCGCGGCGACGATGACGGCGGCCGTGGCGGCCAGACGGTGTCCCGCGGCCTCCTCGCCGGCGTCGGCCGCGGAGTGTGCCGCCGACACGAGCTCGAAGACGCCCGCCAGCGCGCCGGGCGTGTCCAGGTCGTCGTCCATCCGCGCGTGGAACGCAGCCAAGGCGCCCGGGTCGGCGTCGACGGCATCGAATTCCTCGACCACGTAGCCCCGGCCGCCGGCCAACAGGTCGCCGAGGCCGAACCGCCGGGCCAGGCCGTCGAGCCGCTCGAGCGCCTTCTCGGCGTCGGCGATCGTCTGTGTCGACACCTCAATCGGCGAGCGGTAGTGCGAGCGCAGGACGAGGAGGCGATAGGCACGCGCGTCACTGCGCTCGGTCAGGTCGGTCAGAGAGGTGAAATTGCCCAGGGACTTGGACATCTTCTCGTCTCCGACCATGACCCAGCCGTTGTGGACCCAGTGGCGGGCGAAGGGTCGGCCCTCGGCGACCGCTTGCGCCCGCTCGTTCTCGTGATGCGGGAAGGCCAGGTCCTGGCCCCCTCCGTGCAGGTCGAACCCGTCACCGAGGAGGTCGAGCGACATCACCACGCATTCCGTGTGCCAGCCGGGGCGGCCGGCTCCCCACGGCGCGTCCCACGCCGGCTCGCCCTCCTTGGCCTTCTTCCAGATCGCGAAGTCGAGGGGCGAACGCTTCTCGTCGTTCCCCTCGACCCGCGCCCCCGCCTGCAGCGAGTCGAGGCTTTGCCGGGCCAGCAGCCCGTAACCCTCCACCTGATCGACGTCGAGATAGACGCCGTCGCTCGTCTCGTAGGCGACTCCCTTGTCGAGGAGGTCTCCCACCAGCTGAATCATGTGCTCGATGTACCCCGTGGCGTGCGGTGTGTCGTCAGGATGCAGGACGCCCAGGGCATCCATGGCCTCCCACCAGCGCGCCTCGTACTCGGCGGCGACCTCGGGCTCGGTACGGCGTTCCTGCGCCGCGCGTTTGATGATGTTGTCGTCGACGTCGGTGATGTTGGACACGTAGTGGACGTCGAATCCCGAGAACAGGAGATACCGGCGGAGCACATCGAACACCAGCGAGAAGCGGCCGTGCCCGAGGTGGGGCAGGTCGTAGACCGTGGGCCCGCAGATATACATCGACACCGCCCCCTCGGTGCGGTGCTCGAGGGGCCGGACCGTGCCCGTTGCGGTGTCGTGAAGGCGCAGCACCCGGGTACGGTAACCCGATCATGTCGACCCCAACGACCGGAGCGCCCCGCGTCCCCGACAAGCCCACGCTCGACAATCTCGAGGAGCGCTGGGCCGCGGTGTGGGAGGAGGCGGGGACCTACCGCTTCGACGACACTGCCACCCGGCCCGAGGTCTTCTCCATCGACACCCCGCCCCCGACGGTGTCCGGCTCCCTCCATATGGGCTCCGTCTTCGGCTACGTCCAGACGGATGCGATCGCCCGTTACCGCCGCATGCGGGGATGGAAACTCTTCTACCCGATGGGGTGGGACGACAACGGGCTGCCGACCGAGCGGCGGGTCCAGACCTACTTCGGGGTGAGCTGCGATCCGTCGCTCCCCTACGACCCGGACTTCACCCCGCCCGAGGAGCCCGGGAAAGACGACGTCCCCGTCAGCCGGCCGAACTTCATCGCGCTCTGCCACCAGCTCACGGCCGAGGACGAGCGGGTTTTCGAGGACCTGTGGCGACGGGTCGGGCTGTCGGTCGACTGGGGGCGAACGTACGCCACCATCGACGACGCCAGCCGGCGGACGAGCCAGCGCATGTTTCTGCGCAACCTGGCGCGCGGCGAGGCCTACACGTCCGAGGCACCCACGCTCTGGGACGTCGACTTCCAGACGGCGGTGGCCCAGGCCGAGATGGAAGACCGTGAACTGGAAGGCGCCTATCACCGACTGCGCTTCGACGACATTGAGATCGAGACGACACGACCCGAATTGGTGGCCGCCTGCGTGGCTCTGGTCGCGCACCCCGACGACGAGCGCTACGCGGCGCGCTTCGGCTCGACCGTGCACACGCCGCTCTTCGGGGTCGAGGTCCCAGTCCTGGCCCACCCGCTCGCCGAACCGGACAAGGGCACGGGCATCGCCATGATCTGCACCTTCGGCGACGTGACCGACGTCGTGTGGTGGCGCGAGCTCGACCTGCCGACGCGGAGCATCGTGACGCGGTCGGGCCGCATCACCGAGACGCCACCGCCCGGCGTCCCTGACAGCGAGCCTTGGCGGGCCATCGCCGGCCGGACCGTCAAGCAGGCACAGCGGGTCATGGTCGAGCAGCTGGCCGCATCCGGGGATCTGGTGGGCGACCCTCGACCCATCAGGCACCCGGTGAAGTTCTACGAGCGTGGCAACCGCCCGCTCGAGATCGTCACGAGCCGCCAGTGGTTCATCCGCAACGGTGGCCGCGACGACGGGCTGCGCCGGGCGCTGCTCGAGGCGGGCTCCGAACTCGACTGGCACCCGCCGTACATGGAGGTCCGTTTCGACGACTGGGTCAGCGGGCTCAACGGCGACTGGCTGGTCAGCCGGCAACGCTTCTTCGGCGTGCCGGTGCCGGTCTGGTACCCCGTCGGTCCCGACGGCGAGGCCGACCACACGAGGCCCATCGTCCCCGACGAAGCCGCGCTCCCGGTCGACCCGACGACGGATGTGCCTCCTGGCTACTCGGCTGAGCAGCGCGGTGTCCCAGGTGGGTTCACGGGCGACCCCGACGTCATGGACACCTGGGCGACGTCCTCGGTGACACCGCAGATCGCCTGCGGGTGGGTGGATGATCCCGCGCTCTTCGCCGCCACATTCCCCATGGACCTGCGGCCGCAAGGGCCCGAGATCATCCGCACGTGGCTGTTCTCCACGCTGCTGCGCTCCCACCAGGAGCACGGCGTGTTGCCGTGGCGGCACGCCACCATCAACGGCTGGATCCTCGACAAGGACCGCAAGAAGATGTCCAAGTCGAAGGGCAATGTGGTCACACCCATGGCGACGCTGGCGGAGTTCGGCTCCGACGCCGTCCGCTACTGGGCCTGCAACGGCCGGCCCGGGACGGACACGGCTCTCGACACGGGCGTCATGAAGATCGGGCGCCGCCTGGCGATCAAGGTCCTCAACGCGTCCAAGTTCGCACTGGGCCGATTGGGCGAGGGACCGATTCCGGGGATCGGCGCCGTGCAGGAACCACTGGACGCAGCGCTGCTGGCCGAGCTCGCCACCCTCGTGGAGGCGGCGACGGCCGCCCACGACGAGTTCGACTACGCCCGGGCACTCGAGCTCACCGAGACATTCTTCTGGTCCTTCTGTGACGACTACGTCGAGCTGGTCAAGACCCGTGCGTACGGCGAGGCAACGACGGGTGGGACCGATTCGGCCCGGGCGACCTTGGCGCTGGCGCTCTCCAGCCTGCACCGCCTCTTCGCGCCTTTCCTCCCATTCGTGACCGAAGAGGTCTGGAGCTGGTGGCAGGAGGGCTCGGTGCACCTCGCACCCTGGCCCCAGAGCGGCGACGTCGGGCCCTACGCCGGAGCCGACAGATCGGTGCTCGCCGTGGCGGCCGAGGTTCTGGGCGCGATTCGCCGCGAGAAGACGGCGCACAAGCGCTCCATGCGGGCACGGGTGGCCCTGCTCACCGTGACGGGTACGCCCGAGACGCTGGCCGCGGTCGAGGCGGCCCGGGGTGACATCGTCGATGCCGGCGGCGTGGACGAGCTGGTGGTCTCTGTGGGCGACGCCCTGAGCGTGCAGGTGGTTCTGTCCGAAGAGAACTGACGGAGCGAGTCAGGCCCGGGGTCAGACTTCGGGAACTGACTCTGCGTCGGAAAGAATGCTCGAAGGCGTGACGCCGGGGTCGACCGTGTGTGCTCCAGGGGCCCGGGCAGCCTCGAGGAAGTCGGCCACGGCCGACGTGGTGGCGAGGCAACGGAGGGAAGCCAGAACGTCAAAAGCATGCTGGGCCAGGGGCAACTCGGCGTAGGCGACAGGCTGCCGGGAGACTGACCGCAGCCGCTCCACGAACAGCCGTGCCGACTCCACGGGCACCAGCGTGTCGTTCACACCCTGGAGCACGAAGAACGGGGGTGCCTCGGCCCGCACCCGGTACGTCGGCGAGGCGTCCCGGAAGGTCTCGGGGTGCTCCGATTCCGTGCACTTCATGACCTTCTTCTCGAGCATCTTGCGCAAGCCCGGACCGAAGATGGCCGCCCCGTCGGGCGAGCTCGTCAGGTCCATCACCCCGTAGAAGGGCACGCAGGCCTGCACGGTCGTGTCCGCCTCCTCGAAACCGGGTTGGAAGGCCGGGTCACCGACACTGAGGGCGAGCAGCGCGCACAGGTGCCCGCCGGCCGATCCACCGCTGACGGCCACGAAGGAGGGGTCGCCGCCGTACTCGTCGATGTGCTCCTTGACCCAGGCCACCGCGCGCTTGGCGTCGACAATCTGGTCCGGCCAGGTGGCCTCGGGACTGAGCCGGTAATTGATCGCCACGCACACCCAGCCCCGCGCCACGAGCTCGTACATCATGGGCTTGCCCTGCTCGCGCTTCTCGCCGATCATCCAGGCTCCGCCATGGATGTACACCATGACCGGCGCCTTTCCCGGCGGCGCCAGCTTGGACTGGTAGACGTCAAGACGGTGGCGCTTCTGGCCGTCGCCCCAGTAGTCGATGTTGCACGTCACCCGCACGGCCCGAGACTTGAAAGGGATGGCACGGGTGATCCGCCACCATTTCCCCCAGCTCGCAGTGGTGGCCTCGGCGGGCACCGGGAAGGACGGGCTGCGTACCTCGGCCAGCGCGGCGGCGGTGACGGCCGCGGCCCGGCCTCCGGCGATGCCCAGCCCGATCAGGCCCACCCATTCCGCCACCGCCACGGCCAACCCCAGCCAGCCGACCCAGTTCGACAGCGCCCCGAACCAGATGAACAACGCTGTGGCCACCATTTGCCAGACGATGGTCTGGAAGGACAGTTCGCCGGCGATCCAGCCGCAGGTGAAGCCGAGAACAGTGAACGGCTCACGGCGGATGGGACGGTAGGCCAGCGCCACGGCCACGGCTCCGACGAGCGTCACGATCAAAAATGCGTACGGCACACCACCATCTTCGCCCCATCGGGCCGTTCCCCGCAGGTCCACCCTGGTCGGAGGCGTCGCTCTCCCGTTTGCCCTGGCCTGGGGATGGCGCGAGCTTATGAACGGCACGACGATGACCAAGGAGAGTCGATGACCCCCGAACGGCTGACCGGGCTCGATGCGAGTTTCCTCTATATGGAGACCCCGACGCTCCACATGCACGTGGCCATGACTGCCGTCTTCGACCCTTCGACCGTCCCCGGTGGCTACTCCTTCCGGCGGATCCGCCAGCTGATCAAGGACCGCATTCCGCTGGCGCCCGTCTTCCAGCGGCGCCTGGTCGAGGTACCGATGCGGATCGGCCACCCCGTTTGGGTGGACGATCCGGAGTTCGACATCGACAACCACCTGCGCCGGGCCGCGCTCCCCTCTCCCGGAGGGATGCGCGAGCTGGCTGACTTCGCGGCCGACGTGATCAGCCGCCAGCTCCATCGCGACCGCCCGCTCTGGGAGATGTGGATCGTCGAGGGGCTCGAGGACGGGAAGATCGCCCTCGTGGTCAAGATGCACCACAGCACGATCGACGGCGTCTCGGGAGCCGAGCTGCTCGGCGTCCTCTTCGACCTGGAGCCCAGCCCGCCTGAGACGCCGGCCCAGACGGCGCGCCAGCTCGACTCGCGCATTCCCTCCGGCCTGGAGCTCGTGTCGCAGGCCATGATGACCGGCCTGGTCGCGCCCTTCGACCTCGGACGCATCCTGCTGCGCACCACCAGGAGCATCTTCGATGTGCGGCGGATCCGCCAGGGCCTCACCGGCAAGGCGGCCCTGCCGCTCACGGCTCCCCGCACCTCCATCAACGTCGCCGTGCACGCCCGGCGCCGCGTGGCGTTCGCCGCGGCCAGCCTGGCCGACGCCAAGGCGCTCAAGAACAAGATGGGTACGACGGTCAATGACGTGGTGCTGGCCATGTGCACCGGCGCGCTGCGCACCTACCTGCTGGCCGGCGACGAGCTCCCCGACATCCCCCTCGTCTCGGTGGTCCCGGTGTCGGTCACCCCCGACGTGGCCGAGTTGCGCGGCTCCAACAAGGTGTCGGCCATGTTCGTGCAGTTGCCCACTCACATCGAAGACCCCCTGGAGCGGCTGGAGTTCATCCACGAAGGCACCAAGGGGGCCAAGGAGGAGCATCAGGCGCTCGGCGCCACCACGCTGCAGAACTGGGCGGAGCACGCCACGCCGAACGTCTTCGCCGCGGCAGCCCGGCTCTATACCGGGATGAAGCTCGCCGATCGCCACCGGCCCGTGGCCAACCTGGTCATCTCCAACGTCCCGGGCCCCGACATCCCGCTCTTCCTGGGCGGCAGCCGGATGCTCGGGATGTTTCCCCTCGGCCCGGTGATGGACGGGATGGGCCTCAACATCACGATCATGAGCAACATGGGCGTTCTGTACTGGGGCCTGGCCTCCGATGCGCGGGCCGTCCCCCGCCTGTGGGACGTGGCGGCCGCCATCCCCCATGCCCTGACCGAGATGATGGAGGCCGCCGGGCTCCAGTCCGAGCCCTTCGACGTCCCGATCCACCTCGGGCCCGGCATGCCCCCCACCGCGCACTGGGTCCGCGCCGCGGCGTCCGTCGACGCCGAGACGCCCGGTAGCGTGAGTGCATGAGGGTTCGGGAGCTTGGTCACCTGGTGCTGTACGTACGCGACCTGGGACGTTCGGTGGCCTTCTACCGCGACGTGCTGGGCTGGCAGCAGGTCCTGCCCGCCCCCGGGGAGGTGCCGGTGGGCGCCGCCGGATTCTCCTCTGGTCGTACGCATCACGAGCTGCTCCTCATTGAGGTCGGCCCCGACGCCGCGCCCATCCCGGCGGGGCGCCGCGTCGGGATGTACCACTTCGGCCTGAACGTCGGCGAGACCGACGACGACCTGCGCGCCGCATTGGCCACGGTCAGCGCGGCCGGAGGGACCATCGTCGGCTCGGCCGACCACACCGTCACCCACAGCCTCTACATCCTCGACCCCGACGGCAACGAGATCGAGCTCTACGTCGACGTACCCGGCGTGGACTGGCACTCGGATCCGACGCTTGTCGGAGCGGCCATCCGCCCCCTCCGGCTCTGAGCGAGCCGACCGGCCGCGCCGGCGAACGATCGTGGCCGGACCTATGAGGCTCGTGGGCGCCGACAGAGAAGGCCGGCGTGCTGCTGCGGAGTGGCTGCAGGGCGGCGGCGTGGCGGTTGTCCCGACGGATACCGTGTACGGCTTGGCGGCGCGGCCGGGCGACACCGAGGCGGTCCAGGCGGTGTACCGCATGAAGGGCCGGCCAGAGGGCATGCACCTTCCGGTTCTGGCCGCCTCCGTGGCCCAAGTGCGCGAGCTCGGTGTGGCCTTTACACCCGCAGCCGAGGCGCTGGCCCGACGCTGGTGGCCGGGACCCCTCACCCTGGCCTTCGGGTTCGGGCCTGCACTCGAGCGGCCCGGCTGGTTGGACGGGCGGGCCGAGGTGGCCGTGCGCATCCCCGACCACGACTTCCTGCGCGGACTCCTGGTGGAGACCGGGGTGCTCGTGGTGACCAGCGCCAACCCTCACGGCGCGCCGACGCCGCGCACGGCGCAGGACGTGGCGGCCCGCCTCGGCTCCTCGGTCGACCTGGTGGTCGATGGCGGAGAGCTGCACGACGTCCCCTCGACACTCGTGAACGTGAGCGGGCGCGAGCCGTGCGTCGAGCGCGAGGGCGCGCTGTCCGCGGCCGCAATCGCGGGCGCGCTGCAGGAAGCCCGCTGACGTGACCCGCGCCCTGTTGGCCATCGAGACCTCGTGCGACGAGACCGCGGCGGCCGTGGTGGACGACGCGCTGTCGGTGCGCTCATCGGTGGTCGCCAGCCAGATCGACCTCCACGCTGCCTTCGGCGGGGTGGTCCCGGAGCTGGCCAGCCGCGCCCACCTCGAAACGGTGACGCCCGTTGTGGAGCGCGCCCTGCGGGAGGCCGGTTTCTCAGGGCAGGATCTGACCGCGGTAGCCGTCACCTCCGGGCCGGGTCTGGTCGGCGCCCTGCTGGTGGGCATCGCCACGGCCAAGGCCCTGGCGCTGGGCTGGGGAGTCCCCGTGGTGGGCGTGAACCACCTGGAGGGTCACCTGGCCAGCGTCTACCTGGCCGACCCCGAGATCTCGTTCCCCCAGATCGCGCTGCTGGTGTCGGGCGGCCACTGCATGCTGACCCGCTGCACCAGGCCCGGGCACTACGAGCTGCTCGGCGAGACCGTCGACGACTCCATCGGCGAGGCCTACGACAAGGTCGCCCGCTTCCTCGGCCTCGGGTACCCGGGCGGACCGGTGCTGGACCGGCTGGCCGCCACCGGCGAGGACGTGCTCGCCTTCCCGCGGCCCATGTTGGCCGACGGCTACACCTTCTCCTTCTCGGGCCTCAAGACCGCAGTCGTCAACCACGTGCGGGCCGACCCCGGCTTCTCCGAGACCGAGGTGGCGGCCTCCTTCGTGGCGGCCTGCATGGACGTGCTCATCGCCAAGCTGCGCCGCGCACTCCAGGAATTCGGCGATCCCGCCGTGGCCATCGTCGGCGGTGTGGCGGCCAGCCCGATTTTGCGGGCACGCGCCCAGGTGCTGGCGGACGAGTTCGGCGCCCGCCTGCTCATACCACCGCCCGCCATGGCCACCGATAATGCGGCGATGATCGGCGTCGCCGGCTGGCACAAGCTCGAGGTCGCCGGGGCCAGCGCGGACTCCTTCGGGCCCGAGCCGGACCTGCGGCTCTCGTTCGCCTAGTACAAGCCGACCACGTCGCCGTTCTCGTCGATGTCGATCCGCTCAGCGGCCGGGCTGCTCGAAAGTCCGGGCATGGTGCGCATATCCCCGCTGACCAGATAGACGAATCCGGCGCCCACATTCGCCCTGGCCTCTCGTACGGGCAGGCGCCAGCCCCGGGGGGCGCCGCGCAACAGGGGATCCGAGGAGATGGAGAGATGCGTCTTGGCGATGCAGACCGGGAACCTGCCGAAGCCGGCCTTCTCGTAGCGGTCGAGCTGGACGCCGGCGGCGGGCAGGTAGTCGACGCCGTCGGCGCCGTAGATCTCTGTAGCGACCGTCTCGATCTTCTGGCGCAACGTCGCCTCGTCGCCGTAGAGCAGGTGGAAGTCGCCGGGCTCCGCCGAGGCCTCGACCACCGCCTCGGCCAGCTCGACCGCCCCCTTCCCGCCGTTCTCGAAGTGCGTGCACACCGCGGCGCGCACACCCACCGAGGCGGCGATCTCTCGAATGGCCGCGTGCTCCGAAACGAAGTCCCCCGTCATCGCGTTGATGGCGACGACGGGGGTGACACCGTGGCGGCGCACAATGGCCAGGTGCGCCAGGAGGTTGGCGGCGCCCAGCTGCACCTCCTCGGGGTTCTCCTCGAGCATGGCCTCGGGCAACGGCCGCCCCGCCACGACACGATGCTTTCCCGAGTGCAGCTTCATCGCCCTGACCGTCGTGACCACTACCGCGGCGTCGGGCACGAGACCCGAGGTCCGGCACTTGATGTTGAAGAAGCGTTCGGCGCCCATGTCGGCCCCGAAGCCCGCTTCGGTGATGAGGAACTCCCCGGCGTGAATCCCGATCAGGTCGGCCACCACCGACGAGTTGCCGTGGGCGATGTTGCCGAAGGGGCCGCCGTGCACGAGCACGGGAGTGTTCTCGAGCGTCTGCAACAGGTTGGGCTTGAGGGCGTCGCGCATGATGACGGTCATGGCGCCGGCCGCCTTGAGCTGCTCCGCCGTCACGGGATCACCGTCCTCCGTGTAGCCAACGACGATCCGCCCCATGCGCTCTCGTAGGTCACGCAGCGAGGTGGCGAGCGCGAGGACGGCCATGACCTCGGACGCCGCAGTGATGTCGAATCCGGTCTCGCGTGGCGTGCCGTCCTGCTTGGAACCGAGACCGCTCACGATGTGACGGAGCGAACGGTCGTTGACGTCGAGCACGCGCTTCCATGTCACGCCGTGCGGGTCGAGACCGAGTGCGTTCCCGTTGTAGAGGTGGTTGTCGACCATGGCGGCCAGGAGATTGTTGGCCGCGGTCACCGCGTGGATGTCCCCCGTCAGGTGCAGGTTCAGGCTCTCGAACGGGACCACCTGGCTGTAGCCGCCGCCCGCCGCGCCACCCTTGATCCCGAAGGTCGGACCCATGGAGGCCTGCCGGACGGCGATGGTCGCCTGCCGCCCGATGCAGGCCATGGCCTGTCCGAGGCCGACCGTGGTGGTGGTCTTGCCCTCCCCGAGCGGCGTGGGTGTGACTGCGGTCACCACGACGTACCGGGCCCGCGGCCGGTCCGCCAGGGCCTCCACGGCGTCGAGGCTGACCTTGGCCACGTCCCGTGCCGTACGGCTCGAGCAGGCGTGGGTCGATTCCCATCTGGGCGGCGATGTCGCTCATGGGGCGCAACGTGGCCCGTCGCGCGATCTCGATGGCGGGGGGAAGGGGCACGGGCACGGATCATGCCAGACAGCCGAGACGGCACGCCTCTCCTCGGCCTCGCACGACGAGCCGCTCCGGCCTACCCTCGCGGTGAGCGCCGTTGACAGATCGGCGCGTGGACGCCCGCCCCGGGCATCCGAGAGGAGCGTTGCCATGTCGAAGGCCGATGGCGTCTTCATCTACATCGGGACCTATGCCAGCGAGGTCGACGCCCGCGCCGACTACGACGTCGTCAAGGATCTCCACGCCGTCGGCGCCGTCGGCACCTACGACGCCGCCGTCATCACCAAGGACGACAACGGGAAGGTCCACGTCAACAAGGATGAGACGACCACACGCCACGGCGCCTGGGGCGGCGCCGCTGCGGGTGCCCTGATCGGCATTCTGTTCCCTCCCTCCATCATCGGTACGGCCATCGTCGGTGCTGCCGTCGGCGGCGTCAGCGGGCACCTGTGGAAGGGGATGTCCCGCACCGACGTCAAGGAATTCGGCGATGCCATCGACGCCGGCGAGGCAGCCCTGGTGATCGTGGGCGAGACGACGATTGAGGACGCCATCGAGAAGGCCAACCTCAGGGCGGAGAAAAAGGTGGCCAAGGAGCTGCAAGTGGACAAGAAGGATGTCGACCAGGCGGTGCAGGAGGCCGCGCAGTCGCTCTCCTGATCCGCCGCAGACCCACGCCGGCGCCCACATCATGATCTTCACTCACGTCCTGTGCCTGGTCCTCGGGGCCGTGGTGGCGCTGGCGGTTCTGGGCTCGGCGCTCGAGACGGTCGTCCTCCCCCAGGAGGGCTTTCCCGCGTCTGGCCCAGTTCGTGTTCGCGCTGGTGTACCGGCTCGTCGTGCACCCGCAGAACAACCCACTGGCTCGGTCGTTACGCCGGCTGTACGCGCCGGTCGCCCTCGTCAGCCTGCCGCTGGTCTGGATGATCTTCATGATGGCGGCCTTCACCTCCATCTACTGGGGCACCCACGACCTCAGCTGGGCGCGGGCCTTCGAAATCAGCGTCTCGTCCATCACCACCATGGGCTTCTCGGAGCCCAACGGGCCGGGCCGGATCTGGATCGCCTTCGTGGAGGCCACGATCGGACTCGGTCTCGTCGCCCTCCTCATCAGCTACCTGCCCACCATCTACGGTGCCTACAACGGGCGCGAGAAGGGAGCGAACCGCCTCCGCCCCATCGCCGGGTCACCGCCCGGCGCTCCGGAATTCCTGCAGACCCTGGTCCGGATCGGCGGCCTGGAGACCCCCGATATCTGGCAGAACGCGGCCGATTGGATGCTGGACCTGGAGCAGACGCACACCGCCTTCCCGATCCTCACCTACTTCCCCGACTCCGGGGCCGACCAATCGTGGGTCGCCACCATGGGGGCTGTGCTCGACGCGTCGGCGCTGGTCTTCGCCGCCTCCGACGGGGACTTCGCGGGGGTGTTCGCCGACCCCGAGAAGGGGCCGCTGACCGTCCTCGTCTACGGCCTCCCTTTGATCGTGCACATCGCCCGGGCCGTCAACATCCCGCTCCCCCCACCGGCCAGGCTCCCCGACCTCATGGCGCGCACCGGCGAACCGGCCCCGGCTATCAGCATCAGTCGGGAGGAGTACGACACAGCCATCGCGGCCCTGCAGGGCATCCTCGCCGTCACGCCGGGCCACGAGGACGAGGCGTGGCGCCGGTTCGCCTGGATCCGCTCCGCCTATGACCCCGCGCTGCGGGCCCTGGCCGGGATCACCCTGGCCGCTCCCGCTGCTTGGACGACCGACCGACCGGCCAGGGTGGGCGAGCCTCGCTTCATCCGTCGGCGGCCCTTCCGCGTCGACTGGTCCCAGAGGGAGGCCATGCCGATCGGGTCCGCGGTCGGCAGCTACGGCTGAAGCTACAGGTGGCTGAAGCCGCCTGACTCCTCCTTGGTCATGGGCACCGACACGGGGTGGCGGTCGAAGTGAGCGATCGACTTCTGGAGGTCGTCCAGCAACAGACCGGCCAGGTCCCGGCTCACCCCCTGGCGCACCAGGATCCGCTGGACCGAGACGTCCGAGACAGATCCGGTCAACGGATAGGCCGGTACCTGCCAGCCACGTGACCGCAGCCGGTCGGCCACGTCGTAGAGCGTGTAGCCCGGGTCCTCGCCCTCCGCGATGCGCCAGGCCACCGACGGGATCCCCTTCAGAGGGTCCGAGTCGCACAGCAGTTCGAACGGGCCCAGTTTGACCACCTCGGCAGCCAGGTACTTGCCGACGTCGTAACAGGCGTTGTGCACGTTGCGGTAGCCGTTCCGGCCCAGCCGCACGAAGTTGTAGTACTGCGCCACGATCTGGCCCGCCGGCCGCGAGAAGTTGATCTGGAACACCGGCATGTCCCCACCGAGGTAGGTGACGTGGAAGATCAGGTCGTCGGGAAGGTCAGCCTTGTCCCGCCAGAGCACCCAGCCCACGCCGAGCGGCGCCAGGCCGAACTTGTGCCCGGACGTGCTGATGGACTTCACCCGCGGCACGCGGAAGTCCCACAGGATCTCCGGCTCGCAGAAGGGGGCGAGAAACGCACCGCTCGCCCCGTCAACGTGGATGTCGATGTCCAGGCCGGTGTCCTCCTGCAGCTTGTCCAGCGCCTGGGACAGCTCGAGCACGGGCTCGTAGGAACCGGTGTAGGTGACGCCGAAGGTCGGTACCACCATGATTGTGTTCTCGTCGACCCGCGCCAGCATCTGCTCGACGTCCATCTGGTAGCGGCCCGGGGCCATGGGGATCTCCCGCATCTCAATGTCCCAGTAGCGGGCGAACTTGTGCCAGACCACCTGCACCGGTCCGCACACCATGTTGGGTTTGTCGGTCGGCTTGCCGGCCGCCTCTCGCTTGGCCCTCCAGCGCCACTTGGCGGCCATGCCGCCCAACATGCACGCCTCGGACGACCCGATGGCCGAGCAGCCGACGGGCTCGCCGCCCTCGGGAGCGTTCCAGAGACCGGCCAGCATGCGGACGCAGCGGCGCTCGATCTCGGCCGTCTGGGGATACTCGTCCTTGTCGATGAGGTTCTTGTCGATGCAGATGTCCATCAATTTGTGGACCTCTGGTTCCTCCCAGGTCTGACAGAACGTGGCCAGGTTCTGACGGGCGTTCCCATCGAGCAGCAGCTCGTCGGTGATCGCCCGCATCACGTCATCCGGCCGCATCTCTTCGCTCGGACAATGCGTCGCCGGCAACGGCGCCTTCAAGGACGGGTCGGCGTACACCGATTCGATCAGTTGGTCCCGCAGATTTTCCCTGCTGTGCAAAGGCATGATGCGCCCCCTTGGGCTCGATCGGAGTCGGTAGGCCGTACCGTACCGGTCCTCAGCGGGGTGGGGGCGCTGGTGCGCTTCTGCATGCGGACAGACAGCAGTCCGCCCGGCGACCACACGGGCCGCCGGGCGGATCTGAATCCTTGCGGGATTAGCTGGCGAGCAGCTGCAGGCGGGCGCGTCCGGCGCCCTCACGCGTGACGGTGCGCCGAGCGTCCGTCGGCCCGTGCCGCCGGCTCGAGCCGCACGGTCTCGGGCCGGTCCGCCAGCTTGGAACGGAGCTGGCGAAGCGCCTTCGTGTGGATCTGACACACCCTGCTCTCGGTCACGCCGAGAACCTGGCCGATCTCTGTCAGCGTCAATCCGTCGTAGTAGTACATCATCAGGACGGTCCGCTCCCGCTCCGGCATCCCGTCTACGGCCGCCACGAGCGCCTCTTTGGACTCCTTGGCCTCGAACGTGTCGACCGGGCCCCAAGACCCGTCCGGCAGGGTCTCGCCCAGCGTCGAGCGCTCGGAGCGGTCGCCGCCGCGCAGCACCTCGTCGAGCGCCATCATGCCCACGGTCGAGATCTTGCGCAGTGCCTTGTGGAAGTCGCCCACCGACATCTCGAGCTCGGCAGCCACCTCGGCTTCGTTGGGGGTGCGCCGCAGCGTCCCTTCCAAGTGGGTAAACGCCTGTTCGACCGCCCGGGCCTTGGTGCGCACCGACCGGGGGACCCAGTCGATCGAACGCAACTCGTCGATGATCGCCCCCTTGATACGCGGAATGGCGTAGGTCTCGAACCGCAGATTGCGGTCGACTTCGAACCGCTCGATCGCGTCGATCAGCCCGATGATGCCGTAGCTGACGAGATCCTCCTCGTCGAAGTGCCGCGGCAACCCGGCCAACACGCGTCCTGCGATGTACTTCACGAACGGCGAGTAGTAGATGATCAGCTGGTTGCGAAGTGACTGTTCCCCGGTCCGCTTGAATTCTGACCAGAGACTCTCGATACCCGCCTCCGCCGATTCCTGCGCCGTGGAGAACTGACTTGTCGTCGATCCCACGTTTCCCCCTTCTTCATTTGCACCATCCGACAGGTGCAACTTGTTCCTGTAGTCATCAGTTGACCATACGGATTTCACGTATTCAGGAGTAGTCACCACTCTAATAGATAGGCCTCTTGCAGGACGGTTGCGTAACCGTTGTTGATCGGTTGCAGAGGTTGCGAAACCTCGTCGCAACCGGCGAAGCGGTGCAAAACGTGGGTATCTGGGCCGACATTGCCAATGGATCGAGCCGCTCAATTTCCGTTGTCGGTGCAACGCCTTTCGTCATGGAGAACACGGCGTTCGTGTCTCGAATGGACTGTGGCGCGCAAGGGAACTGTTGGCTCCGATGTGGCACGGCCCAGCCTCGCGCGGGCTCCTCGTCGGCGAGGCTCGGGGGCGGTCTGGACGGTCCGATTCCGGAGCGCCGCGATTCCCTCAAGTTAGGCAGCGGCACAGCCGAGAATGTCGACATGGGCACCACACCCCTGCAGCGATCGACTCCAGGGTCTCGCACGAAGAAGGTAGGCGCATGAATCCGCCGGTCGGCGTGGCGACACGCGTCCCGACGCATCACCGCGGCCTCCGGCCGCTCACTCCGGCCGGCACGGACCCGCTGGCGTCACCCGCGGGGACGGAGCAGGGAGAGCACACCATCCTGGTGGCCGAGGACGATCACAGCTGCCGGAGCGCACTGCTCCAATACTTCGACCGCAGCGGCTATCGGGTCACCGAGGCCGCCGACGGGCCTTCGACCCTGCGGGCGGTCTTCCAGCACTCGGCCAGTCTTGTCATCCTTGACCTGGGACTTCCCGGCTTCGACGGCATGGATGTGCTGGCCAAGATTCGACGCCACAGCGCTGTGCCGGTCATCGTCTGCTCTGGAAGGGACTCCGAGGACGACAGGATCCGGACCCTCAACCTGGGCGCCGACGACTTCGTCGTCAAGCCGTTCTCCTTCGCAGAACTCGAGGCGAGGGTGCGCGCCGTCCTCCGCCGCGGCAACGGCGAGCCGGCCGCGACCACCCTGCACCACGGAGACCTCGTCGTCGACCGCGACACGCGGACCGTGACCGTGCGCGACCAGTCCGTCCCCATGACGCGCAAGGAGTTCGACCTGCTCGCCTTCCTGGCGGCATCCCCCGGTCAGGTCTTCTCCCGCGAGGATCTCCTCGAGCGGGTCTGGGGCTCGACCGAGGAATGGCAAGGCCGCTCCACGGTGACGGAGCACGTCCGCCGGGTCCGTCTGAAGATCGAACCCGACCCGGACTCACCCCGCTGGATCACCACCGTCCGCGGCGTGGGCTACCGATTCACGCTGCCCGACGCCTGAACAGTCCCATGCAGAGAACGGCGCCGGCGCGTGCAGGGGGGCACCCGAACGCGCTTGCACAACGGGCGCCCAATTTCTGGGCCAAAAGACCTATGGAGTCGGCTTCGTCATCTGCCGACACTGAGAACACAGCTCGGCACCGAGTCGCCGTCAGGAGCGACCTGGGTCCGTCCGGGCGGAAGACGAACCGGTCTGCATGTGATGCGGGACGGACGAGAGGGGCAAGAGACATGGGCGGCACCCTGCAAGCGCGGGCTCGACGTCGAGGTACCGACAACACCTCTGGGCGGCGCGCCCAGACCGGTATCTCTTCGGCACTGGGCGGTGCCGCATGACGGTTCCGTTGAACGTTTCTGAGGAGGGGGCGCCCTATGGCGACAGCCTCCGCACGGTCGGCACCAATCCGACTTCCGTGTTCACCCCTATGGGCGAGGTCTTGACCGAGAGGACGATCCTCGTCGCGGAGGACGACGCCAACACCCGTCGGGCCCTGCAGCACTATCTCAAGCGTTCGGGATACGCGGTGACGGAGGCGGCCAACGTGGACGAGTCGCTCAAGGCGGTGTTCGCCCAACCGGCCGACCTGGTGATTCTCGACTTCGACATTGGCGGCGGAACCGGCGACGTGCTGAGCGCAATCCGCCGGCGCAGCTCGGTTCCCGTCATTGTCTGCTCGGGGCGTTCCTCGGAACGCGATCGGGTGGCGCTGCTCAACCTCGGTGCCGATGACGTGCTCGCGAAGCCATACTCCTTCGCCGAACTCGAAGCTCGCATGCGTGCGGTGCTGCGGCGCGGCTGCGCCACTCCGACCACGACGCTCGACCATGGCGAGCTCGTCATCGACCAGGGCACCCGCAAGGTGACCGTCGGCGACACCGAGGTGGCCATGACCCGCAAGGAGTTCGACCTCCTCGCCTTTCTTGCCTCGGCGCCGGGGCGGGTGTTCTCCCGCGAGGACCTGCTGGAACGGGTCTGGGGGTCCAACGGACGGTGGCAGGGCCGCTCGACGGTCACCGAGCACATCCGCCGTGTCCGCCTCAAGATCGAAGTCGACCCGGAGAATCCGCGCTGGATCATGACCATTCGCGGTATCGGCTACAGGTTCGCCGCTCCCGTCGCCTGAACGACGACGCGATGATGCACCTGTCGGTGCGCACGGTGGAGAACCGGCTCTACCGCGGATACTAGAAGCTCGGTCTTTCGCACCGGCGGCGAGCTGGCCGGGGCGCTGCGCGATCTCTCCCGGGTTCTGAACTCCCGCGCCTCAGTGCGCCGGGGCGGACTCCCCGGACTGGTCGAGAAGGGACTGCCCCGTCATGGTGAAGACCGTCTCGTCGTCACATTGGCGCCACAGGTCGAGGAGCTCCAGTGAGACGGGATCGCAGCCGTAGCGCATGGGCCCGGACGAATCGAGGATCGCGTCGACAATGGTCGATGCCGCCTGCGACGGGTCCACCACGCGGGGGTCGGCATGTTCGCGACGCAGGGCTGCCGCAACATCGGCCAGGGGCCGGTAGTCGGCGAAGCGGGCGGCACCCTGCTCCCCCGTGCTCAACCGGAACATATCGGTATCGATGGGCCCGGGGAGGATCTCGACGACCCGGATGCCAAAAGGCGCCACCTCGACCCGAAGGCTGTCACCGAAGGCCGAGGCGGCTGCCTTGGAGGCCCGATAGGCCGAGAAGAAAGGCACGGACGCGATGATGGACGAGGACGTGACGTTACAGACCACCGAGGGCTGGTTCGCGCGCAAGGTCGGGATGGCGGACGAGGTCAGCGCCACGACGCCGAAGACGTTGGTCTCGAACATCCGGCGCCAATCCTCGATATTGGCGTGTTCCACCGGCAGGTAATCGGTGTCGACGCCGGCGTTGTTCACGAGCACACGCAGGTCGGACGGAAACTCGAATGTCGACGGATCGGTGACGTCGAGCCGACGGACCTGAATGCGCCCCCCGGTCTCTGCCGCCAGAGTTGCGCCCGCATCGGGATCCCGCATGGTGGCCACCGTGTCGAAGCCGCGGTCGGCCAACGCGAGGGCGATGGCCCGGCCGATGCCGCGACTGGCTCCGGTGACCATTGCGCTTCCGTGAATGTCCATGGACGGATTCTTCCTCACCGACGGCACCCACCGGTAACGTGCCCGCAGTGTCCCTCTACCGTGAGCATGTGGTGCCCCGCATGGTGGATCTGGCCTGCGGCCTGGCCGGTTTCAACAGCTGGCGTGCGCAGACCACGGATGGCCTGGCTGGCCGCATCGTCGAGATCGGATTCGGCTCGGGCCTGAACGTGCCCCACTACCCGTCGGATGTGGAGGTGGTCCTGGCCGTGGAACCGGCGATGGTGGCCCGGCGGCTGGCGGAGCCACGGATCCGGGTGTCGCCGGTGCCCGTCGAGTACGTCGGTCTCGACGGGCAGCAGATCCCACTCCGCGACGCATCGTGCGACGCAGCGCTCTTCACCTTCACCCTGTGCACCGTGCCCGAGCCGGAAAGGGCGCTCTCCAGCTCCGGCGCGTGGTGCGGCCGGGTGGCAGGGTCCATTTCCTCGAACACGGATTGTCTCCCGACGCCGGTGTCGTCGCGTGGCAACGCCGCATCGAACCGCTCCACCGTCGACTGGCCGGCGGGTGCCGTCTCACCCGCGACCCCACCACGTTGATAGAGCGAGCCGGGTTCGTCGTGGAGCGGAACGAGCAGCGCTACGCCCGGGGCTTCAAGTACTCGAGCTGGCTCACGGCCGGCGTCGCCACCAACCCGGCGGTGTGAATTTCGAAGACTGGTGGAACGCCGCCGGCTCAGAGATCGAACGCGGTCGGGTGCCGCGGCTGGTACAGCATGATGTGGCCGCCGCCGGGGATTTGGAGGGCGATCGTCCGACCGAAGCCACGGTTTTCGATGCCGCCCGTGAACGCCGCCCCTTTTGCCGTGAGCTCGGCGACCGTCAGCTCGATGTCATCGCAGACGAACGAGATCTCATGGTGCTCGGCTCCACGCTCGGTGGGATGGACGCCGAGCTCCGATGGCCCCGTCCCGAAGATGAGCCACCCGTCGTGCGCATCGACGTAGGGCCAGCCGAGCACGTCCCGGAAGAACGCCCGAGCCGCATCGGCATCACCGGCATGGACCAGCGCGTGGAGACCCGTGATCATCCCCCGACAGTAGGCCGGTGCCTCGGCCGGCGCATGCGCCATCTTCAGGACCACGCCACCTCGGTCCCGCCTCAGGCGTTTCCCGACTCCTCCCGGTACGGCGCGACGTCGATGTGACCCAACTGGTGCCGTAGGCACGTCTCGAGGGAGGGATGACGAAAGACGTGGCCCGTCGCGACGAGCCGCGCCGGAGCGACGCGTTGACTCGCCTGGACCATTTCTCGCGCGCCCTCAGTGCCCAGGAGGAACCCGGGGCCGAACGCAGGGACCGTGAGGCGCGCCGGCCGTCGCATGACGCGGGCCAGCGTCGCGGCGTACTCCCCGTTGGTGACGGCGGAGGGCGCCACTGCGTTGAGTGGGCCGACCAGCTCGTCGTCGGCGAGTGCGCGGCCGAAGGCATCGAGTAGGTCATCGAGTCCGATCCAAGACACCCATTGCGTCCCCGGAGCCAGCGGCCCTCCGAGGCCCAGCGAGAAGAGAGGGCGGAGGAGCTTGAGGCTCGCTCCGCGAGCCGACTGGACGATGCCTGTCCGCACATGCACCACTCGCACGCCGGCGTCGGCGGCGGGCTGCGCTGCCGCCTCCCAGTCCTCGACCAGTTCCGCCAGAAACCCCGAGCCGCGCCGCGCTGTCCTCCGTCAGCAACTCGTCCCCGCGCTCGCTCCCGTAATAGCCGACGGCCGAGGCACACAGCATGACCCGCGGTCCGTCCGGCATGGCGGCCAGGACACGCGCCAGCTCCGCGGTGGGACCGACACGGCTGTCGCGCACCAGCCGTTTGTGCGCCTCGGTGAAACGGCCGGCGATGGATGCGCCGGCGAGATGGACGACGGCATCGATACCCTCGAGGGCGCGCGGGCTGGGTCGCTCCGGATCCCAGCTTCGCTCCGACGGACCACGGGGCGCCCTCCGCACCAGCCGGATGACGCGATGGCCGCCTGTCGAGAGGTACGCGCAGAGGGCGGAACCGATGAGACCCGAGGATCCTGTGACCGCGATCGTCCGGAGCTGCCCGCCCCGTTGTGCCGCGCTCCGGTGCGCAGCCAGGTCCCCGGCGAGCTGGTGATGCCGGTAGCGGAAGGTCTGCCGGAGCAACGACGCGGGCACCGGCGTCTCGACATCGTCGATCACCCTGGTCGCCCCGCCCTCGGCCGCCTCGAACACGTGCGTGTGACGCCAGTGCAACGGAAGCGACACCAGCTCGTCGACGAAGTGCCTCGGCGGATCGTCGCCCGAATGCTGCGCGACCCAGCGCAGTCCTCCCGGCAGCCGCAGGATGGCCCGCCCGTCGGCCAACGAGTCCGACTCCTGGGCGACCCTGATCGGTTGCCATGGCGGCGCCAGGCGCAGCAACGCCCCCGGCCGCTCGTGCCAGGCGTAGACCTCGGCCGGTGGAGCGCCGACGACGCTCGAATAGTGCAGGCCCATGTTGTGCTCCCGTCCCAGCGCGGTGCCGAACGCGCGCCGCCCTGCCGTGTGTTGCAGGATATGGCCGAACCGAGCAAAAGGGGTCCGTGTTGGACACACTGCAAGTCGACCAGCCACACGAGGGTGTCACCCGGATCACTCTGGACCGGCCCCAGCGGTTGAACGCCATGAATGCGACGTTGATCGCCGAGCTTCACGAGGTGCTGGCCGAGGTCGCCTCTGACCGTGCCTGCCGGGTGGTCGTCCTCACAGGCGCCGGACGGGGCTTCTGCGCCGGGCTCGACCTCGGAGGCTACGGCGACGCGCCGGGCTCCGAGGCGCTCGACCGGGTTGGAGCCACCTTTGCCACCCAGACCCATATTGCAGCCCTCGTCCCCCGGCTGCGCTCGCTGCCCCAGCCGGTGATCGCCGCGGTGAACGGGCCGGCGGCGGGAGGCGGCCTCGCCCTGGCCCTCGCCAGCGACATCCGCATCGCATCCGCCACGGCGCGCTTCAACGTCGCCTTCGTTCGCCTCGGGCTCTCGGGTTGCGACATCGGGGTCAGCTGGCTGCTGCCGCGCTTGATCGGCGCCTCGCGGGCCTGGGAGCTGATGCTGACGGGACGGATCATCGACGCCGAGGAGGCCGACCGCATCGGGCTCGTGCTCCGCGTGGTCCCCGACGACGAGCTGCAGGAGGCCGCTCTCGAGACGGCGGGGCTGATCGCGGCGAACGCACCGTGGGGAGTCCGGATGACCAAGGAGGTCATGTGGTCCCAACTCGAGGTCGGTTCCCTCCAGGCGGGCATCGACCTCGAGAACAGGACGCAGGTCCTGTCGTCCATGACCAATGACATGCAGGAGGCGGTGTCCGCGTTCCTGCAGAAGCGCCCTCCCCGTTTCGGGAGCGCGGCCGATCCGGATCACTGATTCGGCCTTTCGACCTGCTGCCGAAAGGGCAGTCGGCGTGGCTACGTTGTGTCGTCTGATGTGGCGCCCTCGAAATCCGGCCTGCCCGCAGGCACGACGGCTTCGATGGTGGTCGGTGGCGGGTGTCGCGCTCGCTCTCCTCCTGGCAGGATGCTCGACCGGAGGGCAGTCGAAGAGTGGCCTGGCCGATCCGCCCCAATCGGTGTCCCCCGTCCCGGACTATCCCGAAACCTGCGCTCCCGTGGGCGACGACAGCACGAGCACGTGCCTGCGCGTCACGCTGGACGCCATCGACAGAGCCAGGGCGGCAGAGGGCGTACGGCCCATGGAGCTGCCTGCTGACTTCGCCCGGCTGACCGTGGCCGAGCAACTGTTCGTCGCCATCGATCGCGAGCGAGTCGACCGTGGCCTGGCGCCTTTCACCGCGCTGACCGTCCCACTGGACTCCGACGCGGAGAAGGGGGCCGACGCCGCCCGCCTCCCCAGCCGCCCCGGCCCGCCGTACGGCTCGGTGAACACGGAGTGGATCGGTGACGTGGACAACGGGCTCGATGCAGATTTCGAATGGGTGTACGACGACGGCCCGGACAGCGGCGTGCCGGGGTGCTCGAGCAGCGCTTCGTCGGGCTGCTGGGCTGATCGGCAAATCGTCCTCGACCGGTTCGGGACACGACACCTCGTGATGGGAGCCGCCTACGATCCGACCGGCGACACGTCGAAGCAAGACCGGGACGGATCCTCGCTGGCCGCGACGCTGGCGGCCTCCTCAAGGGCGGGGGCCGACGCCTACACCTGGAAGCAGGCCTTGGCGTCCATGTCCGCCGGGACGCTGCGGCCCCTCGGAGCGATCCCTGCCTCGGAGTCCAACACGGGGATCGCCGATCCGTCCCGCAATGTCTCGCCGGTGCCGGACTACACGCGCGTCTGCCTTGCAACCGGGATCGACAACTCCCCGGCCTGTCTCGACGCTGTGTTGTCCGCCATCAACCATGCGCACGCGCTCGAGGGCATCCGCCCCATGGTGCTGCCGGCGGGCTTCGCCCAGTTGAGCATTCCCGACCAGCTCTTCGTCGCCGTGAACCTCGAGAGAGTGGACCGAGGGCTCCCGGCCTTCGCCGGACTGACCACCGCGCTCAACCGAAATGCCCAGCGTGGGGCGGACGACGCCAACGACCCGCCCGACCCCGGTCAGGCGTACGACCTCGACGACGCGGAATGGGCGGGCGGATCGTCGAACGGGCTCGACGCCGTCTACGGGTGGATGTACGACGACGGCTTCGACAGCGGCAACTTGGACTGCGTACACCGGGGCGCCGACGGTTGTTGGGGCCACCGGAAAGGCATCCTCGACGACTTCGGTTCGGGTCCTCATCTCGTCATGGGAGCGGCCATCGACACAACCGGCGACACGCACAGCGGTGACGACCGGGGCACGTCAATGGCGGTGACGCTCGCCGTGGCCAGTGTGCCGGAACGAGCATTCACCTACAGCTGGGCGCAGGTGGTTGCCACGCTGCCGGGTGGAGCAGCCTGAGCGGCCACCGTAGGGTGCCTGTGATGTCGCCACAGATCTATGTCAACCCGTCCTGTTCAAAGTGCCGTACCGCGCTCTCGCTGTTGGAGGAGCGCGGCGTCCGGGCGGACACGATCCGCTACCTCGACGAGCCCCCGACCGTGGCTGACCTCAAGGCGATCATGAAGCTCCTGGCCATCGACGACCCTCGCGCCATGATGCGCACCGGCGAGCCCGTCTATGCCGAATTGGCGCTCGGGGACCTCGACGGCGATGCCCTCCTGGAGGCCATTGCGGGCCACCCGATTCTGCTCGAACGGCCCATCTTCGTGGTCGGCGATCGGGCCGTCGTGGCGCGCCCACCCGAGAGACTTCTCGAACTCCTCTGACGATCCTCCGGCAGCGCCGTGGCGGTCCTCGTTAGGGTGTGCCCGCACGCAGGGGGCACGGAACGGGGGCGACAGTGACGACTTCTCTTGTGTTCTACGGGCTTCTGGGCATCGCGAGCACGGTGGCCGCGTTCGTCGCCAACCGCCGCCTCTTTTCGGGCGCGCAAACCGGTCCTGTCTCCCTTCTCGAAGGGGTCTACTACGCCGTCGGCGTCTGTTCGTTGCTCCTCGGGTGGTACTTCAACGTGCGCTACGTGCACCTCTACGGACACCGCGCCAGCTACATCAACTACACCAAGATGCTCTTCTCGAACTGGGCCGCCGACTCCGCCGCGCAGGACTACACGATCGTGAACCTGGTCCTGCTGCCGTTGTGGACCATCACCGAGGGCAGGCGACGCGGGCTGCGGTGGGCCTGGATCTTCTTCGTGATGAGCCTCTTCACGAGCCTCGCCTTCTCCGTGGCGTTCTTCCTCGCCTTCATGGAGCGTCAGCGGCGCTACAACCGGTCGTTGGCTCCGTCGAGCACCGCGTAGCCGCAGTTGTAGCCGGGGATGAACGTCACACCGGGACCGCCGTGGCACCCGGCCCCGCAGAGATACAGCCCTTCGAGGGGCACGGGCGCATCCGGCCATCCCCGCGGGCCAGGCCGGAACGGCCCCATGAATTCGGGCTGGAGCAGCCCGTGGGTGAAGTCACCGCCGGCACAGCCGAACATCAACTCGTAGGTGTAGGCCGGGTAGTTGAGCTGGCGCTCAATGAGGTCGGGGAAGTTCGGCGCGGCCAAGGCGATCTTCGACACGATCCGCTCGGCCATCTCGTCGCGGAGCCGTCCCTGTGTCTCCCGGTCGGCGATAGGCAGATAGAACGCGAAGCTGCTGGCGGCGTGCATTCCCTCCGGGGCGAGCGTCGGATCGTCGAGCGAGGGGATCTGCAGGTTGAAACTCGGGGACGAGGGGACCAGGCCCCGCACGCACCCCTCGAAGTCCTGCTGCATCTGCTCGGCCGTGCCGAAGAACGTGACGTTGCGGCCCAGCTTGGTGTCGTTCAGCGCCTCGTAGGGCGCCCGGTATTCGGGCAGACCGCGCAGAGCGAAGTGGGCCTGGAAATAGGCGGCACGGTGGTCGATAGCGCCGACGCGACTGGCGAAGCTCGCCGGCAGGCTGTCGGCATCGAGCAGCTGGGTGAAGGTGGTGGTCGGGTCGAGGTTGGACACCACCACGGGGGCGGTCGCCACCTCGCCTTCACCCAGCTCGACGCCGGTCACGGCGCCGCCCTCGACGACGATGCGGGTCACCTTGGCATGGCGGCGAAGCTCACCACCATGCTGCTCAAACAAGCGGGCCAGGTGATCGGCGATGGTGCCGAGGCCGCCTCGCACCTTCGACATGGTCGCCGTACCGGGAGAAGCCAGTGCGAAGGCGAGGCACAGGGCACTTCCCGGCGAGTACGGGCCTCGGAAAGTCGAGTTGACGGCGAGGAAGGCCAGCATGCTCCGCACCGGCGCATGCTTGGACCGATCGGGGAGAAAGCGGTCGACGACATCCATCACGCTGCCGAACATGGCGGTGCGGATCGCCTCGCGCTCGGCCTCGTCGGCGGCGCACTCCCACATTTCGTCCAGCGACTTGGGCGGCGTGCGCACATCGAAGCGGCCGATGGCACGGGCGGGGGCATCGGCCCACCCCGCCACCGCGGCCATGCCCAGGACCGCCTCGATCCCGATCGTCTCCCCGAGGTGCTCCAAGAGTCGCTCCGGGTCCGAATAGAGCAGAATCGGCGGCTGGCCGTCCTCGCTGATGCTGGCGGACTGGACCTCCGGCTCGTAAATGGGACAGGCACCCAGATCGAGGTCTTCGAAGATCTGGTTCGGTATCGGGAACTGGATCGAACCGGCCAACTCGAAGCGGTAGCCGCGGATGAGCTCGGTGGTCGACGCCATCCCGCCGATGAAGTGGTTCTTCTCGAGGCACAGGACCCGCAGACCACCCCGGGCCATGACCGTGGCGGCGGTCAGGCCGTTGTGACCCGCCCCGATCACGATGGCGTCGTAGTCAGTCATTTGCAACCGGACTGTAGCGACCCCCGGCCGATCAGGCTCGCTCGACGGGGCCGAAGCGGCGGCGCCCGACCACCTGACGCTGCCCCACAGAGGCCCGGTTCGACCACCGATGGCGGCTGTCGCATGATTAGGAGCGGTGCCGATTGGCAATGCACCGTTCAGGACCAAAGGAGGGACCATGAGCGAAGAGGTCGACGAGGCCACGAAGGCAAGAGGCCCGGGAGGCCAGCGCCTCCCACACGGCTGACCGACCGCCAACGGCCGAGGAGGAGGCCGCTGCCGAGGGCAACACCCTCGACCCGGAGGTCTCCGAGCACGAGAAGGAGATGGGGAAGATCGGCGCCGACGTCAAGGGAGAGGGCGAGATCGAATAACGAGGTCCTGCGCCGGGGACCCCCTCAGCACGTCTCCGTGATCTGCACGTCGCAGCATGGGCCTGCAGCTGATCAGTGATGCGCTCTTGTTGCGTCCTCGGCTCTCCCCTTCTTGCTGGCGTGAGCGGCACCCTGCCGATGGGGCTCGAATTGCTCCGCGGAATGATCGGAGCAGAAGTAGTGGCGCTCGCCGCCATGGTCACGCGTCGCCGGTGCGTGCGCCACCTCCACCTGCATGCCGCAGACCGGGTCTCGCGCCGTGCGGCCTCCCCCACCGAACCGCTCGCGGTTGCGGTACAGCCAGTAGAGGACGCCGAAGAGCACCAGGAAGATCAGGTTCAGGTAGGTCGTGTAGTTCCAGGAGAAGTGGGCCGGCGCCACCGTGGTGGGTCGCACGGTCGGCACCAGGCCGGCCGCGCTGAAGAGCAGCTCGGTGAGCAATCCCGCGGCCGACATCAAGGCCCAGAACACCACCAGCATCCGCAGCATCAAGCGCTTCCCGTAGTACCGGCGGTAGATCAGGAGAAGCGGGAACGCGATGAGGTCAGCGAAGATGAAGGCGATCACCCCTCCGAAGGAGATGCCTCCCTTCCAGAGCGCCGCCGCCAGGGGCACATTGCCGATGGAGCAGACGAAGCTGATGATGGCGATGAAGGGCCCGACGATGGCGTTCTCGAGGCTGGTCCAGAAGCCGTGTCCGCTGATGAACACTGCCTGCCAGACGGACGTCGGGACCACCACCGCGAGGAAGCCGGCAACCGTGTAGCCGATGACCAATTCTCGCCGCAGCATGGTCAGGTCGGACATGGTGTAGGTGGCGCTGTCCGCCCAGCCGGCCTTCGACTTCAGACGTGCCGCGAGCGGCGGCTGACCGGCTGTTCCACTCGCCTCGGGTCCGTGCTGGTGTTCGTGCGCATCCTCCGCACTCTGCAGCCGGGCGCGGGCCTGCACGACGAGCCGCCCGCGCAACCAGAGCGCGCCCACTGTCGCCAGGAGCACGATCATGATGATCCCCCCGACGAATTCGCTGACGGCGAACTGCCATCCCATCAGCACCACGAGCACGATCCCCAACTCGATGACCAGGTTCGTCGATGCGAACATGAAGACCATGGCGGCGATGTAGTCGGCGCCCTTCACGAAGAGTGACTTGGCCATGGCGGACGCGGCGTACGAACACGAGGACGAGGCCATGCCGTAGCCCGAGGCCCGGAGGACGGCCGGTGCCCGGTGGTCGCCCAGCTTCTGTCGCATGGCGTCGCGGCTCACGAAGGCCTGCACCGCCCCGGCCAGGCCGAAGCCGAGCACCAGTGGCCAGAGCGTCTCCCAAAACATGAAGAAGCCCTCGCGCAGCGAGCGTCCAATGTCCACCAAGACGGTGGCCGTCCCGAGCATGGGGATCAGGAACGGACCAGACGGCCGATCGCCGCGGAGGCCTCGTTGAGCTTCTCGGTCGCTTCGTCGCCCCCCTGGCGCACGGCGTCGGACACGCAGTGGGCGAGATGGTCGTCCAGCAGCCCCAGGGCCACCGCCTGGAGGGCCTTGGTGGCCGCGGACACCTGTTCCAGGATGTCGATGCAGTACCGGTCCTCTTCGACCATGCGCTGCAGACCTCTGACCTGGCCCTCCACCTTCCGAAGGCGCTTCTGGAGGGCATCCTTGCTGTCGATGTAACCCGGGCGCATGGCTGCTCCGATCGTCGTACCGTATACCCCTATAGGGTATCGGACCGAGCCCGTGCGCCATGCGGCAGGACAGCGGTCGGATCAGCCCATGGTGTCGGCCACCCGGCGCATCCCCTCGCGCCAGTGCACCTGGGCGTGCCCGAGAACCTGGTGCATCCGGGTCACGTCGGGCCAGATCGGCCAGGGGGCGCCGGGGTCGTAGCGGATACGTGCGGGGCGGCCGACCAACTCCCCCAGGTAGGCGCAATACTCCTCGGCGCTGACCGTCTCGCTGCCGGCGAAGTTGACGACAACCGGGTCGTGCGCGGCCACCTCGAGGGCGCGGACGGCCAGGCGGACGTAGTCGTCCTCGTAGATCGGGTTGTAGTTGTTGGGTGCATCGGGATACAGGACGATCTCCTCGCCGCGCAGGATTCGGCGGAGCCGGTTCACGGGCGTGCCCCCCTCCGGCCCGTACGTCGAGAAGATGCGGATGATGGTGAGGCGGCTGGCCGATTGCGCCGCGGCGTAGCGCACGACGGCCTCCCCCGCGATTTTGGACAGGCTGTACGCCCCGAGGTGAACCCCGGGCGGGTCGTCCTCGCGCAACGGCTGCTGGCCCTGATAGGCGTAGGCCGAGCCCGTCGAGCAGTACACGAAGGCGGCGCCGGCGCAGGCGGCAACGAGACGGCCCGACGCATGGGCGTTCGTGGCAAAGACCTGCTGCCAGTCCCGTTCCTGTGCCTCGCGACCGAGGCGGGCCGCCGCATGGAAGACGTGCGTGATCCCCGCGGGAAGTTGGTCGAGGTCCATGGCCGCGAGGTCAGCGACGATCGGCACCACCCCGGCACCTTCAAGGCGGGCACGGTCGTTCTCGCTCCGGCAGCGCGCCAACCCGAACACGTCGTGGCGGGCAGCGAGAGCCCGCGCGACCGGGAACCCGACGCGACCGGTCGCCCCTGTCACCAGCACCCGCCAACGCGACGAATCGGACGTCGGTGTGTTGGTCACGCCATACAGTACGGCACCGCGTCCGCGCTCGTCCGGTGGGCGGGCGAGAAACCACGACTTCAGTTGCCCAGGATCCCCAGTCCTTCGTCTCGGATGCCCTTGGCCCGTGCGTCGGCGAAGTGTTCCAGCCACTGCCGGATCTCTTCGCTCCCCGTCTCGTCGGCCCAGCGGCGAGGCATGGCCGGGAACGAGTAGTCCGGCGGGAGGGCCGGTGGTTCTGGCTCAGCCGCCCGCCGCACGAGCGCGGCGTCAATCGCCGGTTCGAGGCGCGCCGCCTTGGCCGCCACCTGAGCCTCGTCGCGCTCCTTGAATGCCGGGAGCACCTCCCGGCCGAAGAGCTCGAGCGACTCGCAGATGTGCTCGTGGCGGTTCTTGCCGGCCTGCAACACGAAGATGACCTGATCGACGCCCGCCTGCTCGAAGCGCTGCAGGTAGTCGCGCACCTGCTGCGGCGTACCCGTGGCGCCCCGCAGACCGGTGCGCTCGCCGGCGGCCAGCTTCGCACCGAGGCGCTCCTGGCGCAGCGCGGTCTCGATCTCCGGCGAATAGCCCTGATCGCCACGCCGCTCGAGGTATTCGGTCCAGACGTCGGTCGACCCTGGTCGGTGCTCTCCGAAGACGTAGTAGTGCCCGAGCGAGTAGCCGAAGAAGTTCCCACCCTCCAGGCCGCGATCGAGCGCCACCTTCTCGTCGGGGTGGCACATCATCTGCGTCACGCACGCGATGTTGGGGTTGACCGCCAGGCCGACCGGGACGCAGCGCGTCGCGAGGGTCTCCTCGTAGTCCGCCACCCATTTCTCCGCCTCCTCCGGATCGATGAAGGCGAAGGTCAGCGCGCCGATCCCCTTCTCGGCCGCCAACAGGATGGTGTCGCGACGCGAGCACGCCACCCACAGGGGAGGGTGCGGCCGCTGCATGGGCTTCGGGACGACGTTGCGCGGCGGCATCTGGACGAAGCGGCCGTCGACGCCGGTGAACGGCGTCTCGGTCATGCAGCGCAGCGTGACCTCCAGCCCCTCGAGCCAGGCGTCGCGCTTCGTCGCCGGGTCGACGAGGAAACCGCCCAACTCGGCCTCCGAGCCGGACTCCCCCGAACCGAACTCCACCCGTCCGCCCGAGAGGAGATCGAGCGTGGCCACACGCTCGGCGGTGCGGGCGGGGTGGTTGTAGCCCGGCGCGGTCTGGATGATCCCGTGACCGAGCCTGATGTCCTTGGTCCGTTGGCTGCAGGCGCCGAGGAACACCTCGGGCGCCGACGAGTGGCTGTACTCCTCCAAGAAGTGGTGCTCGACCTCCCACACCACATCGAAACCGAGGCGGTCGGCCAGCTCGATCTGCTCCAGGGCGTCCTGCATGAGCCGGTACTCGGCGTCCTTCTCCCACGGGCGCGGGAGCTGGTGCTCGTAGAAGACCCCGAACTTCACGCGGCACCGAGCGACCGGAACTCAGCCAGGATGTCGGCGCCGTTGGTCCGCTGCGTTGCACCAGAACTCCACCTCGGCCAGAGCGGCGCGCCGGCCCTCCTCGCGCACCGGCCCCAGGCTGTGGGCGAGCAGCGGGTCCCAGATGCGCCCGATCATGTCGGTGCCGGCGTACGTGCGCCCCCCTTCGCCACGCCACGTGCGGTCGCGCATCTCAGTGAGCGCGGTGCGCAGATAGCCGACGTGCGGCGACTCGTCGGCCCTGATGTAGCTCACGAGCCGGGCCGCCTCGCCGTCGCCCGCGACCAGGTCGGTGTCGGACATCCACTCCTCCGCCCAGGCGAAGGTGTGAAAGGCGGAGATCTCAATGAAGAGGACCCGGACCATGAGCGAGACCATCATCTCGAGCTCGGGGGCGATGTCGTCCGGGAGCACGCGGGCCGCATCGGCACCCGGACGGCCCGAGCCGAATCCCATCCGGGCCAACATCGCCTCGATGTCGAGCTCCTCGCAGGACCGGTCGAAGGCGATGTCACGGGCGGCGAACCACATGTCCTTGTGACCGGCCTCTTCGTCCCACCCGGCCTCGTCGCGGCCGTGCGCCTCGAACAACCCGCGGCCGAGGTGATCGATGGCCGTCCCGCCGATGTCCTCGACGAAGTGGCGCTGCAGGTCCCTCGGCTGCAGCAGGCGGATGTTGGCGCCGAATCCCTCGACGGTCCCGATCCGGGTCAACGTCGCCATCAGCGGCTCCGGGACGCCGGCCCGGATCAGGAAGCGGGCCTGCTCGACGTTCGGGAACGAGCGCTCCCACCACTCGAGCGGGACGTCGATGAGCTCGCTCGAGAACCGTTCGCTGTTCTGCTCGCCCCACGCGGCGATGGCCGGCAGCCGGAACTTGGTGCGGGGCGAGACGTAGCGGCCGTCGTCGTCGAACCCACCGTGGCAGCGGACGCCGCCGGCGATGAGCGGTTCGGCGACCGTCAGGTCGGCCAGCAGCTCCTCCTCGGTGAACTCGACCTGCGCCGTGGCCATGGCTGCTCCCTCCCGGGTCATCCCCGCTGTAACTCCTCGGTATATACTGACGCGTATACAGACCGAGAGCAAGCTGCTTCCACGAGCCGAGCGCCGGGCCTCGATCCTGCACGGCGCGGCGCAGGCGTTCGCCGCGTCGGGATTCGCCGACACCTCCATGGACGACGTGGGGGCCGCCTGCGGCGTCACCAAACTGATCGTCTACCGGCACTTCGGGTCGAAGGAGGAGCTCTACCGCGAGATCCTCCAGCAGGTCTTCGACGACCTCGGCGTGGAGCTCCGGGCCGAGCTGGCGCAGCCGACGCACGCCGGCCTCGGCCCCCGGACACTCTTGACCGTGGCCCGCCAGGACCCCGCCGCCTTCACGCTGCTGTGGCGGCACGCGGCACGCGAACCCCAGTTCGCCGCCTACGCCGCCGAGCTGCGCTCGGTCTCGGTGTCGGTGGTGCGCCAGCTCAGCGAGCTCGACACGGGCGACGAGCTCCTCGACTCCTGGCACTCCGAGGCCCTGTTCGGGTGGCTGGTCGAGACGACGCTCATCTGGCTGGAGCGTGGCGATCCGGCCCGGGACGAGAGTTCGTGGAGCAGACGGCAGCCGGCTTCCGGGCGCTCCGCACCGCCCTGACCGAGGGCGCCGCACTGGTCTGACCGTTCGCTCTCCGCTCGTCGGAGCTGCGGAGGGCTGGACCCGCGCAGGGGGCCCGGCGCCAGAATCTGGGTCCGGATACGCGACGGGGAGGAGAGCCGAGGTGGCCACATTCGTACTCGTGCACGGTGCGATGCACGGGGGCTGGTGCTGGCGGGGCGTGCAACGCCGCTTGGCGCAGCGCGGGCACGACGCCTACCGGCCGACCCTCACCGGGCAAGGTGATCGCCGGTCCGGCCTCACTCCGGATGTGAGCGTCGAGACACACGTGACGGACCTGGAGGACCTGCTGTGGTTCGAGGATCTCTCCGAGGTCACGCTGGTGCTGCACAGCTACGCCGGGATCCTGGCCGGTGCTCTGGCGGAGCGCGTCGAGGAACGTCTGGCGTCGGTCGTGTATCTGGGCGCTTTCGTGACGGAGCCGGGCCAGAGCCTGCTCGATGTCGAACCGTCCGAAGTGGCGGAGCGCTATCGACGCCAGGTCGCCGACGAGGGCGACGGGTGGTTCCTCCCGTCGTCCGACAGCTTCCTGGAACAGTGGGGCATCAGGGACGCCGCACTCCGCGCGTGGGTCGGACCACGGTTGACCGACTTTCCGTTCCGCTGCCAGATCGAGCCCACCGAGTTCGACCCCGGCCCGCTCGGTCGCCTGCGCAAGGTCTACGTCGCGCACACCGATCCTCCGCTGCCCAGCCTCGGGCGGTTCGCCGATGCCGCCCGCACCGCAGGCTGGGAGACCCACGAACTCCCGTACGGGCACGACATGATGCTGGCCGCTCCGGAGGCAACCGCCGACCTGCTCGAGGCGATTGCTCTCGGAACGGGCCGCTGACGACCCCGATGACCTGACCGAACAGCATCGTTGCCTTTCGGCGACGGAGCGGCGACGATGGACCTGCCGTGCTCGGCGCGGCCCCGGCAGAGACGAGCGAGGAGAGTGCGGTGACCCGGAGGCTGGCCGAACTCGTGGTGGCATGGCGCTGGTACATCATCGCCGGCTGGATCGTGCTCGGCGCCCTCCTCGTGTCGCTGGCGCCCTCGCTGACCGGGTTCACGTCATCGGGCTATGGCCTGCCCGCGTCGTACCAGTCGACGCAGGCAGAGAACATCGCCCTGAAGGACTTCCCGTCGGTCGCTTCGGCCTCCGGGATCATCGCGGTCAACGCCAGGGACAACTCGGCCCTGACGACGCCCCAGCTCCAGAAGATCGACGCGCTGGCCAAGAGCCTCGACGGCAACCACATTCAGTCCGTGCGCTCGGTCAGCACGTCGCCTCTGTTCCTGTCGAAGAACCAGAAGCTTCAGCTGATCGAGGTGGCCATGACCGGACAGCCGGGTGACGACGGCCCCAATGCCGCGGTCGCCACGCTGCGATCGGACACCGATGCATTCCTTACCGACTCGGGACTACGGGGCCAACTGACCGGGAACGCCGCCATTTCGGTCGATCAGGCCAGCGAGTTCAACCGGGCCGAGAAGATCATCTCGATCGCCACCGTCCTGCTGATCTTGATTTTGCTGGCGCTGGTGTTCCACAGCGTCATCATCGCCATCCTTCCCTTGTTGGTCGTCGGCCTGGTGCACCAGATGGCCCAGTCCCTGACGGCGTTCTTCGCTCAGTGGTTCGGGTTCACCGTCGGGACGGAGCTGGCGCCCCTACTGATCGTGGTGATGTTCGGCGTCGGAACGGATTACATCGTGTTCCTGCTGTTCCGGTACCGGGAACAATTGGGGAAGGGGCAGGACCCGCACGAGAGCCTCATGGTCGCCCTGTGCCGCGCCGGCGAAGTGATTGCGTCGGCGGCGGTGACCGTGATGCTCGCCTTCGCTGCGCTGCTGGTGGCGTCCATCGGCCAGCTGCGGTCCCTGGCGCCAGGACTCATCATCGGCGTCGGGCTCATGCTCCTGGCCGCGCTGACGCTCGTACCGGCCATCCTCAGCCTGTTCGGGGTCACGGTCTTCTGGCCCTCGGTGCCGAAGCCGCGTGACCCCAGGCATCGGACGCGTTCGGAGCGGATGGGCGCTGCGGTGGCCAAGCGCCCTGGCATCGTGCTCCTCTCGAGCGTCGTCGTCCTGCTGGTCCTCGCCTCGGGCGTCCTGAGCCTCAAGGTCACGTACAACCAGCTGGCCGAACTGCCGCAGAACAATCCGTCGACCGAGGCCTACAACACGATCTCCTCGGCGTTCCCAGCCGGGTTCCTGGGGCCGAGCCAGGTCTTCGTCAGCGCAACGACGCCGCTCAACGGGACCGAGGTCGACGCGCTGGCGTCCAAGCTCGCCCACACCGAAGGTGTGGCGCAGGTGCTTCCGGTGCAGTACGCGGCCGGGAACTCCACCGCACTGATTCAGTTCCTCCTGACCGATGATCCGTACTCGAATCAGGCCATCGCGGACATGGCGGGGCCCATCCGAGCGGCGATCGTCGATGCCGTCCCCGGAGCCACTGTCGTGACCGGAGGCCCGACGGCGACGTTGACCGACGTGAAGGCGGCTCTCCAGATCGATACGCGCAACGTCCTTCTTCTGGCGCTCCTCGTGGTGGCGGTGATGCTGGCGATTCTTCTGCGGGCTCTGGCGGGCGCCGCCTACCTCCTCATCGGCATCCTTCTCACCTACGCCGCCACGGTCGGCGTCGTGGCGTACATCTTCATCAGGGGCTTGGGGTACGACGGACTCGACTTCTCCATCCCGATCGTCGCGTACATCTTCGTGATCGCAGTCGGCACGGATTACAACATTCTGATGGCGACGAGGCTGCGCGAGGAGTTCCAGGGCGGCGTGGAGTCCCACGAAGCGGCCCGCATCGCCATCGTCGAGGGGGCACCGGCCGTGACGGCGGCCGGGGTCATTCTGGCGGGGACGTTCGCCTCGCTGCTCTTGACGGGAATCCAGTTACTGGAGGAGATCGGCGCCGCGGTGGCGCTGGGCGTGCTGCTGGCCTCCAACGTGTTGGCGACCAGGATTGTGCCAACGCTTGCCGCGTTGCGGGGCTTCCACTTCTGGTGGCCCCACCACATGCACACCAGGACGGTGGTCGACCGCGAGGAGCTCGTGTCGCACCTCCGCAGTGCCGACCCGGTGTCGGTCGGCAGCCGACCAGACTAGAGGCCGCACGGCCGGGACCGATCAGGCCGGGGCGGGGTAGGGCGAGGGCTGGTTGAAGATGACCGCCAGGCTCACGATCTTGTCGTCACGGACGCTGAAGTAGTTCGACATCACCAGCTCGTCTGGCAGGTTGGTCTTGTCGTAGGTGCCGTCGTAACGGGCACGCACGATGGTGTCGCCGTAGTGATCGATGACGTCGCGCACATCCATGGTGACGTGGTCGCCGACCATCTCCTTGTTCGCCCAGGCCCGGATGGCGTCGATGCCGTTGATTTCGCGACGGGCGTCGTTCACGTAGGCATCCGGCGCGAACGTGGCGACGATGGCGTCGATGTCGAAGGCGTTCACCGCGGCAATGTGCTCGGCGATCACCCCGGTCAACTCGGTGGTGCTCATGGGGAAGGCTCCTCTCTCAATGCGTCTGACACGACCACCGTGCGCCATCCCCGGACGGGAGAGTCAAGCCGTCGTCGCCTGCTTGACTCTCCCCCGGGGGAGAGTCGAAACTGGGGTATGCCGACTTCTCTGGCCATCGGCGACTTCTCCCGGGCCACCCAGCTCAGCGTCAAGACACTCCGCCACTACCACCGGCTCGGGCTGCTGATTCCGGCTGAGATCGACCCGGACTCGAGCTATCGCCGCTATTCGACTAGGCAGATCCCCACGGCCCAGGTGATCAGGCGCTTCCGCGATCTCGACATGCCGCTCGAACAAATCGGCGCGGTGCTGGAGGCGCCCGACGTGAGCTCCCGTAACGAGCTCATCGCTGCCCACCTGGCCCGAATGGAGCAGGACCTGGTCGAGACACAGGAGGCCGTGGCCTCGCTGCGGGGGATGCTCCAGGGGCCGCCGCCGGCCGCGCCCATTGGACACCGGAGCGAGCCGGCATTGGCGACCGCGGCCATCAGCGAGACGGTAGGCCTCGACACTCTGGGGCCGTGGTTCCAGGGTGCGCTCGGGGAGCTCACCGCCAGCCTGGCCGCGCAAGGGGTAGCGACGACCGGCCCGCCGGGCGCCGTCATCGCCAACGACTTCTTCTCGGAGGAGCGTGGTGCCATCACCGTCTTCGTGCCGTCGGCCGAGGCGATCGGCGCAATCGGCCGCGTGCAACCGCTGACCCTGCCCGCCGTCGAGCTCGCCACCATTGAGCACGTCGGGTCCCATGCCGACGTCGACCGTTCCTACGGCGCGCTGGCCACCTACGTCACCGACCGCGCCCTCGGCGTCGACGGGCCCATCCGGGAGCGCTATGTGGTCGGGCGCCTCGACACGACCGACGAGACGGCGTGGCGCACCGAGATCGCCTGGCCGATCTTCGACACCATTCCGGCGCCCTGAACGAGGGCCCGAACGGGGGCCGAGACGGGACCTACCGTCGGAGGGTGATCGCCGCCACCCACGCGGCGACGATCTCGGCGACCTCACCCTCGCTCCGGCGCAAGGAGTGGTCGCCGTCCACGAAGGTCACGGTGACGGGCCCCGGGATGACCGCTGTCTCGCGCTCGAGCTCGCTGGGGGTCGCAAAGGCGTCGTGCCGGCCCGAGACGAAGAGACACGGCACGCGCAGCTCGGGAAAATGCTCCGTGCGGAGTCGTTCGGGACGACCCGGCGGGTGGAGCGGGTAGCTGACCAGGACCAGCGCGCCGGCGGCGAGTCCCTCCGCCACGGCCAGGGAGCACATCCGTCCCCCGAAGGAACGGCCACCGACGGCAATGCGGCCGGCCGGGACGGACGACTTCTCCGCCAGCGCCTCCGTGGCGCTGCGCACCGTCTCGATGCACACGGCCGGCGGATCGGTGCGGCGCTTCCCCGCCGCCTGCCCCGGAAACTCGACGCGCTCGACCACCATGCCCGCAGCGGTCACCGCGGCGTCGATGGCCACGAGCCCGGACTGCTCGCGTCCGGCACTGGCGCCGGGGGTGAGCACGAGCCCGGCAATGCCGCGCTGTCGCCATCGGACCATCATGGCGTGCGGTCGAGCGTCTGCGCACCGGCTCACGCTCGCCGCTGCGCCTCAGACGTAGCGGTCGACCTCGTCGAGGTGCCGGGCCTTCACCGGGTCGGGCAGCAACGAAGCCCGGAAGGAATTCCGCGCGAGCTCCGCGAGCTCCTCCTGCGAAAGATCGAACGCATCGGCCACGGCTTCGAGATTGTCGGCGACGTACCCCCCGAAATAGGCGGGGTCGTCCGAGTTGATCGTGACCAGGAGGCCACGCCGCACGAGAGCCGGGAGGTCGTGCTGACGCAACGAGGAAAAGACCTGGAGCTTCACGTTGGAGAGCGGACACACGGTGAGCGGGATCTGCTCGGCGGCCAGGCGCGCCACGAGACGGTCGTCCTCCAGGCAGCGCACGCCGTGATCGATCCGCCGCGCCTCCAGCACGTCGAGCGCCTCCCAGATGTACTCGGGCGGGCCTTCCTCGCCGGCGTGCACGACGCCTGGGAGGCCCATCTCCCGGGCCTGCCGGAAGACGCGCGCGAATTTGGCCGGAGGATTGCCGACCTCGGCGGAGTCGAGGCCAACGGCCAGCAGGTGCTCGGCAAAGGGCCGCGCCTCCCGCAGGGTCTGCAGCGCCGCCTCCTCGGTGAGGTCACGCAGGAAGCACAGGATGAGCCCCGACGAGATCCCGAGCTCGGCCGCGGCGTCGGACAAGGCGCGGCTGATGCCCATGCAGCAGGTCTCGAAGGCGACACCGCGCTGGGTGTGGGTCTGCGGGTCGAAGAAGATCTCGGCATGGCGCACGCCCTGCCGGGCCGCCTTGGACAGGTAGGCGTGCGTGAGGTCGTAGAAGTCCTGCTCGGTGCGGAGCACGGCGCAGTTGGCGTAGTAGATGTCCAGGAACGACTGCAGGTCCTCGAAGCGATAGGCGCGGCGCAGCGCATCCACGTCGGCGTAGGGCAGGCGCACCTTGTTGCGCGCCGCCAACTCGAAGGCGAGCTCCGGCTCGAGCGTCCCCTCGATGTGGACGTGCAGCTCGGCCTTGGGAAGGTCCCGGACGAATGCCTCGAGTTCCGCCTCGCCCATGACCCCCATGGTGGCCCACGGCGGCCGCACCGGGCGCGAACAGGCGCACCCGGGAGAGCCGCACCCCGGAGAACAGGGGCACCCAGCGAAGTGGACTGAACGCTCCGCTTCGACCACTAGGGTAAGCGGAGTGAAATCTCCGGATACGGGCCCGGCGGAAGCGCGGAGCGGGCTGCCCGCGGCGACCGTGATCCGGCCGATGCGCAGCGACGCCCTGAAAAACCGGGAGCGTCTCCTGGCGGCGGCCGGCCAGGTCTTCGAAGAGAAGGGGCTCGAGGCCAGCGTGGCCGACGTGGCCCGGGCGGCCGGCGTCGGCATGGGCACGCTCTACCGCCACTTCCCCTCGAAGGAGGCTCTCGTCGAGGCGCTGGTCTCGGAGGTCCTCGAGACGACGATCGCCTTGGCCCGGGAGGCGGCGGCGCGGCCAGACGGGGCGGGGCTGGAGCATTTCCTGCGGGAATCGAGCGCGTATCTCGCAGAGCATCTCGGCTGCCTGCCCAAGTTGTGGATCACCGATCACCACCTGGTGCAGACGGCGCGCGACCTGATCGACGGTCTGCTCTCCGACGCGCAGGCGCACGGCCGCATCCGCCTCGACCTGCGCAGCACCGACGTCTCCCTCGCCCTGTGGTCGATCCGGGGCGTGCTCGAGACCACCGGCCCGAACGCCCCCGAGGCGTGGAAGCGGCATCTCGACATCCTGATCGCCGGCATGCGCCCGACCGAAGCCGAGTTGGCGCACCGGCCGCTCGGCCAGAACCAGATCGACCGGATCCTCGCCCGGCGCGAGGGACCCGCGGTGCTCGACCGAGGCAGGCCGATGACAACGCTGCGGGACACCGACAGCGCCAGCGGGACGACGGACAAGGCGACAGCCCGGGCCCACCTGTGGATCCTCGTCATCATCGCCGGAGCACAGCTCATGGTCGTGCTCGACACGACGATCATGATCATCGCCCTCCCCTCGGCGCAGCACGCCCTCGGGTTCTCCAACACCGACCGCCAGTGGGTGGTCACGGCCTACACGCTGGCCTTCGGCGGCTTCCTCCTCCTGGGCGGGCGCATCAGCGACATGGTCGGGCCGAAGCGCACGCTGATGCTCGGCGTGGCGGGCTTCGCCCTGGCCTCGGCCGTCGGTGGCGCCGCGCAGACCACGCTCATGCTGATCGGCGCCCGTGGGCTGCAGGGCCTCTTCGGCGCGCTGCTAGCGCCCTCGGTGCTGTCGATCCTCACCTCGACCTTCGCCGACCCGAAGGAGCGGGGACGAGCCTTCGGCATTTACGCCACCATCGCCATCGCCGGATCCGCTTTCGGGCTCATCCTCGGCGGCCTCCTCACCCAGTACGTCGACTGGCGCTGGTGCCTGTACGTGAACCTGCCCATCGCCGGGCTCGTGCTCTTCGGTGCCTTCAGGCTGATCCCCACCCGTGCGGGCATCCCCGGCATCCGGCTGGACGTGCTGGGCGTCGTCCTGGGCTGCGGCGGACTGGTCGCCCTCGTGTACGGGCTCGGCGAAGCCGGCACGAGCGGGTGGGGTGCCACCGACGTCATCGTGGCGCTGATTCTGGCGGGCGTGCTCCTCAGCGCGTTCGTCGTGTGGCAGAGCAAAGGCCCCAATCCCCTCCTGCCGCTGCGCGTGCTCCGCAACCGGAACCGGGCCGGCTCGTTCCTGACCATCCTGCTGGCCGTCATGGGGATGTTCGGGACCTTCCTGTTCCTCACCTATCTGTTCCAGACCATCGAGCACTACTCCCCACTCAAGACCGGCATCGCCTTCCTGCCGTTGATGGCCATGAACGCGCTGGCCGCCACCCAGGTGGCCAGCCGCCTGATGCCCTACGTGCGGACCCGGCTCCTCGTGGTGCCCGGCCTGCTCCTGGCGGCGCTGGGTCTCGCCCTCCTGACCCAGCTGAGCCCGGAGGCGGCGTACGTGACCCGGGTGCTGCCGAGCGAGTTGCTGCTCGGCTTCGGGCTGGGCCTGGCCTTCGTGCCCTGCATCAGCACGGCGACGCAGAACGCCGACCCGAGGGACGTCGGCGTGACCTCGGCCATGACCAACACCTCACAGCAGATCGGGGCATCCATCGGCACCGCGCTGCTCAACACCATCGCCGCCTCGGCGACGGTGACCTATCTCGCCACGCACGCTGTGCGGAGCAGCACCCTGGTGGCGGACGCCACGGTGCACGGGTACGCCACGGCCAGCGCATGGGCGGCCGGGATCATGGTGCTGGCGGCGCTGATCGCCGGCATCCTGATCAACGTCCACCCGGGCCAACGCGTGGAGCCGGTGGCGGTGGCGGGGCCGGAGACGGAACCGGAACCGAAACTGGAACCGGCGGCAGCGGCGGTCGAGGAGGCCGGCCTTTCGCCCGAGTACTGAGGGCGCGGCTCAGCCTCGTGACAGGAGTGCCGGCAACTCCGCCAGCGTGAGCACGGAAGCCCGGCGCGGGAAGATCTTCTCGAGCAAGAACGCGTGCACCTCCTCGTCGGTGTCGGCACAGCAGTCGGCCAGCACGAGGGTGCGGTAGTCGAGGTCGTGCGCCTCGATCACCGTGGACAACACCACGCCGCTCGTACTGATGCCGGCCAACACGAGGGTGTCGACCCCGAGATCCTGCAGCTGGTCGTGCAGGTCCGTGGTGGAGAACGCCCCGACGCGCGTCTTGCGCACCACCACGTCGCCCACGACGGGCGCCACCCGCTCGTCAATGGCCGTGGCCTCCGAGTCGGCGTGGAACGCCCGGCCGGAGCCCGTCACCGCGGCCCCCATGCGGCTCGACTCGGGAAAGTCGAATTCGTCGTCCTCGAAGGCCACCCTGACGTAGCCGACCTGCCCGCCCCAGTCCCGCACCAGATCGATGGCCGCGCGCGCCCGCTCCAGGAGCAGGTCGGCCTCCGGGACCCGGGCCACGATCCCGGCCTGGTAGTCCATGACGAGCAACGCGGTGTGGGCAGCTTCGAGTGGTGGGGTCGGGTCGGTCATGGTCATCGGGTCGGGCTCATTTCTGGTGTCGGGGTGGGGAGGTCGAGTGGAGTGGAAGGGGCGGAAGGGGCAGCCGTGACGCGCGGGCCCCGAAGCAGCGAGGCCAGCCCGGCCACGACGGAGAGGCCGGCCGAGAAGGAGAAGACCACGACCAGCCCGTGGTGGAACGGCGCGGAGATCAGCTGGGGGAAGTACGTGTGGCCGGTGAGCAGCCGCCGGCTGGACGCCGAGAGCGTGGACAGCGCGCCGCTCGGAGCCAACAGGTGCTGAATCGGGTTGACGCCGAGCAGGGCGGCGAACAACGAGGCCACCGGCGGCAGGGATCCCACATGATGGGCCACGCTCGGCGACACGCCGTGCTGGTGCAGCCCACCGGTCAGCGTCGCCGAAAGGGTGCTCGTCAGCCCGGCGATCATGAGGGAGAAGAAGATCCCGATGGAGAGCGCGGTTCCCGAGTTCTGGAACGTCGCCCGCATGCCCGAGGCGGCCCCGCGCAGACTGGCCGGCACGCTGCTCATGATCGATGACGTGTTGGGCGCGGCGAACATCCCGCTGCCGATGCCGTTGGCGGCGATGAGCAGCGCGAAGGCCCAGTAGGGGAAGTCCACCGGGAGCAGCAACAGCCCGACGAAGCTGCCCCCGAACACCAGGGTCCCCGCCGTGGCCATGCCCCGGGATCCGAAGCGGTCCGAGAGCGTGCCGGCCAGCGGACCCGAGACCAGGAAACCCGCCGTCAACGGGAGGATGAAGATGCCGGCCCACAGCGGCGTCTGGCTGTACGAGTACCCGTGCAGGGGCAACCAGATGCCCTGCAGCCAGATGATGAGCACGAACTGCAGCCCGCCGCGGGCCACGGCCACCGCGAACCCGGCGATGTTGCCGGCGGTGAAGACGCGGATGCGGAAGAGGGCGAGCTGGAACAGGGGCTCGGCCACCCTGGTCTCGATCGTGGCGAACGCGGCCAGCAGGATGGCGCCGCCGATGAGCAGCGCGTCGACCGCCGGGCTCGTCCAGCCCATGGAATGGTGCCCGTAGGGCTGAATGCCGTAGGTGACGCCCACCAAAATGGCGCCGAGCCCGACGGCGAAGGTCAGGTTGCCCCACCAGTCGATGCGCCCGCCTTGGCGGTCGCTGATCTCGCGGAGCTTCCAGTAGGCCCACAGCGTGCCGAACACCCCGACCGGGACGTTGACCCAGAAGACCAGCCGCCAGTTGACGGCCGCCAGGAGCCCGCCGGCGACGAGCCCGACGAACATGCCGGCGAGCGCGGCCACCTGGTTGAGGCCGAGCGCGAAGCCCCGCTGCCGGCTCGGGAAGGCATCGGTGAGGATGGCGACCGAGTTGGCGCTGAGCATCGACCCGCCCAGGGCCTGCACGAGCCGCCACCCGATGAGCCACTGGGCACCGCGCACACCCATGAACGGGCACACCGACAGGAGGACGGAGGAGACGGTGAAGACGACGAATCCGGCGTTGTAGATCCTCACCCGGCCGAACATGTCGCCCAGTCGCCCGAAGTTCACCACGGTGATCGCCTGCACCAGGCGGTAGCCCATGATCATCCAGAGCAGATACACGATGTTGCCCGGGGCCAACGGATCGAGATGGATGCCGCGGAAGATGGCCGGCAGGGCGATGATGACGATGGAACCGTCGACCGTGGCCATGAAGACGGCCGCGGTGGTGTTGGCCAGAGCGACCCAGCGGTAGTGGTCGTCGACCTTCGCCGACGGGTCCTCCTCCGCGGCCATCAGGTGCCCTGGGCCAGTCGTTCGAACAAGGGGGCGGCGGCGCGGAGCTGCTCGAGCTCCGCCGCCGTGAAGCCCGATCTGAGCGCCTGGGCCATGGCGTCGGTCCCGGTGGCTCGCCGCTGCTGCAGGGCACGCCGCCCCTGAGCCGTCAGCGACATGACGACCTTCCGGCCGTCCCCGGGATCGGGCCGCCGCTCCACCAGGCCCCGCTCCTCCAGGCCGGCCAACGTGGCGCCCATGGACTGGGGGCTGATCTGCTCCTGCTTGGCCAGCTCGCTGCCGGTCGCCGGGCCCTCCCGGTCGAGCCGGGACAGGCAGGTCGACTCGGGCATGGTCAGCTCGCCGGCGGCCTTGCGCTGGCGCAAGCGACGCACCAGCAGGCCGATGCTGGCGCTCAGGTCCGCCACCAGCTCGTCGACGTCCGTGCCCGGGTCGCTCACCATATCTTCAGGCGACCTTATCAGTTTGGCTTAGGACACGCTAGGCCACCAGCTCGGGCCCCGACCACTCGAAGCCCTCGCCGTCGACGAGCTCGAACTCCTGCGCCGCGGCGGCTGCCTCCTCGGCCAGCTCCTGCTCGACCTCGGCTTCGGTCGACCCGGCCGGCGCGACACCCGGCAGGTGCACTAGGAGGGCGACCATGACCAGGGCGGCGATGCCGAAGAGGGCGGCGATGCCGAAGGTGACGTCGAGGCCGCTGACGAGGTGCGGCGGCACGCCGGCACCCGCCTTCAACTGGGCGTGGCCCGCCGCCGCGCTCAGGACGGTGACGAGGACGGCCAGTCCCAAGGCCGCCCCCACCTGCTGGGTGACGTTGACCAGACCGGACGCCGCCCCGGCGTCCGCGGGCTCCACGCCGGCCAACCCCGCCTGGGTGAGCGGCACCAGAGCGGTGCCCGAGCCCGCGCCGAGCAGGACGAGGCTGACGAAGATCTGCAGATAGGACGCACCGGCGTGGAGCTGGGTCGACATCAGCAGCGCGACCACCGTGAGGCTGATGCCGCTCATCATCAGCACCTTGGGGTGGACCCGGCGGATCAGCACCTTGCTCACCAGCTGTGAGGACAGGAAGACCGCGGCCGGCACGGGCAGGAAGCACAGGCCGGTGCGCAGGGGCGAGTAGCCCATGACGTCCTGCAGGAACTGGCCGACGAAGAAGAACATGCCGTACATGCCGGCGTACATGAGCCCACGGGACACATTCGCCGTCGTGCGGGTCCCGCTGGCGAAGAGCCGCAGCGGCACGATCGGCTCCACGGCCCGGGTCTCGATGCGGACGAAGAGGCCGAGCAGCAGCGCCCCCACGGCCAGCGAGCCGACGGTGAGCAGGCTCGCCCAGCCGCGGGTGCCCGCCTCGACGAGCCCGAACACGATGCCCACCATGCCGAGCGTCGACGTGACGGCGCCGGCGATGTCGAAATGCCCCGTGCGACGCGGCGTCTCCTGCAGGGCGATGCGCCCGACCAACAGCACGACGATCCCGATCGGCACGTTGACGAACATCACCCAGCGCCACGACACGAGCTGTGTCAGCGCGCCACCGGCAACGAGGCCGATCGCTCCCCCGGCCGCCGACACGGTCGTGAAGAGGCCGATGGCCCGGACCCGCTGGGGCCCGTCCGAGAAGATGGTGGTCAGGAGCGCCAGCGACGAGGGCGCGGCCAGCGCCGCACCGACGCCCTGGAGGGCACGGGCGGACAGGAGCATCCAGCCGGAGACGGCCAGGCCACCGAAGAGCGAGCTGACGGTGAAGATGGCGATCCCGGCCAGGAAGGTGCGCCGGCGACCGAGCAGATCGCCGGAGCGGGCCCCCAGCAGCAGGAGGCCCCCGAACGTCAGCAGGTAGCCGTTGAGGACCCAGGACAGCTCGCCCCCGGAGAGGCCGAGCCCCTCTTGGATGTGTGGCAGGGCGACATTGACGATGGTGGTGTCCAGGACCACCATCAACTGGGCCGCCAGAATGACGAACAGGAACACCGAAGGGGTCCTGAGCAGGCTCTTCAGGCGGCCGGGCGGCCCCGAGGCGGGACCGCCGGCGGGCGCGGACGGGGACGCGACAATGACAGAAGAAGGCATTTGATTCCGATCTCTCCGCTGGTATTCTGATAAGCGGAAGCTTCCTCCGGTTAGTATACGGAGGGTGCCTCCGCTTTGCAAGACTGTTTTTGGAGATTGTTTTTCGTGACACTGGTGTCGGTGTCGGTGGCGCTGGTGCCGGCGGCACTGGTGTTGGTGTGACGGCGTGGCCAGGAGGGAACGCAGGAGAATGACGGCGCAACCGAAGACGGCGACAGCAACGGTCGAGCGCGTCGACGACGCCCCCGGGCCGCGGCCCATGCGGGCCGACGCCAAGCGCAACTACGAGCTGCTCGTCACCGCAGCCCGCAAAGTCTTCGACCAGGAGGGCGGCGGTGCCTCCATGGAGGCCATCGCCCGCGAGGCCGGCGTCGGCATCGGCACGCTGTACCGGCACTTCCCCAAGCGCATCGACGTGGTCGAGGCCGTCTACGTCGACGACGTCGATGAGCTGGAGACCGTGGCGCGCACGGTCAGCGCGGACCTGGAGCCCTGGCCCGCGTTCGTGGCCTGGCTCGAGGCCTTCGTCCGTTACGCGAGCGGCAAGAAGCGCTTCATGAACGAGCTGCACGAGGCCTTCGACAAGGATCCCACCTTGCGTTCGTCGTCGCGGGAGCGGATCGAGGGCGCCCTGGGCATTGTGCTGAGCCGGGCCCAGGACGCCGGCGTGGTTCGCTCGGATGTCGACGCCCCCGACCTGATGCAACTGCTCGGCTCCATGTGCATGAGCGCCACGCTGACACCCGATCAGAGCGAGCGGCTGCTCGTGATGATCGAAGACGGCCTCCGACCGCAGGCGTAGGCGCCGGCGCGAGCCGCTTCGGTGCGGCGTCTCCTCCCCTGGGCGCTGCTCGCGCTGGTCGGCGTCGGCGCCGGGTTGGGCGCCGCGCTGGGACAGGCGAACGCGCCCGGCACGACGGCTTCGTCCGTTCTGGTGGGAGCGGCCGCGCAAAGCTGGCTGTCGGGCGTCCTGGCCGCGACGCAAGCCGCCGGCACGGCGCACCTCGACTACACGGGCCTCGGCATGAGCCCGATTCCGCTGTTGCGTGGCTCGTCCTCGGGGAGCGGCGTGGTCGACTTCGCGGCCGGCACGTTCCGCACGAGCGAAACGGACCACTCCATGGAGTGGTCATCGCAGAACGGGGGGCCTGAGCATGCCCAGGCCCAGACGACCAGCGAGAGCGACATCGCCATCGGATCGACCTTGTACCAGAGCTTCGGGCCGGGGGGCGTCTCGAGCGACTGGATGAACTGGATCAAGATGCCCGGTCGCCGCAACGAGGGTGCGCTCGGGCTGGGGTCGGCCGACGACTTCGGCGGCGTCCTGTCCGCGCTGACCGGCTCGGTAATCACGGTCAGCGTCCGTGCGCTCGGGCCGGGCTCGGTCGACCGGGCGCCGGCGACGCGCTACCTCGTGCGGACCGAGCCGCGGCCCATCTGCCCGGTCCCGGGGCGGAAATTGCCCGAGGGGAGCACGACGGTCTGGGTCGACAGCCAAGGGCGCCTGGTGCAGGCTCGCGACTCGTTCATCATCAGCGCCACGTTCGGAGCGACGATCCGCAACGAGGACCCGGACATCGCGAAGCAGGACCCGGGCTTCGCGGACGTTCCCTGGGGGCCGCGGACGCTCACCAGCACGTTGCGCCTGTCCGCGTTCGGGGCGCCGGTGCACGTGGCCGCGCCCATCCTGCAGCCCAGCACCAGCACTCAGTTCTCGGTGGGATCGGCCGTCGCGCGCTGCGGCTGACACAGCGGCCTCTCACCGCGTCAGATCCCGGTCTGCTCCGCCCGCACCGGATCCGGATCGAACACGTGCGGCATGAGGGCATTGGGCGGAATGGTCCCCAGCCGGCCCGCCTCGAAATCCTCGAGGGCCTGGCCGATTTCCGCCTTGGTGTTCATGACGAAGGGGCCGTAGTGCTCGACGTGCTCCCCGATCGGCTGGCCGCCGAGGATGAGCGCCTCGAGATGGCTGGTGTTGGAGGCCTGCGTGTCGTCCGCCCGCAGGGCGATGAAGTCCCCCGCGCCGAACGTGATGAGTTGGCCACTCGTCACCGGTCGGCCCTCGCTGCCCACACGTCCGGACCCGGCGAGGAGGTAGACCAGCGCGTTGAAGCCGGGATTCCACGGAAGCTCGAGCAGCGCCCCGGGCGCCAGCGAGACGTGCATGAAGGCCATGGGCGTGTGGGTCGAGCCCGGCCCCCGGTGCTCGCCGACGTCGCCGGCGATGATCCGCACCAGCGCACCACCGTCGGCCGACGACAGCAGTGTCACGTCGTCCGCTTCGAGGCCCTGGTAGGCGGGAGAGATCATTTTGTCGTGGGCGGGCAGGTTCACCCACAACTGAATGCCGTGGAACTTGCCCCCGGACACGACGAGCTGCTCGGGCGGCGTCTCGATGTGCAGAATGCCGCCGCCGGCCGTCATCCACTGCGTGGCGCCGTCCCTGATGAGGCCACCGCCGCCGTGGGAGTCCTGGTGCTGGAAGGTGCCGTCGATCATGTACGTCACGGTTTCGAAGCCGCGGTGCGGGTGCCACGGAGTGCCCTTCGGCTCACCCGGCGCGTAGTCGACCTCCCCCATCTGGTCCATGTGCACGAACGGGTCGAGATCCTGCAGGTGCACGCCCGCAAAAGCCCGGCGCACGGGGAATCCTTCTCCCTCGAGGCCCTTGGGCGCGGTGGTGACGGACTTCACGGGACGCTCGACGGCCTGCGCCCGGTCGGGCGCCGGCACAACCGCAAGCGTGCTCAGATCTTCGACGGTGACAGCAGGCACGGACTCCTCCGATCGTGTTCGGTCAGCGGCCGAACGCGGCCGTTGACCTCATTGCAGGATATGGCTGGTAGTGCTCGACACGTCCGGGCCACCGCCCGCCGGCGCGCCCGTCCGCCCAGTGCAGGGGTCAGTGCAGGTGGCTCTGCCAGTCCGCCGGGACGCGTCCGGCGGGACCCGGGGTGGGCTGACTGAGCGGGTGGTGCTCCGGCGCAGCCAGCTCGGGCCCGTCGTAGTACTGGTCGGTCGTGTAGTCCCAGAACCAGTCCTCCCCCGGCTCGAAGCTGCGGACGATGGGGTGGCCGTCCTTGCTGGCATGCTTGCTGGCGTGCTGGCTGGGTGAGCTGTCGCAGCAACCGATGTGGCCGCATGCCGCGCACCGGCGCAGGTGGAGCCACCACCCGTCCGCTGCGAGGCACTCGACACATCCGTCCCCGCTCGGCTTCACCGCCGGGTTGACCCCGTCGTCGGCCATGCCCCGACGCCTACCCGGCCAACGCGTCGCTCCGGTGGGGCAGGACCCATCCGGGGCGTGGGAAGTGGCACGTGTACCCGTTCGGGTAGTTCTCCAGGTAGTCCTGGTGCTCGGGCTCCGCCTCCCAGAACGGGCCGGCGGGTGCGACCTCGGTCACGACCTTGCCGGGCCAGAGGCCGGAAGCCTCGACGTCGGCGATCGTGTCCTCGGCCACCCGCTTCTGCTCGTCGCTGGTGTAGAAGATCGCAGAGCGGTAGCTCAGCCCGACGTCGTTGCCCTGGCGGTTCTTGGTCGTCGGGTCGTGGATCTGGAAGAAGAACTCGAGGATGTCCCGGTAGGACGTCACGCTCGGATCGAAGACGATCTCGATCGCCTCGGCGTGCGTGCCGTGGTTGCGGTAGGTGGCGTTGGCCACGTCGCCTCCCGTGTACCCGACCCTGGTCGAGATCACGCCGGGGCGCTTGCGGATCAGGTCCTGCATGCCCCAGAAGCATCCACCGGCCAATATGGCCTTCTCTGTCGTGGCACTCACGAGGCCACCTCCTCCTTGGTCGCTCCTCCATCGAAGAGCTTCGTGTACTCACCGTATCCCTCGGCCTCGAGATCCTCGTAGGGCACGAAGCGCAGGGCGGCCGAGTTGATGCAATAGCGCAGGCCGCCCTCCTCCGGGGGGCCGTCGTTGAAGACGTGGCCCAGGTGGCTGTCCCCGTGGACCGAGCGCACCTCGGTGCGGACCATGCCGTGGCTCACGTCCTGGTGCTCGACCACATTGGCCGGGTCGAGCGGGATGGTGAAGCTGGGCCATCCGCATCCACTGTCGAACTTCTTGAGGGAGGCGAACAGGGGCTCTCCCGACACGATGTCGACGTAGATGCCGGCCTCCTTCTTGTCCCAGAACTCGTTGTTGAAAGCGGGCTCGGTGGCGGCCTCCTGGGTAACGGCGTACTGCCTCGGGTCCAGCTTGGCGACGGCGTCCGGGTCCTTGCGGTAACGATCGGTCATCTCTACTCCTTTGCCACCTTCTGGTGGCTCTTCTTACTCCTTTTCAACCTCGATTTCCCCCCCTTTGTTTCCGCCACGCCGGGGTTCTGCCCCCGGCCCTCCCGGGCGCCGGACCGGGTCCCCGGCGGCTACCCCAAGCGGGTCAGCACGTTCCGGGTGATCTGCTCGATCTGGGGGTCTCGCCCCTCGAGCCCGTGGGCCCAGTCGGTCGACCCCGACGTGACCACCGTGGCCCCCGCATCGTTCGTGTACGCACCCAGCACCGCGTGGCCGTGGCGTATGCGTTCGATCGCCTCGGGATCACGCGTGCCGAAGACCCGGGACGCGATGTACTCCAACTCGCTCGGCTCACCCGGCTTGGGTGGACGGGGCGCCGTCTCCCGGGTGAAGTGCTGCGTGGGGCACGTGCCGAGGATCTCGAAGGTCGGCGGCGTGCCGTCCTCGCCGGTCGGGTACGGCAGCCCGTCCCGGTAGGTGAACACGCACCCGTCGCACTCGTAGCCAACCGACCGTGGCGGAGGCGCCGAGCACGTCGCCGTACCCGAGCCCGGTACCGTCGAAGATCCAGTGGCCGGCGCGGTGCACCGTGTAGCCCCCGAGGCCGGCGGTCACGTTGCGACCGATGCGGTGATAGCCCCCGCGGGTGAAGGAGACGCCCGTCATGGTGTTCTCGGGCCGGCCGACCACGACATCGGACCAGAACGTCGTCACCTCTGGCTCGCGATCCGTCCCCAGCAACGGATCGCTCTTGAAGAAGGCCTTGTACCCCACCATGACGTCGTGCTCGTCCCCTTCGATCCGCACCTGCCACAACGACGTGTTGCCCGAGAAGAACGCCGCATTGCCGCCGCCGGCGATGAAGTCCTCCACCGTGTCGCGCATGCCGCGCGACCAGTACTCGTCGTGCCCGACGGAGAGGTACAGGCCCGCGTCCTGCAGCACCTCGGGGTGCTCCTCCAGATCGGCATTGGTGCACACGCCGATGTCGAAGCCCTCGTGCTCGGCCCATTGCAGGAACGGCAACTCCCAGTCGGGCCAACCGGCTGACCCGGCGTAGCCCGAGAGATGGTTGATCTGGATGTAGCCGACGTGCGCGGCATTCTGCGGGTCGGGCTCGCCCGTCCCGGTGACGCGACGACCCTTGCCCGGTGGCTTGTACAGGTAGCCGGCCGCCATCGGGCGCTGCATGGAGACATGGGTCCCGCCTGTGTACAGGTTCGGCCCGCCGAAGTCGTTGTACGCGTGCCAAGTGTTCGTCGCCAGCGCGAGCACCAGGCGCGTCCCGGGCGACGGGCGGACGACGAAGAACGCGTAGTCGCGCCGCACTTTCTCGCCGACCTCGATCTCGAGGACGACCTCGTAGTAACCCGAGCGCCAGGCCGGGTCGACATCCAGCGTCAGCGCCTCAGGCCACCCGCACCCCTTCGAGGCGGCGTCGTGCGGCGTCGCGTGCTCGCCTGCCGGGACCGCGTCGGCGCTGAACACGACCTCGCGCCGCGCGCCGACCCGTGCCACCTCGACCCGCACCGGCCTCGCGGCCGACGAGGACAGGTGCAGGCCCACCTGCTCCCCCGGTCCCACCGATTGCGGCCAGCAGTACCCCGTGACGACCTCTCGTGCCATGACGCGACCCTAATGAGGCCGGACGATGCTGCGCCGGGCCAGGAACGGGTGCGGGACCGAGAACACAGAGCCGATCGGCGCTACCGTCAGCCGAATGACCGAGCAACTCGGCTTCCTGGCCGACCGGCGGGACATCGACGACCTTCTCGTCCGGTATGCGACCGTCATCGACACTCGCCGCTGGGACGAATTCGAAACGGTCTTCGTCCCCGATGCCGTCCTCGACTACCGCTCCGCCGGGGGTATCCGAGGACCGCTGGCCGAGGTCGGCGAGTGGCTGGCCACCGTCATCCCCTTCTTCACCTGGACACAGCACCTGGTCGTCAATCGTGTCGTGCGCCTCACCGCCGGCGCCGACGACTCGACCTCCCATTCGTCGTTCTACAACCCCAACGGCGCCGTGGTCGACGGCGAGCCCTGGTTGTTCGTCGTCGGCGGTGCGTACCACGACCGCCTCGTTCGCACCCCTGAGGGCTGGCGCATCGCGCACCGGGTGGAGGAGACCGTCTGGTGGGACAACCCGATGCCGGGCCTCCCGGCGACACCCTTTCCCGTTCCCGACGACGCCTTCTCGTAGCGCCGCGACAGACCCTTACGGCGCCCGCACCACCGTGCGACCCGTCGTCTCCCGGCGCTCGAGCGCCTGGAGCGCGGCGGGCACCTCGGCGAAGTCGATCTGCCGGCCGATGACCGGCCGGATCGTTCCCGCCCGGGCCAGCTGCACAATGCGGCTCCAGATCTCGACTCCCTGCGCGGTGGAGAGGAAGTTCATGCCGAACGGGCGCACGGTCCGGGGCGAGTCGATGAAGGCGAAGCACACCCCGACGAGGTCGAAGTTCCCGTAGATGCCCGGCTGGATCGGCAGCGGACGCTCCTCCTCTTCGATGCCGGAGGCGAACCCGATGATGAGGTGGCGCCCGTTGAACGCCATGACCCGGAACGTCTCCGTCGTGACCGCCCCGCCGACCGTGTCGAAGGCGACGTCCACTCCCCTCCCGTTGGTGACGTCATCCACGAAGGCGACGAAGTCCTCGCTGCGGTAGTTCACTCCGTAGTCGGCGCCCAAGGTCCGGCAGAGGGCAACCTTGTCATCGGTCCCCGCCGTGGCGATCACGGTGGCGCCGAACGACTTGGCCAGCTGGACGGCGGCCGACCCGGCCCCACCCGCCGCGGCGTGGACGAGCACGACGTCGCCCGGGCCCACCCGTCCCCGGATGCGGAGCGCCAGATAGCTGAGCAGGAACGGGAAGTACATGGCGATGCCTTCGGCCGCGCTGAGCCACTCGGGCACCAGCTGCACGTTCGGCCCGTCGAGCAGGGCCACCGACGCGTAGGCACCCTGCGTTCCCGCGCTCACACCCACGACCCGCCGGCCGAGCAGGGCCTCGCATCCCGGACCGGCGGCCTCGACCGTGCCGGCCGCCGCCATTCCGATCACGAAGGGAGGTTCGAACTTGAGAAGGCCGTAGCGGCCGCGGATGGTGTCGACGTCGTTGAAGTCGAGACAGAACGCCTCGACGTTGATCCGCACCTGGTTGGGCCCCGGGTCGCCGACGGGCACCACCCGCATCTCGAGGGCCTCGGTGGGTGCACCCAGCTCCTTCACCATCCAGGCGGTGGCGGTGGTCGCCGTCATCGGGAGCCCGCGTACGCGACCGGCAGGTGCTTGATGCCGTTGAGCCACGACGAGCGGAGCCGGCTGGGCGGCCCCGTCAGTCGTGCGTCGGGCAGCTCCTCGGCGAGCACGTCGAACATCACCTTGAGCTCCAGGCGCGTGAGGTTGGCCCCGATGCAGTAGTGCGAGCCGCCGCCGCCGAACGTGACGTGCGGGTTCGGTGCGCGCGCGATGTCGAATCGACCCGGTTCGTCGAACACCTCCTCGTCGAAGTTGGCGGAGGCGAAGTAGAGGCCGACCCGTTCACCCTTGCGCACGGCGTGGCCACCTACCTCGGTGTCCTCGAGCGCTGTGCGCTGCAACACCACGGCGGGTGAGGCCCAACGCAAGATCTCGTCGACCGCGGTGGCGGGCCGTTCGAGCCGCCAACGCTCCCATTGGTCGGGGTGCTGCAGAAACGCCAGCATGCCGTGGGTGATGGCCTGCCGGGTGGTCTCGTTGCCGGCGACGGACAGGATCATGAAGAAGAAGGCGAACTCCTCACTGCTCAGGCGATGACCGTCGGCATCCGGCTGGACCAGCCGGCTCGTGACGTCCCCGAGGTCGTGATCGACCCGGGCCTCGGCGGCCGCGTGGGCATAGGCGAACATCTCGACGACGCCGGACAGGTCGTCCCTGGCGTACTCCGGGTCCTCACTGCCGGCCATCTGATCGCTCCAGCGGAAGAGTTGCTGGCGATCGTGATCGGGGATCCCCATGAGGCCGGCGATGGCCTGCAGGGGCAGATGGCGGGCGACGTCCATGACGAAGTCGCCCGAGCCCGCCTGCTTGGCGTCCCACACGATGCGGGACGCCTGCTCGCGCAGCTCGTCCTCGAGCCCCGCCAGCGCGCGGGGCGTGAAGCACCGGTTCCCCACCCGCCGCACCCGGGTGTGCCGGGGCGGGTCCATGCAGAGCAGGAGGTTCTTGGTGGTCTCGCCCGTGGGATCGGACTCGTCCAATCGGCGGACGAAGGCCGAGTTGGCCTCCACCGACCATTCGGTACCCCTGGTGACAGCCGTCACCTCCGCGTGGCGGGTGAGCGCCCAGAACCCGGCGTCGCCGTAGGCCGCCCCCGAGGGTTGGGGGTTCCACCGCACCGGTTGGTTCCGGCGCAACCAGGCGAACTCGTCGAGGGGCAGACGGTCGGCCACCAGGTCGGGGTCGCTCAGGTCGAGCCGGGCGTCGACGGGCGGCAAGGGCACGACGGCGGACCTCCTCGGTTGACGGGGCGCGGACGGCGGACGGGTGGCGACCGTAGGCTTTGATACTGGCTGGTGTCAACTAGGCTGCCGCGCCATGGAATACCGGGTCACGATGCCCTTCAAAGGGGTCAGCGCCGACATCCGGCGCCTCGACCGGCGGAACCGGCTGGTCGGGGCCGCCTTCACCATCGCCGGAACCGAGGGCGCGGGGGCACTGGGCGTCGGTCGCGTCTGCCAGGCCGCAGGGCTGACCAAGCGCTATTTCTACGAGAGCTTCGCGACGCTCGCCGAGCTGCAGAGTGCGGTCGTCGACCACGCCATTCAGGTGATGTCGGAGCGCGTCCATCCGTTCCGGCCCGCGGCGCCCGGCGCTTCGCCCCAGGGCTGGCTGGGTGCGTTCCTCGGCGCGCTGGTGGACGACCAGTGTCTGGCCCGGGTGCTGCTGACCGAGACCCACGGCGGCCCGCTCAGCCCTTTCCGGCACCAGATCATCGACGTGGCGGTCGCCGGCATGGCGCCGACGGACTCGGACCCGCAAGCGGACCTCCGGGCACGCCTGGCGGCCTACGCGCAGATCGGCACCTTGAGCGAGCTGTGCCTGGCCTGGCATCAAGGGAGATTGGCCATGGAGCGAACGACGCTGGTCGACGCACTGTCCGACCTCTTCGTCCGTATCGACGGCATACGCGGCGGCGTTCCGATCGCGTCGACCGCCTGAACCATCACCCCTCGCAGACCGCCAGCACGCCCTCGCCACGCTCGCCGCAACCCCGGCGTGTGGTGGCCGGGCAACCAGATTGCAACCCACGGGAAGGCGGATCTGTCCGAAAGTAGAGACGTGGCATGGCGCGAGAAGAGGCGGGGGGCTTCGGCGGAATCCCGGCAGGCATCGAACAAGGCGGCCGAGGGACTCGGGACCGCCCCCGGGCCCGGCCAACCCGGCCTGGGGACCGCCGCCTCCATGGAGGACGTGGCCTCCCTGGCCGGCGCCATGTTGAAGCTGCCCGACAGCGTCGTCATCGTCGACGAGGACGGCAACGTGGCCTGGGGCAACTCGTCTGCGCAACGCCTGTTCGGTCGCTCACTGGCCGATTGGGTCGGCATGTCGGGCTTGAGCCTGGTGCACCCGACGACCAGGAGCTGGTGCTGCGCTCCCTCACCACCATCCAGGGCAAGGAGGTCGGCGACCCCATTGAGATCCGCGTCGAGTCCGTCACGGGGTGGCGCCTGGTCGAGATCGTCGGCACGCCACTCAAGCTCTCGGGCAAGAACCTCGTCCTCCTCTGTCTGCGTGACCTGACCAAACGCCGGCGGTTCGAGCTGGCCAGCGGCCATGAGGCACGGTTCCGGTCCCTGGTGCACAACGTGGGCTCGGTGATCATGCTGGTGTCGGCCACCGGACTCCTCGAATCCGCGTCGGGGGCGATCACCCGGCTGCTGGGCCATGATCCCGAGCTCATCGAGATGCGTCCGCTCACCGACATCGTGGCCGAGGCCGACCGCCGGCAGGTCGTGACCGCGCTGCGCGACGCCGCGCGCGGAGCCACGGCCGCCCACCCGGTGACCATCAGGGTCGGACTGCTCCGCCATGACGGGAAGTCCATGATCCCGTTCGAACTGAGCATCGTCGACCTCATCGAAGACCCCACCGTCGAGGGCTTCGTGATCTCGGCCCACGACGCCTCGGCGCAGGTCGCGGCCGAGCACCAGCTGAGCGACGCCCTCTCCCTCCTGACCGCCACGCTGGACTCGACCGCCGACGGCATCCTGGTCCTCGACAACGACGGGGCCATCACCGGCTTCAACCGACGCTTCTCCGAGATCTGGCGTATCGCCGCGAACTTCGTCGACGGTCGGCGACGACGTCCACCAAGCTCTCGTTCGTCCTCGACCAGCTGCTCAACCCGCAGTCGTTTCTCGCTCGGCACCGGGAGCTCGCAGGACAAGCCGGAGAACGAGAGCTTCGACACCCTGGAGTTCAAGGACGGGCGCGCCGTGGAACTGACGTCCAGGCCACAGACGGTGGACGGCACCATCGTCGGTCGGGTCTGGAGCTTCCGCGACGTCACCGACCGCATCCGCCTGGAGGACGAGCTCGAGTACCGGGCCTTCCACGACTCCTTGACCGGACTGGCCAACAAGGCGCTCTTCCAGGACCGGCTCGAGCACGCCCTGGCCCGGATCGGCCTGACGGGCTCCCACCTGGCGGTGCTGTTCATCGACCTCGACGACTTCAAGACGGTGAACGACAGCCTGGGACACGGGGAAGGTGACCAGTTGCTCAAACGGGTTGCGGCGGAGCTCTCCGGTTGCCTCCGCCCCCTCGACACGGCAGCACGTCTGGGCGGCGACGAGTTCGCCATCCTGATCGAAGACGTCTGGTCCCGCGAGGACATCACGGCCTTGGCCCAGCGCATCCTCGAATCGTTGCGCCTGGCCTCCCCGTCCGGGACCCGGTCGTCGTCATCGGCGGGCAGCATCGGCATCGCCTTCGACGAGCCGGGAATCACCAGCGAGCAATTGCTCCGCAACGCGGACATCGCCATGTACCAGGCCAAGGAGGGCGGCAAGGACCGCTTCGAGATCTACCGGGACGAGATGCACGCAGCCGTCCTCGCCCGAGTGGCACAGGAACGCGACCTGCGCGCGGCGATCCTCGACGGTGACCTCTTGACGCACTACCAGCCGATGTATGACCTCGACACGCGCCGGATCGTCGGCTTCGAGGCGCTGGTGCGCTGGGCACACCCGGTCGGTGGCGTGGTCGACCCCCGCCTCTTCGTGCCGCTGGCGGAGGAACTCGGCCTCATCGGAGAGATCGACTCCTTCGTCCTGCGCTCCGCCTGCTCGCAGGCCCAGCAGTGGGCCGAGCAGGGCCTCTGGGGCTCCGACATGGTCATGAGCGTCAACCTGTCGCCGGGCCAACTGCTCGACCCCGAACTGGCGCGCCGGATCACGACGCAGGTCGAGGCCTGCCAGTTCGATCCCCACTCGCTGATTCTCGAGATCACCGAGAGCGCCATGCTGGCCGACAACGAGATCACGGTGCGCAACCTGGTCGAACTGCGCTCCCTGGGTGTCCGCATCGCGCTCGACGACTTCGGGACGGGATACTCCTCGCTCTCCCACCTCGACCGGCTGCAGGTCGACATCGTCAAGATCGACCGGTCCTTCGTCCAGAGCCTCGGGTCAGGCGACGACTCCCGCGGCCTGGCTGCGGCCATGGTGCAGTTGGCTCACACCCTCGGCTACGAGACAATCGGCGAGGGCGTGGAGAATCCGGTCCAGGAGCGCGGGCTGCGCGGAGTGGGCTGCCGCTTCGCCCAGGGGTTCCACCTCGGTCGACCACTCAACGTCGAGTGCACCGACCTGTTGCTCAAGGCCCAGGACGCGCTCGATCCCGTAGCCGGGAACCTGTTGCGCGACTGAGCGGATCAGGCCTCGAGGTAGTACCGGCTGGCGTCGCCCTGAAGGGCGCGGCTCGTCCCGCCATCGAGACCGACGGCGGGGATGCCCGCCGTGGTGACGCGCTGCATCCGGCGGCGCTGGTCCCCGTAATCGGCAATGGCGTAGTGCTGCGTCGCCCGGTTGTCCCAGATGGCAACGTCACCCTCTCGCCAATGCCAGCGCACGATGTTCTCCGGCCTTGTGACGTAGGCCTGGAGGATGCGGATCAGATCGACGGACTCGCTGAGGCTGTGGCCGACCAGCCGCTGGGCGAAGCCGCCCAGGAGGAGCGCAGGCTCCCCGGTTTCCGCGTGCACCCGCACCACAGGGTGTTCGGTCTCGTAGACCTCCGAGACGAATGCCTGCAGGTGCGCCAGCTGCTCGGGTCGCAGTGCGCCCCGCAGGCGCGCCACGTCCACCCGGCCGTAGTCGTGACCGTTGGAGTGCACCGCCACCAGGCGATCAGCAAGCTGACGGAGGTCGTCCGGAAGGTCCCGATAGCCGGCCACCGTGTTGGCCCACAGGGTGTCGCCGCCGACCTCGGGGATGATGAGGGCGTGCAGTACCGAGAAGATCGGAGGACGTTCGACGAAGGTGACGTCGGTGTGCCAGTGGTTGGCACTGGCACCGGCGATGGAATCGAGGTCGAACAGCTCGCGATCCTCGGTCAGCTGGGGCAGCGTGGGATGGCCCAGGGTCAATGGCCCGAGCCGGGACGCGAAGGCGATCTGTTCGGCCGCCTCGATCGTCTGGTCGCGGAAGAACACCACTCGGTGCGCCAACAGTTCCTGGCGGATGGCCGCCACCTCGTCGTCGGCAAGACGGGCGAGATTCGCCCCTGAGACCTCGGCCCCGATGCGCCCGGTCAGGCGACGTACACGCAGTTTGGTGGATGGGACGACTGTCACGGCGGGTCCTCCTCGAACGACCAAATTTGAACGAGCAACCTCGAACTATCGAACTCCGATGGATTTGATCATAAATGTAGCGGATCGTTCCCGATGGCCGGTGAGCGGCGCGCTGTCGGCGGTCTACGCCGTGACGGTCTGCATGGCTTCCGCCAACAGCGTCACCGACCGCAGCCGGCCCTCGATCGTGGGGGCCTGGTGGACCGTGATCAACTCGTCGGCCCCGGTGAGCTGCAGGAACTCTTCCAACGTGTCACGCGCCTGTGACGGGGTGCCCGCGGCCGAGTAGGTCAGCATGTGGTCGACCTGGGCCGAGGCGCCCGCCTCCAGCAGCTTGTCGGCATGCTCGTCGGTCAGGTCGGCCGGGGGCAGACCCAACTGCCGCCCGAAGAGGCTGAGCGCCCGGATCCGCCGGATGCCCTGAAGCTGCTCCTGGGCCGCGGCCGCTGTGTCCGCGACGATCACGTTGATGCCCGCCATCACGTAGGGCCGGTCGAGCTGGGACGAGGGCCGAAACCCGTCCCGGTAGGCCGCCAGGGCCGGCAGGAGGTCGGCTGGCGCGAAGTGCGAGGCGAACGCATAGGGCAACCCGAGGGCTGCGGCCAGCTGGGCGCCGAACAACGACGACCCGAGGATGTAGAGCGGGACCCGGGAGCCCTTTCCGGGCACGGCGTCCACGCCCGGAATGCGGCTCTCGTCGTTGAGGTAGCCCTGCAGCTCGAGCACGTCCTGGGGAAAGGTGTCTGCCGCGCGCGGATCGCGGCGCAGTGCGCGCATGGTGTTCTGATCCGACCCCGGAGCCCTGCCCAGGCCGAGGTCGATCCGTCCCGGGTACATCGCGGCCAGGGTGCCGAACTGCTCGGCGATCGTGAGGGGGGCGTGATTCGGGAGCATGATGCCTCCCGCTCCGAGCCTGATCGTCGTGGTCTCTGCGCCGACATACGCGATCAACACGCTGGTGGCCGACGACGCGATGCTCGCGATGTTGTGGTGCTCGGCGTACCAGACCCGTTGGTAGCCGAGCTCCTCCGCGCGCTGCGCCAGCGCCACACTCGCGGCAAAGCTGTCGCTGGCCGTCTGACCGCGTCCGATGGGCGCCAGGTCGAGGATGGAGAGCCGAGGATCCATGACCACCGGCTACAGGTACTGCTCGAGGTCGGTCTCAATGTCGGCGGGCGCGATGGAGGGCTCGTAGCGCTTGACGACCTGCCCCTCCCGGCCGACGAGGAACTTGGTGAAGTTCCACTTGACCTCGTCGGTGCCCTCCGCCTCTGGACGGATCTTCGAGATGGCCTCGTAGAACGCTCCGTACTGCGGCCCGAAGTCGCCCGGCGCCTCCGCGCGCAGGAACGTGTAGAGGGGATCGGCGGCCGGCCCGTTGACCTCGATCTTGGCGAAGACAGGAAAGGTGACGTCGTAGTTTGCCTGGCAGAACGCCTGGATCTCGGCGTCGCTGCCCGGCTCCTGCTCCTTGAATTGGTTGCAGGGAAAACCCAGGATCTCGAGGCCGCGGTCCCTGTCGTCGCGGTAGAGCGACTCCAATCCCTCGTACTGCGGCGTGAGCCCGCACTTGCTGGCGACGTTCACCACCAGAAGCACTTTGCCCTCGTAGTCGGACAACGGAACCCGGGCCCCGTCAGCCGTCGTCGCCGAAAAGTCGTACGTGCTGGTCATGTCCACCCTTCTTTTGTCACCTAGCTGTCGAACACGCGACCGCGCCGATCGATTCCCCCCGGGCGGAGCCCGCGGGAGATCGGATTCGTCAACATCTCCGGCGCCTCCTACCCTGAGCAGACGATGACACAGCCATTTGAAGGACGCGTCGGTCGGACCTATGCCGATTCGGAGGGCTGGTGGCCTCCGCTGCCGACGCCACCGTCCGGCGCGCCGAACGTGGTGATCGTGCTGCTCGACGATGTCGGATATGCCCAGTTCGGAGCCTACGGATCCGACATCGCGACGCCGACGTTCGACCGCCTCGCGTCGCAGGGCCGCCGTTACGCCAACTTCCACACCACTGCGCTGTGTTCGCCGACCCGGGCCTGCCTGCTCACCGGCCGAAACCATCACTCGAACGGTATGGCCAGGGTCGTCGAGTTAGCCGCGGGGTTCCCGGGCTACAACGCCACCATCCCCAAAGAGAACGGCTTTCTCTCCGAAATTCTGCGCCTGCACGGGTACGCCACCCTGGCGGTCGGCAAGTGGCACCTGACGCCGGCCACTGAAATGGCGGCGGGAAGCCCACGCGACAAGTGGCCCCTCGGGCGCGGCTTCGACCGCTACTACGGCTTCATGGGTGGTGAGACCGACCAGTACCACCCCGAATTGGTGGAGGACAACCATGCCGTCGAACCACCGCGCACCCCCGAGGAGGGGTACCACCTCACCGAAGACCTGGCCGATCACGCCATCCGCTATCTCGCCGACCTGCGTGGAGCATCGCCAACGACGCCGTTCCTCTTGTGGTTCGCCCCAGGCGCCTGCCACGCGCCCCATCAGGCTCCCAAGGGGTACATCGACCGCTATCGCGGCGCCTTCGACAAGGGTTGGGACACGTGGAGGCAAGAGGTGTTCGCCCGGCAACTGGCCTCGGGCCTGCTGCCCCCGGGCACCCAGCTCTCCGAGCGCCCGTCGTGGGTGCCGCCCTGGGATTCGCTGAGCGCTGACGAGCGACGGCTGGCAGCGCGGCTCATGGAGGTCTTCGCCGGCTTCCTGACCCACACCGACGCGCAGGTCGCCCGCGTCCTCGACTTCATCGAGCAGCTCGACGAGACCGACAACACCATCGTCATCGTCATGAGCGACAACGGTGCGTCCGCCGAAGGCGGCGCCAAGGGGTCGTTCAACGAGCAGTACTTCTTCAATTTCATTCCCGAGAGCCTGGAAGAGAACCTCGCGCGGATCGATGATCTCGGCACACCCAAGGCCAACAACCACTACCCGTGGGGATGGGCCTGGGCCGGCAACACTCCGCTGAAACGGTTCAAGCGCGACACGCACGAAGGCGGCGTCGCGGACCCACTTCTCTTCCATTGGCCGGCACGCCTCGGCAGTGCAGGCGAAACGCGCCATCAGTACGTGCACGCTATCGACCTGCTTCCGACGCTCCTGGAGCTCATCGGCATCGATCCGCCCGAGTCCATTGCCGGGGTCCCGCAGTCGGCGATCGAGGGCGTGAGCTTCGCCTCCACACTCGAAGATCCTCAGGCGCCCGGAGCGCACCGCACGCAGTACTACGAGATGCTCGGCTCGCGCGCCCTCTATCACGACGGGTGGAAGGCGGTCGTCTTCCACTCCCCGCCGTTCATCGCCTACGACGGCTCCGACACCACGAGGCCCTTCGACGAGGACGTCTGGGAGCTCTATCACGTGGCCGAGGACTTCTCAGAAGTCCACGACCTGGCCGACGTGGAACCCGCGAAGTTGGCCGAGCTGAAGGAACTGTGGTGGCGCGAGGCGGAGAAGTTCCAGGTGCTGCCGCTGAACAACCAGCCCGGTCTGTTCGGTGACCCTCGGTACCGGCGCAACCGTTACGAATTCCTCGGGCAGGTCGGCCCTCTGGCAGAAGCGCTCGCCCCGAACATCAAGAACCGCTCGTTCGTCATCGCCGCCGAACTCGTGCCTCCACCGGAGCGGGTGCCGACCGGGGTGATCGCCGCGCACGGGAGCCACGCCGGCGGCTACGTGCTGTGGATCGGCGACGGTCGCCTCCACTTCACCTACAACTTCGTGGCCACGCAGATCACGACGATCACCGCCGAGGCCGTCCTTCCCTCGGAGCCGCTCACCGTCAGACGCGGTCTTCACGCGTACCGGCGCCGGGGGCGACGTCGGGCTGTTCTACGGCGACGTCCCCGTCGGGAACGGCCGGATCCCCCGGACGACTCCCCTCACCTACGGCACCCCCGGATTTGCCGTCGGGTTCCAACCGGCAGGGCCCATCGATCAGCGTCTGCACGGACGGGCCGAGCTCCCGTCCACCGTGCTCCGCCGTGTCGTGATCGAGACGTCCGGTCGGGACCCGATTCGCGACGGGCTCCTGGAGTCCCGGGTCGATCTCGCCACCCAATAGGGCTACCCCCACCTGCCTCCTGCGACGGGCCTTAGCGCTGGACCGAGACGCTGCAGCACCGGTCAGCGACTGTTCGTCCGGATCAGCTCCCGGCTCGCCGCCTCGGCCGACGGCTTGCGCGCCACACGCGCCGCCAACAGATCCTCCGCCAACCGAATGTCGCCGACCCTCACCGCCGCGGCCATGAGGGTGAGATCGATGACGTCCCGTTCCGCGTGGCTGCCACCGACGACGTGGGCTGTAGGCCCGACGTCGATCAGCCGGTCCACCGTGCGTGCGGGATCACCGCCGGCGAAGGCGGCGAACCCCTCGAGGAGGTCGAGGCCTGCTGCGTCGATGGCGCGGCGATTGGTCCCATCGGGCGCGCTCCGGTTCGCCCGGATGAGTCGCTCGCATTCGTCAGGAGAGCCCGCCAGGCCGGCGATCATGACGGCGTGCCAGTCGTTGAACACGTACACCGGATCGCCCAGCAGGCCGCCGAGATCCGCGAGGAGCATTCTGGCCCGGTCCCCGACGTCGACCCCGAACAGGTGCAGGCGCCAGAGCAGCGATGCGGCGTCGTCCACGTCGAGCCACTCCGTCGATCCGGCGCCGCGGATGGGGCCGTCAGAGAGGGCCAGCGCCTCGTCGAGTTCTCCGAGCTCCAGGTGGTAAAGCGCCCGGTGCCACCAATTGTGCGTGGCGAAGTAGCTGGAAGACCAGTCCCCGACCGACTCGTCCAGGAACGCGATGCCCGGGCGCTGGGCGCCTCGCATCTCGAACACGTGGGCCTGGGCGTGCACAGCCCACACGTCGCGAGGGTTCACTTCCAGCGCCCGGCGCGCCTGTTGCTCGGCTGCGTCGTAGTCGCCGTTCTCCTCCAGCCCGAACGCGTACATGCCGCACACGTAGCCGTAACCCGGGCGATCGGATGACCAGGCCCCGACGACCCGCTCCACCACGTCGCGCAGTGCATGCTGGTGGCCCAGGAAGAAGGAGAGGTCCTGGGCGACCTTGAGGGCCAGGAGATCGCGGGAGTCGTGCTGCAGGGCGCGTTCGAGGAAGCCGAGGGCGTGCTCCCACTCGCCGTCGGCCCAGGACTGGGCGGCGAGGACATGCAGGACCTCGCGCTCGCCGGTCTCGCGGCTCCCGGGACGGAGGTCCCCGACGAGGTCCCTCGCTCTCTCGATTCCCAGCGCTGAGCCCGCATACAGCGCGAGGTACGCCTGCAGGGCGCGCGCCAGCATCAGCTGTGGATCGGTGGCGGCCGCCTCGTCCGCCAGGGTCCCGGGCTCCCCGCTCAGCGACACCAGCTGCTCGACGGCCTCGTCGAGGAGGCCGACGGCCTCCTGGTGCGTGGCGAAGACAGGGCAGCCCCAACGATCGGTGTATGCATGCGCCATTGGATCTCCTCTTACACCATTCCGACCCCCATGGGACACCAAGGAGCCGGGCCCGCGGCCGGCGCCGTACGGTGACTCGTCGGTTGGTGCACCTCCCTTCTTGCCATACTCGTGCGCATGCGATGGCCTGAAGGCTTCTGGTGGGGAACGGGTGCTTCGTCCACTCAGTGCGAGGGGGCAGCGCCGGCCTCGGACTGGTGGGAGTGGGAGCGGGCCGGTCATGTTCCGGTGTCCGGAGACGGGAACGGGTTCGGCACGCGCTACGCCGAGGACTTCGGGCACTTGGCAACGCTGGGCCTGACCCACCACCGCCTGTCGGTGGAGTGGGCCCGGCTCGAGCCCGAACAGGGCAGCTACGACGACGGGGCGATCCAGCACTACCGCGACGTCCTCGAGGCGGCGCGCGATGCCGGCATCGTGCCCTGGGTCTCGCTCCATCACTTCACCCTTCCCCGGTGGTTCCTCAGCTCCGGCGGATTCCTCCTGGAGCAGAATCGGACACAGGTGTGGCGGCGACATGTGGACTTCGTGGCCGAGACGTTCGGGGACCTGGTCGGCGGCTGGCAGCCGATCAACGAGACCAACTACTACGCCCGGGCCGCCTACGGCGGACGCGGCTGGCCACCCGGGCACAACGACGGCCAGGAGGTGGCCGTTGTCAACGAGGCGATGCACCTGGCCTTCGCCGAAGCCGCGGCCCGCCTGAAGGAGACCGGCCTCCCCGTCTCCTCCATCTTCGGCCTGTCCCCGATCGTTGCCCGGGACGACGACCCCGCCACCGCCGAACTGGCCCGATCGCTCGACGAGTACTACTGGGCACCGTGGATCGGCTTGTTCCGTGACGGGGTGCTCAAAGTGCCCCATCGCGACCCGGTCGAGCGGCCCGACCTGGCCGGCTCCGTCGACCTGGTCGGCTTCTCCTACTACGCCGCCATGGGTGTGCAAGAAGGGCGGCTTGCCATTCATCCGCCCGACGCGCCCGTCTCACCGCTCGGCTACGGGATCTGGGCCGACGGCGTGGGCCTCGTCCTCAGCCGGCTGCATGCCGAGCTTCCGGGCGTGCCCCTGCTGGTGGCCGAATACGGGATCGGGACCGATGACGACGATCTGCGGGCTGACTATCTGCGGCGCGGCCTTGCCGTCATCCACGAGGCAATCGAGCGCGGCATCGACGTTCGGGGCATCTTCCACTGGACGGCCGTCGACAACTACGAATGGCTGCACGGTTACGACGTGTCGTTCGGGATCATGGATCGCGAGCGCAACGTGCGGCCGAGCGCCCGCGTCCTGCAACGAGAGGCCGCACCGTGACCGGTGACTGGCGGCTCGGGCCGTTCACCCCGCACGCCGGCGCCGTGGTGGCGCCACTGCGCGATGCCCTCTTCACCTGTCCGGTCTCCGGACGGGAGGTCCGATGGGCGGCCAAGGACGTGTTCAATCCGGGCGGCGTCGTGCATGACGGGAAGATCCACCTCCTGCTCCGGGCCGAGGACTCCTTCGGTCGTGACCACGGGACTTCACGCATCGGTCTGGCCACGAGCGCCGACGGCATCACCTTCGAGGTCGCACCCACACCGGTGATCTTCCCGGCTGACGATGCCTGGCAGGCGTGGGAGTGGCCGGGCGGGTGCGAAGACCCGCGTGTGGTGGAGTCTCCCGATGGCGGCTTCGTCTGCCTCTACACGGCGTTCGACGGCAAGGTCGGCACGCTCTTCGTCGCCACCTCGACCGATCTCCGCACCTGGACCAAACACGGTCCCGCCTTCACCGGCACGCCGTACGCCATGCGCTCTTCCAAGAGCGGGGCCATCGTCACCGAGGTCGTGGACGGCCGCCTCGTGGCGGCGCGTCAACAGGGGCGGTTCTTCATGTACTGGGGCGAGGGAACCTGCTTCGGTGCGGTCTCCGATGATCTCGTCCACTGGACGCCCGTGGAATTCGACGCCACCCGCGACCGCTACCTCACCCGCGGCGCCGCTTCCGAGAGGCAGCAGTGGAAAATCCATGTGGTGCCGGGGCAGTCGGTTCTGCGACCGCTGCTCTTTCCTCGTCCGGGCCGCTTCGACTCCCTGTTGGTGGAGCCCGGCCCACCCGCACTGCGCACCGAGCGGGGGGTCCTGCTGCTCTACAACGGGGCCAACCACTGGGAACGTGGCGATCCCTCGCTCCCCGCCTTCTCCTACCAACCGGGGCAAGTGCTCTTCGACTCCGGCGATCCGTCCTCGAGCATCGCCCGGGACATTGAGCCCTTCCTGCGACCGGATCAGGTCGGCGCGGACGACGGGCAGGTGGGCAATGTCTGCTTCGCCCAGGCGCTGGTGCTCTTCAACGGCGCGTGGCGCCTCTACTTCGGCATGGCCGACTCGCGCATCGGCTGCGCTGTGGCGACCTGGTCAACCGACTGACTCGGGAGGGGAGCCGGACTCACCGGGGAGCGCGGCGTTCAGCAGAGCTTCGGCGGCCGAGCGGGCGGCGGCGGCGATGCCGGGATCGCGGTCCATGCGGGCGGTCAGCCCCGCGCCGTCGTACAGGAGGTGGAGTTGCCGACCGAGCGCGTCGGGGTCGGCGGCTCCGGCCTCGTCTGCCAGGTCGGTGAACATGGTGCGGATCCATCGGCGGAACTCCGCCGCGTCGGATTCGATGATCCCCCCGGCACGGACTTCGGTGCAGGCGGCCGCGAAGGCGCATCCATTGAAGTCGGGCTGGCGGAACTGGGCAGCCTGGAAGTCGAAGGCGGCGAGGATCCTCTGGCGCGGCTCGGCGGGCCCGGCGGTCGCCTCGCCGAGCCGGAAGGTGGTGCGCTCGTGCCGGCCCAGCAGGTACGTGTGGATGAGCTGCTCTTTGCTCTCGAAGTTGTTGTAGAACGACGCCCGCGAGACGCCCGCGTGCTCAATGATGCGATCGACGCCGACGGTGTGGATACCCTCCGCGTAGAAGAGCTCATTGGCAGCGGCGACCAGCCGGTCCCGGGCCGGCGTGCGGCGGCCCGACTGGTTCGCCGAGGTGACGGTCACGTCGATTCCGCCACCGGGGATTCGCTGGTGATGGTGACGCGGTCTGCGTAGAAGGCGACGTGGCCGGCGATGGCGTCGACCGCTCGGTAGGGCTCGGGGTAGAACCACACGGCGCCTCCCAACGTCTCGCCGTCCCGGGGAACGATGTCGTAGTAGGACGCCTCCCCCTTGTAGGGGCAGTAGGTGTGCTCGTCGCTTGCTCGCAGCAGCTGCTGATCGACGTCGTCGAGAGGGATGTAGAACACGGGTGGATAGTTGGCTTCACGTAGCTCGAGGGCGCGGTCGGTCTCGGCGATGACCGTCGATCCCTGCCGCACACTGACGTGGCTGGTGGACGGGCGGATGGTGATGGGGTGGTCGGGGCCGGGCTCGAGTCGAGGACGGGTGTCGGTCATTGCTGGTCTCCTTTGCGTTGTGATCCTCAGATCGCGGTCCGGCCACCGTCGGCGGCGATCACCGAGCCGGTGATGTAGCTGGCTTTCTCGGAAGCGAGGAACGCGATGACGGTGGCGATCTCGTCGACGTGTGCGCCGCGCCCGAGCAGGGTGGTCTGGGCAAGACCACCGATCAGCTCGGACTTCTCCGGGACGCTGAACACCGGCCCGGGCGCCACGGTGTTGACCCGCACACCCTGGGGACTGAACTCGGCCGCCCACGCGCGGGTCAGCGACGCCAAGGCGGCCTTGGTCGCGCCGTAGGCGGCGCCACCGGCCAGACCGATGGTGCCGGCCATGCTCGACACGTTGACGATGCTGCCCCTGCCTTTCTGAGCCATGGCGGGGGCCAGCGCAGCGACCAGGAAATAGGCGGCGCGGACGTTGCCGTCGAAGAGCACGTTGAACTCGGCCTCGTCCAGCTGCGCGGTGGGGCCGAACCACGAACTCCCGGCGTTGTTCACGAGCACGTCGACGTCGCCCGACTCTTCAGCGAGGCGCCGTGCTCCCGCCACCTCCGCCAGGTCGGCCTCCACGAAGCGAGCCCGTCCTCCCCCGGCCTCGATCTCGGCCACGACCTCGCCACCACGTCCGGCATGGCGGCCGTGAACGACAACGTCCCAGCCCTCGTCCGCCAGTCGCACGGCCGTCGCTCTTCCGATGCCTGACGTCGCCCCGGTTACGAGCGCTCTTCCCGGCGCCTCTGTCGCGGTTCCTGAGCTCATGCTCCGCTCCTCGGTCACGATCCGCACTGAGTAGATCGTTCTGCTCAGTTACCCTAGGCGCGTCCCCTCCCCCCGTCAACGGCGACCGCTGGCATGTGACCGTCAGCCTCACGAGGACGGCGATGTGGTGTGGCTCGCTCGGATCCGTCGATCCGGCGCTCGCCGGATGCGACGAGGAGCACAGCCTGCGCGAGCCCCATCCCTACGACGCCAGTACCCCCTTCGGGCCCGTCCACATGGTCGCTCCGCCCGTACGCTTCTCCCGCACGCCCCCCGCCTGGGCGGACCCGATCCTCGTCCCGCGGGGTTCGAGCTCACCGACGTGGCGCTCCTGAACAGAGCGACGGCGTCCGACGGGGATTGGTGGAGCGGCCGGCCTTCGAAGATCGGCCTGTCGTCGGCCGGCCTAGACGGCGAGCCCCCACGGGCCGGTGCCGGAGAGTTGCGTCGGCGAGATACGCGTGACGAATCCTTCGGGCCAGTCGTCTCCCGGCGGTGGGAACTCGCCGTTCGTGATCCGACGGAGCACGGCGACGGCGCCACCTTCCTCGACGCGGGCGATCCCCTTGATCACGACGTACGGGCTGAATCCCTCGAATGGGACATCGGATTCAACCGACAGCGTCACCCGAGGGTCGCGACGAATGTTGCGCAGCTTCACGTGATCGGCCAGGTGGCCGGCGACGATCTCGTCCCCGTCCCAACCGACGTAGACGCAAGTCACCTGCGGGGTGCCGTCCGGATTGATGGTGGCCAAGTGGACGAGCCGTCCCGAGGCCACGGCCGCCCTCGTTGTCTCGTCGAGTCGGATGAGGTCGTCAGCCACGGTGTCCCCTCCATTGTGTCCGGCGAGCGAAGATTACCGGGAGTCGAAGCCGACTGCGCCAGGCCCCGATGATCAACCGCTGCCAACGCGAACCTCGCGGTCGAGGTTGGCCACGATGTCCGCGAACACGCGCTCGACGTCCTGATCGCCGTCGATATCGAGCACCAGCCCGCGTTTTCGGTAGAAGCCCAAGAGCGGCTCCGTCTCGGCAGCGAACACCTCGAGCCGGTGGGTCACGACGGTCGACATATCGTCGATCCGACCTTCTTGGCCGCTCCGGGCCAGCAATCTCCGCGTGAGCTCTGCGGGAGGGACTTCAAGGTGCACAACGGCTTGCAGTTCGATCGACGGCATCTCCTGAGCGACCCGATACGCCTCTTCGGCTTGGTGGAGGTTGCGCGGGAAGCCATCGAGCACATAACCGCCATGACGGGCTGCCTCGATCACCGGCTCCGCAAGGACCTGAAAGATGAGGTCGTCGGGAACGAGGTCGCCTCGTCGGACGTACTCGATCGCCTTTCTTCCTATGTCGGAATCTGCCGCAATTTCTCGGCGCAACAGCTCTCCGCTCGAGATGTTCGTGATCCCATAGTGCTCGGCAAGCTTGGCCGCTTGCGTTCCCTTGCCCGCACCGGGAGGGGCAACCAACAACAGACGCATGGGTCGAAGTTACTTGTCGGGCGGCCTGGCCCCGCTCAGGAGACCGCCGCTGAGTGTCAGCCGCACCGAACTGGATACTGCTGGTGGCGACCGTGCTGAGTCAGATCAGACCGAGCTGCTGCAACATGCCCAGCTCGTCGGTCGAGCCCCAGCGATCTGATGCCTTGCCGTCGCGAAAGCCGACAACCTGCACATTTCGCACCGTGAAACGCTTACCGGTCGCAGCGTGACCGAGGAATTCGCCCGTGTGGGTCGCCGAAAGGTTCATGATGGTGGTGAGGCGTGTCGGTGTCGCGATGGTCTCGATCACATCGCGTTCGATGTCGGTGAACGACTTCCCGAATTGCTCCCAGTACCAAGCAGGGCCGGCTGGACCGGCGGGCTGCCCGGCACCGGGATCGTGGTCGGTGAAGTCAGCGGTGTATCGGTCCTCGAGCGGCACGGAGCCGTCGCGCATCCTGGCGAAGGCATCAAGGGTGGCTTGGCCGCCTTCGGTTATCTCGGTCGCCACGGGGTTCTCCTTTCAGGGTGAGCAAGGGCTCCTATTGTTCCCTGTTTCGACTTCCCCGGAAGCATGCCTCGACTGAGCCCGGTGCGGCGGGTGGTTGCTCGGTTCTCCGATTAACTTGGCGCGGGCATGGATGCGGCGAGTCCGACAGCGATTCCCTCTGGGCATACCCCTGAAGGTGGCGTTCTCGTCGGCAACGCGAACTCGATGCACGGGATGGTCCTGTTCGAGGATCCCCAGTGCCCCTACTGCCGTGAGTTCGAAGAGGTCAATGGACCTGTTGTGGCGGCTGCCGTAGGCGCCGGCTCCCTGGCCGTGGAATATCGGATGCGCTGCTTCCTCGGACCGGAGTCAGTCAGAGCAGACAACGCTCTGGCCCTGGCCGGAGAGGTCGGCCGTTTCAACGAGCTCCGTCAGGCACTCTTCGCAGCCCAGCCGCCAGAGGGGACCGGGGGGTTCACCGTCGAAGTCCTTTTGGAGCTGGGCGCCCAGGTCGGGTTGACCGGGCCCGAATTCGTCGCCGGTGTCCGAGAAGGGCGATACGAGCAGTGGGTACTCGAACGGGAGGCCGCCTACCAGCACGAGGATCCGCAGGGGACCCCGGCCGCGTGGCTCGACGGGAAGCCGTTGGATGCACGTGTGCTCTTCGACGGGCCTACATTCGAGAGCCGGCTGCGCGCCTAGCCCAGGTCCGATGATCGACTGCTGCCGTCGGTTCGTCGGACGCGAGCAGATTGCCCTGGCGCTGCCCACGGGCAGCATCCGAGACCCTGGCGGCGGCACTGTGCCAGAGTGCCGCCGCCGATCGAACCTAGAAGGCGACGATGCCTTCACCCCCGACAGCGCCCGACACCGTGACTTTGCCGATTTCGTTCAACGACCCATTCGCGTTGACCTGGTACTCGTCGACGATCCCATTCCCGCCCGTCTGGACGTAGAGGTATTGGCCTCCCAGCGAGGCTGAGGCATCGACGGTTCCGGGGTCCGTCCCGGTCGCCGGGCTCAGCAACGTGAGCTGACCGTTGACGGCAGGCTGAAATCCACTGACCGTGGAACTCCCCGCGTTCGACGTGTAGAGGAAGCCCTGGGCGGGGGCGACCCAGCAGGTCGCAGCCGCTCCGGTCCCCACCGCGTCGAGAAGGGCCGCCGTGCCGTTCGCGTTCAGCGTGAAGGTGCTCACCGTGCTCGGGCCGGCGTTCGCGACGACGAGGTGACCGTCGTTGAAAGCCACCGAGAAGGGCACGGTGCTCGGTGGCTGGACATTGTCCACCGGGGTGGGCGATGGTTCACCGAAGCGCCCGACGCCGAACACATCGATGCTGTTGCCGCTGCCCTTGGTCGTCACAATCAGCTGGGCCCCGTCAGGCGAGAATGCGACCTGGCCCGGGGTACTCGTGAACTGGTTGTTGTTCGACGGGATCGCCAGGTTCAGGTTCCGGTACGATCCCGGCAACGGGAACAGGCGGCCGAAGAAGTTCACGTAGCCCTGGACGCTCCCGCCGTTCAGCGCGTTGAGGACGTAGACGAGATTCCCGTGCACGGCCACGCTCACGGGGAAGACACCGCCGGAGTTGATGACCTGGCGAAGAGACAGCTCGTCGCCCCGGACCGAGAAGACCGACACGGTATTGCTCCCGGCGTTTACCGCGTAGAGCAGGGAATTTATGGGGTCATAGGCCAGCGACGCCTGCGACGCGGTGTGATCCACAGCCGAGCCAAGAAGCTGGCCACCACTGCCCCCGGTGTTGTAGGTGCCGGCCAGCGTCAGGGTGCCGTTGCCAGCGCGGTCGTAGGCAACCACCTGGTTGCCAGCGAGGTTGTCAGTTTGGACGAAGACAGCGTGGTTCGCACCAGAGCCGAAAATTTGCCCGGAGGACCGTCGGCGCCTGCGACGGCGGGTGCCGCGAACGTCGACAGACCCAATACGGCACCCGCACCTACGGCGATGCGCGTGAATCTCTTCATTGTGGCTCCTTCTATTGAAATGACCTTCCAGAGCACTGTCCGCGAGTGACGGCCAAGCGTTACGCGGGTGCCTCCAGTGGACGCGTCCGTAACGCAATGAAGGCCTCCAGGGACGGAAGCCTTCATGGTCAAGAGGGGCGGCGCGACGTTGACGAAACGTCATCAGGAGCCGGCGGACGCGGCCATGAGGGTCCTCGGAGGTCCTACGCTGCCAGCCGTGGAGATGGACGTCGAGTTGCTGGGCCGACTGCGTAACGGCGACGAGGAGGCTTTCTTGATGCTGGTGGGGCGCTACCAGCAGCCGATGCTGCGGTTGGCTCGTTCCATGGTCGCAAGTACGGCAGTGGCCGAAGAAGCGGTCCAGGACACCTGGATGGGAGTGGTTCGGGGAATCGATAAATTCGAGGGCCGTTCTTCGTTCAAGACCTGGCTCTTTCGAATCCTCGTCAACCGGACACGTTCAGCCAGTGCCAAAGAGTCCCCGTACGTTCCCATGGAGGACGCGCACGCCGTCGACCCGGCGCGATTCGATGCCCAGGGCCAGTGGGCAGATCCGGTCGTTCCGTGGACGGAACGGTCCGACAACCGTCTCGACGCGGCCAAGTGGTCTCCGATCCTGACTGCGGCGATCTTGCAGCTTCCGGATCGCCAGCGTCAGATCGTCATGCTGCGAGATGTCGAAGGTCTCTCGAGCGCCGAGGCATGCGACGTCCTCGGCATCAGCGTCGGGAATCAGCGGATACTTCTGCATCGGGGTCGCACCCGATTGCGCGAGTTCGTCGAAGCCGAGATGGAGAAGGGCTGAACGGGATGCTGTCACTGCGAAAGAAAGACATCGTTTGCCAGCAGGCAGTTGAGCTCGTCACCGAGTACCTGGAGGGATCCTTGTCGCGCCGGGACCGGCGTCGGTTCGAAGCGCACGTGCGGGCCTGCCCCAACTGCAGGGCCTACGTGGAGCAGATCCGGATGACGATTGAGCTGACGGGCGCCGTTGAACCGGATGACTTGACCGCTGAAGCCAGGAGAGACATCAGTGACCTCTATCGGCGTTGGCGCTCCGAGTAGCGGTTCCCGGCCCAGTCCCACTCCGCGATACCGGGTGCGGAACGCCCGGGTTCGCAAGGACCATCCCGCTCACTTGCGCGGTACTTCGAAGCAGCCTGAGACTCTGAATCTCAGCCGGTTGTCGTCGTCGTCACGCCCGGAGCGACCGTGGTCGAGGTCGGGGTTGCTGTGCTCGTCGTCGTGGACGTGCTCGGCGGCTTGGTCACTGTGGTCGACGTCGTCGGGAGCAACACGGTCGACGGCACGGTTGACCCTGCCGATGACGGCACCGTCGTAGGCGACGGAGTCGGCTGCAACAGCGTCGACGTGGTCGTCGTGGTCGGGGCGACTCCAGTATCGGGCGACACGCATCCGGCGGGTGGCGCGGTGGGTCCGGTCTGTCCCGGCATCAGCACCGTCCCGGCGCACCCGAAGTCGGAGAACGTCGACCAGCTCGTGGTCGTGGAGCCGTCCGAGAAATGCGCCACCGAGTGGGTCTCACGGATGTAGCCGGAGGCGTCGATGGAGACCAGCACGGTCGACCCGGTGTAACCCTGCTGTTGCAAGATGGCGGACGAGTCCTTGATGGCCTGCGCTTCCTCGGCGTTCACCCCCGGCACGTTGGCGCCCTGGGCCGGATCGATCGAGATCTGGTAGACGGTCACGGGGACGCCATCAACGGTGCTCGTTCCCGTCTGGTCGGCATCGGTGATCATGCTCTGGTCCAGATCGAGGTATCCCGTCGGACTGGACAAACCCCCCATCGCCAGCGCTCCCTGTCGTGCGCCGAAGTCCCTTCCACGAGGCCGGCGAAGCCGGTGAGAGATGCACCCGGACCGGTCTCGGAGGACCCGGGGCTGAGGCCGTAGTCGGCACCACCGAACTCCCATACGTTCGTGCCGTTGTCCCGGAGCGTGATCTCTCCGAGTCCGGGCACGTTCGACACGGCGACCATTCCGAACGGGTCGGTATCGATCGTTCCGTGGCCGGTGGTTGGTGAACTGTTGCCGACGGTCGACGGGCCGCTCACGCTGCCCGTGCACTCCTCCTCGCTGGGTGCCGGCGGCACACTGGCGCCTTGCACGCTGGTGGAAAGGCCGTTGCTCGGAGCGAGGATCACGACGTGACAGGTGGGCATGGTCGTTGTCGTCGTGGTGGTGACCGTCGGCTGGGTCGCTGGATCGAACTCGTAATTGACGTTGAAACTGCCGGAGCTCGTCGTGGCACTCAACGCCGAGAGGACGTTCTGCTCCGCGACTCCCCGCCGTCACGTGCGACGCCGTCTGGGTGTGCTTGGGAGACGGACTGCTCGACGAGAAGGCAAGTTCCACCGGAATCGCCAGCGCGGCGATGCAGGCCACGGATGCCACCAACACCCACATGCGGCGACCCGAGGCGAATCGATACGCGTGGGTCCCTGGCCCCCCCTTCGCCTCGTCGATCCACAGGCCACCCTCTTCCGAGGGCTGTTCCCCACTGCCTCCCGACGCCTCGGTGTTCATTGAGGCACCCCCTTTGCCGGCTCGGAGCCGACTGCGGCGCGTGACCCGCCTGACATGCGGGTTTGGGTGCCATCGTACCGAGGGTACGAACGCGCGTCCAGGGTCTGATTCGGAATCCGTAAAATTCGTTACCGGCCTCTTGACCAGGGAGAGGTCGACCCTTCCCTCCCGGAGGAGTCCCGCCCGCCCCGCCGATTCGAGGAGGACCCGGGCGGTGGCCCGGGACTTCGACGCTGTCCTCTCCGAAGCCGGTTTCGAGCACCACGGCGAGCTGTTCGACGCCTCCAAGGTCCTCCTCCGCAGCGCTCTCGAGAACCCGGCGGAACAAGGGCACCGCCCAGCAAGCTTCGGCCACGGCGAGCCGCTGCACCGCCGGGTCCGCGGAAAGGCAATCATGGCCTCGGCCGGTCAGCACGACCTGCCCCGATCGGCCGGCCACCAGTCCGAAGAGCCGGGCGTTGGCCAGGCGGCTCAAAAAGGCCCCGTTGCGGACCCCGCTGTAGCCGAGGGCCGGAGCGAGGCTCTCGGCATCAGTGTGCCCCCCCGAACGGGCCACGGTCCGTGCGAGGTCCACGGATGCATCGAGGCCATAGGTGACCGAGCGGTAGAGAGAGCGGGCCATACGTGAACTACGCCTCCCCGGCCAACCAGATCATCGATCCAAGGCTCCCTCCGCGTTGCGGACCCTCCTAGTTTTCCAGGTCCTGATCGACCCCACCTCCGCTCCGGCAAGCCCCTATCCTCTGGCGCGTGCGTGTGACAGGTGCAGGAACTCGGGGATCGAGGAAACGATGACCCTCGCCGCGGAGGACGGAGACGGGAAGCTCGCAGAGCAGACTCAGTTGGCGCCCGCGGCGGCCGAGCAGTTGGGCGCGCTCTACGCACGGATCGTCGACTCCGTGCAGAGCGTGCTGTACGCCGACGACAACACGGTGCAGCTCGCGGTGGGATGTCTCCTCGCCCAGGGTCACCTCCTGGTCGAGGATCTTCCGGGTCTGGGGAAGACCACGCTGGCCAAAGCGCTCGCCCGTTCGTTGGGACTCGAGTTCCGCCGCGTGCAATTCACGGCCGACCTCCTTCCCGCCGACGTGACCGGTGCCATGGTGCTCGATCGGGACAAGCGGGAACCCGTCTTCCGCCCAGGACCCATCTTCACCAACGTGCTGATGGCCGACGAGCTGAACCGGGCGTCAGCCCGCTCGCAGTCCGCCCTCCTGGAGGCGATGGAGGAACGCCAGGTCTCCGCCGACGGCGTCACCATGCCCCTGCCGCGACCCTTCATGGTGCTCGCCACCCAGAACCCCTTCGATGCCGCCGGCACCTCACCACTGCCGGCGGGACAGCGCGACCGCTTCCTCCTCCGCCTTTCGATGGGATATCCGAGCCGGGAACACGAAGACCGGCTGTTGGCGCGCCCTGGCCTGTCGTCACCCGTCGACGCATTGGGTCCCGCGCTCGAGTCGATCGGACCTCGATGCCCTGCAGCGTGGGGTGAGCGACGTGCACGTCTCCGAAGCTGTTCGGGGTTACATCCTCGACATCGTCGCGGCCAGCCGCGCCCACCCGGCCCTGGCGGTCGGCGCGTCTCCCCGGGGTGCCCTTGCGCTCCGACAGGCATCTTGCGCGATCGCGTTGTCGGCCGGCCGTCACTATGTCGTTCCCGGCGATGTGCAGCGGACCGTCGAGCCGGCGCTCGGCCACCGGGTCGTCCTCCTGCCGGGCAGCGAACGTTCCGGGACGGGCGTCGGCGACGTCCTCACGGACCTGGTCCATCAGATCCCCCTTCCACGACCCGAACCACTGGCGGGCGCCCGAACCGAGAGCTGAGATCGTGGCCCGCGGCAGCGTCACGCGGGGCCGTTCTGCACCGCGTCGGCACGAATACCGGGGCCGCGCGATTGCTCGACTGCGGCCCACCGTTCGGGGCGTCTGCGTCGCCGGCGTGGTGATCGCCCTCGTCGTGGCCCGGCTCGCCACCGGGGACTCCGCCCTCCTGCTCGTGTTGGTGATCGTCGCCCTTCCGCTGATCCTCGCCCCCGTCGTGGTCCTCAGTCGCGCCCACAGAGCGGCCGGGGTGGAGATCCACGTGATGGTCGCCCCACCGTTGGTGCCCCTCGGTGCTCCGTGCGATCTCCTGATGCAGGTCACTCCCTCGGGCGGCACCGAGGTACCACCGTTGAACCTCGACCACCCTTCCTCACGCTGGAGCGTCGGCGTCCCGCGGACGCCGGACTCGATGGGAGCACGGCCGCGCCTTCTGGTCGCTCCCGACGTCGGACGCCTGATCCATTGGGATCACATCCGGACCCAGGAGAGTGCCTCATCGACCCTGTCATTGCCGACGAGACGCCGCGGCGTCTTCACCATCGGGCCACTGCGCCTCTGGGCGTACGACCCCTTCGGCCTCTTGGGGGTCACTGTGGCCACGACCAGAGCCGTGACATTCGTCGTCCACCCACCCGCCCTGAACGACACGACACCGACTGCAGCTCACCCCGGGTGGAGCGGGTCGACGCAGTTCAGCGATGGACTCGCGGGGGCCCACACCGATGATCCCGGTGGGGAGTGGAGCGGACTGCGACCCTACGAGCCGGGTGATCGCCTCCACTTGCTGTCGTGGCAGGCAGAAGCACGCTCCGGGTCCCTCCTCGTGCATGACTTTCGCCCCGACTCCGGAGACGTCATCACGATCCTCCTCGACGACCGGGCGGGCGTCCACCGGCGGGGCACGTTCGAGAAGGCCTTGGGTGTCCTGTACGGGCTGGCCTCGGCTGTTGGGGACCATGCCACGGACTACGACGTCTCCACCTTCACCGGACGCCATGTCCAGGGCTCGACCACGCCGGACGGGCTCGCCGCGTTGTTGCTCTTCCTCGCCGAGACCCAGCCGAGACGCCCCGCACCCGACACCGCCCCATCGGCCGCTCCCGCGCCACCCAGTGAGGCATTGGTGATCACGACCCCTACCGCGTCGCCATCCCTTCCCGCCTCTTTCGCACGTGGCTACGTGCTGGTCGTCGAGTGATGCGTTCTCTTCGGCGCGTGGGACCCGACGTCTGGGTGCTCATGGCGTCGGTGATCGCCGCGGCTGCGGTGGCGCGGCTGTTCGAAGACGGTCTCGGAGGGAGAGCCTGCGCTCCCCTGCTCGTCTCGGCCGCTGTGGGATCAGGGGTCCCGGCCCTGCTGGCGTTGGCGCGGGTGCCCCTGCCGTTCCGTGCCATTGCAGGCACCGTCGCCGTCATCCTCACGAGCATCTGGACGGTGGTGGGCGCGGCGACGGCGTTCGGGCTCCCGAGGCCGCACACGTGGCACGTCGTCCAGTCGGACTTGCGCGCGGCCAGGCCTTTGCTCGTACAGTTCGCCGTCCCGCTCCGGGACGCCCCCGGACTCGTGTTCCTGGCGGCCATGATGTGCGGGGTCGTGGCGGTGCTGGCGGCGGTCGTTCTGCACGCCAGTGAGACGGCAGACCGCTCGTACCCGGGCTGGGCACTTCTGTGTCCGCTCGGTCTTCTGGCGTTCGCCTGCAGCCAAAGCACGCCAGGTTCGATGGCGCTCCCGGTCGCACTCTTCGTGGCCGCCGGAGCACTGGCCTTGACGAGCGTCGGCGTTGAACCCGCGCCACGGTCGGAGACGTCTCGGCGGTGGCACTGGGTCCCCGCCGCCGCGCTCACGGCCTGCACCATGGCCGGGGTCGTCCTGGTGGCGGTGCTCGTGGATGCGAACGCAGGAGGAGCGGGGCTTCCGGGGTCCGGCGTGGCCCCGGCCGTACCGCTCAGCGCCGAGTCGCTGACCTCCAACCTGCTCTCGCTCGAGGTGCACGACGCAAATGTCGTGCTCTTCCAGGCGCACAGTCGCTACCGCACGTATTGGCAGGTTGCAGTTTTGAATGACCTGCGCAACGGTGTGTGGGTTCCCGATCCCGACACCGAACACGCCGTGGACGGCTCGGCCAGCTCCGCGTCGGCCGCTCAGTCGGGAGCCGGGGCGGGGTCGCCGCGCGGCCAGGCCTTCGAGGCCGACGTCAGTGTCGGCGATCTCGCCAGCCGCATTCTCCCGGTTCCGCCCGGCACCGTTGCGCTGGTCGGAACGACTGCCACGTTGACCGGCGGGGGCGCGGTCTCACCCACCCCGACGACGTCCGGACAGCAGTACACCACGCTGTCCGAGCCGCCCGTGAGCGACCCCGCATCGGTGGGCGGCAACGCGCCCGTCGCCACTGATCCCCCCGCCCTCGTCCAGGCCGAGACTGCACTTCCTGCGCTCCCGGCCACCATCAAGGCGTTGGCCCGATCGGTGACCAGCGGCGCCCAGAGCCCGCTTGCCCAGGCCGAGCTGCTGGTCAACTGGTTCCGCTCCGGCCGGTTCCACTACACGCTCGATCCACCGGCGCCGACGGCGGGCACCAACCCGTTGGTCAGTTTCCTCACCCAGACACGAGCCGGCAGCTGCGAGCAGTTCGCAGGTGCCTACGTGGTACTGGCCCGATCCCTCGGGCTGCCGAGCCGGGTCGTCGTGGGCTTTACCGCCGGCCACTACAGCGGACCCGGCGGGGTCACGGTCCGGGGTGAGGATGCGCACGCGTGGCCGCAGGTCTACCTGGGGCCACGCGCCGGCTGGATGTCCTTCGAGCCGACGCCCCAACAACCCCGGGGCGAACTCGCCCCGGAAGGCGTCGTCGGGCCGAGCGGCGTGAACACCACGACCCCCAGCACCCCGGGGAACACCCCGACGACCGCACCATCATCGACCGCACCGTTCACGGTGCCGACGACGGTGCCCACCCCGGTCGGTTCGAATGGCGCCACTCCGCCGACCACGGCCACGCCGCACGCAGGTTCCGGGCTGGGAATCCTCGGGTGGACTCTGATCGGTGCGGCGGGTGTTGTGGCATCTGTGCTCGTCGTGCTGCTCGTCCGGCGCCGTCGGCGTTGGTCACCGGCAGGTCGCACGCCCGATCAACTGGCGGACCTCGCCCAGGCCGAGGTGGAGCGCGCCGTGCGCCGGGCCGGTCTCGAGCGTCCCCCGTGGCAGCCCCTGGACCTCTTCTTCGAGGACCTCAGTGCTCGGTCGCAGACCGGCGACGGCACCTCGTCACTGATCGCGGATGGCGTCATGGTCGCCGAGGCGGGAGACGCGGCCCTCTTCGATCCGTTGGCGACATCCGAGGAACACGGTCGGGCCGCCTATCAGGCGGCGCTGCGGGTACGGGACGGGCTGAAGGATCGAAAGCCCTTGGAGCACGGCGCACGGAACGGCTGACCCGGGTACGGGGCCAGAGCGAGACCGGCCGGGTGGATCGCCACGGGAAGCTCTCCATCTGTTCCGGGCGCGGGAGTTGGCGCTCCGGACCGGCCTCTCACCTGGACATTCCCGTCCTGCCGCTTCTGGGCGGGATGGCGCACGTGGCGGAGGGTCCCGCTCGGATGTTCTCCGGCCCTTCCATTCGATCGCCGCAAGCGATTTACTGGCGGCGGGAGCCTTCATCCCTCGTCGCAACGTCCTCAGACCCCGGTGCACGTCAATGCGTGGGTCGTAACCAGTGGAGGTGGCAGTTGGCCGGACCCGTAGAGCCCGGAGCGGACATGGTGGTCGCTCACTTCATTGTGTCGGACGACGTCGAGCGCTCCCGGCGCTTCTACACCGAGGTGCTGGGCGGCAAGCTGGCCTTCTCGGGAGATGTGACCTATGTCCAACTCGGCAACACCTTCGTCATCATCAACGTGGGCGGCGGGCCGACCGACGACAAACCCACCGTGACGCTCGAAGCGCCACGCGACCCCGACCGGACCAGCAGCTTCCTCAACATCCGGGTCAAGGACATCCATGCCAAGTACGAGGAGTGGAAGTCCCGGGGCGCCGAGTTCCTGACGCCGCCCAAGCAGCACGCGTACGAAATCCGCTGCTACATCCGCGATCCCGACGGTCACCTGATCGAAGTCGGGCAGACCACCGATCCGGAGGGTGACTGGTCGCCCTGGCTGTGAGCGGAGCGGTCAGTCCCCGGCGACCAATGACCGCGCCTCTGCGACGCCGACAACGAGATCGTGAAGGTCGCCGCCTACTTCGAGCCGGGTCGACTGAGTGACTCCGCCGACTTTCACCGGCTCGAAGCCAGCCGTTCGGATGAGTCGCCCGACGTCCTCGCCCGCACGATCGTCGTCGGTCGCGTAGAAGAGCACGGCCGGGTCCGGCGACCGGTTGCTGGAGGAATCGAAGAGACCGGCCGACATGGTCCCGAAGGCCATGGCCAAGCTGGTCCCAGCCGGCAGCCACCCGGCGAGCACCTCTCCGGAGGATTGCCCATCGGGTAGGACACGTGTGACGTTGCCTTGCTCGTCGGCGTGGAAGGGGTTACTCGGCACGACCACGATCTTGTCCGCCAACACACCGGCGATCTCGTCTATGACGTCCTTGAGGACGGTAAATCGCAGCGCGAGGACGACGGCGTCCGCGCCCTGCAGCGCGTCACTGTTGTCGGCGGCGACAACCGCAGCGGGACCAATTCTCGTGGCCAGCTTGTGCGCCGAGTCCTTGTCGGCGCTCGCCAATTGCAGAGCCCCGCCGCCTGAAGCGAGGTGGCGGGCGATGACCGAACCGATCCCCCCTGTGCCGATGATCGCGGTGGCCATGACCGAACCTCCTCCGGGCGTCAGTGTTCCTGGTGGCGGCCCAGAGGATCGCCGAGCAGCGCAGCCGTCGCCGAAGATAGCGGACATGCCCCGTCGGAACGATGGCGGCGGTCCTGCTGAGCCGTCGGTTGCCCCGCGGCGACCTGGACACCTCGCAGCGGGTCGTGCACTCGGCGTGCACGCGTCCGGCTCACTCGGCCCATCGGGCAGGTCTGGCTACGCTGACCGGCGGACCGACCGTCGCGGCCTCGAGCGCAACTCGAGGAACCCGAGGGTTTCGGTTCTGGCCCCAGGTTGTTTCCGCGGATCTACACGCCAAGGAGCGCCCAATGAGCACGACCCCCATCGCGGACTATGCGCTCCTCTCCGACCGGCACAGCGCCGCCCTGGTAAGCCGGGCCGGCTCCATCGACTGGCTGTGCTTCCCTCGCTTCGACAGCGCCTCCATTTTCGGCCGCCTCCTGGGTAACGAAGCCGGCCACTGGTCGATCTCGGCGCCGGGCACCACCCAGGTCACCCGCCGCTACCTCGACCGGACCATGGTGCTGGAGACCACCTTCCACACGCCGACGGGCGCGGTTGCGATCACCGACGCGCTGGCCATGGGCGAGGGCAACCGCGGACACCAGCTCGGCAAGAACGCCCCGCACCTGTTGCTGCGGCGCGCGACGTGCCTCGCAGGGGAGGTCGACCTGCACGTGGAATACGTCCCGCGTCCGGAGTACGGGCTCGTGCATCCTCTGCTCGAGGCCATCGACGGTGGACTGAGCGCGTTCGGTGGTCCGGACGTCCTGATCCTCTCCTCCCCGATTCCCCTCACGGTCGAGCGATCCTCGGCCACGGGGCAGCTCCACCTCGGCCGGGACGAGAGCGCGGGGTTCGCCCTGCATCACAGGAGGCGGGCCGAGGCCGGCTCCGCCCAGGTGTGGAGCCAAGCGGAGATCGCCGCCAGGCTCGAAGACACCGTGTCGGCCTGGGAATCGTGGTCGGAGATCCACCAGGCCTACGAGGGTCCGTGGCGGGACCTGGTGCACCACAGTGGACGTGTCCTGCAGGCGCTCTCCTTTTCACCCACCGGGGCCATCTGTGCCGCGGCGACCACGTCGTTGCCCGAAACAGTGGGCGGGGCCCGGAACTGGGACTACCGCTACACCTGGGTGCGGGATGCCTCCTTCACCATCGAGGCGTTGTGGGTGGCGGCCTGTCCCGACGAGGCCAACGAGTTCTTCGAGTACATGACGACCTCCGCGGCCGGCTCACTGGACCGAGGCGCCGACCTGCAGATCATGTTCGGCATCGGGGGCGAACGCGACCTGACGGAGCGGGACCTGCCCCATCTGGAGGGCTGGCGGCACTCGGTCCCCGTCCGCGTCGGGAACGGTGCGTGGAACCAGCGCCAGCTCGACGTCTACGGCGAATTGCTCGGCGCGGTGGACCGCCTGTCGGATCACCTCTTCGATGCCACCGGGCGGGTCGGGCCATCGGCCGCCCCGGACAAGTGGGGTGCGCCCCCCGACCTGCTCCCCGTCACGAAGCGGTTCTTCGTCCAACTGGCCGAGGCCGCTGCCCTCCGCTGGCAGGAGAAGGACCAGGGGATCTGGGAAATTCGGGGCGATCCCCGAGATTTCTTGTACTCCAAGCTGATGTGCTGGGTCGCGCTCGACCGGGCGGTGGCGCTCGCCGGTCCCCTCGATGCTTCGGACCGGGTCGAGGCATGGAAGCACACGCAGGCCCAGATCCACGAGGCGATCATGACCAAAGGCTGGAGCGACACGGCCAATGCCTTCACGCAGTCTTTCGGCTCGGACGATCTCGACGCATCCAATCTGATGCTGCCACTCGTGGGATTCCTGCCGGCCAACGATCCCAGAGTGCTGTCCACCATTGCGGCCACCCAGGAACGTCTTACTGACGAGCAGGGACTCGTGTACCGCTACCGGTCACACGACGGGATCGAGGGCCAGGAGGGCACCTTCCTTCTGTGCACCTTCTGGCTGGCGCAGGCCCTGGCCCGTTCAGGACAGCCGGCTCAGGCTCGCACCGTGTTCGAGCGAGCAGTGGCCTTCGTCAACGACGTCGGCCTCCTTGCCGAGGAGGTCGACCCCGTCTCGGGAGAACTCCTGGGCAATTTCCCGCAGGCCTTCAGCCATATCGGGCTCATCAACGCCGCCTGGGACATTTCCGAGGCCGAGCGCACGCAGACCGCTCCTGCCGAGGGTGACCCCGGGACGTCCCCTCCGCCGGTCGGCACTACTTCCTGACGAGGTTGCGCTGCACGAAAGCGGCCAGTGCCGCTTTGAGCTGCGGCGAGAACGGCAGAGGAAGGGTGAAGCCGGAACCGGAGGGATCGACCTTGAACACATGGTCGACGTTGTGCAGGTGGATCGCGTCGACATCGGCGTGCGCCTTCTTCAGCCCCCCCTTCAGGTGCGCCACTTCGCCGCAGGTGATCACCTCGTCGGCGTTGCTACACGTGACAAGGACCGGCGTGCCGCGGGGCAGCTGGGCCGCCACCGCGGCGGGATCGTACCGGTCGGTCTGGCTGAAGAAGGTGGCTGTGGTGGGGTTCAGCTCATCACCGATGCCGTAGGGGGGATACCCCTGCACGGTGCCCGTGGCACGCAGCTCCGCGATGGTGCTCGTCAGCGTGGCCTCTGCCTTGGCCTCCTTGGCGGCGCTCATCTTGCCCTGCGCCCGCTCAGCGGCCCACCCGGCCCGGAACTGGTCCGCGAGGAGGGTGAGGTAGCGCTGGCTGAGCGGCTCCAGGAGGCCGAGAGCGTGGATGGGTGGTACCGAGCCGGCCTGCCCCGTGGCCAGCAGCAGTGCGAAGAGCGCACCCTCGCTGTGACCGATCACACCGAGGCGACTGGACTCGACGCCCTTCTGGGCGGCGAGGAAGGTGAGCGCCGCCGCGGCCTCCTGCTCGTACGGTGTGATGCCGATGGCGTCGGGGTCCAACGCATAGAAACCGAGCTTCGTCTTCCCACTGCCCAGCTTGTCGTAGCGGAGCGAGGCGACGCCATCGGCCGAGAGCCAATGGGCCAGCGCCTTCAGATTGCCGATGGTGCCCGGCACGTTGGCATTGTTCCCGTTGCGGTCGGTGGGCCCGCTCCCGGCGATCAGCAGGACGCCGGGCACGGAGCGTCCCGAGGTGGGGTGGCGGAACGTTGCGTAGACCGTGACACCGCCGGCCTTGAAGCTGACCTTCTGGTCGATGAACGCCACACGCTTCTTGCCAGTCGCGGGCGTCGCTCCGGCCCGGACACCACCGACGAGGACCGAAGGCAGCGCCACCAGGAGCGCCAGCAGGATCACCACACCGGGAAAGAGGCGGCGCAGCTGCCCACGTGGTCCGCGGCGAGTGGTGATGGGCGCGGCCACGGCAGCAGTATGGCCCGCCGCGGTGGCCCTGTGATTGCGCCCCGGATCACCGAGGCCGATCCTCCATCGGCGACAGCAGATCAGTTCCCCGGCCCCGGGACCGTTCCGCCACCGATTCGATCAGGTGACGCACGGTCGCCAGAAGCATCTCACCGGCGCCGAAAGGCAGCGCTCAGAACCGGCGTACCGAACCTCCACATGTTGTCGGCGACGTTGACGGTCACGGCGGGAGGGACGATCTCGTCGATGCGATCGAGCAGATCAGCGGGCAGGTCGATCCCGTCGGCGAGAAGATAGGCATCGAGGTGCTCCATGGTCCGTGGGCCGATGATCGTGGACGTCACCGCAGGGTGACGCGTGGCGAACGCCACCGCCATCTGAATCAAGGTGATCCCCGCCTCGTCCGCCAGCGCCGCAAGGGCATCGGCGGCGGCGAGCTTGGCCGCGTTGGCTGGGTTGGCCGAATCGTAGGCCCCCGGAAAGCGCGCCGCGCGCGCCGCGGAGCCCGGGCCGCTGACGTCGTGGCCCTTCCGGTACTTTCCGGACAGCCAACCTCCAGCCAACGGGCTGTAGGCCAAGACGCCCATCCCGTGACGCAGGCAGGTCGGCAACACGTCGTACTCGATGGCTCGAGTGAGGAGGGAGTAGGGGGGCTGCTCGGTGCGGAACCGCCCGTGGCCCCGACGTTCCGAGGTCCACTGCGCCTCGACGATCTGAGACGCCGGAACCTTGGATGCCCCGAAGGATCGCACCTTGCCGGCATGCACGAGGTCGGACAGGGCGCCAAGGGTCTCGTCGATGTCGGTGTCCGCATCGGGCACGCCCACCTGGTACAGGTCGATCCAATCCGTCTGCAGTCTTCGCAGTGAGCCCTCGACCGCCTCGGTGATCCATCGACGCGATGCGCCGCGATGGTTGCGGTCCTCGTCGAACGGCACACCGAACTTGACGGCGAGCACCACACTCCCGCGCCGCCCTCCGGCCAGCGCCTTACCGAGAATCGTCTCCGATTCACCGGCGGAATAGCCATCGGCAGGGTCGATGAAGTTGATGCCAGCATCGAGCGCCCGATGGATGATCCTGATTGCGTCGTCGTGATCGGCGTTCCCGAAGGCGCCGAACATCATGGCGCCCAGGCACATCTGGCTGACCGAAACGCCGGTACGTCCGAGAGGTCGGTAGTCCATGAGATCTCCTTTGTGGCTGTCGCGAGCGGGTCCCAACAGGTCGGTCAGGTGGGACGACTCGTAACCGGATACCCTGTCCACTTCACTGTACCTAGTACCGGATAGGCTGTCCACTTATATCTCTCATGGCCCCCGACCCTGTCCCACCGCCGACCAGGCGGGCCGACGCCGAGCGCAACCGCGACAAGATCCTCGCGGCGGCCGGAACGGCTTTCGCCGAACCGGACGCCGACGTGTCGATGGCCGAGATCTCGCGGCGCGCCGGCGTCGGTATGGCGACCCTGTATCGCAACTTTCCCGGCCGCCGAGAGCTGCTCGAGGCTCTCTACGCCGAAAGGATCGCAGCCCTTTGTAGTGCTGCCGAGACACTTGATGGCGAGACACCGGGCGCTGTGCTCATGGCTTGGCTGCAGGAATTCTTCGCCTTCGTCACCTCCAAGCGGGCGATTGCGACCGAGCTGCTCGAGCGCACCGACAGCAACACCTCCTTGATGGGCGAAGGCCGCACGCGCGTGCTGGCCGCGGGCCGGCCGCTCCTGGAGGCCGCGCAGCGGGGCGGCGAAGTCCGCAGCGACCTCTCGCTCGAGCAGGTCACCGACATGGTCGTCGCCATCGCCCAGATCCAGGGCGACTCCCGCTACCTCGAGCCGATCCTCCGTGCGTCTCTCGACGGTCTGCGCCCTCCAGATGGGTCGATTTTGTTCAGTTCGTAACCGAGAGTTCAAAAGTTCACCTGGAGCGAATCGAAAGTTCACACAGAGCGGTGAGCGAGAAATGAAGCTTTGAGCTTCGGTTACGCTCGCGGAGGTGCGGAGGACGGACCGAAGGGCGTCAGGCGGTCCGGGACGGCGGTTGGACCAGAGCCATCGGCAGAAGCGCGACCAGTGAAGCGTCCCTTCGCCAAGACTCAGGCGTCCAGTTCCGAGTTCGCACCGACCGACTCCCTGATTTCGGTCATACGCATGATCGGTCTGGGCTCTCTGCGGCTGAAGATCTTGGGCTTTACCCTTCTCTCTCTTGTCGGCGCCTTGAGCCAAGCACTCCTCCTGTTGGTCATTTCGGAGGTTGTCGTGGCGGGCGTCCAAGGCAAGCACGTCATCCATCCCCCCTTTGGGCCCTCGTTCTCGATGACCACTGCCGTTGTCATTTCGTTCGTGGCCTTGGGCCTCTTCTTCTTCACCGCCATCCTTTCCACCTTGCTGAGCACGAGCGTCTCGGAAGAGGCACTGACACGGACTCGCACTCGCCTCGTGACCGGCTTGTTCCAGGCCAACTGGGCCCTCCAGTCCGGTGAGCGGCTCGGGCACGTCCAACAGCTCCTGGGGATGAACAGCGCGGCTACCGCGTCCGTCGTCGGGGGCCTGTCAGGGGGCTTCCAGTCGCTCGTGATGGTGTGCGCGCTCTTGGGGGTTGCCCTCGCCGTCAATCCCGTTGCCGCGATCGGCGTCCTCGCGCTCGGGTTCGTGCTCTTGCAGCTGCTTCGGCCTCTGAACGAACGGACGAGACGAGCCAACCGAGAGCTCTCCAGAGTCTCGAGAGCGATGGCCACGCGGGTGACCGAATACAGCCGTCTTACCCGGGACTTCCGGTTGTTCGGTGTGGAGGCCCCGGTCATGGACAGGATCCGCGGGTCGATAGAGGACACCGGTCACATGTACCGCAGGGCAGCGCGACTTGGCAGCATCGCGCCGATTCTGTACCAGTCCTTCGCACTGGGCATCGTCATCGTCGGAGTCATATTCCTGTCCCGTCAGGGCCATGCCGCCCTCGAGGGGGACGGAGTCGTCCTTATCCTCGTACTGCGGTCCGTCAGCTACGGCTCAGCCGTGCAGAACTCGATCCAGGGCCTCCGCGCAGCTCAGGGCATGCTGGAGGACCTGACGTTCGACCTGCGCCGTTTCGCGGACGCCCGAGTCGTTCCCGGAACACTCGTGCCAGAGTCCTTCGAGGTGCACTTCGATTCGGTGGAGTACTCGTACGACGGAGTCACGCTCGCGCTCAGCGACATCACGATGCGCATTCCGGAAGGGAAGATCGTCGGCATGCTCGGACCCTCGGGCAGCGGCAAGACAACGATCAGCCAGATTCTCCTCGGCCTGCGCGAGCCCACGAGCGGTCGCGCCACGATCGGCGGCCTGGACGCCGCCGCGATCGCCAAGACCGAGGCGCACAGCACGGTGGCGCTCGTGCCCCAGGAACCGGTGCTCCTGCAGGGTTCGATCAGCGAAAACATCAAGTTCTTCCGGGAGTTCGAGGAGTCGGAAGTCATCGACGCCGCGCAGTCGGCGCACCTGCACGAAGACGTCGTCCGGATGCCCGCCGGTTACGAGACTCCCGTAGGCGAGGGTGGCGGCTCCCTGTCCGGCGGACAGAAGCAGCGGCTCGCCATCGCCCGCGCGCTCATCGGCTCCCCGAAACTCATCGTCCTCGACGAGCCGACCAGCGCGGTGGACGGACGCACCGAGAAGCTCATCCGAAGGACGCTGTCCGAGCTGAGAGAGAAAGTTACCGTCGTGATCATTTCGCATCGCGTTGAGACGACGGCGCAGTGCGACATCCTCCTGGTCCTCGCTGACGGGAAGGTTGCGGATTACGGCGAGCGGGACGAGGTCTTAGCCGGATCGGCCTACCGCAGCATCGTGTTGAGCCGGCACGATTTCGACGGCGAACACATCGACTAGCTCGAGACCTGACCACACATGAGCGTCGGGCGCATCGGCGAGAACAACTTGCTACCACACGACTTTGGCCCTTCGGTCGCGAGCCTGTTACCTCATGGTCACGTTGACCCTCCCGGGAGTTCCGCCTGTTCGACAAGGGTCTGCCGTGATCTCTCTCAGTGGCAATTCGTAGGGATTCGGAACAGGCGAAGGGTTAGTCTGTCGCTGTGCGCACCTCACCGTTCGAGCCCATACGTAATTTCTGCAATGCCTCCCTCAGCGGCGATGGACGGCCCAGGCGTCGCACCCCTCGCAGCACGTCATGATCCACATTGCGACGGTGCATTTCGGTACCGCACAGTGGGTCGACGTACAGCTGGGGTATCTGCGCCGCACTCTGAGCGAGCCACACCTTGTGTGGGCGAACCTGCAAAACGTCGCCCCGGGGCACGAGTCACAGTTCGATCGGGTTATTCCTGCCAAGGGAGACCACCCGGGCAAGCTCAACCTGTTGGCGGGCGAGATATTGGCCGAGGCTCGCCCGACCGATGTGGTGATCTTCCTCGACGGTGATGCCTTTCCAATCACGGATCCGATGCCCACGATCAGAAAGGGCCTCGACTCCACGAGTTTGGTGGCAGTCCGACGTGACGAGAACGACGACTGTCAACCACATCCGTGCTTCTGTGCAGTCGAGGCCGGCGAATGGAGCAAGCTCCACGGCGATTGGTCGCGTGCCTACGGTTGGGTGCGTGGCGACAGTCGGGTCAAGGCCGATGTCGGAGGCAATCTCCTCAGAGCGCTCGAACGTTCGGGCCGGGAGTGGACGCCACTCTTGAGGAGCAACCGCGTCAACGTGCATCCCTTGTGGTTCGCCGTGTACGGAGACATCGTCTATCACCACGGAGCAGGTTTTCGAAAGCCGATATCTCGCATTGACTTGAACGATCGTCCTCCCTCACCCAGTCGCGGACGAGGACACCCGGTGCTGGGGCGGCCCCTTCGCATGCTTGACGACATCAACTATCGACGTTGGGAGACTCGGGTTGCGACGAACGCCGAACGAATGGGTGAGGCAATGTTCGATCGGCTGAAGAGTGATCCTGACTTCTACCGAGATCTGATCTGAACGGGTACCCAGGAGCTGCTGGCTCCGGGTAACTCGGCGATCACCCTTCTACGGCTCGAGCCGAAGAGGCCGTCCCATTCGAACCCGGATCACCAGCGCTGTCGAGCATGTTCGCGCTTCGATCGGCACCATCGGGACTCTCGTCGACGGAACTCACCACGGGACCTGTGCCCGTCATCCGCCAAATCGCGCTGGTTGCTCGAAAGAGTCGCGACCGCTTGAGCCACTTGAGCTCGTTCTGCGCACTCTGCATGGCCGCCGTCACCGCCTGCCCGGCCCACGAGAGGCTGATGACATCTTCCACCCAGACAGGCTCCGCAGGGAGCGCGGGCGTCGACCAGCTTTCATGTGGGCCCAAGGAAGCGCGGAGGACGCCGAGGAGAGGCTGGTGCTCTGCTTCCAGCGCGGCGACGGGTAGGGCACTGCCGTGGTGTCGCAAGCCGCCCGCCGGCACTTGCGAAGCCTGGTCGCCGCGGTCCCGGCCGGGCGTGATGCCGTTGTCCTCTAGGAATCCCGCCAACTCGAGCACAAACTCGCCGGGTTCCTGGAGCAGCCGGCCGTACTCGACCACCAGGACGGGCAGGTCGCTGACCGAGACCAGCGACTGTCGTACGTAGCGATGCCACAGGGCCAGTCCCAGGGTGAGCGGGAACCCGTTGCGTCGTTGCAGGGAGAGCGCAACCTCCAGAGGATCGCGGAACACGAGCACCGCGACGGGTTCTTCGGACAGGACCTTGCGCCAGAAGGGGAGGAGCAGACACAGGCGGGGGTCCTTCATCACGGCTGGTGGTCGGGGAAGAATGTCCGCCGCCAGCTCGGCCGCCCGCGACCGCAGCTCCTTCACCCGGGCATCGGCCGCGTCCTCCCACCCGGCCGAAATGGACGGAGGGGCCGACCACGTTCCCCCGAGCTGTCGCAACACGTCCTCGTCGAATCTCGAGAGTTTCTTGCTCTCCCAGTGTCCTCGCTCGTTGTACTGGTTGGCACCGATCAGATCACCCCGCGAGGGGTTGACAGGCCCAGCTCGACCAGTGTGTGCGCTGTGGCCGAGGTGCCACTTCGATGCATCCCGACGACAACCGCATGGCGGCCGCCCAGGGCCTCTTCCGCCGATCCCACAGGAGCGGAGTGTATCGGCAATTGGGTCGTCCACCTTTGGCTGGGACAGAGTCGGCGAGGTGTACCGCCGAGCGCGCGATTTGAACGTTGCGTGAACACGAGGCGACCGGCGTCATCGCTCGGTTGGCATGCCCCTCCCTCTGCGCGAGGTCTCCTCATTCTGGTTTTTAGGGCGAACGGGAGAGACGACCTCTGGTCACTGCGACGCGAGTATGGCCGCCACCTCCGCGACAGGGTCCCGCACGACGGGGCCGGTGGCCGTCACTTCCGCCCGGAGGATCGTGCCGTTGAAGGTGAACGGCGCCGCGTAATCGCCTCCCACCGCCGGGCCCCATTCGTAGCCGCACGTGAGCCCGATCATCACCTCGTTGAAGGCCACCGGCGTGAAGCGCTTGACCACGCCGGTTCCGACCGCCACGCCGTCCTGCAGGAGCGTGGCCTGCCCTCCGAGGGCCTCATCCTTCACGAACCGGAAGACCACCTCGTGGCGCCCCGCCCCGAGGGCCGTGTCGGCGGTGACCTCGTAGAGCCGCTGGCCGTGCAGGTTGTGGACGTAACGCAACCGACCGTCGAAGACGTGGAAGGACCAGCCGCCGAGCGCGCACCCCAAGGCGAGCAGGGTGCCCTGCGGCGCCGCGTCCTCGAGGATGTCGACGGTGAGAACGATGTCGTGCGAGCGGTTGCGCGTGTCGACGGCTACCCACTCGGGAACCGGAGCCCCACCCTGGAAGTAGCGGTAGGTCGTCTGGAGGCGGCGGTGGTCGTGCTTGTGTGCGATGACCTCGAGCACCCGGTTGTCGAGCGGGAGGACGTCGTTGCGCCGCGCTTCCTCCCACCACAGGGCGACCAGCTCGGCGACCTTCTCGGGGAACTCGGCAGCACGGTCGCGCGACTCCGACACATCCTCGGTCACGTGGTAAAGCTCCCACACGTCGTCTTCCCACGGCGCGTTCGATCGCAGGCCGTCGTCGTAGATCGGACCGACCGGGTGGTAGGTCACCGCCTTCCAGCCGTCGTGGTAGATGGCACGCGAGCTGAGCATCTCGAAGTGCTGGGTCACGTGGCGGCCGGCCTCGGCCTCTCCCTCGTCGCCGAGTACGTAGGCGAAGCTCGTGCCATCGAGATGCGACTGGGCGATGCCCTCGATCTCGTCCGGCGGCGCAAGGCCGACCAGGTCGAGCACCGTGGGTGCGATGTCGACTGCGTGTGCGAACTGGCGCCGGACGCCACCACCGTGAGAGACGCGCCGGTTTGCCGGCAGGCGGACGATACAGGGGTCCGCGACACCCCCCTCGTGAACCTCGCGCTTCCAGCGCTTGAACGGCGTGTTTCCCGCCATGGTCCAGCCCCACGGGTAGTTGTTGTGGCTGCGCGGCCCACCGATCTCGTCGATGCGGTCGTACATCTCCTGAACGCCGGCACCTTCGAAGTTCGACAGCCGGCCCTCGTTGATGGTCCCGTCCTTCCCGCCCTCCGAACTGGCCCCGTTGTCCGAGACGATGATCACGACGGTGTCGTCCGCGTCACCGAGGTCCTCGATGAAGGTGAGCACCCGGCCGATCTGCTCGTCCGTGTAGGACAAGAAAGCGGCGAAGCACTCCATGAAACGCTCCGCCAGCGTGCGCTCCTTCTCGTCGAGTGTCTCCCAGGCGGGGACCCAGGGAGGGCGAGGCGTGAGGACCGTCCCCTCGGGCACGACGCCCATGGCGAGTTGCCGCGCGAACGTCTCCTCGCGCCAGGCGTCCCATCCCTTGGCGAAGCATCCCTTGTAGCGCTCGATCCATTCCGCGGGCGCATGGTGGGGTGAGTGGCAGGCGCCTGTGGCGAAATACAGGAAGAAGGGCAACTCGTCGTCGACGGCGCGCAGATCACCCAGGTACTCGATGGCCCGGTCGGCGAGATCCTGACTGAGGTGGTATCCCTCCTGGAGCGAGCGCGGTGGTCGCACGGCGTGGTTGTCGTGGTACAGCGCCGGGACGAACTGGTGGGTCTCGCCCCCGTGGAAGCCGTACCAACGGTCGAAACCCCGACCGAGGGGCCAGGTGGCCCGCGAATTCGCCATGTTGGTCTCGCCCTCGGGGGTGAGGTGCCACTTCCCCACGGCATAGGTGGCGTACCCGGTGTCCCGCAGCATTTCAGAGAGGAAACCGTTCTCCCGCGGCGGCCGGCCCCAGTAGCCGGGGTATCCACTCGCCAGGTCGGCGACGCGGCCCATGCCGCTGCGATGGTGGTTCCGTCCGGTCAACAAGCAGGCCCGCGTCGGCGAGCACAGCGCTGTGGTGTGGAAGTTGGTCAACCGCACACCCTCAGCGGCAACCCCGTCAATCCATGGCGTCTCGATGTCGGACCCGTAACAACCGAGTTGGGCGAAGCCGACATCATCGAGCACGACGAGGACCACGTTGGGTGCGCCGTCCGGTGGGGCGGGAAGGGGCGGCCACCAGGGCTCCGAGTCACGCCAATCGTTGCCGATCTTTCCCTGGAACTCCACTTTTGCCACGTGTCACTCCCAACTGGTCGGTCTACTCAGAACTTTGCACTCTGGTCGCTCCGCGCGCACGAGCAGCGGAGTCGAAAAGGCCGGCCGCACCTGTCGCGCCATTCGACATCCCCGGCACCGCTACAGACTCACGCCTGCACCGGCGTACCCTCCCCCGTTGCCGTCTGTCGACTGCGGGGGCTCACCGAGCAGCTGAATCGTCTCACCCGCCAGCGTCGGACCCGCGGTGTGGAGATGACAGCGCACCGTGGTTCCGACTGACGTGCGGTACGGCTCCGGCTCGACTTCGGCACACACTTCCATGGCGAAAGGACAGCGAGCTCGAAATCGGCACCCCTGCTCGAGTCCCGTCAGCTCGCCAACCTCTCCTCGCAACACGATCCGTTTCCGCTCCCGTTGCCGCGCCGGGTCTGGGAGCGGAATCGAAGACAGCAGCGCGGCTGTATAGGGGTGGGTGGGTCGTTCATACACCTCGTCGGCGTTGCCCTCTTCAACGATCTGGCCGAGGTACATCACTGCGATCCGGTCGCTGATGTGCCGGACGACCGAGAGATCGTGCGCGATAAAGAGATAGGCGACGCCGAGTTCCTTTTGCAGGTCGGTGAAGAGGTTGATCACCTGGGACTGTGTGGAGACGTCGAGGGCGCTGACCGGCTCGTCGCACACCAGCAGCCGAGGTTCGAGGGCCAGGGCACGCGCGATGGCGATGCGCTGGCGCTGTCCGCCGGAGAACTCGTGTGGCTGGCGGGGCAGGATGTGCGATCCCAATCCGACCTGGGCCAGGAGTTGCACGACCCGCTGCTCACGCTCGGACCTGGTCATCGAGGTGTGAATCGCCAGCGGTTCACCCACGATGTCGGCGATGCTCTGCTGAGGATCGAGTGACGAATACGGGTCCTGGAACACCATCTGCATGGAGTCCCGATGCCGGCGGAGCGCCGGTCCGCGCAACGACGTGATGTCCTTCCCGTCGACCACGATCGTCCCTGCCGTCGGGTCGATGAGACGCAGCACCAACCTGGCCAACGTGGACTTGCCTGAGCCACTTTCCCCAACCAGGCCCAAGGTCGTCCCAGGTCGGATCTCCAGGCTGACCTGGTCGACTGCCCGCACCGTCCCGGTGATCCGACGCATCAGACCACTCCGCAGCGGAAAGTCCTTAACGAGGCCGGACACCTGGAGCACCAGTGCGCTGTCCTCCGTAGGGGGCTCTTCGGTGCTCACGGGGCCCGGGGAAGGGCCATCCTGCAAACCGATCGGCGGGGTGGACAGAACCAGTTCGTCCTGCCTGGCACAGCGGGCCAGCGCCACGGACGATGGGCCGCTTTCCCCCACATTGGTGGTCGCACCGTCCGTCTGTCCGACTCCCCGCATGGCCACGGGTTCTCCGAGGCAGGCATCCTGGACGTAGGCGCAGCGCGGCGCGAACCGGCAACCGGCGGGGAATTGGTCCGGGCGCGGCACCATTCCTGGGATGGCGTGCAACGGCTTGCCCCTCGGAGTGAGTTGCGGGATCGAATGGAGCAGCGCCTCGGTGTAGGGGTGGCGAGGATGAGCGAAGAGATCCTCAACCGCTCTTTGCTCCACGATCTGACCGGCGTACATGACGGCCACGTCATCCGCCACGTCGGCGATCACCCCGAGGTCGTGGGTGACGAAGATCATCGCCATGCCCGTTTCGCGCTGCAGCGTGTGCAGCAGGTCGACGATCTGCGCCTGTGTCGTGACGTCGAGCGCCGTCGTGGGCTCATCGGCGATGAGGAGCTTCGGCGAGCACGACAGGGCCATGGCGATCATGACACGCTGGCGCATCCCCCCCGAGAATGCATGCGGGTAATCCGCCGCCCGACTGGCTGCCTGCGGGATCTCCACGCGGTCCAGCATCTCGACAGCAACCTTCCAGGCGTCGGCTCGGTTCAGACCCCGGTGGGTGCGCACCTGCTCGGCGATCTGGTTGCCCACGGTGAAGGCGGGGTTCAGACTGGTCATGGGTTCCTGGAAGATCATGGCGATCTCGTTCCCGCGCAGCGTGCGGAGTCCTGCTGGTGCAAGGGTCGTGAGCTCCTGGTGCTCGAACCGGATGGAACCGGCCACTCTGGACACCTTGGGCGGCAGGAGCCCCATGATCGCAAGGGCCGACACGGTCTTGCCTGAACCACTCTCGCCCACCAGGCCCAGCGTCTTGCCTCGTTGGACCACGAAGTTGGCGTCCTCCATGACCGGGAGCCACTCCTGGCGGGTCAGGAATTCGATGCGGAGGCCTTCCACCCGCAGCAAAGAGCTCTCCGACGCGGAAGCGGGGGCCGCCGGAGGCGCCTTGTGGGTCGTCGTCGAGACGCGCCAGACCTCTGGAGCGGATGCCGCCTCCGACGAGGCCGCTCCCGGCTGGTCGCTCCCGACCCAAGGAATCCCGCAGACCATCGGCCACGAGGTTGAAGGCCAACACCGTCAGCATGATGGCGACCCCGGGGAAGACGACCGCCCACGGCGCCGAGTTGACGAACTGGAATCCCTCCTGGAGCATGCCGCCCCAGCTCGGAGTGGGCGGCTGCTCACCGATGCCGAGAAAGCTCAAACCGGCCTCGGTCAGCAGCGCGAATCCGAGGGCAAGGGCGAGCTGGATGATGATGGGCGACGCGACGTTGGGCAGCACGTGACGACTGAGCAGCCGTTTCGAGGTCGCGCCGAGGCTGCGGGCAGACTCGATATAGGCCTCCTCCCGGACCGCGATCACCTCGCCCCGGAGCAATCGCACGAAACCCGGCACGAACACGATGGCAATCGCGATCGCAGCGTCGTTGGTGTCAGCACCCAGCAGCGCCGCCACGGTCAGGGCGAGGACCAGAGGCGGAAACGAGAAGAGAGCATCCATCGTGCGCATGATCACCGAATCGACGGCACCCCGGAAGAAGCCGGCGATCAGACCGAGGGGAACGGCAACGAGAGCGGCGAGACCCACGATCTCGAACGACACGCGCAAGGAGATGCGAGCACCCCAGATGAGGCGGCTCAGGATGTCGCGCCCGAGGTCATCCGTTCCGAGCCAGTGCGAGAACGACGGCCCGGCGTTGATGGCGTTGATGTCCTGGACGTCGGGCGGGTGGGGCGCGACCAGGGGCGCGAAGATCGCGGCGAGAATGACGATCAGGAGGAAGATCAGGCCCGCGATGGCCAGACGCTGATGCAGGAACCTCGTCCAGAACCCAGGACGCCGTTCGGGCAGATCGTCGGGGCTGTCCCCCGTCTCGGGAATGGCAGTGAGTCCCACGAACGGGTCGCCGGAGCCGGGCGCGCTCCATGTGCTCACGACGCCGACCTCACGCCAGCCTGACCTTCGGGTTCAGATACGCGTAAATGACATCCACCGCCAGGTTGATGAGGACGAACGCGGTCGCCACCACCAGCACGACGCCCTGGATCTCGGGGATGTCCTTGTCCTGGATCGCCTGAATGATGTAGGTGCCGAGCCCCGGCAGGGAGAAAATCTGCTCGATGATGAGGGTGCCGCCGAGCAGGTAGCCGAATTGGATGCCGATCACCGTCACGGCCGGGCTGAGGGCGTTCTTGATGGCGTGCTTCCCGACCACGACGCGCGGGCTGAGCCCCTTCGCCACCGCCGTGCGCATGTAGTCCTGATCGAGGGTGTCGATGAGGGCGCCCCGCACTTGGCGTGCGATCACTGCGGAACCGCCGATGCCGAGCGCCAACCACGGGAGGAGCAGGTCCTGGAACCATTCCGCCGGTGACTGGGTGAATGGCGTGTAGCCGAGCGCGGGGAGCCACTCGAGCTTCACCGCGAAGACGATCACGAGAATGAGAGCCAGCCAGAAATCCGGGATGGCGACGGCGATGCTCGAACCGACGGTGACGAGGCGGTCGCGCACGGTGCGCTGGTGCAGCCCGGACACGATCCCGGCCGGCACGCCGATCAGGATGGCAATGATCATCCCTCCGGCCGCGACGCTCAGCGTGACCGGGAACCGGGCGGCGATGCCCGACGCCACCGTTTGATTCTCGAACAAGGAATTCCCGAGGTTCCCCTGGAGTGCAGCCTTCAACCAGCGCCAGTACTGCGCGAAGAAGCCCTCGTTCAGATGCAATTGCGCCGTGATCTTGGCGATCTCTGCCGGCGTGGCCTTGGTTCCACCGGCGAGGGCGATGGCCGGGTTGCCGGGAATGATGAGGATGAGCGAGTACACGCCCAGGGAGATCAGGAAGAGCAAGAGAACCGTGATGAGTAGTCGACGCGCAAAAAAGCTCATCAGGGAGCCACCGCTGGAAGCCATCGCCGCCGACTAGCTCAACGAGATCTCATGCTGCAGCACGTGTTCCAATCATGGATCTTCCTCATCCGGCCCACCGGCCATTACTTCTTGATGTAGATGCCAGCGAAGTTCGAGCGGCACTGACCGATCGGGGCGGTCACGGTTCCCCCAACCCGGTTCTTGTTCCAGGCGACGATCGATGGCATGAAGACCAAGGGGACCAAGAGCCCCTGCTTCATCACCGTCTTGTCGATCTGCTGCATGAGCGGGCCCTGCTGGCTGGGGTTCAAGGAGCCGTTGGCCTGCACGATCAGCGGAGTCAGCTGTTGGTTCACAGAGCCGAAGGCGTTGGCAGGAAAGCCCGACGGTTCGAAGAGGGCCTCGAAACTGTTGGTGAGATCCGGGCCATTGGTGAGCTCCTCGCTGAGCAGCGCGTCTCCCTGCTTCTTCACGTAGACGTCCGTCAGCAGGTCGGAGCCCGGAATCTGCTGGATGTTGGCCGTGAACCCGGACGCAGCAAGCTGCTGCTGGAGCAGGGCCGCCGCCCGGGCATAGGTGGCGTCACCCGACGGGATGATCAGGCTGAACGACACGCCCTTGGGGTACCCGGCCGCCTTCAGCATCGCCTTGGCCTTGCTGGGGTCGTAGGCGTCGGCTATCCCGAGTGACTTGGAGTAGCCCGGGGACCATGACGGCACCGGCTGATACGCCGGCGAGCCGAGTCCGTCGAACACCACCTGGTTGATCGCGGGGCGGTTCACGGCGTACTCGAGAGCGGACCGAACCTGCTCGTTGGCGAACGGTCCCGTGTTCTGGCGAAGCTCGATGTCCATGTAGTCGTAGGACTTGGTGACCGAAATCCCGATGTTCGAGTCGCCTTTGAGCTGCGGGTAGTTCTCCGGCTCGACTTCGATCATGTCGACGGCGCCCGAGGTCAACGCCGTCGCCGCCTCGGGACCCTGTGTCACCTGGGTGAAGTCGATACCTCCCAGTTGATATGCCTTGGCGTTCCAGTAGTTGGGGTTCTTCGTCAGAACGATTGACGAGCCCTGCTGGTAGCTCTTCAGGGTGTAAGGGCCGGTGCCAACCGGATGACTGGACTGGGTCGAGATCGCGTTGGCCGGGTAGATCTGCCCGTCGATGTAGCTCATCGCCCACAGAAAGTCGCCGGCCGTCGGCTTGCTGAGATTGACCACGACGGTCGAGGGATCGGGCGTCTGGATGCTGGCGATATTGAACAACGACGACCGCAACGGGCTCGTCTTGGTGTTGTTCAGGCTGGCCGCGACGTCCGCCGACGTCACGGGTTGGCCGTTCGAGAAGTTGAGTCCGGGCCGGATGTGGAAGGTGACGGTGGAGCTGTTGTTCGACACGGTCCAACTCTGGGCCACCCCGCCGCCGATCGCAGTATTCCCGGGTGTCGTCATCGACTGATAGATGTTCGCCGTGACCGTGAACGAGCAGTCGTTCTCCTCGGTCGCCGGAGCGAAGTCGTTATTGAACTCGTTGTTGAGGTCGAACCCGAACTTCAGGACACCCGTGGGATTGACGTTGGAAGACGAAGCCGATGCCGGTCCGCCCGACAGAAGGGTCTGAGTCAGGGGCGCCAGGAGCGCCAGAGCAGTCCCCAGGACGAGCAGGTTGCCGCTCCTCCGCCGAGGCCGTCGCTTCGAGCCTTTGTCCGCTCCGTTCGTTCGAAGCGGCCCCTCTGCGTCAAGCCCCATGCCAGTCCCCTTTACTCAGTCCGGCTCCGAATCGGCGCCGGCGAGAGCTCCCGTGTGATCGGAATATAGCCATTCACTGACACTCATGTCAGGAATCGTCTTCGGCGCTCCGAGCAGGACGGACGTGGATCCCTACACGCCGAGGCTGCCCTTGGCCGCCCTTTCGAAGATGGCATACGGCAGGAGTCGCTTGGCGAGAGGTCCCACGCGCTCGTCGAGCGAGCCCACTGAGATTCGACGGGGCGGACGCCGCGCCGCCAGGACCTTTGCCACGGCGAGGGCGACGTCGGCCGGAGGGACGCCGTTCGATTTCGTCGTGAGCCATCTTCCCGATCGCCTTGGACAAGGCGGTCCCGTAGTCCGAAGCACCCGGGGTCGACTCCACCGTACGCCGGTTGGCCGTGAAGTCGGTCTTCACGTTGCCCGGCTCCACGATGGTCACTTCGATGTTGTACCGGCGCCACCTCATAGGCCATCGACTCTCCGTATCCTTCGAGGGCGAACTTGCTGGCGCTGTAAACGCTTGGAACGGGATACCGACGATCCCCCCGATGGAGCCGACCAGCACAATGCGCCCACTCCCCTGGCGGCGCATCGACCGGGAGGGCGGCCTGGACCACCCGGACGGCGCCCCAGAAGTTTGTCTCGAACTGGGCCTTGGCCTCTTCGATCGGTGTCTCTTCCACCGGCCCGGCGAGCCCCCAGCCGGCGCAGGCCACCACTGCTCCCAACCGTCCTTCGGCTTCGAGGATCGGAATCCACGCCCTACCTCCACCGATCGTCGTTGATCCACGTCCATGGTGAGAGGCGCTCCATCCTCCCGGCGAGGTGCCCCGTCGACTGGCGCCGGCGACCTTCCATCCCCGCCGGTGCAACAGGTCGGCGCAGGCCAGACCGATGCCGGCCGACGCGCCGGTTATCAGGACCACGTCACCAGAAGGACTCACATCGCACGCCCCTTATGGAGCAGATCGGTCGCCTCATCCTGGCGCAACCGGGCCATGCCCGGCGATCTCAGGCGCCCTCCGGCTCGGACGTCCGCCCCCGCCGGCGTCCCTCCGTCTCGCCTCCAAATGCTCGACCCAAAGCCACAGCCGCGCTATCCAGGTCCACAGTCGTTTCCGGCTCGCCGTTCCGAACCGCCAGCATCGGGTCACGCATGTTGTCGATGTAGCCCAAGGTGAAAGAGCCCTTCTCGTAACCCATCAGTCGAAGAAGGTCCACGGGGAGCGTCCTGGCAATGTCGAGTGGCACCGAGAGGTATTGGTTCTCTTCCTGGCGTAGCCAGCCCACCGCGTAACTGCACTGCACGCCGATTCTCGTCTGTTCGCTCAGGTTGGCACCGCCGCCGTGGTACTCGCTCCCGGTATAGATGACCACCGAGCCGCGTTCCATGACAGCGGGGACACTGTCGTCTTCGACGTACGTCTTGCCGTCACTGGCCCGGTGACTTCCCGAGCACCACCCGCGTCGCCCCGTTGGCCTCGGTGAAGTCGGTCAGCGCCCAGATGGCGCTGACCTCGACTTCGTAGCCGTCAGGAAATGGGAAGAAGTCCCAGGCCCATTGATCCCGATGGATGGGCTGGGCCGGCGAATCAGGCCCGATGGCTATCGCCTGCGTGATGTGGAGTTGAAAGTTCGTCGAATGGGAGAGCATCTCCTTCGTCGCTCCCAGGACAAGGGGATGCTGAATGAGTTGACGAGCCGTCTCGGACCGGGCGATGAGTGCTCCGGTCCTGCGGGTGTGGAGCCCATTGAAATCGTCGATGCCGAAATCCGTCTCAGCGAAGCTCGTCGCGAGCTCGGCGGCCAGGCTGTCGAGCAGGTCGTTCGGGACCAGGCGGTCGACGATGACCGCGCCGTCGCGGCGAATCTCCTCGACGACCGCTTCCACTGAGGTGTCGGGGCCAAGGTGGACGAGGGACACAGTTTCCCTTTCTCACGACGACGGTCTCCGAGGGACAAAGGCTCTGACCGGTTGCCGTGGGATACTTAAGTTGGTCATATGACCGAGTCAATCGACCGGATCACTTGACCAACATGGGCATGGCAGAATCTCGGCCGTGGGCGAGAAGCGGTCTGTGAGTCGCGACAGCGGCGACCCGGTTCGAAATCAGCTGATCACAGCCGCGATAGAGGTCGTCACACGGGATGGACTGGCCGCCGCCACGACGAGGCGCATTTCGGAGCAGGCCGGCCTCCCCCTCGGCACGTTCCACTATTGGTTCTCGAACAAAGAAGAGCTGTTCGAATGTCTGTTCGAGGAAATCCTGAAGGAATTCGAGCAATCGACCGGCTCGGCCGTTGGAACCAACCCAGATGAACCGCCTACTGCGCTCGAACTGCTCCAATCGGCCTTCTCAGTGGTGACCGATCGCGGAGACGAGGGAGTAAAGCGGCAGATCGTCCCCTATGAGCTGACGATGCTCGCTCTCCGTACGCCCGCCTTCCGAGGCTTCGCGATGCGCCAGTACGAGCTGTACCGAAAGGCTGCGTCCACCATGGCGGGCCCGCTGTTGGACGACCTCGATCAGCGTCTTCCGGGTGGGTCCGCTGCGGTTGTCCAACTCGTCACCGCACTCTTCGATGGCCTCACCTTGGCTTGGTTGGCGGACCCTGACGGAACAAATCCGGATGCGGTCTTCGGACTCCTCGAAGCCCTCTTTCTTCCTTTCTATCCCGTGCCGTCGTCGAGCGATCTGCATCCGGCGACAGACGCCCGGCCTGAGGCGCCGCCACCTCACGTAAGCAACTCGGCGACGGCGACTTCGGCCTCTGCGGCGGCGGGAAGAACCGGCGCCAAACGGGGAATGGTGCGCAACTGCCCATCTGACTCGTAGCGGCTGATCACGCGCGGGTCGATGTACGAACTGCGCGCCACCGTCGGCGTGTCTCCCAGCCAGTCCGCCACTTCGCGCACGCCGGCCACGATCGCGCTCTTGCGGCTCCGGGCCGTCGGTGTGGGATCCGAGTTGGCGAGGAACAAGGCCATGAGGACGGTCGCGTTCCAGGTCCGGAATTCCTTGGCGGTGAAGTGTCCGCCGGCGTGGTCCGCAATGTACGTGCTCACTTCGTGAGAGCGCAGCGGCCGCCATGCGCCACCTGATTCGAGGCAGAACAGTGTCTCGAAGCTGGTGTCGGTGCGCATCAGGTCGCGCACGACAAGAGAGACTGCGTCATCCTTGATGCTGATCGTTCGGCGCTTGCCTTCCTTCGCGATGTAGTCGAAAGTGACACCGTCTCGCGTGAGTGTGACATCTCGCTTCTGTAGCGTCGTGGCGCCATAGTGATGGTCGAGCTCGGCGTACTTTTCCCCACCGATACGGAAAAGGCCGAGGTCGATCAGCCGCACCGCGGCCGCAGCCACCCGATCACGATCGAGATCCGGACGACCCAAGTCCCTTGCTGCGGCCGTCCGTAAGTCCGGCAGCGCATGCGCGAACCGGAGCATGTGCGTGAACTTCTGAGCCTCGCGTTGCTCCCGCCACACCTCGTGGTAGCGGTACTGCGTCCGCCCCTTACTGTCGACGCCGGTGGCCTGAATGTGGCCAAGCGGATCGGGCGAGATCCAGACGTCCTTCCAGGCCGGCGGGATACCGAGCGCACTGATGCGCTCGAGCGTTGTGGCGTCCCTGACCTGTCCGCCGGCGGAATCGAGGTAGTCGAAGCCATCGGCGCTCCGAACACGGACGATCCCTGGAGAGTGGGGGTCACTGCGCGTCAAGCCCGGGACGGCGGCGGGCGGAGAGGAATTATCCGACACTCGAAAGATGCTCGTATCGTGGCTGATGATCGTCCCGGACCACGCCACGATTGGAGCACAAAATCCACAAGCGAGCAGCTGCCCTGAGCGAAGTTGGTGGCGTCCGGCTCTGCGAGCTCATGGTGCGGCCAGCAGACCCTCGATGAGGGCCGTCAGGATCCGCCGGACCCGCTGTTCGACGTCGACCACCGCGTGGCCGAGACGAGGATCAGTACGGTAGAGAGCGGCAACCTCGGGACCTGGCGTGGCCATCTGCCAGAACGCGCCCGACAACGAGGTTGCCGTCGCGACCAGGTCGATCGCAGCGCTCTCGGCGAGAGCGGGCAACAGCTTCTGGAGCGCGACCACAATGGCGTCGAGCTCGGCGTGGACCGCCAACTTGAATACGAGCACCGCTTCAACGGAGACGTTCCGCTCGAGGTTGAGTGGAGCCTGGGCCAGTAAGTCGCAGAAGCCGCCCCGGGCTGCGAGGGTCTGGGCGAACAGAGCCGCAATCGCTTCGGGAGCTGGTTCGGTGAGCATCTCGAGCTTGGCTCGCAGCTCCGCAGACCACTCGCTCCATCCCTCCGCGGTGAGACGGAGGAAGATCTCCTCACGTGTCTCGAAATACCGCAGCAGCGCCGACTTGTGCATGCCCACTGCGTCTGCGATCTCGGTCAAGGTGACCTGTCGGATGCCCCGTTCGGCCCCGAGCTGCCGGGCCGCACGGAGGATCGACGTTTCCCGTAGCTGCTTCGCACCCGTACTCCGGGCTCGCTGGAAATCCGGCATCGTCATCGCCGCAATTTAACACAACTGGGTTGTGTTAATAAGAGAACCGTGTTTTACTAAGGGCATGGAACAGACCTGGTTCATCACCGGCTCGTCGCGCGGCCTCGGCCGTGCCCTGGCGGTAGCCGCCCTCGACGCTGGCGACCGCGTCGCCGCAACAGCCCGGCAGCCGGCGCAGCTCGACGACCTCATTGCCCAATACGGCGAGCGCGTGCACGCCATCGCCCTCGACGTCACCGACTCCCAGGCTGCCCGTTCGGCCGTCGCCGAAGCCCATCGGCAATTCGGTCGTCTGGACGTCATCGTCAACAACGCCGGCTACGCCAACGTCTCGCCCATCGAGACCACTGACGATCAGGACTTCCGGACCCAGTTCGAGACGAATTTCTGGGGCGTCTACAACGTCTCGAAAGCGGCGATCCCGCTCCTCCGAGAGCAACGGGGCGGCCTTGTGATCCAGATTTCCTCTGTGGGCGGACGCGTCGGTGGCTCACCGGGAATCGCGTCATACCAGGCCGCCAAATTCGCGATCGACGGTTTCAGCCGGGTGCTCCAGGCCGAGACCCAGCCGTTCGGCGTGAAGGTGATGGTTGTCGAGCCCAGTGGCTTCCGGACCGACTGGGCCGGCTCGTCGATGATCGTCCGCGACATTCCCGAGGCCTACGCACCGACTGTCGGAGCCATCAACACCCGCATCCGGCAGAGGTCAGAGGGTCCCCCCGGCGACCCGATGCGCGCCGCCCAGATCCTCGTGCAGGTCGCCAAGCGCAACGACATCCCCTATCACCTGCCCCTCGGCGTGAATGCGGCCGAAAGCACGATCCGGCTCGATGAGCAGCTCCTCGCTCAGGACCGAGCATGGAGACAGGTGAGCCGCTCCGCTGATTTTGGCGAGTCCTACCCCGTCCAGCTGCCGACCGACTTGCCGACGTAGCGGTCAGAAGCCGAACGCTCGGCGGGCCGCGTGGGACGCCCGGGAAGAGTCGAACCACCGAGCCAACAGACAGCCCCCGAACCTTTCGCGCGCAGCCTGAACTCCGGCCGACCCTGAGCAGAAGGCAGAATTCAACCTGCACCCCGCCTTGGGTGCGCAACCTACCGGGCCCGGGAGCGGCTGCCCCGGCCGGCGATGGCGCAGTAGGGTCCTCGTCGTCCGAGCCGAGGGTCGCGGGCGGTTGGACAGTGCTCGCCCAGTGAAAGTGACCGACGACATGGTCGGACCCCGCTCAGGACCGCGACGAACCGCAAAAGAGGAGACGGCATGACGGCAGCGATCAGCGCAGGAATGCGACGTCGCCGGTTCATGTGCTGGCGAGCGCCGGCCGTTGCCGCGGTGACGGTGGCCCTTCTCGTCGTCGGTGCCAACGCAGTGCCTGGCTCTTCGCTGCCTGCTCCGATGCGCGCGTTGTCAGGCTTGCCGGCCGCAGCTGCGCAGAACTGCCAACCACCCGCTGGATGGCAGTCGACCAAGGCGGCACCCGTGCCCGGCATCCCGTCGGACTATGACCTCACGTCCTTCGACGGCACGACCATCCGAATCCACTGGTTTCCCGACCCGCAAGGCCCGAGTGGACGCTCGCATCCGACGGTGCTGATGGGTCCCGGCTGGGGCTCGTCCGGCGATACCGACACCTCGCAGGCCGGGATCCAGGGAGCGCTGAGCATCGCCCAGCTCTGGCAGGGTGGGTTCAACGTCTTGACATGGGATCCGCGGGGATTCGGCCATTCGGGAGGCGACGCCGAGGTCGACAGCCCGAACTTCGAGGGACGAGACGTGTCGGCCATGCTCAATTGGGTCGCGCAGCAGGCGGGCGTCCAGCTGGACCGGCCAGGCGTGCCCCGAGCGGGCATGGTCGGCGAGTCCTACGGAGGCGGCGTGCAGTTCGCGGCGGCCGAACAGGACTGCCGTATCGACGCCATCGCCCCGACCATTGCCTGGCATTCGCTCGGGACGAGCCTCGACAAGAACCAGACCCCCAAGACCGGATGGGGAAACATCCTCGCCAGCGTGTCGTCCACTGCACACCTCGACCCCGAAATCACGACCTCTGACAACGAGATGAACTCGACCGGCATCATCGACGCGAGTGCCGTGTCGTTCTTCGACAGCCGCGGGCCGGCCCAGTTCCTGTCCCGGGTGAGGGTGCCGACCTTGATCTTGCAGGGCACGGTCGACGATCTCTTCACGTTGGACGAGGGGATCGAGAATTACCAGGCACTCCATCGGCAAGGGACCACGGTCTCCATGGCGTGGTTCTGCGGTGGCCATGGCGTCTGCCTGACGGACCCGGGCTCGGCCCTGGAGGTCGGCCCGCTCTCGCTCGCGTGGATGGAGCACTACGTCGCGGGCGACGCCTCGGCGCACGTGCTCAAGGGATTCGCTTTCGTCGACCAGGACGGAACCTCCTATGCGGCCCCCGGCTATCCGCTCCCCCCGGGACACCCGGTCGTGGCAACTGGTTCGGGCACGCTCGCCCTTCAAGCCGCTGGCGGATCGGGCCCGCCGGTGGTCGCCGCCAATGTGGAGGCCGCCAACATCGTCGACTCAGTGGCCCTCCCAGTCACGCCAGGGCCGGCGAAGAGCGCCCTGAACATCACGGTGCCGATCACCCGAGCAGCCGTGTTGGTCGGACCGCCGACGCTCTCCATGACCTACTCGGGCACCGTGGCGCCGGGCACACGGCCGACCCGGGTATTCGCCCAGTTGGTCGACCCTGCCACCGGGATCGTCGTCAACAACCAGATCACTCCCATACCGGTCACGCTCGACGGGAAGTCCCACAGCGTCACCGTCCCACTCGAAAGCATCGGGTACACAGCCAAGGCGAGTACGTCGCTCGAATTGCAACTGGTGGCGACCACAGTCGCCTACATCACGCCGCGCCTCGGAGGGACCATCAACTTCGAGCGGGTCAGGGTGGAATTGCCGACCGCGAAAGGCCTGCGCATCTTGCAGGGTGGCTGACGCCTTTCGGGGCTGGCTCCTCGCTTCGCCTACTCGCCGAGGCCGTAGAGAAGGTCGTCGAGGGTCCTCCAGTTGGCCTCGGACAGCCGACCCTCCCCCGCGGCGTTCGCGACGGCGACCGCCACCCCGTCCGGGTCACGACCTACAACCGCCGTCCACTCACTCTGACTGCGGCGACTGACAAGGAGGCCTCGGGAATCCAGCGCGGTTGCGATCTCCTCCTGTTGCGCGGCCGAATCCGCTTCCAAGATGAAGGCCCGCACTCCGGTGGTACGAGCACCTCCGACACGACCGCTCCCAAACGCACGCAACACAATGACCTGGGGTTGGTCGCTCCCTGGTGCCGCCACCGTCGCCAATTGCTCATTTTGGGTCAGCACTGTGAAATCGAACACCTCACGATAGAAGTCGATCGATCGGTTGAGATCCGCCACGTTCACCACGACACCCTGAAAGTTCATGTCAATTCCTTTTTTCCTTGGGCGAGGCAGAGAACCGTGGCTGTCGCTGAGTTCTCGCCGTTTGTACCTGCTAGACGTTCTTGCCAGTTTTGTTTCAGAAATTCGTCGAAGCAACACGAACGGATCCGACCTGGCCAACCTGCCAGCCGAGATTCACGGTGCAGGCTGAGCTTCGATGAACCGAGGGGTTCGGAAGGCGCGGTGGCGCGATTGACCGGCCGACCGACAAAAGCAATCAGCACCCCGTCAGGATCAGCGACCCGTTGATGGCGCGGTGTGCTCAGCTGTTCAACCGGGGTCATCAGGTAGGTTCGACCGTTACCTACAAATCAGGAGTGTCGATGTCAGAACTCGAGACCAACAAGCGGGTTGTCGTTGACTACTACTACACGGCATTTGGCGGGAACCCGGAAAAGGCGGTCGCCGACCACTTCGGAGATCGCTACATCCAACACAATCCGGATGCCGCCGATGGCCCCGAGGCCTTCATCGGCTACGTGAAATGGCTCAGATCTGAACACCCGCAGCTAAGCCTCGAGATCAAGCGCGTCATCGCTGAGGGCAACGAGGTGGCAACTCATTCACATCTCATCCTCGAACCGGGCCAACCCGGTCGTGCACTGGCAGATTTCTTCCGCCTGGAAAACGGCAAAGTCGTGGAACATTGGGACGTGATCCAAGAGGTACCCGAAACGACGGCCAACCCGAACGGAATGTTTTGACGTGATGATGCATCGCATTCGCAGCTGCGCTGTCTGATCCGTCGACGCCTGGGGGCGTCGGGCGAGGCAGATGCTCAGTCGGCGACCGTGAAGGGCTCGCAGGCACTCACCGGCGACGCGTTGTAGTTCCCGTCTCCGTTGTAGACGGCATCGAACGCGTAGCTGCCCGCGTCCAATGGACCCACGGTGGTCGAGTTCGGGACTGCGCCATTGTTCAACGTGACGCTCTGGGTCGTGCTCGGTGGGGACGAGCACGACGCGTTGGAGAAGAACGAGTAGGTCACGGTGCCCGTCGGGGCGACACCGACGTTCCCGGCCACCGTTGCGGTGTCATAGGCGCTGGCGCCGGCGATCTCAGATCCGTCCCACGGTGCGTTGGATGTGGCATCGTCGACGACGGTCGCTGTGCTCGGAGTGGCTCCGGCGACCGTGAAGGGTTCGCACGTGCTCACCGGCGAAGCGTCGAAGTTGATGTCCCCGCCATAGGCAGCCTCATAGGAGTAGCTGCCTGCGGCCAGGGGCCCCACGGCGCCCGCGTTCGGGACTGCGCCATTGTTCAACGTGACGCTCTGGGTCGTGCTCGGGGGGGCCGAGCAGGACCCGTTGGTGAAGAACGAGTAGGACACGGTGCCCGTCGGGGTGATGCCCTCATGGTCACCCACAGTCGCAGTGACGTACGCGCTGGCGCCTGTCACCTCCGTCCCGCTCCACGACGCGTTCGACGCAGCATCGTCGACGGTTGTCGTCGTGGTGGTGGCAGTCACCACGCGACTCGGATAGCAGCGATCAGCCTGCGCCCGAACGATCTCGGCAAGTGCCGCCTGCCCCGCCGCCGTGGGGTGGACGGTGTCATCCTGCATGTAGGTCGACCAGGTTCCGGCACTCTTCCAGCTCGTAGTCAGGGCCTCCCAGTCAGCTACATATCGGTACTTGGTCCGCAACCAATTGTCGAACTGCCCGGCCAAGTTGTCGTAGATGGCGTTTCCATCGGGGACAGTCGCCAGGTCCCCTCCCGTGTCGCGGTGGTTGTTGATCGTGGTCACGACCACGCATCCCGTGAACTGGGCTCGCATGGCCGCGTATTCGGACTCGAAGGCGCTCAACGGAAAGGTCGTCCGGTTGAGCACCACCTGAACGAGATCGTTGGTCCCGAGATCGAACACGATGACGGCCGGCTTCTTGGCCACCATGGCGGCGATCGTTCCGTCGGAGGTCTGGCTCGCGATGGTCGCCCCGCCATAGGCGCCAATCGAGCTCCGATAGGTCGGGTTGAGAGCCTGATGGAGCGCAGCACGCGACTGATTCGTAATCGAATCGCCCAGCATCCCGAGCGGCACCCCGGTCGGGTTGCCAGAGTAAGGGGGGACCGCCCCCGTTGACGCCGACGCCGCGGTAACGCCTACGACAGCGGCAAGCATCACCACGCCGATCGCGGCCGCGAAACGTATGCTGACCAGCAACCCCGTCCGGAGTACATCTCGAAAGATCGGCCTTCCGGACCATGTTGGTTCGTCGCTCATTCGCAGTCGCTCCCGCCTGTCGCCAAACCTGATTTCTCGCTGAGAATCTGATTTATAGCTGAGAACCTGAGTTCTCGCTGAGATGCCGCAGCGGGTATGCGGGCGGCCATGAGCGGCTCAGTGGAACCCCTTGAGTGGCGGTGAACGCCAGCGCCCACCTCGGAAACCTTCTCCGGCGCGGGGTGGGTCCCGGCCTCAGATGGGCGTCTAAGCGAGCTATTGACTGGATCTATACACTCAGAGTATTCTCTGAGGTATGAGTGTACCCATGGCCCTGCTCGGTCTCCTCGATCGCGAACCGAGCCACGGCTACGACCTGAAGCGCGATTACGACACCTACTTCGGGCGCGGCCGGCCGCTGCCCTATGGCCAGGTGTACGCGACGCTCTCGCGCCTGGCGAGAGACGGGAAGGCGATCGTCGGCGATGCCGAGCCAGGAGCGGGTCCCGATCGCAAGCGGTACAACATCACCGAGAGCGGCCGGAACGAGGTAGACGCGTGGCTCTCGGAGCCCATCCCAGCTGAGCCCCACCTGCAGACCGATCTATTCGTGAAGGTCGTCCTGTCCCTGATGCTCGGTCGTCCGGCCGAGGAATACCTGGATGTCCAGCGCGCTGCACACCTGCACCGGATGCGCGAGCTCACAGACCTCAAACAAAAAGGAACCCTGATCGATTCGCTCCTCGCGGACCATGGTCTGTTCCACCTCGAGGCCGACCTCCGCTGGATCGACCTCACAACCGCTCGCCTCACCGCACTCGCCACGGAGGTTGCCTCATGAACAAGCCCAACGGTTCTGCCCTCATCCAGCCTGGGGGCTCCATCATCGAGGCGCAGGACGTCGTGCTTTCCTTCGGCGAGACCCCGGCGCTGCGCGACGCCAGCCTGTCCGTGCAGCGGGGCGAGATCGTGGCCGTCATGGGCCCGAGCGGATCGGGCAAGTCGACGCTGCTCTTCTGTCTCGCCGGCATCCTGGTCCCGGCGTCGGGCCGAGTGCTCTTCGACGGGCAGCGCATCGACGCGTTGCGCGAGGAGCAGCGAAGCCGGCTACGCCGAGACCGTTTCGGCTTCGTCTTCCAGTTCGGCCAACTTGTCCCGGAACTTACAGCCGAAGAGAACGTCGCCCTCCCACTCCTTCTGGGCGGGATGCGCCGCCATCAGGCCTTGGCCCGAGCGCGGAGCTGGTTCTCCCGGCTTGAGCTCGACGGGCTGGAGAGCCACCGGGCGGGCGAGATGTCGGGCGGCCAGGCCCAGCGCGTCGCACTCGCCCGGGGCATGGTCGCGCAACCCGACGTGCTGTTCGCCGACGAGCCCACCGGCTCACTCGACTCCCTCACCGGCGAGCTCGTCATGAACTTGATGACCAGCGTGGCCCGCGAGGAGGGGATCACAGTCGTCCTCGTCACCCACGAACCCCGCGTCGCCGCATACGCGGACCGCGAGGTGATCGTGCGCGACGGCCGGGTCGCCAGTCCGGTGGCGGTCGGCGCATGATCCGGCTCGGCCTCCGGCTGACCATGGGGAGCGGTCGTGAAGCCCTCCTGCGGGTCCTCGTCACCGGTGCTGCGGTCGCCCTAGGCGTCGGCTTGTTGCTGGCCGCCTTGGCGGGCATCAATGGTCTCCACGCCCAGAGCGATCGAGGTGCCTGGTTGAACTCGGCGGTACAGCCGACACCGCCGGCGTCACCCACCAGCGGCCTGTGGTGGGAACCGAGCACCGACTCGTTCGGAAGTCAGCTCATCGACCAGATCGACGTCGCGGCGGCCGGGCCGGGCGCGCCCGTCCCTCCCGGAATGTCCCGCCTGCCTGGTCCGGACCAGTACTTCGCCTCGCCCGCACTGGTGAGCCTGCTTCGCTCCCACCCCGCCGATGAGCTGCGTGATCGCTACCCCGGTCGGCTGGTCGGCACCATTGGAAGCGCGGGACTGCCGTCGCCGAACTCGTTGATCATCGTCATCGGTCACAGCGTCGGCCAACTCTCGAAGCAGCCGGCTGCCATCGAGATCGGCGCGATCCATCGCGGCCTGGCGAGTTGCTATGGCTGCCAGAGCGTCGTCGGGAGCGGGCCAGTTCTGGAATTCATCCTGGTCGGCGGGGCCGTGGCGCTCGTGCTGCCGATCCTGATCCTGATTGCGACGGCGAGCCGGCTATCGGCCGTCCGGCGCGAACAGCGCTTCGCCTCCATGCGGCTGATCGGCGCCACTCCTCGCCAGATCTCGACGATTTCGGCCGTCGAAGCGGTCATCGCCGCCCTCGCCGGAGTCGTCCTCGGTTTCGGACTCTTCTTCGCTGTCCGACCACTGCTCTACCACGTGCCGATCACCGGGGCCCCGTTGGCGCAGGGTGACCTCTCTCTTCACGCCGTCGACATCCTCATCGCTATGGTGGGAGTTCCCATCGCCGCTGTCGTCTCCGCACGTCTCGCGCTGCGGCGGGTACAGATTTCTCCGTTGGGAGTGACGCGACGCGTCAAGACGCGCCCACCGGGGGTCGCCCGGATCGTTCCCTTGTTGGCAGGGATCGCGTTCCTCGCCTACTTCGATGCGGCCGGAAAGCCCGGCGCCATCGGGAGCCAGCTCCTCGAGCTCCTTGTGGGATTCACGCTACTGATCGTGGGTCTGGTTCTGGCCGGGCCGTGGTTCACAACGGCTGGGGCGAGGATCATGGCCAAGAGAGCGAGTCGCCCCGCCACGCTCATCGCCGGTCGTCACCTGCTCGACAACCCCAAGGCTGCCTTCCGCTTTGTCAGTGGCCTCGTCATTGCCCTCTTCGTCGCCAGCGCCGCGATCGGTGCCCTCAGCTCGGTGACGCAAGTAACCGGAGGGAGTAGTGCCAACGCCAGTCTCAGCACGCTCGCAGACCCGTTCTGCACCTATTCGACCACCAACTGCCCCACAAACTCCATAGTGGCTTCTGTCCCTCCCTCGGTCCTTCGTGAACTCCGGGCGACGCCGGGGGTACACGGGGTGGCGGTGGTCCATGACGCTCCCAACCAGACGCAAGCGGGGCGATCGTTCGGGGTCGTCGCGTGTGACGACCTCGCCGAGACTCCTGCAATCGGCCGCTGCACACCGCGGGCCACCGTGGCGTCGGTCGGATACTTCCTCTCGAAGGTCCTGGGGCACACCGCCAACGCGTCGACCACGACCTGGCCCTCTTGGAACCTGTCCGCAACGCAGCTCGCATCCCTCCCCGTCAGCGCGGTCGTCGTCGCGACGAACGGGTCTCCGAGTTCGATCGAACGGGTGCGAACGGAACTCGAGCGCGCATTCCCGCTCCAGGGCACTCCGATAACTGTGGAGTCACTCGATCCCTCCACGGCGCGCCTGCTGACCATGATCCAGGCCACGACCGACGTGATCATCGTGGCCAGCCTGATCATCGCTGCGTGCAGCCTGGCAGTGAACATCGCGGCCGGTCTCACTGAGCGGAGGCGGCCATTCAGCCTGCTCAGACTTACGGGGGTCCCGCGAAACCTCCTACACCGGGTCGTGACACTGGAGAGTGCGCTGCCCCTGCTCCTCGTCGCTACGGTCTCCATCGTCGTCGGACTGCTGGCGGCCGCCCTCTACCTGCATTCGCAGGTAGGGCTCGCCTTCAGCCTCCCCGGGGTCCCCTACTGGACCACGGTGATCGGAGGGCTGGCTGCGTCAATGGCGATCATTGCCGCGACGTTTCCCATCCTCGATCGGATCACCGGGCCCGAGGTCGCCCGGAACGAGTGATCACGATGGCCAAACCGAAGAGTGCCGTGCGTCGGGCCCCATTGACCGTCCTCGCGGTACTCGTCGTAGCACTCTGTGTGACGGCGTTGTTCGCCGGCTGTTCGGCGCCTTCGGACACGGGAACTCTTGACGGCACACTCCAGGCTGTCGGCGGTCCGGCTGGGACAGCGCCGCGACTGCTCAGCGGCTCCGTCACGTTCCATGGGTCGGACGGGAACATCGCCACTATCGACCTCTCCGCCAACGGCCGGTTCTCAGCCCACCTGCCCATCGGTCGCTATACCGTCGCAGGCCGGAGTCCTCAATTCAATGGGGGTGCCGTCGAGTGTCAGGCACCAGGGCCAGTCACCGTGTCCAACGACGTCACGAGCCGCGTGGAGATCGATTGCCAGGAGAGCTAGAGCGGTTCATGCGAGCGAGCCAGGGACTGCGATAAGCCGGTACTTTCCCTCGGACTCGCCCTGACCGGGCTCGTGTTCGACCTTGCCGCCGAGCGAGAGCCTCGACGCCGCTTCAAGAGGCGCCAGGTTGCTCTCCATTAGTACGGCAAAGTGTAGGTATTCTCCAGTTCATCTTGGAGCACCGTTGCCACCGAATGCGAAGTGTCCACGATCAACTCCTCGTCGAGAACGCGGGTTCGAAATCTCCAACCCGTTGGAAGCGCGAGGCGTTCGGCGAGATCAGGGAGCGATTTTTCGTCAAGCGTCGAGTCGACTCCAGTGCAGTACGCCTGCATCACGAAGGCAATCCCTTGGGGGTTTATCAGCTCATAGACGTCGCTGCCCACGTCGAAATACATGATGACTCGCCGATCGACTTCGCGCACCGTGTATGGGACCTGAGCAGGATTCGAACCAAGCGCGAGGAGGGCGATCCGACGCATCAGGAGACCGTTGAACTCGCGGAGGACGGGCGCAATCGGCTCGCCCTTTGATCCAAGCCCGTCCAGCATCCAATACCGGGGTCCGTTGAGTTTGACGAGAAGAGCACCGAGCTCTTCGGCAATTGTCGCCGGGTCAAGGGTCTCCCACAGTTCCGGAGGACAGTCATTGAGAAGCTGGGTACCGTAAACGTGCGCGGTGAATTGCTCTCCGTCAGAAAAGATCGCAAACAGCTCGCCGTATCGAGTGCCGCGGTGGTTGGTGACAATCCTTTGAGCATCGGCGTTCATTTTCTAAGAGCATTTCAAGAATGGATGCGCCGATGCAAGTACGTTTCTCGGTGGAGATAGGAGCGAGTCATGAACATCACCTCTGTGGACTTCCACTTCGACGTCATGTGTCCCTACGCCTTCCAGACTTCGCTGTGGATGCGGGACGTGCGCGACCAGCTCGGGTTGGAAGTCCAGTGGCGGTTTTTCAGTCTTGAAGAAATCAACCGGGCCGAGGGCAAGAAACACCCCTGGGAGCGTCAATGGTCCTATGGGTGGTCGATGATGCGAGTGGCAGCGTTACTCCGGCGGATGGACCCGAAATTGGTCGACGTCTGGTATCAAGCGGCCGGGACGGCCCTGCACGTCGACGGCCACCAACCCCATCGCCGCGAAGTGGCTGAGCACCTGGTGGCCCAGATGGGCCTCGATCCCTCAATCGTCAGGCAGGCGATCGAGGACCCTACGACGAGTGACGAGGTGAGGGCGGAGCATGACCGGGTCGTTTCGTTAGGCGGATGGGGAGTGCCCACGTTGGTCTTTGACAACGCACATGCCCTGTTTGGGCCGGTCCTCATCGATCCGCCCAGCGGTCCGGCCGCCTTGCGCCTCTGGGAACTTGTTACTGGTTGGCTCGAGTTCCCCAATCTCTACGAGATTCAGCACCCCAAGAGACGTGAAGATCTGCAGGCGATTGCAACCGCGTTTCAGCCCTATCTCGAGGCGCGGAACTGGGAAAGCATCCAGAAGGAGACCCCATGACGGATCCAACTACGATCCGGGCCGCGTTGGAGGAGTCGTTCGACGCGCTCGAGGCCCTGGGGTCGGATCTCACTCACGCCGAATGGGACGCCGCGTCGCTTTGTCCTGATTGGACTGTTCGTGGCGTCTTCGAACACCTGGTGGGAATCGAAAACGCGCTTGTCTCATGGGTTCCCGACCCAGCGAATACGCCTCCACCCTTTGGCCTCGCCGGTACCTTTGCAAAGGAGGTAGCCGGCTTGGGCGGCCCCGCCTTTATGGATTGCGTACGCGACGTGTTTGCTCGTCGACGCCAAGACTTGGGTGTCCTCAGCCCCTCGGATCTCGCGCAACCGTCCTGGACACCCGTCGGCCCGGGAACCTACGGACGGTTCATGGAAATACGGGTCTTCGATTTCTGGGTCCACGAACGAGATATCACCACCCCGCTCGTCCGCCCGACCGACGACACGGGAGTACGGGCAGAACTCGCGCTAGCCGAGGTCGAGGGCTCGCTCGGCTACATCGTGGGAAAGAAAGTGGGACTGCCTGACGGGCAAAGCATTGTGTTCCATCTGAGCGGACCCGTCGCACGCGACATTGCCGTCGCCGTCGAGGGAAGGGCCAGAGTGGTGGACGAGGTCCCAGTGGCGAATGTTGAGATCTGGACGGACACAGTCACCTTCATCCAGCTGGCCTGCGGCCGCATCGATCCCCAGGAACAGATCGATTCCGGGACCATTCATTGGCGCGGCGATGCCGAACTCGGGGAGCGAGCAGCGCATAATCTCCGATTCACCATGTGAGATCCAGAGCGATCTGCGGCGCGAGGCTGTCAGAGTGGAAGCCTGGCATCCTTCCACTCGTCGCTCAGGAATGGATGGTAATTGCGTATCCATCAGGGTCAGCGAACACGAAGGTCCGGCCAAATGGACCATCGAAGGGCTCGGTGACGATTCGAAACCCGGCATTGACAAGCCGATCGTGTAGGGCCTGGGGGTCATCCGCCTTGAACCACAGTGCGACGCCCCAGCCGAGACGCTCGACCGCCTTCAAGTCGATGGCGGGCTCACGCACGGCAAAGGGAATAGGAGTGGTGGCAAAGACGACGGCTCCTGGTGGGCTCTGGGCTGCCCGCTCGAGGCCAAGCTGCTCCGTATAGAACGCGGCAGCCACTTCGAGGTCGCTGACCTGTAGTGCGATGAAGTCGGGTCCGATGACGCTCACTTGGCGCTCCTCTATAGTTATCAGGCTCCCTGATAACTATATCAGGTAGCCTGATATATGCAAGGGGCCCGGTGGCGAAAGCGGAGAAACGAGAGCCAAGAGCCGAGGAGATGTCGGGCTATCTGGTCAAGCGCGCTCAATCGGTCATCCATCTCGCCCTGGAAGAGATCGTCTCCACGCAAGGACTCGGGATCCCCCATTACGTCGTCCTCACGTTGCTGGCCGAGTCGCCTGGGTTGCCAAACGCCGAGCTTGCCCGGAAGGCCTTCGTGACGCCCCAATCAATGAACGAGGTCCTCAAGCAGCTCGAAGTTTCCGGGTTGGTCGAGCGCGAACAGAGTCGATCAAATGCACGGATCCTCAACGCTCACTTGACGCAGGCCGGCAAGAAAAAATGGCAATCGGTTGACGACGGCGTTCAGGAATTGGAAAAGCGACTCCTCAGAGGTCTCACGCAGGACGAAGTCCGTCTCCTGAACCGCTCGCTCGAGACGATCATCCGAAACATGACCCCGACCCCGTGAGGTTCATCAGACGCGCACACGCTCGTGGGTTGGCGTCCTGGTGTTTCTCCAAACACGAGTAGTAGCTGCCATGTATCGCATTGGAGTGCTGCCTACGCGGCATCGCGGCTGAAGCCTCGGTCGCCAAGCCGCAGCCTGTGGGACGCACCCGCCGCGCACCTGCACAGGGCAAGGCACACAAATGCTGATCAGATCCCGGATCTCCGACAACTCGGCCAGACGCGAAAACGCCGGTCGGGCGCCCGTCCGCGAGGCACGAGACACACTGACCGGCGTTCCGATGTTGGCGGGGGGAGGACTTTACCTCCGGCGGCGAAGGGAGTAGCGAGTGCGTACATTCGTTGGTGGTTCGTAAGGCGTTGTTCATAGACTTCGCCAGTCGAATGAGATTCGTTGGACCCGCTGCTGGTCAATCTGTGCCGGTATGGGTCAGGCGTCGCGGTGCGACATCCGGATCGAGGCCGCCGCCAAGGCGATGGCGGCATAGATGCCGAGGACCACAACGGCAGTGCCCGGCCTCAGGAGTCCCGCCGAGTGGTTAACCGTGACGGCGGCCTCGAGTGCGGTCCCGGGCACGTACTGACTAAGGCTGGCCGGAAGCAGCTGGCCGATGGTGACGCCTCCGACGATGACCAGCACCAGGGCTGTGGTCGCCGCTGCGGTGTGTCGGATGAGGCCGCCGATCCCGACCCCGATGACGGCAGTGAGACTCACCGCAAGGGCACCGAACACCACAGCTTGGATGACGCCGGGATGAGCGAAGGACACTTCGAGGTGCTTGCCGGCGAAGATTCGCTGTCCGACCTCGAAGCTGATCGCGGTGGTCAACAGCGCCACGGGGAACACGAACGCCGCAGTGACCCCAGCTTTGGCCGCGAGTACCCGCCGCCTGGTGGGCGTGGCGGCAAAGGTGGACCGAATCATCCCGGTCGCGTACTCCCCAGTCATGGCCCGTACCCCAAGTGCGGCGAGCAACACGGCACCGACAAAGACGACACCGAAGAGGGAACAGGCGGTTGGGTCGAACGTCTGGCGCTGCCCCGCAGTCATCTTCGACCACTGTTGGACCTGGGAGACACAAAGGATCGCCCCCAAGGCAACCGAGATGACAAGGGCCATGATCACTGTCCTCCAGGTGGAGGGCAGGGTACGCAGCTTGGTCCACTCCGCCTTGGCAATCCTGCGCACCCTGGGAGTCCGCACCGGCGGAGCGGACGTTGTGAAGTGAGTCGTGTCGATGGTGTGGGTTGCAATGCTCATGTCAAGCTCCTTTGGTTGCGTCGACCAGCTGGCCGGCGTGGTAATCGGTTTGGTCCTTGGTCAGGTCGAAATACGCCTCTTCGAGCGACGATCCCAGTGGGGCCAGCTCGACGAGGGTGATGTCGTGGGAACGAGCGGCGGCGCCGATCGTGGCGGAGTCCATTCCGTTCACGACCATGGCGCCGTCAGATCCCCAATCGATCAGCGCGCCTCGTTGGGTCAGGGCCTCCGCCAGGTCGGCCTGCTCCACGGCCCGAACCCGAACGCTCGAGACCGTGTGACGATTGATGAACTCATCGGTGCCGGCATCGGCGATGATGCGGCCCCGACCGATCACGATCAGGTGATCGGCGGTCTGCGCCATTTCGCTCATGAGATGGCTCGAGAGGAACACCGTGCGGCCCTCTGATGCCAGAGACTTCATGAGGTTGCGGATCCAAAGGATGCCTTCGGGGTCGAGCCCGTTGATCGGCTCGTCGAACATCACCGTCTCCGGGTCGCCGAGCAGCGCGCCAGCGATGCCGAGCCGCTGGTTCATGCCAAGCGAGAACGTCCCGACCTTCCTTCCTGCCACGTCGCTGAGTCCGACGATGCCGAGCACCTCGGCCACCCGTCGGCGGGGAATGCCGTTGCTGTCGGCCAGCCACATGAGGTGGTTGGCGGCACTGCGGCCGCCGACGATGGCTTTGGCGTCCAAGAGCGCCCCGACCGACCGGAGCGGGTCGGATAGTTGGCGATAGGGCTTGCCGTCCACACAGACTTCGCCCGAAGTCGGGGCGTCGAGGCCCAGAATCATGCGCATGGTGGTCGACTTGCCGGCCCCATTGGGGCCGAGGAAACCGGTCACCTGCCCGGGACGGACTCTGAAGGAGACCTCATTGACGGCCACGGTCTTGCCATAGCGCTTGGTGAGGTGCGTTGCCTCGATCATGGTGCTTCCTTTCCTTATCGACTGGTCTGGAAGCAGCATGCGCTCGAGACCTGATGTGCCGCTGATGCGGCCCTGAGGCGGGCTGGTCAGCTCCAGCAGGCCCGCACCAGGTCATCGGTCGTACCGTGGGGGTGTGGAAGTGAAGCTCTTCGGCGAGCTCGAAGTGGTCAAGGAGGGTGTGACGGTACCGATTCGCGGCGCCAAGCAGCGGGCCCTCCTGGCTCTCCTGGCCCTCAAGCGAGGGAGTCCGGTCAGCGTCGACCGTCTCATTGACCAGCTGTGGGGCGACGGGCAGACCGCCAAGCCAGCCAACGCCTTGCAGGCGCAGATCGTCCAGCTCCGTCGAACTCTCGGGGCCTCCGCCATTGTCACCTCTGAATCCGGCTATGCGCTCGATGTCAGCGCCGGCGACCTCGACGCAGCCCGATTCGAAGACCTGGTAGCCGAGGGGCGTCGTCTGAGCGCGGAGGGCGAGCTCGCCTTAGCGTCCACCGTGCTTGGTGACGCCCTCCGGTTGCGCCGGGGCGAACCCCTGTCCGAGTTCGCCTACGCCGGATTTGCCGACGCCGAACGGGCCCATCTCAACGAGTTATCCCTCGTGGCGACCGAGTACCGAGTTGAAGCCGACCTGGGGCTCGGCCATCACAACGAGCTGGTTGGCGAGCTGGAAGGGCTGTGCCGGGACCACCCGCTGCGCGAACGCCTGTGGGAGCTGCTCATGCTGGCCCTCTATAGAGCTGGGCGCCAAGCCGAAGCCCTGCGTGCCTTCGCCGAGGTCCGTGACCGCCTGGTCGACGAGCTCGGGATCGACCCCGGGTCTCCTCTGCGTGCCCTGGAGGCCCGCATCCTGGACCACGACCCGTCCCTCGCCATCGAGCAACCGGCCCCACCGCGTGCGCCTCCACTGGCATCGCAGCGAGGCAACCTGCCCGAACCACTGAGCAGCTTCCGCGGGCGCAACACCGAACTGGGCCATGTGGACAAGGCGATTGACTCCAGCCGCTTAGTCACATTGATCGGCCCTGGCGGGGTCGGCAAGACTCGCCTGGCGGTCGCGGCTGCGGCGCGACGTCGCGATCAGCACTCCGGCGGCGCTTGGCTGGTGGAGCTCGCGGGTATCACCGATCCCTCAGCCGTCGCGCCGGCTGCGGCTGTGAGCCTCGGCGCCTCGGGTCCCGTTCTGGGCGATGACCGGGCCTCCGGATCGACGGCGGAGCTCATCGCCCGCCACCTCACTGGCCGCTCCCTCGTTATCGTCCTCGACAACTGCGAACACATCATCGACGCGGCGGCGGCGCTCGCTCAGGCCCTGGTCGGGGCGCTACCCGGCCTCCGAGTGGTGGCTACCAGTCGCGAGCTCCTCGGCGTTCCCGGCGAGTTCCTGGTTCCCGTCGTTGGTCTGCTGCAGGCGGACGCCGTTGAGCTCTTGGGGATCGCGCTCGCGCGGTGCAGCCGGGCTTCGACCCTGACGAGCCCGCCAAAATGGTCATCGATGGCATCTGCCGCCGACTCGATGGCCTGCCCCTCGCCATCGAGCTGGCAGCCGCCCGCCTCCGGGCTCTCCCCCTGGCGACCCTGGCCGAGCGGCTCGACGACCGCTTCGCGTTGCTCAACCACGGTGCTCGCACCACGCTGCCCCGCCAACGGACCCTGCGTGCGGTCGTGGACTGGAGCTACGACCTCCTCTTCGAGGACGAGCGCCGCCTGCTGGCTCGCCTGTCCGTCTTCGTCGGCGGTTGCGAACTCGACGCGATCGAGGCCGTGTGCGCAGACGACGAAGTGCCAAAGGACGACGTCCTGGACGTGTTGAGCCGGCTGGTGGACAAGTCGCTCGTCTTGGCTCCGATAGCGGGCGAGACCCGTTTCTCCCAGCTACAGACGTTATGGCAGTACGGCACCGAACGCCTCGACGACTCCGACGAGGCCGACGAGGTGCACGCCAGGCATGCGGCCTATTACCGAAAATTCGCCGAAGGGACCAATGAACGTCTCCGAGGTGCGGCGGCATCGGCGTGGCAGGCACGTCTGACCCCGGAGTTGGCCAATATGAAGGTCGCGCTCGATTGGCACCTGGACACCGGCGACATTGATGCGGCTCTCTTGATGGTCTCGGGAATGGCGTGGTTGTGGTTCGTCAACAGCGACTTTGCCGAAGGTACGCGTTGGCTGGCCGGCGCGTTAGATGCCGAAGGGAAGCGCGGTGCTGAGCTGCAGGCCATCGCCCAGGTCTGGCACGGCTACTTCGTAGGCATATCGTCGAACCCCGCGTCGGGGGTCCTCGAGTGCGACGAGGCCATTGTTGCCTTGACGTCAGACGTCGACCGGATTCGCCTAGCGGAAGCGCTTTTGCTCAGAGCGACAGTACTGATACGTGCCTACGAATTCGGGAGGTCCTTGGAAACCTTGGCTGAGGCGCGGGCACTCCTGGACCCCGACGAGCACCGTTGGCTGCTCGGTGCGCACGACATGCTGGTCAGCTGGAATATGGCCTCGTTTGGGCGTCTCGACGAGGCCGAGGCGGCGGCCCGTTCGAGCATTGAGCACTTTGATGTTGTGGGGGAAGTCCTGTTGGTGGTCAATTCACTGAACGCTCTCGCCGGTATCATGGCGGCCAAGGGGGATATAGAAGGTGCGTCAGTGGCCTACGAAGTGCTCCTAGGGCGCTGTCGGAGCACCGAGGAGCACCCCTACCTGAACTCTGCCCTGGTCGCTCTGGCTGTCCTGCGGGCCAGACAGGGTGATGACGCCGCAGCCGACCATCTCTACGAAGAGGCCATCGGCTGTTCTTTCAACCCATCGTTGTCAGCAGACGCCATTGTTGGCCAGGCCGCGGTCGCCCGACGCCTGGGTGATTTGGGCCGGGCCAGAAGGTTGCTCGACGCCGCGGCAGTCCGCTACCGAGACGCAGACATTCCTGCCGGTCGGCCCCGAGTGCTCGCGGGACTGACCTGGTGGGCGCTCGGCGCAGGTCAGCCCGATGCCGCGGCCATCTTCGCGGCAGACGCCGTCAGTGCCGCTGGGGCAATCGCGGATCCGGAAACCCAACTCCTCGCCGATTCTGCCTTGGCGGCTGCGAAGGCGATCGCCGAACCCACCGAGCACAACGCCGACGACAACTTCGTCGCACTTGCGAAGCAGCGAACCCAGGGTCCGGCGCATCGCTCTCTGACCGACGAGCCAGATCTGCTCGCGCTCGTAGCTCGCCTGACCTCAGCCGCTATCTGAAGGTCCTTCCCCGGGCCAGCCTTACGCGGCCCTCGTGTAACCGAAGCTCGGACCATTCTCGAGCCGGACCTCGCCCCTCGCGCTGGCCGGCTCACCTCAGCATCACCTCAGAGCGACCTCAGCCCAGATGCCCAAGCTGACAGTCATGCACCAAGATCAACAACAGCCCTCCGTTTGGGGTGGCCAACCGGTCTCCGACGGGCGGGCCGTCGAGGACCACGGGCGGGCCGTCACCACCACCGTGCAGGCCGCCGCCTTCTATCGCCAAGCGCAGCAGGCCGTGGACTGGGCCCAGACGTTGGCCGCGTTGCGTCAGGCGGTCCACGCCGATCCGGCCTTTGCGCTCGCCCTCGCCGATATCGACGCCATCACACAAGCACCCTCAAGACTCATCAGTGGCCACCCGATGAACTGGGAACGCCACCACATCGAAGTGGTCCACACCGCTGCCGCTGGAAACGTCAGTCGCGCCGCCGACCTGCTCCGAGAGCACCTCGCCAGCGTTGGCTGCGACCCGCTGGCTCTTCAAATCGTCGCCAGGCTCGGACGACGAACGGGTGGACAGGAAGAACTTGAGGACATCGCCGGCGAAAGGCCTCGTTGCCACGCGACCCACTGGGACAGCGGAAGGGTCGACCCTCGTGGATCGGCCCGAACCTGCGGCTTCTGAGGCAACGGCTCAGACTCATGACGCACTCTTCGGGTTACAACCCCGGACGAATCTGCTGGTCGGCGAGCGTGCCGTAGGCGCTGTCCCACTCAAATCCAGCGCTTTTAGCCTGGAGTCCCAAGAAACTCCGTCGTCCGCCGGAGTGCATCGAGCGATAGTCCGGTCTAACCATGGCGAAGGGATTGCAACAACGCAACGACCACGGCGCGGGAAGCGGTGGTGCGGATCAGATGCAGAAGGTCCAAGCAGTTCTGACCGCTCCCCTTGTAGAGCTAGGCCCCCGAAGAACTCGCTGTGTAGGCGGCCGCTTCGTCCTGGACGATCGGGACGAGATTGCCGAGAGCCAAATTGACGTCCTCGGCATGCAGGCCCCAGCCCGGCCCCAACGTCTGTTGTACGACCGGGCGTGAGTCATTGGGGCCGGCGATGTCGGTCACCTGGAGCCAGGTGGCACCGCCCGCGGTCTTGCACTGGGCGCTGTAGAGGTTCGGATAGGACACCCATGGCGTCGACACCGTCCCCTGGCTAGGGAAGTAGGGAAGCAGCGGACCGGCACCGCCCGCCAACGCGGCGGGGTTGGTGCAGAGAACCTGGAATCCCTTGGTCTGGATCGACTCGATGCCGTCGTTCCCGTTGATGCTGGTGGCCAGCCGACCGAAGGAGCTTTTGGCGGGGGGTTGCGCGTCGAACGTGGAATAGGCAATCACACAGCCGGTCTGGGAGTTCGATTGGCAGGCCGGCACGCTGGTGAAGTCACCGCCGACGAGCTTGCCCGTGGGCACGGCCACGTTGCCGCCCATCAAAAGCGCGGACACGAGCAGCTTCTTCTCGGCCGGCTTGGTTTCAATCTCTCGCTTGATGAGTCCGATGAGGAGGGCGGCGCCCTGTGAGTGCCCGATGAGCACGACGCCCCGGCCTTTGTTGTAGTGGGCCAAGTAGTTGTTCCAGCCGGAAAGCATGCTGCGATAGGCGATCGCAGTCGTATGCGGATTGATGGCGTTGTGGTCGAGCGCAGCTGTGGTCAGTTGCCGGTACATCGGGGAGTAGACCCGGCAGACCTGTGAGAAACGCGACGCTTGCTCTTCGGCCGTCCCTTGCTCCGCCGGCTGGATCTGAAGGTCCGAGTTGTACGACGACTCTGTGCTGACTGTCGGGTAGACGTAGAAGCAGTCGATCGGAGGGTTCTTGGCTGGGACCGCTCGCTGGACGGTGCTGGTGCCGTTGGGACGCACGACCGTGGTGGTCAAATTCTTTGTGCAGGGGTTGTCCGAGAGTCCCGGACGACACAGCCATACCGTCGAAGAAGACGAAGACGTCCTGGTGGCCGCTACGGCGGATCGAGATGCAATCTGCGTCGTCCCTACGAGTCCCATCACCAGGACCAGGGCAATCGCCAGCAGCAGGGTGCCTCGGAAGTTGAACCGGAGCGTGATCATCGGCCCGGATTGATGAGAGTGACCATGGCCAATCATGGCCCGTGCGGCGAGCCCCGATCGTGGGACCTCGTGCGCGTCGGCGCTGAACGAGACGTCGACCGCAGTGCCCTGGCTCGTTCCGCGATGTTTGAACCACGGCCGCCGCACCTATCACCGCAATCGAGGTGAGTCTCGCTAGCACCATTACCCGCTCCCGCCTGGTGCCCGCACGGGGCTGTAGCGTTGAGACAGAGATGAACCTCGCGGATTATCCACTCAATGTCGCGTTCCCGGGCATAGAGCTGGAGTCCATGACGCCGAAGGCTTCAGGCCGGGTTTCCCAGAGGGGAACTGCGCCTCGCCTCCCGGGTCAGCCCGATGCAGGCAGGCAAGAGCGGCTTTTCGCCGCCAGCGTCTAAAGCCCTCGTAGTCCGTCACTGCAAGCTTGCCGCGGCCCGACCACCGGCAAGACGGCGCTCATCGCGGATACTGTTTGCTCTCGTCGTCAGCATGGGGGGCTCATGGCAGAAGACTGGTTCGTGGCTTCCGTTCAGAGGGTGTCTGACTCTGGTCGGACTGCATGCGAGTCGGTAGAGGCCGCGGTGCGCCCTCTCCATAGAGCGCGGGAGGCCCGGCTAGCGGGCCGGCCTATGAGCGAGATTGTGGACGACCTGATCAGCGGCGGTGGCCGGGATATCCGGCTGGGTGCGGCAGAGGCATTTCGCCAGTTCGAAAGAGAGATCCAGTCGATGCGGGTGGGAGTAATCCGCGCCATGATCGATGAGGAGGGCCTTTCAATCACGGACGCGTCTGCCCGGCTGGGTATCTCGCGACAGGCGGGCGCCCGCCTCTATCGCTCGGAAGGAGACCACCCGGCTGCATCTTCCCCAGGAAACTGAGCATTGGCGCTAAAGGTACCCCCCGGGTGCGTCCCGACTCTGCTGTAGTGACGTTAGGAGTGCCCTCAGTCTCCCGGTTTTCGCTCGAAGAGTCGAGTCATTCGGCCGGTCGGACTGACGCGGACGCTCAGCTGATCCTGGACTCGGTGCCCCATGTGGTGTGGACGGCGTCGGCAGACGGGGTGACGATGTCGTTGAACCCTCGTGGAATGGCTTATACGGGTCACTGCCCGACTCGTAACTGCGAAGGCGGATGGCTGGCCGCGACTCATCCCGATGATCTGGAGCTGGCTAGGGGGGCTTGGGCCGAGGCAGTTGCCGCGGGGACGGAGTACGCCGTCGAGTGTCGGTTCCGCCGATTCGACGGGGTGTACCGCTGGCATTCCTTCCGGGCCGAGCCGGTGCGCGGCTCCGACGGCAAGGTGGACTTCTGGATCGGAACGGCGACCGACATCGACGACCAACGGAGCCTGGAGCTGTCCCTGCGCCAGTCGGAGAAGGAGGCGGTGCAGGCGCTCAGCTTTCTCGAGACCATCGGAGACGCGGCGCCGGTCGGCTTCAAGCTGGTCGATCACGATCTCCGGATCGTGCGGATCAACAAGCGACTGGCCGACATCGATGGCCGGACTGTTTCCGAACAGATCGGACGCACTGTCGCCGAAGCGGTTCCGGATTTGTGGCCCGAACTCGAAGATGTCTACCGCCGGGCGCTGGCGGGCGAGCACGTGTCCAACATCTTGCTGAGCCGCACCAGCGTGGACAGGCCGATGCGGGTCTCCCACTTCCTGGCTAGCTTCTACCCGGTGCGGGTCGACGGCGAGATAATCGGCGTCGGCAACGTCGTCGTGGACATCACCGAACGCAAAGAGGCAATGGCTTTCCGCCAGATAGTCATGGACAACATGGCCGAGGGTCTCTACACGTTGGACGCGGAGGGCCTGGTCACCTCTGTCAACCCAGCTGCCTCCCGCATGCTGGGATGGAGCGAGGAGGAGCTGCTTGGCCAGCCGATGCACGAGACGATCCACTTCCAGGACGCGGACCACCAACCGATCCCAGCGGAAGAGTGCTCACTGCTAGAGGTCCGCATGCTGGGCCGGACACTGCGCAGCTCTGACGCCACGTTCACCCGCAAAGACGGGACAACCTTCCCGGTGGCGTTCTCCTCCGCGCCTTTGCAAAGCGAGGCGACCATCGAAGGCGTGGTCGTGGTCTTCCGGGACGCCACCGAAGAGAAGAAGGAGGAGGAGGCGCTGCGGCGCGAACTGGCGGCTCTCAGCTGGGTCGGTCGAATCCGCGACGCCCTGGACGAGGACCGCTTGGTCCTGTACTCACAGCCTATTGTGCCGCTCGGCCGGGCTCACCCTGCAGAGGAGGTCCTTCTGCGCATGGTGGACCGCGACGGCGAGATAGTCCTGCCCGGCGAGTTCTTGCCGGCCGCGGAGAAATACGGGCTGATAGCTGAAATCGACCGCTGGGTCGTCGGCCGAAGCGTCGAACTGGCGGCTCAGGGGCGGACCGTCGAGTGCAACTTATCGGCCGCGTCCCTGGAGTCGCCGGGCATGTTGTCGTTCATCGAGGAGGAGATTCGCAGGACTGGGGCTGATCCAGCTGACCTCGTGTTCGAGATAACCGAGACGGCCCTCATGACCGACCTGAGGGCCGGGGCGGAGTTTGCCCGGAGTCTGGCGGGTCTGGGATGTGGGCTGGCCATCGATGACTTCGGCACCGGATTCGGGAGCCTCGTCTACCTCAAGAAGCTGCCAATCACCCAGCTCAAGATCGACATCGAGTTCGTCCGGGATCTGGCGACCAACCAAGCCAATCGCGACGTGGTCGAGGCGATCGTCCGCCTCGCTCGGGCGTTCAACGTTCGCACCGTGGCCGAGGGAATCGAAGATGACGCCACGCTCGAGTGCGTGCGGGCCGCCGGCGTCGACTTCGGTCAGGGGTTCTACCTCGGCCGCCCCGCCCCAATCGGGCCATTCCCCGGGCCCTTTAATGACTCGTCACTGCCATCGACGGCCGATTCGGTGTTGAAAGGTTTGAGGCCACCGAAAACCGAGAATGCCTGACCTGGTGGAAGGTGTCGCGAGCCGCCCGAGCGACGCGCTCGACGCCGGCGCCTGCTTGCGACGCCCGAGGGCGGATCAAACTGGCCAACCTCCGCGCCCGTCCCCAGGTCACGGCAACTTTCCGCGACGGCTGGCAGTGGGCGGCGGTGGAAGGGCACGCCGAGCTCGTCGGGCCTGATGACCCCCAGCCGTGGCTTGACACTGAAGGTCTAGGGCAGCTCCGTCGAGGGAACTTCGCCGCTGCCAGCGGCGAGCATGACAACTGGGACGAGTACGACCGAATCATGGCCGAAGAACGCAGGGGCGCCGTGCTCATCACGCCGGTCCGGATCTACAGCAACTGACGCTCGGTAGGCTCGGTAGCTCACGGGCAGACACCAACAGGCTCGCTGAGCTCAGTGTTGTGGATGACGCAGGCGAGAGATCCGCTTAGCGATCGGACTCCAATCGGCGAGGCTCGGAACGACGTTCGTTGATGAAACGGTGGATGGCCTCGTTGGCGTGGTCCTGAAACGACGGGTTGGCCAGGTCAGGGAGGAAGTCTGCTTGGTTGACCATGGGACCTTTCAGCGTGTTGGCCGCGCTGGCGTAGAACACGCCGCTCGACAGGGACGAGTCGGTGACGCCGTCGACCAGTCGCTTCGCGCCCACGTCAAGTTTGTGGGAGAGACCCAGGGTGGGCATGACGTATTTGGCCCCTATACGCATCGGCAATGGGAGGTCACTGGCTGCTTGGGTGCCAGTGGTGTTGCCGGGGCTCACGGTGATGAAGCGGCGGTCGGGGTGTTGGCGGGCCAGGTAGGCCATCCACAGGGCGCCAATGTACTTGGCCTGCCCGAAAGCTAGGTTGAAGTCAGGTTTTTTGCTGGCGAAGTAACTGCCGTCGATGACAGTGGCGAACTCGTCGGCTGAGTGTGAGACCCACGATGGCCCCTTCATCCGCAATTTCGGGACCCCCCTGACTGCTTCACTTCCGGCCAAGACCGCAACCTCGCCAAGCCGATCCTCGGCCAGGAGCCCTTCGAGGAGGACGACGTGGCCAAGGACGTTCGTCGCGAACACGGTGGTGACCCCGTCAACGGTCAAGCCAAACGTCTGCGGGCCAATGACACCAGCGTTCATGACCAGCGCGTCGACGGATCCGTTGATGACCGCAAGGCCAGCGCGGACCGAACTCAGATCGGCGACGTCCATGAGAACGATGTCAAAGATGCGCCGGCCGGTCGCTGCTTCGAGCTCGGCCTTCGCACTTGTCGCCCGATCTTGGTTCCGGCACGCCAAGTAGATCCGCGCGATCTCGGGACGCAGCGCCAGTTGCCGGGCCACGTCCTTGCCGATCCCGGCGTTGGCGCCCGTGATCAGCACGGTCTTTCCTGGGAGTGTGCTCATTGGTATTTCCTCTCGTTTCTGTGCGCCTAGTCAGGCAGGACAGCTCTTGGCGGGTTGCGTCCACCGGTTCTCCCGGGTTGATGTAGACCCGTAGCGGGTCGACGAGCACGTGGGCACCAGGTGGGATCTGGAGTTATGTCGCGGCCCGGCCTCCGTCGACCGCAAGAGTGACGCCTTGGACGAAGCTGGCATCATCACTGGCGAGGAAGACGATCGCCGCAGCCAGTTCCTCGGGCTGAGCCACGCGACCTGCTGGTGCGAGTGCTGCGAGCTGATTCACCATCTCTTCGGGGACTGCTTCCATCATGCGGGTGCGCGTCGGGCCAGGGGCAACGGCGTTGACCCGAACACCACTCGGGCCGTATTCGGCGGCCCAGGCCTTCGTCAACAGTTCGAGAGCCGCTCGGCTGGCGCCATAGAGAGCCATGCCGGCCTGTCCAAAGCTGGCGACCATCGTGGAGACATTGACGATCGAACCCCATCCGCGTTCGGCCATGTCGGGCGCCAGTGACGCGACGAGGAAGAACGGAACCTTGACATTCAGTGCAAAGGTCTCGTCGAACTCTGCCTCGGTGGCTGCCATGCTTGGCCCGAGCAAGGCGACGCCGGCGTTGTTGATGAGGATGTCGACGTGACCGTCGCCTGCCTCAGTGGCCCACTCGACCAGGTCGTGGGCCGATTGCAGATCGCTCAACATCGTGAGCTTGAACGTCGCGCTGCCGCCGCTGCCTTCGATCTCGGCGACCACGTCCTTGGCTCGTTGTTCGTTGCGTCCGACTACGAGTACGTGAGCGCCACGGGCGGCCAAGGCGATGGCCGTCGCCTGGCCGATCCCGCTCGTCGAGCCTGTAACCAAAGCTGTCTTGCCTTTTAGATCAGCCATACGTCGCTTTATCCTCTCGTACAAAATGAGTTGTATGACTCACTCTGACAGTTCAGAACTGGGTTGTCAAACTCAGAATCCTGTTAACATTGGTGCATGGTCAACGAGACGAGTGACCGGCCGAGGCTCACCCCCAAGGGAGCACGCGTCCGGGCACGAATAGTGGAGGAGGCCGCCGCCCTGATCCATGAACGCGGGGTCGCGGGCACCACCTTGGAAGACGTCAAGGTGGCGGCGGAAGTCAGCGGCTCTCAGATGTACCACTACTTTCCCGACAAGAACGAACTCGTGCAGGCGGTCATCGACTACCAGGCCGAGACCATCGTCGATCGCCAGCGGCACGCGTTCAGCGGCGCGAACGGAGTCGAAGCCTGGCGGAAGATGGTGATCACCGCAGCGAAGCGCACCAAAGCAAAGGGGGGCTGCCAACTTGGCTCGCTCGTTGGTCAACTTGCCGAGAGTGACCCCGAGGCCCGAGCGCTCATCGCGGCAGGGTTCGATCAGTGGGCAGCCGCAATCGGCGATGGACTGAGATCCCTTCATGCCGAAGGGAAGCTCCCGTCAGACATCGACCCGGACGACCTCGCCACTACGCTGCTCGCCACGCTCCAAGGGGGACTTCTACTCGCCCAGGTACAGCAGAGTCCCCGTTCGTTCGAGACTGCCGTCAATACCCTTCTGGCCCTTGCCATCGGCAGATGAGCCCAAGCCGGGCTCATTCACAGCCATCGCCGAAGTCGGCTCGCGGCACAGGGATGATGCACGTACATCCAGACGATGCTCTTGCAGAGCCGCCGCCATTCGGGATGCGGGACACATCGCTGCGCCCCGTGGGTTGCTCCAGCCTGGCTTTCGGCGAGCTCATTCTGCCGACTCTGACTGCTCGTGCCTTTTGGACGTTGACCGGCCTCGTCAAGTTGGACGGAATTCGGTGACAGCTCCTCGCGTGGGGGAGACGTTCCAGCTCGACCTCGACGGGACGGCGTTTGCCGGCCGCTACATCGAAGTAGATCCCCCGCACCGCATGCTGCTCTGTTGGGACCGGCAAGGAACCGACACAGCGACGCCGACACCTACATTCATTGAGATCACGTTCACGCCGACGGGTGACGGCACAAATGTGAGGGTGCAATTCTCCGGCCTAAGTGCGGAGGATGCCGCTTTCTATCCGCAACTCTGGGCGCGTCACCTTGATCGGATCGCAGGTGTCTTCGCTGGCGCCGAACTCGGCGCACTTCCTGGCAACTGAGTGGGACCTCGTCTCCGACGCCAATATTCAGCTAAGCCAGGTCAACTGCATGCAAGCCGGCCCTAAGTAGGGCGGGCGCGGTGCGGCTGCATAGAGCTGCAGGGGCACGCCCCATGCAGTACCTCAGCTCCGCAGTCCTCTGTTGCGAAACGCAGCGCAAGGGCCCCACGTGTCGCGCCACGCTGCATAGGGCAGCAGGCGCCACGGCTGAGCAACTTCCGAGAACAAACCCCCAATAAACCCCGATGTCCCCGCGGTTCACCCCGGTGTACCACCGAACGGACGACCGGGACACAGACGGTTTCGAACCCGTGACCAGGCTCTCTGAATGGCGGGGGGAGGATTTGAACCTCCGACCTTCGGGTTATGAGGACGAGCTGTGCGGTCCGTCCAACTGGATTTCACGGACTGATCGAGTTGGACAGATTTAGGATCTAGCTGGGCTTATGTGGCAACACCGATGCTGAGCAGGAAACCGACTCCTGACATCAAATTCCGATTCCGTGGGATTTTCATGGGATCCCACCGACCTTCGGGTAATCCTCGGGTCACTCCTTTTCGAGACCCGCAGTCGTGCTCTCGTTCACGCTAAAAGCATGTGGTCAGCTCGGTGAAACCGCTATTGGGGAAGGTCGGGTACTTCGCTCAGAGCCCCGACGACTCCAGCTCGGACCGGTCGAATCCGGGAGCGCACCGCGATCGTCGCGTCAGCTCGCACCCAAAGACATTCCGCTTCCTACGCGAAGCGCTGGACGAAGGCCAACGCGAGGTTCGCCACTTCGCGCCAACCGCTGTCGATCGTGAGGGCGTGTCCCCGGCCGGGGACTTCGACGAACTCGGTGATACCGGGGTTCTTGAGCTGCTTCTTGTAGGCCGCGTGGGAGATGGCCCGAGGGGCGATGTTGTCCTTCTCCCCCGAAACCATCAGCATCGGGCCGCGATCAGGATTTTGCGTGTCGACCTTGACTTCCGACCACGGGTTGAGGTTCGCTGCGGCAGCCTGGAACAAGGGCACGCCGGAAGCCGGCACCACAAAGCTCTCGTACAGCTCGCGGGCCTCTTCTTCGCTGACGGCGTTGGCGAATGCGAACCGAAACTGGTCGTAGGTAAGTGGGACGGCTCGATGCCGGTTGGCCGGGTTGCCCAGCACTGGCTTGGCCGACCGCAACGAAGAGATGGGCAACGGAAGCACGCCGCGGAAAGGGGCGGCGTCGATCGCCACCGAGGCCGCCGACAGTCCACGGCCGGCCACGATCTCGGTCAACAGCCCGCCGAAGGAGTGGCCGATCACCGCCGGCTTCTTCGCCAGGCCGCCGATGACCTCGGCGTAATGATCGGCGACCTGGCCGACGGTCTTGCCGGCGAACACGTCCGGCTGCTCGTTGCCCTCCTCGACCGTGTCGGGGTCGTCGGGCCAGCCGGCCAGGACTGGGGCGTAGCCGGCGGCGTCGAAGACCACGCCCCACCGGTCCCAGCTGCTGGCCAGCAGCCACAGACCGTGGATGAACACCACCGGCGTCCGCCCTGAGGCGTTGGCCTGGGCGATCTGACCACGCGTGTGCTCGTCAATCGTCGACATGGTCGGCTCCCCTTTTCGCTTTCTTTGAATGAAGTGTGGCGAGCGAGACGGCCGATGTCACTGTGCAGCGCATGCCAGTTTTGGGCTCGCTGTTGTGCACGCGCACAATGACTTCGGGATGGCCCTTCGCTAGGTTGGGACTGTGGCTCGATCGGATCGTGACAAAGCACAATTGTCTGAACAGGTAGCGGCGATCGCCCGGCGGCTGCTGGAACGCCCTGACGAGCTGGCCGACCAGATGACCGCGGCCATCGAGGCCGCCGTCCCGATCTACCGAAACGGTGCCGTCGACCACGACACTCTGCGGACCACCAGCCTGGTCCACCTACAGGCCATCCTGGGCACTCTCGGCCGAAACCCGGCAACCACCTCGCCCGAATCACGCGAGAACGGGCGGCGCCGAGCAGCGGCGGGCGTCCCTCTGGCCGCCATCTTGGAGGCCTACAGGGTCGCGGCCCGGTTCATGTGGGAACAAGTGGCCGACGCCGCCCGCAGTGTGGGCGCCGATGGCGAGGTCGTGCTGCAAGCCGGTTCTGAGATGTGGCAGGTCCTCGACACCTACAGCCAAGAGCTGGCCGACGGCTACCGAGAAGAAGCGGCGGCCCAAGCCCAGTCCGCCGAGCAACAACGCTCCGCGCTCTTTCAGGCCCTCTTCGAAGGCCATCTCGCGGCGACCAACCCCTGGGAAGCCGCCGAGCTCCTCCGGCTGCCGCCCAACGGACCGCTCGTCGTCGTTGCCGCCGAGGTTCCCGACATCGGCCGTCATGCGCTCTTACGAGGTGAGCAAGCACTGCGCGATGTCGGGCTCATATCTGCCTGGCGACTCCTGCCCGACATCGAGATCGGCGTCGTCTCCCTCCCCGGACCGGCCGCCCAACTCGACCGGCTCGCCGATGCCCTCTCGGCCTGTGCCTCCGGACGCGTGGGCGTGAGCCCCCCCTACAGCGACCTGCGCGCCACTCCCCAAGCCGTCACCCTGGCCCGCATCGCTTTGACCAGCACGCTTCCTCACGGTGGCGTCACGATCTTCGATCGGGAGTTGCTCGCTGCCGCCGCAGTCGGCTCCCCCGAGGTCATGAACCACCTCGCCCGTACCGCCCTCGCCGGGCTCGCCGGCGTCCCCGACAAAGAGCGAGCTGTTCTCCTCGAAACCTTCGAGGCCTGGCTCGACAACGATGGCTCCGCCCAAGCCGCTGCCGAGCAGCTCTACGTCCACCGCAATACCGTCCATCACCGACTTCGCAAACTCGAACAACACACCGGCCACGACCTCGCCCACCCCCGGTCGGCTGCCCTCCTCACCCTCGCATTCGAGATCGAACGACGCCAACGACAAGGTTCGACAGAAGACAGTGTTCCGCGACCTCGCTCCGACAGCCACACCGGCTGACGTTCACCCGGAGGTCGAACGAACCATTCCTCCGCTGAGAATCGAACCCGTGGTTGCATCCATCGCACCAGCCTTGTCCCGTGATGAGCGGTGATAGGCAGAAACTGTGAACTCAACCAGCGGGCGGTCGCACATCGGCCCAGCTAGAGGAAGGGATTTCGAGAGCAGAAGACGTGATTCGAACCCGCGACACTCACCTTGGCAACGTGTTCGAATTCGTCTACCGCACCCTGTCGGGTCCTTAGAGCTGGTCTTCATCCAGAGAATGTCCAGTGGAGGTGCCTGAACTCGACCCTTTGTAGAGCGGTCTACTGCGGGGTATATCGCCTCTCGTTCGTAACCCCTACGTAGCCTTGTCCTTGGCAAGCTCGGCCAACTGGGCCCGAGCCGCCTGCACGAGTTCGTCGTTCGTATTGGCATGCCCGGCAAGCCCCCATCCGCCCTCGATCGCCTCAGTAAGAAGGACCCAGGTCCTTTCCGAAAGGGAAGGGTCAGAAGCCGCAGACACCACAAGGTCAGTGAACTGGCTTACGACAGCGAGCTGTTTCTCGCGGTCGAGGGCACCGGCGTTAGTAAGAACCTGGACGCGCACGTAAGCACTCTCGCCGTCAACATTGGATATGGATCCGGCGTCCATCTCGTGGACGAATCCCGCGGTATTCTGACGGAACATTGGGATGTCTGGCACGCCCTCAATAGTCATCAAGGTCCGAGCCAAGTCAGCTGCGAGTTGATGGGGATCCCCAAACGTCCCCGCCTTCGCGTAGACGTCGATCATCGGCATAGGGGTTACTCCTTTTTCGATGTACTCGGCCCTACCGGGTTACGAAGCCAAAGAACATGGACTCGGCGGAGAGCTGCGGCATGGCCTGCCACGACGTGGGGAACATCTTTGACCCGACGTGCAAACACCAACACCCCAAAAGGATTGTCCGTGGAAGACGCATCCGCACCGCGCGGTCATGTCATTTTTTCGGAGCCGGTCAACCACCCGAAGGTCCACCTGTATCGATCATGTCCGCGTTCAGCCGCCGCTTTAGCACACTGTTGATATCGAGACCGCTTTACAAAACCCCAGGTCACGAGAACGCACGCCGCCCAGCGGAGCCCGCCGTCGTTGTTGGACCGACTCGAACGCCAACAGACATGGCGATCAGCACAGGCATGGCCTGCCACTCGGTCGAGGGTCGGAACAGCCCGGTGCTGTCCGTGCCGGCATCTGGCTCAGTCGTGCGATCGAGAAGCGGATTCCCGAGGTTGATCGTTGGGCTCGGAAGCCCGGAGCGGGTCGGGCTAACCCTCGTAGCTGGCGACAATGCGGGCAAGGTCGACTCTCGAGTTGACACCGAGCTTCATAAAGATGTGGCGAAGATGCCCGCTGACGGTGTGCGGCGATACGAAAAGACGCTCCGCGACCTCGCGGTTGGTCAATCCCTCCGCCACGAGTCGGGCCACTGTCGCTTCGGAATCGGTCATGGCAAACCAGCCGTGCTCCGGCCGTCGCGCCGATACCAACCGCCTCCGCACACCAAGCGATCGCAGACGTCGTCGGACTCGGCCCGCATCCCACGTGGCGCCCACCGCGGTGTAAAGCTCCAGCGCATGGTTGAATGCCTCAACCCCATCCTCTGGCAAGTCTTGTTCGACGGCGACAACGCCGAGATCCTCCAGCGCTGAGGCATATGCCAAAGGTCGGGGACCAGGTGCATAGAGCTCCACTGCGGTGGCGAGATCGCTCTGACTCCGACCTATCAGGCCTCTTGCATGCACGGCGACGGCTTCAAGGCTGCGCGAACTTTGGTTAAGTCGTGAGCGGCGATCGGCGGCGTCTGCAGCGCTATCGGCCAACGCATCGTCGCCAGCTCCCAGTGCAATGTGAACCAGGTCCACGTCGTCCGTCATGCCCATCGGAAATCGAGGCAAAGGAGATCGTCGGTCGTCCTCCCCCAGCGCACAGATCCAACGATGTGCGCCGAGCGAATCGCCATTGGCCATTGCGAGCAACGCATACAACCATGCCGCGTGCCTTCGGACGCTCGGCGGGCCCTGATCGAACATCGTATGAGCGATTTCGCGAGCTTGGCGGACCAGTTGGCTGTCGCCGGTGTGGATGGCGACGCGTCCAAGAGCGACCACTCCGGCCGCATCGAGGACGCTGACAACCTCGTCAGCTATGTCTACCGTGAACCGCCCCCCGAGTGCCGCGGCAGCGTCTGGAAGGAGGCCCATCTCGAGCAACTGCCGCCCGCGTCCGGCCTCGAAGATGTTGAGGGCCCAGTCCTGTCGTTCCCGCTGAGCTGTGGCAATGCTCTGCAGAGAGATCTGAAGTGCCTCGTCGAATCGGTCGGCCATGGTCAAGACGTCGCACCGCCACTGTGTGGTGAGGAAACGCCGACCCTGCATGATCCTCCAGTGCTGTGGACTGAGTCGTGTGTCTTGGGCGCACACCTCTCCGTTGCGCATCGCCATCTCCACACGCTCTAAGGCCTCGCCGAAGTGGCCGTCGGCATAGCTCAGGCCCGATTCGGCTAAGTCCAGGACGAAGTAACCGCACGGGAGGTCGACCTGCTCTACAGCTTTTCTCGCCTCTGGGAGGATTCGACGCGCCTCGTTCACGCGGCCCGCAGTCAACAAGTTGTGGAACAGGTTGGCCAGAAACAACATACGAAGGAAGGGCGACAGATTTGGAAGCGCTAGGCCTTTATGGCAAGCATCGGCGCGAACGTCGGGCGAGAGGGCGAACATGGCTGCGATGATCAACCGGAATTCTGCCTCCGCCTCCGGAGGCAGAGCCTGGCGCAGGGCGGTGTCGGTGAACGTCTTGGCAGCTTCAATGCGCCCCGCTGCATGCAGCCGAATGGCCGTCTGGGCCACAAGTGCCTGCCGCGACGGATGGTTTCGCGGAGCAAGATCGAGGGCGCGCTGACTGAGGTCAGCACCGACGCCAGGATCGGTCATGTCAAGAGCCTCTGCGGCCTTCGAGAGTGTGGCGATCGCGACTTCGTCCCCCACTTCGGCGCTCGCCGCGAGCCGCGTAGATACCTCGAGCGGCAAGGCTCCATTGGCGATCAGGACGGTGGCTGCCTGGCGATCGAGGGACCGACTCACTGACAGAGGCAGGCTCGCCCGGACCGCCTCGAGGATCAGATCGTGACGAAAGGCAAGCTTCTCGCCGCTTTCCAAGAACAGACCCGCCTGAAGCAACTCCTTCACAGGGGCCAGCAAAGCCGACGGTGGTCGATCAAGCATCGCAGCCAACTCGTCGAGTGAGAACCTCCGGCCAAGTGCTGTTGCCACGGCCGCGACATCGTGCGCCATGTCAGATAGTTGGTCTAGCCGGCGCCGCATGTTGTCCCCGACGCGACCTGGAAGTCGCGTCTCTACGAGCTCCGCCTGCCCTGACTCAATGGTGACAAGGTGCTCCTCTGTGAGGCCCCAAAGCATCTCGGCGAGCACAAAGGGGCTGCCGCCAGCTCGCTGGACCATCGTCAAGACATCGAGACCGGGCTCAGAATGCAGAACCCCCGCCGTTATTTCCCGCACTGCGTCATCATCGAGCGGACCAAGGACAATGTGCTCGACCCTTGTTTGATCCAGGTGATCGAGGACGCTCCCAAACGGACTTGATCGGAAGCTCGGCCGGAAGGCGAGCACCCAGACAATAGGTACCGAGGCAAGGTGATTCGGCAGGGCCCGCAGCGCCGCCGCCGTGCCACCGTCTGTCCACTGCAGGTCGTCAAGGCAAATCAACAACGGTGTCTCCACGGCGGCTCGTTCGAGAAGCCCCTGGAGGTCCTGCAGCAGCCAGTACCTCTGTTCAGGCAGAGCATGGGACGCTGGGAGCGCAGCCTGGTCCAAGATGGGCTCAGGCCCGTCCAAAAGCGCCACCATCAGGCTGGACATCTCGACCATGCCGTCCCCGGGGTCGGCCGCACAGGACCCGACTTGAAAGTGTCTGACACGCGCGACCCGCATGACCTCTTCGAGAAGGCGACTCTTCCCCATGCCGGCATCCCCCTCGACGAGGACCACCGAGCCAACGCCCGTCGATGCGCGATCAAGTTGCTCGCGCATCATCGCCATTTGGCCCTCCCGGCCCGAAAACGGCGATTCCACCGCCACCATCACAGTGACGCTATCGACCAAGGACTCCTCAGTCGAGTGCCAGACCCTTGGTCTATCCAGGTTCAGCGAAGGCGCACAGCCATATAGCGATGTCCGATCTGGCCGGATCTCACCGAGTTCTTGAATGACGCTCTTCACGACATCAGCCCCAATTCGGAATAGAGGATCAGGAGGCACTCTTGACGCCCGCCACGCTCCGGCGAGGTTTCGCCCGGCCGCGTTTCTTCGAACATGGTCATGCCACATTCGTCAAGCGCCACCAATGCCGTCCAAATGCTTTGCGACGCAAGTTCGACGGATACCCCTGCGGGATCATCTCGCAACCCCAACGTCCGTAGTCGCCTAACCGAGGCGTACGCGCTCACGAGATAGGCCACTGACTCGGATATCTCCGATTCCCAAGACTCACTCCGTGAACTGAAGCCGGTGCTCATTTACCCCCGCGCTCCTCCGATCGGCCTGGAAGGACATGCGCCTTCGACCTTTTGCCGCTACCACTACTGCTACCACCGAGACGATTCCCATCCCACCTCCACCTCAGCTCGAATTCTCGTCAGCGTCGAGTAAGGCGCGCATCGCATCTGGCGTGAGCATCCTCGGCCACAGGACACCTCCTGGGTCGATAGGCGCCGACTCGGCGAGCGATCCAACCTTGACCGGGACATAACCCATGTCCCGAATCAGCACCTCGACCACCTTGTCGACGTCGTCGCCGTCTGATGCATAACCCACCGCCCACACTCCAGGCTCGTCTGTCGCCCGGGTAACAAGAAGGTCCCAGTCGATGTGCGAAAAGGCGCGCACGACTGAGCTACCGGGGAGAAGGCTCGCCATCCAGCTCCCCTCGGTGAGCGAATCGGACAAGCCTGTTGCTGCGTAATGTTGACGAGCCCACTCGTTGTCTGCATCGACCAAGATCTTTCCGGCCAGCTGCTCCGCCAGAGACTCCACCAGCGCGCGGGAGGCAGAGTGGACCACCGCCAGAAAGACAACATCGGCCTGTGCCGCCTCGTTGAAAGTGCCGATAGTCACTGTGACGGGCAGCTCTAGGAGAACCAGGGCATCTGGGTGGCGCGTGCCGAGCGTCACCTTGTAACCAGCGCGGGCAAGAAGGGTCGCAACGCCTCGACCGACAGGCCCCGATCCCAGAACGCCGATCAACGGGAACCGTTTCACCCGAATCGGCCTCCACCCGGCCGTCGAACGCCAGACTCCAATGCTCCCGGCGTGCAACTCACGCGATTGCTCACTTTCAACGTCCCCCGCCGACAGTCCGCTGCGGGAGGCGACTGCTTTCGCCACGACTATCCGAGAGCCCCTATTAGGCGCCAGCTACCGCTTGGAGGATCAGTCCAGCTGCAACGTCTGGATGTGCGATGAAGGCCGCGTGGGAACCATCAATGGACTCAGTCACCGCGTCCATTCGCTTCGCCATGAAACGCTCCGCCTCGGGCGGAATTGCATTGTCATGCTCCGAGACCATGTACCACGTCGGCAGGTCCTTCCAACCGACGACGGTGGCGGGTTCGCTAATGGCTGCAGCACTCAGGGGGCGCTGGCTGACCGCCATCGGACCGGCCACCTCTTTAGGTAGATCGGCGCAGAAGGTCTCATGAAAGTCCGCGATCCTGATGAAGAGATCAGGGCCACCCGCCGCGCCCGGGGCGTCATAGGACGTAGGCACGGACGTCGTCGCACCCAACGACGCCGGGAACGGTTCTTGCACGCTGGCACAGCTCTCTCCCGAATCGAGGGCAAAGGCAGAGAGAAATACCAGACCCTTGACATCGGGCAACGCAGGTGCTGCCTGAGAGATGACGGCGCCTCCGTAAGAGTGACCAACAAGCACAATTGGGCCGTCAATACTCGACACATAACGGCTGATCGCATCCGCGTCAGAAGCCAGGCCACGAAGTGGGTTCCACGGTGCTCGAACCTCAATGTCCCGGGACTGAAGGATGCGAATGATCCCGGCGTATCCCGACGCGTCAGCAAATGCTCCGTGTACCAGAACGACTGTTGGGTTTGTAGGCATTCTCTCTCCTCCTGAGGGTCCTATCTGAGCTTCGACCCTCGGATCCGTTCCGACATCACCTGAACGCGCGATCTCTTATTTCGACTCCATCGGACCGAGGGGTGAATCGATACGGTCTCTTCCCCACTCCGGCAAGGGAGCGCCGGCGTCATCCACTTGACCGTGATGCCGCTGGTCAGAAGGAAGGACGGCACCGGTAACCCGCCGCACCGATTCCGCCCTTCCACTGACTGGCTACGAGGTAGCGAACGCCGCCTGGGTTATGACGGTGGCGACTGCCCACGGTTGGGTGACCATGGACAAGTGGCCGGCCTTCACGTAGGTGATGTGGGAGTGGGCCCGCTGGGCCATGAATGTGAGCTGGGCCGGTGGAATGGCCTGATCATCAGTCCCGATGACCGCCCACGAAGGGATCGTGGCCCATGCCGGCGTACCCGAAGGCGTCGTGAAAGCCCCGAGTGCCAGTGGGCGCTGAATGACCCCGAGGAGATCCGCCTCCTGGGGTGGCACATCGGTAGCAAAGCAGGAGTCAAAGCCGGCGTAGTCAGTGCCGGCTGGGATCTTGAGATACAGGTCATAGTCTCCGGCGGGTTGGGAGGGGTCGACCCCGAAGTTGAACACGTTGGAGAGATTTCCCCCTCCAGCCAGGCACGATCCGGGCTTCGCGAACGTGAGCTGTTCGAGGGTCTCGCCGGCCGCCGGTGCAAAGGCGTCCACGTAAACGAGTGCCTTGACATTCGGATTCCCGGTGGCGGCATTGGTGATCACGGCGCCTCCGTAGGAGTGCCCGACGAGCACAATGGGGCCGGAGATTGTCTTGAGGTAGCTCGCCAAGTAAGCCGAGTCACTCGTCAAACCCCGCAGGGGGTTGGGCGGAGCATCCACGGTGTATCCCTCATTTTGGAGGATGGGAATCAACTCATCCCAGCTCGACGAATCGGCCCACGCCCCGTGAACAAGCACGATCGTTGGCCTCTGGTACCCACTCTCAAATGCTCCTTGTGCGGGACCAGATTGGGCGCTGGCAAACGATGGCAGCGTGAGAAGTGCCGCTACGACCACCGACAGCAAAGCGGCAAGCAATGGCAGCACTCTTGGCAAGCTCTTTCGTTTCATCTAGTTGCTCCTGTTCCTGGACGCGGCGCCATTCGGCAACCACTGGTACGCCGCACCAGTCAGGCAAGGGTCCTCGGCTGCTGCTTGGCAAGCCGCAAAGGCGCGTACTGAACCAAGCGTCTTGAGCTCCGACGTCCTGAAAGCTGCCGCTCAGTTCACTATTCGCGATTCTCTCGCCGAGAACAGCGCGCGATCGGGCCATTTTCTAGCTCGTAGCGACGTGAGCGACCGAGATGGCGCAGCCCCTCGTCGGGCCGGAAGAGATCGCGCGATCGAGTGATGTGGGAAATAGGTCGGGCGGTGGAAACTCCAGAAACCAGATCGGACCCTGCGTACTCCACAAACTCAAAGAAGGCGGATGCGATGAAGACAGTCGGGTCGAATGTCGAAATCAACGCCAATCCCGAGAAGGGCTCAACGATGAACGGGGCCCATGCCCTGATGTGCACGCTGACGGATTCTGGGATCGATACTCTGTTCGCCAACCCCGGAACCACGGAACTGCACCTCGTAGAGGCCGCTCAGGCAACTCCAAGTCTGAGGGCGGTGCTCGCGTTGTTCGAGGGTGTCGTCAGTGGAGCCGCTGACGGTTTTGGCCGAGTCGCCGGGCGCCCCGCAGCGACGTTGCTGCACCTTGGACCTGGCCAGGGCAATGCCTGGGCGTCCTTTCACAATGCCCGCAGGGCACAAACCCCGATCGTGAGCGTGATTGGCGACCAGGCCACGTTCCATCAGAACAACGACCCGCCGCTCAATTCCGACATTGCCGCAATGGCAAAAGCACTGCACAGCCGGGTGGCCGCGCCGCAAATGCCAGACGAAGTCAGCGCAGCAGTGCGTGCCGCCGTCGCCGACGCGACCTCTGTCCCTGGCCGGATCTCCACCATTGTCATGGCAGCGGACGTATCTTGGTCACCCGCTCAAATCCTGGCCTCGCCGATAGCAGCCCGAGTCCCAACACCTGTGCCCGACGAGAGGATTAAGGCGGTCGCCACCGCTATTCGCAAGAGTTCCGGCAGAGCAGCGATGCTGCTCGGTGGAGGCGGATGCCGAGCCGACGGCCTCCTTGCTGCCAGCAGGGTGGCCGCTGCGACTGGCATACGGGTGCTCGTCGACACCTGTACCGCTCGGCTCGAACACGGCGCCGGGCTCCCGAACTTTCCGCGGCTTGCCTTCTATACCGAGCCCGCACTTCGACAGCTCGACGGCATCGATTACCTCATAGTGGCCGGTAGCCGTGCCCCGGTCGCCTTTTTCGCCTATCCCGACCAACCCGGGCTGCTCACCCCCGACGGTGCCGCAGACCTCGTGCTGGCAGGACCTGACGAAGACGTGGCGATGGCACTGGCGGACCTGGCAGATCAGCTCGCGCCAGGGACCGAGCCGCAACTGACTGAGCCGTTGCGGCCTGAGCTCCCGGTCGGGCCTCTGACCTTGGAGACATGGCCGCAGGTCATCGGGGCGCTTCTCCCCGATGACGCCATCATCTGCGACGAGACCATTAGTTCGGGCGGTGCATTGCTTGACGCTCTATCGGGAGCGCCTCACCACGACATACTCAGCGCCATCACCGGTGGTGCAATGGGGCAAGGCCTGGGGATGGCCCTGGGCGCTGCTATCGCCGCCCCCGACAGGCCCGTGGTCCTGCTCGAGGGTGACGGCTGCGCCATGTACTCGATTTCAGCGCTGTGGACGCATGCCCGAGAGAACCTCGACATCACCACGGTGATCCTCAAGAACCGCTCCTATGAGCAACTCCATGAAGAGTGGACGCAGCTGCGCATGACCGGCCAGGCGGACCTACGCGACAACCCACTTCTCAACCTGACAGGCGTCGACATCGACTACGCCGGACTCGCCAAGTCAATGGGCGTCCCTGGCTCTTGCGCCCACACGGGGGAGGAGTTCTCCAACTGCTTCCGCGATGCGTTGACTGAGCGGGGCCCTCATCTGATCGAGATCACCATTCCGGCCACGATCTAAATGAACAGATAAGTCTCGGGCCGGCATAAGGGCCGAGCCCTCCGACCTTCGGGTTATTTCCCCGGTCTCCCAGACCCCTGAGCTGCAGCTAGACCGGGTTCCCCACCGACGAACAGCGTCCGGAAGGGAGGAACGCCGTGCGTGGATACGTAGCGCAACGCCGCAACCGTTTCTATGCGGTGATCTACGAGGGGATTGATCCGATCACTGGGCGGGAGCGTCGGCGATGGCATCCCGCCGGCACCGACAAGGAGCAAGCCGAAAAACTGGCCACGGCACTCGCTGCGGCACAGAGTCAACGCGTTGACGGAAGACGAGCGGGTCCGACGTTCGGCGTCTACCTGACATCGAAGTGGCTGCCAGCAAAGCAGCTGACGCTGCGACCAAGCACCTGGGACGGCTACCGGCGCCTCATCGAGCTCCACGTTCTCCCCCACCTTGGCCGGATCCCCCTGCGACACCTGCGAGCGGAGCACCTCGACCGCCTCTATGCCACCCTGCTCGAACGAGGTCGATGCGACGGGAGTGGCGGCCTTGACATCAAGACGGTCCATGAGGTCCACATCGTGATCCGGCGCGCTCTGCGCGATGCCGAACGACGTGGATCCATAGTCCGCGATCCGGCAGAACTGGCCCATGCACCCAAACGGCGGCCTCTCACTTCAAGCGAGTTGCGAGCTTGGAATGCCGATCAACTTGGCCGTTTTCTCTCCTTGGCCCGAAGCAATACCCACTTTGCCGCCCTGTGGCTGGCCGCCAATACCGGCATGCGCCGTGGCGAGGTCCTCGGACTGCGCTGGACCGATGTGGATCTCGAGTCGGCCAGGCTGTCGGTCAATCGCTCGCTCGTCTCTGTCGCTTACGAACTCCACGAATCTCGCGGGAAGACCCGCACGGCGAGGCGCACGATCGACCTCGACGAGCGCACGGTCAGCGTTCTCAGATCGTCCCGCTGCCCAGGTTTCCAGGACGACGGTTACGTCTTTTGCCACCTCGACGGCTCCCCCATCTATCCCCAGGTGCTCTCTGACGCGTTCAAGCGACTGGTCTGCCAATCGGGCCTGCCGCGCATCAGGCTGCACGACCTTCGCCATACGCATGCCACCTTCTCCTCAAGGCAGGAGTGCCGATCAAGGTCGTGAGCGAGCGGTTGGGCCATTCGACGCCGGGCTTCACCATGGCGACGTACCAGGACGTACTGCCAGGCATGCAGGCCGAAGCGGCGAAAACCTTCGCTGCCTTGCTCGAGCGCCCTGCAGTGTGCGCACGTTAGGGGCCCGAACGTTCCCACGGTAGAACCCGCAATGGACGACCGGGACACAGACGGTTTCGAGCCCGTGACCAGGCCCTCTGAGTGGCGGGGGGAGGATTTGAACCTCCGACCTTCGGGTTATGAGCCCGACGAGCTACCAGACTGCTCCACCCCGCGGCGGAGACGACATCCTACATGGAGGATCACCCGTCCACCACGGCCCCACGCCTGCCGGATGGTTCGCCACCCCGCAGAGCGAGAAGGTCGCCGGCCCGCTACAGCGTCTGGGCGGTCGGCGGAGCAGGTGGCGGGGATGCCGGGTCGGCCGCCTGTGGGGGCGGCGGCGGAGCCGGGGCGGCCGAACCGGCGCCGGCGGGGGCGGCCGTCGGGGCGGCAGCGGCCGACTCGGGCGCCAGCGTGATCTGGCCGTGCTCGGACTCGTGCGCCTGCAGCGAGGTCACCAGCTGCGCCATGTCGGCGTCAGTGGTGGGAGTGGCCCGTCCCGTCTGGGTGGCGTAGTAGGCGGCGCCGAGGTCCCGCAGCATGCCGTCAGCCGTCTTCTTGGCCTGCGCATCGTTCATCTTGGCCTGGCCCTTGGCCGCCGCGTCCTTGGCCATCTCCGTGGCCGCCGTCGCCTGCGCCTTGACCTTGTCGAGCAGTCCCATCGAAGACTTCCTTTCCTCGCGCCTCTGGCCACCCATCATGGGACCGCCCGCCGGCCACTGCAACCGGAATCGCCGGCGGATCAAATCGAACGGGCCGACGCCCTCCCGGTCTCGCCCACCGGCCGGGCGCCGGCCCGGTGCCCCTCAGGTCCGGGGTGCCGCCGAGACCAGTGGCGACGAGGTGGCGCTCGGCGAGGTGGTCGAGGTGGTGGTGTTCTTCGGCTCGGTGCTCGTCGGCGCCGAGGTGGTGGTCGAAGACGTCGTCGACGTCGCCGACGTCTTGGTCGCCGCGCCCTTCTTCGTCGTCTTCGGCTTGATGGGCGGCGTCGTCGTCGTGGTGGTGGTCGGCGTCGCGCCGGGCGTCGTGGCGCTGATCACCTGCTGGGCCTGGGCGATCGCCGCCTGCATCGCGTCGATGTCCGTCTGGAACTGCGACAGGTTGTCGGCCTTGAGCGCCGCCTGCGCGTTGGCGTAGTCGGTCTGCGCCTGCGCCAGAATCCCCGCCACCGCCGCCGGCACCGTGCCGCTCGAGGTCTCGTTCTGTCCGGGCGGCAACACCGTCGTTCCCAGGAGGTCCGTCAGGACGTTGGGGAGTGAGGTGTCGATCTGCACGTCCTTGCCCAGCACTGCGATGACGTATTCCAGCTGGGGCTGTGGGTTCGTCGTCGGCGATACGTACAGCGGCCGCACGTACACCATGGAGTTCGCGATGGGGACCATGAGCGTCTCCCCCAGCAGGACTTCGGAGCCCTTGGTGTCAAGCAGCGAGATGTCCTTCGACACCGTCGAATCGGCCGAGATCTCGGCGTCTGCGTTGGCCGGACCGGTCGTCCCCTGCGGGGTCTCGTAGAGGTCCAATTGGCCGAGCGTGCGCGGGATCCGAAAGCCCGACCATCCAGGCCGTCAGGTTGAAGTTCTGACCCGAGCCCGACACGGACGATTGCGACGCCGGGACGAATCCGTCCGAAACGGTGAAGACCTGTTTGTCCGGGCTCGTGCCGGGCAACGAGTACACCTGGTACTGCGGCGCCATGCGGGCTGGGGTGGTCGAGACCAGCTGACCCTGGTTGTTGTACGTGTTCTCGGCCAGCAGCGCCTGCGACTGCGGGCCGGCGCCGGCGGTGGGCGAGAGCTGCCACGCGCTGCTGGCGGAGTAGAAGGCTTGCGGGTTGGTCAGGTGGTAGCGGCCGTAGATGGCGGACTGAATGGAGAAGATGTCCTCGGGGTAGCGCAGGTGGGCCTGCAGCGCCGAGGGCATCTTCGACAGGGGGACGAACATGTTCGGGAAGGCGGCCGAGTACGCCTGCAGAATGGGGTCCTTCGGATCAACGTCGTAGAAGGTCATCTTCCCCGAGTAGGCGTCGATGACCACCTTCACCGAATTGCGCACGTAGTTGTAGCTCCCCGGCAGGTTGCTGCCGATGGCAACCTGCTGGGTGTCGGCGTTCTGCGAGTACGGGTAGTTGGCCGTCGTCGTGTAGCCGTCGACGATCCAGTCGATGTGCCCGCGATCGGGACCCGGGCTGCTGTTGATCACGGCGTAGGGATCCTGGTCGAACGTCAGGAAGGGCGCTGCCTTCTGCGCCATCGCGACCGGGTCGCGGACGAACATGATGCGCGACTTGTCTGTGATCTGGCTCGAAATGAGGAGGTTGAAGTCACCCAGTCGCAGAGCGAAGGCGGCCCGGGTGAAGATCGAGGACAGCTGCACCCCGCCCGTGCCCTTGTAGTGGCTCTCGACGCTCGTGCCGTTCTCCTGGTAGTCGACCTCGAGCTGTTTGGAGTTGGCCACGACGTAGCCGGTCTCCCCGAGCCCGAAGTAGACGTTGGGTTGCGTGATCGCGGGCACCCCCTGCGAGGAGGTCGGCGGGACGCCTTGCACGGCGTAAATGGGGTTGCTGGTGTTGTTCTGGTTGGCCAGCGCCACGCGCGGCCCCATTGCCGTGCGTGTACTGCAGGTGCGTGTTCACCCACGACGGGGAGGCCAGGTTGGCCGACGCGATGTCGCGCACGCCGATGAGCACGGGCGTCAGCTGCCCGCTCACCTCGTAGCGATCCACACCGAGCGAAGGAAAGGCGTAGTAGCCCTTGATGGCCTGCTCGCGCTGGAACGTCTGCAACGTAATGGACGGATCGGGGTCCCACTGCCGGATGTTGTTGATGGTCGGCGTGGCCACCACGGTCTGGCTGGCGGTGATGCTCGTGTTGGCCGTGAACTGGTGCACGCTGGACGTTGTTCAGGTTGTAGGCGTCCCGGGTGGCCTCGATGTTGCGCTTTATGTAGGGGGCCTCCAGCGAGCTCTGCGCCGGAGTGACCTTGAGCGCCTGCAGCAGCGCCGGGTAGATGATGCCGACCACGAGGGCGACGAAGGCCCAGATCCCAATGGCCAGGACCGGCAGCGTCCAGCCCTGGCGCCGGATGTTGAAGAGCAGGATCACTGCGGCGAAGATCGACACGTAAGATGAGCAGCGTCTCCGCCGGCAGCCGGGCGTGCACGTCGGTGTACCCGGCGCCGTTGACGTAGCCGTCCTGGGAGTTGACCAGCGACCAGCGCTGCAGGACGTAGCCCACCGCCTTGTCCAGCGCGATGAGGGCCAGGAGCACCGAGATGTGCGCCTTCACCGGTGGCCGCACCCGCGGCAGGCCGCGCTGCGGCTGGATCCCGCCGTTGAAGTAGTGGAACACGAGCGAGACGGCCAGCGTCACGATGAGGATGGCCAGCGTCCAGTCCACGATGAAGATCAGGAAGGGCAGCTTGAAGACGTAGAAGCCGACGTCCTTGTGGAACTGGGGGTCGGTGATGCCGAAGTTGCCGCCGTGGCGGAAGAGGATCCAGTTGTTCCATTGCCCGACCGTTCCCGAGGCGCCGATGAGCGCCAGCACGAAGGCGAGGCCCACGTAGATGCGCCCGGCGTAGGGGCGCACGAACTGCTGGTAACGGCGAACCAGCTCGTCCTCCTGGGCCAGCACGATGTCGCGCCCCGCGATGCGGTCGCAGACCACCAGGTTCACCCACAGGACCGCGAAGAAGATCGCGCCGAACACGCCGAACAGCCCGAGCTTTATCGCCAACAGCGTCGAGAAGACGTTGTGGAGGTCCACCGACGAGAACCACAGGCTGTCGGTGTAGAGCCCGGCCAGCGAGCGCAGCGACACCAGCAGGATCACGATGACGACGACGAGGCCGATCAGCCACCACCGGGCGCGGTGGCGACGGCGCGGCGCGGGGTCAGCGGTCAGGTCGCTGGGGATGCGCACGAGGGGAGCCTAACGTCCGCCACACCACCCCCCATGGGCAGGCAGGGGCGGTTGCGGGTAGCCAGAAGTCCTGGTCAGTCCGTTGCCGGGGTAACGAGACAGCGGCAGCCCGAATGGGCCGGCGGGTGGGCATGGCCCGTGGGGAACACCTCGGAGCCGCTCACCGCGCCGCCCAGGGCGTTGTCCTCACAGTCCGAGCACCCGTTCGCGGTCGTGACCACCCAGCGCACTTTGCCGTCCGCACTGGCAGCCGCCACGCCCGCCGAGAACGCCTGCGTGGCCTGGTCCCCGACCAACCGCTCCACCCGTTCGCCTCTCCATTCGCGGAAGGCGGCGCCGATGCGGTCGGCCGGGTCGCCGCTCCCCTCGTCCACCTGCCTGCCGCAGCGCCGCCACGACCGCGCGCGCCAAGCCGGCCGACGACTGCTCCACGGCATCGCCCCGCGGGATGGTCGCCGCGCCCGCTCCGACGAAGATCGTACCGGCGGCGAACGCCTCGTCGAGGTGGCTGCGCGCCGCTGCCGCGAACGCCGCCAGGTGCTCGTCCTCCGAGCCCATGAGCTCGTCGACCTCGAGTGTCGGCGCGCTGCGCAACCGGTCGAGCATCCGGTTCTGGTCGTCACCGAGCGTCCGCTTGACCGTCCGGCTCAGCCGCGCCGTAATCGGGGTCAGCAACTCGTCGCGGCGGGCGATGATGGAGTCGTCGGGCCCCGGGGCACCTCCAGTACTTCCGTCGCCGGCTCCACCACCGGCAACAACCGCAGTCGGCGTCCTCGGCCGCGGCATGCGTCGTCTCCCGCGTCCGCCTTGGCCGGGGCCGGCCGATCGGTCCCGCCCGCCGTTTCGCCGTCGTTCTTGGTGGCGCCCCGGGCGCCGGAGCTCCGCCTCCGGTGCGGGCTTCTGCGTCTCCGCCGTCCCGGCGCGGATACGGGCGAAGAGCTCGTCGACCGAGGGCGCGGCGCCCTCGCCATCCCCCGGCTCGCCGTCGGGCGCACTCGTGACGACCGGGGTCGGCCCCGTCGGCGGCGCCTCCCCCGTCTCCTCGGCGCGTCTCGTCCTGGTCGTGGGGGAGCTCGGTCGTGCCGAGACGGAATTGGTCGGCCACACCCTGCGCCGCGGCCCGCGCCTCCTCGTCGGTACGGTCCAGGTGGGCCAGGATCCCGTCGACCCGCTCGCGCACCCCCTGGACCGAGGCGGCCATTTCGTCCCGGGCCGCCCGCAGCTGCTCGATCTGGATGCCGAGCCCCCGTCGCCGGCTGGCGAGGTCGGCCAGCACCCGGCGCCGCGCCTCCTGCACCTGGTCGAGAAGGGCGCGACCCTCGTCCTTGGCCCGGGTGATGATCGCCTCACCCGCCGCTATCGCTTCGGCAACGATGCGCTCACTCTCCACCCGAGCCTCCTGTTCGGCGTTGGCCACCAGCAGCTCCACCTCGACGACCCGCTCGGCCGACGACGCCTCGGTGCGCTCCTGCAGCTCGTTCACCTGGGTCTGCGTCTCGCGGAGCAGGGTGGCCGCCCCCTCCTGGGCCTGGGCCACGATCCGGGCCGCCTCCTCATGGGCGTGGCGCAGGATCTGGGCGCTGTGCTGGCCCAGCGAGGCCGTCAGCGTGGCTTCGTCGACCACCGGGTGAGCGGCCCGCTCCTCGGCCTCGGCCAGGGCGGCCCGCAGTTCCTCCTCGCGCGCCTCGAGCGATTCGAGGTTGCGGGCGACCGACTGGAGGTAGGACCGGACCTCGTCGGTGTCGAAGCCCCGGCGGACCACGGCGAAGGAGTGCTGCGCGATGTCGCCGGTGGCGATCCGGGACGAAGAGATGGGGGGACGTCCTTCTGCCATGGCCAGAGCCTACGGCGCGGCCTGGACGGGCACAGGTTTGGTCGGCACGCTGCCCCCGAGGCGTTTGAGGATGCGCAGCACCTGGTTCAGGTTGTTGACGGCGTAGACGTGGAGCTGGGGGGTCGCCTTGGACTCGGCCGCCTTGAGCTCGACGGTGGGGACGAAGAAGACCGTGGCCCCCGCCCGCTCCACGGCGACGGTCTTCTCGGCCACGCCTCCCACGTCCCCGACGTTGCCGTTCTGGTCGATCGTGCCCGTGGCGGCCACGATCCGGTTGCCCGTCAGGCGTCCGCTGCTGAGCCTGTCGATGATGCCGAGCGTCATGGCCAGGCCGGCCGAGGGACCGCCGATGTTCTGGGTGTGCACGGTGACCTTCACGGGGAATTGCCAGTCCTGTTGTGTCTGCGGCTCTATCCCGAGGTACGCGGTGGGCTTGGTCGGCGCGCCGCAGGCGGTGTCGGTCAGTCCTCTGGGAGGCGTTCCGAGCGTCACCGACTTGGTCACGGTCGGCCCGGCCACGAAGTCGCCGACGCTGTTGATGGAGGAGTCCTCGACCTTGAGCGCGACGCGCTCGGCCGGGCATCAACCCGTGCAGCGCGTCGACCAGCGAGCAGTCGGTCGTGACCGGGATGTCGTTCACGCCGGTGATCACCTGCGCGACCTGCAACGTCGAGGCCGCAGGCGAGTCGGACGCGATCCCGAAGATGAGCGCGCCGGCGTTCGTCGAGGTCACGGTGTACCCCAGGTGCGACAGCGCGGCCGCGGTGGCGAACGACTGGGCCTGCGCCATTTCGAGGTACCCCTGATTGAGATACTGGTTCTCGTTCGTGGTGGGACCGAGCAGGTCCGGCCCGGAGACGATCTGGCTGTTCGAGTCGAAGAACCGGTACTGCAGATAGTTGAGCGCATTGAGCTGCGTCACGTAGACGTCGGTCAGCAGGATCTTGCCCGTCAGCGGATGGTTGTCGGCGGCCGGGACATCGATGAACTGCGAGACCGGCTGCGCGTCCCCCGGCGTGAGGACGTAGTAGTTGATCGACGTGCGGGCAGCGACGAGGGCCGCCAGCAGGACGACGATCAGAAGGACGATGAAGGCGCCGGGCCACAGGCGGCGCCTGCGGGGACCGGCGACCGGTGGCAGCGGCGATCCGAGCGCGCCCGCGTCGGGGCCGGCGTCGTCTGAGGTGGGGTTCGCCGCGGCTTCCCCGTCGGCGGTCGCGTCAGGTTCGGACATACTCGGAAGGTGGGGGACGATGTTGCCACGGATCAGAGCCACGACGGCCGCGCCGATATCCGGCGCCGGCGCGTCACGATGGCGGGGCACACCGGCAACGCGACCCTGGCCCGGAGCGGTCTCGTCGACCCGGATGCGGGCGTGCGGGCGGCGGCGGTCAGCGCACTGGCCCGCCTGGGCGAGCTCCGCGCCGGCGACGTCGAAGCGGCGTTGGCCGACGACTCGCCGGAGTTGCGGCGCCGCGCCGTCGAGGTGGCGTTGCGCGCCCGTGGCCGTGGCACCCGCTCGTCGTTGCCCCGCGCCGTCACCGACGCGCTGGGTGATCCCGATCCACTCGTCGTGGTGGCGGCGGCGTGGTTCCTGGCCGAACGGCGGGCACGGGCGGCCGTCGCGGCGTTGGCATCCCTCGCCACCGGGCACGAAGACGCCCGCTGCCGCGAGGCCGCCGTGGCCGCGCTGGGCGCCATCGGGGACCCCGCCGGGCTGCCCGCCGTGCTCGACGCGCTGCAGGACTCGCCGACGGTGCGCCGGCGGGCCACGGTCGCGTTGGCCGGGTTCGACGACCCCCGGGTGACGCCCGCCCTGCAGGCGGCCATCGGCGACCGGGACTGGCAGGTGCGGCAGGCGGCCGGCGAGTTGCTCGACGAGCCGGAGGAGGGTTCTCCGCCCGACGCGTGACCCTCGACGCGGACAGCACGAGCGGCGAAGCAGCGCCGGCCCCGCCCCGCGCTATTCGTCCTCGGTGAAAAGGCGCTTCAGCCGGTCGAAGGACTCGAGGCAGACGCCGGCGCCCTGGACGACACATTCGAGCGGCGTGTCGACCAGGTGCACCGGGACGTGGGTGGCGTCCGCCAGGCGCTGGGTCATCCCCCGCAGCAGCGCGCCGCCGCCGGTGAGGTGCACGCCCTGGAACATGATGTCCTGCGCCAGCTCGGGCGCCGCCTCGCCGAGGCACTCGGCGGCGGACGCCACGATGGACGTGACGTTGTCCTCCAGCGCGCTGCGGATCTCGAGCGGGGAGAGCACGACCGTCATGGGCCGGCCGGTCGCCACCTCGCGGCCGCGGATCTCGGCCTGCTGCTCGTTGTCGTGCGGGGAGGCGGAGCCGATGGCCAGCTTCACCGCCTCGGCCGTGCGCTCGCCGACGGCCACGCCGTATTCGTACCGCACGTAGTTCTGAATGGCGGCGTCGAAGTCGAAGCCCCCGCAGCGCAGCGCCTTCACCGCCACCACACCGCCCAGCGAAATGACCGCCATCTCCGCCGTACCGCCGCCGACGTCGACGACCATGTTGCCGACCGGTTCGTGAATGGGCAGCCCGGCGCCGATGGCGGCGGCCATCGGCTGCTCAATCAGGAAGCTGGCCGATGCGCCGGCCCGGCGCGCCGCCTCCTTCACGGCGCGGCGTTCTACTGCGGTGATGGCCGAGGGGACACAGATCAGGACCTTGGGCCGGTTGAGCCGCCCCACCCCGACCCGGTGCAGCAGCACGCTGAGCATGCGTTCGGTGACCTCGAAGTCGGTGATGGCACCACCCCGGAGCGGCCGCTCGGCGACGATGTACCCCGGGGTCCGGCCGATCATCTGCCACGCGTCCGTCCCGATGGCGAGCACCTCGCGGCTGCGCGAATCGAGCGCGACGACGGTCGGCTCGTTCAGCACCAGGCCCTTCCCCTTGGCATAGACCAGTGTGTTGGCCGTGCCGAGATCGATGGCCAGGTCGCGTGACATAGGGGCCTCATGGTACGGCCGCCCCGTCGCCCGACGGCACTTTCCTGGACTTTCTCGGTATCGTCGCTCGGGTGAGTGACACGCCCGATGAGCCCGAAGACGGCACGCCGGGCCCGGGCGAGGGCGGCGGAAGCGGCCCGGATGAACCCGATGCACCCCTGCGCGGCTGGATCGATCCCGACGACCGTCTGTGGCGACACCCCAGTGAGGTGGCCGGTTCGGGGCCCCCGCCCAATCTTCCCTTCCCGCTGAATCCGCCACAGCATCGCCAGTACCGCAACGCCGTCATGGTGCTGGTGGGGGTCGGTGCCGTCGTGGCCGTCGTGGCCTGGGTCATCGTGCTGCTCTCCCCGGCCTCGGACCACCCCCTGGAGCCCTCGACCCAAGACACGGCGGCCAGCGGTCCGCTGACCACGCTGGCCGGTGTCCAGAACGCGCTGCCGGCTGCGGCGGCGGCAACGGGGCGCTCCGTCGTGGAGCTGCAGGCGAGCACCACCCACGGCACCGTGATGCTCGTCGGCATCGCCGTCGCCGAGGGCGGGCTCGTCGCGACCACCGCCGATCTGCTCAATGGTCTGCAGCGCATCGCGATGGTCGGACCCTCCGGGAAGCTCGAGCCAGCCTCGGTACTGGCCACCGACAAGACCTCCGACGTGGCGCTGGTCAGTGTGCCGGTGGATCTGCCGGTCGCGACCTTCGCCGACGACACCGGCCTGGCCAGCGGGACGCCCGACCTGGCGCTCAGCTTCGTGCCCGCGGCGGACCACGCGGTGGCGCTGAACTGCACGTCGGGGTCGGTGACCGCCGTTGGCACCGCCATCGCCGGCGGACCCGCGTCCACCATGCCCTCCATCACCTCGTCCCCCGCGGCACCGGCGCTGATCGGCGGCGAGCCACTGTTGAACGCCGACGGGGCCGTGCTGGGGATCCTCTACGACGCCGGCCCGAGCTCCTCCCCCGCGACGTTCCTCCCCAGCGACCTCGTCGTCGGCGTGGCCGACGACCTCCGCTCCCAGGATCGGGTCGTGCACGGCTGGCTGGGCATGCAGGGCACCGACGCTCCCGGCGGGGGCGCCACGGTAATGGCGGTGCAATCCGGCGGACCGGCCTCGGGCGTCCTGCTGGTGGGCCAACGCATCACCGCGGTGGACTCCACGCCGGTGCGCACGATGGCAGAGCTCAGGGCCCGGCTCTACGTTCTGGCCCCCGGCACCTCCGTCACGCTCTCGGTGCAACTGCCCGCCGGAGTCAAGCTCGTGCACATAACCCTGGGCACGTCCTCATAGCATGCGAGGGTGAGCATGTTCGGTTCCAACGATCCCGACAACCCGATGGGTGGCCTCCTGGGCGACCTGATGAAGGTGATCGGGTCCGGACCCGGGGCGGGCGACAGCTGGTTCGAGGCCGCCCGCACCCTCGCCTTCGGGGTCGCCACCGACGGCGGTGAGGACGAGAACCCCGATCCGCTGGTGCGCATCGCCTTCGAGGAGCTGGCCCGCGTCGCCGAGATGCACGTGGCCGAAGCCACAGGGATCAGCCCCTCCTCGGGGGCCGGTGGGGTGTCCTTCGAGGCCGTGGGCCCCGGGCAGTGGAGCTTCCGCGTCCTCGACGCCTATCGGCCCGTCCTCAAGTCCATGGTCGAGGCGCAGCAACAGGGTGCCGCCGCCGTGCCGACGTCGCTCGACCTGAGCGAGCTCGACCCCGACTCGGCGGGCGGTCTCAGCGGGTTGCTGGGCCAGTTCGCCATGACGCTCGGGCCGGTCTTCCTCGGCATGCAGTTCGGCTCCGCCGCCGGGCACCTGGCCCGCCGTGCCTTCGGGCAGTACGCCCTGCCGCTGCCGTGGCCCGACTCGTCGACGCTGCTGCTCGTGCCCGGCAATGTGGGCCGCTTCGCCGAGGATTGGAGCCTCCCGCTGCAGGAGGTCCAACTCTGGGTCTGCCTGCGCGAGCTGACCATGCACGCCGTGCTGACGCGGCCGGGCGTGCGCAACTCGCTGATGACCCTGCTCGGTGACGCGTCGGCGCACGCCGCGGCGGCGCAACGCTCCATCGTCGAACGCCTCGGCGAGGGGATGGGCGATCAGGTGTCCCTGGAGGAGGCGCTGGGCGATCCCGAAGCGCTGCTGTCCGAGCTCATCAGCCCCGAGCAGCACAACATCTCGGCCGCACTGACGGCGCAGACCACCGCCATCGGCGCCTACGTGGACCACATCACGGCGGGCATCGCCGAGTCCCTGACGTCCTCGCCCTCGGCACTGCGCGAAGCCTGGTACCGCTACCGCATTGAGGAAGGCAAGGGCGAGCAGGCCTTCGCCGGCCTGTTCGGGCTCAACGTGGGCCAGGACGAGGTCGATCGTGGCCGCGCCTTCGTGACCGGAGTCCTCGAACGCGCCGACGAGAGCGCGCTGACCCGCCTGTGGTCCGACGAGCTCGACCTGCCCACCCCCGCCGAGGTGGACGCGCCCGGGCTCTGGCTTGCTCGGATCGGGTTGCTGGACTGAACGCGTCCCGGCGCCCCGTTGGCGTCGCCGCCCGCGGAACCGCCGTTCGCCAAGCGACGCGTCAGCCCACCGATCGTCCCGGCTGACCCCGCCCCCCGGCCCGAACCGCATCCGCCCGCGGTGTCAGAGCCGAATGGTGTCAGCCGATTGGTGTCAGCCGACCGGCGCTGCCAGTCGACGGGGACGCGTGGCCCGCGCCGGCACCCGCCGCGGCGTCACGGCGACAGCCCGCTCCGCGCCGCACTGCTCGAGCTCGAAGCGCGAGAACGCCGTGGTGACCCGCCCGCCGACGAGGAGTGACTCGATCGTGCCGTCCCAGGACGGCGCGATGGCATAGACGTACTCGGCCATGGCCTCTTCGTTCCGGACCGTGGTCAGCAGGTCGAACAGGTCCTTCAGGTGCTCGGCTGCTTGAGTCCCGGCCAACTCCGCCGGTGTGAGAGTGCGCACGAGCGCCACCTCGTCGTCGGTCAGCCGGCCGACCCGTCCCTGCATGCGCTCGATGATCGCTGCCTCGTCCATGGCGTGAGTGTCCTCCATCGTTGCCTTCCCCTCCGGGCGGACTTTTTGTCCGCAACGCTCCAACAACAACGAGGGCATCGTTGCAGTGCGAGGTGTTGGCCGAGTGGCTCGTGGGGGGCAAGTTGGGTGCAGCGCGAAACGGGACTTGGGAATGGCTGCGGGGCTCCTACCAGGCGCTTCGCGGCGCCCAGGCATCAGGCCTCGGCTTCGTCACCCCAGTCGAGCACCCATTCGAGGGCCAGCTGCTCGCGCTCGGCGTCGCGCACGACACGCTCGCTGTTGCGCCGGAACTGGGGGTCGTGCGGGGGCAGCAGGACCAGCCGGGCCAGGACGCGGTCACGGAATTGGTCGATGACCTCGGGCGGGCCGTAGTCCGACTGCACCTCCCAATGGGGGGCGACAGGCCCGAGATAGACGACGCGCACGTGGCCGATGGGCTCGACCGGCTCCCCTTCTTCGACGACTTCTTCCTCGGTGTCCGGGGACATGGCTGCTCCTTGCATCGGTGATCTGAGCCAGCGTACCCCGGGGGGCGGAGCGACATTCTCCCTGGTAGAGCCCGTGTCGGCCCCTCGATTCTTAGGAACTTCCTATCCGGAAAACCTGGCTCTGAACTGGGCATTCCCTTAGGATGATGCGTGAAAAGGGAGCCGAACAATGACTACCGATTGGATGGCGGGGGGGAAGTGCAAGGAAGTCGCACCCGATGTCTTCTTCCCCAATGACGGCATGGGCGTGCTCGTCGCGCAGCGCATTTGCGCCGAGTGCCCGGTCGCCGAGGCCTGCCTCGAGTACGCACTCGAGCACCACATCGACCATGGAGTCTGGGGTGGCGCCTCCGAGCGTGAGCGCCGTCGCATCCTCCGCCGCCGCCGCCTCTCGCACGCCGTCGTCTCCAAGTAGGACCGGGGCCTGAGCCGGCGGGCGTCGCCGGCCGGCCCGCACCCGTCCGGCGTGCCACGCTGGCGCCGTGCTCTTCGAGTGCGTCGTCAACGTCAGCGAAGGACGCGACGAGGCCGTCTTGGGCCAGTTGGCCGCTGCCGCCGGGCCGGCGCTGCTGCATCGGCACCGCGACCCGGACCACCACCGCAGCGTCTTCACGCTCGCCGGGCCCGCTGACCTGGTGGCCGAGTCCTCCCGGGCCCTGGCCAGGGCCACCCTGGCCCACCTCGATCTCCGCGCCCACCAGGGCGCCCACCCCCGACTGGGCGTGCTCGACGTGGTGCCCTTCGTCCCCTACGCCCCCGGCCGGCCGGCGCCCACCGACCTCGCGCGCGGCGGTCAACGAGCGCGATCGGTTCGCCCGCTGGCTGGGCGAGGACATGGGGGTGCCGAGCTTCCTCTACGGACCCCTGACGGGCGGCCGGACCCGGACCCTGCCCGAGATCCGACGCCTGGCCTTCGGGCCGCCACCGGACGGATTGACGCCCGACCGCGGTCCGGCGCAGGCGGACCCCCGGAGCGGCGCCACCGCGGTGGGAGCGCGGCGTGTCCTGGTGGCCTACAACGTCTGGGTCTCCTCCGCCGAGGTGGCCCGCCGGGTGGCGCCCCTGGTGCGGGGCCCCGCGGTGCGGGCGCTCGGGCTGGCGGTGGGGGCACGGGCCCAGGTGTCGTGCAACCTGGTCGACCCCGACCGCTACGGGCCCGCGCGGCTCTACGACGCGGTGGCCGTGTTGGTGCGTGAGGCGGGAGGCCAGGTGGAGGGGGGCGAGCTGGTGGGCCTCATCCCCGAGTCGGTCCTGGCCCCCGTGCCCCTCGACAGGCGAGGCGAGCTCGGCCTGTCGGAGGAGGCGACGGTGGAGGCCCGGCTCCCAGCGAGTTGGTGATGCGAGAACAGTGGAGCAGAGCCGGCTCGTGGTGGGCCGCAGCCCTAGGAGGCGCTGGCCACGTCCCGGCGGGCCAGGGCCCGGGCCCGGCGCAGGCGGCGGCGTTCCCGCTCGCTCATGCCGCCCCAGATGCCGAACTTCTCGCCGTTGGCCAAGGCGTACTCGAGGCAGTCTTCACGCACGACGCAACCGCGGCAGACCTCTTTGGCTTCGCGGGTGGACGCTCCCCGCTCCGGGAAGAACAGATCGGGATCGACCCCCATGCAGTTGGCCTGCAACTGCCAGCTTCGTTCTTGGCGACCGTAGAGCGTGGTGACTATGTCAACTGGCACTTGGGTTCGCCCCCTCTCTTCGCCTCGGGTGGCATCGCTGTAGTTACAGCGGTGTAGTCAGTCATCTTTCACCACGCACCCTGCAGGCGCAAGGGGGAAATGACGTTCCCAGGCACGAAATCTGCCTGACAGCGTCGTCAAGGTCGCGATCGTCGGGCGCGAACGGCCTGGTCAGCGGGCATTTTCCGGCCAATGTGTGCGACGGCCGGTTTCGCGCAGGATTTTCGCGCCGGAGGGGTGCGAAAGGGCCGATTTTCGGCCTTCACGTCGGAGAAATCCGAGGTCAGCGAGGCGTCGCCAAAGGTTTGGTCCGGCCGGGCCGCTGTCCCGCGGTACCTATCCCGCGGGGCGCAGCACGCGGCGGTGCTGGAGGAAGTCGACCAGCACGTAGCCGCCCAGCGCGTCGGGCGTCGTGTAGAAGGTGCGGCCGCCGTTGACCCGGGCGATCTGCTCCACGAAGGGGTAGTGGGTGCGCTGCAGGTCGAGGGCGAACGTGTTGATGACGATGCCGGCCCGGGTGCAGCGGATGACCTCGGCCATGGTGCGGCGCAGCGTCTCGGGGATCGGCGGGTAGTTGAACCAGACCTCGCCGGCGTCGTCGATGTGCGCCGTCGGCTCGCCGTCGGTCACCACGATGATCTGCTTCGTCCCGTGCTCGTGGGCCAGCATGCGCCGGGACAGGGCGAGCGCGTGCTGCAGGTTGGTGCCGTAGACGTAGTCCCACATGGCCGTGGGCACCTCGTCGGGGCGTATCTCGCGGGCGATCTCGGAGAAGCCCACGATGCCGAGATAGTCGCGGGGGAACTTCGACGAGATGAGCGTCTGCAGCGCCATCGCCATGCGCTTGGCCGGCACGAAGTTGTCGCGCATCGGCATCGACATGGAGAGGTCGACGGCCAGCACGGTGGCGCTGCGGCTGAGCGCCTCGACCTCGACCACCTCGAAGTCCTCGGGCGTCAGGCGCACCGGCACGCCCGAGCCGCCCCGGCGCACCGCGTTGTGCACGGTCGTGGAGAGGTGCAGGTTGAGCGGGTCGCCGTACTCGTAGGCCTTCGTGGTCTCCTCGCGGTCGTGCCCGGTCCCGGTGCGCAGCGCCGAGTGGTCGCCGATGCGGTCCTTGTTGATCTGGCCGAAGAGGTCGGCCAGCGCCTTCTGGCCCAGGCGGCGCACGCCCTGGGGCGTCAGCTCAATGCGCCCGCCGTGCTGCTCGATGAGCCCGGCGTCGGCCAGCGACTTGGTCAGGTTGGCCAGGCGGTCGAGCGCCCGGGCCGCGTCCTCGCCCATGTGCTGGCGCACCTGGTCCAGGTCGATCTCGCCCAGCGCGGCGGGCGTGGAGGCCGACTGCAGCACCTCCTCCATGCGGTCGAGCTGGCCCAGCTGGGTGGCCAGGTCGGTGGCCTGGCTCATGCCCATGGGGCCCTCGCCGTTGAAGTCGTAGGACTTCTGCCAGCCGGCGTCGGGCACGGCGCGCTGGAGGTTCTGGGCCAGGCGCTCCACCTGCCAGCGCAGGTCCATGTCCTCGAGGACCGAGTCCATCAGGTTGCGCAGCTGCGCCTGCTGCTCGGGGCTCATGGAGTTCCACACCGCCTGGGCGGCGGCCATGCGCTCGGCCAGCTGCTCCAGCAGCTCGTCGAGGTTCTGCGGGTTGCCGGGGAACATGTCGCCGAACTGCGCCATGAACTCCTCGAAGCTGGGGTCGAGGTCGTCGCCGCGCTCGCGCTGCTCGAGCATCTGGTTCAGCGCGTCGTAGGCGTCGCGCATGCGCTGCATCTGCTCGGCGTCCATGTTGGACAGCGCGTCGGAGGCCCCCTCGAAGAACGTGTCCGCCATTTCGCGGCGCAGCTCCTCGACCAGCTCCTCGAAGCGCTCGCGCGCCTCGGAGGAGACGAAGTCGTAGTGCTGCAGGCTGCTGATGCGGCCGGCGGGGTCGTCGGGCTGGAGGTCGAGCGCCATGCGCCGCTCGGTGGCCACGTCGTCGGTCACCTCGGAGCGGCGCTGGTCGCCCGAGCCGTGCGCCTCCTCGACCAGGTCGTCGATGGCGGCGCGCTCGTCCTGCTCTATCTCGTCGAGCTGGCGGCGTGAGCTCGGCCATGCGGCCGTCGGGGTCGCCCTCGGCCAGCATCTCGGCGCGGCGGCGCCGCAGCTGGTCGAGCATGTCGCGCAGCCCCGGCACCTGCTCGCCGTCGGCGTTGCGGAAGCCGCTGCGCAGGAGGCGGCGCAGCGCGTCGTCGAGGTCACCGCCGGCGAGGAGGTCGTCGGTGAGGCCGGCCAGCAGGTCGTCGGGGTCGAGGTCGGCGAACTCCTGGGTGCCGTCCCATTCGAAGTAGTCGTAGCGGGCGCTCATGGGCGTGCCCTGCTTCCTGCGGGCTTACTTGCGCCCGCGGTAGAGGGCGCGTGCCCCGGACGCGTCCTTGTTCAACCGCTTGGTCAGGTGCAGCCCCTCGAGGAGGAACTCCAGGGCGCTGGCCATCAGGGCCGGCGACTCGGCCTCGGCCGCCTCGGGGCCGGCGAGCTTGCGCGTCGGCGGCTCCAGCTCGGGGACGTCGGCCAGGACGGCCAGGTAGGCCGACGACGGGAGGTCGTCGCCCACGTGCACCACGACCTGCTCGTGGAAGGCGGCCACGATCGCCTGCGGGTCGTCCAGCGTGACGCGGCGGCGGAACACGGCCAGCGTGGCGGCCGCCACCAGCTGGGCCACCACCTCGTCCTCGTGGCCCTCCTCCATCGCCTCGACCTCGATCTTCCCCTGGGTCGACGGCACCAGGGCGGAGAGGTCGCTGATGCGCGGCACCGCCACCGGCTCGCCGGTGCGCAGGGCGCGCCGCACGGCGGAGGCGACCAGCGTCTCGTAGTTGGCGATGGAGAGGCGGACCGAGACGCCGCTGCGCTGGTTGAGGTGGCTGCTGCGCCGGGCCAGCTGGCTGATTTCGGCCACGACCTCCTTCATGAAGCGCGGCACGGTGACCGGCACGCCCGCCGTGGGCAGGTCGGCCTCGCTCTCCATGATCTTGACCTCGGTCATGGTCTCGAACGGGTAGTGCGTGCGGATCTGCGCGCCGAAGCGGTCCTTGAGCGGCGTGATGATGCGGCCGCGGTTCGTGTAGTCCTCCGGGTTGGCCGTGGCGACGAGCGTGATGTCGAGCGGCAGGCGGATGCGGTGCCCGCGGATCTGCACGTCGCGCTCTTCGAGGATGTTGAGCAGCCCGACCTGAATGCGCTCCGAGAGGTCCGGCAGCTCGTTGATGGCGAAGATGCCGCGGTTGACGCGCGGGATGAGGCCGTAGTGCAGCGCCAGCTCGTCGCTGAGGTAGCGGCCCTCGGCGATCTTGATCGGGTCCACCTCGCCGATGAGGTCGGCGATGGAGGTGTCGGGGGTGGCCAGCTTCTCCCCGTAGCGCTGCGAGCGGTGCACCCAGTCGATCGGCGTGGCCTCGCCGAGCTCCTCGACCCGGTCGAGGGCGTAGCGCGAGACCGGGTTGTAGGGGTCGTCGTTGATCTCGGAGCCGGCGATGATCGGCATCCACTCGTCGAGCAGGCCGACCATGGAGCGGATCACCCGCGTCTTGGCCTGGCCCCGCTCGCCCAGGAGGATGATGTCGTGCCCGGCCAGGATGGCGTTCTCCAGCTGGGGCACCACGGTGTCCTCGAAGCCGAGCACGCCGGGCACGAGGGTCTCGCCGGCGGCGATCAGCTTGGCGGTGTTGCGCCGCATCTCCTCGGCCACCGCCACCGACTCCCAGCCCGAGGCGCGCAGGTCGGCGATCGATCCGGGGAGGTCGGCGGGGGGCGCGAGGGCGCCGGGGCGCGGGGTCGCGGAAGGGTCGAAGGGGGAGGAGCCGCTCATGGTCGAAGCCTAAACCTCGGGCCCCGGAGACGAAACGGCGGCCGGCGGCGGCGCGGGTGCCGGTGGCGCGGCGACGGCGGCGCCGGGACGTGCCGCAGCAGCAGCTGGTCGGCCAGGGCGCGGGCGGGGCGGGCCAGGGCACGGTCGCCGCGCTGGGCCAGGGCGACCGTGCGGCTCAGCGTCGGCGCCGTGAAGGGGATGCCCACCAGGGAGCCGTCGCCCGGCAGCGCAATGGCGGGCACCACGGCGGCGCCGAGCCCGGCCGCCACGAAGGAGAGGACGCCGGCCATCTCGGCCCCCTCGCTGACGAGATGCGGCTCGACCCCCGCCTCCTGGCAGGCCGTCAACGTGACGGAGCGCAGGTCGTAGCCCTCCCGGAACATCACCAGGTCGAGCCCGTCGAGATCGCGCACCCGGACCCGGCGCCGGCGGGCGAAGGGGTGGTCGGGCGCGGTGGCGAGGACCAGCGGGTCGTCGAAGAGCGGCGTGGTGACCACCAGCGGGTCGGTCACCGGCAGCACCACCAGGGCCAGGTCGACCTCGCCCGCCGCCACCTGGGGCACCAGCTGGTGCGAGCCGGCCTCCACCACCGACAGGTCGATGCCGGGGTAGCTGGCGTGGAAGGCCACGAGGGCGGGGGCCAGCGCGCTGGTGATGAGGCTGGGGGTGGCCCCGACGGCCAGGCGCCCCCGGGCCATGCCCGACAGCGCCCGCGCCTCGGCCCCGGTGGCCGCCACGTCGGCCAGGACCCGCTGCATGAACGGCAGCAGGGCGGCCCCGTCGGGCGTGAGCGTGACCGGCCCCTGGCCGGGCCCCCGGTTGAAGAGGAGCACGCCCAGCTCGTCCTCGAGCAGGCGGACCTGCCGCGACAGCGAGGGCTGGGCCAGGTGCAGGCGGGCGGCGGCCTGCGTGAAGCTCTTCTCCTCCGCCACGGCCAGGGCGTACGCCAATTGATGGAGCTGCACCATTCAGAGCTTATCGCTCTGATCTTCATGCTCTTTATGTCTTTGACGTCGTGATGAGGCGGACCGTATGGTCGCAAGGTCACGCCGCAGACATGCGGTGCGACGGGCCGCAGCGACTGCGGTGCGATGTGGAGCAGGCACTCAGGAGGTGCGCGTGACGACGACGGTCGAGAACCCGACCACGACGCCGGTGGTCATCGGGGCGCCCCGGGGCGGACCAGACGTCCCGACCCTGCGCAAGGACGGCTGGTGGGTCGAGCCGGCGATCACGGCGGGCATCCTGCTGGCCTTCGTCATCTACTCGACGTGGGCCGCCTTCGTCGGGAAGGACTACTACGCCGGTGCCGACCTGCACCGGGACCTGATCTCGCCCTTCTACTCCCCGTGCATCGCCAACAGCTGCGTGCCGGGCAGCCACACCTTCGGCACGCTGCCCTTCTGGAACTACTCGCCGGCGCTGCTGATCCTCATCTTCCCGCTCGGCTTCCGCCTCACCTGCTACTACTACCGCAAGGCCTACTACCGCTCCTTCTGGCTCTCCCCGCCGGCCTGCGGCGTGGCCGACGCCCACGGCAACTACAGCGGCGAGACGCGGTTCCCGCTGATCCTGCAGAACATCCACCGCTACTTCTTCTGGCTCCTCCTCATCTTCAACTGCATCCTGACCTACGACGCCATCCTCGCCTTCCGCCAGCCGGGGGTCGGCATCGGCATCAGCGTCGGCACCGTGGTGTTGTGCGCCAACGCCGTCTTCCTCTGGATGTACTCGCTGTCGTGCCACGCCTGCCGGCACTTCTGCGGCGGGCAGGTGAAGTCGTTCGCCAAGCACAAGACCCGCTACAAGCTGTGGAAGTTCGTCACGCCGCTCAACGCGCGCCACATGCGCTTCGCCTGGATCAGCCTCTTCGGTGTCGCCCTGTGCGACCTCTACGTGCGGCTGGTGGCGAGCGGGACCATCCACGACCCCGGCTTCCACTTCTAGGCCGCGAGGACGCGCATGCCCACGCCTGACTTCGAAACGTACGACTACGACGTCATCATCATCGGCGCCGGCGGCTCCGGCCTGCGCGCCGCCATCGAGGCCAAGGAGCGCGGCCTGCGCGTCGCGCTCGTGTGCAAGTCGCTGCTCGGCAAGGCGCACACGGTCATGGCCGAGGGCGGCATGGCCGCCGCCATGGGCCACGTGTGGCCCGAGGACAACTGGCAGGTCCACTTCCGCGACACCATGCGCGGCGGCAAGATGCTGAACAACTGGCGCATGGCGCAGATCCACGCCATGGAGGCGCCCGACCGGGTCTTCGAGCTGGAGCGCTGGGGCGCGCTGTTCGACCGCACCAAGGACGGCCGCATCACCCAGCGCGACTTCGGCGGCCACCGCTACGCCCGCCTGGCCCACGTGGGCGACCGCACCGGGCTGGAGCTGATCCGCACGCTGCAGCAGAAGGTCGTCTCCATGGGGACCGACGTCTTCATGGAGATGCAAGATCCTGCGCCTGCTGCCCGACGCCGAGGGCCGGATCTCCGGCGCCGTGGGCTACATGCGCCCGACCGGCGAGATGGTGCTCTTCACCGCCAAGGCCTTCGTGCTCGCCACCGGCTCGATCGGCAAGGCGTGGAAGTACACGTCCAACTCGTGGGAGTCGGTCGGCGACGGCCACGCCATGGCCATCTGGGCCGGCGCCGACGTCATCGACATGGAGTGCGTGCAGTTCCACCCGACCGGCATGGTCTGGCCGCTCTCGGTGCGCGGCATCCTCGTGACCGAGGGCGTGCGCGGCGACGGCGGCGTGCTGCGCAACTCCGAGGGCACGCGCTTCATGTTCAACTACGTGGCCCCGATGTTCCGGGCCGAGACGGCGGAGACCGAAGAGGAAGCCGACGCCTGGTACGACGACCACATCAACTACCGGCGCACGCCCGACCTCCTGCCCCGCGACGAGGTGGCCCGGGCCATCAACTCCGAGGTCAAGGCCGGCCGCGGCACCCCGCACGGCGGCGTCTACCTCGACATCGCCTCGCGCCGCACGCCCGAGTACATCCGGCGCCGGCTCCCGTCGATGTACCACCAGTTCATGGAACTGGCCGGCGTCGACATCACGGCCGGGCCGATGGAGGTCGGGCCGACCTGCCACTACATGATGGGCGGGGTGCGCGTCGACGCCGAGACGCAGGCCGCCACCGTCCCCGGCCTGTTCGCCATCGGCGAGGTGTCGGGCGGCATGCACGGCGCCAACCGCCTCGGCGGCAACTCGCTCTCGGACCTGATCGTCTTCGGCCGCCGGGCCGGCATCGGTGCGTCCGACTTCGCGGAGGGCCGCGCCGGCACGCCGAGCGTCGACGCGGCGGCGGTCACCTCGGTGATCGACGAGGCCTTCGCCCCCTTCGGGCGCGAGGACGGCTACAACCCCTACGACGTCCACGAGGAGCTGCAGGAGGTGATGCAGACGCTGGTCGGCATCATCCGCACCGGGCCCGAGCTCGAAGAGGCGCTGGTCAAGCTGGAGGAGCTCAAGGAGCACACGGCCAAGGTGCAGGTGAAGGGCGGGCGGGCCTACAACCCGGGCTGGAACCTGGCCACGGACCTGCCCTCCATGATCACCACCTCCATCGCGGTGGCGCAGGGTGCGCTCAACCGCAAGGAGTCCCGGGGCGGGCACACCCGGGAGGACTACCCGGGGCCCGACCCCGAGATGGGCAAGGTCAACTTCGTGCAGCGCCAGACCGTGGAGCACGGGTACCTGGCGCCGATCGGCATCGCGCCCGAGCCTCTGCCGGTCATGCCGCGCGGAGCTCGCCGTACTGTTCGAGGAGGCAAAGTAGCCATGACCGACACGCAGACCGGCACCGAGGCGCAGGCGGCCGCGGCCGCCGCTGACAACGCGACACGCCACCGTCACCATGCGGATCTGGCGCGGGGACGACGAGGGCGGCGAGTTCACCGACTACGTGATGCCCGCCGTCGAGGGCGAGGTGGTGCTCGACGTGATCCACCGCATTCAGGCCACCGATGCGCCGGACCTGGCGTGCCGCTGGAACTGCAAGGCCGGCAAGTGCGGGTCGTGCTCGGCCGAGATCAACGGCCTGCCCCGCCTCATGTGCATGACGCGCATGGACACGCTGCCCGAGGGCGAGGCCGTCACGGTGGCGCCGATGAAGACGTTCCCGATCATCCGCGACCTCGTCACCGACGTCTCCTTCAACTACGAGGTGGCCAAGACCATCCCCGCCTTCAAGCCCGGCCCCGAGCCCGAGGGCGGCTACCGCATGATGCAGATCGACGTGGAGCGCGGCCAGGAGTTCCGCAAGTGCATCGAGTGCTTCATGTGCCAGGACGTCTGCCACGTCATCCGCGACCACGAGGACAACAAGCCCAAGTACGCCGGGCCCCGCTTCTTCATCCGCTTCGCCGAGCTCGAGATGCACCCCCTCGACGTCAACGACCGCCGCGAGCTGGCGCACGACCGCGGCCTGGGCATGTGCAACATCACGAAGTGCTGCACCGAGGTGTGCCCCGAGCACATCAAGATCACCGACAACGGCATCATCCCGATGAAGGAGCGCGTGGTCGACGCCCGCTACGACCCGGTGGCCTGGCTCGGGCGCAAGATCACCGGGCGCTCGAAGAAGACGGCCGAAGAGGCCTCCGCCGGCTGATCGGGAGCGCCGGCCGGCCGGCCCCGCCAAGGGGCTCGGCCGGGCCTGTTTCGGCACACCTCCTCCGACGGGACCAGACTCTCCGCCATGCCCCGCTACCTCACACCCGAGTGGGTGGAGTCCTTCGACGCCGCGCTCGGCGCGCTCGACCTGTCCGATGCGGTCGCGGCCGCCGGTGCGGGCTCGCTCGCCGCGGCCGACGGCACCTTCAGCGTGGTCCAGGTGGTCACCGGTGTGCCCGACGACGTGCAGGCGCCCGGGGGTGATTCGGGCGGGGACGTGCATCTCGTCCTCACCGTGGCCGACGGCCGGGCCCGCCTCGCGCTCGATCGCTCCGGGACGGCCGGCGGCACCGCGACCATCGTGCTCGGCTACGCCGAGGCGCTGGCGATGGCCCGCGGGGAGCTCGATCCGGCCGACGCGCTGGCGGCGGGACGCGTGCGCGTGCGGGGCGACCTGGCGGCGCTGGTGGCCGGCCAGGACGTGCTGGCCGAGGCGGCGGCGCGGCTGGGGACCGACCTGGAGGAGCTGACGGAACCGCCGGCCCCGGCTCCCTGACGCGTCCCGTGCTCCGGACCCGCTTCTCCCCCTCGGCCCAGCCGCCCGACTTCGGCGGGCGCTACCAGGGCCTGGTGGCCGTCGTCACCGGGGCCTCGTCCGGCCTGGGCGCCCAGCTCTCGATCGACCTGGCCCGGGCCGGCGCCACCGTCTACGGCCTGGCCCGCAGCACCGAGCGGCTCGAGAAGCTGGCGACCGACCTGCGCACCTTCACGCCGGCGTCGGGCACCATCACGTGTGACGTCGCCGACACCGCCGCCCTGCGGCGGGCCCTCGACGACGTGACGGCGGCCGCACGGCCCCGTCGACCTCCTGGTCAACAACGCGGCGCAGGATCCCGGGGTGCGGCTGGTCGACATCACGGAGGAGGACTTCCGCCACACCTTCGACGTGAATTTCTTCGCGCCGGTCGCCGCCACCCTGGCCGTCCTCCCGGCCATGCTCGAGCGCGGGAGCGGCATCGTCGTCAACGTCTCCTCGGACGGCGGCCGCCTGCCCTCCCCCGGTCCGGGCGCCTACCCCTCCTCCAAGGCCGCCCTGTCCGCCTTCACCGAGTCCACCTCGTTCCGGCTCGGCCCCAAGGGGGTCCACGTCCAGGTGGTCTACCCCGCCTTCATGGCCACCGAGCTGGGGCTGGGGGCGCTGGAGCGCGGCCTGCGCCGGCCCCCGCGCCTCACCACCCGCAGCGTCGAGACGGTGTCGCACCGGATCCTGGCCGAGGCCGGCGGTCCGGCGCTGGAAATCAGCGTGTCCGGCCTGATCGACGCCGCCATGGTCTTCCGCTCCCTGCTGCCGCGGACCTACCACCGCCTGCGCCGCCACTGGTAGGGGCGGGGCGTCGGCGGCCGGCCCGGGCGCCCCGGCTTGGGCGAACGGAGCGTGACGGAAGTATCGTGGCGGGACCGGCTCGCGAAGGTCGGGCCGCAGGTAGGAGGACGAACGTGCATCAGCCGATCGACGACCACTTCCTTTTGAAGTACCGGGCCCTGCTGGATGCCGAAGATGGGGCATTCGACGAGCTCGAGCACGCGTGCGAGGACGGTGACCGCATGCAGTTCGACAAGGACATGGTCGATTGGCAGAACGCTCTCGAGCACAAGCTCGTCTTCCTGGCGAATGCCGGGATCGACGTGAAGCTGCCCGTACTGGGCTAGTGGTCGCTGCTTGCCGGAACACCCGGCAGGCACGCTCCATTTGCACAATTTGCAGGACCATCACCCGCGCCTCGTCGTGACGCGACCAGGATGGTGGAGTGCCGAAGTCATCTGAGAAGCACGCTTCCCAAGGTGCCCTGAACGGCGTGGCTGCGCCGACACCGAGGGAGGCCCCCACGGTGTCGGCCCCTTCGCACCGGCTGAACATCGCGTTCCCGTTCTCGCAGATCAAGCTGGAGGAACCCAGCAAGGAGCTGGCGGAGCTGGCTGCGCTCTTCTTCGACTTGGTGGGGACGATGGCCGAGTGGGTCCCCGAGGACCGGCTCGAGGAGCTCCGGACACGGGCGCAGGTGTTGCGGGACGCGCTGCGCTGAACGGCGCAGCCCGCGGGCTGCACTCACTGCAGGCCGAGTGACTCCCCCAGCTGGCGGATGGAGGCCTCGAAGAGCAGCTCGGGCTCCAACACCGTGTCGCGCCAGTGCCCGAACACCTCGAGGCTGATGGTGCCGATGAGCGTCGTCCACGCCTGGAGCGACGAGCACCACCTTCTCGACCGGCATGCCGGGCAGGAGCCCCTCGCTCACGGGCAGCACCGCCGCACGCAGTCCGTCCGACACCGCGTCGATCTCCATGCCGTCGGAGGCGTCCCGCCTCCTCCGCCGCCACCAGCGGGCGCACCAGGGCCGCGGCCACCCGGGTGTAGGGCTCGACGGTGTCTTCGGGCGCCTGGTAGCCCGGAACCGGGGTGCCGAAGATCAGCCCCCACTGGTGCGGGTGCTCGAGAGCCCAGTGACGCAGGGCGCGCGGGACCGCCAGCCATCGCTCGGCGTCGCCGGCCGGCCCCCCGCTCCTCGGTCTCTCTGGTCTCCGCCTGATCCGCGGCCCGCTCCGCCTCGGCGGCGAGCGCCTCGTAGGCGGTGAGGATGAGCGCGGTCAGCAGGGCGTCCCGTCCGTCGAAGTAGCGGTACAGCGCGGAGGGGGCCATTCCCAGATCACGGGCGATGGAGCGCAGGGAGAGGGCGGCGGCACCGTCACGGGCGACGTGTGCACCCGCCACGGCCAGGATCTCCGCCGTCATCTCCTCCCGGACCCGCTCCCGGGCGGTCCGCGGTGCGGAGGCCGGAGAGGCTGGCGGGGCATCGGCGCTGCGGTGGTCGACGGGATCGGGTAGCGGGTGCGGGCATGGGGGAAGTCTGACTGTTCTTAACTGAGAACACAAGTACTTGACACGAACACTGTTCACATTTAGTATCGATGTTCATGGACAACCCGACCAGCGAGGAGAACCCATGAGCACCACCAGCACGAACCGCCGCCCGCTCCGCCCGGCCGAATCCACGCCAGACGCCCGTTGCGGCCCACTACAAGGAGCCCGACTGGTTCACCCGCCACATCTTCAACTCGGTGGTCAAGGGCCTGACCCGCATGGGTGTGAGCGTCTGGGGCTCACGTGTCCTGGAGCACCGGGGCCGGACCACCGGCGAGCTGCACCACGTTCCGGTGAACCTGCTGACCATCGAGGGAACGCAGTATCTCGTCTCCCCGCGGGGGCAGACCCAGTGGGTTCGCAACGTGCGCCACGCCGGAGGGCATCTGGTGCTGATCCTGGGACGCCGGCGCCAGCTGTGCACGGCCAGGGAGATCCCGGCGGCCGACAGCGTGCCGATCCTGCGCTCCTACCTCCGCCGCTGGAAGTTCGAAACGGGCATGTTCTTCGACGGCGTGACGCCGGACTCCACCGATGCCGAGTGGGCTGCCGTGGCCGCCAACCACCCCGTCTTCCAACTCGACTGAGTCCCACCTCACTCTCGAAGAAACCGGGCGGTGTGTCACCTCCGCTTGGGCGTGGAGGTGACACACGCGTTCCTTCGCCAGGCACGGTTTGTCCGGAGGTTGTTTCATACGCCTCTCGAGCGGTGTCGATGACCACATGTGCGAAGGATTGTCTCTGCGGTGTGCGTCGTCCTTCTCGGGACCCTTGCCGCCCCGATTGCCGCAGCGTCCGCCGCCACTCCGGCCGGAGGCGTCGCACCGCCGGCGACCATCAACAGCACCTGCACGGCTGACGTCTCGCAGCCTCTGCAGGACTGGCTCGGAAGCCTCCCGACCGGGACGACGGTGACGGTGCCCGCGGGGGCGTGCTATCTCATCAACGAAGGCATCAAGCTCACCGGAGCCGCGGGCTTGACGATCTCGGGGGGAACGTGGAGGGACGCCGCCGTTGCACAGTCCGGTGCAGCACCGAGCGCCCTCAACCCGGTGATCTGGTTGGTCGGAGGTACCGACATCGCGCTCGAGAACATGACCATCGCCGGTGTGAATCCCGGTGGCTACACCCCGGCCGGTGCGTTCGTCGCCGGCATCCGATCGGATGGGGTCGTCGGTCTGGACATCTCGGGCGTGTCCGTGAACAACGTCTACGGCGACGGCATTGAGCTGGCACCGTTGCGCGCCGCCAACGATCTCTCGAGCACGATCCTCAACGCGACGAAGGACGTGACTGTCAACGACGTCAACATCGTCGGCGCAGGTCGCCAAGGCATCACGCTCGCCAGCGTCAACGGAGCCCAAATCAGCTCGGTACGCCTGGCCCACATCGGGCTGGACGTCTTCGATCTCGAGGCGGACCAATGGGACGAGGGTGCACGAAATGTCACCATCAACGGCTGTACCAGCGGGGCTGGGAACGGCGGTCTCTTCTTCGCCAACGCCGGGTCCGGCGGGGGCGCCCCGTGGACCGAAGGCGTCACGGTCGAATTGCACGATGGATGCGCAACAGGCCGGTGATGCCGTGCTCATCGAAACGCCGACCAACCAGCCCGCACACGGTGCGTTCACGTTCACCGACGACACCCTGCGCTGTGGAGCGAGCGTCTATGTCGCGTGTGTCGAGGTGACCGGCGGCAACGTGTCGGTCAACCAGTCGACCTTGCTCCTGCCGCCGGGCACGGTCCACGAGGACGCGTACTACGCCAGCAACGGCAGCACGGTCACGCTCAACGGGGACACCGTCACGGGATACGGGACGGCAGGGACAGCGGATCAGAGCAGTGCGGTCCACATCCTCGGCGGGGCCTGGACCGCGTTCGAGGCGCCCGTCAGCACGGTCAGCCGTCCGCCGGCGGTTCCCGCATCCCACACGTCCGGTCCGGCCCTCACGCCTTCGACTGCTGCCGTCGCGCCGGCGTCGCACGCGTCTGCGTCCCAGCCTGTCGCGGCCGCATCGACGACGAAGACGCTTCCGGTCATGAGCACAGCAACCGGCTCGGGCTCCGCCGCCGCGTCGCCCGTCACCCGGTCCGGGTCGGGATCCGCGTCCGCTTCGGACCTAGGACTAGCCCCGAGTGCCGACGCGCCCTCATCGGTCGTCGCTCTTCGTGCCGTGCTGCTGCTCATTGTGGCCGGGTGTGCCTTCGCCCTTGCGCTGGCCCTGCGCCGACGCCGACGAGTTGCGCCCGTGGCCACCGCGTCCATCAGGAGCCTCTTGGAGCGACCCTTCGGAGCCTGACGTCGCGGCCGCGACCCGGCGGCGCGGGCAAATTGACCGTTGGCGGGTCACGCCTACACTGAGCCAATGCACCCGAGCGTTCACCGCTAGCTGCGTGCTGGAGCGGCTCCAGTGATCGATCCCGGTGCGCAGAGTGACGACCGACGAGCAGCGGCAACGGAAGCTCTGGTGTTGACGCACAACGCGCCGGCATCGCTGCAGCGATGCCTCTCGGCCATCGCGTCCCAGACCACGCCTCCCGGGGCGGTCCTGGTCGTCGACAACGCGAGCGACCCTCCCGTCGACTCGGCGAAACTCGATGTCGGCCTGCCGATTCGGATCGTCCGTTCCGAGACCAACCTCGGGCCGGCTGGAGGCTGGGCCATTGCGCTCAGCGACTTCCTCGCCGACGCATTCGATTTCGCCTGGGTCATGGACGACGACATCGTGCCCGAGCAGGAGTGCCTGGCCCGTCTGCACGACCGGGCGGCTGAGGACCCGGAGCCGGCCTTCGTCTTCCCTTACGCCAGGCAGCCGGACGGGACCATCGGACAGTGGGGCTCGTGGTGTGCCTTTCTCATCGCCAAGGACATCGTCGAGGAGGTCGGTGTCCCCAGAGCGGAGTTGTTCTGGTGGGCGGAGGACACGGAGTACTGCCACTGGCGAATCCCGAATGCCGGTCATCCCCGCGTGATCGCCGAGGGGGCGTTGGTGCGCCACGACGCCATCCGACAGGGATCAGGCGTGCCGACCTGGAAGTACTACTACGAGACGCGGAACATGATCTACCTGCATCTTCACATCATGCGACGACTCGGATGGTTCCCACGCAATTTCACACGTCTCATGGGGAGAGCCCTCGTGCGGGAGAGGGGCGGACATGTCGGCCGACTGTGGGCAATCGCCTTGGGGGCGTACGACGGCGTCGTCGGCCGCCTCGGCATCCGTTATCCGGTGGCAGCGATGAAGGAGCGCGGCGGAGCTCGGAGCGATGCCAGCCTGGACGAGAACCCGGCACGCTGCGCGCGAGCCATGCACGAAGCGTCGTTCGAGAAGATCCGCCGCGTTTCGCGAGACGTACCTCCGCGAGCCGATCACCGACCGCGTTCGTGTGCTCGACGTCGGCTCGGGGGAAACCATGGGGACCTGAGCTATCGAGATCTGTTTGCGCCGCCCCGGTTCGACTACGTGGGGCTGGACATCGCAGAGGGATCGAACGTTGATGTGGTTCCCGAGGATCCCTATCTCTGGACGAACATCGGATCGGAAAGCTTCGATCTTGTCGTGTCGGGCCAGACTTTCGAGCACAATCCCTATTTCTGGATCACGATGGCCGAGATCGCTCGCGTGCTGACCGTGGGCGGGCTCGTCGTGGTGGTCGCCCCCTCCACCGGAAGGGTCCACCGCTTTCCCTTCGATTGCTGGCGCTTCTATCCTGACTCCTGGGCCGCCCTCTGCCGCTATGTCGGTTTGGAACTCATGGAGAGCTACGTCGAGCGGTCGTCATGGCGAAACATCCTGCCCGGCACGGAACAGTGGCACGACAGCATGATGATCGCACGCAAGCCCGATGTCGGCGCCGGCGAGGCCGGCCACATGTTCTACGACCGCCTCGATGCGATCGTCGCAACCCGCACGGCACTTCCTGTGCGGGCAGATGCTGAGCGCACGCTCGGACCGGCAACGATGTGTTACGACCGCGTGTACCACACGACACCCCTCGCCACCGCGGCCTACACGCGCACCATTGACGCGGTCAAGCTGACCCTGGTCAAGTGGTCGAAGGTTTTTGCACCGGCACTGACAGAACGCCTGCGGCACCGGGCCGTCACAGGTATCCGTCGTGCCTCGCAGAAGCGAAGCGACGCGTTGTTCCGCAGGTCCCCACGCGAAACCTTCTTCACGGAGGACTAGCGATCGTTCATCCCTCTTACCTGGGGTTCCCAACAAATTGCCAGGTGCGGTCCGTCGCCGTGGCTCGACGTTCGGTCCCACTCGAGCAAGATTGCCCCGCGATATCCCGTGTCAGGCCCCTCTGATGGGGCATCATGAATCCATGGCGGCTTCCGGGGTACGCGGGAACACAGACACGTCGGGAACAACGCCGACCGTGTCGGACGCGCACCTCGGCCACCGCACTCTCATCGCGTTCAATCGCGCCATGACCCACTGGGGCAGCCGGGGCGCACTCTTGGAGAGCGGCGGGGCGGTGTTGTGCGCTGGAGGCTCTTGGATCCCCGTCGTGGCAAACGGCGCCTTCCGATCCGACGACTCTCTGAGCGGGACGGCCCTGGTCGCCGCGGCCGACACATTCTTCGCGGGCCTGTCACGCGGCTTCACCGTGAAGGTGCGCGACAGCGGGGAGGACGACGACCTGCGCCTCGCGTGCGAGGAGGCCGGTCTGCAGCTCTTCGGTGACCCGGTCCCGGAGATGATCTGTCGCACGCCACTGGCCGACGCGCCGTCGATCGACGGCGTGATCGTCCGGTTGATCGAGGACGAGGCCGGCGTGCGGGATTTCATTGCCGTGAACGCACAGGCCTATGCGACCTATGGCATGCCACCCGAAGTCCTGACCGATCTCTTCGACGAGGTGGCGGCGGTGCTTCAGGACTCGGCTGCGTCCATTGTGGTGGCGTATCGAGACGACGAGCCCATCGCCACCGCGATGGTCTACGCAAGCGACGGGGTGGCCAGCCTGCAGTGGGTCGGAACTGTCCCGGCGGCACGTGCGGAGGGCCTCGGCGCGTTCGTCACGGTGGCCGTGTCCAATCTGGCCTTCGAACAGGGAGCATCGTCCTGCTCGCTCCAGGCCTCACCGATGGGCGCCTCGGTGTACACGCGGCTCGGTTACGAGACGGCCTACCACTATGCGGAATACGTCCGCTGGCCCAAACCGCCGGCGACCTGAGCTCGCTCCGGCTCCCTTCACGCCGTATTCAGCGCTCCAGCAGGCCTCGCTCCAGCAGGCCGCGCACATACGCCGCCTGCCCCGCATGTTGCAGGCAGTCGTCGGCGATGCTGACCAACCGGACACCGACGGTCACCGGAGGATCCCAGCGCCGATCGACCACACGGTCAAGATCCTCGGAGACCAGGCCCTGGAGCATTTCCGTGGTGCGCACCTGCACGGCGCCGAGGTAGCCGACGAGCACGCCGGGGCTCTCGGGCCGGACCGCACGGACCTCCTCGGGGCTGTGCCCGTAGCCGGTGTCGGAGGGATCGGGCTCGAGCCCGCAGCGCCGGGCCCAGTCGCCCCCGACCCAGATCTGCTCCGTGCCGAGCAGCTCGGCGACGTGATGGTCCTGCACCCGCGCCAGATGCCAGACGAGCCACCCGATCGGGTTCGCGCCAGGATCGGGTGCGGCGCAGAGCTCCTCTTCACTGAGGCCGTCCACCGCCGCGGCCGCGAGAGGCGGGATGCGACCATAGAGCTCGAGTAACAGCGAGGCAGTATCCATGGCCCGCACATTAGGTGCGGGCCACGCCCGAGTTCACGGTCCGATCACACAAACTCGGAGTGGTGATGGAACCGCAGACCGGCACGCTCCGAACCCGCCTAGTCTCCGTGCCGGAGCGTTGGCGACCCTCAGGGAACGGGAATGGCGACCGGAACAGATCACAATCGACCGTGGTATCGCGCCAGCTGGGCACTCGTTGCAGGCGTGGCCGCGATCGTTGCCGTCCTGGTCGTCGTCGTTGTGGTGACCACACATGGAGGCACGCCCCAGAGGAATGCCGCGGACGGTACGGTGACTTCGACGACGAGGTCTGTTCCGCCCACGACCACCAACATTTCGCCTTTTTTGACCACGACGTCGACCACAGCGGCTCCAGCGCCCATCACGATGGAGGCCCTCAATGCAGCCGTGGTGGCCCGGAGCGGACTCGGAGCCGGCACGAGCGCCGATTGTGGCCCCGCGCCGACCGGGCTCGGCGTGGGCTCCTACGTTGCCTGTGGACTGGACGACCCTTCGGCGGGCTTTTCCGAAGAGATCCTCCAGATGACCGGCACATCGCCGTCGTCCTTCAACGTGGTGGCCGGTCCCGGCACATCCCTCTCATGCCAGACCTTCAACAACGGCGAGTTGGCGGCGTTGACCGCGCAGGATCAATCGTGCGCCCCCAGCGGGTAGGTGTTCCCGCGATCTGCATCTGATCCCGTGTTTCAGCCCCGGGGCGCGGCTACGCCGATCGGCACTCCACCTCCGGCGGCAGAGCGATAGGCGGCGTCGACGAGGAGGTGCGCCTGTAGGGCGACGTCGAGTCCGGGCTGAGGGGGCCGGCCGGCCGCGACGGAATCGACGAAGGCCCGGTCCGCCTCGGCATATGCACGCACAGCGAGACCGACTTCGTCGTCGGCCAGGGGGAGCGCATCGACCCATGGTGGCGACGGGCAGGTCCGGACCTCGATGTCGTCGCTGGTCTGTATGTGGAGCGGGCCCCGGAACTCGTCCTCCAACCACACCATCCCCCCGCGACAGAACACCTCGAGCCGCCGCGTCGAGCCTCGACTCAAGATGTCGTGCCAGATACTCGTGAGCTGTGCCTCGAACCCCGAGACAAACGAGAGTGTGACGGCGGCGAGGTCCTCGATACCGGGATGGCGGGCATGGTTGGCCGTCCGGGCCACGATGGACTCCACATCGCCGAAGCAATAGCGAAGGATGTCGAGATCGTGGATGGAGTGCTCGATCAGGCAGCCGCCTCCAGCCTGCGAGACGTCGGCACGCCACTGGGAGGCGTAGGTCCCCTGAATGGGAAAGTACTGATCGTCCCGGAAGACCGCGGCCATCGGCGCACCCAACGTGCCGCCCTGCAACAGGTCACGGAGTTCCCGGAACACGGGAGCACTGCGCAGCACAAGACCACTCTGGCTGGGTACACCGGATGCGCTGACCGCTTCCACCAATTCGCTCGCGCGTCGCAGGTCCACGTCGAGCGGCTTCTCGCAAAAGACGGCGCAGCCTGCGGCCAGCGCCTCGTCCACCGCGCCACGATGCGCTGAGGTCGGAGTGCAGACCCAGACGGCGTCGCAGCGCCGGGCGACCTCGGCGGCGTCGGCCACCACTGCGATTTCGTCGCCGCCGAGGACCTCGGCGAAGCCGTGCGCGCGGCGTTCGCTGCGGTCATGGACAGCGACGATCGCCGCCTCGACAACGCCTCCGTCGATCAGGGCCTTGAGGCTCAGGCCGTGCGCCCAGGCGATGAGACCGGACCCGACGAAACCGACGCGGAGCATGCGCTGACAATAGGCGGTGGTGCTGCGGTCAGATGCGCACGGGTCGGCGCCCGGTTCAGCCGATGACAGGCTCGGCAGGGCGCCCGGCGAGCGCGTCGATGAACCGCGACACCACCATGACCAGAAGCGCGATCTCGTGCCGCTCGCGGCGCCTGATTGCCACGGGTCGCCCCCCACACACGATGAAGCCGGTCTCGGGAATCGTCTCGACGAACACCCCGGAGCCGGTGGTGTCGTTGGCGGGATCGGCGCCGCTGCGGGACCCCTCGGCGAAGGCGGCAACCCACTGCACGGACGGGACATCCCCGTACACCTCGGCGAAGCCCGCCAGCGCGTCGTCCGCCAGGGCCAGCCAGGTCAGGTCGAACAGCGCGATCAGGTGGCCGGTCAACGCATTGAGGGCGGCCGTGGGCGTGGCGGCCTGAAGGATGCCGGCGGCCGCGGCCAACACCGTGTCCTCCCGATCCTTCGCCTCCGTGATGAGCTCGGTGACCTCTTCGACCCCCGCACCGGGCACGTTGCGCACGCCGCGGCAGGCGGCCTCGACCGCACCGAGCTCGTCCGGCAGCTCCACGACGAGCTCGTCGATCGCCACTCCCGACCCGCGCTCGAGGACTTCCAGGCCGATCACGTTGCCGTTTACAGTCCCGATCTCCGCCGCCACGGCGCCGAGGGCGCCGGGCGCGTCGGGAAGCCAGATCCGCATTCTGGTCAGCACGCGATCACGACCCCCTCCCGCCGCTCAGCCCGGAGCAGCCACGCTCAGTGGACCCTTGCCATGCGCACCGTGACGCGCATGGTGTTCTCGGCGTTCCCGGCGTAGATGCCCTTGACCGGTGGCACGTCGCCATAATCGCGCCCGCGTCCGACAGCGATGTGGCGTTCCCCCACCGGGCAGTCATTGGTCGGGTCGTAGGCCCACCAGCGGCCCGTCCAGACCTCGACCCACGCGTGGCTCTCCCCCGTGATCTCCTCGCCGATGGCAGCGTCGGCGTCGGGATGGAAGTAGCCCGACACGTAGCGCGAGGGCAGTCCCACAGCCTTGGTGAAGGCCAGGGCAAGATGCGCGAAGTCCTGGCACACGCCCGCCCCATCCGTATAGGCCTCCCCGGCCGAGGTGTGGACCGAGGTGACGCCACGCACATAGCGCAACGACTCGTTCGCCGTGGCCATGATGCGCCGTGCGGTTTCGAGCGGGCGACCGGTGCGCAGACCCAGCGCGATCTCGGACAGCTCAGGCCCGGGCGCGGTGTAGAGGTGGTGCGACAGATAGTCGGCCATCGTCATGGAGGCGTCCCCCACGTCCTCCCAGCTGCAGTCCTCGGGATCAGCGGAATGCTGCGTGTCGACGAGCGAGTTCCCGGTGATCGACAGCACCTCATGGCCGCGGTCGACGTTGAACGCCACCACGTGGGTGCCCCAGTAGTCGAGGTACGAGTACTGGGGGGCGGCGGGCAACGTCACCACTCTCGTCTCGAGCGCGGTCTGCCTGAACTCGGTGCGTGGCGTGAGGCGCAACTCGTTGTACGAGGCCCGCGCCATGGCGTCGTAGTCGAAGCGCGTCTCGTGGGACACCCGCAGCCGCCACCCGTCGGTGCGGCTCACGAGCCGCCGCCCCCCTGCCGCCACTGCATGGGGAGGTCCTGGGCGAAGTAGCGCCTTGTCACGGCGTCGCTTACCGACGAGATGGAGGCCTGCAACCGTTCCAACCGGGTTTCCAGATCGCGCGAGAGGGTGGCCGGCGCCGAGTATTCGAGCTCAGCTCGAGCCAGGCCCACAAGGCCACGGGCGTCGTCCCACGCCCCTTCGCGTCCGGCGTTGATCTGGTCCAGGCAATCCTCTGCCAGGGTGAGCGACGCGAAGGCGGAGCGGGGGAAGAGACGGTCGCGCAGGAGGAAGTCCAAGACGCGGCCCGGCTCGACGACGCCCTGGGAGAGGCGCAGGTACGGCTCGTAGCCTCCACACGACCGCAACAGCATCACAAGTCCGCTGTCGAAGACCTCGTCGAAAGCCACCGTCGCCAGTTGGCGGGCGACGACGTCGGTGCGCTCGAGGCACCGGCCCAGGGTGAAAAAGAGCCAGGTCTGGTCGCGGCTCATCATGGTGTCGGCCAGGCCCATCATGCCGGCACACTGGGTCTTCACGAAGGAGAGGTAGAACGCGGGGCCGGCCCGCCGTCCGGTCTCCCACCGCAATGGGAGCTCGGCCCACGTCGCATTGATGTGCTCCCAGAACTCCACCGGCACCACGTGTCTCACGGCACGCGTGTTCTCGCGCGCGGCAGCGAGTGCACCCGAGATTGACGAGCGGCTTTCGGGATCAGTGGCCAATCGTTCCGTCGCCTGCCACAACGTCTCCGTTCCCGAATCGGGCAGGCCCATCACGGCGAGGAGCCGGCGAGCAGCGAGGGAACCCTCCACGTCGCTCTGCTCGAGCGCCTGGTACACCGAGACGTCGAGGATGCGCGCCGTCCCCTCGGCCCGCTCCACATAGCGGCCGACCCAGAAGATGGACTCGGCGACCCGGCTCAAGAGAGCGCGCGTCATTGCGGCGGCCCCTGCTGCTGCTGCTGCTCTTGCTGCTGCTGCTGTTGCTGTTGTTGCACGCCGAGCTCGCCGTCCGATGCCGGACCGACGTCCATGGGGGGACCGGCCTGGAACGGTGCGACCTGGCGGGGCGGGAGCACCGGCATGGAGATTCCTCCGCCGACGACCCACGTGTCCTTGGAGCCACCTCCCTGGCTGGAGTTGACCACCAGCCCCCCCTCCCCGAGGGCGACCCGGGTGAGGCCACCGGGCAACACCCAGATGTCCTCCCCGTCATTGACGGCGAAAGGGCGCAGATCGACGTGCCGGCGAACCATGGCGTTGTCGACCCACGTCGGCGACGTGGAGAGGGCGACGACGCGCTGGGCGATCCAGTGGCGGGGGTCCGCCTCCACTTCGAGGGCCAACTCGTCGAGCTCGGCACCGGTCGCCGCCGGGCCGATCACCAATCCCTTACCGCCCGAGCCGTCGACCCGCTTGAAAACGAGGTCACCGCGGCGGGAGAGCGCGTCCTTGCGGACGGCGTTGTCGACCAGGTGCATCGTCTCGACGTTCTGCAGGATCGGATCTTCACCCAGGTAGTAACGGATCATGGCCGGCACATAGGTGTAGACGAGCTTGTCGTCGGCCACACCGTTCCCCACGCCGTTGGCGATCGTCACCCGACCGGCGCGGGCTGCGTTGACCACACCCGGACAACCCACCAGCGATTCCGGCCGAAACTGCAGCGGGTCGAGGTATTCGTCGTCGATGCGGCGGTAGATCACGTGGACCGGGACTTCGCCTTCCGTGGTCCGGAGGAAGACGTCGGTACCGTGGCACACGAGGTCGCGCCCTTCGACGAGGTGCACGCCCATGAGGCGCGCCAGCAGCGCGTGCTCGTAGAAGGCCGAATTGTGCACTCCTGGTGTCAAGACGACGACCGTCGGATCCTGCACCGAAGCGGGCGCAGCACGACGCAGCGCGTTGATGAGGCGCGCCGGGTAGTCGGTGACCATCTGAATGGGCTGACCCCAGAACAGCTCCGGGAGCACCCGTGCCATGGCGGCGCGATTGGCCAGCACATAGCTGACCCCCGACGGGCTCCGGAGGTTGTCCTCCAACACCCGGAACTCCCCGTCCTCGTCACGGATCACGTCGATTCCCGCCACGTGGATCCGGACGCCGTTCGGCGGCGAGAACCCATAGGCCGCCCGCACGAATCCCGGGGAGCTCGTGATCACCTCGTGCGGGATGAGTCCGTCGCTGACGATACGAGCGGCGCCATACACGTCAGCCAGGAAGAGCTCCAGCGCCCGCACACGCTGTACCAGCCCGGCGGCCACCTTGGACCATTCGGCGCCGGTGAAAATTCGCGGCACGACGTCCAGAGGGAACGGTCGCTCCTCGCCGTCGAGGTCGAAGGTCACCCCCTGGTCCATGAAGGCCCGGGCCAGCCGGGAGGCTCGGGCCGAGACGTCTTCGGGGCCCATCTGGGCGAGCGAGGAGGCCACGGCAGCGTACGGGGTCCGGGCCGTGCCCTCTCGGCCGACCATCTCGTCGAACGCCGCCTCGGTCAGACCACGGGCGGACGCGCCATAGCCATCAAAGAGGTCTCCCACGGGCCTCAGGGTGCCAGGCATGTGTTTCGCGAGCGTTTCACGATCGCGAACAGCCGGTGACGCCGCTCGAGAGGGGCGGCTAGGTAGGCGTGGTGATCTTGCTCGGCTGCGACGATCGGAATTCCATAGATACTACGATCACCACGCAGGGGGAACGCACGTCGTGGGCGTCCGCTCCCTGAAGGCCATGCGGGCAACACTCTGTGTCACCTGAGTGCGCAACCGGCCCCCGCTCCTCAGCCGTGAGCGCCGAGAACGAGCCTCAGGGTGAGATCTGCGATCGATGCTTCCGCCTGTTGATCCGATCGGACGCCTCACCAACAAGCGGCCAACGGCGGGCCATTTCTCCGAGCACCCCTGCCGTGGATGCCACAGGGGGAACCTCTCTGGGTAGGGGTCTCAGCGAGGTCGTCCGGGAGCAAATGAAGGCGACCCTGCGGTGATTCCGGTAGTTGCCCATGTTGCGCCAATCGGTCACGTTGAGAGCGAGCGGCACGCACTGATACCCGAACTGCGAGGCGAGATCGATGACCGCCTGCCGCGTCGGGTAGAAGACTGTCTCGTAGTCGACAGCGTTGGTTCGAGCATCGGTCACTTCGGTATAGATCTGGAACATGCTGCCCGGAGAAAGCGACACCTCCGTGTCGATGACGATGACGTCCGCCCCGGCGTTCGCCATGACCTCGAACAGCTCAACCGGCTTGGCGACGTGATATAGCAGGCCCAGGCAGAACACGATGTCGTACGGGGCTTCCTCAGCGCTCCGTTGATACTGAAAAAGATTCGACGCTTGGAATCTGTAACGATCCGGGCTGATGCCCGCCGCCTCGAAGACAAGCTGGGCATGGTCCACATGGATCTCCCGGCCGTCGATCCCGAGGACGAAATCGGCACCGGCCTGAGCTGCTTTGAGCGCCCAAAATCCGGCGTTACATCCGAGATCAAGGACCCTGTGCCCCTTGAGCGTGCCGTTCGTGAGGCTGAGCAGCCGGTCAAAGAAGTAACGAGAGCGCTGCCGATGGCGGTTGGCAAGGAGTCCGTTCCGAGCCGCCCGCTCGGAGGAGCGCACTGGCTCGCGATAGTCGCCGAGGCTTGTGAAGTCGACGAACCGATAATGGGTCTCGTCGAAGCTCGCGATGCGCGACTGAAGTAAATCATCGTCCACGCGGAGCACAATATTCCAGTTCCACACCGCATCTTTCAGGAGTTCACCGGCATGTCACCCGATGGGACTCAGGTGCCCAGCAGCACCTCAGCGTCTCCGGCGGTTGCGGAAACCTCTTGGACGCCCTGCATCAACTCAATGGGCGTGAACTGAGTAGAAGTCGCTCCGTTCCCCAGTTGGTCGTGACGGTTGCTGCCCCATGCCCACAGGTTGCCCGAACCATCGATCCCGTAAGAGGTTTCACCGTTGCTCTCGACCGCGACGTAATGAGCCGGCGTCGTCACCTCTTCAGGCGAAGTTGCTGAGGTCGTCTTTCCATCCCCGAGCTGCCCATAGGAATCGGCTCCCCATGCCCACATGGTGCCGTTGGACAACAGGGCGAGCGTCTGCCCATTCTTCGGTCCTCCCCCTCCGAGGCGGACAGTGGTGACCGAGGCGGGTAGCGAGATCTTCGTCGGCTGCAGCGCATCGGTCGTGCTCCCGTCGCCGACCGCACCGAGTTTGTTGTAGCCCCATGAGTAGTAGACCCCTCCGACGACCGCCCCGGAGTTTCCCCACGACGCCGTCAGCGCCGTCACACCCGAGAGCGGTACGACCACCGGCACATGGCTGGACTTCTTCGTACCAATTCCGAGATCGCCGTGGCGGTTGTCTCCGCACGCATACAACTTCCCGCTCGAGACGTAGAGAGCGTGATCCCCCGCTCCGACGAGTGCAGTGACATCGGTGAAAGGCAGCCTTTCCGGTTTCAGGGCCACCCGTGTCCCGCCTTTGCACAGCTGGCCGTTTGAGTCGTACCCCCAACCCCACGCCCGCCCACTGGTGTCGACAGCGAGCGCGGTGTCGTAGGGCGACACTTCAGCCAAGAAGGCGATCTTGACGCCTGCCGGAAATTCCACCTGGACCGGCGACAGCGTGCTGGTCTTGCGGCCGTCACCGAGCTGGCCGTTTTGCCCAGCGCCCCAGGCCCACACGGTTCCGTTGCCCTTCAGCGCGTACCATGCGCCGTTCGAGGTAGCCACTTGCTTGATCGCTCCTGACAAGGAGGCGGGTTTTTGCTTCGTGACGTGAAACACGCCACCGTCCGAGGCACCCCAGTATTCGACCGACGGCGTCGCCTGAGCGCCGGCGGTCACGCTGCCGGCCACGGATGTCGCGAGCATTGTCACGAGCGCCGCCAGGAACAGGAACAATCGTCGGTTCATTCTTGCCGTCTCTCTGCCTCATCGGTTGTGCATACCGCTTCGGAACCTCGTACCCGCCGGCCTGGTGAGCACGGCGAAAGCCAACGCACACTATCCATGCAGAACTTCTCCCGAGGCGCGGCCCTGCAGAAAGTGAACGTTTCGCGAACGGCAGAGGAACCACGCGAAATCTCATGTCGAGCCGAGATCAATCGTCCGGACTCGGCCCCTCTTTCCGCTGGTCCGCTGGGAACCCCAGGGCGCGGACGCGGGCCACCCGGTCGTCGCCAAACAGCCCGAGATCGCAATCGGCGCGTCGTCGCGCCCTGTCCGACTGCGGCACACGTACCAACTCCCGAAGAACGGCTTCGGTGGGACGCAGGTTCAGAAACTCCACGAATCTGGTGACCTCTTCCCTCGGGTTCGCGCACAGGTCGTCGTACCTCAGTAGGAAAAACGAACCCGCCGACAGCGCGTTGCCATTCTCGATCGCCACCTCGTTCGCCCGGATCCAGAAGTCGAGAGCCGCCGCCGGGTCAGGCGCCGTCGACTGGCGCAGGCCGAACCGGGATCCCCACCGGCTCAGTTGCAGTTGATTGCGACTCTGCGCCATATCGAATCCGTTTCGAATGACGTGGACGTAACGCAGTCGATCGCCAAAATGCCTCTGCAAGTGCGGTACGAAGAGATGGCTGTTCGGCTCCTTCCATCCCCAAGGCCGATGCATTCGGGGCGTCGCCGCTTCCCGATCGGCGCAAGCTGGCGACACGCGACCGGAGCCAAGCCGGCGGTCGATCGTCGACGAGCCGGTCATGGCGCCACCAACGCACGGCTCCGCCGAAATGATTCGGTGACGTGCCTCCGGTCATCCGACGGTGAACCCCGAGCACCCCGTCATCGCCTTTTCGAGTACGGCCAAGGATCGCATCGCCGGACTGTCTGGTGCGCGTGCGTCCAGATCCCAGCGGGGCAACTTGCACAGGAACGTGAACCAGCGATTGTCGCCCGCTGTGTTGAGGTCCGTCCCCGTGTCGACGTGCACCTGCCGCAATATCTCTTCGACGACGCGCGTTCCGCTTCCTCCCAACCCGCCGACGACGATGGGACCCGGAAGTTCGTTCGCCTGACGGACGCTCCGGGACTGCCGGGGCCGCATCTGCCAAGTCAGACGCCGCACGATGCCCCGCTCCTGAGGAGTCCCCCGCCCGTCTGCAAGTCAGCCATCAGTGGGGGCATGACGAGCAGCAAGAAGATCGCTCTGCGGATACCAGCGACGGACCTCCGTCACGAGTGGCCAAGGGCGTGGCGGACTTGCTCCGGCGAGCGTCCGGTCGACTTCGATTTCCACGTCCTGCCAGCGCTGGCTGTAGACGGCATCGAGCGATCGCATCCGACGACTGAAGCCGTCTCCTCCGTTCTCTCCGTACAGGGCGGTGCGGCGAGAGTCCCGGCCACAGGTGAGCTCCAACTTGGCCCGCGTGAGCCCTTCATCGCGGTACTGGAAGTGATGCGTCACGATGCTTGTCTCAGGTTCCACCAGCTCCTGCGGGCAAATCCCCCAATGCGAGCCGGCCCTGCTGACGATGAAGTGCCCGGCGCGGTCGAAGCGCTGAAGCGGGTGTTTCCAGTGTCCTCGCTGGCCGCACAGCGGCGTCCAGGACGGAAGGAACTCGTAGCAGACGGGCTGGAAATCGATGGGATGGTAACCGGGGAGGTACTCGGGCTTCTCGGTCGGAAGGTGGTTGAAATAGGCCGAGCCCACCATGCGAAAGCGCCGGTCCAGGGTCCCGAGGTACTCGACGATCGACATACCTGTCCGGCCCTTCCGGGAATTCGTCACTGTCGAGATACAGCCACCAGACGTGCTCGGAGCCACTCTGCAAGGACTCGCGTGCCACGACGGCGTTCATGAGCACTTGCGCCAGGGGGCCATCGAACGCTGGGGTGTCGAACACCTCGGCGATCGTGGCGCCGGCTTCCTCGGGCCCGCTCGCACCGTGGCGTCGGTACTGCCATTGTCAACCACGAAGACGCGTTCCGCCCCTTGGGCCTGCACGCTCCGGACGGTGGCATCGATGACGTCCTCGTCCATCCACGTCTTCACGATTGCAAACAGTCGAAAATCGGGAAGTACTTCAGCCGGAGACGGGTTCGCCACGCTGCGAACGGGACCGGTGTTGTCCACGGGCGCGGCCCCCTTGTGGAGGATTCCCGGCCCGGCGCGCCGAACGCGACACCCTCATCGGATTCCCATCTCAGCCGCCTCGGAGCGGGCAGCGTCGGCAGATCGGGTAGGCGCCTCGGCGATTCCCCGAATTCAGCGGCCCAAGCGGCGCGGGCGGCGTCGAGATCCGCCAGTTCGTACCACCGCCGAACGCGTCCCAAGTGTGGCCACGGTGCGGGCCTGTCGCTACCCGGCACTTCGTTCGGAATCGTGTCGACGTCCGACCATCGCTGGCTGTATACGGCATCCAACGAGCGGCGCCGTCGGATGAACCCGTCAAATCCGGTGGATCCGTGAAGGGACGTGCGTGTGGAATCCGGTCCGCACGTGAGCTCGAGCTTGGCGCGTGTGAGGCCCTCGTCACGGTATTGAAAATGATGGGTCAAGACGCCCCCGCTCGGCTCCACGAGCACTTCAGAGCAGAAGCCCGAATGTGCTCCGTCGTTGCTCAACAAGAAGTGCCCGTGCCGGTCGAAACGCTGGAGTGGATGCTTCCAGTGGCCGCGCGAGCACGGCGGCCACCGCGCCGGGGCGAATTCGTAGCAGAGGGGTTGGAAGTCGATCGGGTGGAATCCGGGGAGATATTCGGGTTTCCCCGCAGGGACATGATTGGCGTAGTGAGCACCAACGAGCCGGTACTTTCGGTCGAGGCTGGCCAGGTACTCGCGGACCGACATCCCATTGGGTCCTTCGGGAAACTCGTCACTGTCGAGGTAGAGCCACCACACGTGATCGGCGCCGGAACGAAGCGACTCACGGGCCACCGTTGCGTTCATGAGCGGTTGCACCAGCCGCCCGTCGAACGATTCTGTCTGATAGATCTCCGCCACGACCGCTCCGGCATGCACCGCTCGCGCGACCGTGTCGTCGGTGCTCCCATTGTCGACGATGAAGACCTTGGTCGCACCTTGCACCATGGCATTGCGAACTGCCGCTTCGATGACGTCGCCGTCCATCCAGGTTTTCACGACGGCGAACATCTCGAATTCGGGCAGCCTGTGGGGAACGCTCGGATCTTGCTCGTGCTCAATGTGCCCGAAGCCTGGTGCGGCCGGGCCAGAGCGACCTCGCCGCAGCACCTCTTTGAGCCGGTTGCCTCGCACCGGCTTACCGTGAAAGCGCCGGAGTCGGAGTGGCGACGCCGTGCGGGCTCGGATCATCCGCATGGAGGCTGTCGGCGGGACTGAGTGCGGGTCCCGTGCGGGTCGCCCGCCAGATGGCATGCGTGGCGCGGAACAGTCGCGACCTCTTCACCCATTTGAGCTCGTCCTGCGCCACCTGCAGGGCCGCCGTCACCGCCTGACCTGCCCACGAGAGTCGGATGACATCCTCCACCCAGACGGGCTCCTCGGGAAGTTCGGGTACGGCCCACTTCTCATGCAGTCCGAGGGACGCCCGGAGGATCTCGAGCAGCGGCCGATGCTCTGGTTCCAGCGCCACGTCGGGACCGGTCCGGCCGTGATGGCGCAGGTCACCCGCCAGTACCGCCGCAGCCTGATCGGCACGACCGCGTCCCGGCCTGATCCCGTTGTCCCCGAGAAGCAAGGAGAGGTCGCGCACGAACTGGTTGGGATCGTCGATCATTCGGGCGTACTCGACGGCGAGAACGGGGAGTTCGACCACGGACCGAAGTGACTGGCGCACGTACCGATGCCAAAGGGCGAGTCCGAGGGTGAGGGGGAACCCGTCGCGCCGCTGGAGGGACTGCGCGACCTCGAGGGGATCCCGGAACACGAGGACCGCCACGGGCGCCTCAGACAGGACGCTGCGCCACAAGGGAAGGGTGAGGCACAGACGCGGGTCCTTCATCACGGTCGGCATCCGGGGAAGCATGTCCGTCGCCAGCTCAGCCGCCCTCGACCTGAGTTCCTTCATGGCGGCATCCTCGGCCGCTTCCCACCCGGGGGACGCCAGCGGAGGGGCCGACCAGGTTCCGCCGAGCTGTCGCAAGACGCTTTCATCGAATTTGGACACGGTCTGGCTCTCCCAGTAGCCGCGCTCGTTGTACGGGCCCGCTCCGATCAGGTCGTCGGCGCGACGTGGACAACCCCAGCTCGACCAGGGTGTGCGCGGTGGCCGAGGTGCCGCTTCGATGCATCCCTATAACCGCCACGGGGCGACCGCCCACGGCTTCCGACGTCGATCCCACGAGGCCAAAGCGTAGTGGGAATCCTGTCGGCTACCTTCGGCGCAACAGAGCGACGGCCCCGTTACTACGGACCTGAGCGGCGCATTTGAACGTGAGGTGAACACGAGGCGAACCGCACGACAAGATCAGCCGTCTGTGCGGCTCTCACCGGGCGACGGCACGCTCAGTTCGAGATGAGTCCCAGTTCCTTCACGTCGTTGCGCTCGGCCAGCAGCTCGTCGGTGGTGATCTTGATGCGGTCGGTGGCGAAGTCATCGTGGTCGAAGCCCTCGACCACTGACCATCCGCCCTTGCCGTCGGCCTCCACGGGGAACCCGAACTGCAGGCCCTCCGGCGTGCCGTACTGGCCTTCGCTGGCGATGGCGACCGAGAAGCAGTCGCCCTTGGTGGTCTTGGTGCGCAGGCTGACCACCGTGTCGATCGCCGCGGCAGCCGCCGAGGCCGCCGAGGAGGAGCCGCGGGCATCGATGATGGCGGCGCCCCGCTTCTGTACGGTCGTGATGAAGTCGCCGCGCAGCCACTCGTCGTCGGTGATCACGTCCGCCGCCGGCTTCCCGCCGATACGGGCATTGGCGAAGTCCGGGAACTGCGTGGCTGAGTGGTTGCCCCAGATGGCCAGATTGGTGACGTCAGCCACAGGAGCCGGCGCCTTGGCGGCCAGTTGTGCCTTGGCCCGGTTCTCGTCGAGACGGGTCATGGCGAACCAGCGGTCAGCGGGCACCTCGGGGGCATTGGAGCGTGCGATGAGACAGTTGGTGTTGCAGGGATTGCCGACGACCAGGATGCGCACGTCGGAGTCGGCGTTCTCGGCGATGGCCCGGCCTTGTGGCTTGAAGATTCCGCCGTTGACACTGAGGAGATCGCCGCGCTCCATGCCGGCCTTCCGTGGGATGGATCCGACCAGCAGGGCCCATGAGGTGCCGTCGAAGGCGGTCTTCAGGTCGGAGGTGGCGACGATGTCGTGGACCAGCGGGAAGGCGCAGTCGTCGATCTCCATGACCACGCCCTCGAGGACGCGCATGGCGGGCTCGATCTCGAGGAGACGCAGCACGATCGGCTGGTCCTCACCGAGCAGCTGGCCCGACGCAATGCGGAACAGGATGGAGTAGCCGATCTGGCCGCCGGCTCCGGTGACGGTCACGTGGACAGGGGGCTTGGCCATGAGAGGGAGTGGTCCTTTCCGACAGTTCTTCGGGTCTCTGGTCCGATGATCGTGTTCTGGGTCTTGTTAGAGGCGGTCGACGATGGCGGCAGCGAACTCCGAGCATTTGACCTCGGTGGCGCCTTCCATCAGACGGGCGAAATCGTAGGTCACGATCTTGTCCGCAATGGTGGCCTCGAGCGCCTGCACGATGTCCGACGCGGCGTTGCTCCAGCCGATGTGTTCGAACATGAGCACACCCGAGAGCAGCACCGAGCCGGGGTTGACCTTGTCCTGCCCGGCATACTTCGGCGCGGTCCCGTGCGTCGCCTCGAAAATGCCATGTCCACTCACATAGTTGATATTGGCCCCCGGGGCGATTCCGATGCCACCAACCTGGGCCGCCAGGGCATCGGAGAGGTAGTCACCGTTGAGGTTCGTCGTGGCGATGACGTCGAAGTCAGACGGCCGCGTCAACACCTGCTGCAGCGTGATGTCGGCAATGGTGTCCTTGACGAGCAGCTTGTCCCCCGGCTTTCCGTCGCAGTCGTCCCAGCCGACGGCGACGTCTGAAAACTCCTCACGCACCAGCTCGTAGCCCCACTCGCGGAAGGCACCTTCGGTGAACTTCTGGATGTTGCCCTTGTGCACCAGCGTGACGGACTCGCGCTTGCGGTCGAGCGCGTACTCGATGGCGGCGCGGATGAGGCGCTTGGACCCCATGGGTGAGATCGGCTTGATGCCGATGCCCGAGAGCTCCCTGATGGGCCAGCCCATCTCGGTGCGCAGGTAGTCGGCGAGCTTCTCGGCCTCGGGCGTACCCGACTGCACCTCGTAGCCTGCGTAGACGTCCTCGGTGTTCTCCCGGAAGATGACCATGTCGACCAGTTCCGGATGTACCACCGGCGACGGCACGCCGGTGAACCAGCGCACTGGTCGCAGGCACACGTACAGGTCGAGGATCTGACGCAAGGCCACGTTGAGGGAGCGGATACCGCCCCCGACCGGGGTGGTCAGCGGTCCCTTGATCCCGATCAGATGGGAACGGAACGTGTCGACGGTCTCGTCCGGCAGCCAGTCGCCGGTCTCGTCGAACGCCTTCTGGCCGGCCAACACTTCCTTCCAAGCGATCTTGTGGCCGTGCTTGGCGGCGGCGGCATCGAGAACGAGCTTGGCAGCGGGCCAGATATCGACCCCCGTGCCGTCGCCTTCGATGAAGGGAATGATGGGTTCGCTCGGGACTTGCAGCGCCCCGTCGTCGCCCATGCGGATCAGATCTGCCATGGGGCCGATACTACGGTCAGCCGTGACTTTCGTCCCAATCGGTCCTGGGCTGAGAGTCGGGACCGCCGAGTCGGTAGCCGACTCGGCAGCTTCGGATAGGTCACGACTCGTCGACCCGGTCGAGAGGGCCGCCTTCGCGTCTTCTCGAGGGACGTATTTTCCGTCATGCGGCTCCGGCGACCGGGGCCTTCGCCGATCCCGAATTGGGACACCGTATTTTTACGTCCAGGTCAGCCAACGTTCACCTCGGAGGGCACTGCTCCCCACAACATGGCGTAGGGTCGAACGCGTCGCAGCGGAGGGCCTATGGACCGATCGAATACTGGCGGGAAGGTGGCGTCGCCCCACCGGCACAAGGTCCTCATTCTCATCAAATGCATGGGCCATGGCGGCGCTGAGCAACTCGTCCTCTCCATGTTGCGTCATCGCGACCCGTGATCGCTTCGACCTCGAGGTCGCGTACATATTGGAAGATCGTGACACCCTGGTGCCCCAATTGCAGGAAGCCGGAATTGTCGTCCACTCGCTGGGTGCCCGCGGGAACCACGACCTGCGCTGGATGTGGCGTCTGCGCGTCTTGCTCGCCAAGGGCAACTACGACATCGTGCACACGCACCTCCCCTACGCGGCGACTCTCGGTCGACTGGTGGCGTGGACACGTCGGCCATCGGGCCAGGCTCGTGTACACCGAGCACAGCATGTGGGACAAGATGGCGCTGGCCATCAAAGCGCTCAACCGGGTGACCATTCGGCTCGACGACCGCCTCATCATGGTGTCGGAAGCCTGTCGTCTCTCCTTGCCGCACTCACTACGAAACCGGGCGACGGTGGTCGTGCATGGGATCGAGCTCGAGCCGATCCGCGATGCCACGCGCCGACGTCGCGAGTTGCGAGACGCCGTGCGGGCCGAACTGGGCGTGCCCGAGGGCGAACTCCTCGTGTTGACCGTGGCCGGGCTTCGTTGGCCCAAGGGATACGACGTTTTCCTCCCGGCCGCCCGTAGGGCGCTGGACGGAGGGGCCGCGGTTCGTTTCGTCGCTGTCGGCGACGGACCCCTGCGCCCAGACCTGGAGGCCCAGCACGCTGCTCTGGCCCTGGGAGATCGCTTCACCTTTTTGGGCGAGCGGGAGGACGTGCCCCGGCTGCTTGCCGCGGCCGACGTGTTCGTGCTCCCCTCCCGCCAGGAGGGGCTGCCGCTCGCATTGATGGAAGCGCTCTGCGCAGGTCTCCCCATTGTCGCCACGGACGTCGGCGAGCTCGTGAACCTCCTCGATGACAGGGTCAATGCCCTGGTCGTGCCAGCCGAGCAGCCGCAGGCGCTTGCAGATGCGATCGTCGAACTGGCGGACCGTCCCGAGTTGCGGGCACAGCTCGGTGCGGCGGCGATCGATTTGGGGGACCGCTTCGACGTGCGTCGGTGCGTGCGGGAGGTCGAGTCCGTCTACGACGAGCTGTTGCCGCAGCCGATGGCGCTGATGCGGTGACCAACGACGTCGTGGCCGGCAGGCGTGTGGTCGACGTGACCACGACCGACATAAGCCTCGCCCTTTTGCTTGGTCCGCAGCTCCGTGCGTTCGCGAAAGCGGGAATGGACGTCATCGGCGCCTCCGCTGCGGGGCCCTGGGTCGACGACCTCAACGAATGGGGCATCCGTCATGAGGCGGTCGCGGACGCCACCCGCTCCGTCTCGATCACGGACGACGCCCGGGCTCTCGGGGAGCTCGTCCGCCTCTTCCGGCGGCTCCGTCCCGACATCGTCCACACACACAATCCGAAGCCCGGCGTCTATGGACGGCTGGCCGCACGGCTCGCCGGGGTGCCGGTGGTGGTGAACACGGTGCACGGCCTGTACGCCAGCCCGGACGACCCGCTCGTTCGACGCTTCTTGGTCTACGGCACGGAACGGGCGATGTCCATGTGCTCACAAGCGGAGCTCGTGCAGAACGTCGAGGACGTTGCCGTCCTGGAACGCCTGTGGGTGCCTCGCCGGAAGCTGCAGCTGCTCGGCAACGGCATCGACCTGGACCGGTTCCGTCCCCGACCCGAGGAGGCCGCATCAGCCCGGCGATCCCTCGGCGTCGGCGCCGATCGGGTCGTTGCCGGCGTCGTGGGCCGTCTGGTGTGGGAAAAGGGGTACGCCGAGCTCTTCGAGGCGGCGCAACGCCTCCGCCAGACCAGGCCCGAGGTGGTCGTGGTCGTCGTCGGGCCGACGGATCCGGAAAAGAGCGGCAGCCTGACGCAGGCCGATATCGATCGCGGCCGCGGACTCGGCAATGTGTTGTTCCTCGGCGAACGCCGAGACGTGCAGGCGCTGTACCCGGGCTTCGACCTCTTCGTCCTGGCTTCTCACCGTGAGGGTTTCCCCCGCGTGGCGATGGAGGCGTCCGCCTGCGGCCTGGCGGTCGTCGCGACCGATATCCGCGGCTGCCGGCAGGTGGTCGACCACCAGAAGACCGGGCTCCTGGTACCGGTGCGCGAACCGGAGGCCTTGGCCGACGCCATAGAGACCCTCGCCGCCGATCCGGATCGCCGCCAGTCGATGGGCCTGGCTGCTCGCATCCGGGCCGAGGCCGAATTCGACGACCGCCGCGTCGTTTCCCGGACTCTCGATACCTACAGAAGACTGCTCAGCGGAGTTGGCTACTCAGCGAAGGAGTAGTGCTCGAGAGAGGGGCGGGAACCGATGAGCTCCTCCACCATGGCGATTTCCTCCGCAGACCAGGAAAGGCTGTCGCGGACTACGACGGCCACCGTGGTCGATCAGGGTTGCGCACCTGTTCAAATAGTCAGTCGTGGCAGGCACGCCGATGAACCCGCAGATCTCGTTCAGCCTCGCGGTGGGATCGGCAGTGAGGTCCTCGTATCTGATTTCGAAGAGCTCGTCCGTACTGAGGCGAGTCATGGTCTGGTCCACCGCGATACCCAACTTGCGGTAGATGGCAATGGCCGATGAAAGAGGCATATCGCGGTTTCGAGCGATAGAGGCAATATTGTCAAACGGGTTGCGCACCAGGTGGAGCACCCGGATAGGGACGCCGACCAGAGAACGAAGGCGTTCGAGCGCATGCGGGTCGTCGCGAAGGCGTCGTGTCGCTCTGCCGGCGTGCTTGTCGCCCAGAACCCGCAGCGTCGTGAACCGACCCTGGTCGCCCTCCGGCACCGCATAGTCGAAACCGTGGTAATCACGGTCGATTGCCGCGAACTGGCGGTCACGCACGAGCACCATGCCGAACAGCGTGTTGCGCGTGATCCCCGGCCGAAGAAAGCGGAAGATGTCGATCTCCTGAGCGATGACCATCTGCGGGTGAGCATTGAGCAGCGACCCGACCAGTGTGCTGCCACTGCGGGTGTAGCCCAGCATGAAGAAGAAGCGTTCGACCCCCTGGAACGTGCGGCGATTCCGAACCCCGTCGACTGCCGCGTGCGCAATGAACGCGGCCACCTCAGGGCGCTGTCCGCGGCGGCGGTAGTTCCAGGTACGCCTCAGTGCGGTGAGCTTGACCCTGAGATCCGGCGGGGCTCTGTGACGAATCGGCGCCGTCCACAACTTCACCTCCGCTGACTGAGTCGGACCTCGGGGTTTCGACCTGATGCTATGGGGGGCAATGGAGGCGGTCAAAGTCGGCCGTATGGTCGATCGCCCGCACTCCGGCTTTCGGGACGCCCGGTTCGAGATCACCGTCGACCCGGCTTGTGGCATGGTGACGACAACACCGTGACCACGTGTCCCGAATAATGTGGAGCTGATCAAGTGGGCTTCTTGCGGAGGGTTCTCGATGAACGCTGAGCTCTCGAATGATGCTCCCAACCTGCCCTCGGGTTGGAGCGCCCGGACTCGCCAAGCCGGCTCAGCCGGTCGGACCGCCATCGGCGCGCTTCGTCGGCGTCGTTCGCTGAAGGATCTGGAACGGTTCTGCTTCTTTCTCGGATACGCACGGAGTGGGACAACCCTCGTCGGAGCGCTGTTGAACGCCCACCCGGAGATCGTGATTGCCAACGAGCTGGACGTGCTCGAGTACGTAGAGCAAGGCAAAAGCAGGCACCAACTCTTTTCCCTGTTGATGGACAGGGATCGCTATTTCGCGTCGATCGACTACCAATGGACCGGCTACGACTACAAGGTCCCGGGGCAATTCCAGGGCAGGTTCACACACCTGCGGGTCATCGGGGACAAGCGAGCCGGTAGATCGACCCACCGCCTGGGCGAGCACCCGGAGCTGCTGGAGGCCCTTCGCCGCACCGTCGGAGTACCGATCCGCGTGATCGATGTCGTGCGGAACCCCTACGACAACATCGCCACGATGGCCTGGCGAGGGCAACGGATCCTGGCTCCCGCCATGGCGAGATATCAGGGTCTGAGCACCACGGTGGACGACGTTCGGTCCCGACTGGGATCCGACGAGTTGCTTGACATCCGCTACGAGTCGTTTACGGAGGACCCCGGACAGCACCTGCGGGAGCTGTGCGGGTTCCTGGGAGTCACGCCTTCTCCCGACTACCTGCGCGGCCTGCAGCCGCTCTCGTGAAGCCGACTCCCTCGTGTAGCCGCGACAGACTCCCGTGGTCGGCAGATGAGCGACGTGAGGTGGAGGCCCTCATCCAACGTCGACCCGTTCTGGCCGGCTACAGCTTCGACACCTAGCCGCTGATCACGAAACGAATATGGCTCTCTTCCTGGTCGTGACCTCGTCGGCGACGCGGTCGGAAGTCACCTGCGCCGGGGCCGGGACTTTCCGGACCACCGGGTATCAGAGCGAAAGAGGAACTTCGAGGCTCACCGGGTCAAAAGGGTGATCGTTACCCTTGTTCGGCGAACAGAACGCGAACTGGGCATGAACTGGAAGAGTTCTCATCCGACCAGAGGTGAACACTCGGCTGCAATGGCGTTGATCGTGGTGCGGTCGTTACCATCCCCGGTGCCGTGATCAATTCCTCCGACAGCGACGCAGCCTTCGACACCACGTCATCGGTGAACGACGAAGCACAGCGGGCCGATGTACATGTGAGTTCGCGTGGCGTGTTTTCGTGCGTCGTCGATTCCGATCCTCGGTTCCACTCCGATGCGCTCCGCTGGTACGCGACCTTGCGAAATATCGCATCGGTGCCGGCCCGCGACATGGTCGTGCACGCCGTGGGTGGCACGGATTCCGACGCCTTGAGGTTCCTTCGAAGCCGGGGCGTCGCCGTCGAGGCCATTCGGCCCTTCGACAAACGCTCACCGTGGTGTAACAAGATCTCCGGAGCAATCCATCTTGGGGAGCGGGGAGTGGAAGGGCTGGCGGTTCTCACGGATACGGACGTACTTGTGCTCGAAGATCCTCGCCGATTGCACATTCCAGCCGACGCGATGGGATCACGCCTCGTCGGAGCCCCGAATCCCCCCCTCCGAATCCTCGAGAACATGTTCGAGGCGGCAGGACTCGAGATCAGCGGTGTGGAGCCTCTCGATTGGGTCCCGCAACATCTGACCGTGGCCGGTCACGGAAATGGAGGCCTCTACATCGTCCCCGGTCAAATACTCTCCGCTTTGGCGCATTCCTGGGGTCGATGGGCGACCTGGCTCATGGAGCATGTGGCGATACTCGAGAACTACCCCACTCATATCGACCAGCCGTCGATGGCGCTCGCGCTCAGCGAGTTGCGAATCACTCCGCAGAGGCTCGACATACGCTGGAATTTTCCGGCCCACAACCCCAAGCGAATTCCTGAGAACGTTGGCCGTCCCGCCATCATCCACTACCACCGGAGCACCCTCCCGGAGGGTCTCGTCAAGCGCACCGGCTTCGCAGCCGTCGATGAGCAGATCGATTCGGCCAATGCAGCGATTGCGCAGGTCTGGCAGGAAGCCTTTCCCAATGGATCCACTCCGGTCAGGAACAAGCGAGCATTCAGGAGGACGGTGGCGGATGTTCTTCGCCCTCGGCCCAAGTCGGCCGCCCCGATGCCGCAGGAGGAACGATGACGGGCCTCAGTCCTCCCCGAACGTATATCCCGCCTTCACGCCGTCTTCATGGAACATCTGCACCGTTTCCAGGGAGTAGTCCAAGAGGTCTTTGCCGACGTTGTCCAGTTTGTTGATCAGGTCTTTTGTCATCGTGATCACGTGGCACCCGATTGCGTCCGCCTGGAAAAGGTTGAGGACCTCACGAGGGCTCGCCCATATGAGCTCTGCGTTCGGGTAGGGCTGTAGCTCTTCTACGGCCGCCCGCATGATCGGGACGGGGTCGCGGCCGGTGTCGGCGATACGACCGGCGAACACAGAAACGAAAGCCGGTGGTCCCCCGCGCAGCGCACCTGCGGCGTCACGCACCTGCTCGACAGTCATGAGCGCGGTGATGTTCATCTTCACGCCGTCGGCCGACAGGTCGGACACCAACGCCAGGACCGATTCTCCATCCGTGGTTGTGATCGGGATCTTGACGTACACGTTCTCCGCCCAAGAAGCGATGCGCTTAGCCTGCCGCTTCATCTCACCAAGATCATCGGCAAACACCTCGAATGAAAGAGGTCGATCAGAGATCAGCTCCAAGAGATCTCGTGCGAACGTCTCATAGTCGGAGACGCCCGCGGCTCTCATCAGTGTGGGGTTTGTCGTGAATCCTCGAATCTGAGGGTTGCGATACAGCTCGAGAATGTCCGATTTGTCTGCACCATCTGCGAACACTCGCGTGAAGAGGTCGAGCAGTGAACTCATATCGCCCTCACCGCTTCCCCAGTTCTCTGGTTCAAGATGATGTCCGCGGCCGCACTTAGCGAGTCCACATGATACGCCGGAGCGACGCGTCTTCCCTGCTCACGGTGGTTGCCGACCAAGATCGTCTGGCAGCCTGCTCGTTGTCCGGCTTCGATGTCACGCCAGCGATCTCCCACCATGAAACTCGATGCCAGGTCGACGTCCCAGTCTCGGCTCGCGGCGAGAATCATTCCGGGCGCGGGCTTGCGGCAATCACATCCATCACCATCATCGTGGTAGCAGACGCGGAGGTCGTCGACGCCGATCGGAGACAGAACGGCGGTATTGATCGCCTCCACAACATCCGGTCGCTGCGAGCCCCGTGCAACATCTGGTTGATTTGTGACGACGATGAGCAAAAGGCCCGCTTCCCGCAGCGACCGGCAGGCCTCGACAACGCCTGGGAGTATTTCCACCTCGTCGGGACTCTGCGGGGGGTGCACTACCGACCCTCGCAGAAAGGTGCGGTTCAGTACCCCGTCCCTGTCGAGAAACACGGCCGGCCTTTTCATCGGCTCTCCAGGGACTCCCATCGCATCTCGTTCAGGCAGAGGAGGGGATGACCCACGAGCAGATGCCACACCACGGCCTGAAACGCTTCCGTGTGCGCCGTCACCCTGGCGGGGCTAACCGTCGGAACCAAAATGCATACGTCGGCAACTCGCGCTGTGAATCCGCCGTCGCGGCCGACGACGCCGCATATCGTGGCGCCGACCGCGTTGGCATGCTTCAATGCCTCCACCACATTCGAACTCACGTCTCCGGACGGCGTCTCCACCCCCGACGGAGAAAACGAACACACAATCTCTCGCCGAGAGCTTGCTCACGCGGAGCCATCCCACCAGCGCAGAGTTCCATCCTTCGTCGTTCGTCCGAGCTGTGAGCTCAGACACATTGTCCGCCGGCGTGTACGCCTCGATGCCCGTCAGCTTGCGGAAGTCAGCGACAGCGTGGGAGGCATGTCCGGCTCCACCGCCCACGCCCAGAAAGAAGAGTCGTCCCTCGCGAGCGCGTACCTCTGCGAGACGTAGGGCCATGGCTTCGATCGCTGCGAGTGTCCAGTTCCAGCGCGATCTTCGCCGTTTCCTCAAGAAAGGTGCTCGAATACGACACAGTGCCTCCTAGAAGTTGACGAGCACCTTGGCACCACGAAAATCAAAGTCGTACCGCATCTCGCGCAGACCCTCCTCCGAAAGTGCAGCGCGAAGATCAGCCTTGCTCTCGACCGGGCATTGGAACATGAAGAATCCACCTCCGCCAGCCCCGATGACCTTCCCGCCACGAGCGCCGCTTTCTCTCGCAATCGAATACCAACTATCCAAACGAGAATCGGTGATTTTCGTGGACCGTCTCTTTTTGAGTTGCCAATGCTCATGAAGCAGACGACCGAACTCGTCTACACGGCCACCTTCGAGTGCTCGTTTGATTGCGATACCGATTTCCTTCGTCCCATGAAGACTGCTGAGAACTTCCCGGTTGCTTTGTTCGGTATCGGTGGATTGCTCTTGAAGAATCTCCGAACTCTGGCGTGTGAGCCCGGTGTAGAAGAGTAAGACCGTGCTTCGGAATTCATCGAGGGTGTCGTCGGAGAGGTTGACGTTGCTCACCTCCACCCGGCCATCAGGTGCGATGTCAAGACAGACGACGCCGCCGAGTGCAGCGATGTAATGGTCCTGCTTGCCGACCGGGTGCCCAGCAAGATCCATCTCGATATGACAGGCCCGCTCGGCAAGCTCCACGGCCGGCACCTGTTCGCGCTTCAGTTCGTGCAGAGCGGTCAGCAGGGCCACAAGGTACGTGCCGGACGAGCCGAGACCCGTCCCCGCTGACACGTCAGCCATGGACGCGATCTCAAGACCGCCTTCGATGTCGAGCAACTTGAGGGCCGGTCGAACAAGGTCGTGTTCAATCTCGTCAACTGACGACACCTGCTCGTACGTCGAATACTTCACTCGAATCAGATCGTCGGCGGCGGGGCGATTGAGATAGAGGTAGACATACTTGTTGATGGCGGCGGTGATGACGAACCCGGAGAATCGCTCGTAATACGAAGGGAGGTCCGTACCCCCGCCTCCGAGAGAAATACGAAATGGTGCCCTGGCCAGTATCACGCTCGCCCGCTCTCTTCGATCACCATGTCACCGAACGCTTCTCGTACCCGACGGAGATCGTCCGGCGTATCGATCCACCACAGCTTCTCTTCTCTCGACATCATGTATCCGAACAATCCTGACCCACCCGCGATGAGATCGGGAAAGATCTGCCTCCCGAAATCTTGGACTCCCTCTGTTGGGATCCTCTCCAATACGCTGGGCTCGAGGGCGAGGACACCAGCGTTCACCCACGTCCCCGAGGCCTCGCCCGGCTTCGGTTTCTCGACGAAACGCCGGACCCGTCCACTCTCGTCGAGTTCAGCGACGCCGCTCTGGCCTGTGTCCTGACGGTCATACAGCGCCATCGTGGCTTCGGCCCCAACGCTCGCATGGAGGGCCCACAAATGGTCGAGGTGAATGGTGCTCAGGTTGTCCCCGTACCAGAGGAAGAAAGGGCCGTCGAAGAATCGGGCGGCATGGCGGGTCCCACCGGCAGTTCCAAGGATGTCGCGCTCCCAGGAATATCTGACCTTGACCCCGAAGGCTTCGCCTCCCTGCAGGTACTCGACGATCCGCGCTCCCGCGTGGTGCAGATTGATGACAACGTCCACAATTCCATACGACCTCAGGTGTTCGATGGTGTGGGCGATGAGGGGCCTGCCCCCGATGGGAATCATGCATTTGGGCAGATCATCGGTCAACGGCCGCAGCCTCGTCGAAAGCCCGGCCGCAAGAATGACGGCCTCGTGAGGCCGGCCCGAGTCGACGTGAGGACCATCCATGGTGACGCTCACGAGTTTGGCAGCCGCACAGGGCCACCGGTCAGTGCCGACTCGTACGCTCCATGCACCATCTCTGCGGCCCGAAGGGCATCGAGCCCGCTCCCGAGGGGCTGCCGATGTTCCGCTATCGCTGAGGCAAATTCGTGCCACTCTTGAGCCCAAGACTTCTCTGACCCGTCAAACTCCTCACACGTCTCTTCCGGCGCTCCCCCTGTGGCCAAATGCCTGCCCCAACGCAAGGTTGACGGCCCGTAGCTGCCACCCAGGCCATCGACCACGATGTATCCGGCTGTTCCGAAGACTTCGAGCGAGAAGAGATTCTTCCACTGGGTCCAGCTCACGTGGAGCGACGCAATAGCGCCAGCGGCAGTACGAAAGAGGGCAAAGGCATTGTCCTCGACCCCGACGGTGCCCACAGGTGCCGGCCAACAGTAATTCGCGGTGTACGCGAAAACCTCACCGAAGTCGCCTGCGAACCAGCGGAATAGGTCCACGACATGGATGCCCTGATCGAGGAGTTCGCCTCCTCCGGCGATGGCCGAATTGGAACGCCACTCTGTCTCCATTCCAGGTCGGCCACCATGTCCGTAGCGGGCGCGAAGAAACGTCAGGTCGCCGGTGGCACCCTGGACATACAACGAGTGTGCTCGACCAATGGCGGGGGCGTGGCGCAGGTTGAAGCCCACTTTGAGCGTCAAACCAAGAGCCTCCGCGGCCTTCACCATGCCTTGCACCTCACCGGGACTCCGGCCGGCGGGCTTCTCACAAAGAACGTGCTTCCCGGATTCCAGGGCGGCTCGCGAGATCGGGGAGAGCCACTCGTTCGTGGTCGCGACGACAACTGCGTCAAGGTAATTGTTCCCCACGACATCCGCCCAGCGTGTCGTCCAATCACATCCGATGACCCGACCCGCTTCCTTCGCGACGTCTGCATCGACGTCGGCGACCATCGCCACCTTGTCATTCAAAGACTCGTGAATGACAAGGGCCCTCCGGCGCCCGATCAGTCCGCATCCGATAACCCCGATGCGCATCAGCTATCCGATTGAGTCGGCGCGCTCGAATGACGCCCTGGTCGCGGATGATCCGTTCCGTTTCTTCGATCCGCCCCGTTGCGCCACCCTGCTGCCGCACCCATGCGACGTACTCCCCCAGGCTGTCCTCGATCGAGATTGTTGGGGTCCAGCCCAGAGCTTGCAGTGCGCTGATGTCGGACACTGTGTGCCGAGTGTCTCCGACGCGGAAGTCTCCGGGAACATCGGCACGCAAGTCGCTTCCGAATTCCGCAATGAGGATCTCGGCGACTGCGTGCACAGGAGTGGCGCGACCACCGCCCACATTGAATACCTTGAAATTTCGATCGCTCGTCCTCGAGGACGAGAACGTTCGCTCGAGCGACGTCTCGCACGTTGACGTAGTCTCGCAGCTGCGCTCCGTCCTCGTAGATAATGGGGGGCAAGCCGTCGAGCAGGCGCAGCACGAACCTGCGAGCAATCCCGGAATACGGGTTATGAAACGAGTTCCGGGGGCCTTGGACGTAGGTGTAGCGCATACAGGCCGTCGGAATTTGGTATCTCCTGCCGAGACGATCGGCCAGCAGTTCGATCGCGTACTTTGAGATCCCATAGGCAGTTCCCGGACTGACAGTCAGCTCGTCGATGAGCAGAGGAGACAGAGCCTCCCCACACTTCGGACATCTGACGCTCCAATCTCCTCTCCGGAGCTGCTCCATCGACCGAGGGGCGGGCATGTGGACCGCATCGGGCGGAAACCCGTAGGCGAGGCTGGGCTGAGCCAATTGCTCGGCGATGCTCGGAGCATCGACTCCCCCCGCGCATCGCGTGCACACGTAGCGCCCCTCTCCGCAGACCGCCTGCGAGGAAGCGAACACCACCTTCTGCACCGGGTATCTCGCCGGATCCGACACGGCGATCTCGAAGATGAGTGCCGCGCTTTCGGTATTGGTGTGGATAAAGCGGGAGAAGTCCGGCATGTAGTCCTGATAGGCAGCCAGATGGATCACTGACTGGACGCCTTCGAGTACTTCTCGCATCACAGTGGCATCCGTCACGTCCCCCTGCACGAATTCTGCCGACGGCGACAACCACGATGGCGCGCCGGTCGGGTGGACCCGTGGCTGCAGGCTGTCCAACACGCGGACCTGATAGCCCCTTTCGACCAACAGATCGACTGTGTGCGAACCGATGAAACCCGCTCCACCTGTGACGAGACAGAGATCCGTCATGAGTTCAAACCAACGTCCAGGAACGGCTCAAGCGTGAACGGGTCGAGTCGTCGCAGTGTGTACCAGGCCTTGTCCATGATCGCCGCGACACGATCCGTATCCCAGGAAGCCCATTCATCGTGCGGTGCAGAGATGAGTCGGCCCGTCAGGCCTGCGGACGCATCCGATGCGAGGAAGACGGCGAGCGCGGCTGGAAGAGCGGGATCGACGGCGCCCTCGCCTCGTTCGCGCAAATTCTGGACCGTCGCGAACAGGTCGCCGGCGCTGTCACGTGCCGCGAGTACTCCGTCCTGCAGCCGGGTGTCGACGAGGCCCGGTGCGATCGCGTTCACTTTGACGCCGGTGTGGCGAAGCTCTTCGGCAATCGTCTCGACGAAGCGCACGACAGCGGCTTTTGACGACCCGTACGCAGAGAAGCGAGGAAGGGGCATGGTGGCACCACCTCCGGAAAAGGCAATGATGCTTCCGCGTCCTCTTGCGATCATATGGGGAATGGCGGCGTGGCACAGATGTACCAAGCCGTACAGATTCACCTCGATCGCGTGCTTCCACTGTTCAAGGTCCGCTTCCCAGAATTGACCGATCGGTCCATGGATGCCGGCTGCGTCCACCAGCACGTCTATTTTTCCGAACCGGTCGATGGCGGTACTCACGACCCGGTCAGCATCGAGACGGTCCGACACATCGGCTCGCACCGCACAGGCGTCAACGTCGAATGCTCTCGCGTCGTGTGCCACGCCCTCCAGCTCAGAAATCGTGCGGGCCGCGAGAATGAGACTTGCCCCCTGTCTGGCCAGCGCTCGTGCGATTTCGGCACCGATCCCCCGACCGGCGCCAGCCACGACGCATGTGCGATCCGCCAGCGTCACGCCATCACGCTTCATGACACGGCGCCGTGTCGAATTCGGAGAGAGCACGACTCATGGCCGGTATCCGCGAGACACACAGACAACATCGTCCCCTGATGCCAGCACCGGATAAACACGATGTTTGCCACAGCCGCCTAAATCCTCCTGAATTCAGCACGAAGTAGTGCCGGGGTCAGTGTAACGGGGCCATTCCCGAGGGAACATTTGAGGCCGGGACGAACTCCTTCTTTCCACATGACGTTCGCGAAAGGTTCATCTGACGGCCTGACTTCGGGTGATCGGACTGCATCATGACCCGACCCTCGCCGCTGCCTCAGCGCAGCCGCCGCCACTGAGCAACGGACCACTCCGCCTCGGCGTGAGGCGGCTCCTCGGCCGTCCACTTCGCCACGGTCGACGCCGCGACCACGGTCGAGTCCACGATCTCGACGCTGTCTCGTTGCGAGATGGCATACCAGGGCGAGGCATCGTGGTCTCGTCGTGTTCGGGTTTGCCACGGATATGGGTCCTCGTCGCCGCGTGCCACTGGGAAGGCAAGTACAACGAAGAGGAACGGGAGGAGCAAGGTGCGTTCCCTGACGATGAGTCCAAGGTTCCCGAGAGCCGCAAAGGTAAATACGAAGATGGCGCAATAGAACACTGACATGAAGACGTACGGCTTCTGCAGGCAGAGCCGAGGAAGGTAACGCAAGCGCCGAAGAGACCAAAGGATGACCAACAGAATGAGCGTGTTCTCGCCTGCGGCGAACAACTGGGTCACACTGCGGGCGGAGAAGGGGAGCGGATCGAAGAGCACGGTGTAGGCGTCGCGTGGATACCACAAAGGGTTGGAGGAGTAAGGGACCGAACTGCTCCCGAAGCCCACACCAGTGCCTTGATTGTTCGAGGAGAGCTTGTTGAGTGAGTTGCCGACGCCAGACCCGGTGATCGAATGCAGGAAATGGACCGCCTCGAACGTGGTCAGGATAACGACAGCGGCCACGAATACGAAGGCTGCCGCCATCGTGAACACGTTCCGCGACCGCCGGAGAGACCTGCGGGCGCTGCTGGCCACTGCCCGCACCACCATCGCGAGCGCAAATCCCACTGCGAGGATGACGATCTCATTAGGACGGATGAACAGAGAAAAGGCGCCACCCGCGAGCGTGTAGAGGTAGCCGGCTCGCTGCCCGACCATCACGAGTGCGACGCCATAGGCGGTGAGGCCGAGGCCGAGAAGCATGAAGGCCTCTTTGCTCACATCGGCGGTCCAGAAGAGTAAGGACGGAAAGAGAAAGATCAGGACTGCGTACCAGCGGCGGTCGACTCGGGGAAAGGTCACCCTGAACGCCAGATAGAACAGAACGCAACCTACATACGCGAGCCAGGAACACACGAAGAAGGCGGCCAGCTGATTGGGGCCGACCAGCGTCATGACCACCCCGCCGGCGATGGACACCGAGCCCGAGCCGATGATTCCGTGGATGCCACTCCCGGCGAGGGTGAAGTGGCCGTCCCGCCACATACCGCTGAGCACCGCTCCCTGGTGGTCGTAGCGCAGCCAGTCGGCAATGCCGCCGTAGAAGTGGTCCACGACGAAGATCTGGAAGGGCGCGCAGACAAGATGCAGGAGGACGCTGGCGACCATGACCTTCTTGAGCGCCTCGGAACCGTCGGAGCGTGCCACTTTCTTGGCGATCAACACACCGAACCAGGCAAGGAGAGCCGCCACTATCAGAGCGACCGGAATGTCCGTTCCGACACTCATGCTCGGACCAGCCCGGAGAAATTCGGCCACAGTCCGGGGTCGACGTCCGCCGTGCTCGCCGCCAGATCAAGCACGTCCGCAGCGTACAGTTCCCGCAGTCGCTGGCGTGCATTGTCCGGGAGCGTGAATTGCCCCCGCCTGGAGTTGACGCGTTGGCTCACCTCGTCGGGTGTGAACGGAGGCAGATCCAAAAAGCGGTACGTCCTCTGGAGCTCACCAAGGGGATCCCGCACACAGCGCTCGTACTGCAACACAAGGATCTGCTCCCGCGGGAAGTGGCATGTCCACTCGCCCAGCGCCCGGCCGTAGAACCCGCGCGCGAGGGCGTCAGCGTACACCTGGCCGGTGAGTGCACCCCGGTGCCCGCGATGATGCGCGAGCCCGGAACTGAAGCGCTCGACGGGATCGCGGAGGAGTACCAGGAGCCGAGCCTGGGGTGCCGCTTCGGCCAGCAGCGGCGGGACCCAGCCCAGGTGCAGGTAGTCCGGCGTCCACTCCCCTGTCGCCATCCCCGCCGGACGCGGGAACCACGCGTGGTACTGCTCGCAGTCGGCAGGACCGAACGCGCCGCGCCGCGAAGCGGTTGAAGAAGTGTCGTTCCTTGTGGACGTCGTCGCGGTGGGCCACGCCGGGGTGCGACGCGACCAGGCCGAACCACCAGGTTGTGCCTGCCTTCTGCGCGCCGATGCCCACAAAATCAGGGGGGCCCGTGACCTCACCAGGACGAGGACTGGGTGGCGTGAAATCGAAGCCGTCTTCCCACGGCGCGTACCGGCCTCCGGCGTGCAGAACAGCCCTCTGCACCGACCCCGGGAGCCGCAGGAACGACGAACGCGCTCGTTCCGTCAGGGTCGAACGCACGGTTTCCGTCGCCACGCGAGGGTGGCCTCTGCTGCCCGATCCGACACTCCCTCAGCCTCCCCGGGATTGGGTGAACGAGACGCAACATCTTGGCGACATTTCGATGAAACATAGATGAATTCCCTTCTGACTGGCCCATGGTGCAGCGCGAAGAGCAGAATGCCGGGCGTTATGGGGTCCGATCGCGGCGTCTCGTCCGCCCCCTCCCCGGGGACCCGGCTCCGTGTCCTCCACGCCATCCCGACCGGACTCGGCCGTGGAGCACAGGTGTTCGCCCGCGCCCTGGTCGACCAGATGGGTGGCCTCGACGCCGGACATCGCCTGGTGAGCCTCTTCGATGGGGAGGACGGCATCGCGGTCGATGACACGTTCGCTCTGCCGGGCGGCCCTGGCGCCGCCGCGGGGCTGCACCCCGCCGCGGCGGCGACACTTGCGACTCGACTCGGTCGCTTCGAGCACGACGTGGTGGTGGCCCACGGTGGGGACGCCTTCAAGTACGTTCGCGCTGTCCTGTCGGGTTCCTCTTGTGTACTGCGTCATCGGGACGTGGCCTTCCGGCGCACACCACAGTCCACGTCGGCTGCTGTGGAAGCGCTGGCGCGTCGGGCATGGATGGCGGCTGCCGTGTCCGACGACGTTGCCGACGATTGCCAGGACGTGCTGTCGCTTCGATCTGACCGGGTCGTCGTCATCCCCAACGGACGCGACGCCAGCCGCTTCGTGCCCGCTCAGCGCCCAGCGGGCGGGCCGGTCACCTTGCTCTTCGTCGGCCATCTGAGCGCCGGGAAGCGACCACAGTTGTTCGTGCAGCTCCTCGAGCGGATGCGGGAGGCCGGCCACCCGGTCGTCGGACGGATGGTCGGCGCCGGACCGATGGAGACCGAATTGCAACGTCGTGCTGACCGGGCCGGCATTGAGATGCTCGGTTGGTCGAGCGATGTCGTTCCGCACCTGCAGGGAGCAGACATCTTCGTGTTTCCGAGCGCGCCCGACGGCGAAGGCATGCCCGGCGTGCTCATTGAGGCCGGACTCTGCGGCCTCCCCGCGATCTCGACACACGTAGCGGGTGCGTCGGCCGTGATCGAGGACGGGGAGACCGGTTTGCTCGTCGACCTGGATGACCTGGACGGCCTGGTGCGAGCCGCCGTTGACCTCGTCGAGCACCCGCAGCGTCGGCGAGCCATGGGCCTGGCCGCACGGCGGCGCTGCGAGCAGCACTTCTCCCTCGAGATGGTCGCCGGGCGTTGGGATGAGCTCCTGCGTGCCGCTCCCGTACGCCGTCGCGCCGCGCCGAGAAGGTCACGCTGATGTGCGGCATCGCCGGTCTGCTCGATCCCGCTGGGGCGCGCGGGATGGTGAGCTCGGCCACCTGGCTCGGCGATGGCGGACGCGCTCGTCCACCGTGGGCCGGACGACTTCGGCCTCTGGGAGGACCGGTCCGCCGGCGTCGCGCTGGGCCATCGTCGCCTCGAGGTGGTGGGCAAGGGCTCCCAGGGCCGCCAGCCCATGCGCTCGGCCAGCGGAATTGGGTCCTGAACTACAACGGCGAGCTCTACAACACCGCGGAGCTCCGGTCGGCGTTGGCGGCGTCCGGCGTGCGACGTCGACGGCACATCGGACACCGAGGTGCTGGTCGCGGCGCTCGACCACTGGGGGCTCATCGAGACGCTCGAGCGCGTGGAGGGCATGTTCGCCTTCGCCGCCTGGGACGTCTGGCTCCCAGGAACTCCACCTCGTCCGCGACCGTTTCGGCGAGAAGCCGTTGTTCTACGGCTGGGTCGGTACGCGGTTCGCCTTCGCCTCGGAGCTCAAGGCGTTCCACGCCCTGCCAGGCTTCGAGCCCCGCGTCGACCGCGCTGCCGTGGGCGCCAGTTCCTCCAGCCTCAGTTGCGTCCCGGCGCCGTTCTGCATCTACGAGGGATTCGCCAAGCTGCGACCCGGGCTCCCTGGTTACCGTCTCGGCGCCGGAGCTCGCCCCGGCGCGCTGCCCGAGCCCAGCGCCCGTACTGGTCGGCCGAGCGAGGCCATCGACGACGGCCTGGCGCGCTGGCGCCGCTGTCGGACGACCGTGAGGCCGACCGACACGGTCGAGGCGGCGCTCTCCGACGCGGTGGCGGCGCGCATGGTGGCCGACGTGCCCGTCGGGGCCTTGCTCTCGGGCGGCATCGACTCGAGCCTGATCGTCGCCCTCATGCAGCGACACTCGGCCCGGCCGGTACGCACCTTCACCGTCGCCTTCGCCGAGCAGTCCTTCGACGAATCTGCTTCGGCCGCCGCCGTGGCGGCGCACCTCGGGCACCGACCACACGACGGTCGAGATGCCGCGCGCGAGGTGCTTCGACGTCGTCCCCCGGCTGGCCGAGATTTGGGACGAGCCGTTCTCGGACAGCTCGCAGCTCCCGACGCACCTCGTCGCCGCGGTGGCCCGGCGCGTCGTGACCGTCGCGCTCTCCGGCGACGGCGGGGACGAGCTCTTCGCCGGATACAACCGCCACGCCTGGCTCGATCGGGTCTGGCGGTGGGCGGCACCGCTACCGCCGGCCTCCGCCGTCGGGTGGGCGGTGCGCTCCGGCTCGTCCCGCCCGGAGCGGTCGAGACGCCGCCGCGCTGTTGCCCGACACGCTGGCAGGTGCGCCTGCCCTCGACGAAGGTGGCCAAGCTGGGTCGGGTGCTCCAGGCGCCGAGCGTCCACGCAGGCCTACGGTGCGCTGATCGCGCACTGGGAGGATCCCGACCGGAGCTGGTCGGTGGGCCTCGGGCCGAGCGCGCCGGCTCGACGGGCGCGCGGCCGGGCACGGCGGCGGCGACGTGATGGCCAGCTGCTGCGGGCGGACCTCATGACCTATCTGCCCGACGACGTCCTGACCAAGGTCGACCGGGCGTCCATGGCCGTCTCCCTCGAGACCCGAGCACCGTTCCTCGACCGTGGCGTGCTCGAAGCGGCCTGGCGGCTTCCCGACATCCTCGAAGGTGCGCGACGGGACGTCCAAGTGGGTGCTGCGCCAGGTCCTGGACCGCCACGTCCCGCCGCGCACTGGTCGACCGGCCGAAGATGGGCTTCGGCGTGCCCCTGGCGGACTGGCTGCGCGGCCCGTCTGCGGCCCTGGGCCGAGGACCTCCTCTCCCCGGCTGCGCTCGCCCGCCACGGCCTGCTCGCAGCCGCACCCGTGCGCCGGGCCTGGAAGCTGCACTCCGAGGGCAAGCGGGACCTGAGCTACGAGCTCTGGGACGTCCTGGTGCTCCAGTCCTGGCTCGAGCGCTGGAGTTCGTCCGGCGCTTCTTGATATCAGTCGGTGGGCGGCGGGACCCCGAGGTCAACTTCGGGATGCGCGCCGCCTTCGAGCGCGGCGTCGCCCATCCGCCGCTCCAGGTCTGCGAGATTCACCGGTGCGCTGTCCGGGTCTCCGGCGCGCAGCAGGTCCGCGCCCGCCAATGGGTCCGACTTCGGGCTCAATGAGCTGCGCCTGGATCGTGGGCTCCTCGTCGGGAGGGTCGTCGTAAGCCTCGACCTCACCGTCGCGCACCAGCTTGGTCGGCGACCCCGCCGAAAGCCAGCGTGCTTCGTGGCGGCCGAACGGGTCCGTGACACCAGCCCTCGAGTCCTTCTGATTCCATGGCGCCACTTCCTTCCATCAGGCCCCACTGGCTCGTCCGACGTGAGTCCGAACGAACGGTACCGCGCAACCGGATCTGAACGCGGGACCCGGTCATGTGCCGTGGAGCCGCGGTACTCACTTCCGAGCCCGGCATGTGTCCATCGAGGTGACATCAGGGCAAACGGTGAGGCCCGAACCGGCCGGGAATCGTGCGCGTTCGGGTGAAGGTAGCCTCGTGCCGCCATGGAGACGCCCTCCAGCCAGGCCGGCACCGCGTCAGCATCACCGCGAACCCGGCGGACCCGGTAACGCGGGGGATCACTGCGTGCGCATCCTGGTCACCGCGAACTACCTCGACGCCGCAGGTGGTCTCGAGAGGACGCAGCTCAGCAACTGCAGGAGCCTTGCCCGCCGCGGGCACCGCCTTGACCTCGTCTTCGTCCACGGGGGCGCCTTCGAGAACGAGTGGGATGGCATCACGGCGACGATGACCCGGATTCCTGCCACCCTCCCGCGCGCGCCCGCCCGTCCCATCCGATCCTCGCTCGATTTCTTGGCCGCGGTCAGGCAGGCCCGCCGACTGCAGCCCGAAGTGATTTACGTCTACCGCTACTGGGATCTCCCCTTCGCGGTCGCGGTGGCATCCGCCCGGCGGGCCAGCGTCGTCTATCACCTCTGTCTCCCTCCCCCCGAGCCGCTGCCGCGCTGGCTCCGCGTCGTGCTCAGGCGGGTCGATTACACCGTTTCCGTCTCGGAGCACACGCTGGCTCTGTGGGAAGGGACGGGTCTGGACCCGGGTCGCGCGCACGGTCGCCCTGACGTCGGTCGACCTCGACCGCTACAGGCCTGCCGACGAGCACGAGCGAGCCCGGGTACGACGAGAGCTCGGGCTCGGCGCCCGAGGACTTCGTCGTCCTCTTTACGCGGGACGCATCAGCGAGGAGAAGGGTGTCGATGTCTTGGTCGAGGCGTTCGGCCGGCTGGCCCGTTCCACGCCCGACAGCCGGTTGGTCGTCGTGGGATCTCCCCCGCCGGCGACCGATCCCGCCACTGCACGCACGTACGAGGGCGCGATTGCATGCTGCAGCCGAGGGGCTCGCGGTGAGCTGGCTCCCCCGTCGCAACGACGTCGTCCCGCTGTTGCAGATGGCCGATGTCGCCGTGGTCCCCAGCCGATGGGACGAACCCCTCTCCCGTTCCATCATGGAGCCGCTCGCCTGCGGCATCCCGGTCGTGGCGACCCGCGTCGGGCGGTTCGCCCGAGGTGCTCACGGGCTGGTTGTCCGACTACCTCGTTCCGCCCGACGACGCCGCCGTTCTGGCGGACCGGCTCGGTGCGCTACGCGGCTGGCGCACCACCGATCCACACCTCGGGGAGCGCTGCCGGGAGGCGGCGGAGTCCAGGCTCTCGCTCGAGGACGAGGTCGACCTCATTGAGGAAGCGATGCGGGAGAGCGGCGATCGTGCCCGTTGAACCACCCGGCGTCGTCGTCCTGCTCGGCGATCGCAGCGCCGGCACAGCGGCGGTGGTGCACGCTCTCATGGCCCATCTCGACGGACGAGCGGCCTTGCACGTGCTCCTGGAGGAGTCGCCGTCAAGGCTCGCCCTGGCCCGACGACGCGCCCGCAAGATCGGCTGGGGGAAGGTCGGAGGACAGGTGGCGTTCGTCGGGCTCGTGATGCCGTTGTTGCGCTGGCACGGGCGCCATCGAGTGCGTCAGATCGTGCAGGACCACACCCTCGATGTGACCCCCGTCTCAGACGCCGTCCACGTGAGTTCGGTCAACGATGAAGGGACGATCGCTCTTCTCCGCCAGGTCTCCCCCACTGTCGTCGTCGTGCACGGGACTCGCATCATCTCCCGGCACGTCCTCGGGTCCGTGGACGTGCCGGTCCTCAATCTCCATGCCGGGGTCACACCCCGCTATCGGGGCGTGCACGGCGGCTACTGGGCCTTCCGTGATGGCCGGCCGGACCTCGCCGGCTCTACGGTGCACCTGGTCGACCCCGGAATCGACACCGGCGGCATCCTGGCCCAAACGACCTTCACGGCGGAACCCGCCGACTCCATCGCCACCTATCCCTTCCTCCATCTCGCCTGTGCCATCCCACTGCTCCTCGGCCAGGTCGACGCCGTCCTCGCGGAGAGTCGCCCCGAAACCGTGGCGCCCCTGGCAGGAGCCGAGCACTCGCAGCTGCGCTGGCACCCGACAGCATGGGACTACGGGGTGGCGCGCCTGCGCGGCGGTGTGCGCTGACAGGACGTCAGGCAGGGCGATGAGCAACGACGAACCAGCCCGAGTCGTCGCGGCGGAGTCGACCACGAGCCCTGACTCGGCGAACCAGGGCGCGAGCTCCGCCCAGGTGAAACGGTGCTCAATCGGCGCGCTCAGGCGGTCGAAGGTGTCGAGGACCAGACTGCGGAACGGCTTGTCCCGGTAGGTGCCCATCGGCAGAGCGGACAACGGCCTGATACCGAGCGCGTCGCCCATCCGCCCGGGGGCCACGACAGACACGGAGAGCAGCGCGGCGATCGGGGGGCAGAGCGACCGCAGGGTCCGGTGGGGCAGGCGGACGGTGAGGCGGCGGATCGCCTTCGCCGCTGCCAGTCCGAGTCCCCGCGCGCCGGGCGCTTCGGGACGGCTGTAGAGATACAAGGACAGCACCCCGCCGGGTGCGAGCAGCCGGAGCAGGCGATCGAACCCCGCCGCGCGGATCCTCCAGATGGTGGAGAACGCCGAACGAGGCGATGAACCCGAAGCAGCCGTCGGCGAACGGCGCCCTTCGCAGGTCGGCGCGCACGACCACTGCGTTGGAGCTCTGGCTCAGGTTGCCGCGGCGCTGACCACTGCCTCGGAGCCGTCCAGGGCCACCATCGCGTCAAGGTGCGGCGCCAGGAAGCGCGTGTAGCGACCGCGGCCACAGCCCGCATCGAGGCCGACGGAGCCACGGAGCCGCTCGACGTCGAGGTCCCGCATGTAGTGGTCCGCATAGTGCTCGTCCTCCACCCGGCTCTCGGAGAACGTCGTCCATTCGTAGCCGAAGCTGGCGAACGTCCTCTGGGTCGAGGCGTCGGGTGTCGTCCCGCTTCCACCTGACGCGTCGAGATAGCCGTCGACCACGGGCACGACGTGCCCGTTGGCACAGCGGACACTCGCTCCCCGGCACGACAGTGCAGACCCGCAGACCGGACAACGGAGCCGCAGCAGCAGCGCACCCAGGGTCGGTTGATCCACCGCCAGTGCGTCGGCCAACCTGTCCGTCGGCGAGGCCGAACTCATGTCCGACCGGTGCTCACGCCGGACGCCGGCTCCGGTCGTGTCGCGGGTGGGAGGTTCCGCCGTCATTGGTAGCCTCGTGGTCCGTGGCGGCTGTCGGTGGTTCCGGAGCACTGGTGATATCGCTCGATTTCGAGCTGCACTGGGGCATGCGCGACCACACGGCGGTCGACCCTGCGGTGACGCGCTCGCTCGTCGCGAGCCGATCCATGGTGGTGACGTTGGCCGAGCTGCTCGCCCGGAGAGAGGTGCGCGCTACCTGGGCGACGGTCGGACTGCTGTTCGCTACCACCGCCGCCGAGGCAAGGGCCCTGAGCCCCGCGACTCGGCCGGCGTACCGGGTAGCGCAACTCGACCCCTACCCCGAGCCGATCGGTCCCAGCGAAGACAAGGATCCTCTCCACCTCGCGGGTTCGCTGGTGGACCGGGTTGCCTCGATCCCGGGCCAGGAGCTGGCCTCGCATACCTTCTCCCACTACTACTGCCTCGAACCCGGCCCGGGCTCGGACGCCTTTCGAGCCGACCTCCAGGCGGCCCAGGCGGCCGCTGACCACAGAGGTCTGCGCCTGCGATCCCTGGTCCTTCCCCGGAACCAATGGAACCCTGGCCTGGCACCCGTGCTCGCCCAGACTGGCTTCGACTGCTACCGAGGGCCGCAGCCCGGTTGGGCCCACCGGTCGCGCTCGGGCGCGGATTCGGGGCCGGTGGTACGCGCTGCCCGCTTTGGGTCTACCTGGGCCGGGCCGGCGGTGCCCACATTCACATGGCATGAGCTATTGGAGCCCTCGGGCCTGTGCAACATTCCGGCCAGCGCCTTCCTGCGTCCGTGGGCGCCCTCCACCAAAGCGCTGCAGCCACTCCAGGACCGCCGCATCACCAAGGCGCTGCACGATGCAGCGCGCCGGGGCCGCATCGTGCACCTGTGGTGGCACCCGCACAACTTCGCCGCTCATCCGACGGAGAATCTTGAACGCCTGCATCGGCTCCTGGACGAATTCGACCGGCTGCGCTCCAGCCAGGGCATGGCCTCCCTCGCCATGGGCGACGTCAGTGACGTAGCGCGCCGAGACCGCCCGGCCGCCTGACCTACGGGTCGAAGACCACCACCCAGCGCTCACACTGAGGTCGGGCTTCGTCGGCTCCGCGCCGAGTGACCGACTGGGGGAATGACCTCTGAACGGACCGGGTTGCCGGCTCGAGGGCTCAGCCAGTTCAGGGCAGTGGACCCGTCGTGGTGGTCGAGCTCGGAGTGCTGGTGACCGTCTCCGCCGTCGTGGTCGTCGTGGATTGCTGAGGATCAGTGGTGCTGGTCGTGCTGGTCGTGGTTGTCGTCGTTGCCTTTGGTGCCCGCGTGGTGGTCGTGGTCGACACCTTCTGGGGAACCGTCGTCGTGGTCGTCGAAGTCGTGGTTGTCGCGCGGGACTTGTGCTTTTTCGGCACCGTGGTCGTCGTTGGCGTTGCTCCTGAGTTGCCAGATGCCGGGAAGGTCGGGACCTGAGGGCTGGCCGAGGCAACCGGTCCCACGGGCGGTGTGCGCAGCGGCGACGTCCCACCGTCCAGCGCGGACAGAACGGAATTGTCGTAGCCCTCCATGCCAAGGGCCCAGGCGCCCACACCGAGAAGGTTGGACGCGTCGGCCAATTGGACCTTGTCGGAGATCGTGTTGACATTGTCGAAGAACACTTGGTGCCACTGCCCACCCAACTGGTATGACGTCCACGCGGTCTGCGTCGCTGCGTTCCAGTACGTGGTGCCCGACGCCATGGCCTGGGCATACGTCACCGCTTGCGACGAACCCGTCGCAGCATCCCCCAGGTCGGGGCCGCTCGTCGGTTCGTCGTACCCGAAGAGCGGCAGACCGAGAATGACCTTTGAGGCGCCGGCCGCCGCGACGTATTGAGAGATGTAGTTGGCATCGGCGTCGCCAGCATTTCCGTTCCCCTGGCCCGGGCCTTGATTCACGTCGTAGGCCATGACGAAGAAGGCGTCGACCCACTTGCTGAGGCCGGCGATGTCGTAGAAGCCCGAAGGATCCCCAGCGGAGGAGGCGTAGGTGGCCATGGTGAGCTGGTAATGCGGGTTGGCCGCGTGCAGCAGGAAGTCCACTTGCGACACCAGGTTGTCGAGGCCGGCCTGATCCCCGTCCCCGGTGCCCTCGAAGTCAAGGTTCACCCCGTCGAGGTTCTTGTTCTCGACCAGCTGGGTCAGCTGCTTCCCCAGCGTCACGCCCGCACTTGGATTATGGGTCAGCGAGTCGAGTGATGAATTCGAGAAGTCGGTCGCGGTCAGGACCACGCGGTCGCCCGCCTGGTGCGCTGCGTTGACGAGGTCGGTGAGATCCTGGCTTTGATAGCCGTCCCAACCGGGCCCCGATGTCTCAATGGTGCCGTCGGGGTTCACGTCGACGCTGAAGTAGGCGATCGTCGAAAAGTCGCTGACGGGAAACTGCGCGGCCTGAGGGAGCGACCAGTAGGGCGCATAGCCGAACACTTCATGCGCCGACGTCGGAGCGGCCAACGCAACTTGGGGCGGAGCCGGCGCGGGTGCCGCTGTGGCCGGCGCCAGGTGGACTGCGTCCTGGCTCAGGGTCAGCCGGTCGGCGGCAGGGCTGATCGCCACGTGGAGGTGCGGGGGCGGTGTCGAACCGGTTCCCAGGGTGAGGCCGGCCGCCAGACTTCCGCTCAAGAGTGCGAGGCAACCTACGCCGATCGCGAGCCTGCGTACGGGCACGCGCTCCCTCGAGCGCGATTCGAGGCTCGCGCACCTCTACGACATTCGTGCTGAGACTCAGGGCGACCTGCGATGAGACAGTCGCCAGCACGTCTCCGGCACTGGTCGTGGGCGCCGCCTTCGGGGGGGTGAGGTCTGTGTAGACAGCTGTCAGCGAGATGGAGTCGAGCAGCCCGATGGTGTCAGTCGAACCCCCACGTTCCCGCGTCTCCCCGGGAGGCCACGTCCGCCCGGTCTCTCGCTTTCTCCACATCGTCTGAGTGCCCTCCGTCCGGCACTGCCACGCCGGTCTGACGCTCCGGATCTCGGCCAATCGCCGCAGGCGATGTGCCCTGCGGACCATTCGGCCGTCTGCCCGCAAAGACGCTAGGTCCAGGAGGTAAACCCGATGCAACATCGGCGTAACACCAAGATGAACACTCGCGTGCCCGAGAAGGCCGGCAGTCAGCCGGTGGTGTCGGGCCATGGCCGAATCTACCTCGCGCCAGCAGGGCCAGGAAGGCGGCCTCGTCCAGGTCCAACGGCGTCACGACGGCCCTCGCTGCAGTGCTGAGCATCCGTGCCCCGCCCCAGTCGCCCATCGACGCCACCACCAGCGCATGCGTCACCACGGCCAGGATCGCGGCTCCCTGGGTTCTCCCACCCCGCTGGTGCTCGGGGATCCTGGCGAAGAGCTCGAGGGCTCTCTCCGCGCTTTCCAATGCGTCTGCAGCCGCGCCCCTGGCGGAGCCGCAGGAGGGCCACCGTGGTTTCGACAGCCGGGCTCCCGGGCGTGATGCCGGCGGCCATCTCGACGAACCGCTCGGCATCGGCCAGGACGAAAGGGTCGTCGAGCCGGGAACGATGGCCGAGGTCGCCGTGGACGAGCAGACACCAGGCACGAGCGTTCGCCAATATCCCCCGCTCCTCTACGGAGATGTCCTGGCGTGGGTCGCCCGTCGGCGCGGTCTCGAGGGCCTTCCGAGCCAGGCCCATCCCGTCGATCCGCTGATACGGACTGGAGCCGAGCATCAGCATGGAGGCCAGTGAGACGTCCCTGCGGGCGGCGTAGCTCTCGTCTCGGGACTGCGACGGACCGAACCAGTCCTCGTCAGGCGTCGGCTCCCCTCTCGAGGGCTGTACTTCCTGCACGTCGCCGACGGCCATGTTCTCGTCGGACGATGCACTCTCGTCGGGCGATGCACTCTCGTCGCGGCAATGCAATCTCGTCGGGCGATGCGTTGCGGAGCTGTCCCGGCTCGGAGGTGTCTCGGTCGAGGAAGGCGGTATCGAGTGGGGGGAAATCAGCCGCCGGAGACATGTGCGTCGGGAAAGTGGTCTGCTGCTCACGCGAGCCACGCCAGCGACGCCGGAGGTGCTTAGCCACAGGAAAAGAGCCTAACCCTCGCTCGCCGGGCCTCTCGGCGGACTGCCAGTGCGCCCGGCTCCTGCGGACCTCGATGTCCCCGTTCAACGCCGCCACGCCCGAAGCACGCTCGAAGCCGCGCAGGGCTCAGGTCGGTCAGTTCGTGCCGGTGACTGTGGTGATCGGAGTGGCACCCTTCGGGACGATGGGAGCGAGTTTCTGGTTCCACTTGCCGAATACCGAAGCCACTTGTTCGAGGGGTTTCTTCGACCCGTTATTGACGGAGAGGGTCGTCGCGCTGAGCGGCAGGTAGGGCGCAGTCGTCGACACGAAGAGCGTTGTCGTCGCCGTCGTTCCGGCCGCTGCCTGACCTCCCGGCCCGGGACTCCCCACGACGGCAACGGCGCCATGCCCCGCTACCGACGTCGCTCCGCCCACGTGCAGGTTCGGTTCTTGGGGGACGAAAACAGAGATGGCCTGGGTCGGTGAGAGCGAACTGACGATGGACGAGTAGCCCGTCTGGCCGGCTTGGAAGGAGATCCACTTGCCACCGTACGTTGTCGCTGTGCTTGACGACAGGTTGAGAGCACTCTTCAAGAAGTCGGCCGTCGCTCGCAAGTAGGCATCGTGGTCGACGAGGACGGCCTCGACTACTGGGTGACCGTTTGTCGTGACTGCCTCTTCCGCTGACCCTGAACGGCTCGTGGCGCCGGACTCAATGGTCGTCGTCTTTCCGACGATCGTCTTGGTCACATAATGGACGGACTGTTGCCGGTGGTAGGCCTGGATCGACGTCCGAGGTGATAGCCACAGCTGTCTTCCCTTGCAGTGCGCCATCGGACGGCCCGCTGCTGCAGGCGGCGAGACACAGGCCGAGCATGGCCGTTGCCACGCCCGCCCCGATGCGGCCCGTGCGCCGAGACTGGAGCGGACGAATTCATCCGTGAACGAAGGTTCGGCCGCAGGATGCTGGCGGTGTTGCGGGTACGCCGTCGCTGGCGTCGTTGCACTGATCTGCTCGTTTCTCTTGTGATGCTTAGGAGGGGCTCTGTGCGTAATCGCAGTCGAGCTGGTCGTGGTCGTCACGCCGTCGGATGCCCTCGCCATGGACTTGTGTGGTCGTGTAGCACTCTCCCTCTTGTGACCGAGTGTCCACTCGGACCGGTCGTCGACGCCACTCCGTTACCGAGTGACTGTCGACTTACCATCCGGCTAGCGACCGCCCTCTGCACCGAGCCGCCGTGAATCGCGCGAGAGGCTAGGCCGGTGAGGTGAACCCCTGGCAACGCCGAGGTGACACCGAGGCAAACACTCGGGTTCGACATGTCAGAGCCCGGCTCAAAGGCCGGGCTCTGACATGCATCTCTTCATTCAGCCTGGGCCCCACGAGCCCACGGAGCGACTGTCAGCCGTTCCCGGCGGTGTCGCCGTCCGTGGTCATCGTGATGCAGTAACCAATCGGAGCGGTCCCGCTCGCCACCTGGGTGGACGGGGTCGCGCTGTCGTCATCGGCTTGGTAGGTGCCCGACCAGGCCGTGCTGTCGGTATCGACATCGGCTGCCGGGAAGTTATACGGCGCTGAGGTCTCCTTCGCCGAGTCGTACGCCGAGTTGTGGAGCTCGTTGTAGGCCGGATGCGGGATGCCCGCTTTCGTGGTGTTATAGCCACCGCTCGTGTCGCCTTGGCCGTCCTCCACCTGCAGGGCCGGCAGCGGCAGGAAGCCGTTGTCCACCAGGTTGGTGTCGATCTCCGACCGGAAGGTCAGACCGGTATTGGGGTCGATTTCAGTGGCCGTCCCCGGCTTGCACAAGAAGCCGTCCTCGCTGACGAAGTTCAGCGTGGCGTCGTTGCTCACCGGGATGTTGGCGTTCGACCCGTCCGAATAGACGTTGTACAAAAGGCGGTCGCCCGGGAACTCGGCGCCCTCTTGGCCCGGCAACTGGTCGTTGACGGTGGTCGAGTCGAGCGTCACGTTCGACGTGGCTCCAACCCAGGTCGCGCCCAGCTGGAGCTCGTTGGGCGTCGTCGTGGTCGACGTGCCTGCGCAGTTCGGGTTGCTCGACTGCAGGTAGCCCGTCTGGCCCGGCGTCGTGACTGACGGCGTGCACCTGTGCAGATAGTCACCGTAGGAGAAGAAATAAATTACGTCCCCGATGGGGGTGTTGGCCTGGTTGGACAGGATCGCCGACGTCTCGTCCTGGAAGATGATGTTCTTCGAGGGAAACGTCCCACTCGGATACGTGGCCCCGGTGGCGCTGGCCCACGTCTTCTCCGTTCCCGCCCCGGAATTCGACCAGTAGGCGTAGACGGGCGCGTTGGTGCACGCGGTCGACGACGGGTCAAGCTGGCTCCACGTCAAGCTCGGCGTCGTGCCGCTGTACGTCTCGTTCCAGATGTCCTTCAGGTCGGTCGTGGTCACGCCGCCGCTGGACTGGATCGCGCTCAGGCACTTGCCCGACTCGGTCTTGGCGCCGTCGAATTCGTTCCAGTTCAGGTAGCTCACCGCGTCCTCGGCATAGGCGACGAAGTTCAACCCCGCGTAGTTACCGCCACTGGCATACGACTTGGTCACGGTCGGTGCCGACGAGGAACGTGCCGAGTCGATCGGAGACACGTTGACCGGCGCACCCGCGTTGTTGTCGGGGTTGACGATGGACTGAGACAGACCCACGTTGGTGGCGCTGCCCGTGCCCTCGATCTCAGCGACGCCGTTGCTCCCGCCGTAAGACTGCTCTTGGACAACCACGTCGTTGAAGGGGTTCTGTGCTCCCCACTGCGAGTAGCCGTTCTGACCCTGCTGGGGGCTGTAGTCGACCGTGAATGTGTCCGACGTGTCGGCGCCCGTGGTCTTGAACTGCAGCTTGATGACGCCGTTCGATTTCGCCTTGATGAGCGGGTCTCCGTGGGGACGACGCCACCGCTGTCGGTGACCTGGTCACCGGGTGCGAGGTTGTGAACGGAACGGATCCCGACTGCAGCGTGAGGTTCTTCAGGCCCGCCGCCGAGACGTCGACCGTGTAGGTCGCCACCGATGCAGACCGGCTTTGTGTGCCCGCCTCAGTCGTGCCCGACTCGGTACCAAGCCCCGGGCAGCCGTAGTCGAGCGGCTGCGCCGTGGCGGCAGTGGTGCCGTTGATCCCGACCAGGTCACAACCCGGGGCCGAGTTGAACAGGTCGGCCTCGGCAACCATGGCGCCATAGGCGGCCTGCGAACCACCCTGAACCACGAAGTAGTTCTGAGCGTTCGCATTATCTGCGTTCCCGTTGTTCACGCTCTGGGCCGCGAAAGCCGGACTGGCGAAACCCACCGCCAGCGCCGACGCGCCCAAGAGTGTCACGCCGATTTGCACCGTGCGGTGACGTCCCAACAGCTTTTTCAGCATGTGGATTTGTCTCCTTATTGTCATTGTTGTCCGGCCTCGGCGTTCGCCAAGGTCCGGGCCGGCCTTTGCTCCATGGACCGAGCCGCCAATCTCGGCCACGGGCTGGGCCCGTGGGCACGACCGAGTGCCAGTCCACATAAGCAACTATCTCTAGTGAAAACATAGGAAATAGGGGTGAGTTTTGCAAACTCAGGTTATTCACAGGAAAGGTGCGTGGTTGGTGTGAGTTCTCCTTATTGTCTCTGTTCCGGCCTCGACGTTCGCCGAGGTCCGGCTCCGCTTTGGTCCGTGGGATTGACTTTCAATCGGGGCTGCGCGCTTGAACCCCAAGGCACGATCGAATGCCAGTCCACATAAGCAACCATCTCTAGCGTAAACATAGGAAATAGGGGTTAACGTTCCGCGAACGCAGTGCAGCTACAGGAAGAATTCTGCCACCCCGACTTCTCGGGCGGTTGCGGTTGGTCACACGAAATCGCTGCGTCGGTCGAACAAGGGGCAAAACCCGCGAAGACGCGCCGCTGATCGATTGGTCTTTTAAAGGCCACCGCGTCGGTTCTGCCGCCAGCCCCACCGGCGGCCCTCGACCGTCCCCTGCCGCAGACGTGTCGGCCCGGCCAAACGGCCGGGCCCTGACATGCATCTTTCTTTCAGCCCGGAGGCCCGGTACCGGACTACGGAGCAGAGCCCGCAGCCCGGGTCATCCGGACCTTCAGTTGTTGCAGGTGTTGCGCTATCAGCCGTTGCCGGCGGTGTCGCCGTCCGTGGTCATGGTGATGCAGTAACCAATCGGAGCGGTCCCACTCGCCACATGGGTCGACGGGGTCGCGCTGTCGTCGTCAGCCAGGTAGCTGCCCGACCAGGCCGTGCTGTCGGTGTCGACATCGGCTGCCGCGAAGTTGTACGGCGCTGAGGTCTCCTTGGCCGAGTCGTACGCCGAGTTGTGAAGCTCGGTGAACGCCGGGTGCGGGATGCCCGATGTCGTGGTGTTGTAGCCACCGCTCGTGTCGCCTTGGCCGTCCTCGACCTCCAGGGCCGGCAGCGGCAGGAAGCCGTTGTTCGCAGGTTCGTGTCGATCTCCGACCGGAAGGTCAGACCGGTGTTGGGGTCGACCTCGTGGCCGTCGCCGGCTTGCACATGAAGCCGTCCTCGCTGACGGCGTTCAGCGTGGCGCGTTGGTCACCGGGATGTTCGGGTTCGAGCCGTCCGAGTACACGTTGTACAGCAGGCGGTCGCCCGGGAACTCGGCCGTTTCCTGGCCGGGCAGCTGAGCGTTGATGGTGGTCTGGTTGAGCGTGACGTTGACGTGGCTCCGACCCAGGTCGTACCCAGCTGGACCTGGTTGGCCGTGTCGTGGTCGACGTACCGGCGCAGTCCGGGTTGTCGACTGCAGGTAGCCCGTGTCGCCGCCGTTGTGACCGATGGCGGCACTTGTTGAGGTAGGCCCGTAGGAGAAGAAGAACATCACGTCGCCGACGGGAGCGGTGGCGCGTTGGACAGGATTGAGGCCGTCTCGTTCTCGAAGATGATGTTGCACGGCAGGGGAACGTCCCGCTCGGGAACTCGCGCCCGTAGCGGTGGCCCACGTCTTCTGCGTGCCCGAACCAGACTGCGCCCAGTAGGCGTAGACGGGCGCGTCTGGTGCACGCGGTGACGAAGACGGGTCAAGCGTGGCTCCACGTCTAGCTCGGCGTACGCTGCCGCTGTACGTCTCGTTCCAGATGTGCTTCAGCTCGGCGGTCGTGACGCCGCCGCTGCCTGGATCGCGCTGAGGCACTTGCTCGGCTCGGTCTTGGCGCCGTCGAACTCGTTCCAGTACAGGTAGCTCACGGCGTCCTCGGCGTAGGCGACGAAGTTCAGGCCGGCGTAGTCACCACCGGTCGCGTAGGACTTGGTGACGGTCGGTGCCGGGGACGAACGTGCCGCGTCGACCGGCGACACGTTGACCGCCGGACCCGTGTTGTTGTCGGGGTTGTTGAGGACCGCTGACAGGCCCACGTTGGTGGCGCTGCCCGTGCCCTCGAGCTCGACGATGCCGTTGCCCGAACCATACGAGGCTCTTCGGTCAGGACGTCGTTGAAGGGGTTCTGCTGGCCCCAGTCCGAGTAGCCGTTCTCACCCTGCTGGGCGCTGTAGTTGACCGTGAAGGTGTCCGACGTGTCGGCGCCCGTGGTCTTCAACTGCAGCTTGATCACGCCGTTCGACTTCGCCTTGATGAGCGGGTCGCCGGTGGGGACGACGCCACCGCTGTCGTTGACCTGGTCACCGGCTGCGAGGCTGGTGAACGGAACCGGTCCCGACTGCAAGGTGAGGTTCTTCAGGCCCGCCGCCGACACGTCGACCGTGTAGGTCGCCACTGATGCAACCGGCTGTGGCGTGCCCGCCTCGGTCGTGCCCGACTCGGTACCGAGCCCGGGGCAGCCGTAGTCGAGCGGCTGTCGCCGTGGCGGCGGTGGTGCCGTTGATCCCGACCAGGTCACAGCCAGGGGCCGAGTTGAACAGGTCGGCCTCGGCCGGCATGACGCCGTAGGCCGTGTTCGAACCACCCTGAACCATCAGGTAGTTCTGCGCGTTCGCGTTGTCTGCGTTCCCGTTGTTCACGTTCTGGGCGGCGAAGGCCGGACTGGCGAAACCGACCGCCAGCGCCGACGCTCCCACGAGTGTCACGCCGATCCGCATCGCGCGGTGACGTCCCAACAGCTTTTTCAGCATGTTGTTTGAGTCTCCTTTTTGTCTTGTTCTGACGCCGGCCCTCGCCGACCTCCAGCCCGATGCTGCCCGCCGAAACGAGTCGTCCAACCTGCGCCCGAACGCACCGTAGGAAACCCGGGTTAACGTTCGTGATCGCTGCGCAGCACCCAGCAAGAAATGTTCGTGTCTAACTGCCATCGTGATGTGTTCAGCGAGCACGCTGCCCCGTCCGAATACCAGCGGATGTAGGTCGCAGCACCCTTTTCCGCTCACGGGAGCCCCACTCCGCGAACGTCAGGTGAACAGGCGAACACCCGGTTGGCTCGTCGTGGCTCGAAACCTGACCATTCCGCTCAGATCAATGGCGTGGATCAAATGAAGACCTTGCCCTCGAAACCCGACCGTCCCGCTCAGATCAGTCGGCTGGGTTCACGAAGACCTTGCCCCCGAATCCCGACGGTTCCAGCGTGTAGTTGATGGGCCCTCCGGCTGGGGGCGTCCAAGTGAACGTGCCTCCCGGAGGGATGGTGCCCGAGTCCACCAGTGGCTTGGCACCGTCAAAGACGATTCGCTGCGGCTTGCCCGACAGGTTGTACCAGACGATGGCTACTTGGGCGCGCCGACTCCAGGGTCTGCGGGAGGACGCGGCCGCTCTTGATGATGATGTTCTGTCCCGGGTTCAGCCCTGGCTGAATCGCCTGGCCCAACTCGCTTGGCAAGGTCGTCGTGGGGTCTGCCGCTCCGATGGAACCGGTGCCGTAGGTGATGTGCGGGGGAACCTTGACGGCCGACTCGCCTTTTGGCGGCGTCACGAGCGTGTTGTGAACCACCGACGTTGTCGTGCCTTGGCCCGCCGTCGCTCCGCTCGGCCCCCCGCCGCAGGCGGCCAGACCGATCGCCCCGACGCAGAGCAAGAGCAACGACCCGATGTGCTTCGCCCGGCGCCGTCGTGAAGCGCTTGCGTTCGCACCAAACAGCACTGTCATCTCATCCTCGCCTCACACCGTCGCGGCCAAGAAGCCGATAATGCTCTCGCAGGCGAAGAGCGCCACGAGCAGCAACACGGGGACGGCGAGAACGTATACCACGACCGGCTGGTCCCAATGTCGCAGAAGCCAAGCGGCGCCGCTCAGGAGGGCAAAGAAGGCGATGCACCAGAGGACGGCGAGGAGTCCCGAGGCCGGATCGCCCGCCAGGCCGAGCTCGGCCGCGGCCGGATGAAAGTCGCGGCCGCGTCGTCCCGGCAAGCGGCTTGCCGATGAGCTTCGCAATCACGGCCAATCTTCCTTGAGGAAAGACTCCGGACGCCGCCGTCACCAGCGTGAGCCGGTTGCCCGCGGTCTGCGTGACGACGTCGTGTCGCCCACCCTTGGCGTACACGACCGATCGCACGCTGTAGTGATAGGTGCCGTAACCATCGACCACGGTGATGACATCGCCCTTTTTGAGGGACCCGATCGCTCCGAATGGTGCTCCGAATGTGGCCCGTCGCCCAGCAATCACGGCATTGCCGGGTTGCCCCGGCATCGAGGTCGTCGGCATGTGACCCGGCCCGCTGCGGAGATCTTGCGCATCGGTTCCCTGCACGACGGCATCAAGGAGGTGCAGCGAGGGGATCTGCAGCACCGCCACGGGGCTGCCCTCCGCCGGTATTCCACCCTCTGCGAGGGAGAAGGTCTTGGCGGGACTCGCGGTGATCTCCTGCAGGAGTATGTGCTGCGCCCGATCGGCGCTGAGTGGCGTGAAGAGATAGATGTAGCCGAGCAGTAACAGTATGAAGACGCCCAGCCCGAAGACGAGGACCCCGATCACCCGAGGCCGCAGGAGCACCGCCAGGCCTGCGCGAACAGGGGCGAAGGTCCTTTCGGCGAAGGCAGCTAGGGCCGACGGGTTCTGCGTCGGCACCGCTTGGCCGAGGACATCGGACACCGACGGAGCCGCCGGTGCGTCGGTACGGCTCGACCTCGGTCCCGCTGACTCCTGGCTCTCGCCCGCCGGCGCCTCTTCGTCCTCGTCCAGGACCGTGAGGCTGTTCATCAGCCCCCCTCAGGAGGCCCAGGGCCGCTCGCGGCGGCCTCGGAACCTTCGTCCGTGCCGCCGAATCCCACACGTTTTCGTAAATCGGGCGACAGATAGAGCAACGGCCCAGCGATGAGACAGAGCAGGGCCAAGAACAAGAGGCCCGGCACGAAGAACCGATTGTCACCGACCGTCACCGTGATGAGGTGCACGCCGAACGCCTCGGGCGACGAGCCGCCCGAGGAACCTGCCGGGGCCGGTCCGGTGGAAGAAGCCGCCCCTGTCCCCGCTGCTCCGCTCCCGGTCGCACCCCGAGCGCTCCCTCCGCGGGCGCCGGGTCCGCCGGAGGATGCGCCCGGAGTGGCCGAAGCGCTCGTCCCCGCCGTTGAGCCCGGCGAGCCATTCGCACTGCCCGATCCCGAACCCGAACCCGAGCCCGAGCCCGAGCCCGAGCCGCCAGATCCGGTGATGTCATTGGAGATGTCGGTCAGAGCCGCGTTGTAAAGGGACGATGGGAGGGGGGCGTAACCGGTGGGGAGCGGGTTGGAGGAGGTGCCACCGTTGTGGGAGTAGTTCACCAAGTTGGTGAGCAGGTCCTTCAGTTCGGTGGCCTGGGTGGCCGATGCCTGGGCAGCAGTGGACACCAGCGCATAGGTCACCATCGGCAGCGGATAGGCACTGCTGTCGCCCGTGTCGTCCCAATTCGGGGTGATCGTTCCGTCCGGATTCGCCGTGGCGTCGCCGACGGCGGCATCCAGCGACGATGCGCTGGGGGCAACAAATGAACCCGATGCGTTCTCCAAACTGGCGGGCAGGAGACCAAAGAAATCTGCCTCTGAGCTGTCCATGGCACTAAACGCGAATCCCCCATTGGCGCCGTACTTGGCGACAGCGCTTTCCATCGTGTGGGCCGCGGTGATCGGCTGACTCGAGGGCGCGTACAAGTCCTGGGTGACCGAGGCCTGGCTGGCGAGATCGATCGGGATGCTGGACAACGCCTGGCACTGGTGGGCTTTGGCTGGCACACGTTCGTAGACGACGTTGGGTGGCAGGCCTTGCGTGTTGCTGGCGTCTGCCACGGGATCTTCTTCCGCATTGGCCAGAAGCTGCTGGCCGCTCAAAAGATCATGCACGCTCGCCTGGCCGCCCCCCCCTTGCAAGTCGACGGTGTAGTCGCTGTTCGGCGCGTGGCACATCCACTGGGTGCTCTCGTACGAGGCGCCGCTCGCCGTTGACGGCCACATGGTTCCGAGAGAAAACTCGTTCACGGTCTGACCCTGGAATGAGAACGGCCACGGATTGAGCAGCGCGAAAGCCGTGTCCCCGGAGTAATTCGTCGCAACCCCGAGCGTCTCTCCGGAACCCTGGCTGAAGGTCCCCTGGTAGAGGTCGATCGGGAACGACTTCGTCACCGCCGTGGTCGAGTTCGCCTGCGACACGTTGAGGTTGTCGGTTTTTCCGTGCGCCGACTCCACCGTGATGGGCCCTGAAGATCCTATGGCCGTGGTTTGGTCGCACTTCGAAAGTTGCGCGCAGACGTCGTCATTCGGCACGCCCAGTCCCGCCGTCGCGGCGGTCCACTGTTGCGTCATGATTCCGGCCGCCATGGCGGGCGTGAGCCGATAGGAGTCGAGAGCGAAGTCCGTGGCATTACCCTGGATGGCGATACCAGCTCCTCCCTCGAACGCGATCTCGGTCCCCGAGAGGGCGATGGGAATGTAGGCGAACTTGCCGCCAGCCTGTTTTTCCTCCGCCAGAGTTGCCGGATCCTCGGGATCATCCGTGAAGGTCACGGGAACGGTGCCGTCAATGAGGTCGTAGATGGGACAGTGCGTGCCTCCCCCGGTGGCGCACGCCGAGTCGTCGGCCGACGGTAGCTCCGTCGCAATGGCCGCCACACCGCCGGGACCATTGCAGGTGCCCAGCCCGGCCGCCGGCAAGAACTGCGCGACGCTGTAGGACGCGTCGACCTCCAGGGCCGGTGCCGAACCACAACCGTTGCCACCTTCGTTGAAGTTCAGCGGGAAGATGACCGTATTCCCGACGGCCGAGTAACCCGAGCCCGGAGGGTAACCAGGTCCTATGACTTTGTCTTCTTGGATCACCATGACCTCGACAGCGCAAGGATTCGATGCGTTGTCACAGAAGAACGAACCGTTGTAGGAAGTGCCGTTGTTCCCAATGCCTTCATACTGATCAGTCGTCTGCGAGACAATGGCGACTGGCCCCGGGTATGTCCGGATCGTACGACGTCGGCATGGACAAGATGGTTTCGATTGGTCGTGACCGCGCCGTATTGGTACTGATACGGAGCAGCAGTTGGATCCGACGCGGGAGGAAGCTGCGAGGCGCACTGCGGTTCGGCCACGACCTGTGTGCTCGCGGCCAGTGAGCAGTAGGCGATCTCCACTTCGTAGGGGTCATTGGGATCCACATTCGTGGGCACACCGGTCACCTCGACATACACCGCCTGGTTCAGGCCCACGTTGGTGACCGGGCCGGCGGAGACGGAGTACCCGGCCGGGAAGGTCTGCTGGCTGCAGGTCGACGTTTCGGGCGGGCAGGAAGAGGCGTCCGATGGCGCGGCTGCGGTCGCGACGCCCCCGCGTGCGGATGCGAACACCAAAAGACTGAGGCAAGCGACAGCGAACGCGACCGCCAGACAGAGGATCCTCCGAGTTCCGCCGAGCCTCATGGCGGTCCGCCTTGCCGCGATCTCCTGGTCGAAAGCACTCCGCCGTCGCCGCTGCAGTCTCCAGATGACCGATGGCACCCCGATGAGGAAGACCGCGAAGAGGCTGGACCACAGCGCGATCTGCACCGGCGACGATCCCGAGAGTGCATGGTCAGCGGCATCCGCGAGCGCAGTCTGACGCGGATAGGCGAGCACGGGGTTCGTCAGGGGGTCGAGGGCTTTCTTCGCCTTGGCCGCCGCTGCCGCAGCCGCCGCCGGACTCGCTCCCGCAGCCGCACCCGCACCCGCCGAGGCAGCCGAACCGGCGGCACCCGCGGCGGTACCGGTTGTCGTCGCGCCCTTTGCCGCACTGGCTGCCGCGGCGGCGTTGGCTGCTCCCGCCGCGGCGACGGCTGCCGCGGCGGCCGTATCGTCGGAGCCACCCGGGGGCGGCGCCGCGACTATGCGTGGGGCCGCCGACCGGTTGCAGCGCACCGGTGATGTAGGGGTTGGCGCAGTTCTGGGCGGTCGGCGCCGGCGGTTCTGTGCCACCCGGGAGTCGCCCCGCTGCCTGGAAGTCGTCTACGACCAGGTTGGGCGGTATCGGCGAATAGCCGAGACTCGCCATTCTGCTCTGGCCTGCGCACGCGACATACGTGATGAACTGGGCCATCTCCGCCCCTTGCGTCGTGCCCATCGTGACCGCCTCCGCCACTGTCGCACGCGAAGTTCTGCGCGCTGCGCGGCCGAAGGCACGCACTGGGCCATGAAGTAGCTGTACGCAGAGAGCGGATACGGCGCTGGGTTGGGATTCGTGTACACCCCAGCCAGATTCTGCGTCAGGTCCGAGTACAGGATCGCTGCCGTGAGCGCCTCCGCCACGTTGTACGACGACGGCTGGACGGCATCGCCTGCCGCGTTCACGACCGAAGCCACCGGCAGCCCCACGTTCTTCGCGTAGGCGGTCTCGACGTAGGAGATGCCACCGTGCGTCTGCGCGGGCCCCTGCGACGCGGCGTCGGCGCCGTTCGCCGGGTCCAAGGTGTTCAGGCTGGGCGGGGTGCCGTTGCTGAAGGAGGCCCAGGTGGCCGACGGGCGTGCCCGGCGGGCGTGGGACGCCGGCCTGCTGTCTGGAAGGCCGTGAGCGGCCCGGGGTCGACGTGCAGGAAGTAGTCCGACAGGAGGTAGTTCTCACCGGAGGGGTCGCTGCGGTAGTACGCCGTGATCGGCTGGTTCGGCAGGGGGGTGCCGGGGTTGAGCGCAGCGATGGCCGGGTTGTTCCAGTTCCTGATGGAGCCGGTGAAGATCCCGCGCAGCGTCGGGCCGTTCAGGATGAGGTTCTTGATCCGCTGGCCGTTCTGCGCCCGTCAGGTTGTATTCGAAGGCCAGGCCACCAGCGACGTCGGGCATGTACTGGAACGGGTAGGGCACCTGGCTCGTCGTGCAAATCGACTGCTGGTGGCATACGAGATGTCGGTCGCGCCGAACGTCGACCGTCTTGTTGCAAAAGTCGTTCATGCCCGATGACGGAGCTGGAGACCGTGAAGTTGATGTCGCCCCCGTCGTGCTCGTTGAACTGGCCCTCCCATTGCGAGATGGCCACACCGGCGAAGCTCGAACCGGTCGACAGTCAACTGGGGGTCGGTGGCTCCAGCCGGCCGGCACCGGAGATAGACAGCCCCTGACGTTCCCACCACGGCGGCCAGGAGGACTGGTGGCAAGCACGCAGGCGAGCCGGCGCATGGTGCTCATCCGAACCTCCCGTTCACGTAGTCCGATGTCCGTGGATCAGAAGGGTTGGAAAACATCATTTCGGTCGGGCCCGATTCGACCACATGCCCAGGCCTTCCCTCGGCGGCCAGGAAGAAGGCGCACTCGTCGGAGACCCGCTGTGCCTGCTGCATGTTGTGGGTCACGATGACCACCGTCACCTCGTCGGCGATGTCGCGGATCGTCTCCTCAATTCGGTTGGTCGAAGTCGGGTCAAGGGCGGAACACGGCTCGTCCATGAGGAGCACCCGTGGCCGCACCGCCAGGGCGCGGGCGATGCAGAGGCGCTGCTGCTGGCCTCCGGAGAGACTGCCACCCAGCTCGCCCAGCCGGTCCTTGACCTCGTTCCACAGGCCGGCCTTCGTCAGCATCTCCTCCACGAGCTGACGGCGCTGTGCCGCCGGGCAGCTTGATGCCCGGAGAACTTCAGGCCGGCCAGCACGTTCTCCTCGATGGTCATGGCCGGAAACGGGTTGGGCTTCTGGAACACCATTCCGATGTGTTTGCGGCTGTCCGTGGCCCGCAGGCCTCCGCCGTAGATGTCGACACCGTCGAGCTCCACCCGTCCGGCCAACTGGGCACCCGGGACGAGTTCATGCATGCGATTGAGGATGCGGAGGTAGGTGGACTTGCCGCAACCCGAAGGGCCGATCAGCGCAGTCACCTCTCGGGGCGCCATATTGAGCGAAACGGACTCGAGGACGAGGCGCCCACCGAACCAAGCGCAGACGCCGTAGGTCTCGAGCCGGGCGGGCTGGGCAGCGAGTCCGCTCACCGAAGGGACCTGGGTGGTGACGTCCACTACCGGAACCTCGGCGGTGAGCGCATCCGCCTCTTTCGATCGATCGCGAGAAAAGACCTTCATTTCGTCACCAGACCCTTCACCCACGAGAACGGTACCGTGACCAGTTTGCGCAGCCGCCCCTTGCTGGTTCGGCGCCTCCCGAGCAGTCGGGCCAGCACGAACAGCATAAGCACGATCATCAGGAGGACGAACGCAGCGGTGAAGGCAAGTTGGATCACCACGGCCTGCGCCTGCGAGATGTTCTGGTAGAGGACCAGCGGGAGAGCACCCTGAGGACCGTGGAACGGGTCGACGTTCATGCTGTTGTTTCCGAATGCAGTGAAAATCAACGGAGCGGTCTCACCGGCAGCGATGGCGACGCCGAGCACCACGGCAGTGATGAGGCCCGAACGTGCCGTCGGTAGAACGACCTGCCGCACTGTCCGCCACTCCGATGCGCCCAGGGCCAGCGACGCTTCCCGGAGTCCTCCCGGCACCACGCGGAGCACCTCCTCCGTCGTCCTGGTGATGGAGGGGAGCATCAGCACGAAGAGCGCCATGGAGGCAGCGAAACCGGAGTACCCGAGCACGTGGGGGACGATGAAGATGGCGTAGATGAACACGCCGGCGACGACCGAGGGAACGCCGCTCATGGCCGTCACGATGGTGCGTACGAACCGCGTGCCCCAACCTCCGACCTCGTTGAGGAAGATGGCGGTCAGGAAGGCGAGGGGAACGGCCATTGCGGCCGCCAGCCCCACCTCCTCGAATGTCCCCACGATGGCCTGGCCCACGCCGACTTGGCCGAAGAGCGCCGTCCCCTCGGCAGGCTGATAGTCCTTCATGGTGCGCCAGAGGAAACCGGGAGTGAAGTGGTCAATCCCTTTGAGGACGACCCAGATCACGATGTAGAGCAGGGCGCCGATGACGATCGCCGCGCACGTCGCCACAACCGTGGTCGCCACGCGATCCGTCGCGGCGGAGCGATCGACAACCTGGTTCGTCACGACCCAGAAGATCGTCAGGAAACAGGCGTACCAGCAGATGAGGAAGCCGAGAGCACCCGACAGCAGCGTCAGTTGATAGAACAGCACCCACACGACGGCGAAGGCCGACAGCGCGGAGGCAACGAGCAGCGCCACTCCCTTTGCCCCGAAGTCGCGGGTTCGACGCGGCGGCGAGATCGGATTCGCCCGTGTGGCGTCACCGGACAGAAAGGCGTGACTCAGACTCTCGTCCGAGTGTGCGGAAATCCTCGGTGCTGAGCCGTTCTCGTCGGAACGCACATCGACGGGGGCCGTGAGCAGGTCGTCCACACCGACGCTCCGCGTCACAGTTCAACACCCGATCCGCTTCGTGACCGGTTGACGACCATTGACGCGATGAGGTTCACGATCAAGGTGAACACGAAAAGCACGAATCCGAGCATCAACAAGTCGTCCGTGCCGAGAACCCCGCCCGATCCGAAATACGCAGCGATGGACGCCGCCACGGTGGACCCGCCGTGTTCGAGGATGTGGTCCGAGATCACAGGAGAATTGCCGAGAATCACCAAGACTGCGATCGTCTCGCCCAGTGCACGGCCGAGACCGAGCATCGACGCGCCGATCATGCCGCCGCGGCCGAAGGGAAGAATGACGGTCCGGATCATCTGCGACTTGGTGGCGCCCAGCGCGTAGGCCCCCTCGCGTTCACCGGGAGGCGCCAGACTGAACACCTCGCGGGACACCGACGCGACGATGGGCACGATCATGAGGGCGACGACCAGTCCGGCGATGAAAAACGACGCGTTGTACGGCGGATTCGAGGCCTGGAAGATCGGGATGAAGCCGAGATGGCGCACCATCCACGAGGTCGTTCCGACAATCTCCGGCTGCAGCTCGTGGAGGGCCCAGAGCCCGAAGATGATGCTCGGGATTGCTGCACCCAGGTCCACCATGGCCACGAGAGCCGCCCGGGTCCTGATGGGCGCGTACTCCGTCAGGAACAGTGCGGTGCCGATGGCGACCGGTACGCCCAAAATGACGCCGATGACGGCGATGACGACCGTGCCGTACATATACCCCAAGGCTCCGATTTTGTACGGCTTGTGGATCGTCGAGAAGCCCGTGGTCGTGAAGTACTTGGGACCCACAGCGCGGAGAGCAGGCAGCCCGCGATAGAGAAGGAAGAATCCGATGAGGAACAGGATGACGAAGACCGCAAAACCGGCCGACCTCGCCACCGCGCGGAAGATCTTGTCCTCCCTCGAGCGGTCGTTCGGGATTGTGATTGGGGGGGGTGTGCCGCCAGGCTGCGGCACCTCCGTGATGGTGTCACCCAGGACGTTTGTAGACACGGCAGGCCATCAACCTCGGGGGGGTCGCCAACGCACCCGCACAAGCTAGCGGTCCGACATTACCGGACCTTGGCGTGGGGGTGAACGGAGGGTTACACCTCCGCCCACCCCTGATGCCCCCGGACTATCCCCCCGAAGCCGGGTCGACGTGCTCGACCGCGCTCCCAGGGGAGGCCGCGTAGTTCGAATCTCCCGAGTAGGCCACCGTCACCGTGTAGGGCGTGTCCGTCGCCATCAATTCGTCCGGCGGGATCACACACTTGCCGACTCCCTGGTTCTTCGAGTCCGTCGAGATGGTGATCACGTTGTCCGTGCCGTTCGAGCAGTTGAGCGTGTCACCCGAGTTCCCGGTGATGGTGTAGGTGAGGGTGCCGCTGGGCGCGCCCAGCGAGTCGCTTGCTCTCGCGTCTGGGATGACACCCACTCTGATTTTCAGTCGCCCTCCATTGGCAATCGGGTCGTGGCTCGGGTCAACGACGAGGGAGGTGGGCACCTGGGTCACGAGGATGTGTCCGGTCGCCGACGTGTTGCCGGAGATATTGAAGTCACCCTCATAGGTTGCCTGCACGTCGTAGAACCCCGGCCGCAGACCTTCTGGCGCCGACACCCAGACCACGTTCCGGTTCTTGGAGATCTGGTTGGCCGTCGGGGTGGGCAAGGGGTACGTCCCACCTATCGTCCCGTTCCCATCGGGTCCCGGCGTACAGACTCCCTGCGGGTTATCCGGGCAGACCGACCACTCGAAGTAGCCCGTCGGCGCTCCCGTGCCAGGCGCTTCCGTCTTGATGGTTGCGTCGAACGAGAAGCCCTGGGAGGCCACGAGGGATCCGGGCAGCCCACCCAGGAGCACCTCACTCGATGCCCGCTGGACCGCCTCCACCAAGGTGCCGGCCACCGGCGACTTGAAATTGGGATCCTGGAGCGTGGCCGAGATGGTGTAGTTGAGCGATTTAGCCGGCAAGCCAGTTGGGAAGTTGCACACTGCGGTCGACCCGGACAGAGGCACCGTGTCTCCGCCCTGACACACGGGAGGGGTCACGTTGTTACCCACGATGGAGAAGACGATGGACCCCGCGGGCGTTCCCATCCCGGGCGGCGTGACCCCTGTGATCGTCGCGGTGAACGCAACGGGCTGGCCGGTCACAAGTGGACTGGCCGAGCTGGTGACGCCGATCGTGGCCGTTGCCTTGTAGACGGTCTGTGTGGCGGATCCCGTGCTCGTCTTGTAGTTGTGATCAGCCGAATAGACGGCGTTCACGGTGTAGGGGTTGTCGGCGGACAACAAGCCGGCAGCCACGGAACACTGGGCCGTGCCGGTCCCGTCGAGCGTCTGCGTATCGCCAGCGTCACAGGGGACCGAGGTCCCTCCGAGTCCCGAGATGGAGAAGGTCACCGAACCGGTCGGCACACCTGTCGAGGGATTGACCGGCGCCACCACGGCGGTGAACGAAACAGGCTGACCGGTCACGGAGGGGTCGGACGCCGAAGTCACCGACGTGGTGGTCGAGCCCTTCGTGATGACCTGGGACAACGTCCCCGTGCTCGTCGTGAAGTTCGGGTCGCCCGAGTACACCGCCGTGACCGAGTAAGGCGAGCCTGCAGCCAACAGCCCGCCATTGATGGAGCACTGCGCACTGCTGCCGGTTGTGGCCGGCGCCAAGGTGATGGTGTTGGTGCCGCCGTCACACACCGGCGTCGATGCGTCTGCCCCGGTGATGGTGAAGGTTACCGTGCCCGTGGGCGTCAACGAGTTGTGCTCCACGGTGGCGGTGAAGACGGTCGGGGCGCCCGTGTAGTCGGGCGTGGTGCCCGTGACGGTCGTGGTCGTGCTCTTGACCCCTACCGCCGCTGCTGGCGATACGACAATCGCCAGGCTCGCCAGAGCCAAGACTGTCGCCGCGCCCGCCACTCGAAACGCAAACAATCGCATCGCCTTGTTCCTCGCCATGGAGCCTCCCTCACGATGTGCCTTCGTCACGTCCGCGCTGACGAGGCTTGTAGGTACCCCGATTCAGCCGCCGCCAGATTCCCTGCTCGTTTTTGTTGGCTCTTCGGCCTGATCCGCCGCTTCACACGAATGTTGCGCGCCAATCGGCTACCACTATGGATCGTGAGTAGAACCGTTCATAGTGTTCTTTACAAGTTCACAAACATTTCAGATTTCGTTCACCAAGAGTTCGCACGCCGACCGACCAGTCAACTGACTCTGCTTAGCAGTGCTGCACGATCAACTGGGGGATCATCGACGCCGCAGAGGTACTCGATCGTGGCGACGTAGCGTCAGCCGCAAACGGCTCGGTGCGAGGCTTGCCGGCCCTAAACGTCCAGGCCACCTGGAGCACGGGCCGAGATGAGAGTATGCGACGAAGTAGCTGCAAAACAGCAGCGCTATCGTGAGTTCGCTCCAAGAGGATGTCGAGTCAAGAACGATGATCGGAGAAAGCGGTGGGCCCTCCACGCAGGGCACGGTGAGGCTCGCCACGGCCGGCGACGTGTCCTCGGTCGCAAGACTGCACGCGACCGCCATCGATGAGGGGTTCTTGTCCAGTCTCTCCGGTCAGGTTCTCCGGCGGCTCTATGCACGGATCGTCGCATCACCCCATGGGTTCCTCCTGGTTGCCGACAGTGCCGAATCGATGGAGGGACACGAGTCCGGTCTCGCCGGATTCGTTGCTGGCTCGGACGCGATCGGCCACCTCTACCGCGAATTCCTACTGCGGGACGGGCTCTCGGTGGTCAGATCGTCGGCTCCTGTCCTGCTGCGGTCGCTCCCTCGGGTGCTCGAGACCCTGCGTTACGGGACGACGGGTGAGGCCCACCGCGGCGGTCCCGACCGAGCCATTCGGCCACGGGGCAGCGAGACCGAGCTTCTTGCCCTCGCCGTGGACGATGCCGAACGCCGAAGCGGTGTCGGCGCTGCTCTCGTCGAGGCTTTCATCAGGACCTCGCGTGGCGCCGGCTCCTCCTCCGCCCGCGTCGTCGTCGGAGCGACGAACCAACGCGCCATTGCTCTCTATGGCCGCGCTGGGTTCCGTGAATCGACCAAACTGCAGGTCCATTCGGGGGCTGACTCGCTGGTCATGCGCGTCGGTCTCCAGGCCACCTCACTATGAGCGAGAACGCCAGCGTGGCCGTCGCAGCGTTCGTCGTTGCCCTGCTCGCGACTCTGCTGGCCGCTCGCTTCGCGACGCGTGTGGGGCTGGTGGATCGGCCCGGGCCGCTGAAAACCCATGCCGTCGCGACGCCCTACCTGGGTGGCGTCGGATTGGCCTCTGGCGCGGCCATCGGCGCCGCCGTGCTCGACCCCTGGCTGCTCGCGCCCCTCGGCATGGCACTGGCCTTGGGCACGGCAGACGATGTCCGTCCGCTGCCGCCCCTGGTGCGCCTGGCCGGGGAAGTGGCGATCGGCTTGGTCCTTGCCGCCGTCGTCTCGACGCGTTTCGGTGATGCCGGGTTCCTCCTCGTGCCGGCAGCATGCGTCGTTCTGGTCAACGGTTTCAATTTGCTGGACGGGCTCGACGCGCTCTGCGGAACGGTGACACTCATCGGCGCTGCAGGTTTCGCTCTGCTGCTCGCCGGAGACCGACGCGGCTTCGCGCTCGCCCTCACCTGCGCTACGGCGGCGTTCCTGATCTTCAACCGACCGCCTGCCAAGGTGTTCCTGGGAGACGGAGGCACCTATTTCCTGGGCGTCTCCTTCGCTGCGCTCTTGGCCTCGGCATGGGCCCCTGGAGCCGCCGGGGCCACAGGAGTCGGTTCTCTGGCGCTGCTGGCTCTTCCCGTTGCCGAGATCGCCCTGGCGATGATCAGGCGAGGACGCGCTGGCCGCTCTGTGTTCGCCGGTGACCGCAATCACCCGTACGACGTCTTGCTCCGCTCCGGTTGGAGCCTCGGTAGGACCGTGGGCGTGTATGCGCTGGCCGAACTCTGCGCTCTCGTTCTGGCCTTGCTTGCCTCGCGCCTCAGAGTCCAACTGGCATGGGTCGTGGTGGCTGTCACCGTGTGTGGCTTCCTTGCCGCCGGATTCGGGGCAGGTGGGTCTCCGTACTCCAAACCTGTTGACAAACTCTCGACATGACTCCTCGCGTCTACCTGTCTCCCCCTGATGCCGGATCTGTCGAGCGCGAACTGTTGCTTGACGCCTTCGACTCGAACTGGCTCGCACCCGTGGGACCCCACGTCGATCTGTTCGAGCGGGAGCTGGCCGAGTGCGTCGGACTCGAACACGCCGCGGCACTGTCCAGCGGCACGGCTGCGCTCCACCTCGGACTCCTCCTGGCCGGAGTCGAAGCGGGGGACGAGGTCATGGTGCCATCGCTGACGTTTGTGGCCACCGCGAACGCCGTCCGCTACCTCGGGGCCGAGCCGGTGTTCATCGATTCCGATCCGTCGAACTGGAACATGGATGCCGCGCTGCTCGCCGACGAGCTCAACAATCGGGCTCGTTGCGGCAACCTGCCCGCGGCCGTCGTCAGCGTCGACCTTCTCGGTGGATGCCCCGACTATGACCTCATTGAGACCGTGTGCAATGAATTCGGCGTCCCGCTGGTGGAAGACGCTGCCGAAGCACTCGGAGCATCCTATTTCGGACGCCCGGCCGGTTCCTTCGGCATGTGCGGCGCCTTCTCATTCAACGGGAACAAGATCATCACCACGAGCGGAGGCGGCATGCTCGTCTCGAGGTCGGCGGAGCTAGTGACGAGAGCACGGTTCCTGGCGAGTCAGGCGCGCGAACTCGCCCCGCACTATGAGCACGAACAACTTGGCTTCAATTACCGCTTGAGCAATCTGCTGGCCGCTCTGGGTCGTGGCCAGCTGCAAGGTCTCAGCAAGCGCATCGAGCGTCGCCGGCAGCTGCATCATCGCTACCGTGAAGCCTTCGAGACGGTCGACGGCATCGACATGATGCCGGTGGGCAAAGGCGTGGAGCCGAATTATTGGTTGACCTGCGTCGTCGTCGATCCGTCTCGCACTGGGTTCACACGGGAAGACATACGACTGGAGCTGGAGTCCCTGAACGTGGAGTCGCGACCAGTGTGGAAGCCGCTCCATCTCCAGCCTCTGTACCGCGATGCCACATCCGTGGGTGGACAGGTGGCCGAGCAGATCTTCGAACAGGGCCTGTGCCTACCCAGTGGAACGAATTTGGCGCTATCGGATCAGGAACGAATCATCGCCGTCGTCTTGGACCAGAGCAACCGTGGACGTTGATCAGATCTCCACGGCCCTCCCGCGGCCGCCCCGCTTTGCCTATCTCCTGCTGACCCACAAAGACCCTCTCCATGTCGAGGGGCTCGCACAGCGGATCCTCGACCTGAGTCCGGACGCGTCGATCGTCGTGCACCATGACGCAGCGGCAGTGGAGACGCCCTGGGGTGGGAAGGATTCGGAACGAATCCACCTCGTCGAGAGTGGACGAGTCTCCTGGGGAGACTGGTCGATGATGGAGGGCACGGTGCGGATGCTTCGCGACGCGGTGAATCGGCTCGATGCGGACTGGTTCGTCTTGCTGTCGGGCGAGCATCGTCCCGCCGTCGACCTCCTCCAATGGGAGGCGAGCATTTCCGCCTCGGGAAATGACGCCCTCCTCCCTGCCGAGAAGTTGCCCGATCACCTTCGCTTCGGCCTCGTGGATTTTGAACGCAACCAGCACCTGGCGCGGAGTCGCCATCGCTGGCGGCTGATCGACCGACCTCGTCACCCGGCCCTGCACCGCTCCATGGGCCTCCTGATGAAGCTCAGCCAGCACACGCGGCCGATCATCTCGGTGGAGTACATCCATCGACGCGAGGCGTGGGCCGTAGGCTGGCGGCGACGTCGGAAACCGGTGCGGGGCTGGTCTTTCTACCGCGGCTCGCAGTGGTTCGCTCTGCACCGACGGGCTGTCGAAGCGGCCCTGGCGATCGATCCGGCCGTCGCCGAGTGGTTCGAGCATAGCTGGATCCCGGACGAGGCGTACCTGCAGACAGCGCTGCGTCGTGTCCCTGGGCTCGCAATTGCCAACACACCCACTACCTTCGTTCTCGACACGCCGAGCAAGCCGTATCCCGGATGGATGCAATTCTCGCCCGAGGACCTTTCCGCCGCCTTGGCAACAGGATTGCCCTTTGCCCGAAAGGTGGACCCCGAGCGTCCGGCCTGAGGTTGTTGCGAGCCATCGACCGTGCGGTCGATGGTCAACGAGCGGGCACGAACGATCGCAGTCTCTGCGACCGTTCCGCAGCCCGACCGCACACCCGAGGCACGGCCATGACGCGCCATCCGCTGGTCTACACTCGGCTTCGCCGGAGGTCACGCTCGGGAACGAGTTCGTTCGACGTGTTCGCGGACCGTCACATTCGTCGTCGGCGCTGAGCAACACAAGCAGTCGGAGGGCTTACCGCAATGTCCAGCGATGAATGCGAGGACTCGACCAATGCCCCACGGTGCGCCTACCTGATTCTCTCCCACAAGAATCGGCGCAGGTCGAGCGGCTGGCCACCGCATCCTCGGGCTCAGCCCCCGAGCGCATGTTGTCGTCCATCATGACCTGAAGGACGACCCGCCGCCTTGGGATGGGCGATCCTCCGGCCCGCGTTCATCTGGTCGAACGGCAGCCGTGGAGTGGGGAGGCTGGTCGATCGTCGAGGCCACCCTGCGGATGATCCGTTTTGCCCACGAGCGCCTCGGCAGCCAATGGATGGTGATGGTGTCGGGGGAGCATTGGCCGGTGACCGATCTCGAGGCGTGGGAGGCACGCGTGGTCGCCTCGGGCGCGGACGCGCTCATGCCCAGCGAGCTGCTCCCGACGCGCCTGCGATTCGGGGCCAGGGACCACGACGCCAACCGCGACCTGGCGCGGTGCCGGCTCCGGTGGTTCCGGGTCCGCCGGCCGCGAACGGCAGCCGTGCAAAAGATCGTGTCAGCGCTCTCGAAGGTGGGCAATTTCACACACCCGGTCTTCAAACTCGAGTTCTCGCTGCGCAACGAGTCATGGTTCGTGGGTGTCCTCCGAAAGGGCGGCCGGTGAAGCACTGGGATCTCTACAAGGGGTCCGAATGGTTCGCCTGCAGCGCACGGTCGGCCGGCGTGCTGCTCCAGGCTGATCCACTGGTCGCGTCGTGGTTCGAGCGCAGTCACATTCCCGACGAGTCGTACTTTCAAACGCTTCTGCACCACGATGGTCGGCTCCACATCGATCGATCCGTCGTGACCTGGGTGCCACCGCAACCGCCGACGCCCACGCCGGGCTGGATGCTGCTCAAGGCGAAGGAGCTTCCCCTGGTCGTCGGCTTCGGGCGCAGCATTCGCCGGAAACTCGATCCCAGCCGCAATCCCGAGGTCATGGCGGCGATCGACGCGGATGTGGATACCGGACGGCGTGTGCCATCTGTGGACCGGACGAGACGAGGCGTGCAGCGGATGGGCACGCCGGACAACGGGGCAATCGGCCGGCGAAGACGGTTCCCGCTGTTTCGCCTACCTGATCCTCACCCACAAGGAACCGCGACAAGTGGAGGCGCTCGCCGCCCGGATTCTCGAGTTGAGCCCGCATGGACAAGTCGTCGTCCACCATGATCTCGCTTCCGACGACCTGCCGTGGGGAGGTCGACCGCCGAGCCGCGTCCACTTCGTCGAGAGGGGTCGAGTCCTCTGGGGCGACTGGTCAATCGTCGAGGCCACCTTGCGCCTGGTTCGGTTCGCGCTCGAGGAGCTGCACGCCGACTGGTTCGTCGATCCTCTCGGGCGAACACTGGCCGGTGGCCGATCTCCGGCCTGGGAGGACGCGTCGGTGGCGTCGGGCGTCGATGCGTTCGTCGAGGCGGATCCACTGCCGAAACGGCTGCGCTTCGGCCGAGCGGACGAAGGCGCGCAACATGTATCTTTCACGGTGCATCCATCGGTGGGTGAGCGTGCGCCAGCCCCGCTCGTCGACTCGCCCATCGTGCCGTCGGCGGCATCTTCAAGCTCAGCCTCTACATCGCGCCGATCACCACCGTGGAGTACTCCCACCGCCGCGAGTCGTGGTTCTTCGGCCGCCCTCGGGCACGGGGTCTCCTGCGGAACTGGGTCTTCTACAAGGGCTCCCAGTGGATCGCGTTCAACCGTCGGTCCGCCGAGACCATCCTGCACACCGACCCGGCTGTTACCGATTGGTTCCGCCACGGTCATATTCCCGACGAAACCTATTTCCACACAGTCCTGCGCCACGCAGACGGACCTCACCGTCACCAGCGGACGTCGTGACCTACGTTCCGATCGGGCCGACACCGCCGGTACCGACGGTGGATGGTCCTCAAGTTCGAGCACCTGCCGGCAGTATGGAGTTCGGGCGCGGCCTTCGCACGCAAGGTCGACATGGCCGACCGGCCTGAGGTGATCCGAGCCATGAACGCCGAGGTCGATCTGAGCCGGGAGGCGGGCCGCGGGCTTCGTCGCCCTTCGCCGGGCCGCGACGAGCAATACGACTCGCGGCTGGACTCGCCGGGTCGCAGATCACACTCAGGCTCGCCGGCGTGCGTTGCGGTCGTCGGCATGCACCGCAGCGGCACGTCGGCCACAGCCGGGTTGCTCGTCGGGTTGGGTCTGGCCGGACCCAGGGCCGAGGACCTCGTCCCGGCCAGATGAGTGGCAACGAACGCGGTCACTGGGAGAGCGAGTCGGTGCACATGTGCAACGTGCGGGTGTTGGCCGCTCTTGGAGGCGACACCTACGCGCCGCCACCGCCCGCGTGCGGGCTGGGAAACAGTCCCCAGTTCGACCCGCTGCGAACGCGAGGCAGCGCAGTGGTTCGAACTCCACCTTTGACGGAAGCCGCTCGTCTTGAAAGACCCACGGTTGTGCATCACCCTTCCCCTTTGGAAGATCGGCACTCCCCGGCGACCTGCCGAGCATCTTCGTGCTGCGCGACCCCCTAGAGGTGGCTCGTTCGCTGCAGGCTCGCGACAAACTGCCCATGGTCCTCGGCCTGGCGCTCTGGGATCGCTATATGCGCTGCCGCGGCCCTGAGCCTCGAGGGTTCGCAGACCCTCGTGGTCGACTATGCCGCCATGCTCGAGGATCCGATCAAGTGGAGCGAGGTGCATATGCGGGTTTCTCGAGGAGCTAGGGCGTCCACCTCGGCCCCGATTCGAGGAGCGCCGCCATGACAATTCCTCGATCACTCGGCTACGGCACCAGACGGGTTGACGAGTTCCGACTACGAGCCGCTCGTCGGAGCGCACCGTGAGATCCACGCCATCCTGTCGGAGCGGGCGGGGACCCAGTCCACCTGGAAGCCACCGGAACTGCCGCCCGCTCCCCCTGGGCGGACTACGTACTTCAACTGCGACGCGAGGTCGTGCTGGCCCGTCACGAGCTGTACTGGACCCAGTCGTCACGTGTCTTCCGAGCGGCCGGCGCGTGTGGCGCCTGACGGGGACGGGTCCGCGACCTTCTTTGACCCAATTCCGGACCGACGACGAGAGAGATCCGGCCGGACGACGACGTCTGATCCCGCAGAGCGACTCGGCCTCGGTTCAGGCGGGCACGACGGTTTCTGGCCGCGTGCTTCGGCGTCACCTCGGTCCGCCGTTGAGAACCATCATGTCGCTTTCAGTCCGATCGGAAGAGCGGTCGGTGCAACGCCGGGGAAAAGACTCCGCAGCGTCGTCGAATCGCCCTGAGAGTCAGGCACGTCCCCGGCACGGGGAGGTCCATGGCGATTCAGGAGAGGCCGGCCGAGCAACGACTCCAACTCCGACACCAGCGAGAGCAGAGAGGTCCGCGGACCCGAACGCGAGGTTGACCGGTGTATCGGCGGTCACGGCGCGTCCGAGCGCGTCGGCGATCACCGCCGTCACGTCTCCCACGTAAGTGAAATCGCGGGTCTGCGTGCCGTCACCATGAATGTCGAGCGGATTGCCGGCCAGGGCTGCGCTGACGAAAGCCGGAATGACAGCGGCATACGCATGGTCGGCTCGTTGAAGGGGGCCGAACACGTTGAAGAATCGGAAGGCGAGCACCGGGAGCCCGAACGAACGTGCGTACGCCAAGGCATAGCTCTCGGCGGCCAACTTGCTCGCGGCATAGGGACTCACCGGCCGCGTCCGGTGGTCCTCGGGCGTCGGCAGTGACCACCTCGGCCGTACACCGAGGAGGAGGACGCCACGATCACGTGGGCGCCGTGTGCCCGCGCGGCCTCGAGGACCACCACCGTGCCCGTTGCGTTGGCGTCGTGACTGGCGCGCGGGTTCTTGAGCGACCTCGCCACGGCCGGTACGGCCGCCAGGTGGACCACTGCGTCCGCCTCCGCCACGAGCTTCGACACCAGACTTTCGTCGAGGATGCTGCCCTCAACGAGCTCGACATCTTCGAGCTCGGCCAGGTTGGAGCCGACTCCCGTCGACAGGTCGTCGAGCACGATCAGTCGATCTGCTCGCCCCGGATCGGCGCAGCTCTGGCAGACGTGGGATCCGATGAAGCCCGCCCCTCCGGTGACCAGGACGTCCATCTACAGCCGCTCCACGTTCGGCCCCTCGACACGGCCCCGGGTGTCGAGAAGATAGCGAGCATGCCGTGCGATGCCTCGCAGATCGAAGGCGTCGTGGTCGGTCACGAGGACGACGGCGTCCGCCGACCCGATCACTTCCGGATCGGGTCGACGAGCAGGGCGGGAAGACCCTCCTCGAGCGAGTCGGCCAGCGATCCCAGGTCAGCCACGTGCGGGTCCGCCACGCTGACCACTGCGCTCCGCGAGCGGCGAAGAAGCTCGACGATCGACGCGGCCCGGGCTCTCCCGGGCATCGCCGGTGTTGCGCTTATACGCCAGACCCAACACGAGGACCCGGCTCCCGTTGAGCGGCTTGGCGAACGGTTCAGCCCCTCGGCGAGGCGCTTGACCACGTACTCGGGCATGTGGTCGTTCACGTCGTTGGCGAGCTCGACGAAGCGGAACGTCTGCCCGAGCGACCGTCGCACCCGCCAGGACAGATAACTGGGGTCGATCGGCAGGCAATGGCCGCCGACGCCTGGACCGGGCTTGAACGAGAGGAAGCCGAACGGCTTCGTGGCTGCCGCGTCGATCGCCGCCCAGACATCGATGTCGAGCGCATTGGCATAGACGGCCAACTCGTTCATCAACGCGATATTCACATGCCGAAAGGTGTTTTCGAGCAGCTTGGTCAGCTCGGCTTCTCGGGTGCCCGACACGGGCACCGTCCTGTCGACGATCGTGTCGAAAAAGCCGCGCACTGCGTCCAGGGAGGCCGCATTGACGCCCGAGACGACCTTCGGCGTGTTGACGAGGTCCCAGACGGCGTTGCCGGGATCGATGCGCTCGGGGCTGTAGCCGAGATGGAAGTCGACTCCCGGCAACCAGTCCCGACCCCGCCTCGAGCAACGGCGCGACGAGCTCCTCGGTCGTGCCCGGGTACGTCGTCGATTCGAGGATCACGGTGCAACCCGGACGACATGGTGGCCAACGACGCGGGCGGCGTCCTCACGTGGGAGAGATCGGGGACGCCTTCTCGGAGCGGGGTGGGAACATCGATGATCGCGACATCGAATCCCTCGAAGCACGCTCGTCGTCAGCGGTCACCCGGTAGCGACCGGAAGCCAGTGCCGCCCGCAGACATCGGACGGAACGTCGGTGACGAACGAGTCGCCCTCTGCGAGCGCTTTGACCCGCAGCCTCGTCGCGGTCGAAGCCGACCACATCGTGGCCAACCGCAACCGCGCGCATCGCCAACGGCAGGCCGACGTAGCCCTGGCCCAGGACCGCGACCCGAGCGCATGGCGGGCGGCCCTCCGGCGCCCTTCGGGCGCGAGGCTTCGGTCATATCCTCGAAACTCGGAGAGGGTACGAGGCCAATCGACGACGGTCCCGCCCGTATGGCTGATACGACCGGCTCCAAGCCGAGATCGGGCACGACGTCGGGCACCGCGAAGGTCTCCCAGGCCGCGCCGCACCGACTCGGCCAGCACGGCCTCCAGTCGCCAAGTGGACGCCAGCCGCTCGACCTTGCGCACCGACAGATTCTCCCGCAGGACGAACTGTACCACGTCGCGCTGGGCCAACAGATCCTTCCGGAATTCGTTGAGCCGGGCGTGAACGCAGGCACGCGATCAGGCGCTCTTCTCGGCCTAAGCGCGCTGCAGTGCACCGATCTCGGAGTGAACGTGATCCGGTTGGGAGAGAGATCGCTCGCCTCGACGGCTGCGCCGAAGTTCTTGGGCGTCAGCGACGTGTAGAGCACGACACGGACGCCGTCTCTGGAGCAGGTACATCAGCGAGCTCTGTCTCTTCGGCCTGCGCTTCGTGCCATTTGGGCGAAGCACTCCTCGTCCACAAGGGCCGTCACCGCCTCCTCTCGTCGCATCGGCGGGATGAGCAGGTGCAGCGTGTCGTAGAGGCGAAGTCCGGGCTCGTCGTAGTCCAGGGCGGCGGTCGCCACGCCGTGCAGGACGCACGTCTCGATACCCTGCCCGGTCAAGCGAGGCGACCACTTCGTCAAGGCAACGATCAGCCGCCGACCGCGCTGTCCCGGCCAGGCGAGACGTTCGATCAGATCGGCATGCTGCTCGGCGGTGACCGGGAGGGCGCCACTGTCAGCCGCCAGAAGAGCGAGACCGAGAAGCAGCCCTCGACTGAGCATCGTCACCAGGTGCTGCCAGGACTGCGCACTCAACGGCTGAACTCGGTGAGGGCAACGCGTAGATGGGTGGAGTCCGTGTCCTGCTATCGCAACGAGGAGATCCTCCGGCGTCATGCCGGGATTTCGTCTTCGACCGCCTTTGGCGCCGAACGGCTGCCTGCCCGTGCGCTCGATATCGATATCCCCCACCTTCTCCAGGTGGATAACGCCCTCCTCTTCCTCGGCCACCATGTCGAAGAGCACACGCCTGGAACGGACCTCGTTGCGATCGGTCACCGCGACCGAGAGTTCCGCCAGACCGATCTCCAGGCGGTCGGACTCCGAGCGGTCCGGAAGCGACCGCTCAAGACGGAGGACCGAGGGGTGTTCGGTGGCGACGAGCCGCTCGCTCGGGCTGTGGAGCTGCTCGTGCAGCTTCTCGCCGACCCTCGGTCCGATGATGCGAATCTGGATGTCCGTCCCCGGGTGCAGCCCCGAGAGCCGTGATCATCCGTTGGGCCAGGTCGAGGATGGACACGGGCTCGCCCATCTCGAGCATGTAGATGTCCCCGCGATCGGCCAGGACAGCGGACTGCAGGACGAGCTGGACGGCCTCCTCCACGCTCATGAAGAACCGGGTCATATGCGGGTCGGTGACAGTCACGGGACCCCCGGCCGCGATCTGCCGGCTGAAGGTCGGAATGACGCTGCCCCTACTGCCGAGGACGTTGCCGAAACGTACGGCGCAGTACTGCTTACCCTCGGGGGCGTATGCCAACAGCAACTGCTCGCCGACACGCTTGGTCGCGCCCATGACGCTCGCTGGGGCCACCGCCTTGTCGGTCGATATGAAGACGAAGTGTTCGGCATGGAATTCGCGCAGCAGCTTCAAGGACGTTCTTCGTGCCGAGGACGTTCGTCGTCACCGCCTCGACAACGTGGGTCTCGAGAATCGGCACGTGCTTATGCGCGGCTGCGTGGAAGACGACCTCGGGCTGCCAGCGCGAGAACACCTCGAACACGGCGTCTCGATGCGCGATGTCGGCGAGAACCTGTTCACTTTTGCAGTCGGCCAATTGGCCAACGTCGTGCAGATGAGTCTCGTCATGGTCGAGCATGATCAGGACATCCGGGTTGAATCCTGATACCTGGCGGCAGATCTCCGAGCCGATGGATCCCCCGGCACCGGTCACCAGGACCCTGCCGGCCCTCGAGGGCGGAGCGAACCGCAGCCAGGTCGGTGACCACTTCGTGACGTCCGAGCAGATCCTCAATCCTCGGTTCCCGCGCCGCGCGGACCGAAACCGAAGGCGCGCTCACCGAACCGACGAGCTGCTGCAGATCGGGCACGATCTTCAATACGCTCTTCGCCTCTTCGGTCAATCTCACGCAGCGCTCGACGAGCGCTGTCGACGGGTCCGGAATGGCCAGGAGCACTTGCTGAATTTGAAGCTTCGCCACCGCCGCCGGAATATCGTCGATGGAACCCACCACGGGGACGCCCATGAGCGAGTACCCATGCGTCCGGCGGTCATCGTCGAAAACGGCGACCGGGAACAGGCCGGCGGAAGGGTTGCGCAACATGCCCTCGCACGACTGCAGCGCCAGCATCGCGACTCCCGATCACTCCGACGCGCAGCCCCATACCCCTGTTCGCCCTCTGCCATCCGAGGAGCCGGGAGTGGAAGCGCAGGACCCCGATGCCCAGCATGGTCAGCAGACATCCCAACGGCAGGACGAGGAAAGGGACTCTTGTGATGCGTTCAGCGAAGCCGAGTGGGTAGAGAGCCGTGAGCACGACGAGCGTTGACACAGGCAGGAGAGGACGATGTTGCGCGCTTCCTCTATGCCGGCGTGTCTCCAGATCCTGCCGTACAGCCCGAAGCACCAGTTCGCGATCAGCTGCACCGTCAGAGTCACCGCGAGGAAGACAAGGAGCTTGTGCATGTAGTCGGCAGGAGCTCGATCGCGTAAGGATGCGACCTCTGCCAATCCATACGCAGCGAGGATGATGGCCGTGTCGAGCAGAATGAAGACCAACCTCGACCGCACCTTGGTCGCCAACACGCTGAGGCGGACGGTCCCCCAACCTCGTCTGATTCGTCACCGTGCCGCTCCGGGGCGCCTGCGATTCGGGCACACACGGGACGGGCAGTCGCGCCGTACGGCTGGTCTCGGCGCGGTGGGCCTCACCATCACAAGGCGCTTCGGTTGCAATTTGCACTCCCGCCAGAATGTATGCGGTCCTGCGAACGGTCAAGCCCGGAAAGCAACGTGATCCTGGACATTCTCGCAGAACATCAAAGGTTTACCTGGGGGTCCCCCTGCGTTCGCGTTGGAGTCGCATTCCTCACGACGACGAGGCCGAGGGTGGCCTGAACAGCGTCTTTCCGGGAAGTGGCGATGAAGCGCTCAGGACCCTCGAATCGACACGAGTTCACGCGGATGACGGATTGCTGACACCTGGCTGCCGAGGGCCTGCGTTCTGCCGCTCCCCGCGATTTGGTCCGAATGCGAATTTCGCTAGTATCCCCTGGCCGGACCCGTCGTTTGATAGCGCAGACCAGGGGCGCTCGGGGCCGGGCCGCCACCGGAGGTCGAGTTGGAGCCCATCTCCTATCTGAGAGCACCCATCCGGCGCTGGCCGGTTGTTGTCTCCGTTGCCCTGGTCGCCATGATCGTTGCGCTGCTCATTCCGGTCGGATCGGGATCCGCCTACCCCGCCAATACCTGGCAGGCCCCTTCTCACGTGGGCCTCACTCCGCCCTACGGCGAAGAACGGGTTGGGATCAAAAGTGGGAGCGAAGCAGATCGAGTTCTATGCCCAAGCACCCGCCGTGATCGCCGCAGCAGCCAAAGCCGCAGGCATACCGGTGACCAACGAGTCTGCGGTCTGACATCGTGGTTACGAAGGTGAAGTTGCACGGTGGCCACGGAAGCATTCTTGAAGTCTCCGTGCTGCAGCCGACGAAGCAACGGGCGGTCAGCCTGACCAACGCCTTCGTCACGGCGCTGGCGAGCTACACGCAGATTCAGTTGGTGAATCAGCACAAGGGCGCGATCGCCAAGCAGCAGGCCTACATCGCGAACCTCCAAACAGCCCTCGAACAACTTGCCGAAGAAGACCCCTCCCTCAACGACCACGACCACACCCGCGACCACGCCGCCCAAGGTCATCATAAAGAAGAAGAAAAAGAAGGCAGACAGGGTCGCCCATCAGGGCGCGCACGCCACTCGCTCCATCCCTGCGTCGGCGTCAGTGAGCGGGGCCACGGCCTCGACGCCGTCGGTCTCGTCGCACGTCGAGCTGGTGGACACCGCCACGACATCTTCCACGACCCCTCCCGGTGCCGCCGTCGTCCCCGGCGGCACCCCGACCTCGACGCCAACCACGTTGACACCCACGGGCGGCACGGGACCCGGCTCAACGACTCCGACGACCCTCAATCTCCCCAACAAGACCATCGTCGAGGTGAACCGTGTCCTGTCCACCGAGTTGGGTTCGGCTCTCGCCGGCCTGGCCAAGTTGGAGTCGTCGGGCGTCACTCCAAGCGGTATCAGGGTCATCACGCTCTCGAAGCCCAAGGATGCGGTGAAGTTGAACTCGAATCCGCCGCCCCTGTCGAACGACTTTCTTCGCGCCCTCTTAGGTCTTGCGATCGGTGTGCTCCTGGGTGTCGGCGCGACGTGGCTTCTCGACGCTTTCGACAAGCGACTGCGGACTTCGAAGCGGGCCGAGGAGGTCTTCGGCCTGCCTGTGATCGTTGAGATTCCTGCACCCAAGGCGAAAACGATGCCGACGATACCGGTCGTCGACGTGATCGTGGACCCGTATTCACCGGCCTCCGAGGCCTACCGGCGGCTTCATGTGGCCATCCTCACGGCTCCGCCGGTCACGTGGGTCAAGAGGGGGTACAGCTACCAGGAGGATCTCCTGGAGTTGGCGGCGCTCCGGTCGTCCCAGGAGATCCTCGTTGGCGCGTCCACCCCGAGCTGGCGCTGCCTCGGCCCCCTCGGATCGCCGTGACGGGGCGCCTTCCGGTACCGGTCGGCGCGCGCTCGGTCTCGGCCCCACATCGTTCTCGGTTCTCGATCCTGGTGACGGCGCCGACAGACGAACCCACCCGTTCTCTCGTGGTCGTCAACCTCGCCGCCGTGTTCGCCGAGGCCGGAGACCGGGTGCTGGTGGCGACAACGGGCGGAATGCGCAGCAGCATTGTGGCGAACGGCAAGCTGGCGCCGAATGCCGACGAGGGTCCCTATTCCGACTTGACGCCCGCGGAGCTTGTGGCCAATGCGCGTCCCTCGCAGATCCCGGGGGTGTCGAGCCTCGCTCTCGGGCAGCTGTTCCCCAACCCGAGCAAGCTCGCATTGAACGCACCCGCGCTCGTCGAGGCGGCACGTGAAGTCGTCGATGTCGTCCTGTGGGAAGCTCCGCTTCTCTCGACGCAGGACGGGACGGCGCTCTTGCCGGCGGCCGACCTGGTCGTCGTCATCTGCCGAAGCGTGGCAAACGACCGTCAAGGAAGGACTGCAGTCACAACGCCTCCTGGCGCAGCACCGGCCGCCCGTTCTCGGACTCGTCATGACCAACATGCGAGCCGACCACCCAACCCTCAGCACTGCGCCCTGACATCGCCCCCTTCCGCTCGTGCGGGAGGACATATTTGCCTTGGCGGACGACACCTCCTTCACGTCGGAAGGTCGTGCTCTCCGGTTGTCCTGCCGTAGCGCGGGTGCTGTCCCCATCGACGCATCAAGCCGTCCATGAGACCGTGCAGCGTCGCCTTGCGCTCCGCTTTGGTGGAGGCCACCTGTAGGCGCCGCGCCGAGTAGGCGATGTGCCAAGCCTGCCAACTCACCGAGCCGTGGGCCCGGGCCAAGTGAAAGTAATTGCGCGCCACGTAGTAGGCGCGCCATGGCTCTTCCGCGTCGCCCGGACGGTCCTTCGACAGTGCAGCTTCTCGGCCCGCCGAGGTCTGGACCCGTGCCGCGCAGCGAGCCGAAGCGGAGTCGAGGAGCACGCGCAGCCCTGATGCTCGCACCCGAGAGAAGAAGTCGAAATCCTCAAAACCGAAGAACCACTCAGGTGCCGGCAGCACGCCCCGCTCGACCACGGTTCGGGCAACGAGGGTCGCCCCCCATGCCGCCACGTCGACCGGCACGAAGGGCGGAGCGCCAGGCTCCGGAACCACGTTGACTGAGTTCCCCCGGCCGACGAAGCGCCGCCCATACGCGACGACCGCGCCGACGGTCTCCGTCTCTTCGCCACAGTGCTTTTCCAGGCGCTCGAGGACGTCCGAAACCCGAGGTGTCGGCAGATCGAACAGTCCCACGTCGTCTTCGCAGAGGTAGGCCCACCGCGTCTCAGGGTCTTCGAAAGCAGCGAGAAGACCGGCTCGAAATCCCCCTGCGGGTCCGGTATTGACCGGCAGGCGGATCGTGCGCACGGAGGCCTCCAACTGCGCATCGTCGAGGCCGCCGTCTCCGTTGACGACCAGGACGACCCGGTGTGGCGGGAAACCCTCCTGCCTCAGGAGCGTTCGGACCATCTCACCCGCCAGACGGGGCCGGCGGTAGGTCAAGACGACAGCCGTCACGGACCGCGCGTCGTTCGAGCTGGAGACTGGCCCGGGCACGCCGCGAACGCTACTTGCCGTCCGGTCTTTCCTCGACACTCGATGCTGCGTCTGTCCGAACCCTGGAAGTCAGGCGAGAGGACCGCCCGGAATCGTCAGGGCTCGCGTCGTAGCGAACGCCAGATCGCTCAGGTCGATGAAGCGCTCGGACCCAGTCCGAGGGCAGCGTAGATCTCCCGCGTCGCACTCGAGGTGTTGAAGGTGTAGAAGTGCAACCCCGGCACACCCGATTCCAAGAGTCGCGCGCACAGTTCGGTTGCCAGCTCCACTCCCTCCTTGCGCACCGCTTCGGCGCCGCCGCGCTCGTCCGCAGCGCGCAGCCGCGCTTCCATGCTCGGCGGAGCCGCGGCTCCCATCGGGCCGAGGCGGCTCATCGTCGAGATGGATGTCACGGGCAGGATCCCCGGCAGAACCGGCGTCTGCACTCCCCTCTCGCGGAGGTCAGCCACGAGCCCTTCGTACTCTTCTGCCTCGAAGAAGAACTGCGTGACGGCGAAATCCGCCAATGCCACCTTGGCCGCCAGGTAATCGCGGTCGGACGCGAGGTCGGGCGATCGGGGTGGCCGGCGGGATGCGCTGCCACGCCGATGGAGAATCCGCCGACAGCGCGGGCCAGTTCGACGAGTTCGGCCGCGTAGGCCAGCTCGCCCGGCCCTGCCGAGGGGTCCTCCGGCGGATCGCCGCCCAAGGCCATGAGGTTCTCCACGCCGGCTTTGCGCAGCGACACCAAGATGTCCGCCAGTTCCAGGCGGGTGTGGGCCACGCAGATGAGATGCGCCATGGGATTCAGCGTGGTCGTGTGCAGCATGCCCGAAACCAAGTCGAACGTGCGCTGGCGCGACTCCGCACCGCCCCGGTACGTGACCGAGACGAACGAGGGCTCCAGTGGCTGCAACTCTACGAGTGTCCGCGACGAGCGTCGACAGCTCCTTGTCGTTCTTCGGAGGAAAGAATTCGAAGGAGTAGGTCAGGGCCCTGGGTAAGGAGGTCCGCGATCCGGTCACGACTGTGCACCTCCGCGTCAGCCGTGCTTCCGACGCGGCCGTAATCATCTTCGAGTCTGACGATGTCGTCCTCGCCGAAATACGTGCCCGTGCTGCACCTCTATAAAGACGACGTCGGCGTCACCCTCGTTGGCGATGCGATGCGCGCCTCGGTCGGAATGTCGATGGATTCCCCCGCCGTGAGGTTGTGCATCACGCCGTCGAGCGGACGTCGCCGTTCCCTAGACGATGAACCAGTGCTCGGCACGCTTGGCATGGCGCTGGTAGCTGAGGCGTTTGCCCGGGTGGACGACCATGCGCTTGACCTTGTGATGGGCGCCTCGTCATCGAGGACCGTGTAGCTCCCCCAGGGGCGCTCGGCGTACTCGCGCTCAGCCATGTCGATCCCGTGCACCTGGCCTCCTGCACGTCGCTCACCTCGCCGTGCGCTCAGCCGCCGCTCACGGCGTTGCGCAACAGCATGGCACGGGTCATCGGGCCCAACCCCACCGAGCCGCGGCGTGATCCAGCCGGCGACGTCTGCCACGTCCGGATGAGCGTCGGGAATCAGCATCCGACGCCCTCGCAAGGTCGTGCCGGCGCCGACGACCGCTGCGCCGGGCTTGACCATGTCCGGCGTCAGCGAGGCCGGCCGACCCGCGGCCGCCACGACGACGTCGGCCGTCCGGGTGATCGCGGCGAGGTCGGCGCTCAACGCCGGTGTGCACCACGGTGACCGCCGCGTTCAACCCGGCCGCTTGAGCGTAAGAGCATGGCCAACGGGCGTCCGATGGTGAGCCCGCGGCCGATGACGACGACATGGCGGCCCTCGACGGGAACGCGTAGGCGTGCGAGCAGCTCGACGATGCCCGCCGGCGTGCAGGGCAGCGGGACAGGCGTGCCGAGCATGAGCCGGCCGAGGTTCACCGGGTGCAGCCCGTCGACGTCCTTGTCGGGGTCGACGGCGAACAGCGACTCCTCCTCGTCGAGGCCCGCCGGGGAGCGGGACCTGGACCAAGAACGCGTCGACGCGTGGGGTCCGCGTTGAACGCGCGGACCGCATCACCTCGTCCTGCGTCGCGTCGGCGGGGAGGTGGACGTCGCTCCGAGTCGATGCCGACCTCGCGCAGTCCTCGTGCTTCAGCGCGACGTAGCGCGCCGCGGGGACGTCGTCGCCGACGAGCACCGTGCCGAGACCCGACCGGCAGGCCCTCGGCGGCCAGCACGGCGACGCGCTCGGTGAGCTCGGCCCGGATCGGGCTCGCCACCGCTCGCCGTCGAGGATCGCCGGATCGTTGCCCATCGCTCATCAGTGCCGGAAGTGGCGCTCGCCGGTCATGGACCATCGCGAGGCCGGCGGCGTCGGCCGCCGCGACGATGTCGGCGTCCTTCACCGACCCGCCGGGCTGGACCACCGCGGTGACACCCGCGCTGCGGCCAGCACCTCGAGGCCGTCGGGGAAAGGGAAGAACGCGTCGCACGCCGCCGCCGCACCCTTGGCCCGCTCGCCCGCCTTCGTCGACGGCGAGCTCGGCCGCGACCACGCGCGACTGCTGCCCGGCGCCGATGCCCACCGCCTGTCCGCCATTCACGAGCACGATCGCGTTGGACGTCGTGCGTCCGCACACCCGCCAGGCCAGCACAAGGTCGCGCCACTCGGCCTCGGTGGGTCGCGCGCGCGGTCACGACCCGCCACTCGACGCGGGGCGACACGAAACGGTCGGCGTCCTGCACCAGCACGCTGTCGCCCAGATCGTGCGCAGCGACGCACCGCGCTGCTCGGGCGCCGGTGCCAGACAGGAGCCGGGTCGCCTTGCGGCGGGCCGTCAGGAGCTCGAGTGCGCCGGCGTGCGAACGACGAGCGCGATGATGACGTCAGCCTGGGGGCCGGCGGCGACCGCCTCGGCCAGGTCGGCAGTGACCGCCCCGCCGATGGCGACCACGCCGCCGAACGCGCTGAGCGGGTCGCACTCGAGGGCGCGCGTGTACGCCGTGGCGAGATCGCCGCGCCACGGCGGCCCCGCACGCGTTGGCGTGCTTGATGATGGCGACCGCCGCCCGCCGTCCCCGGCGTCGGCCGCCAGCTCGTGCACGAGCCGCCACGCGGCATCGGCGTCGAAGATGTTGAGGTAGGAGAGCGCGCTGCCGCCGTGCTGCACGATGTCGTCCCACCAGCTCGACGTGCCCTCCAGCCGGTAGCGGGCGCCCTGCTGGTGCGGGTTCTCGCCGTAGCGGAGCACCTCGGCGCGCTCGAGGGTGAGGTGCAGGGTGGGCGGCAGAACGAGGGCGAGCTCCGCCTCCGCGGTCGGCGTCACTGGCGCCGTCGAGATCACCGACGGGCGCGGGCCGCCGCTCGAACCAGGCCACGATCGCAGCGTCGTAGGCCGCGGTGTGCGCGAACGCGGCACGGGCAAGCCGGCGCCGGGTGGCGGCCGACAGCGCACCCGCTCCGCGGAGCTCCTCCAGGACGACGGCGTAGTCGGCCGGCGAGGTCGACCACGCCCACGTGCGCATGGTTCTTGGCGGCCGCCCGTACCATCGTCGGCCCGCCAACATCGATGAGCTCGATCGACGGGTCGGACGCGAACGGGTACAGGTTGACCACCACGAGGTCGATGGGATCGATGCCGTTCGCCTCCAGGTCGGCGACGTGTCCGGCTTTGGAGCGGTCGGCCAGGATGCCGCCATGGATCTTCGGATGCAGCGTCTTGACCCGCCCGCCCAGCATCTCGGGCGAGCCCGTGACGTCAGCAACCTCGCTGTGCGCGATACCGGCCTCGGTGAGCTTTGCCGACGTGTTGCCGCTGGCGACGAGCTCCCACCCGAGATCGGCCAGGCCCTGCGCAAAGGGGACGAGCCCCTCCTTGTCGTACACCGATGAGCAAAGCCCTCATGCGTTCATGCTCTCTGTCCACAACTCTCGGCGGTGATCCCTTCGGGGACGATGGCCCGGCCCGCTTCGAGGTCGGCGAGTGCCCGTCCGATCACGGCCGGATAGAGAACCCGCTCGACCTGCCTTGATCCGCTCGTGCAGGGTCGCCTCGGTGTCATCGGGGAGAACCGGCACTACTTCTTGGGCCAGGATGGGTCCGGCATCCATCTCGCGCGTCGCAATGTGGACGGTACACCCCGTCTCCGTGACCCCTGCCGCAAGAGCGTCGCGTACGCCGTGCCAGCCCGGGAAAGCAGGGAGCAGGGACGGGTGGGTGTTCAGGATCCGCCCCGGGAACGCTTGGTGCACGGCGTCCGTCATGACGGTACCGAAACCCGCCATCGCCACGAGGTCGACCTGGTGGGCTACCAGGACCGAGGCCACGGTGGCGGTGAAGCCCTCCCGGTCAAAGCCGGCTCCGAACCCGCCAAAGACCGCCCGGTCGACGAGCTCCGAGCTGATGCCCGCGCTCGGCGGCCAGCCCGAGCGCGCTGCAGGGGCGATCCGACAGGACCACCGTGACCGGCAGGCCGGCCTCCGCAATCGATCGCAGCAACGTCCCGGAACCAGAGACAAGGACAGCGAGGCGCACCCGCTCAATCTAGTTCGTCCCCCAGCTGGTCATGCGGTGGCGGGACCCCCCGACGGCGCTCGGTTGGGACGGCGCCCCTCGGAATCTCAGTGGCCTGAGCCCGTTGGCCGGTGCAGGGTGACGCTGGCCAGCACCGCGATGGCGGTGGGCGTTGTTCAGCCGAGTCCTCGCACGATCTCGACCATCTTCTCGCCACACTCCGTCGGGTTCTGCGCCACTTGGACACCGGCTGCCGACAGCGCGTCCATCTTGGCTTGTGCGGTGCCCTGGGAGCCCGAGATGATGGCGCCGGCGTGGCCCATCTTGCGTCCCGGAGGTGCGGTGACGCCGGCGATGTAGGCCGCCACCGGCTTGGTCATGCTGGAAGCGATGAAGTCGGCGGCGCGCTCCTCCTCGGAGCCGCCGATCTCGCCGATCATCATGACGGCCTTGGTCTCAGGGTCTTCTTCGAACGCAGCGAGGCAGTCGATGAAGTTGGTGCCTGGCACGGGATCGCCGCCGATACCCACACAGGTGGTCTGTCCGATGCCTTGTTGCGAGAGCTCGTGCAGCGCCTGGTAGGTGAGCGTGCCCGAACGGGACACGATGCCGACGGGACCCCCGGCCAGCGCGATGTCGCCCGAGGTGATGCCGATGTTGCACTTGCCGGGGCTGATGATGCCCGGACAGTTCGGCCCGAGCAGACGTGTCGCCGGGAACTCCTGGACCAGGCGGTTGTAGGCCACCGCCTCGTCCTGAGCCGGGATGCCCTCGGTGATGCAGACGATGAAGGCGATGCCCGCCTCCGCCGCCTCAATGATGGCGTCCGCCGCGCCGCGCGGCGGCACGGAGATGAAGGAGGCGGTCGCACCGGTCTCCTTCACCGCCTCGGCCACCGACGCGTACACCGCGATGCCCTCGATCTCCTCGCCACCCCGCTTCGGGTTGGTGCCGCCCACGACTTTTGTGCCGTACGCCTTGTTGCGCAAGCCGTGGTAGAGCCCCTGGCTCGTCGGGCTGATGCCCTGAATCACGACTTTTGTCGTCTCGTCGACGAAGATGCTCACGTTGGTTCCTGTTCTCTCTCGGGTCCGGGGCGTCTACGCCGAGGCCAGGCTGACGGCCCGGCGAGCGGCTTCGAGCATGGTGGGCTCGGCGATGAGCGTGTCCGACAGGTGGTCGGCCAGCAGTGCACGTCCCTCGACGGCATTGGTGCCGTCCAGGCGCATGACGACCGGCGAATTCAACTTCACGCGGCCCATGGCCTCGATGATGCCCTTCGCAACCTCGTCGACTCGGGTGATACCTCCGAAGATGTTGACGAAGATGGACTTCACCGCGGGATCGGCGTTGATCACCTCGAGGGCGGCGGCCATCACGTCGGCGTTCGCTCCGCCGCCGATGTCGAGAAAGTTGGCCGCGCTGCCGCCGGCCTGTGTCACGACATCGAGCGTGCTCATGGCCAGGCCGGCGCCGTTGGCGATGATGCCCACGCTGCCCGACAGACCGATGTAATTGAGGCCCTTTTCCTTGGCCATCTTCTCGCGGGGGTCGATGTCGGAGTCGTCTTCGTATTCCTCCCACTCGGGGTGGCGAAAGGTGGCGTTCTCGTCGAGGGTCACCTTGGCGTCCAGTGCGTGCACCTTGCCCTCGGGAGTGAGGATCAACGGGTTGATCTCGGCCAGGTCGCAATCGCCCTCGACGTAGCAGTGGTAGAGGCGGACGAGCAGGGTCGCCGCCTGGTCACGCGCTTCCGGGTCGAGGTTGGCCCGGTCCACCCACTCCCGGGCCTGGTCCTCGGTGATCCCGGCCACCGGGTCGATATGGATCCTGGCTATGGCCTCGGGGTTGGTCTCGGCCACCTCCTCGATCTCGACTCCGCCCTCGGCGGAGAGCATGCCGAGGTGCAGCTTCGCCGGCCGGTCGAGCGTGAAGCTGGCGTAGTACTCCTTGGCGATGTCCGACGCGTGCTCGACCCACAGCCGCTTCACGATGTGGCCCTTGATGTCCAGTCCAAGGATGTTGCCGGCGTGCAAGCGGACCTCGTCGGCGTCAGCAGCCAGCTTCACACCGCCCGCCTTGCCCCGGCCGCCGACCTTCACCTGCGCCTTGATCACCACCGGGTAACCCGCGCTCTCCGCCTGCTCGACGGCCTGATCGACCGTGTCGGCTACCCCGCCGGGCGAGACCGGGATGCCGAAACGGGCGAAGTACTGCTTGCCCTGGTACTCGTACAGATCCACTTTGGGTGCTGTCTCCTTGTTTCTCGCGCGTCGGCGCGTGGGTGGGATGGGTGAAGCGGGTGCTGCAGTGACGACGGCGAATCAGGCCCCGAGCGCCTCCTCGCGCTGATCGAGAGCGCCGGACAGCCACGATCCGATGGAGTCGAGCGGCGCCCCCGGCGTGAAGACGTGGGCCACGCCCTGATTCTGGAGGACCGGGATGTCACCCTCGGGGATGATCCCCCCCACAATGACGAGCACGTCAGCACGGCCCGCGTCGGCCAGCAACTTGACGACCTTGGGCACCAGGGTCAGGTGCGCGCCCGAAAGCAGCGAGAGTCCGACCGCATCGGCGTCCTCCTGCACGACCGCTTGGACCACCTGCTCGGGCGTCTGGTGCAGGCCGGTGTAGACCACCTCGAATCCCGCATCACGCAGGGCCCGCGCGATCACCTTGGCCCCCCGGTCGTGACCATCCAGACCCGGCTTGGCCACAACCACCCTGTAGGGACGTTTCATGCTCCTTCCAGGATACGGCCGCCCCCGTACGGGCGCCAGATCGCTCGGTCCACTCGCCCATTCAGGGTCAGGTGGGTCGCCTGGGGGCGAGAGCGCTCGTCCACGAATTCGACCCTGCGGTCGGTCGGCAGGTCACCCAACGGGTGGCGGACGGCGCAGAGGGAGGGTGCCCGGGCCCATCTGGAGCGCCGGCGTCAGCAAATGTCATCGGGTGGCCGTGTCGCACATCGCCTCTCGCTGCGAGGAAACGACCGCTCCACCACGGCCTCCACATCGCGCCCATCTCTCAGTCCACCGGAGCCATTCGGAGGGCCCAGCGTCTTTCGATCGCACAGTTGCCAAAAGCAAGACGAAAAGAGAGGAAGTCCGCTCTCGGGCGACTGGCGAGCAAGCGCCGTCTTCCCGCCGGTTACTCCTTGACGCCTCAGCTCGGTGACGCCACGGTGAACTGGTGGCCGCTTATCCGGTCTCTGATTACCATCCGGTAAATGAGGACCGCTGACGAAGTAAGGGCCCGCTACGACATCGCCAAGAACATGATTCAGCAGACGAGACGGGCGACGAAGTGGGGGCGGGGTTCCCTTCAACGTGGTCGCCTGCCTCAAGAAGAAAACACCGAAGTGACTGAGTTAGAGGCGTACATGGCTGCCCGTCAGGAAGGGCACGGGATTTACAAATGGCAGCACTACCTTCCGATCTACGAGCGTCACTTCCAGCGTTTCAAGGATCGTGAAGTCCATGTCGTCGAGATCGGCGTGTACAGCGGGGGCAGTCTGGAGATGTGGAGGGATTACTTCGGCCCCAGAGCACATATCTACGGAATCGACATAAATGAGGACTGCCGCAGCCTGGCGTCATCGGGGATCGAGATCTTCATTGGCGATCAGGCTGACCCTGCCTTCTGGCGCAGATTCACCCAAGCCGTGCCCAACATCGACATACTGATCGATGACGGCGGGCACGAATCGTTTCAGCAGATCGCGACGCTTGAATCACTTCTGCCACTCATTCGACCTGGTGGCGTCTACCTGTGTGAAGACATCAGCGGTGAGTTCAACCCGTTCCTCGATTACCTCTTTGGATTGTCGCGCGACCTGCATTCCTGGCCCACGGGACAGAAACATTGGAAGGCCGTGTCGCCGACGGTCTTTCAGCAAGCCATTGACTCGTTCCACTTCTACCCGTTCGCGTCGGTCATCGAGAAGCGCTCCTCGCGCATTGACCAACTGATCAGCCTGAGAAGTGGAACGCAGTGGCAACCCCAAACGTTTTGGGAGGCGCAATCCACCAGCCGTCCGCATTGAAACGACTGCCAGGGTCCGGTGAACCCTGAAGTGCCCTGTTGAAGACGGTCATCACGCAGTCCTCAATCCGATGTTCCCTTCACTGGCCAGGGGGATGCCTGCTCGCCTCGCCTCCTGGCGAATCGCTCACTGTTGGCATAGAGATGGCGGCTGATCCTTGTGTTCCCGGCCCCGATCCGAAAGAGAGCTCGAGCCAATAAGCGTTCGGGCTGCATCCGAATCGCCTCGCTGACTGAGAGCGCGTGGACCTGCTCGTAGCGCCTGATCGCCGGCCCCACCAACGCGTCGAACTCCGGCGGCGCCGGAAGTGCCCTGCTGGTCCGTGCGATTGCGTCAATACCTTCGTAGAAGGCATTTCTTGCCTCTTCGTCGACGAAGCGAGGCTTGCGCGCAACCATGAGGCTCTCACGCCACGCCATTGTTCCTGGCACCATCTTGCGCCACGATCCGTTGTCGACAGAGCTCTCCAGCAGCTCCAACCCGACGTACTGGCACAGCACCGACCACGAGTCGGGGTAGAAGCGCCAGCAATCGAAGGGGTGTCGATGAACCGGTCCCCTGGAAGGGGCGATGATCACGGTCAGACCACCCTCCACCAGGACTCGAGCGATCTCGGCAGCGGTGATCCAGAAGTATGGGTTGTGTTCGAAAGCCTGGCCCGAAATGACGAGATCGAAGCTCTCGCGGCCAAGTGAGTCCCACCGGTACGGGTCGGGGGGAACGAGATCGACGTTGGGACCATCCGCCAGGTCCAGTCCCACGTACTCGAAAGCTGGCGGTGCAAATAAGGCGCGGTAGCTGGACGCTCTATTGCCCATGGACCCGACGTCGAGCACGCGGAGGGTATCCCGGTCAGAGTCGGAAAGGTAGGTGTCTCGAAACGCACGCATCTTCTCGAAGGACGAAGGATGCACCGACACAAGCTATGTGCCGACAGCAGGCGTCGCACATCCGTTTCGCTCATGTCTTCAACAGGGGATTCCTCGGATTCCACGTGCGCTCCCCCCACAGGAGATCATCGACGAAATCGCCGGGTACGACCCCGTCGTGCTGCGGAAGTTGGTGCTCGCGCCACCTACGTCTCAGAGCCGATCCCTCGGCGCGGAACCAGTCCGAGCGGGATCGAGAGTCCGTCCTTTGCGAGGCTCTTGAGGTGCCCTCCCACCGTCGTCCCCGATCGACTTCTCAGGAGGGCTGCCCACGCCTTCACCCCCGCACTCACGCTGGTGGCCTGATAGACCGCCGCCCGACGACCAAGGTACGCCGAGTACGCGCTGCGACGGTTGGCGAGGTCTCGCGCCCTTGCCGCACGATCGGGCTCCCCGGACACCTCCCACTGTTCAGCAAGGCCTGACAGATAGGTGGCAATCCTCTCCTGCCACGCCGCCGCTCCCGCGAACCTCGCGGTGCTCCCAGTCGACACCCGCGATGTCACCGAGAGATGCGCGTCGCCATAGAGATTCTGATGCTGGCGGTATGCCGCCAGGCGATCGTTCAGAATCGCGGTCTTGCCAAAGCAAGGAGCGACCGACCACAACCAGGAGTCATGCCCCACGCGGTCCGATTTCCCATCGCCCCAGTGAGGGCGGCACCTGTAGTCAACGTTGGAGAGCACATCCCGTCTCACCGTGATCGCCAACCCCGGGTACACGCCGAAGGGAAGCTCCGTCCCGAACGTCCCGTCCAATCGGTCCCTCGGGAACACCCTTTTCAGGCTCTCTCCGCTCGCATCCACAACGTCGACATGGTGCGCAGCGAAGACCACCCCGGGGTCGGTGAAAGCATCCGCTATCCGCTGCAATTTCTGCGGATACCACACGTCGTCCTGGTCGCAAAAGGCGACGAGGTCAGCATCGGTCTCCATCGCCAGGGCCAGGAAGTTGTCGGCGTAACCCAGCCGCTCGCGCCGATACACGACCGTTGTCGGGAAGGGGGCATCCGGAAGCGTCGCCTCGAGTATCGAGCGGGTCGAGTCCGAGGAGCAGTCGTCCCCGACCAGCAACTCTGACGGCGGGTGCACCTGCTGGAAGAGGCTGAGGAGTTGGGTACGCAAATAGCTGGCGCCGTTATATGTCGCCAGCACAACAGCGATGGAAGGAAGGTCTTCCTGCATCTCCACAGTATGGTGACACGCTAGCCGCGGGAGTCGGCCCAGGGCTTCCAATGGCCTCCGACCACTTGCACGACCGCCTTCTTCCCGGTCTTCTTGCCCAGCAGTCCATACCCCGCGACGACATCGCCATCGAACGTCACGTGCGCGCCCGCTGACGCGTGATACACCGGCTCGTGCACGGTGCCCCCAGGAAACCCGAGCGACGAGTCGGCCACGGTGACATCTCCCCCGGTCACCTGCACGCACGAGACATAGTCACTCGCCCCGCAGTACAGCGTGTCGTTCTTGAACACAAACGGACCCCGCTGGGCAGAGCCGGTCCGCGGGCGTTCGACAAGGATTGCCGTACCCCCCTCGGCACGGTCCATGGAGCAGTGCTCTACGGTGATGCTGCCCGTACGGTGCCCATAGCTCGTTCCGGCGTTTGCAAAGAAATAGCCGCCCGCCTTCGCCTCGCATCCGTCGATCGTGACGTTCTTTGCTCCCTCGTTCCATTGGTCGGCCTCGAAATCGAAGGTGTCCTGTCCAGGGTGGTTCACGATCACGTCGCTCACGTTCACACCTTTGACAGAGGCGAACGTGATGCCTTGCCGTCCAACGTGGCTGACCGTGACATCGCGGATCGTCACGGATGATGCCGGCGCCACAATGACGTCCGAGTTGAAGTTGGCACCGCCACGCAAAGGGGCCAGGGTGATCCCGTCGCCGAACACGTGGGAGATGGTGACGCCCCGGATGGTCGCTCCGGCCGTGCCTTCGAGTTCGATCCCGCCGGCAAAGGCGAGACCGGAGTGGTACCCGACCGTGTTGGCACCGACGATATGCAAGGCCTCGAACGTCACGTCAGACCCACCGATCACGGTGAACACAGGATTTCCCTTTGACTTTGCAGACTTGATGGGCGCCGTCTCCTTGTCCATGAACGTGGCGCCGTAAATCGTCAGGCCCTTTGGATCCTTCAGCCTGATCCCTTCGTTCACCAGATAGCAGGCGTTGGGAGATCCGACGACGGTCTGTCCCGCCGGTAGCGACCTGAGCCATCTTTTCAATGGGCCGCTGACGTCGACCGAGCAGTTCGCCGCCACCGATGCGGGAGGCGAGACGGTCTTCCCGGTCGGCGCCGGAACCGGCGTCGATCCGCCTTGGAGAACCGGCCGGCACTCGGACCGGGCGTTGTGGTCGGGGTGTGTGGCCTGCTCACCGTCGTGGTGGTCCTGGCGGTCGTGACCGACGACGTGCTGCATCCCGCCGCCAACGCCGCCACCGCGGCCACCGCCAGGACGGCCAGTGCCGTCGCACGGCGTCGTCCGAGGTGGCGTGGGCCTTCTGGCCGCAGATCACGTCCCACCATCGGCCGGACTCTATCGGCCGGGTCATGGCGTACATCCGCGGCGGGGGCAGTTACGCGACGCCTCGGTAAACCGCCGAAGAGAGCCGGGTCAGGCTCTCGCACGCATGCGGTGGAACATGCGCGGCACCACTCGACCGGGCCGACCCGGCCGTCGACGCGTGCTCAGGCCTTGCGGAGCGGCGTCGCCGACAGCAGCAGGTTCTTCTTCCCGACCGATTCGAAGCGCACGGTGGCCTGGGCCCGTGACCCCTCACCCTTGGCGCTGACGACGACCCCGCGCCCCCAGTGGTCGTGCACCACCTCGTCCCCCGCCACCAGCCCGAGGTCCTCGGCACCGGTGCTCCCCCGCGACGCCGACCCCGTGCCACCGGCGCCACCGGATCGCGCCGCCCGGGAGGCGGCGGCCAGGGGGACCGCGGGGGAGAAGGTCGCCCCGGCCAGATGCTCCTCGCCCGAGAGCGTGTCGTAGCCCGAGCCGCGCCGGGGCGAGCCGAGACCGACGTCCTCGACCAGGTGCGACGGCACCTCGGTCACGAAACGGCTGGGCATGGCCGGCTGGGTGCGGCCCCAGGTGGTCCGTGACCAGGCGTGCGAAATGGCGAGATGCTGGCGGGCCCGCGTGATGCCCACGTAGAAGAGCCGGCGCTCCTCTTCCAGCTCGCTCGGCTCGGACAGGGAACGGAAGTGGGGGAAGATCCCCTCCTCCAGCCCCACCACGAAGACAGCGGGGTATTCCAGGCCCTTGGCCGTGTGCAGCGTCATCAGGGAGACGCGGGTGCCGTCGCTGTCGATCTCGTCGGAGTCGGCCACGAGGGCCACCGTCTCGAGGAAGCCGAGGACGTCGTCGAAGTCCGCCGCCTGGCTGGCCAGCTCGGCCAGGTTCTCAATCCGACCGTCCGCCTCATGGGTGTGCTCGGCCACCAGCTCGGCCAGGTAGCCCGTGCGCTCGGCCACCAGCTGCACGAAGTCGGCCGGGTTGACCGTCTGCACCAGCGGGCGCAGCTCGGCCAGCGTCGTGGAGAGCTGCTCGGCTCCCTTCAGGGCCTTGCCGGACAGACCCGCCTCCGCGGCACGGTCGATGGCCTCGCTGAAGGAGACGTGCTCCACCTGGGCCCAGGCGGCCAGGCGGGCCACCGAGGTGTCACCGATGCCGCGCTTGGGGACGTTGACGATGCGCCGGGCCGAAACTTCGTCGTCGGGATTGGCCAGCAGGCGGACGAAGGCCAGGATGTCCTTTATCTCCTTGCGGTCGTAGAACTTGGCGCCGCCCACCACCTTGTAGGGGATGCCGCTGAACTTCATGGACGTCTCGAGCGGCAGGCTCTGGGCGTTGGTGCGGTAGAAGACGGCGAAGTCGCCCCACGTGAGGCCGTTCGAGGCGTGCATGCGCAAAATCTCGCTCGAGACCCACGCCGCCTCGTCACGCTCGTCCTCGGCCCGGTACCGCGTCACCGGCCCTCCTGTGTCGCCGACCGTGAAGAGTTCCTTGGCCTGGCGGCCCACGTTGTTGGCGATGACCGCGTTGGCCGCATCGAGAATGGTCTGGGTCGAGCGGAAGTTCTGCTCCAGCATGATGGTGGTCACGTTGGGGAAGGCGCGCTCGAACTCCAGGATGTTCCGGATGTCGGCGCCGCGCCAGCGGTACACGGACTGGTCGGAGTCGCCCACGACGCAGACGTTGCCGTGCGCCTCACCCAGCAGCTTCACGATCTCGTTCTGGGCATGGTTCGTGTCCTGGAACTCGTCGACGAGGATGTGCCGGAAGCGCTCCTGGTAGTTGGCGCGCACGTCGTCGTAGGCCTGCAACAGGTTGGCCGTCACCATGAGCAGGTCGTCGAAGTCGAGCGCGTTGGCGGCCAGCAGGCGGCCCTGGTACTGCGCGTAGACGTCGGCGATGCGCTTGCGGAACGGGTCCGGCCCGCTGCGGGCGTCCTCGCGGAACGTCTCGAAGTCAATGAGCTCGGACTTGGCCTGGCTGATCACCCCCTGCACCGCCCGCGACGGCAGCCGCTTCTGGTCGAAGCCGAGCTCGGCCGTGATCATCTCGATCAGGCGGCGCGAGTCGGTGTCGTCGTACACCGTGAAGGCAGAGCGGTAGCCGAGCCGGTCCGCGTTGGCGCGCAGGATGCGCAGGCAGGCCGAGTGGAAGGTGGAGACCCACATCTTCTCGGCCGCGGGCCCGACCAGGTCGGCGACCCGCGTGCGCATCTCGCCCGCCGCCTTGTTGGTGAAGGTGATGGCCAGGATGCCCCACGGCGGCGCGTCGCCCGTGGCCAGGAGGTGGGCGATGCGGCGGGTCAGGACCCGGGTCTTGCCCGAGCCCGCCCCGGCGATGATCAGCAACGGGCCGCCCCGGTGCTCCACCGCGGCCCGCTGGGGAAGGGTGAGATCGTCGACCAGGGCGGCCGGCCGGCCGGCGAAGGCGCCTGTCGAGGTGGCGCTGCGCCGGCGGGTACGCCGGCCGTCGTCGGCCGCCACGACCGACGTACCGGCCCCGTCGTCATCCTCGGCACGCACCGCGTCAGCTTCGGCAGCCGCCGCCGCGTCCGCACCAACTTCCTCGTCGGTCAGGTCGAACAGGCGTGCGTGCTCGCCGCTCCCCGGCGTCACGGTCACTCCCACTCAATGGTCCCGGGCGGCTTCGACGTCACGTCGAGGGCCACCCGGTTCACGCCGTCCACTTCGTTGATGATGCGCGAGGCGATCCGCTCGACCAGGTCGTAGGGCAGCCGGGCCCAGTCCGCCGTCATGGCGTCGTCACTGGTGACGGCCCGTATGACGACCGGGTAGGCGTACGTGCGCCCGTCGCCCATGACGCCGACGGTGCGCACGGCCGGCATGACGGCGAAGCTCTGCCACAGCTCCCGGTAGAGGCCGGCCCGCCGGATCTCCTCGACGACCACCGCGTCCGCGTTGCGCAGGATCTCGGCGCGCTCGGGCGTCACCTCGCCGATGATGCGCACGCCCAGTCCGGGACCCGGGAAGGGCTGGCGCCACACGATCTCGTGCGGGAGGCCGAGCTCCTCGCCGACGGCCCGCACCTCGTCCTTGAACAGCAGCCGCAGCGGCTCGACCAGATCGAAGGCCAGGTCATCCGGAAGGCCGCCGACGTTGTGGTGCGACTTGATGTTGGCCGCGGTGTCACTGCCCGACTCGATCACGTCGGGGTAGAGCGTGCCCTGCACCAAGAAGCGCGGTCCCTCGCCGGTACCGGTCGCCGCGGCATCGCCCGGCGCCGCGGCAGCGGCCCCCGACTCATCGCCGGCGCCCAGGTCCCGGGCCACCTCCTCGAAGATGCGGATGAACAGCTCGCCGATGATCTTGCGCTTGCGCTCCGGGTCGGTCACGCCGGCCAGCGCGGCGAAGTAGCGGTCAGCCGCCTTCACGTGCACGAGGTCCATCTTGAACTGGCGCCGGAAGGTGTCCTCGACCTGGTCGGCCTCGCCGGCGCGCATCAGCCCGGTGTCCACGAAGACACAGGTGAGCTGGTCGCCCACCGCCTTGTGGACCAGCGCGGCGGCCACGGCGGAGTCCACGCCGCCGCTCAGCGCGGACAGGACCCGGTCGCCGCCCACCTGGGCCTGCACCGCCGCCACCTGCTGCTCAATGATGGAGACGTGCGTCCACCCCGGCAGGCAGCCGCACACGTCGATGAGGAAGTGGTCGAAGATCTCGCTGCCCCGGTCGGTGTGCACGACCTCGGGGTGGAACTGCAGGCCGAAGAGCCGGCGCTCGGGGTCGTGCATGGCCGCCACCGGCGCCCCGGCACTCGTGGCGGTCGCGCTGAACCCCTCGGGCACCGCGGTGATGGCGTCGCCGTGGCTCATCCACACGCTCGCGCTGGCCGGCCAGTCCGGGCAGAGCGGGGAGACGCCGCTCTGCGTCAATTCCGTGCGGCCGTACTCGCCCTGGCCGGTGCGCGTGACGGTGCCACCGAGCTGGAGCGCCATCAGCTGCGCCCCGTAGCAGAGCCCGAGGATCGGGATCCCGAGCTCGTACACGCCGGCGTCGATGGACGGGGCGGGTGACTCGTAGACCGACTTGGGCCCGCCGCTGAAGATGATGCCCTTGGGCGCGCGAGCCTTGATCTCCTCGACCGTGATCGTCGGCGCGACGATTTCCGAGTACACGTGTGCCTCGCGGACCCTGCGGGCGATGAGGCGGGCGTACTGCGCGCCGAAGTCGACGACGAGGATGGTGTCGGTCGTCACCGACGCGTGCTCATCGCCCTCATCGGCCTGGTGCGCACCGGCCTCAGTGACCCATCCCCACGCCCTGGGACCGCTGGAAGAACTTCCCCTCGGTCTGCAGCGACGGGGCGACCATGACCTCGGCCTTCTGGAACTCCTTGACCGTCTCGTAGCCGCAGGTGGCCATCGCCGTCTTGAGGGCGCCGAACAGGTTCATGCGGCCGTCGTTCTCGTGGGCGGGCCCGTAGAGGATCTCGCGCAGGCTCCCCCGCACCGAGGTGCGCACCCGGGCGCCGCGGGGCAGCGTCGGGTGGAAGGTGGCCATGCCCCAGTGGAAGCCGCGGGCCGGCGCCTCGACGGCCGACGAGAGCGGCGAGCCCAGCATGACGGCATCGGCGCCGCAGGCGATGGCCTTGGCCACGTCTCCGCCCTTGGACATGCCCCCGTCGGCGATGACGTGCACGTAGACGCCGGTCTCGTCGAGGTGGCGCATGCGGGCCCCGGCCACGTCGGCAATGGCCGTGGCCTGCGGGACGCCCAGCCCGAGGACGCCCCGGGTGGTGCAGGCGTTGCCCGGCCCCACGCCGACGAGGACGCCGACGGCGCCGGTCCGCATGAGGTGGAGGCCCGCCTGGTACGAGGCGCACCCGCCCACGATCACCGGGATGTCGAACTCGCGGATGAAGCGCTTCAGGTTGAGCGGCTCGGAGGTCTTCGAGACGTGCTCGGCCGAGACCACCGTCCCCTGGATCACCAGGAGGTCCAGCTCGGCGGCCAGGATGGCCTTGGCCAGGGACTCCGTGCGCTGCGGGGTCACCGACGCCGCCGTCGTGATACCCGCCTCCTTCATCTGCTTGATGCGGGCGGTCACCAGCTCGGGGATGATCGGCTCCTGGTACATCTGCTGCATGCGGGCCGTGGCCTTGTCGTCGTCGAGCTCACGGATCTCGTCGAACAGCGGGGTGGGGTCCTCGTAGCGGGTCCACAGCCCCTCGAGGTTCAGGACGCCCAGGCCACCCAGCTTGCCCAGCTCGATGGCGGTGTACGGGCTGATGACCCCGTCCATGGCGGCGCCCAGCAGGGGCAACTCGAATTGGTATGCGTCGATCTCCCAGGAGATGTCGACGTCCTCGGGATCCCTCGTCCGCCTGCTCGGGACGATGGCGATGTCGTCGAACCCGTAGGCCTGACGCCCCGACTTGAAGATGCCGATCTCGATCTCAGCCAATGTGCTCGCCCTCCGGCATTCGTGGGGCCGGTACGGCTCACGAACCACACCGGCATGATTGCGACTCTTTCGAACGCCGGGCCGACACGCCGACGATCCCTCATCCTACTCTGTGGCCACCTCGCTTCAGGCTCGTCGGCGGCCCAATTCCGAGGGTACCGGGGCGCCGCCTCGGCACCCACCGGGCCCGTCCCGGCGGCCGGACCGCAGCCGCCGGGAGCACCGGCCTGACCGGGCGATCTGTACCACGGCACGTAGCCTGCCGCGATGGCGATCCTGTCCCTCCTGGCGACCCATTCGACGACATCGCCCGTCTTCTCCATCCTGCTGATCGGCGCCCTCCTGATCTTCAGCATCCTCCGCTTCCGTTCCCGTCGGGGCGGCGGCGGGGGCGGGGGCGGGCGTGGGCCCTTCGGCGGCGGCGGTCCGTTCGGTGGCGGGGGCCCCTTCGGCCGGCGGGGCGGCTCCGGCGGGCCGGGCGGCTACGGGGGTGGGGGCGGCTACGGCGGTGGGACGACCGGACAGGGTGGGAGCACCGGGGAATCCAACTCCCCGAGCGACCTGTAGCTGCATGAGCCGGTCCCTCTGGGCCGGCCGGCGGAGCGCTCGGGCTCCGCGCCGCGCTGGTGGATGGGCCTACGCCGTCGGGCCCGGAGGTCTGACCAGGTACTGCGACAGGGGGATCAGCTGGCTGGCCGGGGGCGTGGCAACCGAGATCGCCTTTCCGTAGTGCGAGAAGGAAACCACGAGGCTCTCCTGCCCGCCAGACCCGGACGCGGCCAAGGGGACCACGATCTGGCGCACGAGCCCGCCGGCACCGATGTCGACCTCTTCGGACGTGGCGCTGCTGAAACCGGCGTCTGACAACGTCTCGGGACTCGAGGAGAAGCTGACCCGGTATCGCTGCACAGAGGCCCCGTTGATGGTCGAGGTTCCCAACGAGGTGACAGAGAGGGAAGACGTGCCGGTCAGCTGTTGCAGCAACTGGCCCGGGTTCCCCATCTGCTCTATGAGGGAACTGAGGCTCGAGCTCGGCCCGAGGGCGGGCAGGTTATTGGTGCTCGCGACCACCCACGACGTACCCGGCACCGGCGAATCCGTGACGTTGACGTACAGGGTCTGCCCTTGGAAGACGAACTTCTGGTCTTGGGCTGTCGCTCCCGGCACCGTCACGCTGAGGACGCCCAGACCCGAGTCGAGAAGGAACTCACCGCTTCCGGAGATCCGTTGTGTTGCCGACTGGGGCACCGGCGTGAGGGCGACGGACACCAACACCGAATTCTCATGCAGTGCTTTCGTTGCGACGGTCGTCATGTTCTCGGCTTCGGTCGGGCTCGCCGTCGATGCCACGGACGAACCACTGCCGGCACTCGCTGCGGCGGTCCCGGCGTTCCCATCACCGGTCCCGCTCTTGTCGGGACTCCCACCGGTGAGAACGACCCCTGCCACGACCGCCACGATCACGAGGACGAGTGCTGCGGCAACGAGTCCGAGCCGGCGACGCCGGGCGCGGGCGCGGACGGCGACCGCTTCGTCTGCGGATGCACCCCCGTGCTCCCAGGCCAGCGTTTGCGGCGGCAGCGGTGCCGCCCCGTTGGAATGGGCCACGGAAGTAGGACCGCGGCTATCGGATGGCGACTCCCGGTTGTTCGGAGAAGTCACCGGAAGCGACAGTGTGTCCGGATCGGCCGAGACCGCGGGCACGGTCAACGTGTCGTCGTTCCGCGGGAGCGCCGACACAATCAGCGTGTCGTCGTCGCGCGGGAGCGCCGACACCGTCATCGTGTCGTCGTCGTGCACGGCGGGTGATTCTCCCGTCGGTTGCTCACCTCCCCCCGGGACTTCGGGGCCAACTGCCGGGACTGCCGGGACTGCCGGCAATGGGGCGAGAGGCGGCGTGCCGACCGCGGTCCACAGATGCCGCGGCCATCCCCGCGGCGGCAGTAACGGCAACGGCCTCCCGAGGCGCGCCCGTGTCCCCGGCGTCTCGCGCCAGTGCGGGCCGGACGGGTTGCGCACCGAGTGCGGGCTGCTGCACCTGGACACGGCGGACGTAGTCAGTCCAGCCGTTGTCCCAGTAACGCTCGTGATGCAGGAAATACGGGTCTCTGTACCAGCCTGGTCCCGGGGTCACGTCTGCTCCTGCTACACGGATCGTCTCGCCTGCATCGTTGATCGTCCCACACCGGGCCGGCCGAATTCACCCGGGGTTACGGGAAGGCGACCAACAGGTGAACTGGCCAAAGGGCCATGTCTCCGTGCGGTCCGCGGTGCCACGCCGAGACCGGTCGCACGTCGGGGCACGAGGCACGCCGGCGTTCTCGGGCGGATCCGGTGCCGTTGGTGTCGCCCCATCTGTCGGGGCCGCACCATCCCCCCCACCGGCCACTGGCCCGCATGCTCGAAGGACATGAGACAAGCTGGGCTCATGACCGACCGTGACCCCGCCGCCTCCGCCGCCTCCGCCGCCTCCGTGACCCGTGGCATGCGTGCCCAGCTGTCCCGTCGGGCGGACGACCTGGCCGGCGGCGCCGCTCCGGTCGGCTGGAAGATCGGCTTCAACACGCCCGCCATTCAGGGGCATTTCGGCTTGACCGAAGCCGTCGTCGGTTACCTCACGGACACCCGAGTGTCACCCGACGGAGCGACGGTGTCGCTTGCCGGTTGGGGCGCGCCCGCCGTCGAGGTCGAGGTCGCCATCCGGGTCGGACCGGATGGAGCGGTCGCCGGGCTGGCCCCGGCGCTCGAGCTCGTCGACCTCGCCATCTCGTTCGACGACATCGAGCCGGTCCTCGCCGACAACATCTGTCACCGCGGGGTGATCTTCGGGGACGAGGTCCCCGGCGTCGATCCCTGGGCCATGGTGGCGACCGTGACCAAGGCGGGTGACCAGGTGGCCGAAGGGCGACTGGTCGAAGACCCGGCCACGACGCTCGCGTTCGTACGCTCGTACCTCGTCGCCCACGGCGCCGAGCTGCGCGAGGGCGACCGGATCATCGCGGGGTCCGTCGTGGCACCGGTGGCGGTGTCCGGAGGCGATGCACTCCACGTCTCGTTCGGGCCGCTCGGCCGGTTGTCAGTCGCGTTCGAAGACTGACGCAGTGGGGTCGCAGCGACCGTCGTCAACTCCGTAGGCGCCGCCGCTCAGACCTCGGCGACGCCGAGCACGACACCGATCAGCTCGGAGATCAAGCGGGCGGTGGCGCCCCAGATCAGTTCGCCGGAGACCTCGAAGAAGCGCACGGCGAACGAGTTGTCGGGGCTCCCCGGAATGATGCGGCCGGGGACCTGCCAGCGCTCCTCGTGGAAGATGGCGGGGTCGGCCAGCTCGGCCAGCGACACGTCGAAGACCCGCTCCACTTCGCGGGGGCTGGCCACCAGGTGCGGCCGCCCGGGCAGCGCGCCGACGAGCGGCACGATGAGCGCAGGCGAGGCCAGCGTCGTCACCGGGTGCAGCCAGCCCACCATCGTCACCAGCGCGGGGTCGAGGTCCACCTCCTCGTGGGCCTCGCGACGTGCCGCCGTTGCCGCGTCCTCGCCCTCGTTGAGACGCCCACCCGGGAAGCTGATCTCTCCCTTGTGGGTGCGCAGCCGCGAGGAACGCCGGGTCAGGATCACCCGCGCCTCACCGGCCTCGTCGAAGAGCGCGGCCAGGACGCCGGCGTTGACATAACTGAGAGCGGGCAGTTCGGACTCACTGACGATGGTGGCGCCGCCGAGCATCGCGTCACCGCCGACGTCGTCGGGCACGGGACCACGCTGGCCCCGAGCGTCGAGGGCACGGAGCACCCGCGGGATGTCGATCCCGGTGCGTTGCGCGGCAGGGAGGCCCGCCCACGGTGCCGGGCCCCCGGGGCGCCAGGTGGGTGGGCGTGGGATCACCTGGGGCGGCACCGGTCGGGACATCCCTCGCACGCTACCGGCGCCCTGCTCAGCTGCTGCTGGGAGGGCGCACGCACCCGACCTCCCCGGGTGTCTCGCTACGCTCTCGCACCGATGACCTCACCCGCAGACCTGCAGGCGCAGGCCGACGCACTGCACTGGTACCACACCATCGACCTGGGCAACGGGGTCGTCACCAAGGGTGACAGCGCCCAGGACGACGGGGCCGGCATCCTCCCCGACGTCGCGGGCCGCAGCGTCCTCGACATCGGGGCCTGGGACGGCAAGTACTCCTTTCAGGCCGAGCGGGCGGGGGCGGCACGGGTCGTCGCGCTCGACCACTACGCCTGGGGCGTCGACTTCGCCGCCCGCGGCGCCTACTGGGCCGAGTGCATCCACGCCGGCGTGCTGCCCGACCAGTCCCGCGACGAGACGGACTTCTGGCAGCCCGACCTGCCGGGCCGGCGCGGGTTCGAGCTGGCCAAGGCGGCGCTGGGGTCGAAGGTCGAACCGCTCGTGGCCGACTTCCAGAGCGTGGACCTCGCCGAGGTCGGCCGGTTCGACGTCGTCCTCTACCTCGGGGTGCTGTACCACATGAAGGAACCACTGACCTGCCTCGAGCGCGTGCGCGCCGTCACCAAGGAAGTCGCCGTCATTGAGACGGAGGCCGTGCACATCCAGGGTCACGAGGGCGAGGTCCTGCTGCAGTTCCACGCGGGCAGCTCGCTCCGCACCGACTTCGGGAACTGGTACGTCCCGACGATCGACGCCCTGCACAACCTGTGCCGGGCCGCCGGCTTCTCCGAGGTGCGGACGATCGTCGGCCCGCCGCCCGCGCCGGCGCAGCCCGACGCTTCGCTGCAGGTCAAGATCGGGCGACGGCTGGCGGGCGTCGCGCCCCTCCCCCCCTCGGCACCGACCGCCAACTACCGCGCCGTCGTCCACGCCATCGCCTGAGCGGCGCCGGGTCGACCCGGATCCGGCGGGCACGGCCCGGGTGCGGGTTCTGCCTCAGTCGTTCTCCACCGTGTAGTCCCAGTACGCCACGACGTGCTTGCGGTCGGGCGCCCACTGCATCATGCCCTCGCCCACCAACTCGTAGGCCCGCAGCTGAAAAGTGAGCGTCCGGCCCGGGTGCAGGACGGGCGGCGGCGCGTGCTCACCGGGGACGAGCCCCATGAGGAACACGGAACCGAGATGGTCCACGGAGTGGAAGTCGGCGATGGAGACCGGCACGTCCGCCGTGGCGTCCTTCATCGTCACGGTCCAGGTCGAGGTCGTGGCCGCCGGCTGGTCGGGCAGGCCTTCCCCGGGCACGATCGGACCGCTGACGGTGACCCGGACGTCGAACTTCTTCGTCTTCGCCTCGACCGCCAGCCCCTCGACCTGCAGCGCCGGCTTGGCCTCCGTGCCCGTCAGCACGGCGTCGACATCGGGGTCGAGCGTCTTCTTCGGGAGGAAAGCCGGGTAGTGCGCGCTGCTCTTGCCCGGAAGCGCGGACGGGTACTGCGAGCCGGCGCTCCCGCCGCAGCTGGCGAGCGCGAAGGCCAACGGCACCACCAACAGCACGGCGACGCGGCTGGGGCCGGCCTTCATGGCCCGGCCCCAGCAACGGGACGCCGCGTGTGCAACAGCATGAGGATGCATCGGTTGTGGAGTGACGCCGTTACCCGTTCGTTCCCTTGACACCCTTGGTGCCGGGCACCCCCGGCGACCCGTTGCCGCCGTTCCCGCCGTTGCCGCCCGGAGTCGAGCCGACGCCGTTTCCGCCTGCGCCACCCTTGCCGCCGTTGCCGCCCGTGCCGTTGCAGGGCGGGGTGTCGGTGGGGGTCGTGGTGGCGCCGCTCGACGTCAGCCAGACGCCACTGACCCATTCCTCGGGTGGGCAGGCGCCGTTCCCACCGTTACCGCCGTCACCGCCGGCACCGGCCGCCGTGGTCCCGTTGCCGCCGTCGCCGCCCTTGCCGCCGCTGCTCCCGCAACCGGACGCTCCGGCAATGCCCTCGACGCCCCCGAAGCCGCCGGAACCCGGATGGCTGACCTTCACCCCGGGCCCGAGGTCGACATGCTTCGGGCAGTAGAGGGCCGCGTCGCCGCTCCCGCTGACCGTCTGGTAGCCCTTCGGCGCCGCCACGACCGAGAACCGCTGCGCCGTGAAGACGTCGGGCCCGAAGGAGGCCAGGCCCGGCTGGGCGGCGTAGCCGATGTGGCCGTGGCCGTCGAGGCCGCCGCAGACCGAGCCGGCCGCCAGCGGCGTGTCGAGGTTGGAGGGCTCACTGCAGGACTGACCCGTCAACAGCAGGTCCTCCATGGTGCGCAGCGTGCTGTAGTGGTTGTAGTAGGTGCTCGACACGGTGCCGGGCTTGATGAGCGGGCTGATCAGCACCGTTCCGGTGTCGCCGCCGCCCGGCGTGAAGTCGGTCGGGTCGAACAGCGGGTCGGCCGTGACGCAACCGCTCGAGGTGGCCGCCTCGCTGCCACTGGGACAGCTCGTGGTGTTGACAGTGGAAGTCGCCCCCTCGGCGCCCAGGGTGACGTTGCCGTTGTAGCCAGCGGACAGCGTCACGGGCTGCCCGCTGTCGTTGAGCAGCTGGAAGCTCCCGATCCCACGGCTTGGCGTAGTTGTTGGACGCCGTCGTGACGCTGGAGTTCGAGGGCAGGGACATCGGACCGGTGTCACTGACCGCCCCGACGAAGGTGTCGGGTGGGATCGTGTTGCCGTTGCCGTCGGTCCCCGAGACGAGCCGTCCGGTGTCGTCGGCGTTGATCTTGGCGTCGGTGACCCAGCTGGATCCCGCTGCGACCAGAGCCGGCTCCGACGCCGTGCCCGGCGACCCACTGAGGTTGGCGCTCTCGTTGGCCAGCCCGGTGGGGCGGTCGATGAAGCCGGAGGCCCCGGGACCGGGTTGCAGCTGCTCACCCGAGGTGTTGGTGACCTCGGGGTCGTTCGGACCGGTCGGCTCGGTGTTGACGTTCTGGCCGTTGATGCTCTCACCGGCGGCGTCGGCCAGGACCCCGTAGGCCCCGTAGAGCGAGCTCGCCCCCGGAGCGGTGGTGCCGGGTGAGCCGAAGGTCGGCTGGTCGGCCGGCGCGGAGGCTGTGGTGCTTGTCGCCCGGAGCGGGCACGTTGTTGAAGCTGTTGCCGACAGTGAAAGGCGGGTTGGCTTCGTCGAACGTGACGTCGATCATGCCACCGTCGGCGAAGGCCGCCGACTGCTCAATCATCGGGATGTAGTACCGCAGGAAGAGGTCCGCCGCGTAGAGCCCGCCGGTGTAGTTGGCCGGCGTGGTCGCCTCAGGGTCGTCGGCCGGCAGGCCCGCCGGGGTGTAGTTCGGCGTGCCGTTGGCGTTGAAGGCTCCCGAGAGGTTGTTGCCCTGGCAGGTCGCGTCGTGGGCGTCGCTGCAGTTGTTCGGCGTGATCCAGTTGAACGCCGGCACCTCGTTGGCCGGGAGGCTCAAGTCGTGGGCCAGGCCGTAGGTCGGGTCGTCCAGGTTGGCGACGTGGTTGGCGTCGCAGTTGGTGTCGCTCGCTCCGGTCGTCGGCGCGCCGGGGCCGTCGTACTCCGGTGTGGTCGGCTGGTTCAGCGCCGGCTGCTGCGGGTAGGTGACGCCGCTCTGGGTGCCGGCGGACTCACCGCGTGAGCGAGGTGAACCAGCCGAACGGGGAAGTGCTTCGCCACGAACTGGTCGGCCGGGTCGCCGTTGTTGTTGGCGTTGGCCGGCTGGGCGCCGGTGAAGCTGGTGAGTCGTGCCGACCGGTCGGGGTCGACACCAGGTTCGTCGGGTTGGTGACAGGGTCGCTCGTCGACGAGCCCGGGTAGCCACACGCCCCGTCGTCACGCCCGGGCACCGTGTCGGTGACGCCGGGCGTGGAACCGGTGACGTAGGTCGTGGAGCCGACGGGCTGGGCTCCCCCGAGGTCCTGGGCGTAGGCCTTCCAGGAGACGCCGGCCGCGTTGTACTGGTTGAACAGGGTGGCCACGTCTGGTCGGGTAGACGCAGCCGTTGCTGCCGAGCGCGGCGTCAATGCCGCCGTGCACGAGCAGCTGGCCGTAGTTGCCGTTGGTCGACGCCGGACGGCGTTGGGTGCGTTGGTGTTGGTCCCGGAGCCGTCGGTCGTGTGGTCGGTGTCGGTAACCGTCCCTACCGTGCCGTTCGTGATGATCCCGCTGTTGTTGTTGGTCATGTTGGCCGTCGTCGAGCAGTCGTCCTGCACGGCGTAGGAGGGGGCCTGGCCCGACACCAGCGAGATGTAGTTGTCCATGCTGAAGTGCCCGGTGCCGTAGTAGTTGGTGAGGAGGGCACCCTGCTGGGGCAAGCGTCTGCCACAGGTAGCTGTTCTGGTTGAGGCCGGTGAAGGTCTCGTCGTAGGACTTGTTCTCGAGGATGATCAGCCACACGTGCTTGATGCCGCCGACGGGTGTGCCGGTCGAAGGTGATCACGCAGGTGGCCTGGGAGTTGCTCCCGCCGGCCGGGATCTGCAGCGAGGCGCCCGCGGGGCAGGTGGTCGAAGGAGCGGCCGATGCCGACGATGAACCACCGACCAGCGCGGCGGAAACGCTCACGCCCGAGAGCGCGACCGTCCCGATGGCGGCGGCCAGCATGCCCCAGGTCCGTCCACGGCATCGTCCGAGTTTCGCGATCCTCACCCAGTCCTCCTCAACGATCGTCACGGAACGCACAGTGCGTTGCCAGCAACCTAAGGACGGCGGGTTACCCCGTCGGTGACGTCGGGCTACGAACGGCTTATTTCTCTGTGACCGAACCGCGAACGACCAATCCCCATTGGGTTCGGTGAAATGGGGGCTGTCGTGAGGCGGATCAGCCCGGATGTTTGGCGAGGTGCGCGCCGAGGCTCCGGATTCGGGAGCGTGCTGCCGCCGGAACGCGCTTCAGCTCGGACGGGCACAGCGTGACCAGCGCGACGGCTTCGATCGTGTTGAAGGTCGTCACCGTCAGGGGCAGGCTCGTCTGCGTCTCGGTGCTCCGCGCGCCATCGGCCTCGGCCACCAGCGCCTCGTCGATGCTTTTGGCGCGTTTCAACAGGGCGCAGAAGGCCGCTCCGTCGGTCAACAGCGTACGGAACGCCAGATTCCCCTGCTTCTGCCCATAGGTCGCCAGGGCCGGGTCCGCCTCGGCAATGTCCGTCAGGTAGTTCGTGTCCTGGGTATTCGAGGTCTTGGGGAGCGAAAGCCCCTTGGAAGAACCCGAGCCCGACGACTTCGAACTATGCGACGTCGCTGACGTCGTCGTCGACGCGGCCGCCGTTGAAGCCGGCAAGACACCGACACCGAGCGCCAGCGCAACGACACCGATGACCGCGACAGAGCGCACGTGCCGTCGCCCGGCCTGCCGCCACGTCGCCATCGCGGAAGTTATACACGTCACCACGACGCCCGGCCCGCCGCCCGACAACCTTCTACGCTCCGCACCGTGAGTGACCCTCCTGTCTCCCACACCTGCATCGCCTGCGACCGAGATGCCCCTTACGAGGAGATCCAGGTCGAGGAGGGCATGTGGCGCACCGGCGAGGTCTTCACGTATCGCAGGTGCCTGGAGTGCGGCTCACTGCAGATCGCCGACGTCCCGCACAACCTGTCCGAGTACTACGACGACTCCTACTACAGCTACGCCAGGAGCCCGTACCTGCAGAAGAAGCTCTGGCGCACGTGGCCGGTTCCCGCGGCCCTTCGACTCAACTCCGTCGTCTTCACCACGACCGGACGCGGCCGAGGCAACCAATGGGTCGTCGAGACGAACACGCGGCTGAAACACCGGATCCTCGACCTGGGCTGCGGCGGCGGCAACGACCTGTTGCACATGTATCTGCTCGGCTTCCGTCGGCTGGCCGGAGCCGACCCCTTCGTTCCCGACGCACACGAGGTCGCTCCGGGAGTCCCGGTCTGGAAGAAGTTCCACCATGAGGTCGAGGGCCAGTTCGACCGGATCGTCCTGCACCACACGTTCGAGCACGTGACCGACCCCCGGGCCACCCTGCGATCCTGTCGTCGCCTGCTCGCCCGCGACGGCAAGGTGCTCGTGCGCATGCCGATCATGGGCACGTTCGCCTGGCGGGAGTACGGGACGAACTGGGTGGCGATCGAGCCACCGCGGCATCTCGTGGTCTACACCACCGACGGGTTCGAACGATTGGCGAGGAGCGAGGGCTTCCGGGTCGAGAAGCTGTTCTACGACTCGACCGAGTACCAGTTCTGGGGATCGGAGACGGTGGTGGCGGGCCGGCCGCACTCCCCGTCCACCGGGCCGCGGGGCTACTTCACGGACGAGCAGCTCGCCGCCTGGAGAGACAGGGCACGCGGGCTAACGTGCAGCAGGACGGCGACCAGGGTGGCTACGTGCTCGTCCCGGCCTGACGCGCCGCATGGTCGAAGCCGGCGACCAGGCGACAAAGCCCCCAAGACGC
>CAVWKX010000006.1:0-46009 GCA_963755655.1 uncultured Acidimicrobiaceae bacterium
AACAGCATTTACATACTATCTGTCACGTATGTTTCAATAGTATTCATTTGCCTAATATTTTGACTGTAATGCTTCCGTTTCTATTAACATTTACCATGTGCACATTTCACAGGCGCTGTTCGCAAGAACAGTTTCACTGAGAAAGAGACTGACGTCTCGATTCATCAGCATGTCATGCGCTTCTGTCAATTGGCTGCTGATCACGACAGAGGAAGACGTCTTCGAGATGGAAGGCGTAGCGAATTTCGAATGGTTCAGCTCAACGGGACCAGTCAGCCGAGGACCACTCTGACCGGACGGAGCAAGATGCTATTGGGATGAAAGCGTCGTCAGAGTGGTTCGGCTGGTTCAGCCTGGAGGGACCAGTCAGCCGAGGACCACTCTGATCGCGACGGAGGAAGACTCTATTGGATGAAAAATGTCGTCAGAAGTCGTTCCGGCTGGTTCAGCCCGGCGGGACCAGTCAGTCGAGGACTACTCTGATCGTGACGGAGGCAGGCAAGAGCTGAATTGCTGCTCGTCCAGTTCAACAGTTCAGCGGGAGAGGGAGTCAGCTGAGGGGGAGGGAGTGGCGCCGCCAATGACAGCATCCCCATCGGCGACGTGGCGACCATGGTGGTCCCCAGTAGCCTGCTGACTACTGCAGGACCACTCAGTAGTAGATAAACACACTAGTACTACTCATTACTACTCCCGAGTGGTACTGATATCACATCTATGTGTGTAATATAACGATACGTCATATATATATGATATATACTTATATATCATTTAAAAATTATAGAAATCATTACTCTTCTGGTAGTGTGGCTAATCTTTCCAAAATCTCTCATATGGTAAGTTGGTGAAAAATGCCATCAACAATGATAAAATATCACTGCTTTAAAGACTAAATAGGGCCTATGTGCACGTTCTATTACAAGTAGGCCAATTGATATTTTATTTATTTTCTGAGCGAGTTTTGACGGACTTTGAGCACTAATTTTTTTCAGTCAGGTTTAGAAATTGTTAAAGAGCGCCTCACTAATGTTATCTTCGACGTTTTTACTGTTTTTATCACTACTTCATAACTGTAAATCTAAGTTGGTTGACTATGTAAGCTTCGATACTTCCTGCTGTGTATAGTCATTCATTCATGAATCTGTTCCTTTTTGCTGCCTCGTTGTGTTACTTGCTGCCGTTATGCCGAATAAAGATGAATATATAGTATAACTTGTCTTGCATCTCGTTTGTATTTTGCTTCATGAAAGTGCCTAAGTGTGTGGTTTGAGTCATAGCTTGCATGTTTGTCTACTTGTGCTGCCAACTGGTGAATATTGTTGGAGATTGATAGAAAGATTTTTTACACCCTCTGGTATCAGTTACTGTGCTGCTGTTTCTTGAATTGTTGCATGCATTGTGCATGCAGATGATGAATTGTGCATGTTTTTTATATATGATGTATTGTGTATGTATATGATGCATTGTGCATGCATATGATGCATTGTGCATGCAAAATAAGTCTGCACGACATGTGTGGGCGAGTGCATGTGTGAGATTTTCTTGTTCGGTGCACCTTTTTAGACTTTATTTTGATGTGTGTGCCTGTGCATCTATGCGTGTGTGCCTGTGCGTCTATGCGTGTGTAACTGTGCATTGACATTTCTCGTTGCTTATGTTTTTCATGTTGCTGCCAACTGGCGAATTAAATTTAATTACTACAGTGAGAAATGACATGAATTGTTAAGCGTCCTTATAGCAGTGAGGTTATGCTAGTATTGTATGTTATCTCTTATGGTTTGTTCCTCAAAATGTGCTGATATTTTCTACGAAACTAAATCAGAGATTATGTCGTGTGAGTTAAGTTATCAACGCTTGTAAAATGATTGTGACACTACTATCAAACAAATATATATTGTGACAAACTATCATTTCGCTGTATTATGTTACCTTCAGCAAATAACATGCTTCCACTACAAGTTACTAAAGACTTACGTTCTTGTGTAGGCCTATCATTTGTCAGTCTTCTGTCTTCTCATAGAATGAATAACTACACAGATAGTGAGCAATATTATACAAGTTCTTATTTCTCTCTAACTGTACTTGTTAGTGTCACGTTTGGTAGAGTAGGTGAGGGTAAGGTCTCAACACTAAGCATAGACTTATTCTCTTCTAACATGGTCATGTATTTCAAATATGCTACTTACTAGAGAGCTGGTTAATGCCAGCTCTCTAGTAAGTATGGCCTAGATTTGGCTTGCAAATCTGTCTTGGCGTTCAAATCTGACGTGACTATATAGTTGGTCTCGATTAAATGTGCAATATAATGGTGACATGATTATTTAGTTATGTCCTGAATGTTGCATTTAATTCTATAGGTCTGGAATTAAAATGCAGCCTCCAATACTGGATAAAATAATATACTGTAGGTGTGGCATAATTGTAAAGCACAATGTTGACATATAATTATACAGGTCTGTTATCAATTAGGCCAGCAAACTGGCACGAATCTGGGGTATAACAGATCTGGCACTTGTTTATAGGTCTGGGATAAATATGGCAAACAAACGTGGCCTGAGTGTATAGGCCTGGGGTAAATGTGTCAAGTAAATCTGGCACGAGTGTGTAGGTCTGGTATAAATATGGCAAACAAATGTGGCATGAGTGTGTAGGTCTAGGTAACTATGGCAAATAACTTTGGCACGAGTGTGTAGGTCTGGTATAAATATGGCAAACAAATGTGGCACGAGTGTGTAGGTCTGGGGTAAATGTGGCAAACAAATCTGGCACGAGTGTGTAGGTCTGGGATAAATATGGCAAACAAATGTGGCATGAGTGTATAGGTCTGGGGCAAATATGGCAAATAAATCTGGCACGAGTGTATAGGTCTGGTATAAATATGGCAAACAAATGTGGCACGAGTGTATACGTCTGGGGCAAATGTGGCAAACAAATCTGGCACGAGTGCGTAGGTCTGGCATAAATATGGCAAACAAATGTGGCATGAGTGTCTAGGTCTGGGGTAAATATGGCAAACAAATGTTGCACAAGTGTGCAGGTCTGAAGTAAATGTGTCAAATAGCTCTGGCATGAGTGTTTAGGTCTGGGATAAATGTGCAAATGGCTCTGGCATGAGTGTTTAGGTCTGGGTCCGCCGGATTGGCGCACGCCTTTAGGCAGCCTCCCCCAACCTGGCTCGGCTGGCCGCTCCGGTTAGCTGGAACGGGGACGGCTAAAGAAAGACCGCAGCATCGGTTCGTAGTGCTCGAGCGGAGGCGTGACGTACGCAGGGTCGAAGGAAGGCATGTCGTAACAACGCACGAACTCCTCAGTGAGGTCATAGTGCTCGTGGCTCCTGAACTCGTCACGAGCGTCTCGGTCCCCACCTAGGTAGTGCCAGAAGTAGTAGCCCTGAAAGACCCCGTGCTCAAGCACCATGAAGTGGTAGGCCTCGCTCACCCACGGCTTGAGAATGGCAGCCGCAATGTCGGCATGATTGCGCGGTCCGAGTACGTCACCCACGTCGTGCAAGAGGGCGCATACGAGATATGCGTCATCGCGGCCGTCCGCCTCGGCCCGATGGGCCGTCTGCAAGCTGTGGGTCAGGCGGTCGACGGCGAAGCCACCGTGCTCGTTGTCGAGCAGGCGCATTTGAGCCAGGAGCCGATCGGGCAGCGCTCTCAGGTCCTCGTCCTCCATTGCCGCCATGGCGGCCCACTCCTCGGCGGTGGACTCGTCCATCCGGGTGAAGCGCGCTCGGTACGGCGTGGTCGCTGACGTCATGTCCTGATTCTACTGTCGTCGTCGTTCGGAGCGCCGCAACGAAGCGAGAAGGAATGCGAGACTCACTGAAGGAGTAACCGATCAGCCCAAACGGCATGCGCTGGGCGGGTCTCTTGCTGGCGCTGTTGTCCGTTTTGAGTGCCTCGTTCGCTTTTGGGGAATATCTGGGCGACCAAGAAGTGTCCATGGCTCTTGGGGCCGCGACCCGAACGCGGAAGTGAGGTGCCCCAGTCTGCCGGGAGAGAGTCACGCTCCAGACCTGCGGGAGTTGATGGGACTCCGAGAGTCTTCGCCAACTGGGGCATATGCCACGATGGTGCGTGGTGTGGACAGTGCCCGGAGTAGTTCGAATCGACGAACCGATTACAGGCAATGAGGAGGCAACGCTGCGTGGCCTCCTGGAGTGGCAGCGGGCCACTCTTCTGTGGAAGTGCAGTGGACTGACGGCCGAGGAACTCACCGTTCGCTCGGTCCCGCCGTCGACCTAGTCCCTATTAGGAGTGATTCGCCATCTTGCTGATGCAGAGCGGGCCTGGTTCCGTCGTTACTTCCGGGGAGAGCAGATCCCAGAGGTGTACGCACGGCCAGACGCTCCGAACGCTGCCTTCGACGAGACTGAAGCTGGTGAGGCAGAGGCCGACGTGGGCCGGCTCATAGCCGAATGGGACGCATCTCGTGCGGCCGTCACGGGAGCTTCGCTCGAGGACCGATTCGTACATGAACAGTTTGGTGAGATGTCCTTACGGTGGGTCTACAACCACATGATTGCGGAATACGCTCGCCACATCGGCCACACTGATCTGCTGCGTCAACGGATCGACGGGGGCGTCGGCGAATAGGTTTGCAGCCTCCGGGGATTGCTCTCATGTCTCTCCGGAGGGTGCCGCCCTCCGGAACTTCGGGCCACCCGTCGGCCCGCAGGTCGCAATCGTCTCAGACCGTTGGAGTAATGACGGCGAGAGCTGATCTGAGCTTGGCGAGCTCATGGTCGCAGTAGCGATGCCGGAAGTCTTTGAGATCGACCGGACGACCGACGAACCCGTCGTCTGGTTGACGGGGAAATAGGTGCATGTGCAGGTGGGGCAACGTGTTGCCATGAATCTGGTAGTTGAGCTTCACGGGCTGATACAACCGGTTTACCACCTCGGCCACAGCCATTGCCTCCTGCCAAAAGGCGGCCCCCTGATCGGGCAGATCAAAAGGCTCGACTGCGTGGACCTTCGAGATGACGCACACGTAGCCGAAGATGGCGACTTCGGGATCGGTGGTTACCCAGGTGTGAATCAGGTCGGCAATGATGCCGTAGGGGTGCCCAGAGGTGCACACGATGCAGCCCTCCGCTTGGCACCGCTTGGCCCAGCTTTCTCGATCCGACCAGGCGCCTCCATAGAGTTCAGAGATCATCTCGGCTTCGTTGGGCCAGCGTTCGAGTTCCATGCTCACGTTGTAGCCGATTGTCTGTTGTTCACAACAGCGGACGAACGGACGTTCGCGCATCGTGCCGAAGGTTCCCCGTACGCCGATATGGGCGCAAGCCTCCTCGACCTCCCGACCGGGTCGGCGTCCGTATCCTTGGCCGTATGACCGACGCAAAATGGCAGCCCGGACCAGACAGTGGGTGGGGAATGACCTTTGCCGGACAGGCGGCTCGGCGTCTCTGGGCGATACTCGATCATCTCGACCAAGCTCTGGACGGTACGGACGGAGACCTCATTGCCCGACGCGTCGCGGGGGACTCCGAGCCTGGGCTCTTTCGTCATGTGGTCGATCTCACACGAGATGACATGGCTACTGCGTTGGGGAAACCCAGACCGTCCCGCCGCTCAGAACCGATGACCTATGCCGAGAAGGTCAAGTATAGGCCTCAACTCCTTGAGAACGCCCGAGGAATGCTCGCGGATGTCGAGGTGCAGCTCGAAGCGATCGAACGCATGTCTGAGATTGTTTCGACGATCCATTCGGCAGAGTCCCGATCTGAAGCCGCCGACCGCTTGCAATCGCAACCTTTCAACTACAGCGTGTGGCAAGCCTTCCAGGTGCTGGATCTGAGCGTGGCTTCGCAGACGGCCGCAGGTGCCGCCGTGCTGCATGCGAGAAGAGAAGAGCTGGCGGAGGCGGTGCGCAGACTGGAAGAACCGATCGAGCCACCCGACGCCCCAGTGTGATCCAGCGTTCGCCCTTCGTGTCCCGACGGGGGCGCCCAGTACGCCGGACCGGCGGCGCACCCTACCGTTCCAGATCGGCTACCTACCCTTTTGAGCGCTGACCTTGCCGAGGAATGGCACGAGTCGCTTGAAGAACGCGTTGCTGGGGTAGGCGCCGGCCGGGTCGTTGTGAGAGTAGGTGCTCTGATAGTTCGCCAGGGTGAGATTCCTCATGGGTATGCCCGACTGGTTGGCCAAGGTCTGCGCATCCTCAGGCACACTTGATCCACCAAGTCGTGCGCCAAACGCATAAATCAGCAGGCTCTTTGGGAGGCTGTGACCCATTGTGGCATCGACGTCGAGCACGCTCTGGGCCGGATTGGCATTCCCGTTGTCCACAGCGCCGGCGTCGTCCGTCAAACGTTGGGGGAAGTACCACTCGGTGCCGTTGGCGTTCTTGATCCCCGCGCCGGAAAACATGCTCGCAAAGCGGTTGATCGGCGTGAGAGCTCCAGTGCCGTTCCAGCCATGTATCGGGCCTTTGGATGCGACGCCCTGGCCGAGGTGCGCCTGGGCAGCCAGCAAACTCGCAGGCGAGGTCGACGCGTTCAGCGCGTAACCATATTGGCCCACATTGGTGACGGGCACCGGAGGAACGATGTCTGAGGGCAAGAGTCCCGAAGTCTGACCCAACGAAGGCAGATTCGGGTCCAAGAGTGCAGACGCAGCTCCTGTCGCCTCGAACAACCCGGCGTACGGGGCAGCGATACCGCCGAATTCCAGCCAGGGACTCGCGCTCGGGGCTTCGAGCGCCTGGAGCGTCTGAGTCGCTGCTTGCGCGCTCTCCGGGGTCGCGGCGCTGCCGCCATCGATGTAGACCAAGCCCGCAAGTTGGTCGGCTCCGGCGTGCCCGTCGAAGTCCCAGGTGGCATACGCCGTCACCACCGATCCTCCGAGCGAGTGGCCACCGAGCACCACCTTGCCTCCGCGCTTCTTGGCGGTGCCGATCACCACGTGCAGGTCCTGGACGGCGACGTTCATTCCCCACTGCTTCGCGAATTCGACAGTCGAGTTCGCGACCGGCTGATAGTGATGCGTGATGCTCGGATCCTTGAGGTAGCCGAGGTAGTAGTCGTAGAGCTGCGTGGTCGTCGCCTTGCGCTCCTTGTACAGGTTCAGTTCCGACTGGTCCTCGAGCAGGTTCTCCCGTCGCTCGACTGACCACACCTGCCAGCCACGTGTCCTCGAGACGATCCACTTGGCGAGAGGAACGAAATAGGCGGCGGCGGCCGAAGTGCCCGGCTCCAGGACGAGAACGTTCTTCGCGCCGCCCGGTCCGATTTTTATGACCCCGACCTTGTTGTACTTGGCCGGGGTGTGAGGAGCGGCATAACCCCGCATCCACGTGACGCTCAAGGGCCGGGTCGATGAGCGTGTCGCTGAACTCGCAGATGAACTCGCTCCCCAGACCCAGAGTGCAGCCACACAGCCCAACGCGGTCGCTGCAAAGAGGGTCCGTCGGGAGGTGATCGGGCGTCGGATTGCGAACATGGTTCGCCAGAATACGATCAACGCGCCTACGTCGAGGGACACCCCTGCGGCTGCGCCCGGCGGAGGTTCGCAATTTGGAGCAACTTCATCGAGCGGCCACCGAAGGACAGGGCAATCGTCCCTTCCTGTCGAGAAACCGAACGGTCAAACCTCGGCGCCCCGCCACCAGGCAGATCCGGTTCGTTATTCGCTGACCGGCAGCGGAGAGAGCTGTCCGGGCGTTGGCTGGACTTGGCCTTGGCCCTGGCCCTGGGTGTAAAAGGTCGTCGTACCACCGCACTGCTTGTTCTCGTACTGCGTCAATGTCTCGAAGTCTCCAATCATCTTCGCAACGACGGCGGTGCTCGAGGCATTGAACTGGGAAAAACTCTTGGACTTGAGCAGGTCACGTTCCTCCTCATGGAGATAGGTGATCTCGTCTTGCGCTGCATCCTGAATGTTGGGTGGCGCGGCGTGCCGCGACCCCTCGACCGCCCGCGCGAGCGAATCCTCGAGTGACAGGAGACCGAGTTCCGCGCCCCGGATCTTGCTCCATTGCCGCAATGTCGCCTGCGCCTGAGCTCGTGCGATCACTTCTGCGACGCCAGTTTTGTGCCCATGGGCCCGGATGGCCTTGCACAATGCGCTGTGGGGTGCAACGCCTTTGGTCGTGACCTGACAAGAGCCGCTCGCAGTGGGGCCGCATGGCGACGCCGATCGATTGAGGTCCGCCTTTGTGGGTGCGGCGATAACCGGCGACGAATCAAAGCGTGAATAGGTGATGGTGCCTGTTGGTGAACGAGCGGCGCGTCCACGTGATGGGTAGGCCCCGACGGCGGTGAACGTCTCCGAGGTGACGCGACCATCGTCGACGACGACTCGGCCGATGACCTTGGCGTGCTCGTTCGGGTGAGGGGGAGTGAACGAGGCCCCGGTTTGGTTGTTCGGCCCATGCGTCGCCACCGTAAAGATCAGGGTCACGAGCGCCTTCGGGAGGTCGGACAACACGCCATGGAGGGTGTAGATATCTTCATCGAGGTTCGCCGTCTTGAAGGAAGAGAGCGCTCGAAGGTACCCCAGCACCTCCGAAGAACCTTCGAATCCAGGGAGTGCAAATGGCATCTTCGACCATTCGTCACCGGAATTGATGTACGAGGACGATCCGATAGTGACCAACTTCATCCCAAGATCGAACGAGCCAGGGGTCTCCACGAGCTGAGTCCGATCGGGTGCTTGATAGACGGTGGTCTGACCGGCGAAATGGACGGTGAAGCTCTTGGATGCCAGGGTCCGCTCGAGGTCGGCGTGAAACAGCTTCGATTGTGCCTCAGGCGAGAGGACGGCGGGCGGCGTCGGTGACTGCGCAGCACCCAAGGCTGCCGCTGCGGCAACCGATACGCCCAGCAGGCCCACGAGCACCAAGGGGAGGAGCCGCCGCCACGACATGACTCAATCTCCCACGATCATCCAGAGATGGGAAACGCAGGCATCGTCAACTCTCTCCGCTTCTCTGCCCAGTCCGCTTCGAACGAAGCGGTGTCCAGTCCCAGGGCTCCGCGAATGCAGAGCCGGTCAAGGCCGACGCAACCGCCCGGGGGGAAGCAGTGACGGGTCCGGGCGGATCTCGCGGCACCCTGGGCCCGGCCGCCCAATGGGCAGCAGGTTGGACTCAAGGAGCCGCAAGTTTGATGGTGACGGAAGACCGATTGACCCCCTGAGTTACACCGGCCTTGCTCAAAAACGAAGTTCTGCTCAAAGCTGTGTAGGGGCCGTCTTACCAGGTGGGACGCGACCGAGGTGGTGCCGGCTACGCGTGGCCCAGATGGTCTCCGCTGCTGTTCAAGGCCTCGACTATCCCAGAATCGGATATCCGCCGACGTACGGGGCAACGCCTTGCGGATGCAAGCGAACGACATTGGACAACATGGCGTCGCGCATCTCGATGAGGCCTGTGCGGCCGAAGGCTGGGCGCCGTCGAACACCAGCCGGGCCCTGCTCTGAATGCCGGCCGAACGGGTGATCGACTCGGCCGACCTGTTCGATGAGCTGGCGTCCCGAGCCGCCTCGCTCGGATTCGACGAAGTCGTGCTCCACCTGCCGCGACATGACTCTTCTCTCCCAAGGTTCTCTTCGTCGTGCCATCGGATGCCGCTTTCCCGTCATTTGTAGGTGAAGTAGTCGGCTTCGCCGGCTGCGCTCTTGCCTCCCGGTGTCTGCACGAAGACGTTGCGGAGGCCCGCTGACTGGGCCGGGGAATCGACGGTGATCTGGGTCGCAGAGACCACCTTGAGGCTCGTGCCGGCGACGGTCCCGAAGAGCACCTTGGTGGCCCCGGTGAAGTTTGTGCCGGTGATGGTGACGAGCGTGCCGCCGGTCGTCGGGCCCGAGCGGGGCGAGACCTTCGTCACGGTCGGGGGCGCAACGTAGGTGAACCAGTCGGCTTCGCCGGCGGCGCTCTTGCCTCCCGGTGTCTGCACGAAGACGTTGCGGAGGCCCGCTGACTGGGCCGGGGAATCGACGGTGATCTGGGTCGCAGAGACCACCTTGAGGCTCGTGCCGGCGACGGTCCCGAAGAGCACCTTGGTGGCCCCGGTGAAGTTTGTGCCGGTGATGGTGACGAGCGTGCCGCCGGTCGTCGGGCCCGAGCGGGGCGAGACCTTCGTCACGGTCGGGGGCGCAAAGAACGGTATGGTCCAAACACCGCGACCGTGGGTGGTGGCGATGAGTGTGCCGCTCGAGTTGAGCAGCACGTCCATCACCTGTGAGTTGGGCAAGTTGGTGCCGACCTCGGCCCACGACGTAGACGAACCGTTCAAGACCGTGGCCGAGAATACGCCGGCATCACTGGCCACGATGAGCCCAGCGGCACCGTTCCAGACGACGGAGTTCGTTGCCACGCCGGCAGGAAGGTCCCCGGTTACGTCGGTCCAACTCGGAGAAGTGCTAAGCGAGGTACCTACGACTACCTGGGGGCTCTGCGGTGTCCCATACTGCGGAAATGTATTGGCTAGTGAGACGTACGCGGTGTAGGGGTTTGTGCTGTTCACGGCAATGTGCGTGATGTACTTGCCCAGAATCGGCGATGATCCACTGCTCACCAGCGTCGTCCAGCTGGTTCCGCCGTTCACCGACATCTGGAGGGTTCCGTCGTTGAAGCCGGCGTAAATGACTGAGCTATTGCTCGGTCCCACAGCCAGCGCGGAGACATCACTCCCGCTGTACGCGGTTGCCGCGGACGACCAAGTGGAACCACCGTCGGTCGATTCGTACACGACAGAACCACCGTAGAGGAGCTTCGGCCCCGTGGAACTGACCATCGCCAGTGGAGGTACCCAGTCAGAAGAACCCGGCGCAAACAGTTCCGAAGAACTACTCCACTCATTCGTGGTCCCGTAGAGTCCCTGATCGGCTTCGGCGAACTGAATGTTGGTGTTAGCCGGGTCGATGATGTCGTTTCCACCGTCACCCGACAACACGTTCGGCCAGGTCGTCGAGGGCGAATTGGAGGACGAGTACAGGGATGTGCCGTTGTCCTGCGCTCCGCCGAGGATCAAAGAAGCACTTCCCGACTGGGCGGTGCCGGGGTAGAACTGAGTGATGTCGAGGTTGGTGTTGAGGTTGGTGAAATTGGCGGTCGTCACCGTGCCCGGTGACCCCACCCCGGCCACGTTGAGTTCCCACGCGCCGCCATCGTTGCCGAAGTAGAGGTTGCCAGAGCCATCAAAGGCCAGGGCGTGGAAATCGGGGTGGAAGAAATTGGTCCCGCCGCCGTAATAAGCCTCGCCGTTCAAGTTGGTCCATGTGCTGCCGCCATCGGTGCTCTCGATCATGGCGATACCCGCAGCCACCACGACGTTGGCATTGCTCGGGCTCACGGTCAACACATTGTCGTACCAACTCTGGTCGCCTGAATCTCCGCTGGTGCCGTCATAAGCGTAGTCATCGCCTGTGTAGTAAGGAACGGTGAGAGATTTCCAGGTCGCGCCACCATTGGTGGACTTGAACATCCCCAAGTATCCGCTGTAGCTCCCGAGAGATGCGTAGAGCGTCGTTGTTGCCGCTGTGGTCCCGGGGTGTATGCCCAAAGCTGCGTTCTCGAACGAGCTCCCGGAGATCAACGGCGAGGAGGTCAACGTCGTCCATGATGAGCCGTTGCTGGTGCTCTCCTCGATGCCGACACCCATAACTGAGGCGTAGATGGTGATCGGACTGGTCAGGGTGTTTAGGACCACGTCATACACGTTCCCATTCGACCAGCCTGTTCCGGCTTCAGCGGACCAGGAACTCCCACCGTTGGTGGAGACGTAGAGACCACTCGACGTCCCGGCCAGGACCGTGGTGGTGGCAAGAGAAGAGGCCCCGGGCTCCACGACCAGGCTGGAGACGTCGACACCCGTGAAGATGCCGCCCGGATTCGACAGACTCCAAGTGCTCCCGGAGTTCGTGGACTCGAAGATACCGTCGCCGTAGTAGCAGTCGAGGCATTCGTTGTCCTCGCCCGTCCCGGCGAAGATCGCCGCTGAGTTGCTCGGGTCGACCGCGACTGACCCCATGGCGATATCCGGCTGAAGGTCTGTGTTGGTGGCCCACGCCGAGCCATTGTTCGTCGACGACCACACTCCGCCACCCGCCGCCGCCAGGTAGAGGGTCTGAGGGCTCCCGGGCGCGATGGCAAGGCCGGTGACCCGGCCACTGTTCTTCGTTCCGTAGATGCTGTCGCTGATGGGATCAGGACCGATTGAGGTCCAGGTCGAAGTAGGAGCGAGCGGGGCACCTGCCTTGGGTAGCGTCGCCGCCTGTGTACGGGCATCCGCGAGCGCTTGCTCGTATCCCTTGCCGCTGAGTTTCGCGAACGCCTCATTGCCGCTCACCGGTTGGAGCGGCTGATGAGCGAACGTGCCTTTCGGGTGGGACGCAGAGACGCCTTGCGCCGTCAGCCCGGTACTGAGGCACAATGAACCGAGGACGACAGTTGCGAACATGGCCACTCTCGCAAGAGGCCGAGCATCCCAGCGGGAACGAATCGCCGTCCGGACTCACTCGTCGCGTTTCGGGAGCCGCATGGGACGGTGCATGTCGTCCTCGTTTCGTGTGTTTGGCCGGGTGCCAAAGGTTGGCGCAAAGGAAACACGAAGACGAGGCCCCCGATAACGACAAGCGATTGACTACCGTGCTGCTCCGTTTGGTCTAACACAGACGTCGAGGAATTAATGGTTTTAGTTTGCTGAGTTTACCCTAGGTGTTTGCTCTCCTTTCTTATGGCCAAGTGGTTGATAAGGAAGAAGTTGTCATATCCGACGATGATTCGGCCGATGCGGTTACGCCGAATCGGCGACGACTCCGATAACCCGAGCGGTGTCGCTGGTTTGCTCACAAGATTGAGACCGAGGAGGACGTCCGCTGGCTCGTAGACCAGGTCAAGGAGGGCCTGATCGGCCTGTAGAGGGCGCCTCCGGCCCAGAGGGCGGCCATGTACCGAACCCTCGGACTCAAGCTGACCTACCCCGAGACCGACACGCTCGACATCGAGGCTCGTCCGGATGCGTATACCAGGGATCGTGTCGGAGGGGGGACTTGAACCCCCACGCCCTTGCGGGCACCAGCCCCTCAAGCTGGCGCGTCTGCCTATTCCGCCACTCCGACGAGAGCTGCACACTGAAAAGCAGCGTCCGGAGATGCTAGCGCGTGGGCATCGGCCGACTGCCGAACGAACGCTCCCGGCTGACCCCCGAAAACGCCGGCCCGAAAGCCCCGAAAAGCCCCCTACTGCCCCGGCAACGACGGCGTGGTGTTGTTGGTCGCCTCCGGCACCTTCACCGCCCACAGCTGGGCGAACCACAGCAGGCTCGTGCTCCGCGGCACGGCCTGACGCCGCCGATGGTCCGGCTCCAGACCAGCATCGTCGGCTCGGCGAACAGGGGCAGGGAGACCATGTTGTCCCACAGCATGCGTGTCGGCCTTTGGTAGAAGCCCATCGCCGTGTTGGGGTTGAGCTGCTGCGAGGCCGTCGTCACCAACTGGTCGAACTGGCTGTCGGAGTAGTTCGTCCAGTTCTGGGAGCCGTTCTTCCCCGGCGGCCCGAGCAGCTGCGTGTACCATCGCCACGGTCTGGCTCATGTACGGGGTGAAGGTCTGCGGCAGCACCGCCAGGTCGGCGAAGCCCGCCGCCAGGGCCTGCCCGGTCTGGGTCGCTCCGGCGACGGGGAGCAGCGTCGTGTCCAGTCCCGCCGCCCGCAGCTCGGCCTGAATCACCGGCGCCGCCGCCGTGGCCCAGGGGTCGCTCGAGTCGTAGACCATGTGCAGCTGGAAGGGCGTGCCGAACGACGAGTGGTAGTAGGGGTCCCCGGGCGTGCGCTCCAGCCCGGTCGCCGCGATGAACGTGGCCGCCTGCGTCGGCACGGGCGTCACCGGGAAGTTGACGCTGCCGCCCGCCCCGATGGTCGTGGTGGACGTCGACGAGGTGGGCGGCGCCGGCGGGATCGTCGTCGTCGGCGAGCCCGTCGAGGCCGGCTGGTAGTTCGGCTGGCCCTGCACGATGAGATGGCTGTTGGCCGGCGCGATCGCTCGCCCCGGCCCAGCTCGACCTGCTGGTTGACGAGGTCCTGGCGGTCGATGGTCAGGGCGATGGCGAACCGGAGGTCGGGCGGGAGGTCGGAGTCCAGCGAGCTGGCCATGTCCAGCTGCAGCATGGTGGCCGACGTGTCCACCTCGCTCTGCGCCCCCGGCAGTCCCGTCATCTGGGTCAGGAACGACGGGGTCATCGTGGCGGGCGCCGCCACCTGCACGTAGCCCGAGGCCATCCACTGCGCCAGCTGCGTCGTCGACGGAGGCGAGGTGGACGGTGATCGACCGGGAGTTGGCCGGCGTCCCCCACCACTTGGGGTTCCGCAGCAGGGTGATCGCCTGCGGCGTCACCGTGCCCAGCATGAACGGCCCGCCGGACAGGTCGACGGCGGGGTCGACCGTCGTGCAGGCCGGGCTCCAGCCCACCTTCTCCATCACGTGCGCCGGCACCAGGTTGGCGAAGAGATCCGCCAATCCGCGAACGGGGTCTTGAACTTGACGGTGACGGTGCGTCCGCCGTTGGAACCGGTCACCGACGTGATGTCGCGGTAGCCGGCGATGCTGGCCACGTCGGGCGAGGGCTGCACGGGGTCGCCCCGCTGCTCCTCCCAGGCGTACTTGAAGTCCTCGGCCGTGATCGGCATGCCGTCGGACCACACCGCCTTGGGGTTCAGGGTGTAGACGATGGTCTGGGGCGTCAGGCTGATCGGCTCGGCGGACGCAATGAGGTTCGGGTTCTGCGCGGGCTCGCTGGCGCTGTTCACCACGCCCGGAACGAAGGGGCTGGGCAGTACCGCGGCCAGCACCGTCTGCGTGCCCGGCGTGTCACCACCGACCGTGTTGGGGTTGCAGCCCGTCGGGCTCAACGTCGTGCCGAACGAGATCGACCCGTTCGCCACGGCCACGTAGGTGATCGTGGTCCCGCCGCCGCCGGCACTGCTCCCACAGGCGGACGCCAGCAGGGCCAGCAGGACCGTGCTCGACCCGACCAGCCACCGCCAGCGCCGGGGGCGTCGGCCCCGGCCCGTCACTGCAGCCGGAGATCCAAGGTGATGGTCGTCGAAGCGCGAAAATGATGGCCACCGTCACCGTGATGCGGTCCAGGTTCCGCTCCACCACCGTCGACCCCTGGGCCGCCGCGCCGACGCTGCCGCCGAACATGTCCGAGAGGCCGCCGCCCTTGCCGCTGTGCATCAGGATCAGGAAGATCAGCCCGAGCGCGGCCGCCACCTCAATGGCGATGTAGATCCAGGTGACTGTGTCCAAGGTTGCCAGCACTGCGGAGCCTCCAACTCGCGTCCGAACAGCCCGTTCGGCCTAGGAACGGTAGCAGGCGGCCGTGGCCCGAATGATGTCAGTGAAGGCCGCCGCTTCCAGGCTGGCACCCCCCACCAGCAGGCCGTCGACATCGGGCTCGGCCATCAGATCGGCCGCATTCTCGCCGGTCACCGACCCGCCGTACTGGAGCCGCACCGCCGCGGCCGCCTCGTCCCCGCCCACCTTGGCCACCAGCGTGCGGATGTAGACGCAGGCGTCCTCGGCGTCCATCGCCGTGGCCGGGGTCCCGCTGCCGATGGCCCAGATGGGCTCGTAGGCCAGCACCAGGCCGGCCACCACCTCCGGCGCCAGGCCCGAGAGGGCGGCCAGCACCTGCTCCTCCAGGACGCTGTCGGTGTGGCCCTGCGCGCGCTGCTCACCGGACTCGCCGACGCACAGCACGGGCGTCATGCCGTTGCGCAGCACCGCCCGCAGCGTCGAGGCCACGGTGGCGTCGTCCATCCCGAACAGTGTCCGCCGCTCCGAGTGCCCGACGATGACGTAGGCCGTGCCCAGCCGGGCCAGGAAGCGCGGGCTGACCTCGCCCGTGCGGGCCCCGGCGTCCTCGTCCGAGCAGTGCTGCGCGCCCAGCGCCAGCGGCAGGTGCTCCTTCTCCACCAGCGTCTGCACCGTGCGCAGGTCGGTGAAGGGCGGGTGCACCGACACGTCGAGGCGCGCCACGTCCTCGGGCTTGAGCCGCAGGCCGAGGTCCCGCACCGTGTGCAGCGCCTCGATGTGATCGTGGTGCATCTTCCAGTTCCCGCTGACCAGCGGCCGGCGCGTGCTCGCCGCCTTGGCGCTCACTCCCGCGGGGCGTTGGGGGCGCGGCGCAGGGCGTCGATCCCCGGCAGGTGGCCCTCACGCTCCAGGAAGGACAGTGACGCGCCGCCGCCGGTGGAGAGGTAGCCGACCTGGTCGCACAGGCCGAGCTCCTCCAGCGCGCTGGCGCTGTCGCCGCCGCCGACGACCGAGAAGCCGGGGCAGAGCGCAACCGCCTCGGCCACGATGCGGGTGCCCTCGGCGAACCGGGGGTCCTCGAAGGCGCCGAGCGGGCCGTTCCAGAGCACGGTGCCGGCGCCGGCCACCACCTCGGCGAAGGCCGCCGCCGAGTCCGGGCCGATGTCGAGGCCGGTCCAGCCGTCCGGCAGGTCGCCCTCGATCACCTTGACGCTCCCCCGCGGCCCGTGGCCCAGCGACGGCGGGCCGAAGGTCCCTCCCGGCTCCAGGGCGCGGAGTCGGCCGGCAGCAGGATGTCCACGCCCGAGTCCAGGAGCGCCCGGCAGTCATCGAGGCGGGACTCGTCCAGCAGCGAGTTGCCGACGTGCTGGCCCCGGGCGGCCAGGAAGGTGTAGGCCATGCCGCCCCCGACGACGAGCGTGTCCACCTTGGTCGACAGGACCTTGAGCACCTCGAGCTTGTCCGCCACCTTGGCCCCGCCGACGACGGCCACGAAGGGACGGGCCGGCTGCTCGAGCAGGCCGCCCATGACCTCGACCTCCTTGGCGAAGCGCAGCCCCGCCGCACTGGGCAGGAACTCGGGCGGCCCCACGATGGAGGCGTGCGTCCGGTGGGCCGCGCCGAAGGCCTCGTCCACGTAGGCGTCGAAGCCGTCGATCAGGCGCTCCACGAAGGCGGGGTCGTTGGCCTTCTCGCCCGGGTCGAAGCGCAGGTTCTCGGTCAGCTCCACCCCGGGGCACAGGACCCGCAGCCGGTCGCGCACCGGGTCCATCTCCCAGCGCGGGTCGGGGCGCCCGCCCGGCCGCCCGAGATGCGAGGCGGCCACCACGTCGGCCCCCTCCTCCTGCAGCCAGCGCAGGGTCGGCAGCGCGGCCGTGATGCGGAAGTCGTCGGCGACGGTGGCCCGGCCCCGGACCCCGATGTGCAGCGGGACGTTGAAGTCGACCCGCACCAGCACGCGTTTCCCGTCGACGGACGGGAGGTCCCCCAGGAGCGGAATGCCACGCAGGGGGTCCATCGGGATCAGGCCCCGACCCGGACCGTCAGGTCCACCAGCCGGTTGGAGTAGCCCCACTCGTTGTCGTACCAGCCGAACGTCTTGACCAGCGAGAGCCCGTCGTCGATGCGCATCACCATGGTGAGCTCGGAGTCGAAGGTGCACGAGGCGGGCGACCCGACGATGTCGCTCGAGACGATGGGCTCGTCGGTGTACTCGAGGAAGCGCTCCAGCGGCGGCTTGGCGGCGGCCGTGGCGAAGGCGGTGTTCACGTCGGCCACGGAAGGGTTGCCCTTCACGACGGCGGTGAAGTCGGTGATGGAGCCGGCCGGGAGCGGCACCCGCAGCGAGGTGCCGTCGAGGTGCCCCTTCATGGCGGCCAGCACCAGCCCGGTGGCCCGGGCCGCCCCGGTGCCGGTGGGCACGATGTTGGTCCCCGCGGCGCGGGCCCGGCGCAGGTCCGAGTGCGGCAGGTCGAGCAGGTTCTGGTCGTTGGTGTACGAGTGCACCGTGGTCATCAGCCCGCTCACAATGTGGAACTCGTCGTCGATGACCTTGACCATCGGGACGAAGCAGTTCGTGGTGCACGAGGCGTTCGAGATGACGATGTCCTTCTCGGGGTCGAAGTCCTGGTCGTTGACGCCCATCACGAAGGTGGCGTCGGCGTCGGCCGACGCGGTCGAGATGATGACCCGCTTGACCGAACCGCCCAGGTGCTGCGCCGCCTGCGCCCGCTTGGTGAAGATGCCGGTGGACTCGATCACGAGCTCGGCACCCAGCGAGGCCCAGGGCAGCTGCGAGGGCTCCCGCTCGGCCATGACCCGGATGTGGCGGTCCCCGACGAGGAGGTCGTTGCCCTCCACCTGGACCGGCACCGCCAGGCGGCCGTGGGTCGAGTCGTAGCGCAGCAGGTGCGCCAGGGTCTCGGGTGACGTCAGGTCGTTGACACCCACCACTTCCACGTCGGCACCCGTGGCCAGGATGGCGCGCAGGTAATTCCGCCCAATGCGCCCGAAGCCGTTGATCCCGACCCGCACCGTCATATGGCCTGCACCCTCATGTCGTCCCTTCCTCTCGGCCTGTCGGCGTCCGCTATGCCAGCAGACCCGACAGTGCCTGCGCCAGTTTCGCCGGGCTGTGCACCAGGGTGTTCTCCCCCGTCAAGGGAACGTCATGCACCGGGATGTCGGTCATACCGATGCTCATACCCCGGATGCTGTCACACAGCACCAGGTCAACCGTCACATTGTGCCTGGTCAGGGCGGCCACATGGTCCGCCACGTCGTACCCCTCGGTCTCGCAGACCTCCGGACGCAGGTTGCACACGTACACGACCTGGGCTTTTGAGGAGGCCACCGCATCGGCGATGCCTCCCACCGCCGCGGCGGCCAACACGCTGGTGAACAGCGATCCGGGGCCGATGACGATCTGGTCCGCCTCGGCGATCCGCTCCACCACCAGGGGTGGCGGGAGGGCGTCCCCGGGCACCAGCGAGACCTGCTGGATGTCCCTGGTGCCCTTCACGGCCACCTGGCCGCTCACCGTGCCCTGGCTGGCCTCGGCCTTGAGGACGACCCGCTCCGAGGTGGCGGGCAGGACGTCCCCGCTCGCCCCGAGCAGCTGGGCCGCCTCGGCCACGCCCAGGACGAGGTCGCCCGTGGCGTCGATCAGCCCGGCCAGAATCAGGTTGCCCAGGGCGTGCCCGGCCAGCTCCCCCTCGTCGTAGCGGCGCTCGAAGGCGTGCGTCAGGGCTGAGTCCTCGTCGGCCAGAGCGACCAGGCACTTGCGCAGGTCGCCCAGCGCCACGACGTTGAGCAGCTCGCGCAGCCGGCCGCTGCTCCCACCGTCGTCGGCCACCGAGACCACGCCGGTCAGCACGCCGGCGTAGCGCCGCGCCGCCTTGAGCGTGACGGCCGTGCCGTGCCCGCCGCCGATCGCCACCACCGAGGGACGCCCACCGTGGCTCATCGGTCACCGCTCATCGGTCGATGTCCCGATGGAAGACCGAGACCGGCTCGCCGTGCGCGCTCAGCCGCGTGGCCAGCTCCCGCGCCAGCGTCACCGAGCGGTGCCGCCCGCCCGTGCAGCCCATGGCGATGGTCAGGTACGACTTCCCCTCGCGGGTGAAGGCGGGGAGGATGCTCGTGAGCAGCTCGTCGACCTTGTCGAGGAAGTCCTGCGACTCGGGCTGGCCCAGGACGTAGTCGCGCACGGGCTGATCCTCCCCGCTGAAGGGCCGCAGCTCCTCGACCCAGAACGGGTTGGGCAGGAAGCGGCAGTCGAATACCAGGTCGACATCGAGCGGGATCCCGTGTTTGTAGCCGAAGGAGACGACCGACGTCTGCATGCGCGGCGCCTCGTCGTCCCCGAACGCCTCCAAAATGCGCAGGCGGAGCTGGTTCGAGTTCAGCTCCCCGGTGTCGACCAGGAGGTCGGCCCGCTCGCGCACCGGCTGCAGCAGCTTGCGCTCGTCGGCGATCGACTCCTCCACCCCGCGTGCCGCCAGCGGGTGGCGCCGGCGCGTGCCCTCGTAGCGCCGCACCAGGACGTCGTCGGCGGCATCGAGGAAGACGACCCGCACGCGCTTCCTGGTGGCGCGCAGCTCGTCGAGCACGTCGGGCAGGTCGTCGAAGTACTCCGAGCCCGTGTTGGCGCCCCCGCGGCCGATGACGAGGGCCACCCGCTCGATACCCGACCCGGGCCGGTCGACCATCTCCACCATCTTCATGATCAGGCCCGCCGGCAGGTTGTCGATGACGAACCAGCCGACGTCCTCGAGCGCCGCCGCCGCCGTCGAACGGCCGGCGCCGGACATCCCCGTGACCACCACGAACTCGCTCATCGCCCCCCAGCCTCGCGCTGTCCCGTCCCCGCTCCGGCGGACCCCGCTCCGGGGGTTGCGGTTGAGGCGGTCCCCGCTCCGGCAGTCCCCGCGCGGGCAGTCCGCTGGGCGCCCAGATTGTGCGTGGCCTCGAAGACGGCGAGCCCCACCTCGTCGGGCAGCCAGGACCGGGACAGCAATTCCTCGATCGGGGCCGCCCGGACGGCGTTGACCCCGCCCAGCTCCTTGACCAGGCGCGCCCTGCGGGCCGGGCCAAGTCCGGGGATGTCGTCCAGGATGCTCTTGGTCATCCGCTTGCCCCGCCGTTCCCGGTGGAAGGTGATGGCGAAGCGGTGGGCCTCGTCGCGCAGGCGCTGCAGCAGGTAGAGGGCGTCCGAGCCCCGCCGCAGGCGCACGGGGTCGGGCGAGCCGGGCCGGTAGACCTCTTCGAACTGCTTGGCCAGGGACGCCAGCTCCACCTCGTCTTCGAGCCCGAGCTCGCGCACCACCCGCTCGGCCACCCCGAGCTGGCCCTTGCCCCCGTCGACGACGATCAGGTTGGGCCGGTAGGCGAAGCGGCGCGGACGTCCGTCCGCAGGTACCTCGTGCGGCTGCTTCAGGGCGGTGAGCCGCCGCGTCAGCACCTCCTCCATGGCGGCATAGTCGTCATTGCCGGGCACGGACTTGACCTTGAAGCGCCGGTAGTCGGAGCGCTTGGCCAGTCCGTCCTCGAAGACGACCATGGAGCCCACGTAGTCGGTCCCCTGCAGGTGGCTCATGTCGTAACACTCGATCCGCAGCGGCGCCTCGCGCAGCGACAGCGCCGCCTGCAGCTCGGTCAGCGCCTTCGAGCGCGCATTGTGGTCCGCCGCCCGGCGCAGGCGGTGCCGGGCCAGGTCCTCGCTGGCCGAGCGGGTGACCGTCTCCTGCAGGGCGCGCTTGGCGCCACGCTGCGGGACCGCGATGTCGACGGGGCCGCCGCGGATGGTGTGCAGCCAGCTCTGCAGCAGCGCGCGATCGGCCGGCTCCTCGGGCACCAGCAGGCGGCGCGGGACGTCGGCGCCCTCGGCGCCGTAGACCTGGGCGACCACCTGGGCCATGAACTCGGGGCCGGACAGGTCCTCCACCTTCTCGGCCACGAAGCCGCGGTGGCCGACGACCCGGCCGCGGCGCACGAGGAAGATCTGCACCGACGCCTCGAGCGGATCCTCGGCCAGCCCCACGACGTCGAAGTCCTCGGCCCGGTCCGAGACCATCTGCTGGGACTCGGCCGCCTTGTGCACGGCGATGATGCGGTCACGCAGGCGGGCCGCGCGCTCGAATTGGAGGTCTTCGCTGGCGGTCAGCATCTCCGCCTCCAGCCGGGCCAGCACCGGCTCGGTGTCGCCCGAGAGGAAGCCCATGAGGTCGTTCACGTAGCCGTCGTACGCCTCGTGGTCGACGGCGCCGACGCACGGGCCCGAGCAGCGGTCGATGTCGTAGAGGAGGCAGGGCCGGCCGAGGCGCTCGTGCCGCTTGAACTTGGTGTCCGAGCACGTGCGGACGGGGAAGCTCCTCACGAGCAGGTCGAGCGTGCTGCGGATGGCGCCGGCGTTGCCGTAGGGGCCGAAGTAGCGCACGCCTTTTCTTTTGCGGCCGCGGACGACGGCGGGGCGCGGCCATTCCTCGTTGAGGGTGACGGCGAGCCACGGGTAGCTCTTGTCGTCCTTCAGTCGGACGTTGTACCTCGGCAGGTGTGCCTGGATGAGGCTGTGCTCCAGGATGAGCGCGTCGACCTCGCTGTCGACCACCACCCACTCGACGTGGTCGGCCTGGGCCACCATCTGCGCCGTGCGGGGCCCGAGCTGGGCCGACTTCTGCCAGTAGTTGGGCAGGCGGTGGCGCAGGGACTTGGCCTTGCCCACGTAGAGGACGCGGCCCTCGGCGTCGTAAAACTGGTACGACCCTGGGGCGTCCGGGATCGAGCCGGTCGGCGGGCGGTCGTGCACTGGCCCCATTCTACTTTTGCGCAGTCACGCGCCGGCGCTGGTGGGGGGCGTTAGAGTGGTCGTGCCGGCCTGGTTTCCGGCATACAACCTCGCATCGAGGCCGACATACCCGCGGATGGGCGACCAGGCTGTCCCCGCCGGCCATATCGATGCACTCCCGACAAGGGGGCAGACCAGATGCTCAGGCTTCAGACGCCACTTCCGGACCGCTACACGTCCGCCGACGATGCGTCGTTGGACTCGATGATCGGCGCGGCCAAGGCCGCGCTCGGGATCCCGTGTGTTCATTCTGGGTCACCACTACCAGCGCGACGAGGTGATGCGCTGGGCCGACGCCCGGGGCGACTCCTTCGGGCTCTCCCGCATCGCCGCCGGACAGTCAGAGGCCGAGTTCATCGTCTTCTGCGGGGTCCACTTCATGGCGGAGTCGGCCGATGTGCTGACGGGCGACCACCAGCAGGTGCTGCTCCCGGATCTGAATGCCGGCTGTTCCATGGCGGATATGGCCGATATCGAGCAGGTGGAGGAAGCCTGGGACGAGTTGGGCCGTGTGATCGACGTGGACGGGCTGATCCCGGTGACGTACATGAACTCGGCTGCTGCGTTGAAGGCCTTCGTGGGCCGCCACGGCGGGGCTGTGTGCACGTCGTCCAATGCCCGGGCGGTGCTGACGTGGGCCTTGGACCGCTCTGCTGGTCGAGGCGAGCGCGTGTTGTTCTTCCCCGACCAGCATCTGGGGCGGAACACCGGGTACGAGCTGGGCTACGGCGCCGACGACATGCAGGTCTGGAACCCCCGGCTGGCTCTGGGCGGCCTGACCGACCGGGAGGTCAAGGAGTCCACGCTTTTGTTGTGGAAGGGGCACTGCTCGGTGCACCAGCGCTTCCGGCCGGCGCACGTGTCGGCCTTTCGTGAGGAGTATCCGGAGGGGATCGTCATGGTGCACCCGGAGTGCGCGCACGACGTGGTGTCGCTGGGTGACGTCGTAGGTTCGACCGACGCCATCATCCGGGCGGTGGCTGCGGCGCCGCCGGGTTCGGTCATCGGCGTGGCCACGGAGATCCACCTGGTGAACCGCCTCAACAACGAGTCTCCCGACAAGACCGTCGTATGCCTCGACCCGTTGGTATGCCCGTGCTCCACCATGTCGCGCATCGACCCGCAACACCTGGCTTGGGTGTTGGAGGGGCTGGTGGAGGGTTAGGTGCGGAACCGGATTGTGGTCGACGCCGAGACCACGGAGTGGGCTCGGGTGGCGCTCGAGCGGATGCTGGCCATTACCTAGGCGGTTTGTCGGCGGTTCGCGGTTTGTTCGTCTTGTCGCTTCGGGGCACTGCTGCTTCGGCCGTGCCGCGCCGCTAGGGTCCCGATCGTCCGGTGCACCCTCGACTGGAGGCCTCAGCTGTGCGCGACTATCCCGCCCCACCCGTGCTGGTCAACCATGTGGAGCCGGTGCCGCGCCGGATCCGTGCCTTCCTGAACGGACAGGCCGTCCTCGACACCACCAACGCCCGCTACGTGTGGGAGAACACGCACTTTCCGCAGTACTACATCCCCCTGGCCGACGTGCAGGCCGATGCGCTCGTCGACGAGGGCACGACTGAGGACACCCCTCGCGGCGACGTCAAACATCACGCTGTACGGGTCGGTGATGTCACCCGGCCCGATGCGGCCTTGGTCCTCAACGCGGCCAAGGTCGAGGGGCTCGATGACACTGTCCGCTTCGAGTGGTCTGCTTTCGACGCCTGGTTCGAGGAGGAGGAGCGGGTGTTCGTCCATCCACGCAATCCGTACTCGCGTGTGGACGCAGTGCGCTCTCACCGCCGGCTGCGCGTGGAGTCCAAGGGCGTCGTGCTGGCTGAGTCTTCTTCGCCGGTGTTGTGCTTCGAGACCGGACTTCCTACTCGCTATTACATCGACCGGACCGACGTCGACTTCAGTCATCTGGTGCCGTCCGACACCGAGACTGCCTGCCCGTACAAGGGCGTGACGACCGGATACTGGTCGGCCCGGGTCGAGGGCCGCGTTCACCCCGACATCGCCTGGGCCTATGACTTCCCGACCCGTGAGCTCGCCCCCATCGCCGGATTGATTGCCTTTTACAACGAGAAGCTCGACCTGTTTCTCGATGGCGTCGAGCTCGAGCGGCCGGACACCCACTTCTCGTAGCGGCCTTGTAGCCGAACTCGCGCTCACCGGCCTTTGTGGGCGGGCGCGCCAAAGCGCCGGGTGGCTGGATTTCGAAATGCCGGCCAGGGATCAGCCAGGGTGCTGCCCGGGGCGGGGGCGCTGGGGACTGCGGGTCGAGTGCGGGTGGAGCCCCGTCGCCTCGCCGCCCCGTCAGGCCGCTGTCGGTGGAGGGCGCCCGAGCTGGGGCGGGTGCTCTTTTTGGTTCCGCAGACGATTGTGGAAGCCACAGAGCAGGCGGCCGTTCTCCTGGGTGGTGAGCCCTCCGTCGGCCCAGGTCTCGATGTGGTCGACCTGGCAGGTCTCGGCGGGCTCAAAGCAGTGGGGATGGGTGCACATGCGGTCGCGCAGTTCGATGGCCCTTCGGGTCCCTCCGGTGAACAAGCGCGAGCGCACGCTGACGTCGACCCGGTTGCCCAAGGTGAAGAGGGCCCGTTCGAAGTAGGCCGAGTCCATCCACGGGTCGAGGGCCGAGGGTGCGAGCACGGTGCCGTTCTCGAGCTCGCAGATGCGGCCACGGATGGTTTCGTAGCCGACGAGGACGGAGAAGAGCGGGGCGGGGCGGGTGCCTTCGGCCGGGGCGCTGCGGCTCCGGGTCGCCATTTCGACGAGGGCGTCGGCCCGGCGCTGGCCCGACGTGCGGGCGAGCTCGTCGATCCTCCCCGTGCGGCCCAGGCGCTCCTTGGCCTGCGCACAGTCGGCCTCGAAGAGGTCGTGCTCGAGGCGGTTGAGCTCGGCCGCCACGATGGAGCCCGAGATGGGGTCGAGCGTCATCTGGCCCAGCCACATGCCGCCCAGGCTCGATTCCAAAAAGACAGTGCGCGCGGCCTTGCGCTCCTCGTCGCAGGCCTCGGCCCCGTCGGGGTCGGCCAGCTGCTTCCAGTACTCGAGCACCCGGTTGAAGTCCTCGAAGCCCAGCTCTTGGGCCTGGGCGACCAACATGGCCTCGTCACGGGCCATGGCGGCCTCGGTGCGGTGGCGCCGGGCCTTGGCGATGGCTCCGGCCTGGTCGCTCCCGATGGTGCCCTGGCGCCACGCCTCGGCCACTTCGGGCAGGTGACGCAGCGTGCGCCCCAGGCGGACCCGGGGCTTGGCGGCCGGACGAGCCACCCGACAGCGAGTGGCGATCCAGCTGGCCGCCGTCTTGGCCCCCTCGGCCGCCCACTCCTCGCCCACCTCGAAGGCGGCGCAGGCCTCGGTCACGAAGGACTCCAAGCGCGCCTGCATGTCGTGCAGCGCTTCCATGGACTCACCGTCGCCGTAGTTCTCCGCGCCCGATTCGATCAGTTTGTCCAACGCGTCGGCGAAGTTCTCCAACTCCATGGGTCGATGCAAACACACGGTTGTCACATCCGACGAGGCGAACACACTTTCGGAAATCCCCACATTTCCCAAGAAATACGCGACATTTCGCCCGCAACACCGACCGTTCCGGACCGGGCGGTCCGCGCGAAAGGGCTTTCTTCGCTCGCTTCGCCCTACTCCGTTCGCCCTACTGTGCAGTCGATCGGTGCATCACAAGTGCGACGCCGTCAGATGAAGCCCGTCAGACCCAGGGCCCGTTCCGGCCAAGCGTGTCCTCGGAGGTGGCTCCGGGGCGAGTCCACTGTGGTACCGGGCGACCGGTCGGGCCCCAGGTCGCGTCCCCGTCGGCGTCCGAACGCCAGTACCAGCAAGGGTCCCGCCCCTCGGGCCAACCCTCAGGTTTGTCTTCCCATGCTTCGCCCCGGCCGTACGGCGTCATGTCGAGAAGGCCGAAGGACCCGTCGATCGCCTCAATGCCACGTCCTGTCGTGGAATAGGTCAGGAACACTCGGTCGCCGTCGCGCAAGAAGCAGGTGCTAGAGCCCATGTCTCCCCCGACTGGTGGCTCCACGTCGCGCACGGAGTACCAGGGTTGTGTGTAGCCCATGAACTCGACGAACGAGGCCACCTCGTCCCACCGGCCCGTGGTCAGGATGGCGAAGGAGACGCCGCGGGCGTTGAGGTAGACAGCATCCTTCACGTGCCAGGCCGTCACGGTGCAGCCTTCGCACTGGCCCTGGTGCGGAGCGCCGTCGTACCACATGTGCTTGTAGACCAGGAGCTCGTCGCGGCCCTCGAAGAGGTTCAGGAATGGGACCGGGCCGTCGCGTCCGACGACCTCGACCGTCCCGTCGAGCTCCACCATGGGCAGACGGCGTCGGGCCGCGGCGATGGCATCGCCCTCATGGGTATGGGCCTTCTCCCGGACCAGAAGTTCGTCCCGGGCCGCCTGCCAGGTGGCCAGGTCGACAACGGGCGGCCGGCCGTGCGAAGCGGTCGACGAAATGTCTCGGGTGGTCGTCATGGTTCCCTCCGTGCTGTCTGGTTCCTCGCAGCGGCTCCACGCCGTCGCCGTCCTACGACGCATACTCCCACGCCCCACAATGATGACGTTTGACCCGGCCACATCGTCAGTGATCACCGCGCTCGCCAGCGACCAGCCCAAGATGCATCACGGCCGCAGCGACTCAGCGTCGACGCAGCCGGCAGCCGCAGTGCGCTACTTGGCCCTCGCCAGCACCGGCTTGAGCACCTCGCCCGTGTAGCTGCCGGCCGTCTTGGCCACCTGCTCGGGCGTGCCCTCGGCGATCACCGTGCCGCCCTTGTCGCCGCCCTCGGGACCGAGGTCGATGATCCAGTCGGCCGTCTTGATCACGTCGAGGTTGTGCTCAATGACGACGACCGTGTTCCCCTGCTCGACCAGACGGCCCAGGACCTCGAGCAACCGGCGGGTGTCCTCGAAGTGCAGGCCCGTCGTGGGCTCGTCGAGGATGTAGAAGGTGTGGCCGGTCGGCCGCCGACTGAGCTCGGAAGCCAGCTTCACCCGCTGCGCCTCGCCGCCGGACAGCGTCGGCGCGGGCTGGCCCAGCCGGACGTAGCCCAGGCCGACGTCGACCAGCGTCTGCATGTGGCGGGCGATCGGCGGCTGCTTGGCGAAGAAGCTCAGCGCCTCCTCGCACGACAGGTCGAGCACGTCGGCGATGGTCTTGCCCCGGAAGGTGATCTCGAGCGTGTCGCGGTTGTAGCGCGCGCCGTGGCAGATCTCGCACGGGACGTAGACGTCGGGGAGGAAGTGCATCTCGATCTTGATGGTGCCGTCGCCGGCACAGGCCTCGCAGCGCCCGCCGCGCACGTTGAACGAGAAGCGCCCCGGCTGGTAGCCGCGCACCTTGGCCTCGGCCGTCTGCGCGAAGAGCTTGCGGATGTGGTCGAAGACGCCGGTGTAGGTGGCCGGGTTCGAGCGCGGGGTGCGCCCGATGGGCGCCTGGTCGACGTCGACCACCTTGTCGAGCTTGTCCATGCCCTCCACCTTGCGGTGCAGGCCCGGGACCGCCTTGGCCCGGTGCAGGCGCTGGGCCAGCGAGCGCAGCAGGATGTCGTTCACGAGCGTCGACTTGCCCGAGCCCGACACGCCGGTCACCGCGATGAGGCAGCCGAGCGGGAACGAGACGTCGATGTCCTGGAGGTTGTGCTCCCGGGCGCCGCGCACGGTCACGACGTCGCCCGTGCCGGGACGGCGCCGGGCCGGCACGGGGATCGACTTCTTGCCCGACAGGTACTGCCCCGTGATGGACGCCTTGTTGGTGAGCAGGCCGCCGCGTCCCCGGACCGGGCCGGCGTGCACGACGTTGCCGCCGTGCTCCCCCGCCCCGGGGCCGATGTCGACGACGTAGTCGGCGGTGAGGATGGTCTCCTCGTCGTGCTCGACCACGATGACCGTGTTGCCCAGGTTGCGCAGCCGCTCCAGCGTGGCGATGAGGCGCTGGTTGTCGCGCTGGTGCAGGCCGATGGAGGGCTCGTCGAGCACGTAGAGCACGCCGACCAGGCCGCTGCCGATCTGGCTGGCCAGGCGGATGCGCTGCGCCTCGCCGCCGGACAGCGTGCCGGCAGAGCGGGCCAAGCGACAGGTAGTCGAGCCCGACATCGAGCAGGAACTGCATGCGCTCGCGCACTTCCTTGAAGACGCGGTCGGCGATCATGTGCTCGCGGTCGCTCAGCTCCAGGTGCGCCATGGCGTCGACCGCGTTGGCGATGGAGAGGCTGCACAGCTCGTAGATGTTGCGACCGCCCACCGTGACGGCCAGCGACTCGGGCTTGAGCCGGGCGCCCTTGCAGGCGGGGCAGTCGACCTCGCGCATGTACTGCTCGATCTGCTCGCGCGACCAGTCGGACTCGGACTCGCCGTGCCGGCGCTGCAGCCACGGGATGATGCCCTCGAAGACCGCCTCGTAGGAGCGCTTGCGGTTGAAGCGGTTCTTGTAGGTGACGTGCACCGAGCGGCTGCCGGTCCCGTAGAGGACGAGCTTCTTGTCCTTGGCCTTGAGCGACTTCCACGGGGCGTCGAAGTCGAAGCCGCCGAACTCGGCCACGCCGACCTGCAGCCCGGTGAAGTACTCGCTGCGCGCCGCGGCCCACGGCGCCAGCGCGCCCTCGGCGAGGGAGAGCGAGTCGTCGGGCACCACCAGCTCGGGGTCCACCTCGAACTTGGTGCCCAGGCCGAGGCAGACCGGGCAGGCCCCGTAGGGCGAGTTGAAGGAGAAGCTGCGGGGGGCGGGCTCCTCGAAGCTGATGCCGCAGTGCGTGCAGGACAGGTGCTGGGAGAAGGTGATGGCCTCCTCGGCCTCGCCCTCTCGGCCCCCGCCGCCCCTCCGCCCCCGCCGCCCTTCCGTTCATCACGAGCACCTCGGCCGTGCCGCCGGTCAGCTCCAGGGCGGTCTCGATCGACTCGGTCAGCCGCTGGCGCATGTTGGCCCGGCTGACCAGGCGGTCGACGACGACCTCGATGGTGTGCATCTCGTAGCGGGCCAGGTTGACGTCGGCCCGCTCGGAGAGCTCCAGCGGCACCCCGTCGACCCGCACCCGGGCGAAGCCCTGCTTGGCCAGGTCGTCGAGCAGGGTGCTGTACTCGCCCTTGCGGCCCCGCACCACGGGCGCCATGACCTGGAAGCGGGTGCCCTCGGGCAGCTCGAGGACCCGGTCGACGATCTGCTGCGGGGTCTGGCGCGCCACGGGCCGCCCGCAGACAGGGCAGTGCGGATGGCCGATGCGGGCATACAGAAGGCGCAGGTAGTCGTAGACCTCGGTGATGGTCCCCACGGTCGAGCGGGGGTTGCGGGAGGCCGACTTCTGGTCGATGGAGATGGCCGGCGACAGGCCCTCGATGAAGTCGACGTCGGGCTTGTCCATCTGGCCCAGGAACTGGCGGGCGTAGGCCGAGAGGGACTCGACGTAGCGGCGCTGGCCCTCGGCGTAGATCGTGTCGAAGGCCAGCGAGGACTTGCCCGATCCCGAGAGGCCGGTGAAGACGATCAGCTTGTCCCGGGGCAGGTCAAGGGAGACGTCCCGCAGATTGTGCTCGCGAGCCCCGCGAACGATCAGACGGTCGGCCATCTGTGGAGGATACCGGCGCGGTGTATCACGTCATCCAGGCCCAGGTCATCGGGGTGAGGTCGCCGCCCCGGGCGCGCCGGAACCGGATCGGCGGGGTCACTGGGGGCCGCGTCACTGGCACGATGGCCCGCGGACGGCGGCGGCTGCCCGGCGGCTGTCCGGCGGCTGTCCGGCGGCGCCGGCGGCCCCGACGTGGTGTCGGGACCGCCGGACCGCCGGACGATGCTCAGGTCGCTGACGTCGTCGACGACATCCCCACGACGGGCTGGTTGAGCGGTGACCCGCCCGCCGAGCCCTGGAAGGTGGCGTCGCCGTAGTTGAAGATCCCGCCGTCGGAGGCCGCCAGCCAGTAGCCCGCACCGTCGGCGGTCGCCCCCATGGCCACGATGGGCTTGTTGAGGTGGATGGAGCCGCTCGACCCGAAGAACTTGGCGTCGCCGTAGTTGAAGATCCCGCCGTCAGAGGCCACCAGCCAGTAGCCCTTGCCACTGGGCGAGCTGGCCATGCCGACGATGGGCTTGTTCAGGTGGACGGAGCCCGTCGAGCCGTAGAACGAGGCGTCCCCGTAGTTGAAGATGCCACCGTCGGAGGCCACCAGCCAGTAGCCCTTACCGTCTGGCGTGGCCGCCATGCCGACGATGGGCTGGTTCAGGTGGATGCCGCCCGGTGACCCGTAGAACGGGGCGTCCCCGTAGTTGAAGATGCCCCCGTCCGAGGCCACCAGCCAGTAGCCCTTGCCGTCTGGCGTGGCCGCCATGCCGACGATGGGCTTGTTCAGTGCCTGGCCTCCGCGGGAGCCGTAGAACAGGGCGCTCCCGTAGTTGAAGATCCCGCCGTCCGAAGCCACCAGCCAGTACCCGGCACCGCCGGGCGCCGTGGCCATGCCGACAACAGGCTTGTTCAGGTGGATCGAGCCGGTCGATCCGTAGAACGAGGTGGCTCCGTAGTTGAAGATGCCGCCGTCCGAAGCCACCATCCAGTAGCCCTGGCCGGTTGTGGAGGGCTTCGTGGTCGGACCCGGCTGGGTCGTGGTGGTGGTTGTCGTCGTCGTGGTCGGCGGCGGCGGCGGCGGCGGTGTGACCGTCGCGGCCGGCACGATCTGGTCCACCTGGTTGTCCCCGTAGTCGTTGACCAACAGATTGCCGCCTGGGGTGAAGGTCAGATTCGAAGGGCCGCCGCCGTCAGACGATTTACTCCCGAAGAGCACCTTGGACACGGCGATCCCGCCCGGGGTCACGTTGTCACCTTCCGTCCCACATGTCCCGGCGAGCGTGGTGACGGTGGTCCCGCTGACCGCTTTGATGCACTGCCCGCTGAAGTCGGCGACGTACACGGTGCCCGACGAATCCTCGACGACCCCGAAGGGCTTCACGAACCCCGTGGGACCGGCGATCGTGGTGATGATTCCGCCCGACACCTCCCGGACGCGCTCGGTTGTCCGAGTCGGCGATGAAGATGTTCCCCGATCCGTCGACATAGAGACCGGTTGGATCGTTCAGGTTGGCTGAGGTGGCCGGGCCATGGTCTCCGCTGTACGACCCGGTACTGGCCCCATTGGGCCCATCGGAGCGTCGTCGTAGAAGCAGCTGCCGGCCACCACCGTGGGAGTCCCGAAGCCCGAGGTGCTGACCTCGTCCACGACGTCGTTGACGACATCGCTGAAGTAGACGTTCCCGCCTTCGGCCCGCACGCCCCACGCAGCGCCGTTCCCGGTATTGCCGTCGGCCGTGCACACGTCCGGCGATCTGGGTTGTGTTGGCAATCGTGCTGATCGCCCCGCCCGTGGTCACCTTGAGAACGTTGCCCTGGAGGCACCCAGGACCAAAGCCTTGGTAGTCGTTACAGACAGCGATATAGACGTTGCCCGAGGAGTCGACGGCCACGCCGGTCGGGCGGCCGATCTCGGAGGTCTGGGGATCGACGTGAGGTCCAGTGCCTGGTTGGTGCAGTTGCCGAGGCCGGCGAAATCGCTGATCTGCCCGTTGACCACCTGCCGCACCGCGCAATTCGTCATGTCGGCGACGTAGACGGTTTGGCATCCGGCTGACACGGCCACGTCCGACGGATCGTCCAACGTGGCTCCAACCGCAGCGACGTTCCCGCCCACGTCCACGCCCGATGCGCCTGTGGTCGACCCCGCTATGAGGGAGATCGTGCCCGCTGACAACGACGACGAGGTCGAAGCTCCTGCGAGGCCTGCCGCCATTCCCGCCATCGAGCCCACCACCAGTACCGCACTGGCGATGATTCCCGCTCGTAGTCCGCTTCTCATTCCATTTCTCCCTTGCAAGTCATCCCCTCTTGGTCCCGCTAGTCCTCCCCCTCGATGCTGTGCTGCTGATGCTGTGCTGCTGATGCTGTGCTGCTGATGCTGTGCTGCTGATGCTGTGCTGATGCTGATGCTGTGCTGCCGTACCGTACTTTTCCTTGCGTTGCGTCTGCGTAGCTTCTGCGTTGTGTTGTGCAGGTTTTGTGCATGTGTTGTGTCACGTGCGTTGTCCCTGCGTTGTGTCCCGGCGGAACATACCCCTGAATGCTTCCCGCCTGACTTCGCCCACCTGACATATCTGCATTGGTCGCCACCAACACCGGTGTCAGGTGCGCCCGCCACTGAACATTGCAGCCATCGCCTCACTCCCCTGGGGGAGCCGCTGCTATGCCACCTCCTCCAAGGTCACGTCGTCCTGTCCCCAGTAGGCCTCCACGGACGAAATCAGACCTTCGTCCGTCACGGTGAAGATCTCCACCCCGCGAATGTGCATCGTCGAGCCACCCGTCGAGGTTCAAGGTGATGTGGAACGTGAAGGCGACCCGGTCGGCCACCGGGTACACCTCGATCAATTCGAACCGCATCGCCTCGCAGGCATCGAATGAGCTCTTGATGAAGTCCCGGATCGCCTCGCGGCCCACCCTCGCCGGCGCCGGGTAGGGATCCACCTGCGACGGCATCCTCCGTGAAGAGCGCTGCATAGGCGTCGGCGTCACTCGAACTGGCGACCGCGGCATAGCGCTGGGCGACGTCTCGGAGCTGATCCGCGGTGAGCACGGGCGCGACCATAATCCCCAGGGTCCCGATTTCACGAATCTTTTTGGTAGGAAATCCCCGATTTTCTGGGAGAAACTCTCTGCAGCGCCCGTTTGTATGACGAGCGTGTCAGGTCGCTCAGCCTGGGACCGAGGCGCGGAGATCGGCGATCTCGTCGCGCAGGAGGGCGGCCTCCTCGTAGCGGAGCTCGGCGGCGGCCGCCTTCATCTCGGCCTCCAACTGGGTCATCAACTCGATCGCCTCGGCCGGGGTCGAGGCATCGCCGTCGGCCAGCAGGGCCGGACGTTGGTTGCCGCGGACGGCGGCGTTCTTGCGCACCTCGGCGCGGCTGCGTCCCGCCTTGGCGACGCCGCCCCCACCCGTCCCGCGCAGGCGCTCCAAGATGTCGGTGACCGACTTGCGGATGGTCTGCGGGTTGATGCCGTGCTCCCGGTTGTAGGCGATCTGCACCTCGCGGCGGCGCTGCGTGACGGACACGGCCTCGCGCATGGAGTCGGTCACCGTGTCGGCGTACAGGACCACCATGCCGTCGACGTTGCGCGCAGCCCGGCCCATGGTCTGTATCAGCGAGGAGGCCGAACGGAGGAAGCCCTCCTTGTCCGCATCGAGGATGGCCACCAGGGCCACCTCGGGCAGGTCGAGCCCCTCGCGCAGGAGGTTGATGCCGACGAGGACGTCGATGGAACCGAGTCGCAGTTCGCGGAGGATCTCGATCCGGGTGATGGTGTCGATGTCGGAGTGCAGGTACTGCACCCGGACGCCGGCATCGGCCAGGTAGTCGGTCAGGTCCTCGGCCATCTTCTTGGTCAGGGTCGTCACGAGGACCCGGCCACCGGCCTCGACCGTGCGCCCGATGCGCGCCAGCAGGTCGTCGACCTGACCCTTGGTGGGCATGATCGTGACCTCGGGGTCGATGAGCCCGGTCGGACGGATCACCTGCTCGACCACCTGGTCGGAGTGCTCGAGCTCGAAGGCCCCCGGTGTCGCCGACACGAAGACGCATTGCGGGACGCGCTCCACGAACTCCTCGAAGCGGAGGGGGCGGTTGTCCCGGGCCGACGGCAGCCGGAAGCCGTGTTCGACCAGCACGTCCTTGCGCGACTTGTCGCCGGCGTACTGCCCGTGCAGCTGCGGGACGGCGACGTGGCTCTCGTCGATGACGCAGAGGTAGTCCTTGGGGAAGAAGTCCAACAACGTGAACGGCGTCTCGCCCGGGGCCCGGCCGTCGAGGTGGCGGCTGTAGTTCTCGACGCCCGAGCACACACCGGTCTCGGCCAGCATTTCGAGGTCGTGCTCGGTCCGCACGCGCAGGCGCTGGGCCTCGAGCAGCTTGCCCTCCTTCTCGAACTCCTGCAGGCGCTCCCGCAACTCCACCTCGATGGTGCCGACGGCGCGCTGAATGATGTCGTCGCCGGTGACGTAGTGCGTGGCGGCGTACACGGCCACGTCCTCCATCTCCTCCCCCATCTCGCCGGTCAGCACGTCGAAGGGCACGATGCGGTCGACCGTGTCGCCGAACAGCTCGATCCGCAGGGCCTGCTCCTCGTAGGCCGGGTGGATCTCGATGGTGTCGCCCCGCGCCCGGAAGGTGCCCCTGACGAGGTTCACCTCGTTGCGGGCGTACTGCAGGTCGACCAGGCGGCGCAGCACGTCGCGCTGGTCCACCGACTGGCCCACCGAGACACCGAGGATCCGGTCGCGGTATTCGTCGGGCGACCCAGGCCGTAGATGCAGGAGACCGACGCCACGACGATGACGTCGCGCCGCATGAGGAGCGACGACGTCGTGGCGTGCCGGAGGCGGTCGATCTCGTCGTTGATTGACGAGTCCTTCTCTATATAGGTGTCCGTCGTCGGCAGGTAGGCCTCGGGTTGGTAGTAGTCGTAGTAGGAGACGAAGAACTCGACCCGGTTCTTGGGGAAGAGGTCCCGCAACTCGGAGGAGAGCTGGGCGGCCAGCGACTTGTTCGGCTCGATGATGAGCGTGGGCCGCTGGACCTGCTCGATCATCCAGGCGATGGTCGCCGTCTTGCCCGAGCCGGTGATGCCCTGCAGCGTCTGGTAGGCGTCGCCCCGTCGCACGCCGGCCGCCAACCCCCTGATGGCCGCCGGCTGGTCGCCCGAGGGCTGGAAGGGGGAAACGACCTCGAAATCAGGCATGACCTAAAGAGGCTACCTGGGGGGTGTCACAGATCAGGCCTGGGTCGACCGCTCCGTTGCAGCGTCCTGAAGCCAGTCCCACAGCTTGGCCACCTCGACCTCGAGCGCCTCCCGGTCGCCCGAGTTGTCCAGCACGTAGTCGGCCTCCTTGACCCGTTCCTCTCGCGAGATCTGGGACCGGATGCGCGCCTCGGCGTCGGCCCGGTCGAAGCCACGCTGGGAGAGCAACCGCTCCAGCGCGACGTCGGTCGGGGTGTCCACCACGACGACCTTGTGCAGCTTGACCGTCTCGCGGTGGAGTGCGGTGAGGAGCGGGATGGCCAGGACGACGATGTCGTCGGTGTCGGCCAGGGCGTCCCGGGCCTGGATCATGGCGATGCCGATGGCCGGGTGGGTGATGGCGTTGAGCTCCAGCCGGGTCTCCTCGTCGGCGAAGGCCACCGCCGCCAGGGCCTTGCGGTCGATCGTTCCGTCCTCGTGGAGGATCTCCCGCCCGAAGCGGTCGACCAGCGGCTGGTAGGCGGGTCCACCGGGCGCCACCACGTCACGGGCCACCTGGTCGGCGTCGATCAGCACGGCGCCCCGTTCGACCAGCAGGTCGGCCACTGCCGACTTCCCGGACCCGATACCGCCCGTGAGGCCGACGGCCAGCATCAGCCCAGGCGCACCCGGCGTTGGGCACGAACCGAATCGGGGGCGGCCGCCTGTGGCTGCGGCTGACTGCGGTCGTTCGCCCGTCGGCCGGCTCTTCGTCCTGGTCACCACGGGCGCTCTCCCTTCGTATGACACTCCGGGGTGCCGCTGACTGCTTACACTACCCGGCGACCTTTCGGTCCCCCTTCATGACCACCACGTCCCCCCCTGTCACCGCCTCCCGAGGGCGGCATGCGGCCCCGCGGACGGCTCGGGCGATCGGCAGCCGCTGGTGGTGGATCGGCGGGGCCGTCGTCCTGGCCGGCTTCGCCTACGGCCCTCTTCTGGCGGTGCGCCCGGGGTGATCACGCCCGGACACCAAGACCTACCTCTACCTCGACCCGATCCGCTTCCTGAGCCAGGTGGCGTTCATGTGGAACCCCACGGTGGGCCTGGGCACGGTGACGCACGAGTACCTCGGCTACCTGCTGCCGATGGGTCCCTTCTTCGCCGTGTTCCACCTTCTCGGGGTGCCCGTCTGGGTGGCCCAGCGGCTCTGGCTCGGTTCCATCCTCATGGTGGCGGGCGTCGGGGTCCTGTACCTGTCGCGCATCCTCGGGCTGCGCGGGCCGGGCCCGACCGCCGCCGCGCTGGCCTACATGCTGTCGCCGTACTTCCTGCAGTACGCCGGCCGGATCTCGGTGATCCTGCTGCCGTGGGCGGGACTGCCCTTCATGTTGGGCCTGACCATCGTGGCGGTGCGGCGGGGTGGCTGGCGCGAGCCGGCGCTGTTCGCCTTCGTGGTGGCCCTCGTGAGCGGCATCAACGCCAGCTCCATCATTTACGTGGGCGTGGCACCGGTCCTGTGGATCCTCTACGCCGTCGTCGTCCTGCGCGAGTCGACGTGGCGCCACGCCCTCGCCACCACCCTGCGTATCGGGGCCCTGACCCTGGGCACCTGCCTGTGGTGGATCCTGGGCCTGCAGGTGGAGGCCGCCTACGGCGTCAACGTCCTGAAGTACACCGAGACGGTCCCCTCGACCTCCGCCACCTCGAATGCGGCGGACATCATCCGGGGCCTCGGCTACTGGTACTTCTACGGCACCGATCACACCGGCCCGTGGACGACGGCGGCCATCCGCTACACCCAGGACATCTGGCTGCTGGCCACGTCCTACGCCGTGCCCGTCCTGTCGCTGGTGGCCGCCGCCTTCGTGCGCTGGCGCGAGCGCGCCTTCTTCCTCGTGCTGCTCTTCGTGGGGCTGATCCTCTCCGTAGGCCCCTTCCCGTTCTCCGATCCCACGTCCATCGGCAAGTTGCTGAAGTCGTTCATGACGGACACGACGGCGGGACTGGCGTTGCGCTCGACCGACCGGGCCACACCGCTCGTCCTGCTGGCCCTCTGCATGCTGCTGGGCAGCGGCCTCTCGGCCCTGTGGTCGCGCGTCCACATCACCGGCCTGATCACGGCGATCCTCGTGGCCGGGTTGGTGGTCGCCAACAACCCCTCGCTCTTCCTGGGCGACTTCATCGCCAATGGCTTCACCCAGCCGGCGTCGCTCCCTTCGTACCAGCTGGCCGCCATCAACCACCTCAACGCGACCCATCCCGGCACCGCGTGTTCGCCATTCCCGGCAACGACTTCGCGGCCTACCGCTGGGGCGACACCGTCGACACGCCCCAATCGGCTCTCCTCAACCGGGACTTCATCACCCGCGAGCAGCAGATCATGGGATCGATCGCCACGGCCGACACGCTCTACGCCACGGACGGACCACTCCAGGACGGCACGGCCAACCTGAACGCCCTGGCTCCCATGTCGCGCCTCATGGGTGCCGGCGACCTCATGGTGGAATACGACCAGCAGTACGAGCGCTACGGGGTGCCCCAGCCGCAGCTCCTGGCGCTCCAACTCCTGCAGACACCGCTGGGGCTGAGCGACCCGGTCTCCTTCGGGACGCCGCGGCCCAACATCTCGCAGGACTCCACCTTGAACGAGCAGGACCTCGCCGTGCAGGGCAACGTGGGCTGGCCCTCCCCCCTCGTCACGTACACCGTGCCCAACCCCCGCAGCGTGGTGCGCGGCGAGTCCGACACCGGCGCCGTCGTCATGGAGGGCGACGCCACCGGCCTGAACAACCTGGCCGGGCTGGGGCTGCTCAACACCGACAGCGCCATTTACTACGCCGGCACGCTGGCCAACCACCCGGCGCAGCTGCAGAGCCTGGCGTCGAAGGGCGCCCAGCTCGTGGTCACCGACACCAACCGCAAGCAGGCCTTCCGCTGGGACACCCTGACGGCGAACTCGGGCTACACCGAGACCCCGGGCGAGGACCCCGCCAAGACCGACCTGAGCGACAGCCCCATTCAGCTCTTCCCGGGCACCGGCATCACCAGCCAGTCCTACGCCTCGTACGCCGGCGCGGTGAACGTCACTGCGAGCAGCTACGGCAACTCGGTCTCGTACACGCCCGAGGACCAGGCCTACAGCGCGATCGACAACAACTTCGACACGGCCTGGATCACGGGCACCTTCGTGCCCAATCCCAAGGGCCAGTGGTGGCAGGCGCAGTTCGCCAACCCGGTCTCCACCGACCACATCACCCTGGTCCAGCCGCAGCGCGGTGACCGCGCCCGCTGGGTGTCCAAGGTCACGCTGACCTTCGACGGCAAGGACCCCGTGACCTACGCGCTCAACGCCTCGTCCCATGTCACGTCCGGCCAGACCTTGACCTTTCCCGCCCGGACCTTCCACACACTCCGGGTGACCATCGACAGCACGACGGACAACACGCCGCCGCCGGTGGCGGCGTCCGCCGTCGGCTTCGCCGAAGTGGAGATTCCGGGCCAGCAGGTGAAGCAGGTCATTCAGATGCCGACCCAGATGCTCACCAGCCTCGGCGCCTCGTCCGCCGCGGACCGGCTGAGCGTGGTGATGACCCGGGAACGCACCTCGCAGTACCCGCCCCGCAGCGATCCCGAGACGACGATCTCGCGCACGTTCACCCTGCCGACGGCCCGCACCTTCACACTGGCCGGAAGCGCCAGCCTGTCCGCCCTCATTCCCGACGACGAGGTCGACCGCCTGGTCGGCCGCGCCACGACGCCCTCGAGCACGCTCAGTGACGCGTATTCGTCGGGGCGGCTGCCCGGTGACGTCCAGGCGACCGCATCGGCCACCGTCGACGGAAACCCGGCGACGGCGTGGCAGCCCGGTCTCGGCAGCGCGGCGCAGGTGGGCTCCACCCTGACCTACGACCTGGCCAAACCGCAGACGCTGACGACGCTCAACATGCAGGTGATCGCCGACGGCCGCCACTCGGTCCCGAGGTCCATGACGATCGCCTCAGGCGGCCAGACGCGCAGTGTGACGTTGCCGCCGATCGCCGACGGCACGGTGCCCGGCGCGGTCACGACCGTGCCGGTGACCTTCCCCGCGCTCACGGGATCACACTTCGTCGTGACGTTCACCGGCGTCCGGCCGGAGTACGCCGCCAACTACTACTCAGCCGGACCGCTCGAGCTGCCGCTCGGCATCGCGGAAATCGGCATCCCCGGCGTGCGGGCGAACCCGACCCCGGCGACGCTGCCGGGCAACTGCGTGTCCAACCTCCTCACCATCGACGGCCACCCCATCAGCGTCGCCGCCGTCGGCTCGACCCAGCAGGCGCTGGGCGGCGGCGAGGTGCAACTCGTCCCCTGCGGGCCCGACGCCAAGGGCATCACGCTGGCCGCCGGGCCCCACGTCGTCGAGACGGTGCCCGGCCACGGGCCCCCGTGCGCGAGCGCCCCGGCCACCTGCACCGGATGGAACATCGACCAGCTGGCGCTCGATTCGGCACCGGGCGGCGGCGCGGGCTCGGCGGCCTACCCCACCGCGGCCGGCACGCCGCTCCTGGCGGCGACCCAGCCCGGACCGGCGCCGACCCTGGCCACGACGTCCGTGCACATCGATTCCCACGGGGCCGACGTGACGGGGGCCACCCAGCCCTTCGAGCTCGTGCTGGGCCAGAGCGTGAACAAGGGCTTCAAGGCGGTGGCCACGCCCGCCAAGGGCGCCCCGGCGGGGTCGCACAGCGTCGACCTGGGGACGCCCCAGCTGGTCGACGGGTTCGCCAACGGCTGGCCGGTGACGGCGGCCGATCTGCACGCACTCGGCGGCTCGCACTTCACGATCCAGATCGTCTGGACGCCCCAGCGCAAGATCTGGGCCGCACTCGCCATCTCGGCGGCGGCCCTGCTCCTCTGTCTCCTCCTGGGCTTCCTGCCCTTGCGGTCCCGGCGCTGGGTGCGTGCCCACCTGCCCCGCCGCCTGCGCGGACCGGCGGGGCCCGAGCCACCCGAGCGCCCGGCCGTGCCCTTCGACGCCGCCGTCCTGGCCTTCCCCGGTGCGCCGGCTCCGAAGGAGCAACGCCAGCGAGGCTGGCTGCGCTTCCCGCGGGCCGTCGTCATCGTGGCCGCCTGTGGCGCTGCCGCCCTCTTGGTCACCCCGCCGCGGGCCGGACTCGTGGTGGCGGTCGCGGTCTCTTCTCGGGCCTCCTGATTCCCTGGGCCCGCGTCGCGGCCAGCGTGGCGGGTATCGCCTGCATCGTCGCCGGCTCCATCAACGTGGTGCAGGGCCAGAACGTGCACCACTACCTGTCCGGCTCGAACTGGGACGCGCTCGTTCATCAAGGCGGGCAACCTCATTTGGCTCGGAGCGGTGCTGCTACTCGCCGACGGCGTCATCTCGGCACTCGGCCTGCGGGTGGCGAAGCCGCTGGGTCGGCGCAAGCTGCGCGCCCGCAAGCCGGGGACGTTCGAACCACCCGAGCCGCCGCCGGTCATCATCGGCATCGACGGCTGACGTCGCCGCTCAACGGCCGGCCGGGCGCCGCCCAGCTCAGACGGCCGGCGTCGCCTCCCCGGCCAGCGCCTCGAGGGCGCGGCGGGCCGTGGCGTCCCAGGTGAACCAGCGTGCCCGGGCCAGGGCGCCCTTGGACAGGCGGCTGCGCAGCACTTCGTCGCCCAGGACCCGCCCGAGCGCACCGGACAGGTCCCCAGGTCGTCGACCAACAAGCCCGACTCGCCGTCGAGCACGGCGTCCGCGTGGCCGGCGATCGCCGTGGCCACGGCAGGGGTGCCGCACGCGGCGGCCTCCGTCAGGGTCATGCCCCATCCCTCGCGCTGCGAGCTGCTCGCCACCACCCAGGCGCGGCGGTACCACGACACCAGCTCGGCGTCGTCGACCCGCCCGGGCAGGCTGATCCACTCGGTGGCCCCGAGCTCCTCGCGCAGCGCCTCGAGCGCGGGACGCTCGTATCCCTCACCGATGATGACCGCCTGCAGCGCGGGGTGGTCGGCCTTCAACTTGGCCAGCGACCGCAGCAACACGTCGAAGCGCTTCACCGGCACCAGCCGGCCCACCGCGACGACCAGCGGCGTCGGCGAGCGATGGCCGCCGGGCGCGTAGCGGGCGTCGACCCCGGGCGGCGCCACGGTGATCCGGTCGGGGCGGAAGCCGAGCAGGTCGACGATCTCCTGGCGCGACGAATCGGACAACGTGACGACGCGGCTCGAGCGGTAGAAGCGTGGCGCGATTCTGCGCTCGGCCATGTCGCCCATACGGGCCAGCGTCGGCGGCAGCACCATGCCCCACATTTCGGCGTGGACGTGATGCAGGAAGACGATGCGCGGGCCCCGGTACCAGAGTGGTGACAGGAACGGCATGCCGTTCCAGATCTCGACCAGCGCGTCACCGGGGCGGTGCCCCATGCGGATGCCCTCCCAGGCCGCGCCGGGGAACACGGCGTAACGGCCCGCCTGGCGGAGCACCCGGTAACCGTCGCGGGTCAGCGCAACCGGCGCGCCGGGCACGGCCGAGGTGCGGAAGGTGATGTCGAGGCCCGGCGGCGGCCCAGTGCGAGGCGATCTTGTGGGCGTGCAGCTCGGAGCCACCGGCTTCGGGGTCGTCGAGGTCGCGCCAGGCGACGAAGTGGATGCGCCGCAGGCCGGCCTGGGCGGCAATGGAAGCCAGCGTCGTCTCGGACCCGGACAGCCCTGCGTCGTCGTCGACCCGGGCGTCGGGCACGGCCGGCAGCGGCCCCAGTTCGTCGCCCATCCGGGTCAGGTTATCCCTACGGCCTGCCTCCCTACCCGGACCCTGTGGACAACCGCGAATCCACACACCGTCACCAGGAGCACCCCCGCTTGCACCGCGACGTCCACATAGGCGGTGGCGCGCGGGGCGCCGTGCACGGCCAGGACGGCCAGCGTGAGGGCGATGGCGCCGCCGGTGAGCACGATGGCCACCCAGCGCCGGCCGATGGCAAGCAGGTACATGGTGAGCACGACGGTGACGCTCAACATGATCATGGCCAGCACCAGCGGGGCCAGCGCGTCGGCGGCCGAGGTGTAGTCGTGGTGGAAGAAGATCTGAATGAACTGCTCGGGCGCCGCCACCGCCACGGCGAGCAACAGCACCGATGGGATGGCCAGGAACACCAGGACGACGGCCAGCTGTCGCAGCGCGTGGCCGCCCTGGCGCCAACGGATGGCCGCCTCCGGCAGGAGGTACCCGCCCAACACGATGGCGCCGAACACAATCGCCTTGCTCGTCACCGAGACGGCCGCGTACGCGCCGCTGTGCGACGGGTTGTCGCGACCGACCACCAGCACGTCGGCGTTCTGCAGGACGGCCACCATGGAGAGGCAGACCGATGCGACGACCAGATCGATCACGACCGTGCGGCGCACGGACCGCTGGCCGCCGAGGAGCACGTCGGGACGGAGCGCGGCCAGCCAGCTCCCCGCATCCGAGAGCCGCGGCGACCCTCCGTCCGACCAGGCGCGCACCGACGCCCAGCGCGCGTGGGTCGCGGCCACCACCTCGCCGATGAGGACGCCGATCGCCGCTCCGGAGGGACCGAAGCCGGCGGCCACGAGCGCCACGACGGCGATGACCCGCATCCCCATCTCCACCAGAAGGTTCACGGCCAGCGGGCGGTAGGCCCGGTGTGCCTGCAAGAGGCCCCGGTCGAGCGAGAGCAGCACGAAGAAGGCCGCCGCCGTCAGGATCGCCGCGATGCCGATGCCGCTCTGCTGGTTGAGCAGGACGGCCACGCCGTGCCGGCCGCTGAACACGACGACCGCCCAGACGAGCACCCCCAGCGTGCATTGCCGGTGCACCCGTCCGGCCCAGCGCCGCACGAGATGGCCGGTGCCGTCCTCGTGCCACACCGTGACCCGCCGCACCACGGCCACGACCACAGCCGACCCGGGCATCGAGAGAATCAGGTACAGCCCGGTCAGCTGGTTGAGGACGCCGTAGCTGTGCGGCGACAGGAGGCGCGCCAGCGCGACGGTGAGGATGACACTGGCGCCGTTGGCCACGACGCCCGCCACGGCCAGGGGTCCGGCCTGCAGGAGCCCGGCCCGCACCGACTCGACTCCGGGAGGAGCTGCCGGGTCGACCAGCAGCTCCGCACCGAGGGTGGGCCCGACGGCATTCGGCGCCAGCGCCATGGCGGCCGGCACCGCTTCGACGACGACCTCGGCCGCAGGGGTGCCCGCGACCTCGGGGTCGCTCACGCTGGAGCCCTTGCCGCCTCGTCCTCCATGCCGATCCGATCGAGCGCGGGCAGGACCTGGCGCTGCAGCAGCTCGCCGCCGTTCAGGCTGACGTGGATGCCATCGGGCATGCGCACGTCGACACCGGACAGGGTCGCCGTGTACGACCCCGTCGGGACTCAACAACTTATTGAGGTCGATCACACTGACCACCCCGGGGTGGGCACGTGCCACCTGCCACACCAGCGTGTTGTACGCCGCGCACGCGGGCAGGCGTGTTCTCAGGCCAGGGCTGGCCGTCCGGCTGCCGGTTGCTGGGGTCGACGTAGGGCATGGTGAAGAGCACCACTTTGGCACCAAACGAGTGGAGAATGGTGATGGCGGACTGCAGATCGGACGTCAGGTGCTCGTTCCAGGCCGGCTCGCCGATGTGCACCCAGCGCCCGTCGAGCAGGTGATCGGTGATCTCCCAGCGGCCCAGTCCCAGGGCGACCACCTGCGGCCGTTGCCCGGCGATCACAAAGGGCCACAGCCCTCGCCAGTTGTCGCACCCCGGCGTGGCCGGCCCCACGGCGCCCGAGGTGACCACCTGGAGTTGCGGGTCGAGATCGCAACCGACAGTGGCGTCGTCGATCACGCTGATCCCGTACTGCTGCTGGGCGTCCACCGAGAGCCCCATGCCCAGCGTCATGGCGATGGAATCGCCGAGGACGAGGACCCGCAGCGGATGGGTGCCGTAGGCGCCCGAGCGCTGCAGCGCCGTGTGCTCCGATGTGGTCAGGCCGGGGGAAGGGGGAAGGCCACCCGGGCCCCGCCCGAGGCGTCGGCCCGCGCCACGAGGGCCGCCGCCGCTGCCGGCCCTGACCCTGAACCTGACGCCAAGAGGCCCACACACGACAGAAGGAGGCAGGCAGCACCCAACAGGCCTCGCACTCCCCACTTCGTCACGCCAGCATCGTCCTCCTGGTTGCCGTCCGTCTCTGCCTGGACGGGAGGCCCCGCCTGCTCGGTTGGGCCGCCACAGGAGACCGGTGCCCTCGGGCCCGACTTCTCCACGTCGGCCCGTCCCGGGCGGCCCTTGAGATCGTCCTCCCTCTTGCCCTTCCTGCCGCTCCTGGCTTCCTACCCCGCTCAGGGTGCCACCACGGCACCCCCGGCGACACACTCCGTCACCAGGAGGGTCGCCTTGAAGACGACAGGGTTTCCCTCGGCCGCTCCGGTGCAGGTGGCCAGCGTGCCCGCCTTCACGACCAGGGGCCCGTCCGCCCGCAGTCGGACGTCGTTCCACACCCAGGCGCCCGCCTGCAGGGTGGGCTGGCTCCCGAGTGCGGCGGTCATGAATGCCGCCGCGTAGACGGGGTCGTGGCCCTGCTCGATCCGGGGGGCGGCCGGGTCGGTGGCGATCACCACGGTGTTGACGCGCCAGACGGCGAGCGCGTGGCGCACCGCGGCCAACTGCGCCGGCGTCCCGGCCGGTTCGCCATGCCCACGCCGAAGTCGAGCCGGCTGAGCACGTCGAAGCCGGACCTGGCCGATCCGGCACGGTGCGACACCCCCTGCGGGCCGCCGCCACCCGCCTGGCTGTACTGCATGCGGTTGACCGCCTGCCAGGCCATGGCGTTCTGTAGCCCGGAGAACGGCGCCGGATAGGAGAGGAGGACCCGGCCGGGGGGCAGGGTGGGAGCCACCTCCCGGTACCAGCGCGGCAGTGTGACGGACTGCATGGCGAAGGGCAGGCGCTCCCCGAAGACGGTGGCCATCGGGACGAGCGCGACCGCCGCCACGGCCAGCGCCCCGACCGCCCCTCGCCAGTCGGGCGCCGTGCGGTGCACGCGCTCCAAAAGGATGGCCAGGATCACTGCGGCCGCCAGGAAGCCGACGGCCATGAACCGTTGCTCAATGACGTTCTCGACCACCGGGATCCGGGTGAAGATCCAGGCCGGCTCCCACTGCCCGTGCCGCTCGCCCAACGAGAAGGCCGCGCACACGACGAGGGCGAACCCGAAGAACCACAGCCGCCGGTCCCGCCAGAAGGCCACCAGCCCCGCCACCATGACAGCCAGGAAGCTCCACCCGATGTACACGGAAGAGGCCAGTGGGGCACCGTCGTAGCCGCCGAGCGCCAGGAAGACGTTACGGCGGGGCGGGTAGCCGGTGGTGAAGAAGCTGGACGGGATGAAGCCGCCGATCACGCCGACGTTGGGCCAGACCAGGCCCGACAGGCTGGCCGGCCCCTTGAGCGCGAACCAGACCGGCCAGACCAGCAGGACGGCGCCCACGCCGAGTCCGACGGCCAACGCGCCGGCGGCATGCGGGGCGCGGGCCCGCACCGCGGCGGGGTTGGTCACCAGTGCCGCCAGCACCAACGCGAGCCCGCAGACGATCACGACCACGACCACAATCGCTAGGAGCTCGGAGGAGAGGAAGAACTGCGCGAACAGCAGCAGCGCCAGTGCGACGCCGGTCCAGATGGCGCTGTGGCGCTGGCGGACAAGGATCTCGTCGAGGGCGGCCAGGATCAGCGGCAGCAGCATGAGCGCCGCCGTCATCAGATGGCCGAATTCCAGGCTCGACAGGACGAAAGGCGAGAATCCGTAGAGCAGGCCACCGATGAAGGCGGCCGGCGTCCACGGGGCCCAGCGCCGCAGGACCCAGAATGCCGTGAAGGCGGTGAGGGCGGGCGCGATCGTCGACGCCACGTTGAGCGATGCCACCGGGCCCCAGATCCACGTCACGGGAACGAGCGGGAGGCTCAGCCCGGTGACCGACGTCTGCGCCAGCAGGTTGATGCCCTTCGGGTGGAACAGCGCAGTGGAGAAGAACGGGTTCTGGCCGTGCGCCAGCGCGGTGGCCGGCCACTGGAAGAACCAGAGGAACAGCGCGGGGTCGCCGCACCCGCACAGGGTGTGGGTGGTCGCGCCCTCAGCCCAGGCGTGCACCC
>CAVWKX010000007.1:0-11364 GCA_963755655.1 uncultured Acidimicrobiaceae bacterium
ACCGCGTCGGTGGCGACGAGCTGCTTGTCGGCCTTCACGGAGGAACGTTCGTGGACGAGATTCGCGGCGATTGCCTGCAACGCCGTTTGCGCGTTCTGGAGATCCTGCTGTGCCGTGTCGTACTTCTCGTCGAGGATGGAGGTCTGCTGCTCTTCCTGGGCCAACGTCGTCTCTACCTGGCTGACCTGGGACTGGGTGGCGTTGATCTGCGACTGATTCGGCGCCGGTCCGGGCAACGTGGTGGATGTCGTCGCACCCCGTTCGTGGCGGCCGCCGTCGACAGCAACGCGGCGAGCAAGCCGACGACCATGGTCACCCTGACAAGAGGAGTCCGCCTGCGGACAGTGTCCCGACAATTCACTGTATCCACGGCGCGCCAGCGTAATGGCTGCTTGATGGCAATTTCGGCATCCCTTTCTGTGTCCGTCCTGTTGCATCCCGAGTTTGCGCGCTGTTCACCTTCCGTTCGCCTTTCGGTATCGGTTCGATCGGCGGTTCGATTGACCGTCGACCTTTGTCTCCATAGGGTCCACGTACGTGAGGGGAGTCGTGTCGATCGCTCAGGGGAGACTCAGGGGCGTCTGGCGCGGAGACCTGTGGTCTTTTTCGGGAATCCCCTACGGCCGAGCGCCGGTCGGCGCGTTGCGCTGGCGACCCCCGTTGGAACCCGAGAGTTGGAGCGAGGTACGCGACGCATCGACTTTCGGGCCGATCGCCCCGCAGTCCGCTGCCGTGCCTGGCGTCACGAGCCCGGCGGATCCGGCGGCCTCCGAACCGCACAGCGAGGACTGTCTCTCGCTCAACGTCTGGACGCCCGAGCTGCCGGAGTCACCCACAGTGGCGCCGGGACAAGGCCGTGCGGTGATGGTCTTCATTCACGGGGGTGGTTTCACTTCGGGCAGCGGGTCGGTGTTCCTCTACCGGGGCGGGGAGTTGGTGCGCAACGGCGACGCCGTGGTCGTGACCATCAACTACCGGCTGGGCGCGCTGGGCTTCCTGGGTCACCGGGACCTGGCCGATCCCGACGGGTTGGTCGGAAACTGGGGGATACAGGATCAGCTGGCTGCCTTGCGATGGGTGCACGACAACATTGCGAGCCTTTGGTGGTGATCCGGGCGCCGTCACCATCTTCGGGGAGTCCGCCGGAGGATTCAGCGTGGCCACGCTTCTCGGCACGCCTGCCGCCAAAGGGCTCTTCCGGCGCGCCATCGTGCAGAGCGGGGGCGCACACGTGCACGCGCTCCACGAGGCGGAGCGATCGGGAGAGCGTTTGGCGTCCGTCCTGGGCCTCGCGTCCTGTACCCGCGACTCGCTCGAGTCGGTCCCGGCGACCGAGCTCGTGGCCGCCACCGAAGAGCTCGGCAAGCGAAGTCCGGATCCGGGGATGTTGCCGCTTCCCTTCCTTCCCGTCGTCGACGGCGTCCTGTTGCCCGACCACCCGCTGGCCGCGGTGGCCAATGGCGCCGCCGCCGGTATCGACTTGTTGATCGGGACGAACCGGGACGAGCTGACCCTCTTCGGCCTCGGGAACCCCGCACTGATGGCGCTCGACGAGGACGGGGTGACGCGCTGGGTGGGCAACGCTGCTCCCGGAATGCCCGGAGCCGAGGTGGTCGACGCCTACAGGTCGGCCCGGGAATCGCGCGAAGAGTCCGTCGAGGCGAATGCCATCTGGGTCGCCGTCGGTACCGACATCGTCTTCCGCTGGCCGAGCCTCCAGCTGGCGGCCGCCCACGTCGCCCGGGGCTCGCGCGCATTCGTCTACCTGTTCGACTGGGAATCGCCTGCGTTCGGCGGGATCCTGGGCTCGTGCCATGCGCTGGAGCTGCCGTTCGTGTTCGGTACGGTCAACGATGCGGCCGTGCAGGTCTTTCCGGGGACGGCCCGGCTGTCGAGAAGCTGTCGAGCCAGATGCAGCGGGCCTGGCTCTCTTTCGCCGCCAAGGGTGACCCCAGCCACGACGGGATCGGCACCTGGCGCCGTTGGGAGCCGGCCGACCGCGCCACCATGATCTTCGGGGCCGACACCCGGCCGGAGACAGCGCCACAAGACGAGGAGCTGGCCGTCATGGAGCGCTATCGCCCGCTGGTCTCGGGCGTGCCCGGCTGAGCGGGGCCGGGCGCGACGAGGCCCCGGACCAGCCCAACGTGGGACAGATCCGGGGCCCTCGCCAACGGCGCTGTTACCGGTGGCCGAAGCCCCCACCGGAGCCGCCGGGGCTGTGCCCGACCAGGGGTCCCGGTGTTCCTGCTGTGCCGGGGTTCCCGGCGGCGGCGTGGGGGACCGCCGGCCCGCTCGGGGCCGACCAATCCCCGCTGGGGGCGCCGTGGGTCGGCGTCTGGGGGAGGGCCGGCTGGACCCGGGGGTCCCGACGCGTGGCCCCTGCGTAGCCGCCGTGGTCGGCTGCGGCTGAGGCGGCGTCTGAGCTCGGCTGCGGCTGCGGCTGCGGCTGCGGCGGCGTCGCCGGGCTGAAGATGGCAACGACCTGCGCGTCCAGCTCGCCTGGTGTGCCGGCGTCCGGCAGGCCGAAGACGGTCACCACTTCACCGTTACTGATAGTGGTCGGGCTCGCGCCCTTCTCGTAGTACTTCGTGCTCGACGACACGATGACCGTGTCGGTGCCGCGCTTGTTGGTCAGCCTGACGGTCGAGCCCGCGACATTGGTGACGCGACCGCCGACCTTTTCGGAGAACACAACCACGTTCGTCGCGGTCGGGCTCGATGCCGTCGGATCGAGCGTGACCGCCACGTTCTCCCCGTCGTAGACCCCAGGCGGGGCGATGGAGCTTCCAGGCTCCGAGTAGGTCGTCGCGTCGGTGGTGTCCACCGGCTCGGTCGTCCCGTCGTACTTCTGGAGCACGAAGTCACCTGAAGCTACCGACGTCACCCGACCTCGCAGGTCTGCTGAGGACGTCCGCTCGTGTGCTGCCGCTGGTCCCTCTGCAGTGAGCAGGGCAAGCGCAACGGCCGAGAGCGAGACTCCCGCTGTACGCATTGTCTTGTGCAGCTGCATAGTTGTATGCACCTCCGCTCGTGGTGAGCCTGCAGCGGTCGATCATCGCGATCGAAAGTGCAAGAGATTTGCACTGTCGGCTGAAGCCAATTCCTTTCCAGGAGCAGAGAGATCTAACCGGTTGGTCGCGTCCGGCGACGCCTACATCCCGGTGTGCTCAGCCTGATGTTGTGGTCGCCTTGTGCAGTCGCAACGGCAGGTGGCGGATACCCGTATGGCGGTTGCTGCGCGTCCATTGCACGGGCGCGGCAAGGGTGAACGAATCGACCGAGTGAAGGATCTCTTCGAGGGCCACCCGGATTTCGAGGCGGGCCAAATGCGCGCCGAGACAGAAGTGCGCGCCGTGACCGAAGGCCAGGTGCGGGTTGGGCTCACGTTGTAGGACGAAGGCGTCCGGCTCGTCGAAGCGCCTCGGATCCCGGTTGGCGGAACCCTCCCACACCACCACCTTCTGTCCGGGAGCGATGCGTTCGCCGCCGAGCTCGCATGCCGTGGTCGCCGTCCTGCGCTTGGAGGGCGATGGTGTGGTCCAGCGCAGGATCTCCTCCACGGCGGTCTCCATCGACGCCTGCCCGGACCGCAAGAGGTCGAGCTGCTCGGGCCACGCCAGGAAGGCGAGCATGGCGCCGGCAATGGCGTTGCGGGTCGTCTCGGCCCCCGCGGAGAACAGCAGGGAGAAAAAGGCCGAGAGCTCGTCGTCGCTGAGTTGGGGCGGGTCGGCGTCGGGGAGCTTGGCGTGGATGACGGTCGAGAGCATGTCGGGACATGGGGCCGCTCGCTTCTCGCTGATGAGCGCCGCGCCGTAGTCGTACATGAGACCCACGGCGGCCTGCCGCTCAGGGGTCATGGACAGGAAGTCCGATTCGTCGGGAATGTCGAAGATGTGCTCGACCGCGTCGAAGAGACGGTGCCGGTCAGACTCCGGCACACCGAGCAGCAGGCAGATGGCTTGCATCGGGAGCTCGGCCGCCACGTCGACCAGGAAGTCACACTCCTCGGCGACCGAGTCGACGAGCCGGCGCATCCGGCCCCGCAACTCGTGCTCGAGATCGCGCACGGCCGCCGGCGTCAGACCTCGGGTGACCAGGCGGCGGATGCGGGCGTGCCGGGGGTCGTCCATCATGTTCAGGACGATCCCGGCCACGGGGAGGTCCTGAATGATCGTCCCCCCGTAAGGACGGTCGCCTCCGGTCTCCGACGAGTAGGTCTCGGGGTCGCGGAGCACCTGGAGCACCTCGTCGTAGGTGGCCACCGACCAGAAGCCCTCGCCGTCAGGAGTGTGCACGGTGGGCTCGTGCCACCACACCGGTGCTTGGTCCCGGTGGAGCTGGAAGATGTCGTGCGGGAATCCATCGGCAAAGGTATCGAGATCCGTCAGGTCCACGTCGCCGAGGTCGCGCAGCACGGGGCCATCCTCATCACGGGGCCGTGCTGGGTCAAGAATGGTGGCCCGGGGGGCGTAGCCCAACAGGCAGAGGCAGGGCGCTTAAACCGTCCCCAGTGAGGGTTCGAATCCCTCCGCCCCCACGAAGAACCCTAAACCCCGTTTGGTGAACCACCCGGGCTTGATCCCATTTAGTGGACCGCGCTTATGACAATGCGGCCTGGTGGATGTGGGTTGAGTGCAGGTCTTCGAATTCGTTCGGGGTCGCGTAATCGAGCGTGCCGTGTCGCCGGGCCGGGTTGTAGAATTTCTCGAGTTAATCGGCAGTGGCCTGGTCAGCTCGATCTTGGCCGCCGGACACTCAACCGTAGCGCCGTCAATGACCGTTACTACGGTCGCATCGTTGCGATAAAAGATTGAAATCGTCCCGTGATCTTCAATACATAGGTAAGGCCGAACATCACGTTTGCCCGGGAGCTTGATGTGGGGAACACCGTTCTTCCCCACCTAGAGATCGTGCGCCGTAACAAAGTGAACCCGGGACTGATCCTCGGTGGAGATCCCCTATGTCCCCGGCCCTCTTGCCGAATACCTGGTTTCGACCCGGGATCGCCGGCCCGCCCGCGCGACCCATCGGATGGCGGGCCCGTCCCGGTCCCGTATGCCGTCATAAGCCCACGAGGCCTCGCTACCACCTCCGTGGTCGGGCAGATAGCTTGTCGCCCTGGTGATGAGTTCGGAGATCTGGGGACTATTCGGTCTCGGTTGGGAGAATTAGGCGTTGAGAATCCTCGTCGTTTCGAACCTGTACCCGCCCGACTTTATGGGCGGCTACGAACTTGGATGCCGTCAGGTGGTGGACGCGCTCACTGGCGCGGGGCATGAGCTCCTCGTTCTTACGTCTCCAACGGCCCGACCGTCGGCGCCGCAGCCTGGGGTTCGTCGTAATTTTGTGTTCCGGCAAGGACTACCACTTCCTTATGGCGGACCGACGCCGACGGATCAGGCGATCGCACTACGACACGCCGAAGGGGCCGTGGTAAATGCCCACAACGTCGCCGTGCTCGTGGCGACAATCGAGGAGTTCCGTCCTGACGTCATCTACCTCTGGAACCTTGGCGGGATCGGCGGTCTCGGGATCGCTGGAACGGTTGCCTATCTGCAGGTACCCACGGTGTGGCACTTGATGGACGCCGTACCCAACCAGGCTGCGAGCCTGAGCCAGGGCAGCATCACCGCCACTGCAACGTTGCTACGCACGTTAAGCCGCCGTCTCCGGTCTGTGTACATTGCGTGCTCGCGTCGCCTTGCTCGAGAGATATCAATTGCAGGGTTTGACTTCGGTGGAAACCTTCGCATTGTGCCCAACTGGGCAACCCCCCCGCCAGAGGAGGTGGACCGGCAATACTTCACACCCGGCGGCGGCCCGCTGAAAGTGGTTTCGGCAGGCCAACTCGCACCACACAAAGGCGTCCAACACATCATCGAAGCGGCGTGGCTACTTATTCGCGATGGCAGAGTCGGCTTTCACGTCGAAATCTTCGGCCCAGGACTTGAAGATCAGTTCGCTTCGTTGATTGTGCGGCGAGGGGTGGAACGATTCGTAACCCTGAAGGGCTCTCTTCCACAACACGAGCTGGTCGATGAATACTGGAACCGTGACGTCTTCCTCATGCCGACTTGGACCCGAGAGCCATTTGGCTTTGCATCACTCGAAGCAGCCCGTCGCGGTTGCGTCCCGATAGTTAGTCGGGACTGTGGATATGCGGAATGGTTCGTAGACGGCTTGCATTGCCTTAAGGTGGCGCCGACGGCCCAAAGCATCAGCCTTGCGCTCAGTAATGTCCTCGATGGAAAGATAGCCATCGAGTCCCTAGCGCGTCGTGCTATGGGTGTCGCCCGGGACGACTTCTCAATAGACAACGCCCTCCCAGAGATCGAAAAGGCATTCGACGATGCATCTCAGATTCCCACACGACGGGCGGGCTCATACGACGACTCGCTGCGTCTTGCATACCTAGCGGAAGCCCTCCTCCGCAACCATGTAGAGAGCACTCAATAAAATGAGCATCGAGACCATCTCTTTCGCCACACCTCTGTACTTCTCTGAGCAGTCATACATAGGTGGGGGAGAGCGGTATCCCATTAACCTCGCCAAAGCAATTTTGTTGGCCGCCCCTGCAAACGTGCGTATCGAGATCGTTTCGTTTGGGCCGGAAGCTGTCCAAACCCGACTTGACGACCGCCTGGAGATGAGAGTCCTTCCGGTGGGCGCAGCCAACGGAAACCCACTCGACAGTGTGTCCCTGGACATCTGTGACGCGCTTGATGGCGCCGACCTGGTGCATGTCCATCAAGCCTTCACTCGCTCGAGCCAGGTTTCGATCCTGGCGGCCAAGTTCTTGGGGGCGACCCTTTGCGTAACCGACCACGGTGGTCGAACGAACCACTTGGACAAAATTGTCGACTACCTTGAGCTTGCCGATTTGCTCGTTTTCTATTCGCAATTCGCCGCCACGATGATCAGATCGGAGCGACCAAGAAGGATAATTCCCGGGGGTGTCGACACCACTTGGTTCACACCTCCCAACACTCCTCGAGAGCGAACGCATATTCTTTACGTCGGTCGACTTCTACCCCACAAAGGAGTCGATCGCTTGATTGCGGCTGTCCCAGCCGACATACCGCTGGTAATCTGTGGCCGGCCAACTAACCGCGAGTACGCGGAGTATCTTGTGGCCATAGCGAGACGTCGTTCCGTGGAGTTCGTTCACGATGCGTCCGATGAGGAAATCCGCTCCCTCTATCAGTCCGCGTGGGCAACGGTCCTGCCGTCGGTACATTTGGACGCGTGGGACAACGTGTATCTCTATCCAGAACTGATGGGGCTGACGGCTTTGGAATCGATGGCGTGCGGGACGCCCGCGATCGTATCGACTGCGGGCGCCCTGTCCGAGTTCGTCCAGAACGGTCGGACGGGGCATGTCTTTACGTCGCTACCCGAACTTGGGCGCTTCTGTAGAGACTTCGCCAACAATCCGTCAAAGTCTGACAGGATGGGCGTGGCTGCCAAGGTCACCGTCGAAGAATGCTTTTCGCTACCGGTAGTAGGTAAAGCCTTGTGGGAAGCATATTCCGCGATACCACAGTAAATCTAAAGGAATGGAGCGGAAATAGGGGCGATTTATCCCTTCCGCGAGACAATGGGAGGGTGCCGATGACGAGCGCAAATCAAGAGATGTTCGAAGTGGCCAAACCTCAATCTCCGGGAGCGGTTCTGATGTACCCAGCTCGCCGTGTAGCTCGTCGCCTCCTGAGGCCATGGTTGGTTGCCATCGCGCAACGAATTGAAGACCTCGACGCAGCTATCGCCGCCGCATCGGCTGAGTTAAGGGTACTGGCAAACCGAACGGACGAGCCCATCTCGGCAGCGCGCATTCCAGGGGTCGTCGAGCGTCTGGACGGTATGGCCGATCATGTGACAAGGATGAGCGACGGACTCGCATATGTCGCCTCAGATCTTCATCGACTTGACGACGACCTCGCCGCCGTGCAGGCCCTTGGCTGGGATCATGTCGCCGTCGTGAACAGGCTTGGTCAGCTCGAGGATCGGCTCAACGGAGACGACCCTTCGTGACAGATCCGTTCATTTCCTACGGACAAAACTGGGAAGACGTGCGCCTGCGGCGCATCTTCGCGAATCAGCGCGACGGCTTCTACATCGACATTGGTGCGGCACTTCCCGTGAACCATTCGTTTACTAAGTACCTTTATGACAAGGGATGGACGGGCATCAATGTCGAACCCTTGCCGCAATTTTTTTCCGTGCTTGCGAAGCAGAGAGACCGAGACCTCAACATCAACGCGGCGGTGAGTACACAACACGGACAAGTCACACTTTTAGTCGATGAACTAGCGCCGGGATCCTCGAAAATCGTGTCGTCCGATTTCGAAGGTGATTCGACCGTGTTGGTGAACACCGTGTCGTTATCGGCCATCTGTGAGCAGTATGCGAAGTCAACGATCGACGTCATGAAGATCGACGTAGAAGGCGCCGAGGACGAAGTGATCCAGAGCGGTGATTGGGAGAGGTTCAGGCCGCGCCTCTTGGTGGTGGAGGCCAACCAACCCGAGTCCTGGGAGCCGATTTTGTTGCAGTACGGCTATCTCCGGGTTGCGAACGACGGGATCAACCTATGGTTCATAGAACCAAATGATCGCGAGTGGGGACCAATCCTGGAGCCGCCGGTCAGCGCTCTAGATCGATTTGTTCCCTACGAGCTGATCGACACCAGCGCGGGACTGAGCGGGTTAGTCGAACGCCAACAGGCGCGTATCGGCAAGTTGGAACGAAAGGTAAAAATTCTGGCCGAATCTGCCCCTAACGGCCGTCCGCGTACTTCAGGGCCGCTCACGGGCTCCTCCCCGCGCCTGCTGTTCGTGCTGTCTTCGGAGAACCAGCTGTACTCCGGCACGGGACGGATGATCTTCGAGACTTTGCGACGAATGCGCGACGACTTTGACATCACATTGAGCATCGATGACCTTGGCGCCAGAAATCTTCGTCTGTGCCGTGAGTTCGCTGATCAACATGGGCTCCCTCTGATTGTTCACCGAGGTCGGCGTGTCGGATGGGCTCCCGACGTCGAGTGCGTCGGTCTAGCAACGACGCTCGAAGGTGGATGGGATATCGTTGAAGCGGTCAGCTGGGCCAACGCGGCTACCAATCTGACGGTCCTGCAGCATTCAGGAGACGCTGCTGTTGTCTACACTCCGCTTCTGCAGCCCGTGACGACGGTGCCGATGAATCGCACGATGCAAACGTGGGTCGAGGCGGTCCACCGTAGGATGATCGACCGTGCCGATCTTGTGATCAGTTCGACGAACCACGAGCGAAGCCTTATCGACCCAGACCGGCTCAACGGTACTGGGCGAACGTGCGTCATCTCACTAGGGTGCGACTTCAGTTGCTTTCTCCCGGGACCTCTACTGCGAACCCCTACGCTTCTGTGTGTCGCCGACTATCGAGAGAAGCGGAAGCGGATCGATCGTGTGTTTTCAGTGGTGGCCAAACTGCGGGAGATGGGTAGAGATGTACCTCTCACCCTCGTGGGCGAGGGGAGTTCGGCCGCCGCAGCGGGGGCACCCGAAGGTATTCTTGATCTTGTCACCACGGCGGGTTTCGTAACCGAACAACAGCTAGTTGCGATCTATCAGTCTGCCGGCGCATTCATACTTCTCAGCGAGTACGAGGCGTTCGGCATTCCAATCGCCGAGGCCCTCGCCACGTGTACTCCGGTGATCGTGAGCGACCTCGATACCATAAGATCGGCATTCGGCGAACTCCCGGGCGTGACCCTCGTCGACCCAGACGACGTGGACTCTGTGGCTTCAACAGTGGACGACGTTCTACGTTCTGGTCAAGGAATGGCGGGGGCCCTCCACGATGAACGCGAGTTTCTACGCGACCGGTTTGATTGGGACTGCATCGTCTTGAGGAAGAGCCGGCACCTAACGGCTACTGCAGCAAGGCGACTACAGAGCGCGTCATGATCTCCTATGCCCAGAACCGCGAGGACGTTGTACTTGCTCGGGTATTCCAAGGTACATCGGGATTCTACGTAGACGTGGGAGCGGCGAGCCCGACAGTTCACTCGGTCACCCGATGGTTCTATGAGAAAGGCTGGGAAGGAATCAACATCGATCCGGGGCCACGATGGCACCGAGAACTGATGGCGGAGCGCCCGCGGACGTGAACCTTCCGATCGGACTACACGATGAGCCTGGAGTTCTTCGGCTCCTGGTGGGAGGCGAAGACATAAGCGGCCAGTCGACGTTCTCCCAATCGGTCGGAGCCTCGTTGAGGGCTGTCGGAAATGTGTTAACGCCTATCGAGGTCCCGTTCGCACCCTCGCCAGTGTGTTGGATGAGTACGCACCAACGGAGATCGACTTCCTGAAGATCGACGTAGAAGGGTGGGAACGTCAGGTGATTAGTGGCGGCGACTGGAAGCGACATCGACCCAAGGTTGTCTTGGTGGAAGCGACTACGCCCAACACAACCACTCCGAGTCACGCCGAGTGGGCCGCAGCGCTTGTTGAACACGGATATGTTGAGTGTCTTTTCGATGGTCTGAACCGCTTTTACGTTCGGCGCGAGAACGAGGAGCTACTTGATGCACTTAGTACCCCGGCCAACGCGCTGGACGATTACGAACTCGCTGACGTAGTAGCGCTTCAAGACGAGGTTCGCAGGCTCGTTCAAGAAGCTAGTAAGCATTCAGGGGAGCGAGAGTTGCTGGCTCAAGATCTCGATGCGTTGCGAGCCGAATACCTGGCCACGCTCCACCGAGCCGACGACGCTACTCTTCAGCTCAGAGTGGCGCGAGAGGCACTGGAGACCGCCATCCGCATGAATGAAGAACCCATGCCTTGACTGTGTTCGACGCCCTCTCGGCGGCGACTTCAAGGCGCTGCCCTTCGGAGTCGGCGATCGCCCCCTGGTAACGGCTTCCTCATGGAGGAGGCCGCCCCGCAATACCGAGTCCAATGGTCGTCGGTAATGCTGGTGGGCCGAACAACGCCATAGATCGTGGTTCTGATTCGTGCGCTACCACTACACCTTCGGCGGTGCTGTTTCCAGCGACCCGAGGTCGTGGAACGCTCCGGAAAGCGCTCGATGTTACGCATCGCAGTTATAGCTAGTGAGGCACGAATCTATCCATTGATCAGTTCGTGGAGTTAAGGGCGGGCCGATCGGCGACGTGGGAGATATTTGGTGGATCATCGACCGCCCGTCGCCTCCCTTGCTTTCTCCACGCTGAGTGCCGGACCCGGATGGGTTTTGTGGACCATTCGCTGCTACGTCCTGCCGCCGCCGACCGTTCCCCGGCGTGACGCACCACGTCGTTGAAGTCGCGGTCCTCGGCCCGGTCGTCGTCGGAGGGGCCGCCGGACCGTTTCACCGG
>CAVWKX010000008.1:0-124529 GCA_963755655.1 uncultured Acidimicrobiaceae bacterium
TCCTGGGGCAGTCGCCGTACGCGCCGGTGGTGTTCGGAAACAACGCTCCCTACTCGGGGAACGCGGAGTTGCTGGCGGTGGGGATCGAGGCTTCGGGGAACGAGGCGCAGCGGGAGCAGTGGTTGCAGCCCTTGTTGGACGGGGAGTTGCGGTCTGCGTTCTCGATGACGGAGCCCAATACGGCGGGATCTGATCCGACGCTGTTGAAGACCTCGGCCGTCCGGGACGGCGAGGAGTGGGTGATCAACGGGCACAAGTGGTTCACATCCAACGGATCCGTCGCGGATTTCTTGATCGTGATGGCGGTGACCAATCCCGACGTGCATCCGTATCGGGGTCGTCGATGATCATCGTGCCGGTCGGCACGCCGGGGGTGGACATCGTGCGGGACGTGTCGACGATGGAGGACCCGCACACGCCGTACGGGCGCTTCGGGAACCACGCCGAGATCGTGTACGGGATGTGCGGGTGCCGGTCACAACGTGGTGGGCGTCGAGGGCTCCGGGTTCGTGCTGGCGCAGCACCGGTTCGGCCCGGGCCGGATCCACCACTGCATGCGCTGGTTGGGGCAGTCGCGCCGTGCGTTCGACATGCTGTGCGAGCGGGCGGTGTCCAGGTACGCGCACGGCTCGATGCTGGCGGAGAAACAGACCATCCAGAACTGGGTGGCCGACTCGATGGCCGAGATGCCCGCGGCAAGGTTGATGACGCTCCAGGCGGCCTGGAAGATGGACCAGTCGGGGGCGGCGGAGGCCCGGGTGGAGATCGCGATGATCAAGTACTTCGGGGCGAAGGTGCTGTACGACGTGATCGACCGCGCGATCCAGGTGCACGGTTCGTTGGGGTTCTCGTCCGATCTGCCGCTGGAGTCGATGTACCGCAACGCCCGGGCGGCCCGAATTTATGACGGTCCCGACGAGGTGCACCGCCAGACCGTGGCCCGGAGGGTGCTGAAGGGGTACTCGCCGCACGAGGTGCCGACCGAGCACATCCCGACCCGTCGTGCCGAGGCGCAGCGGCGTTTCGCTGATGTGTTGGCGGACCTGACAGTGGACGCATAGGGGTGTCCGCGGGTTCGGGGTTACGGGGTGGGTGTGTCGGAGTCGCCGGGGCGCTGTTGTCGGCGGTGCTGTTGGCGGCGTGCGGGTCATCGGGGCCGGCTGAGACGACGGGGTCGACCCACCCCAAGCAATCCGCCACCCGAGCACGTCCGCGCCGGCGACCACCACGACGGCCGCATCGACTTCGACCACCGGCGGCTCGGGCTCGAGCGTCGGTGATGCTGGTGACGGCCACGTTGCCTGTGGTGGTGTGCCAGGCGAGCACGGGTGCACCCACCACGACGACATCGCTGCCGGCGTCGGTCTCGGTCAGCGTTCCGGCATCAGATGGGCAGCAGGGAACCTGGCCGTCTACAGCGACTTGACCGGGAGGCTGATGCTCGTCGGCCCAACGGTCGGCTGGACCTGCAGCGGGACCTTCGGGGCCGATGGCAGCGGGATGATGGTACTCACGCCGGTCGGGACGTCAGCGCCCTCGACCTTCGGTGGTCCATGGCATCTGCCGGCGTCCTCGGCGACGCAGGCGATCGTCGCGCTGGAGAGCGGAGGGAGCACCGTGCAGGGGGCGGCGCTGGCCTGCCCGCTCTTCAGCGCGGCCAAGGCGGCGATGCAGCAGGACCTCGGCAAGGGCTGCGCCGTGACAAGTCCGCCGCAGGAAAACGTCGTGCGGACGTCAGCGACCCAGGTCGCATTCCAAGACCCGGTCGGTGTGGCCGGGGTCGGGTTTCCCTCGGGCGGTCAGAACGCAGCCAACGGCATCATGTTGTACCAACCGAAGCCGACCGAACCGACGGCCTACCAGGTCACGTGCACCCTGCCGGCGGCGCAGCGAGACCTGTGCACGGCGGTGCTGGGCCAGTTCGTGGCGACGTTCGGATGAGTCTGCGAAGTCGGCACAGTAGCTGAGCACTCCGGTCCTTAGGCGGCGATCATCCAGGCGGCAATCAGCCGCGGCTGTGGGTCATCGCCTCGATGTTGTTCCCATCTGGATCGCGCACGAAGGCCCCGTAGTAGGTCGCGGCGTACTCGGGCCAGAATTTCGGCTCGTTGAGCGGTTCGGCTCCGGTGGCCAGGGCGGCATCGTAGAATGCCTGTACCGCGGCGTGGTCGGGCGCCTGGAAGGCGATGTGGGTCTCCCGGAAACCGTCGCCCGTCTGCTGGCGCCCAATCCAGAAGGATCGCCGACGGTGGGATGCCGTAACCGATGGAGTCGTCGGTCTCCATGATGCGGACGTAGCCGAGTGGGGCGAGCACGGCGTCGTAGAAGCGGGCGCTGGCAGCGAAGTCGCTGCACTGGATGGAGACGTGGGCGAGCATGCGGGCCAGTGTGTCAGTCCCGAAAGCCTGTTGCCATCGCCGACCCTTCTCGCATCATCGTGCGCCCGTCGCAGGCGGCCTCAAGGTCGTTCGTCCTCGCTGCGCTCGGGCGCTCCACCTTGACCCCGCCAGCTCGTTGGCGCATTTTCGCGATCAGAAGGTCGTCGGGGTTCCCTGTCGTGCCGACAAAGGTGGATCAGGCAGGGGCGGACGGCGGGGCGTGACGTAATCTGCCGCCGTGGGCGGCGACGGGGTCGAGGTCAGATAATGCTGGCGACGGTCGACTGGACGACCGTGGCGACGTTCGCCACGGCCGTCGGGACCCTGGTGCTGGCCGTGGCCACGTTCGCGGCCGTCCGCTCGTCGAATCAGGTCGGCCCGGATAGCCGAGGCAGATTCCAGGTGAGCCTGCGGCCGGTGCTCGTGGCGTCAAGCTGGAAGATCCGGTACAGAAGGTGACCTGGATCGGCGACCATTGGTCCCACGTCGGTGGCAGCCAGGCCAGTGTCGAGTGGCGGAGGACGGGAACATCTATCTCGCCATCTCGTTGCGCAACGTCGGGGCCGGGCTCGCGGTGATGTTCGGATGGTCCGTCCAGACCGAGTTGGCGATTCCGATGTGCCCACACAGACCCCGATAACTTCCGGTCGCAGAGCCGTGATATCTATATCGCCGCCGGTGACGTCGGCTACTGGCAGGCGGCCATCCGGGATACCAGCGATCCCGGACTACACGGGCCTGAGCAAGGACATCAGGGAGGTACAACCGTTCACGATCGACCTGCTCTACGGTGACCACGAGGGCGGGCAGCGGACGATCACCCGCTTCGGAATGGTCCCTCGCCACGTCGGCGACAGCGGGGAAGTGAGGTGGTTTCCCGCCACGTCACGTCACTGGCCCCTGGATCGGCCGGATCCCCGTTAGCGGACTCGTCAGGAGGCCGGGCGGGGAGATGTGAGCCCGCCGGGATGGGCCCGGTGGATCAGGGGCGGAGACCCCGTAGCAAAGCCTCGCAAAGGCGGTCGTACCAGACGTCGTGATCCTCGACGAAACCGAAGCCGAGAAGCTCGAGGGAGACCCAGCCGTGGATGCTGGCCCAGATCATCTGGGCAGTCTCGGTGGGGGAGCCCGGGGCGATGACGCCCTCCCGGATGCCGCGCTGGACCGCGGCGACGAGATAGTCGAAGCCGCGGGTGCAACTGGTGAGGGCGGGGTCACTCGGCTCGAAGCCAGGGACGGCGCGGAGGAACATCACCTGGTACGCCATCGGGTGTGCGAGGGCGAGGGCCCGGTAGGCGCGGGCACCCTCGAGCAACGCCTCGGCGGGATCGTCGATCTGGGCCATGGCGGCCATGGCGTCGGCGAGGCGATTGAAGCCTTGTACGTACAGTGCCTCGATGATGCCGAACTTCGACTCGAAGTGGTTGTAGACGCCCATCGGTGCGACGCCGGCGGCGGCGGCGATCCGGCGCACCGAGAGGCCGTCAGGGCCCTCGGACTCGAGGATGTCGGACGCCGAGGCGAGAAGCGCGCCCTCCATCCCGGCGCTGGGGGTCCTGGGTCCGGGTGCCGGTCTTGGAGGATTTTTCGTCATGTATCTAGCCTACTGAAGAACATCGTGCTATAACTTTAGCACAGTGTTCTATACGCGATCCGGACTTTCTGGATTGGGTAGGGCCGAATTCCGTGGATATGTGAGGAGTGCTCCTGATGGCTGACCTGCTGCCTGACCTGGTTGGATCCACATCCGGATCCGCATCCGCATCTGCATCTGCCGCGCGGTCCGAAATGGCGGCGCCAGGCCCGCCGTTGGTGGATCCTCCCCGTCCTGTGCCTGTCGGTCTTCCTGGTCGTGGTGGACAACACGATCGTCAACGTGGCGCTGCCCACGCTGAACCGTCACCTGGGGGCGTCCATCAGCTCGCTGCAATGGATCGTCGACATCTACAGCCTCGCCTTCGCCGGCCTGCTGCTGGCCGGCGGCGGTATCGGGGACCGGCTGGGCCGCAAGGGCACCATGCAGGTGGGCCTCGTCTTCTTCGGCGTGTTCTCGGTGGCGGCCGCGGCGGCGCACACGACGGGCTCGTTGATCGCGGCCCGGGCTCTGATGGGCGTGTCGGCCGCCTTCATTTTCCCGGCCAGCCTCGCCATCCTGACGAGCATCTTCACCGATCCGTCCGAGCGTCAGAAGGCGCTCGGGATCTGGGGGGCCACGTCGGGGATCGCGGTCGCCTTCGGCCCGATCGTCGGTGGCGCGCTGCTCGAGCACTTCTGGTACGGGTCGATCTTCCTCGTCAACGTGCCGATCGTGATCATCACGTTGATCGCCGGCCAGATCCTGATCCCGCGCCTGCCGCGCCTTGCCGCCCATCGGTTCGACGTCCGGGGGGTCGTCATCTCGACGGTGGGGGTGTCGGCGCTGGTGTTGGCGATCATTCAGGGACCGCAGTGGGGCTGGGCGGCTCCGGCCACGCTGGGTTGTTTCGCCGCCGCCGCTGTGCTGCTGACGGTGTTCACGTTGCTGGAGTTGCGCACCGAGTGGCCGCTGCTCGACGTCCGGGTCTTCAAGATCCCGCGCTTCACCGGCGGTGCGATCTCCATCTCGGTGGCGTTCTTCTGCCTCTTCGGCTTCATCTTCCTCATCACGCAGTACTTCCAGTTCGTCAAGGGCTACTCGACGCTGTCGGCGGGCGTGCACACACTGCCCTTCGCCGTGGTGGCCGCCGTCTTCACACCGATCGCCGCCGTGGTGGCGCTGAGGGTTGGGACGCGGTTGGTGGTTTCGTTGGGACTTCTGCTCATGGGGGCCGGCCTCGTCGTGGCGGCGTTCAACTCGTCCGAGGACACCACTTACTGGGGTCCGCTCATTCTGGCCATGGTGCTGCTCGCCCTCGGGCTGTCGTCCATCACGGCGCCGACGGCGGAGGCAGTCATGGGCTCGGTGGCCGATGACCAGCGGGGGGCGGCGGCCGGCGTGAACAACACGACCCGGGAGCTCGGCGGCACGCTCGGTGTGGCCGTCTTCGGCTCGATCTTCGCCTCGGCCTACGGGCCGAAGATCATCAACGCCTTCCGTTCGCTGCCCATCCCGGCCGGACCCAAAGCCGAAGCGCATCAATCCGTGGCAGCGGGGCTGGCGGTCGTAGGCCACGCACCGCGTGCCGTCCGGCCGGCGCTGGATTCGACCGTCTTCTCCGCCTTCCACAGCGGGCTCGAGATCGCCTGCATCGCCGGCGCCGGCGTGGCCGTGCTGGGTGCCATTGCGGCCTTCAAGTTGTTGCCCGGTCGGGGAGCGCCGGAGGTGGTGGTCGAGTCGCGGGGCGAGGTCGTGTCGCGGGGCGAGGTCGTGTCGGCGTCCGTCAGCGGAAGCGCGATCGGATCGGGGTCAGAGCCGGCGACCGACCCGGACCGGTATCCCGTGTACGTGCCCTACGTCAGCGCGTGAACCTCAGCTGAACTGCAGTGGCGCGTGCCGGACGCCGGCGATCACCGGGCTCGGCGTCCGTTCGACGGGCCCGGCCGGCACCAGCGTCTCGAAGCGGTCGAGCAACTGAGCGAGCACGACCCGGCCTTCGAGCCGGGCCAGCGCGGCGCCGAGGCAGAAGTGGGGCCCGAAGCCGAAGCTGACGTGCGGGTTCGGGTGCCGGTCGATGCGCAGTTCGCCGGCGTCGGCGCCGAACACCTCCTCGTCGCGGTTGGCCGAGGCGTAGACGAGGAGCACCGGGTCGCCGGCGGCCACTTCGACGCCACGGATGGTGGTGGCGGCCGTCGCGGTGCGCATAAACGAGATCACGGGCGTGGTCCAGCGCAACAGTTCTTCGACAGCGGAGGGGATCAGCGAGCGGTCGGCCCGCAGGGCGGCCCACTGCGTCGGGTCGTTCCGAGAGGGCGACCAGTCCGCCCGAGATCAGGTTGCGGGTCGTCTCGTTCCCGGCCACCAGCAGCTGGATCAGGAACATGGCCAGCTCGGCCTCGCTCAGCTCTTCACCGCCGCTCTCGGGATCTGATCCGACTGTCGCCAGCACCGACACGAGGTCATCCGCCGGTGCCTTGCGCCGTTCCTCGGCGACGCCGATCAGGTACTCCCACATCTCGATCTGGTGCGCCGCTCGTTGCTCCTCGGTCTGCTCCACCTCACCGGGGATGACCGCCTCCGACCAGTCGAAGAAGCGGGGCCATTGCGATCCGTCCACCCCGAGCAGCTCGCAGATCACCTGCAGCGGGAACGGGATGGAGAGCGTCTCGACCACGTCGAACGCCACGCCCCTCTCGATGAGGGAGATCAGCGCCGTCGCCTTCGCCGTCACCCCCTCCTCCATCAGGCGCACCATCGACGGCTTGAAGCCGGGCTGCACCAGCCGCCGGTACCGGGTGTGCTGCGGAGGGTCCGTGTGCATCATGGTCGGCGGTGTGTCGTAGGTGGTGCCGATCTCGTCGATGAGGATTCCCCGCGACGAGCAGAACTCCACCGGGATCGGCCCCGATGTGCGACACCTCGGGGTGCGTGGTCACGGCCCAGAAGCCGCCGCCCTCCTGCTCGACCCAGGACACCGGCGCCGTCCGTCGGAGCTCTGCATACAGTGCGAAGGGGTCGCCGACCGCATAAAGCGCAGGGTCGAGTGAGGCGGCCTGCGTCGGAGAGACTTGCGGCGGCAGCGTCGGCAGCCATCGGCTCAGACGATCAGTCCGTTGGGGCGCGGGTCGCCCTGGGCTTCGAGCAGCGCGTAGTACGCCTCGAGCGTGCCGGGCCCATCAGAGACCGATTCGACGGAGCCGTCCTCGGCCAGGTTCAACAGCGCGCCCTCGATGATGAAGCAGACGTCCGTGTCCTCCGTGTTGTCGTCCGGCACGTGCAACGTGTGGACGGAGTTCGCCGGCTCGTAGAGGTAGGAGCCCCGCTGTGATGTAGAAGTCGTACTCGAGATAGTGCCAACGCCCGGCCGATGTGAAGGCGTCCACCGACCCGGTGTGGCGGTGCGTCTGCAGCAGGACGCCTGGTTCGAACCGGTTGAGGATCACCCACGTCCCATGGGAGGAGTCGAAGCGGACCACCTTGAGGAGCACGCCCGTACCGGTGTTGGCCCACGGCGCATCGTCGGTGGTGACGAGGCGGACGGCGTCGGCCGGGTTGGCGGGGGTGGTGATCGACATGGGAACGGCGCTCCTTCTGTTGGATATCTCGGCGGCTGGTGTCTTCGGGCAGCTGGTGTCTTCGGGCAGCTGATGTCTCGGATAGCTGGTGTGGTTGGCGGAGGTCTTACTGCGAAGTTAGTCAGGGGAGGGTGGCGAGGAAATCGTGGTCGATGGCCGCCTCGAGCGCGGCGGCGGTGCGCAACACCACGAGGTCGCCATGCTGGGGCCCGACGAGTTGCAGGCCGATGGGCAGACCGTCGCTGCTCATGCCAACGGGGACGGTGGCGGCGGGGGAGCGGGTCATGTTGAAGGGATAGGTGAACTGGACCCATTCGGCGGTGCTCTCGCCGTTGACCGGGCCCATCAGGTCGTCGGCGAACGGCGCCAGCCCCGAGCAGGTCGGCGTCACCAGGATGCGGCAGCTGTGGAACAGCTCGACCAGGCGCAGGTTCATGAGGTGGAAGTGGTCGAAGACGCGAGCAGCTCCTCGGCGGTGATGGATTGCGCGCCGTCCAGGTAGTGGCGCAGCACCGGATGGACCTCCTCCCAGCGCGGGTGACCCATGAAGGGCCGCAGGGTGCGTAGGGTGGCCGCCGCCGTCAAGGTGAGGAAATCACCGACGGGGTCGTCATCAAAAACAGAATCCACCACGACGACGTCGGCGCCCAGTGACTCGAGCACCCCGACTGCGTGGCGCAGGTCGCGGCCACCTCGGCGTCGACGGTGGCGTAACCGAGGGTGGGGGCGTAGGCGATCCTGACCGGGACATGGGGGTCCTCGAGGGCGGCGAGCCAGTTGGCCTCGGGGCGGGGGAGGGCGCGCAGGTCGGTGGGGTCGGGGCCGACGGCGACGTCGAGGGCGAGGGTGACGTCGGCGATGCGGCGGGCCATGGGGCCGTTGGTGGAGAGGTCTATCCAGCCGGGCGGGTTCGGGCCGCCGGCGGGGACGCGCCCGAGACTCGGCTTCATGCCCGAGAGGCCGCAGCAGGCGCTCGGAATCCTGATGGACCCGCCCCCGTCGGACCCGGTGGCGAGCGGCACCATCCCGGCCGCCAGCGCCGCCGCCGAGCCGCCGGACGATCCGCCCGGGCCTCGCCCGGGATGGAACGGGTTCAGGGTGGGGCCGAAGATGGAGTTGGTCGTATTTCCCATGAAGCCGAACTCGGGCGTGTTGGTCTTGCCGAGGACCACGCAGCCCGCCCCTCTCATGCGGGCCACGAAGGGATCGTCGGCGGTGGCGGGCGGGTCGTCGGCGTGGAGGGCCGAGCCGTAGGTGGTGGTGTAGCCCGCTGCGTTCTGCAGGTCCTTGACTCCGAGTGGGATGCCGGCGAGTGGTCCCGGGTCGGCGCCGGCGGCGATGCGGGCGTCGATCCCGTCGGCCTCGGCCAGCGCTCTCTCCGGGTCCACGGCGACGAAGGCGTTGTAGGTCGGGTTGCGTCGCTGGATCTGATCGAGGGCGACCTGGGTGAGCTCCCGGGCGCTGACCTCCTTGGTGCGGACCGAACGGGTGAGGTCAGCCAGTGAGGTGGTGCGGAAATCGATCTCGGTCATGTGGCCAGCCCCTTTTTCCCTTGCAGTTTCAGTTTCCCCTGCCGGGAGGAGTCCGGCCAGCCCAGCGCAGCCGGCTGCCCTAGTCGGGCTGTACGGCCGACGGCGACAGTCCCTCGACGGCCTCCGTCAGGTCGATCCCGATCGGGATCACGGCCGGAGCCGGGACAGTGACGCCGTGATCGACGTAGCGCTGGATATGGGCCCGGCACTCCGCCACGGACCCGTGCACCACGAGATCGTCCACCACCTCGTCGGGGATGGCGGCCAGCGCGGCCTTGCGGTCGCCGGCGGCCCAGGCGTCCCACATCGGCTGCAGTGCCGGGCCGCGGCCGAGCCAGCGGTGGAACTCGGCGTAGGCGTGCACGTTCAAGTAGGCCGTGATCATGCGGCGACCGATGGTGCGGGCGACGGTCGCATCCTCGGTGACGATGACGAAGATCCGGGCGACGATTTCGCGGGGGGCTCCGCCGGCGGCCTTCTCGACCTCTGTGACGGATTTTGCGACGTCTTCGGCGCTGAGCCAGTTGAGGATGGCCCCGTCGGCTTCCCGGCCGGCGAGGTGCAGCATGCCCGGGCGTAGTGCTGCGAGGTAGATCGGGGGCAGCTCTTCGGGGATCCGGGCCAGGCGGAAGCCCTTGACCTTGAACGTCTCGAAGTCCTCGGTCACCTTCTCGCCACTGAAGGCCATACGCAGGAAGCGCAGCGTGTCATGGATGCGGCGGTACTGGTTCTCGAATGCGAGGCCGTTCCAGTCGGCCACGATCACCTGCGACGAGGCGCCGAGCCCGCAGAAGAAGCGACCGGGAGCGGCGTCGGCCATGGAGGCCAGGCTCTGGGCCAGGAGAGCCGGTCCCCGGGTGTAGGCGGGCGTGATGGCCACGCCGAGGTTGAGCGTGGGCTCCCAGGCGGCAGCCAGGGCGAGGGGCGTGAACCCATCCGAGCCGTCGACTTCCGCCGACCAGAGGTCCGTGTATCCGAGCTCTTTGAGGCGGGCGAACCAATCCCGGTGGGCGTGGAGGGGGATTCCGTCGAACGGGATGGTGATGCCGGGGCGGGCCGGCGGGGTGCCGGGAGTGCGGGTCGGGCTCATCGGATGGGGCCCATGTTCATGTTCATGCTCATGTGCTGAGGTGTTCTGCCGGTCCGGACGTACCGGACGCACCGGCGGGACCGGACGCACCGGCGGCACCGGACGCACCGGACGCACCGGCGGGATCCCCCGTGCCGTCCGTACCGTTCGCACCGTTCGTGACGTTGGCGCCGTTCGACCCGACCGAGGTCGGATCGTGCTGGAACTCGGCATCGTCGAAGGAGAGGGCCAGCTCGGTCTTCTCCTCGTCGTCACCGTGGGGCACGGGGACACCCCAGCGTTCCATCCCGGCCTCCATGTGCCGGATCACCGTCTCGATGACCTCGACCCGCCCATTGCGCTTGCTCTCCGACGAGATCACGTCCCAGGGCGCCAGGGGGCCGTTGGTCAAGCGCAGCATGTCCGACACCGCGTCGTCGTACTGCGGGCGCTTCTCCCGGTTGCGCCAGTCCTCGGCGGTCAGCTTCCACGCCTTGAGCGGGTCGTCCCGGCGCCGCTCGAACCGGCGCAACTGTTCGCCATCCGACATGTGCATCCAGAGCTTGATCACGACCATTCCCTCTTCGGCCAGCGAATGCTCGAAGTCGGCGATCTCCTGGTAGGCGCGGCGCCACTGCACCTCGGTGGCGAAGTTCTCGACCCGCTCCACCAGCACGCGCCCGTACCAGCTGCGGTCGAAGATGGTCATGCCGCCCCACCCGGGCAGCGGCGGCCAGAACCGCCACAGGAAGTGGTGCCGCAACTCGTCGGGCGTCGGCGCCGCGAACGGGGCGACGTGGACATGCCGAGGGTCGAGTGGCTCGACCAGCCGCTTGATGGCGCCACCCTTCCCCGCCGCGTCCCAGCCCTCGAAGACGATGCACACCGGAGGGCCGAGGTTGCCGTGGTTGAGCTGACCGCCGTTGATCAGCCGCAGGTGCAGCAGGCGGCGTTGCGCCTTACCGAGACGCTTGGCTTCCTCGTCCTTGGAGAGCTTCAGCGAGAGGTCGCAGTCCTCCAACCGAGGATACGGCCGATAGCCGTCGGGCACCTCGTCCGGATTCATGTCGCTGGACCCGTCCAGATTCGTAGAGCCCGCTGTGTCGTCGGAGCTGTTGGTGTGCGAATAGTTGGTGTTGCGAGTGCTGGTCTGGGAAGCGGTGGCGTGGGAGCTGCCGTCATGGTGGTCGTCGTCGTGGCCGCCGTGGTCGTGCTTGCTCACGTTGCCTGTTGTAGTCGATCCACCAGGCCGTCGGCGACCACTTCCGATGGAGCCATCTTCGCAGCGATGGGTGCGGCGCCGGGTGCGGCGGCGGGTGCGGCGAAAGGTGCGGCGAAAGGTGCAGCGGCGGATGCAGGGCCTGTGGCGCTCGTGGAGCCCGCCTCCGCCGCCTCGACCACACGGCGCACCAGCGTCGGCTCACCGGCGATCACGAGCAATTCCTGGTTCGAGAGGTGGCTGACCCGGCCGACCTTGCGCCCGGATGGGTCGAAGATGCCGATGCGGGCCCCGACGTATCGAGCGGAATCGAAGGCCAGCGTCGCCACGCCGTTTTCGCTTCGCCCGCCGCGTCCGCCACCGCCGCGCCCGGTGCGGGCGGTGCGGGCGGTGCGGGCGGCGCAGATCGCCTCGAGCTCCTCCAATCCCAGCCATGACTCGTTGTTGTACGAGAGCACGAGCAGATCGCAGTCCACCGACTGCACCACCGACGCCAGTGCGGCCGGCATGGTCCGCTTGGAGTTGAACGCGGAGCGCGTGGATGGGTCACGGGCATCGAGCCGCTTGCGGGCCACCCCGTAGGCCTCGGGCGCGTCCCAGGCCACCAGCGTCTCCCAGACGTGGTAGTTGGTGAAGTACCGGTGTTGGTTGTACGGCGGATCGAGGTACGCCAAGTCGAAGTGGCCAAGTCCCGGGTCGGTGGCGGAGGCGGGGGTGGTGGTCAGCGCGACTGCATCGCCCTGGATGGCGCGTCCCGACCCGGGCAGCAACTCCGGCACGCGCAGCTCCAACGGCTTCGCCGATCGGGGCGCCCACTGCTTCACGTACGCCATCTGCACGCCGGTGGTCGAGTCGACGCGGTCGGCCGCCTCGATCAGAGACGTCAACAGGAGGGGGAACAAGGGTGACCCCGCATACTCCGAGTCAATGGCGTCGCGCACGGCATCTATCCGAGCGGCATTGTGCGGTTGGAAGTAACGGGCCTGATGGCTGAACGTCTCGGTGACGTAGCCCGGTTTGCCGGGCAGGGCGTTGAGATGGGCGACGGCCGACTGGAGCGCCCCGGCGTCGGTGGCGGCAGCGTCGGTCTCGATGTAGGTGCGGGCGAAGCTGTGGGCGTAACGGGCGCTGTCGACGGCGGTGACGTGCACACCCTGGGCCTTGAAGGCCTGGGCGACGCGGGTGGTGCCGGTGAAGAGATCGAGCGCAGTGCGGGCGCCGGAGGCCTGGCAGATGCGGCTGAGGACGGGCACGAGGCGGCGCTTGGAGCCGATGTATTTGATCATCGGGGACTTCCGGCGGTCACGGCGGACCACCCTACGATGGGCGGTCATGGCGCCTGGGGACCATCCAGAAGAGGCCCGGATGGGCGCGGAGTCGGAGTCGGAGTCGGAGTCGGAGTCGGCAGTCGGAGTCGCACTGGGTGCGCTGGCATGCCCCCTACGAGAACCCGGCGTCGATGTTGTCGCTGCGGCTGGCCACGGTGCAGTCGATGGTGCGGGCCGCTCTGGATGAGATCCCGAGCACCCATCCAGGCCCGATCCGGATGGTGAGCCTGTGTGCCGGCCAGGGGCGTGACGTCATCGACGTGGTGGCGACCCATCCGAGGGGACCGGAGGTGTCGGCGCTGCTGGTCGAGCTCGATCCGGCCCTCGCGGCCTTCGCCCGGGATCGGGCCGCCGGGGCCGGGTTGGGCGTCGGCGACGGCAGCGGAGACGGCAGCGGAGACGGTGGGGCCGGGCAAATCCGCGTCGTCGAGGGTGACGCTTCGCAGTCGCACTGGTACGCCGGGGACGTGCCGGCCGACATCGTCCTGGTGTGCGGCGTGTTCGGGAATATCAGTACGGCGGATATCACGCACACCATTCAGACGATGCCAGGGTTCTTGGCGCCCCGGGGCCACGTGGTGTGGACCCGGCACCGGCGCCCGCCGGACCTCACGCCGGCGATCCGGGCCGACTTCGCGGCGGCGGGATTCACCGAGCTGGCCTTCGAGGCCCCTGAGAACACGGTCATGACGGCCGGTCACCATCGGCTGGATGGCGAAACGGCGCCCTTCGACCCCGACCAGCAGCTCTTCGATTTCGTCGGCGACGGCTGGAATCCCGCATGACCACCGGCGGCACAGGGGAGGCGCCGCCATCGGGTGAGCGGCCGGCGAAGCCGCCTCGCCACCGCCTGCACCCCCTGACGTTGGCTGCCGCGTCCTGGCGCACGGCCAAGCTGGAGCCAGCCCGGGTCATCGTGCCCGGCCTCATCATCTTCGGCCTCGATGCGCTCCAGGGCACCTTCTACACCGAGGTCGCCGTCGACCACCTCGGCATCGAGTCGGTCATCGGGGCCGTCCTCTTCAGCGCCTCGGCCCTCGGACTGACCTTCTATGCCGGCATGCTCGAGCGTCTGGTCGGCTCGGTCGAGCGCAACGAAGCCGCCCAGCCCGTCTTCACCGTGCTGCGGACCCTGCCCTGGGGGCGCCTCCTGGTGGCCGAGGTCATCCTGGTCCTGGTCGGCGCTGTGGCCTCGGTGGCGTTCATCATTCCCGGCCTGATCGTGGCCACAGTGTTCGCCCTGGTCGGCCCCCTCATCAACCTGCTGAACGCCTCGGTGCCCGATGCGTTCAAGCGATCGCTGCAGATGGTGTGGCCCCACTTCATGCTCGTCTTCGCCTTGATCACCCTGCCGCTGGCAGTCGAGCACGAAGTCGTGGTCTTCGTCGCCGAGCTCGTTCCCCACGAGCACATCTGGGCGGTGTTCCTCACGACCTTCGTCCTGGGCGACCTCTTCGGGATGGCGCTCGGCCTCATGGAGGTGACCCTGGCCGAACGCCTCGTGACCGGAGCGCAGGGGCCCGGTCACGACCTACTGTCGGCGGACGTGGAGTTGCCGAATGCAGGACGGCCGTCCACGACGTAAGCACAGAGGAGCATCGAGGAAGCACCGAGGAGGGGGCCAGGGCACCTCCGGGCGCCCGAAAGATCCGACAGCCCGAAAGATCCGACAGCCGATCCGACAGCAGAGCCGCACCAGTACGCACACCACCATCCAGATCCATCCCGAAGGAGGCCCACCATGGAAGAGACGATCCACGGAACCACGATGCCGGTCCTCGAGCTCTCGCTCGCCGACGGGGAGTCCATCGTGTCCGAGGCCGGGGAGTTCAGCTGGATGTCCGATGCCGTCCAAATGGCCACCAACACCGGCGGCGGCATGGGCGGCAAGGGGATCATGGGCGCGGTCAAGCGCGCTGTGAGCGGCGCGTCCTTCATGATGACGACGTACACGGCTCAGGGCGGCGCCGGCTCGATCGCCTTCGCCTCGAAGTTCCCCGGCCACATCCTGCCGATCGACGTGGCGCCCGGGAACGAGTTCATGGTCCACCGCCACGGCTTCATGGCGGCCACACCGGGGATCGAGCTCTCCATGGGATTCCAGCAGTCCTTCCGGGGCGGTGTCTTCGGCGGCGAGGGCTTCATCCTCCAGAAGATCGGTGGCAGCGGGCGGGCGTTCGTCGACCTCTCGGGCGAGGTGATCATCTACGACCTGGCGCCCGGCCAGACGATGCGCGTCCACCCCGGCCACGCCGGCCTGTTCCAAGCTTCGGTCACCTTTTCCGTGCAGAAGGTCCCGGGCCTGGCCAACCGCTACATGGGCTCCGACGGGCACCACTTCGCGGTGCTGACGGGCCCGGGACGGATTTGGTTGCAGTCGATGCCGTTGCCGATCCTCGCCGGTGTCATCGGCGAGTACATGCCCGACCGCGACGACCGCGGACACGATGTGGCGGCCGGGGCCGCCGGCGGGGTTCTCGGCGGACTGATCCGATAAGCGGCGGTTCGCTGCGGTCCGGCCGCCGGAATCGGTCCGGCAGGAGGACCCGGCGGGCTGCCCTAAGAGAGGTTGATCGCGTTGGGCGGGACGGTGAGCGCGACGGCCTTGCGGTAGTGGTTGAAGACGACCGTGCTCACGTCGCCCGGGGTGTCGTCGACGATCTTGTACACGAGGGGCGGGCCGGTGGCGCCGATGTACATGAGGCCCGTGCTCTTCTTGCCCTTGGTCGTGACGGTGTCCTTGACGACGACGACCCTGTGGCCGGCGAAGGTGGTGCGGCGGCCGAGGGTGAGCGGTGCGGTGTGACCTTCGAAGGCGGCGACGACGAGGTCGGCCGCATCGAGGAACTGGTCGAAAGAGGTGAAGCGGGGGTCCACCGCCGAGAACTCGAGCCACTTCCCGCCGTAGGCCTTGGTCTGCGCCGCCGTGGCATGGGTGGACCAGAACTTGGTGGGCGCATTGAAGTAGAGCAGCGGCCCGACGCGCTCGATCCTGATGAGGTTGCCCTGCTGGACGAACTCGCCGCCGCCTTCTCCGTCCGAGTTCACCAGGAGCTCGAGGACGATCTGGGACTTGCCCTGGGTGATCCGGCCGGCGACCTGGACGCTGCCGAAGTGCTCCTCGGCGGCGACGGCCCGGAGGACCCATTTGTCGGCTGGGGTGGCTCCCGGGGGGAAGGTGGTGGTGGTCGTGGTGGCGGCTGTCGTGTTGGTGGTCGTGGGCGTGGTGGCGGCGCCGGTAGCGGGCCGGGGACCCGATCCAGAGAGTTGCCGCGGCGAGGGCGGTCAGGGAGAGCGAGCTCGTGATCAGCCGGCGGCCGCGGCGGGGCGGGCCTGGGTCGGATCTATCCACAGCACGGGAACCAGGCGCTACAGGGAAAATGGCGGTTCGGGGCTGAGCCATGTGTCTTGGTTCGGCAATGCGCGTACTGACACTGGGGGTGCGGTTACCGATGTTGTGAATCCGTTGTTATTGGCTCAGGTGGGGGCGGCTGCCTCCGGTTGGTTCCATTCGATCCACCCGGTGCCGGTGCGGCCGTCGTCGGTCCGGCAGGTGATCATGGCCCGGGGGAAGCGGCTGCTCCGGCCGTCGTCGTTGCGCAGGAGCACCGGTCCGAAGGCGACGGGTGTTACGTCGAGTCCGATCTGCATCGGGTTCGAACTGGCTTCGGGGTTGGCATCTTCGGCGTCGGGGTCGGCGTCGGCGGCGGCGGCGATGTCGATGCGGGCCCGGGATGGGAATCCGTGCGGCCCGAGGTCCTCGGTGACCGAGAGCGACGTCGCCGGGAGCACCAACCCGTGCTCGGGCTGCTGGATATATCCAAAGAAGACAGGCACGCCGATGTTCATCCGGATGTCGGCCAGGTGGACCCGGGTGCCGTCGTCGAGACGCAGGGAGCACCAGCACCATCCGAAGGCCCACCAGTCCCGCACGCCCCACGAGTGGTCGCGCTGGCCCTGGCCGTCGACCTCGAACGTCTCGCCGCCGATTGCCACGGTGCCGGAGACGAGGCAGGGGATCTCGTAGCGGGTGGTCAGGTCGTAGTGGTAGGGGACGCCGTCGGTGGTCCAGGTGAGATCGAGGTCGAGACGCGCCGCGGGACCGCTCTGCTCGCCCGACGTGTAGACGGCCTCTGGGGGGTCGATGAAGTGGGCCGGCGCGCTGGCCGCCAGGCGGAACGATTCGAGTGGGCGCAGGAGTTCGATCTCAATCCGCTGGTCGGCGGTGTCGTCGGGGCCGATCGACGCCTCTGAGACCAGTCCGTCGCCGGGCGGCACGGGGGCCCGGTAGTCGACCGAGCAGACGCCGGGGCGCTCGCCGTTCGGCCACACGATCCAGGTCGTCCACCAGGCCACCTCGCGGTTGGGATACAGGCCGAGCCGGAGCCAGCCACCCAGGGAGCCGTCGGCGCGCACGAAGTCGCAGTAGTACGACTCGTTCCACAGGTCCTCATCGTCGGGTGTGTGCCTGGCTTCGTCGTCCGGCACCACGACGTGCCCCGCCGTCACCGGGTCCGTCCCGGATGCATGGCGGAGGCCCCCTCAGGGCCAGCCACTTCCACGATGGGATCGTCGCGGTCGTCGAACTCGGTGCGCAGGGCTTTGGACATCACGGCGTGTTGAAGATACATCGTCGTGATGTAGGTGAGCTCGAGGATGGCGATGTCGTCGAGGTGGCGGCGCAGCTCGGCGAAGAGCTCGTCGGGGACGCGGCCGAGGTCGTAGACGAGGCAGTCGGTGTAGGCGAGGACGGCCCGCTCGGCGGCGTTGTAGGTGCCGTCGGGTGCGGTGCTCCATGCGGGGATGTGCGTGATCTGCTCCTCGGGCATGCCGAGCTCGCGCATGGACTTGGCGTGCTGGCTGTAGACGAACTGACTGCTGGCTGCGTATCCGGCGCGGATTTGGCCGAGCTCGCGCAACGTGGGGTCGAGCGTGCGGTCGGGCGACTGGTACAGCCCGAACCCCTTGACGCAGTGGTCGAGGATGTCGGGACTGTTGGCGAACACCGTCCACCAGTCGCCCGTCGTCCCATCCCAGCGGCCGGGCTCGGCGACGGGGTCACGGCCCTCGAAGAGCCATTCGTACATGGTGGTGACGATGGGCGCGGTGGCTTCGTCCTTGGGGACCTGGCGGAGGCGGGGCATGGATTGAGTCGGGAGTCGGGAGTCGGAGTCGGGGCCGGAGCGGGGTCAGACCTTGGCCGGCTGCGGAGCGGATTGGGCCGGTGCCGCCAGATCCGGCTCGGCCCCCAGCTCGGCACCCTTCGCCTTGACCCCCTTGGCCGGGGCGTGGGCGACGTCGGATGGGGTGAAGTCTCGCAACCAGCAGGCGAACTCGAGCAAGATCCCGTCGGGATCCTGGAAGTAGACGCTGCGCACGAAGACGCCGGGATGCATCTCGTCGCTGATGCCCCATTCGGAATCGTCGTGATTCGCCACTTCGGTGCACGGGACGCCGGCGGCGATGAGGCGGTCGCGGTACTCCTCGATCTTCTCCGGCGCCACGTCGAAGGCGACGTGGTTCATGGAGCCGATGGCGCTCGTGAGATCACCCTGATCGGGACGGGCCGCCGGCGCGCTGACACCCGGCACACCGTCGGGCGCATCGGGGAACCAGAAGAACGCCAAGCAGTCACCGCCACCGCAGTCGAAGAAGAAGTGCTGTCCCATCCCGGCCGGCAGCTCGATCGTCTTGACCAGCGGCATACCGAGCACGTTGGTGTAGAAGTCGACGGTCCGCTCCATGTCGCGGCACACGAGGGCCAGATGGTTGATGCCCCGCAACTCGAAGCCGCCGGTGTCGGCGGTCTTGGTCGGTTCGTCCGCCATGTGCACCTTGTGCACCTTGTGCACCTGTGCACCTTGTCGGCCTTGTCCGTCTTGTCGGCCTTGTCCGCCATGTGCGTGTCCTCCCCGTGCGTCGCTGCGTGTCGTGCCGCGTCGTCGCCCGCCCAGGATAGGCCGCAATCCTGCCGGAGCCTCGGCCCGTATGACCGGGCAATCGAATCCACGGAAGGACCACTCGACATGGCGGCAGCGGGACACTCTGAAAGACGCAGATCCAGGTGGTTGGGAGGTGGGGAGAGCCCCGGTACGCGGGGCCAGACGCTCCTGGGGTCGGGCCGTCGCCGGGGCTCTCTCTACCGGCGGACTGGCCGCCGCGGCCTTCGCACTCGCCCTGGTCCTGGCGGCGCCGACTGCGTCCGCCGGAGCGACGACCACCACGGGCAAGACCGTCAAGATCTCGACCGCCAAGGTGGCCGGCGTCGGCACCGTGCTCACCACTGCATCGGGCCTGACCCTGTACCGCTTCACCGACGATGAACCGGGCAAGTCGATGTGCACCGGCGCCTGCGCCAAGATCTGGCCGCCGCTGCTGGCCGCAAAGGGCGCGCACGTCTCGGCGCCCCACGGCGTGAAGGGCTTCTCGTTGCTGACGCGTCAGCGACGGGCGCTGGCAGGTGGCCTTCCACAAGCTCCCGCTGTACCGCTTCGCCGCCGACAAGAAGAAGGGGCAGGCGCACGGGCAGGACGTGGGAGGGGTGTGGTTCGCGGTGCTGAAGAGCGGGATCCCGGCTGCCGCGGTCACGCCCGCCGCCGGCGCCGGCGCGGGCGCTGGTGCTGGTGCTGCGACATCGCCGTCGACATCGACGATTTCGCCCGGTGCCAGCACGGCGCAGCCATCGACGACGCCGACGACGCAAGGCGCCGGGTCGAGCGTGACGATGCCGACGGCCGCACCCACGCCGGTCACCCAACCACCGACGCCCGTCACGCAGCCGGCGGCGCCGAGACCTTCGCCACCGCCACCCACACCCACCACCACGACCGAGCCCAGCCCTGGCAGCGGGGGAGTTGGCTTCTGAGGGTCGGCGCCGCCGCAGTGCGTACCGTTGGCAGGCGCAGGTGCCGACGTTGATGCGCGGCCCGTCAGGTGGAGGCGATGCCGACCATGGGCGCGTTGAGGTGCCGGCCACCCATTGAGCCGTAGAACTGGGCGTCGCCGAAGGTGAAGATGCCGCCGTCGGCGCCTTGGAGCCAGTACCCGTTGCCGCTCGAAATTGGCCGCCATGCCGACGACGGGCGCGTTGAGCACGGTGCCGGCCATGGACCCGTAGGGCGCCGCGTCGCCGAAGTCGGCCACGTTGCCGTTGGCGCTCGCCAGCCAGTAGCCCTTCGAGTTCTGCGTGCCTGCCATCCCGGTGATGCGGTAGCCGCCGGGCGCGAACGCCGGCTGGCCTTCGTTCGCCGCGTCGCCGAAGTTGAAGACCTGACCGTTGGCGTCGACGAGCCAGTAGCCGCCGTTCAGGTATGCCGGCGCGGCCGCCGTCACCGGATAGGCCAGCCCGTCGCTGGCGGTCGAGCCGTAGAACTTGGCGTTGCCGAAGGCGAACACGCCGCCGTCGCTGGCGATCAGCCAGTAGCCGTTTCCGTCGAGGGTCGGGATCATGCCGATGATCGGTTTGTTCAAGGTGATGCTGCCCGTCGACCCGTAGAACTGCGCGTCGCCGTAGGCGAAGACGCCACCGTCGCTGGCCACCAGCCAGTAGCCCTTGCCGTCGGGGGTCGCCGACATCCCGACCACCGGTTTGTTGAGGTGCATGGAGCCGGTCGAGCCGTAGAACTGGGCGCCCCCGAAGCTGAAGATGCCGCCGTCGGAGCCGACCTGCCAGTATCCCGGCGCGGGCGTGGGGGCGACCGGACAGGTCGGGCTGGCGGCCGGCGTCGCCGTGGGGTTGGCGGGCGAGAGCGACGGCACCGGCGGGCCGCCGCCGTTCGGCCCGAAGCTCAGATCGGCCAGGTACATGGGCCGCATGCCGCAGGCGAGATAGCCGATCGTCGTCCCCTGCCAGGCCGACAAGGCCATCACAAGTTGCGGGCTGGCGCTCCCCACCGCCGGCAGGTCGTAGACGTCGGGGCCACCGGGACCCGACATGCCGGCGGACGTGGTCAGTAGTGGTCCGGACGGCGACTCGTCGGCGCAGGCGGCAGCCGGACCGGAAGAGCAGCTGGCCCAGCCGATGGCGTAGGTGGAGGCGCCCTCGTCGCTGCCGGAATAGAAGAGCGTGTAGACGTCCGTCGTGTTGGTGCCGGTGCCGGTCGTCGTCTCGAACATGTCGGGCCCTTCGACGATGCCGCTCTGCCACGCCTCGTCGTCCTGCATGAGCTCCGTCGGGGTGGTGCTCGTCGGAAAGAAGTGGGGTCCGAGCGGCACCGACCACAAGACGGTCGGCACGGGCGGGGTGAGGTGGTTGCCGTCGCTCTTCCAGATGAGCCAGTTCTGTCCGGACAGATCGGTGAAGATGTCCGGGTCGATGCTGCCGCCGTAGTTGCCGTTGGCGACAGTCGGATTGCTGTAGCCGATCCCGTTCTGACACACGATGGGTTGCGACGAGTTGTCGCTGTAAGGGCCCTCGGGTAGCAGGGACGTGGCCATGCCGATGCACTGATCGCCGCTCTGGATCTCCGTCGCCGTGTAGTACATGACGAAGTCGTTGTCGGTGTTGTTACGCACCACGCTGGGAGCCCAGGTTTCGCCGGGCTTGGCCCACGAGCCGACGGTGGGCAGCGCATCGACGCCGTTCTGCTGGTTCCAATCGACGCCGTCGGTCGAGGTCGAGACCTGGATGTTGATCGTCTGTCCGGGCGGAGCGAAATCCTGGGTGGCGAAGCCGTAGTAGACGCCCAGCCATTCCATGACGCTCGGGTCAGGGAAGTCGCCGGCATGCACCGGGGTCCAGTTGTCCGCACCGGCCGGCGGCGTGGCCGCGACGGCGATGGCGACGGACGCCACGGCGCTGGTGACCACGACGAGCGCGGCGAGGGTAGCGAACAACGCCCGAAGTCCGGCGCCGAGATGGTGTCGTCTATGCGGCGGTGAGGGGGTCACCGTTCTCCCTGTCGGATCGTGATCGCCGTTCCCAACCGATTCCGTGCGGGGTGGGTGCGCGGGGTGCGCGGGTGCGCTTCGGCGCGGGGTACATCGTACAGAGCGGGATGCCGCCCGGGCAGGCAGGAACGGGCGTTCACGCGACCTTCACAGTGGCCGTGCCTGGCGTGGCTGGTGCGCCGAGAGCCTCTCACGCGAGTTCCCTATAGGTTCTGCGGTGCGTCGGGGGCACCGGGTGCGTGGGGCGCCGGCGGACGGGGCGGACGGACAGCGGATGGGACACACAGAAGATGACGCATGCGCACCCCATTCGGTTCCGCGTGCCGGCGATCTGTAACCAGATTGAGACAAGGATGACAATGACCCAACAACGCAAGCCCGTCGTCGACGCCGGATTCAAGCTCTTGAACCTCACCCACAAGGCGGTGCTGCGGGTGACAGGCGGCCGCTGGCCCAAGGACCTGTTCGGCATGCCGGGCGTGGAGCTGCAGACGATCGGGAACAAGTCGGGCGAGCCACGCACCGTCATGCTGACGTCGCCCATCCACGACGAGAGCCGGGTGGTGTTGATCGCATCCAAGGGCGGCGACAGCCGCGACCCGCAGTGGTACCGCAACCTCAGCGCCAACCCAGACGTGCGGATCACCATGCAAGGCAAGACCCGGGCCATGCGGGCGAGGACGGCCTCACCCGACGAGAAAGCCGCCATGTGGCCGGACATCGTCGCCGTCTACAAGGGATACGACAGCTACCAGAAGAAGGCGGGCCGGGACATTCCGGTGGTGATCCTGGAGCCGCCGCCGGCCTGACCAGGGGTCGCAGCCTGGCCGCCCGGAGGTGGCGGTACGATGCGCCCGATGTCAATGGAGCCTGCCGGCTCACCAGGTGGATCGATCGAAGGCGCTGAGAACGGGACCGGCGCGGGTCTGGACCCATCGTGGACATCGGGGGTCGGACCCGGCGCTGGGATGGACGACGGCGGCGACGGTGCGTCGTTCGATCTCAGCATGGCGGTGTCGCAGCTGGCGTCGAACAGCTCGGATCTCCGCCTCATGCTCAAGCTGCTGGTGGGCCAGCTCTCCGATGCGCTGGGCGACCGGATCTCGGTCGAACGGGCGGGCCGCTTCCGTAAGTCCGACGAGATCAAGTCGGTGCGCATCAGCCTCGGTGACGACACCCTCGAGGCGATCGTCGACGGGGGCACGGTGCGCTGCACCATCGGGCACTCGTCGGGCGGCATCCGGATCCGCAGCGAAAAGGTCGGCATTGACGCCTGGCTCACCCGGCTGCTCAGCACCTTGCAATCGGAGGCGGCGAGCAGCGAGCAGACCCGCCAGGCGCTGGAGAACATTGTGATCGGAGGCCAATCGTGACCGAGGAATCGCCGCAGTCGGGTGCTGGGGGAGAAGGAACGGAGTCGGCCCCGGTGGCCGCCCCACCACCGCCCGTGCCCCACGACCTCCCGAAGGACGCCGCCCACCGGCTCGAGGAGCTGGAGCACGGCCTGTTCACCTCCGACCTCTCGGTGAACGAGTTCCTCCTCGTCAAGGAGGCCGGATTCCATCCGCTGGGGTTCGTGATGGGCTCGTCGATCTACCACATCGGCATTCAGACGCGGAAGTGGGGACAGAGCCAGGAGCTGTCCAAGCTCACCGAGGCCATGTACACCGCCCGTGAGCTCGCCATGAACAGAATGGAGGAAGAGGCCGAGGAACTCGGGGCCGACGGCGTCGTCGGCGTCCGCCTCGACGTCAATTACTACGAGTGGGGCAACGACTCGGCCGAGTTCATCGCGTTCGGCACGGCCGTCAAGGCCGAGGACGGCACCTCGTACCGCAACGTCCACGGCAAGCCCTTCACGTCGGACCTCTCGGGGCAGGACTTCTGGACGCTCATGCAGACGGGCCACGTGCCCCAGGGGCTCGTTCTCGGGACGTGCGTCTTCCACATTGCGCACCGTAAGTTCACCCAGGCGCTCGGCTCCATGGGACAGAACGTCGAACTGCCGAACTTCACGCAGGCCCTGTACGAGGCCCGGGAGCTGGCCATGACGCGCATGCAGGACGAGGCGACCCAATTGCAGGCGAGCGGCATCGTCGGCGTGCGTCTGGAGGAGAAGTCGCACCAATGGGGCTCGCACACCATTGAGTTCCTGGCGCTCGGCACGGCGGTGACCAAGCGCAGCGGGGAGGTCACCCTGCCCAAGCCGACCACCATCATTTCCCTCGACAACTGATGAGCGACACGGCGGGGCCAGGCCCGGGCTCGGCTGATCCGTTCAGCGCAGCGGACGCGGCCGGCACGCCGGGCGGGCCGGCCGGCGACCTGCCGGAGGCGGCGCTCCGCCGGTTGGAGTCCTCGGGCTTCTCCTCGGGACTGAGCGTGCCCGACTTCGCGGCCTGCCTCGATCTCGGTCTGCAACCGGTCGCGCTGGTGCAGGGCTTCTGCGTCATGCAGTGGGGCTGGTACGGGCCGGGCTCGAGCACCATGCGCGGCATGTCCCCCTATGTCGGGGGGCAACTGGCCCCGGGCTCGTACTCGGAGACCTACCGCTGTCCGCACGGCTACGTGTCCGCCGAGCATCGGGCCTGGGGCCAGAACATCGAGCAGTCGTGGGTCGAGGAAGCCTGGGCCCAGGGGTACCACACGGCCTACGGCCGGATGCTCGAAGAAGCCGGCACGATGGGCGCCCACGGCGTCATCGGCGTCGCGGACCTGGTCTCGAACGTGGCCGACACCGGGACGACCGAGTTCCACTTCCTCGGCACGGCGGTGAAGGTGGAGGGCGGCCCGCCGCCCGCCGGCGGGGTGCCGTGGAGCACCTACCTGGCGGGGCAACGCCTGACCAAGTCGATAGAGGCGGGGTTCATGCCGGTGGCGGTGGTCGCCGCGCTGGCCTCGGTCCGGGTGTGGGCCTATTGCATGACCGAGTACTACATGGACGGGGCCATGGGCGGATGGGGGACCAACATGGGACCGGCTCTCGTGGAACAGGTGAGCAAAGCGCACATGGCGTCACGGCAGTTGGCCCGCAAGCACGTGCGCCAGCAGCTGGCGGGTGACGAGCTGCACGGCGCCATGATCAACATCGCCACCCGGGAGCTCTCGGCCGGCGACGAGGTCATCGACTGCACCCTGCGCGGCAACCGCATGCGGCGCTTCAAGGACTTCGACCCGGTGGCGCTGCCCCGACCCACGGTGCGGCTGTCGTGAGCCAGAGCACCACGCGGCGCCGGCTCCGGCGCCGGACATCCGGGCCGAGATGCTCAAGGGCGCCAAGGCGCTGGCCACCCCGGCGCCTCCATCCAAGGAACGCGGCATCACCTCGGATCTCTCCGTCGATGAGGCGCTGCTCCTCCACGCAGCCGGATGGGAGCCGCTCGATCTCGTGGTCGGCGTCGCCGTGGTCTCCGTCCCGGTCGGTGTATGGAACTGGGGGAGAGGTTCCATCTCGCTGGCCTCGGACGCCCACAACGCCGCAGTGGACCAGGCCGCCCGCCTGCTGCGCGGCGAGTGCAGCAAGGTGCATGGGCACGGCGTCGTCGGGGTGCGGGTCGACGTCTCCGTGCAGACACATCACATCGACGTCGAGCTCGTCGGCACCGCGGTGCGGCCGATGGCCGGCCAGGGCGGGAGCAAGGACGCACGGGGGACCGACGCCGCGCTGGCCATGCCCTTCGTGTCGGATCTCTCCGCCCGTGACTTCACACTGCTCGAACGCGCCGGCTGGTTGCCGGTTGGGCTCGCCTTCGGAGCCAGCTTCGTCTACGCCCCGCGCCGCAGCGCCGGCACGGCCATGAAGCAGACGAGGCAGAACGTCGAGCTGACCAACTACACCGAAGCCATGTACTCGGCGCGGGAGTCGGCCATGGAGAAGATGCAGCGTTCGGCCCTGGAGGCCGGTGGGCAGGGTGTGGTCCAGGTCAAGATCACCGAGGGCCCGATGAGCTTCGCCCGCCACGCCATCGGGTTCACGGCCTGGGGCACGGCGGTCAAGCTGGTGGCCGAGGCTCACCAGTTCGTCCAGCCCGAGGTGGTCCTTCCGCTCGACGATGCCGTGGTCACGCTTCGACGCGGCGAGCCTGCGCAGCAGCAACCAGGGAAGGGGAGGCAGACGATGAGCGGAGCGGAAGCCGGAGGCGAGCCGGACTGGGACGCCTGGGCACGCCGCTTCGAGTCCATCGACGGGCCGGATGCCTTCGCTGCGCTGTTCGCCCCGGGCGGCCGCTTCTGCGACCCGGTCACGCCGTGGACGACGGACCTGCACAAGGTGGCGCGGGACACCGACGCCATCTTCCCGGACTGGAACCAGCGGGTGGACCGGATCCGCGGCGGGTCGGACTGGGCCGTCTTCGAGTGGACGGGCACGGGGACCTTCCACCCCGGCGAGGGCAAGGCCGGCGTTCCCATCTCCATGACGGGTGCCACCGTGATCGACGTCGACGCCGACGGCAAGGTCACCGCCTGGCGGGACTACCTCGACACCAATGAGCCCACCCAGCAGATCACGGCCGGGTTCGAGCGGGCCATGGAAGGCGGCTGAACCGGCTGGACCTCAGGAAGCGGAGCCCGCTGACCGCGCCCTGGGGAGCCGTCGTCCGATCCTGCTGCAGCTCAATGGTGTTCCCGGCCGGATCGGTGATCCAGATCTGCACCGTCCCCGCCCCCTGGACGGCCCGCTCGTAGGGAATGTCGCGCTCCTCGAGCTCGAGGATGGCCTTGTCGAGATCCTCCACCGCGACGCAGTAGTGGTTCCCGGTCGAGTCGATGGGCGTCCCCGGGGTGGCGCGCCGACGACGTGCAGCTCTTGATCGGCGACGTGGAACCAGTGGCCGGGGACGCCCGGGATGTCGGGGCGATCCTTGGAGTCCAACCCGAACAGGTCGCCGTAGAACGAGACCATGTCGGACAGCGGGGCGTCGCTGCAGTTCACCGACACGTGATGGAACCTCGTGATCTTCACTCGTCGCCTCCGCGGGTAGCTGCGTCCAAAATCAGGACCGCCTGTCCGGAAACCGTACCGCCTCTGGCTCCACTGCAAGCTGCGCGGTATGCGCGTCAGCAACAGGCCGGCGGCCTCAGGCTCACGCCTCGGTCGGCCACCGCCTTCACGTGCGCCATGCGGGCATCGTGGCGCCTCGTCGAGATCCTCGGCCGCCTTCTCGTCACTGGCCATCTCGGCGTCGATGTCGGCGTCGGCCCAGCCGATCACGCCCATCTCCTCGAAGGCGTCACGCAGCTTCGGCCCCCACAGGCCGATGTCGCGCAGGATCGGCACGATCCGCATGAACAGGAAGTTGCGGAACTCCCGCAGCGTCTCGCTGTTCTCGACGTAGACGCCGATCTCGGGCGGCAGCTCGAGGCGCTCCCACACCTCGTCGCCCAGGAAGCGGTCCCGCATCAGGTAACAGGCCTCGATGCAGAAGTCCTCCCGCTCGCCGCGCTCGGCCTCGCTCAGCTGCGGGTAGTAGTCGCGCAGCGCCAGACGCCCGAACATGACGTGCCGCGCCTCGTCCTGCATCACGTACGCGTTCAGCGCCTTGGCCAACGGGTTCTGCGCGTTGTTGCGGATGACGCCGAAGGCGGCCAAGGCCAGCCCCTCAATGAGCACCTGCATGCCGAGATACGTCATGTCCCACCGGCTGTCGGAGATGACGTCGTCGAGCAGCGCCTTGAGATACCGGTTGAGCGGGTACACCAGCTGCACCTTCTCGTGCAGGTAGCGGCTGTAGACCTCGACGTGGCGCGCCTCGTCGATGACCTGCGTGGCGGCGTAGAACTTGGAGTCGATGTCGGGGACCGTCTGCACGATCTTGGCCGTGCAGATCAGCGCGCCCTGCTCGCCGTGCATGAACTGGCTGAAGCGCCAGGCCTCGACGTGCCGGCGCAGCTCGCCGCGCCGCTCCTCGTCCATGTCGTCCCACCACGGCGTGCCGAAGATCGGCATGATCTCGTCGGGCATGCCGACGGGATTGGTCAGGTCGACGTCGGTGCTCCAGTCGAGCCGGTCGCTGCCGATCCACTGGCGTCGTGTGCCCTTGTCGTAGAGGCGCAGGAGCTGGTCCCGCCCTCCCGTGTAGTTGAAGTCGAACATGGTGGTCGACGGCGACTCGATGCCCCACTTCGGGTCGAAGGCGAAGTCCGAGTCGGTGATGGACGGGCTCGTGGTCATGAGGCCCCCTTTGGGTCACATCCAGCTGCAGCTGCACATCCGACTGCAGCTGTCGGCGGCTGCCGTGCTGCGTCGCCAGCGTGGTGAGGCCGCTCCGCTGCGCCCGGGCGGACCAGGTGCCGGGAGCCGGACCGCTGCTGCCGAGTCGGGCAGCTGGCTCAGCGGAAGTCGAAGGCGACCTTGATGGCGCCGCTCTCCTCCTGGTTGGCCAGCACCGTGAAGGCCTCGATCCAGTCGTCGAGCCGGAAGGTGTGGGTGAGCATGCCGGTCATGTCGATCCGTCCCTCGGAGGCCAGGCGCAGGTAGTGCGCGATGCCGTGCATGCGCACGCCGTCGACCTCCTCGACCCCGAAGGCGTTCGAGCCGACCCACGAGATCTCCTTGAAGTACAGCGGCGACCACTCCCAGCGCTCGGGTGCGTGCACGCCGCTCTTGACCATGGTGCCGCGTTGCTTCAGGAGGCGGACGCCGATTTCGGCCGTCTGCGCCGTGCCGACGGTGTCGTAGACGACGTCGAATCCGCCGGGATGCGCCATGGGGAGCGTGGCGCCCTCGAACTTGTTGAGGACGCCGCCCGACCACGCCGCCGCCTCTTCGAGCAGCTGCTCGACGGGAAAGGGGTCGACGACGGTGGCCCCGAGCTTGCGGGCCAGGGCGGCCTGGGCGGGCCAGCGGGCGACGACCATGACCTCGACGTCGGGGTAGAGCGCCTTGATGATCGCCACCGCCGTGCTGCCCAGCGCGCCGGCGCCGTAGACGAGCACCTTGCCGCCCGGCGGTGGTGGGTGCCGCGTCACGGAGTGCAGCGACACGGCGAAGGGGTCGCCGATCACGGCCACTTCGTCGCTCAGGTCGTCCGGGACGGGAATGAGCATCGACTCGTGGGCCGGCAGATAGTCGGCGAAGCCACCGGGGGCGTCCTTCGACGTCCCGGTGTGGATGCCCGCCGCGATGGGGCCCTGGGTGAAGTGCCAGCACAGGCTGTAGTCGCCGTCCTGGCACGACGGGCACGGGGGGTCGATGCCACGCGGGCCGCAGGAGAGCCAGGGGTTGAGGACGACCCGCTGGCCGACCTCGAGCGTGGTGACGGCCGGGCCCGACCTCGACGACGTCGGCCACCACCTCGTGCCCGAAGACCGTCGGGAAGGTGAAGAACCCGTTCAGCGCGCCGTCGTCGCCGAAGTCGTCGCCGAAGTCCATGAAGACCATCTTGGCGTCGGAGCCGCAGATGCCGGTCAGCCGCGTCTTGGCGACGCACCAGTCGTCGCGGAGCAGCGTCGGGCGTTCGAGCTCCTGGAGGCGCATCGGCGTGCGGGACAGCCCGCGCATGAGGCTGTTGGACCCTTCCGGTGGCGTCCAGCGGTCACCGCGGACGCCGTAGAGCAGACCTTGCATTCGTACGTTCCTCTCCCTCGTCGGACGGGCTATCTCGATGCCGGCTGCCCCATGAGGATGGCAGAGTTCACCACACCGGTGTTGCTGTTCGTGGGTGGTGTGGTGCCGAACGCGATGGTCAGCACGAGGAGCGCGAGCCAACCGAAGCCGACGATGATGCCGGCGAGAGCCATGCCCGTCACCCTTCTGCGTGCCGTTGGACTGCTTGATCTGTGCGCGGGCGACGAAGCCGAAGATGATGCCGAGGATGCGCCGGGATGAAGAAGAGGAACCCGGCGCACGCCGCAGATCAACGCCAGCGATCGCCAGTGCCGTTCGTCTTCCGTTGATCCGGCTGGCCGTAACGGCGTAGGGGTTGCCGGCGCCGTAGCCGGCGTAGCCCGGGGGGACGTTGCCGGCGCCGTAGGTCGGTCCGGCGGCGGGTCCCTGTACCGGGTACGTCGGGTATGCCGGTTGCACCGGAGACGTGGACTGCGCGGGATAGGTCGGCTGGGCCGGATAGGTCGGCTGCGCCGGATATGTCGGCTGCGCGGCAGGTCTCTGGCCGGGCGGACCGGTCCAGAGCTCAGGCGGGTACCACTTGCCGTCGGAGGCCAACCACCATCCAGGACCTTGTGAGGTGTCGCTCATGCCGTGACCGATCCGTCCGCGCCGAGTGCCGCCTGGAGCATAGGAGGCACGCACCCGCGATGGCGGTGCTCGCGGGCGAACGGTCGGACGGCCGTTGCTCAGGAGACGTAGGGGCAGTGCCGGCAGCCGGACTCGCAGCAGTGGCCCCGCCGCGCCAGGTAGCGCGGCCGTCAGGACGGTGTAGCCCGAGCGGGGGTCGACATAGGTGTCGGCACCGCCGGCAGGGCCTCGGCATGGGCACGGATGATCTGCGCGAAGGCGGGATCGTCCGGCGACAGCCGGTCGGGATGCGGCTCCGTGAGGGGCCGATCGGCCAGCTGTTCGGGAGGGGGAGCGCCGCGTCGGCTGCGTCTCACGCCTCGTGGCGCGGCTCGTCCATCGGACCAGGGCCGCAGAAGGCCGGTCCCGGGTGAGGGGACCGGCCTTGCTCGCTACCTCTTCGCAGCCCTCTTGGCGGGAGCCCGCTTGACCGGTCTTCTTGCCGGGCCTTCGGCGGCACGCTTGGCCGGAGCCTTGCGTGCCGTGCGGCCTTGCGGGCCGGTGCCTTCTTGGCGGCAGCCCGGGCCGGCGCCTTCTTGGCGGCAGCCGGAGCGGCGGACTTGCCGGCGGCGGCGACAGCGGCGTCGCTGGTCGGGTACGCACCCTTCACCAGCTTGGGCGCCGTGGCCGGGGCCAGGACGGCGTCCTTGAACGCCTTGACCGGCGTGATGCGCGCCTTCTTGGAAGCCTTGATCCGGATGGCCTCACCGGTGGCCGGGTTGCGACCCATGCGCGCCGCCCGGTTCACCTTGACGAACTTGGCGAAGCCGGGGATGGAAACCGGCTCACCCTTCGAGACGACGGCGGTGACGACATCAGTGAATCCGTCGATGACGGTGATGACGGTCTTCAACTCGACGTCGGCCTGGACCGCGACTGCTTTTGCTAGTTCTCTCTTGTTCATGGCGCCCATTGTGGCCGACGCGCGCCCAGTCGATGCACATCTTTCCGGGCACGAATGTAGATATTTGTGCTCAAAATTGCTCGATGGCACTCGAAAATGTCCGATCCGAGGCGAACGCGGCATGCAACGGGTCACGAAGGGCGGCAGACGTAGTGGAACGGTGAGGAACGGCGTCCGATCCGCCGTAGCGGAGCGTTTATCGCATCCACTGCCCCCAGTAGGGAAGCGCGCCTTCGCGCTTCTCCATGAGGATGATCACCGTTCCCCACGGGTCATGACACCACGTCGTCCGCAGCCCGGCGACGTCTGCGATGCCCGTCGTGAGGAACTCCACCCCGCGCGCCTCCAGCTCCGTGCGCGTGGCGCTCGATGTCGTCGCACAGCATGCCGATATGGGTGATCCCCACCCTGGTGACGGCCGGACGTCCCTGTTCTGGCGGAACGACGTCGGCCGCCGGATACTCGATCAGCTCAATGACGCGGTCGTCATTCCCAAAGCCCACGATGGCGGCGTGCACGACCACCGGTGACGGGACGAGCTCACCCATATCGTGCTCAATCTGCTCGCCTTCCATGCGATACGGGGGTGACAGCACCTGGAGGCCCGAGGACTTCGGAGTACCAGCGGGTGGCGGCCTCGACGTCGGGCACGCAAACGGCGGAGTGGGCGAATCCGGTCAGCACGGGTCAGCGTCAGCCAGAGTCGAGCAGAGTCAGCAGGGTCAGGGTGTGCTGCTCAGGTCCAGCGGGCGATCTCGTGCTGGAAGCGCTTGTTCAACTGGCGGAAATGGAAGCGGCCGCGGCGGTTGACCTTGCGGAGCACGATCACGCCCACGAACACCAGCGGAGCCATGAACCCTGAGAGTGCGCTGATGGCGACGACGCGCCGCTGGCCCCGAATGCCCCCTTTTTGTTTCACACCACCAGTCGTACACCCTCGAAACACGTGCGCACCAGTCCATCTTCGCACTAGGAAGGGGAGTGGATGAGGCGTCGCAGATGAGCGATACTGAACCCCAGATGCAGCCTGACGACGCAACCGAGCCCGATTCCGGGTCAGCCGTGGACCCGGAGGAGCCGTCGCCGCCGGCCACGATCACGAAGACCAAGAAGGACAAGACGCGCGTGGGCACATGCCGCGCCGCATCTCGGCGTGGGTGCTCGTCGTGCTGGCGTCCATCCTGATTCCGGTGTCGGTGATTTCGGTGTGGGCCATCCGCACGGTGACCAACACCGACAAGTACGTCGAGACCATGGCGCCACTGGCGCGCAACCCGGTCATTATCCAGGGCCTGGCGACGAGGGCCACCGACGCGCTGTTCTCGACCAACGTTGTGAAGGACAAGGTCACCGAGGCGTTGCCGAAGTCGGCCAAGCCGCTCGTGGCGCCGATCGTGAACGAGGTGAAGACCTACGTCCAGGGCCTGGCGCTCAAGGTCTTCGAGAGCCCGAAGTTCGGCCAGCTGTGGGACTCGCTGAACCGGCACAGCCACGACGCCGTGATCAACATCCTGACCGGCAAGCAGACGCCGTTGCAGAAGAAGCTCGCCAAGGGCGGACAGATCGCCCTCAACCTGTCGCCGGCGCTCAACAACGTCATCTCTGACGCCAACGCGCACGGCGTGACGCTGTTCAACCCGATCAAGACGGTGACACCAGGGGCTGAGCTTCACCGTCGTGTCGAAGCAGCAGGTCTCGAAGTTCTCGGGGCTGTTCAACTTGATCGTCAAGCTCAAGTGGATCATCCCGGTCGTCGCCCTCGTGCTGGCGATCCTGGCCGTGGCGCTGGCCATGGAGCGCCGTAAGACACTGTTGCGCCTGGCCGTCGGGGTGGCGCTGATGTCCCTGCTGGTGTTGGTCGGGTACTGTCGCTGGGCCGCGGCATCTTCATCGGCCAGGCGGTCGAGCGGTGGCTTCAAGTCCCAGGGTGCCGCCGCCGTCTGGGACACCGTGTTGCGCTTCTTGAAGGCGGACCTGCGCTGGACCCTGCTGGCATCGGTGCTGGTCGCCTTCGGCGCCTGGGTGGCCGGGCCGGCCCGCTACGCCGTGTGGATCCGCGGGACCTGCGCCAAGGGTGGCCGCTGGGTGGCCGCGCAGTCCCGGGCGCTGTCCTCGGGCGCCGGGCGGGCGGCCGCCGAGTCGAGCCGGGTGCGCCGCTCCGGCGGCTGGATCGTCGAGCACCTCAGCGGCCTGCGCATCGTCGGCGTCGTCGTGGCGGGGCTCATCTTGGTCTTCGGCGGGAACCTCACGGGGTGGAGCCTGCTGGTCATTGTGATGGTGCTGGCGGTGTATCTCGGGCTGCTGCAGCTGGTGGCGGTCTGGGCACGCAAGGTGTCGGCGCCGCGGTCCGGATCGGGCCCGGTCGGGGCGCCGGCGCACGGACGCCGAGCGCCGACTCGTGTCCTCGGGTACCGGCGTCGTGACGCGCACGCCGGAAGGGACCTTCGTCCCTGGTTCCGGCCGTCGCGAGCCCCCACACTGGTGACATGGCGGAGATCGTGGCGATTCTGGTGGCGGGTGGGCTGATTCATGGCGGCTTCGTGGCCTGGTACACGCTGTGGCATCGCCGGGTGGCGACCGCCTTCGAGCGGGTCCCGGTCGGCGCGCGACCGTTCGGCGCTGGTCGTGCGCCGGCGGGGCGGACCTGCCCGGCAACAGCCGCGTAGGCGCTCCGACTGCGGCGGCGGCCGCCGGGACGGCTCGCGGCCCGGCACTCTTCCGGCGGCTTCGGGCCGGCGTCCACCTGATTCTTATGGCGTGCTTAATTCGCACCCGTAACCTGGGTCGCATGTCCATGCGGTGGCGGATCGGTCTGGTGGCGGTCATCGCCGCCGCGGTCGTCGGCGGCTTCGTGCCGCACGGCGTGCTGTCCGCCGCCGAGACGCTCGGCCACCCAGGTGGTGCAGGCCGTCGAAGCTCCCCTGTCCGGGTCGGTGAACTGCGCCGACGCCACCTGCGGCAAGGGCAACACGGCACCCGCCGCGCCCTCGCCGGGCATTGCGCTGGTGGCCGTCGTGGCCGGTGTCCTGGGCGCTGCGGCAGCTGCCGCCTGCATCCGGCGCCGGCGGGGCAGCAGGCGTGGCGCTCCCGGTCGGCGCCCGCGACCCCCTGTTTCACCCGCCGCAGTTCTCCTAGCTCGAACCGGCGCCCGCGTGCCGCCGCTCGCCGCGCTCGTGCGGCCACCGGCGCAGCCCGCGCTGCACCCGTCATCAGCCCGGGAGGCCGTCCCGCGGCCTCCCTCTCGAGCCTCCGAGCATGTGCGCCACTGTCGCCACGCTCGGCCAATCAAGGAGAACACCATGTCGAAGTCCCCACACGGGGCCGTCGCGTCCAGCGCGGCCCGCACCAGCAAGAACCGAGCACCGAACACGCCGACACCAAGAGCAACAACGACACGAATCCACCGTCGCGCCCGCGACGGCCCATCGACGCCCATCCACCGCGAGGCAAGCGCTTCCGCACCCGCCATCCGGTCCTGACGGCCCTGGTCCCGGTCGTGCTCGTGGTGGCCGCCATCGCCACCATGGTCGTGATCAAGGCCGGCCGGGACCTCCAACCCGTCCGCCTCGGCGTCCTCGCACCTGACCACGGCGGAGCGGATCGCCGGAGCAGCCACCGCCGACCCGGGCACCACCACGCTGTCCCCTCAGGTCCTCGCCGCGCTCACCGTGCCGACGGCGACGCTCGACGCGGTGGGCAGCCCCTCCTCGGTCGTCCTGCCCACCAAGACCGGGAAGCAGCACCATCGCCAAGGGCGCCGACGGCAAGCCGCTGATCACCTACATCGGCGCCGAGTACTGCCCCTTCTGCGCCGCCGAGCGCTGGTCGCTGGCCGTGGCGCTGTCACGCTTCGGCACCTTCGAGAACCTGTCGGGCACGCACTCGTCGGACTCCGACAGTTACCCCGACACGCAGACGCTGTCGTTCTACGGGTCGAGCTACTCCAGCCCGTACGTCGACTTCCAGGCCGTCGAGGAGGCGACGAACCAGCCGGACGGGGGCAGCTACCAGACCCTGCAGACGCCGACGGCGGCGCAGAGCGCCCTGCATGGCGAAGTACGACCCGAGGGGAGCATCCCGTTCCTCGATATCGCCAACCGCTACATCATCACCGGGCGCAGCTTCTCGCCGCAGGTGCTGCAGGGGCTGTCCCGGAGCCAGATCGCGGCGCAGTTGAATGACCCCTCGAGCGCCGTGGCGCAAGCGATCGACGGCGCGGCGAACGACATCACGGCGGCCATCGTGGCGGTGACCGGCAACCAGCCCACGAGCGTGGGCAGCTCGGCGACCATTGCGGCGATCGCCCAGAAGCTGGGGGCGTGACGATGGCGGCCTACGTCGACGCCCGGCGGCTGCCACGCCAGATACCGCTCTGGTTGCAGGCGACCTCGCTCGGCCTGTCCCTGGTCGCGGTGGCCATCGCCTCGTATCTCACGGTGACGCACTACACCGACCCGGCTGCGCTGGCCTGTCCCGACACCGGCATCGTCAACTGCACGCTGGTCACGACGAGCTCGTGGTCGGTCGTGCTCGGCGTGCCGCTGGCCGTCCTCGGTCTGGTGTGGGCCGTGGTGATGACGGGCCTCACCGTCGCCGTGGGCCTGGCGCTCCGCGGCGCGCTGGGTCGAGGCGCCCGCCTGGTGGTGTCGGGCGCCGGCGCCGCCATGGTGCTCTATCTCGTCTACGTGGAGCTCTTCCGGATCGGCGCCATCTGCCTGTGGTGCACGGCCATGCATGTCACGGCCGTGTGCCTCTTCGGGGTGATCCTGGCCGGGCGGGCCGCCTCGTCGCCGCGGGTCCCGGCCGCTACATGAGGACGGAACCGGTGTGTCAACCGGCCAACCACGGACATGAGGACTTTCGCCTCTAAAGGACGCAGAGCTGGGCATAACACAATGAAGAGCAGGCGGTCTCTCTCAGTGGCGGGAGTGGCGCTCGGCGGCAAGGAGAGTGCAGCGTGCGGAACAGCGGACAGGACACGTCCTACGGGACGATTGCCATCGAGTGCGAGGCCTTCCTCGCCGGCAGCTTGGCCGAGTACTGGGATGACAAGGGGATGGAGATCCCCGTCTGGGCCTACATGAACCTGCTGGCGCACGGCACGGTGCGCCAGATCGGCGAGTGCCTCCTGGGCCCCGACCCCCGCGGGCAGGCTGACCGCAGCTGGCGTGTCGCCCGGTCCTATCTGGCTTACGAGGTGCTGGACCTGACCGACCTGGAGTTCACGCTGGCCGAATTGCAGTCGTCGGTGCTCGTCCCGCTCGAACTCCAAATGGCGGCCTGTCCCGACGTGGCCGGCTGGACGCCGCGGCAGTGGGTGGACCTGGTCGAGGCCGCGCTGCGCAGCAACCTCGGCGCTCCGAGCAGTAGCGCAGGACGCCGCGCTCTATCGCAGAGGCGGTCCACCCACCGCTCGACGGTGCGGGCCAAGGCGGGCAACGGAAGGATGCCGGCCCGCAGCACGAGGTCGTGGAAATCCCTGAGGTCGAAGCGCGTCGCCCAGCCGGGCTGGCCGCCTCGGTGCGGAGCCGAACGATTTCGCGCCGGCCGACCATGTAGGCGAGCGCCTGGCCGGGGAACGAGATGTAGCGGTCGATCTCGGCCTCCACCTCGAGGCGGGGGAGCGGCGTGTGCGTCGGCCATCCAGTCGACGGCGCTCTGGCGGGACCAACCCATGGCGTGCAGGCCGGTGTCGACGACCAGCCGGGTGGCCCGCCACGAGTCGGCGGCGAAGAGACCCATGCGGGCGAGGTCGTCGCTGTAGAGGCCCATCTCGTCCGCCAGCCGTTCGCTGTAGAGGCCCCATCCCTCCGCACAGGCGGTGTCGAAGAGGACCTGGCGCGCCGGGGCCAGGTCCCGCGACTCCATGGCGATGGTGAGTTGGAAGTGATGGCCGGGAACCGCCTCGTGGAAGGCGATGTCCTCGGCCACGTAGCGGTGGCGCTTCTCGGGCTGCGACGTGTTCAGGTAGTACGTGCCCGGCCGCGAGCCGTCGATCGCTCCGGGCATGTAGTAGGCGGAGGTCATGCCCGCCTCCTCGGCCTCGGGGACCGGCGCGACGATGCACGGCGCGTCGGGGACGGTGGCGAACCACCTGGGCGCCTCCGCTTCGGCGGCGGCGACGACACGCCGGGCGTGGTCCAGCATCTCCTGGCGGCTCTCATACCGCAACGAGGGGTCGGACAGGCGTTCGAAGATCTCGGGGACGTCGGTCGTCCCGAAGAGGCGCGACCCGGTCTCGCATGATCTCCTCGAACACCTCGTCGACGATCTCGCGGCCCATGGCGTGGAGCTCTTCGGGCGAGGAGTCCATGGAGGTGTGGTGGCGGGCCAGGGCCTCGTACATCTCCTCGCCATCAGGGAGGTGGCAGATGCCCGGGTGCTCGTCGTCGCGGGCGCTGGGGAGCACCGCGGTGCGTAGCGCCTCCCGGTAGGCGGCCAGCGCCGGGCGGGCATGGTCGTTGACGACGACGGAGACCGCCTCGGAGAAGGCTGCGCCGCAGTCGGTCCGGACGATGGCGCCCACGGTGGGATCCTGAATCATCAGCTCGAGTTGGGTAATGGCGGCCTCGACGAGCCGGGCCACCGCGGTGCGGCCCTCGCGTGCGCCTTCCTGATGGCGCTGCGCCGCCGTGTCGAACAGATCCGACAAGCCGCGTAGCCGCGTCAGGTAACCCTCGCGACGCTCCTCGGTGTCGAGCGGGATCTTGGGCAGGGAGCTGAGGACCTCTCCGACCGGTGCGGCGAACGTGTCGCTGATGGTGAACTCGATGACCGGCACCGTGGCTGCGCCGGCCATGCCGCGGGCCAGGCAACGCACGAAGTCGAGCGTCTGCAGGTCGGTCTCCTCGAGCCCGGCCTCAGGCGTCTCTTCGGCGCGGGTGGCGATGGACGCCAGCTCCAGTGCGTGGGCGGAACGGAACTCGCGGCTGAAGTCCGGCAACAACGCGTCATAGCCCGGCAAGCCGAACATCGACCCGGCCAGGGGGTCGGCGTCGAGGACCGAAGTCAAGAACTCGGCAGCGAGTTCGTCTCCGGGCATCGGGGGAGGCTAGCGCGGGTGCCCCGGCCCAGGTCGGGCTTGAGCAGGGCAAAGAGGAGCCACGGGCGGCCTGCCGTCTGCCCCAATGGTGCCTCGGGACCGATAGTTGCAGTGTGCATGCAACTGGTTCACCGGGCAGGACGCCCGCCGGAGCGCCAGGCTGCGAGTGACGGGAACCGGGCTCAGCCGACGACGTCGCGCCGCGCCGACAGAATGGCGTTCAGGCGCTCGTCCACCTCGCCCGTGCTGTGGTCGTCGGTGAAGACGTAGTTGCGCTGCCGCCGGATGGCGTCCAGCACGTTGACCGCCACCGTTGCGGCCGCCACCGTGCCGACCGGGTTCATGCCGGTCTTGATCATGCCGGGCATGACGACGCTCACCCCGATCGGGGCGCTGAGCGACGCCAGCTCGGCGCGCAGGACGTCGGAGAGTCCGAGCACCCCGTGCTTGGCGACGGTGTAGGGGCCGAGGCGGCCCAAGGACAGGACGGCCGCCATGGACGCCGTGTTGACGACGTGCCCTTCCTCCCCCGAGGCGAGAATGCGCGGCACAAAGGAGCGGATGCCGTGGATGACGCCCCACAGGTCGATGTCGAGCACCCGGTGCCAGTCCTCGAGCGGTATCTCCCAGGAATAGCCCCCGTTGACGACGCCGGCATTGTTCACCGCGACGTGCAGCTTCCCGAACCTCTCGACGGCAGCGGCGCCGACGCGCTCGACATCCTCGGGGTTTCGTACATCGGCGGGCACCGCGAGAACATCGGCACCGTCGTCGGCCAGTCTCGACGCGTGCGACCCGAGATTCTCTTCGTCGATGTCGGCCATGACGACACGCATGCCGGCGGCGACGAAGGCTTCGACGACGGCCAGCCCGATGCCACTGGCCGCACCGGTGACGACGGCGGTCCGTCCTTCCAGCTGCTCCATGGTCAGGCGATGGTACCGGAGGGTGGCGAGGACCCGCCTCGTCTGTCCCCACGCGTCGGTCCGTCGGCGATGATGGTGCACATGACGGGGCGCCGTGGCTGATTCGACCGCCCGGGGCACCCCGAGGCTGAGTTCACTGCGCAGCGCACTCCCCGGACGCAAGGTCGACGAGCAGGGCGAGCTCCTGTCGGTGCCCCTTCCCCTCAGCTTCATCTGGCTGGTGCTCGGGGCGCTCACGGTGCTGGAGGCGCTGAACGACATCTTCGGCGTCGCCGGACCGGATTGGCTCTACGACAATTGGGTCCACGAGGTGATCCTGGGTGCCTGTGCGGCGCTCGTGCTCGCACGCGCCGCCTTCGAGCCGGTGGCGCGCAAGGCTTGGATGGCCTTCGGGATCGGCATGCTGCTCTGGTTCATCGGGAGCGCAGCATGGGACGTGGCCTACGCCAGTCAACCCAACGCGCCCTATCCGTCGTTCGCGGACCCGTTCTGGCTGGCGTGGTACCCGCTCATGGCGCTGGGGATCTACTACCTGATCCGCGTCCGTGTCCCCCAGTTCGAGCTGCACCGTTGGATGGATGGGATTGCCGTCACCCTTGCTGGTGCTGGCCGCCGGTTTCGCCCTGGTGATTCAGCCCGCGGCGGACCACAAGACGGTCGGTGATCTCGCCACGTTCGTCGCCTTCCTCTATCCGGTGCTCGATGTGCTGCTCGTGGGCGCCGTCCTCGGCGTGTACGGCCTCCTGGGTTGGCGACCCGACACCATGTGGATCCTGATCGGGCTGGCCATTGTCAGTTCGTCGATCGCCGACGCCGTCTTCGCCGTGCAGGAAGCCGAGGCTCGGGCCGTTGTGTCCGGCGACACCTACGATTTCATCTGGACGCTCGGCGCGCTCCTCCTCGCGATGGCGGCCTGGACCCGGGCGCCGGAGACAGACGAGAATCCCGAGCCGGTCACGGGATGCGCGCTGTGGCGCTGGCCCTCTTCGCACAGGCTTTGGCCATCGGCATTCAGATCTACGCGATCTTCCACGAGGTCGGCCGGAGCGAGCGTGTCGTCACCATCGTGGTCCTGGTGGTGGCGTCCGTGCAGATCATCCTCACCCGGCCGCGGCGGAAGGAACCCGGCCCGGCGCAAGCCGGCGACACCGTCGAACCTGACCGGCTGGAGCACCACACGGAATCCTGAGCCGTCGCAGTGCCACTCTCGGCATCTGCGGGCGATGCGCCTTAGTGTCTGCGAAATGTCTCCAGAGCTCATGCCTGCCGCCGTCTATGTGGGCGAGGGCAGGATCGAGGTCGAGGAGGTTCCCCGCCCGGAGCCCGGGCCGGGCGAGGTGCTGGTCGAGATCAGCGCCTGTGGGATCTGCGGGTCCGATCTGCACATGGTGCTGGAGCGCTACGCCCGACCGGGCTCCATTCTCGGCCACGAGTGGTCGGGGGTGGTGGCTGCCGCGGCCAGTGACTCCGGGTGGTCTCCCGGTGACCGGGTCGTGGGGAACGCAGCGCCGGGATGCGGCGTCTGCCGGCCCTGTCGGAGAGGACGACCGTCGGTGTGCCTGCAGCGCGCCTCGGCAGACTTCGGTGGGTATCGAGGTGCGTTCTGCCGTTACAAGACGGCGGCCGCCGACAACCTGATCCGGGTGCCCGATGCATTGGCGACGCGGCCGGCGGCACTGGCCGAGCCGACGGCGATCACCCTGCACGCGCTGCGTCTGGCCGACGTGCGCCCGGGCGATCGCGTCCTCGTCACAGGGGCCGGGCCGGTGGGTCTCCTGATCATCGCTGTGCTCCGCGCCCAGGGCATCGACGACATCACAGTGAGCGAGCCCTCACCGGTGCGGCGCCAGCAGGCCCTCGATGTCGGGGCCGCCCGCGTCGTGGCGCCCGACGCCTTGGAGCCGCCGCCGATGACGCTGCCGGTGGCCGAGCCCTTCGCCGTCGCGTTCGAATGCTCGGGACACGCCAGCGCGGCTGAGGCGGCTCTCGGCCAGCTGGACTACGCCGGCACGCTGGTCATTGTCGGCACCGGGTTCGAACCGCCCCGCTTCAACCAGAACCGCCTCATCATCTTCGAACTCGAGGTGATCGGCGCCTACAACTACAACGACGAAGGCTTCGGGCCGGCGGTCGAGCTTCTCGGCAGCGGCACGCTGCCGCTCCAGGCCCTGATGGAGCCCGAGGACATTCCCCTGAGCGGCGTCATGGACGCCATGGAACGGCTGGCCCGCGGCGAGATCCCCAGCAAGGTCATGGTGCAGCCGGGCTTGGTGGTGTCATGAGCAGCCGACCCTTTGCCCCTCGGATCAACCACGTGGCGATCAGCGTCGACGCCGAGCTCATGGACGATGCAGGCCGGGCGTCGCTCTTGGACTTCTTCTCTGAGATCTTCGGCTGGGAGGAGGGGGACAACAGCACCGAGAAGGGGAATCCCCTCATCCTCTACACGGGAGCGCTGGGGCAGTTCCTCTACCTGCTGCCGGCGAAGGACGAGTTCATGGTCACGCCGAACATGGACCACTTCGGCATGGAGGTCTCCTCCATGGAGGAGCTGGCCGGGATCCTCGAGCGCGTCAAGCTGTACAAGGCCAAAGATGACCGGGTCCGCTTCACCGAGGTCGGTGCCATGGTCACCGGCTACGGCGAGAAGCGGTACACGCTGAGCAACGCCTACATCTGGTTCTTGATCCCGCTGTGGATCGAGCTCCAGCACATTGAGGAGCGCACGGAGGCCTGACACCGCGGCGACGGGGGCGGGGACCCCCTGCCGATAACCGGATGAGGACTTCGAGTTGTAGCGATGGGCTCGAACAACAGGCACCGCTGGCCGCGAATGTCGGCGCCGTCGTTCATGGCCATATACGGTGCTCTCGGTGAGTCAGCACGGGGCGATATTCGTGGGTCGACATCGAGTGCCTCGAGTGGCGGCCGGGGCGTCGGCCTTGGTCGGAGCGATCCTGGCTGTTCTCATTGCCGGGAGTTGCTCCGGTGCAGCGGTGGCCACGACAGCTCCCGTCTACAGCGCCACTGGGGTATGCGTGGCGGGAACGCCCGAGTTCGCGTTTTCTTTCACCGGGTTTCCCGTCGGCCAGACAACCGCCGTCAGCCTGTACCTCTACGACGGACCCGAGACCACGGGCACGCAGATCGCAAATGTCGGCTCAACCGGCATCGAGACGGTGTTGTGGAATCCCCGCTCGTCTGACTTTGGACCCGGGTCACACGTCATCGCTGCCCACATCGGTTCGTCAGGAATCAGTGCGCTGAATCTCACTCCCGTTCCCAACTGGCCCATCACCAACTCGTACAACGTGACGCTGCCCCACTGCGGTAGCGGAACGTCGTCCTTCGTCGGATTGGCGAGCACGCCGGACAGTGGGGGCTATTGGCAAACCACCTCGGACGGTCAGGTGCTTGCCTTTGGTGACGCCCGATGGTTCGGCTCCATGAGCGGTACACCCCTGAATCACCCCATCGTTGGGATCGCAGCAACGCCTGATGGGGGTGGCTATTGGCTCGTCGCCTCGGACGGAGGTGTGTTTGCGTTCGGTGACGCGCAGTTTTACGGCTCAGCTGGCGGCATCAGATTGAACAAGCCGGTGGTCGGCATGGCAGCAACCGGCGACGGAGATGGCTACTACCTGGTTGCTTCCGACGGAGGCGTATTCACTTACGGGGACGGCGTGTTCCAAGGGTCGACGGGCAGCCTGGTCCTGAACAAGCCAGTGGTGGGCATGGCGCTGGATCAGACGAGCGGGGGCTACTGGCTCGTGGCATCCGATGGAGGCGTGTTCTCCTTCGGTGCGTCCTTCCACGGCTCAACTGGAGGCCTCTCCCTCAATGGCCCCGTGATCGGGATGGAGTCAGAGAGCGATGCGGGATATCGCCTTGTGGCCAGCGATGGGGGCGTCTTCCCCTTTGGAAGCGACACCTTCGTGGGCTCTCGCGGGTCCACGTCGGTCCCGTCACCGATTGTTGGTCTGACTGCTACCAACAACGACGCGGCATACACGATGTTGGGAGCAGACGGGACCATCTATACATTTGGCAATGCCGGAGACTACGGGACTGTCGCCGGATCGGCCGGATTGCAATAGGTCGTCTGCACGACCTCCCGCCCGTCTCGCGTTATCTCTGGGCGATCTGGGGCACGGCTAGTCAACGTCGAGTCCGCAGGTTTAGTGGCAACCCCGCAAGCTGCTCCCGTCACTCGAGACTGGAGGAGTGTATTGTCGAACTGGGCAACGATCAGGGGTGTGCCGGTGAGAGATTCTTCTCCATGCACGTCTGTCGCGCAGTGTTTCGGCGGTGCCACCGATCATAGCGAAGTTTGGGTCGCCAGTCAGTTCACCTCGAACCTGGACTCGAGGTCGTAACGGTCCTGTTCAAGAGGTCAGTTCACATGAACGACGTATCAACGATCAACGTCCAGCAGTCGCGCTTGCACCACGGCTGCGAACCCCCGTCGTCACCTGCCGAGCGTAGAGTCTTCTGAAATCGCCAACGTCACGGAGGCTGTCCGGAGCCGTAGTTAGACCGGTCAGCAGGCCGTTCGCAAGCTGAGTCGACAGCTGATCGCATCGGAAGGGCGAGAATGACGGCGGTCACTATTGACCCCCAGTCCCAGCATGGCCGTCGGCGGCCAGGCGAAATTGACACCGGGATGGCCGTGAACGAGCCCGAAACTCGGTCGGCAGGGTGTCCCAGGTTCAGATTCAGGCTACCTGTGCGACCATCGGTAGCTCCGGACTACCTGGGTCGTCCGGATGGGGCCGGTGACGATGGGTCCTGCGCCTCGGATCGTCATAAGGAGGGCTGAAATGGGCAGGATCGTCGGCATGGTGTTCGTCCGTTCTTTGGTGGTGTTGTGGGTGTCGTCGGCACGCTGTTGATTGGTGGCGGAGAAGCGCAGGCTGCGGTGAGTGTCACGCCGGGAGTGGGAATGCAGTACCGTGACGGCAGGGCAGCCTGTGACCTCGGGCGGAACGGGCGCTGCCCTTTCGTGTCCCGGCGGGAGCACGCCGGTGCTCGCTCCGACCTACGTGAGCTCAGGCGTGGGAGGCAAACCCACGGTGGTCTTGTCGAGCGTCAACCTGCAGATCATCTCGGGATCGGGATCGACGGCCGGAGCGGTCAACGACGGTGTAGGACGGATCCGTGTTGCCGCGGAGAATCGTCTACAGGATCGGACAAGACCGTCCCGAACCGAGGGCAGGTGGTCACCGCCACCAAGGTCCGCGACCGGGTCGGAGCCAAGGCACAATGACATGGCCTCCGATCCATGCGCCTTACGTCGGGTCGGACGAGCACACCAGAGCAAGCCGGTCAGGTTCGTCGGTCCTGGGAGGAACCGAGCAACAGTGCGCCGGTCGACCTGCCGCCCATCCCTGCAGCTACGGCGGCCCTGCTGCGGTTGAACACGCAGAGGCGTGGATTCAACGTGCCCAGAACTCTGAGACCTCATCGATTGGTGGAGGCGATGGGACTTGAACCCACGAACCTCCTGACTGCCAGTCAGGCGCTCTACCAGCTGAGCTACGCCCCCAGTGGTGGAGAGCAACGATAGCAGTCGGAGACACCCACCCCGTCTCGTCCGGGGCGCCCACGGACGGCCGGAATTGGGCGCCGACCTGCCCCTGCGGCCGCCTGAATCGGCTCAGAAGCCACCAGGGTGTCGCCTACCCTGGTGGGATGGCACGCGCGTACGACGTCGATGCGGTGGAGCGCAAGTGGCAGCGCCACTGGGATGACGAGGGCACCTACCAGATCGACAACGACGACCCCCGGGAGAAGTTCTACGCGCTGTGCATGTACCCCTATCCCTCGGGGGCGGCGCACCAGGGCCACGTGCGGAACTACACCTTCGGCGACCTGACCGTCCGCTACCAGACCATGCTGGGCAAAGGCGTGCTGAGCCCGATCGGGTTCGACTCCTTCGGCCTGCCCGCCGAGAACGCCGCTATCAAGACCGGGACCCACCCGCGGATCTTCACCGACGCCCGGATCGCCGAACTCACGGCGTCGCTGCGCCGGCTCGGTGCCGTCTACGACTGGCGCCGCGAGATCCACAGCCACGACCCCTCCTACATCAAGTGGAGCCAGGTCATCTTCCTGCGCTTCTGGGAGGCGGGCCTGGCCTACCGGGCCCTGGCCCCGGTCAATTGGTGCCCGGGCTGCCAGACCGTGCTGGCCAACGAGCAGGTGCTGGCCGACGGCACCTGTGACCGCTCCGGCGACGTCGTCGTCAAGCGCGACCTGGAGCAGTGGTTCTTCCGCATCACCCAGTACGCCGACGAGCTCCTCGAGGCCCTCGACGGTCTCGAGTGGCCGGAGCGGGCCAAGACGATGCAGCGCAACTGGATCGGACGGTCCGAGGGGGCGGAGTTCGACCTGCCCGTCCAGGGCCGCGACGACCTGACCGTCAGGGTCTTCACGACCCGGCCCGACACCAGCTTCGGCATGACCTATGCGGTCATGGCCCCTGAGCATCCGCTCGTCGACGAGCTGACCACCGAAGACCAGCGCCTGGCGGTCGACGCGCTGCGCCGGCGTGCCGCCGCGGCGACCGACATCGAGCGCATGACCGAGGGCGACACCGCCGCGCTCGGCAAGCGGGGCGCCTTCACCGGCAGCAACGTCATCAACCCGTTCACCGACAGCCCCGTCCCGCTCTACGTGGCCGACTACGTGCTCATGGGCTACGGGACCGGAGCGATCATGGCCGTGCCCGCCGAGGACGAGCGCGACTGGGCGTTCGCCACCCAGCACGATCTCCCGATCGTCCGCACCGTGCAGCCCCCCGAGGACTGGGAGGCCAACGGGGGCGAGGCGTACTCGGGAGACGGCGTCAAAATCAACAGCGGCTTCCTCGACGGCCTCGACATCGCGACGGCGAAGGCCGTGGCCATCGACTGGCTCGAGGAGAAGGGCGTCGGCGAGCGCAAGGTCAACTACCGGCTGCGTGACTGGCTGGTGTCGCGCCAGCGCTTCTGGGGCTGCCCGATACCGGCCGTGTACTGCCCGGACCATGGCGTCGTGCCCGTGCCCGAGGACCAGCTGCCGATCGTGGCGCCCGACGACGTGGAATTCCTGCCGACGGGGCAGTCGCCGCTGGCCTCTCACGAAGGCTTCCTGCACACCACCTGCCCGATCTGTGGTGGTCCGGCCCGTCGCGAGACGGACACCATGGACACCTTCGTCGACTCGTCCTGGTACTTCCTGCGCTTCTGTGATCCGTGGAACGCCGAGCAGCCGTTCGCCCCGATGGCGGCGCAGCACTTCATGCCCGTCGACCAGTACATCGGCGGCATTGAGCATGCGATCCTCCACCTGCTCTACGCCCGCTTCTATACCCGCGCCTTGATCGACGTCGGGCTGGCGCCCGGTCATCGACCCCGAGCCGTTCAAGCACTACTTCGCGCAGGGCATGATCCGCATGGACGGGACCAAGATGTCCAAGTCCAAGGGCAACCTCATCGCGCCCGAGCACTATTTCGACACGGTGGGCGCCGACGCGCTGCGCCTGTTCCACCTCTTCGTGGGCCCGCCCTTCGACGACATGGACTGGTCCGAGCAGACCGAGCAGGTCATTGACGGGTGCGGGCGATTCTTCGACCGGCTGTGGCGCACCTGCACGGCCGAGCACCCCGGTCCGCACCGGGCGAGCAGACGTCGGCCGACCTGGCCGTGCGGCAGGCCGTGCACCGGACCATCGCCGACGTGACTCGGGACCTGGAACGCTGGTCCTACAACACCGCCGTGGCGCACTGCATGGAGCTGCTCAACCTGGTGCAGCGCTATGGCCGTGACACCGGTGCCGAGGGAGCGCGCCGCCAACGGCACCGCAGACAGCACGACCGGGGCGGCGCCCCACGCCGAGGTGTGGGACGAGGCGCTGGATACCTTGCTCCTCCTCCTCGCCGTGATGTCACCGCACGTGACAGCCGAGCTGTGGGAACGCCGGCACCCCGACGAGCCCTCGGTGCACCTGCAGCCCTGGCCCTCCTTCGACCCTGAGCTCGTCCGCCAGGACACCGTGACGATGGTCATCCAGGTCAACGGGAAGGTGCGCGACCGCATCGAGGTGGATGCCGGCATCTCGGAGGATGACGCCGAGGCGGCCGCGCTGGCGTCGGCGAAGGTGATCGATGCCCTGGGCGGTGCTGCCCCGAAGCGGGTGGTGGTTCGCCCACCGCGCCTGGTCAACGTCGTCGCGTAATCCGCGGCGACTCTGACGACGCGAATCAATCTGCAGCCCGCACCTTTGCGACGAGGTGATCGAACATCGGGTAGGTGCTCCTGCCTCCGATGGCCTCGATCGTGGGTTGCCACATCTCCCATCGGTCGACGAGGCGCTGGCCCAGTAACGACCGGATGAGCTCGATGTCAAAATCACCATGCTTCTCCAAGGCGCCCAGTTGCTCGAAATAGTCGAGCTCCCGGTACAGCACATAGGCATTTTGTGAGTTCTCTGCCATGTATCGGACCATGGCATCCCGCAGCGCCTCGTTCGTGTCGAACTGAGCGACGAGCCGACGCGTCTCCTCCAGCGACGCCTCGTTCCAGCGCCTGAGGAACTCGACTGCGGTCTCAGCCTGCCGTCCGATGCGAGTCTCTTGTGCTTGTCTGGCCGCGAAGATCACGGCCCCGATCGCGCTGAGCAGTGCGAGGGAGCTCACCGCCGTGGCAATCGCAGTGACCTGTTCAGCCCAGTTGGGCATCTGGCTGTCCTCCAATCACGTCGAGTACAGCCGAACGTAGCTTCCTCGCGAGCGTCCGACGTCAGTGTTGTTTCGCACCACCGCGAATTGCGCCGGCCGCCCGCCACCGGGGACTGGAGACGACGGAGGCCCTGTGATCCACGACGAGTTCTCCGGGTCACCCGGAGCCTCCCACGAAGGCGAACGCAGCCGCGACCCGACCAAGACGTCGCCCGACCGCCTAGTGGAACCCGGCCAACACGCCCTTCCACATCTCGGGGTCCACCTTGTAGGGCGCATAGAAGCTGAAGCGGTCGACGAGGCCGTCGAAACGCCTGCGCACCTCGGCGGCCACCTGGTCGAGCGGCGCCACGACGGCGAAGGCGTTGAGGACGTCGTCGTCGATGAGCTCGCCCATCTTCACCCACTCGCCCCGCTTGGAGAGGGTGTTGAGCTCCGGCTGCAGGTCGCCCCAGCCGTGCAGCTCGAGCACGGGACGGTAGGCGGGTGTCGAGCCGTAGAAGGCGATCTGCTCGCGCACCCCCTTGGCGGCTGCGGCCATGCTCTTCTCGTCCGGACCGGTGACGACGAAGCCCGGGATAGGAGACGGTGAGATCCGCCCGCGTCTTGTCTGCCTTGGCCGCGCCCCGCTCCAGCGCCGGCAGGCTCACCTCGCGCAGGTAGCGCTCGGTGGAGAAGCCGTGGACCAGGAAACCGTCGCCGACCTCGCCCGCCACCTCGGTCATGAGCTCGCCCACGGCGGCCAAGCAGGATCTTGGGGTTGCCGTGCGGGTTCGGGCCCGGGTTGAAGAAGGGCGTCATCAAGGTGTGCGTGTAGAACTCGCCCCGGAAGGCGAGCGGCTCGCCGGTCTCCCACGTCTTCCAGATGGCCCGGATGGCCAGAATGAGCTCCCGCATGCCGCGGCGCCGGGTGCGACCACGGCATGGAGAAGCGCTTGGTGATGTGCGGCTTGATCTGGCTGCCCATGCCGAGCATGAAGCGGCCCTTGGTCAGCAGCTGCAGGTCGTTGGCCAGGACGGCCAGCGTCATGGGGTTGCGGGCGAAGGCCACGGCGATCCCGGTGCCGAACTCGAGCTTCTCCGTGGCGGCCGCGCCCACGGCAATGGGGAGGAAGGGGTCGTGGTTCGTCTCGGCCGACCACACGCCGTCGTAGCCGCTCTGCTCGGCCTTGACCGCCTGGGCCGCCATGCCGTCGGGGTCGAACCCGATGCCGCCGTCGATCTTCATGGGCAACTACTCCCTCGCACTCGCTCGCACTCGACCCACTCGATCACTCGAACCCACGCTCACTGTTCCTCGCCCCGCAGGAAGCGCTCGAGCTCGGCGGCGATCTCGTCGCCCGACGGCACCTCGTCCACCCCCATGGCGTTGCCCTCCGAGGCGTCGATGTTCTCCTCGAGCTTGCGCACCATGGCCTGGTGCTCGGCATTGTCGGCAATGAGCTGGTCCACCTGACGGCGCGAGCTGTCGCCCGCCCGGCGCAACGCGGAGGAGTCCAGCGACAGCGAGCCCACAGCGGCCAGGCCTTCGATCAGCGCCGCGCTCGCCTCGGGGAACGGCATGCCCGCCACGTAGTGGGGGACCCGGGCCCACAGGCTGACGGCGGGCGTCCCGTTGGCGCCGAACGCCATTTCCAGAGCGGCCAGCACGCCGGCCGGCACCTCGAGCTCGCCCTGCACGATCCCCACCTGCTCAATGAGGTCGGCCGAGTCCGCCGGCGCGGTGGCGGCCAGCTTCACCGGCCGGGTGTGCGGCGCCGGCGCCGGGAAGGCCCCCAGGCCCACGACCATGCGCACGTGCCAGGAGCGGGCCAGCCCCACCACGGCGTCGGTGAAGGCGCGCCAGTGGAAGTCGGGCTCGGGCCCGACCAGGAACGAGCATGTCGCGGCCCGATTCGTCCGTCCCCTGGCGCACGACGGTGCGGGGCCAGGTCAGGTCGGTCGTGATGCCGTTGACGATGCGGGCCACCGGGCGCCGGGCCCGCTGGTCGAGGAAGTGCTCGCCGTTGAACGTGACGAGGGGCTCGGTGTGACCCTGCCCGAGCAGCGTCGAGATGGCCGTCGTGGCGCCGAGGCCGGCGTCGACCCAGCCCTCGAGCGCCACGACCAGGATCGGCTCCCGCAGGACGGGCTCCTGGTGGACCTCGAAGATCTCGGTGAGGCCGCCGGCCCCCTCGGGGCTCACGGCGTGGCCTCCAGTGCCTCGGCCGCCATCTCGAAGAGGCGCCCGATCTGCACCGGGAACCCGTCGACGCTGCCCTGGTCGCCCGCTCCGGCGCCGGCGACGTAGCGGGCGTAGACACCCTGCAGAATGCAGGCCAGCTTCCAGTATCCGAAGGCCTGGTAGTAGCCGATCCCCGAGACGTCGAGGTCGGAGACGGCGTCGTAGCGCTCCAGGATCTGGGCCTTGGTCGAGAAGCCCGGCGCCGTCGTCGGCGAGAGCCCGAGCACGGCCATGGCGTCGCCGGGGTCGGCCCAGTAGTCCATCAGCAGCCCGAGGTCGGCCAAGGGGTCGCCCAACGTGCAGATCTCCCAGTCGAGGATGGCCCGGACGGTCCCGTCGTCGGCCAGCACCACGTTGTCCATCCGGTAGTCGCCGTGCACGACGGACGTCCGCTGCTGCTTGGGGATGCGCCGGGCCAGCTCGTCGCTCACCCGCTCGACGATGCCGCCGTGATCGACCCCCTCGACCTGCATCTGCTCGTACTGCCCGCGCCAGCGCTTGAGCTGCCGCTCGATGTACCCCTCGTGCCGTCCCAGATCGCCCAGCCCGACCGCGTCGGGGTCGACGGCGTGCAGCGCGGCCAGCGTGTCGGCCATGTGGCCGCCGACACTGCGCCGAGTCGCCTCGTCGAACGCGGCCTCGGCCTCGGGTGCGGTGCGCAGGATGTGGCCCTCGACGAACTCCATGACGTAGAAGGGCCGATCGTTGACCGCCTCGTCGGTGCAGAGCCCGACGGTGACCGGAACGGGGATCCCCGCCGGCCCGAGCGAGTGCATCAGCCGGTACTCGCGGGACATGTCGTGCGCGGTCGGGCAGCACGTGGTGCAGGGGGGTCGGCGCAGGGCCCAGGCCCGGCCCTCGGCGTCCTCCACGCGGTAGGTGAGGTTGGAGCGGCCGCCGGCGATCAGGGTGAAGGTGAGCGGCGGAGTGATCTCGGGAATGGTCGCCACCATCCAGTCGGTGACCTCGGCCTGGTGAATGCCTTCTGGCGCCTGCGACACGCGAACGACGCTAATCGGTGCCGTGTCGCCCGGTCAGACGCCCGGCGCTCAGCGGCGCACCCAGATCACGGCCCTCCCGGTGCGCTCCACCTGCGCCGACGTGGGGCGTCGTTCCCCGCCGGGACAGCCATTAGCGTCTGGCCGATGGACGTCACAGACGAGACATTCCAGGCGGACGTGCTGGACCGCAGCGCGACGGTGCCGGTGATCGTGGACCTCTGGGCCCCGTGGTGCGGGCCCTGCAAGACCCTCGGGCCCATGATCGAGAAAGCGGTGGCCGACACCGGCGGCGCCGTCGAGCTGGCCAAGGTCAACGTCGACGACAACCCGGCGGTGGCGCGGGCCTTCAACGTGCAGTCGATCCCCGCCGTCTTCGCCCTCAGCCAGGGCCAGGTGGTGGACCAGTTCATCGGCGCGGTCCCCGAGGCGCAGATCACCGCGTTCGTGCAGCGACTGGCGCCGGCCCCGAGCGAGGCGGACACGCTGGCCGCCGCGGGCGACGAGGCCTCCCTGCGCAAGGCGCTCGAGCTCGAGCCGGATCACGCCGGCGCCACCGAGGGCCTCGCCCGCATCCTCATCGACCGCGGCGAGCCGGCCGAGGCGCTGGCGCTGCTGCAGCGCCTGCCCGAGACCGAGGCCAGCCGGGCCCTGGCCGCCGAGGCCCGCCTGCTCGAAGCAGGGGTCGACGTGTCGGCCACGGACCGCGCCGACATCGAGGCCAAGTTGGACGAGCTGCTCGAGCGGGTGCGCGACGACGACGCGGCCCGCCAGGAGTTCGTGGACCTCTTGGAGGCCATGGGCCCCGACGACCCGAGCACCAAGGAATACCGGCGGGCGTTGACGGCGCGCCTGTACTGATGGCCGGCGCCGGCCACCGGGACGCCGACCACCGACACCGACCACGACGGCCCCCGCGCCGCCGCCGGCCCGCCCCGCCGCTCCTCGACCTCGGCGGCCGGCGCTACGACCTGACACACCGGGCCCTCGTCATGGGGATCCTCAACCGCACCCCCGACTCCTTCTACGACAAGGGCGCCACCTTCGAGCTCGACAAGCTCTACGGGCGGGCCGAGCAGCTGGTGGCCGACGGGGCGGACATCCTCGATATCGGTGGCGTCAAGGCGGGTCCGGGGCCCGAGGTGACCGAGCCCGAGGAGCTCGACCGCGTGGTGCCGGTCGTGGCCGGTCTGGTGGCGCGCTTCGACACGCCCGTCTCGGTCGACACCTGGCGCGCCTCGGTGGCGCGTGCCTCCTACGCCGAGGGCGCGGTGATGGGCAACGACATCAGCGGCCTGGCCGATCCCGACTACGCGCCCGCCGCCGCCGAGCACGACGCCGCCGTCGTCATCACGCACATCCGTCTCGCCCCGCGGGTGGCCGATCCCGACCCGCACTACGACGACGTCGTGGCCGACGTGGCCCGCTTCCTCACCGAGCGCGCCGACGGTGCCCGCGCCGCCGGCCTCCCCGCCGAGCGGATCGTGCTCGACGCCGGCCTCGACCTCGGCAAGACGGCCGAGCAGTCGCTGACCCTGCTGCGCGCCTCGTCGACGCTGGCCGCGCTGGGCTACCCGCTCCTGCTCTCGGCCTCCAACAAGACGTTCCTGGGCAAGATCCTCGATTTGGAGCTCACCGAGCGGCGTGAGGCTTCCATCGGCGCGGCGGCCCTCGGCATCGCCTGGGGCTGCCGCATTGTGCGGGTGCACGACGTCAAGGGCACCTGCCGGGCCCGTGACGTGCTCGCCGCCGTCAGCGAGGCCGAGTGAGCGCTGCCAGGTCCCAGTCCGTCTACCTGGTCAAGGGTGACGACGCCGCGTTGGTGGCCCAGGCGGTCCGTGGGCTGCTCGACGACGTGGTGGGCGACGGCGACCACGCGCTCATCGTGGAAGAGGTCGGTGGCGGAGCGGGCGACGAGCTGAACGTCGGCGCCGTCGTCGACGCCTGCCTGACCCCGCCCTTCCTGGTCGACCGCCGGGTCATCGTCGTGCGCGAGGCCGGGCGCCTGCTGACGGCCGACGTGCCGCGGCTGGTCGAGGTGATCGCAGGACCCGCTGCCGTCGACCGTGCTCGTATTCGTCGGTGGGGGCGGGACGATTCCGGCGCCGCTCGTCAAGGCCATCACCGCGGCCGGTCAGGTCATCGACGTCACGACGAGCAAGGCGGGGGACCGCAAGGCCTGGCTTCACGACCACCTCAAAGCGGCACCGGTGAAGCTCGAGCCGCGGGCCGCCGACCTGCTGGCCGGTCACGTCGGCGAGGACCTCGGCCGGGTCGAGGGCCTGCTCGAGCGCGTTGAGCGCCGCCTACGGCGAGGGGGCGCGGATCACGGCCGACGACCTGGCGCCGTACCTCGGTGAGGCGGGCAACGTCCCGCGCTACGAGCTGACCGGCGCCATCGACAAGGGCGAGCCGGGGGAGGCCCTGACGGTGCTCCGCCGCATGCTCGAGGCGGGCGGCCTGGCCCCGATTCAGGTCCTCACCACCTTGCACATCCACTTCACCAACATGCTCCTGCTCGACGGCGATGACGTCAGCTCGGACCGGGACGCTGCAGCCATCCTCGGCACCGCTCCCTTCGTGGCCAAGAAGGCGCTCGAGCAGTCCCGGCGCCTCGGCAGCACGCGGATCGCCGAGGCGATCAACCTGATTGCGGCGGCCGACCTCGACGTGCGGGGGGCCAGCGGCATGGACTCCGAGCTCGTGATCGAGATCCTGGTGGCCCGACTGGCCCGCCAGACCCGTCCCGTCCGGGCGTCCCGGCCCCGCGCCGGCGCCCGCCGCTACGCGTCACGCCCAGCGGCGTCGAGAACCACCAGCGGTGGTTCTCGGGGTCCCGCACGCCGTACTCACGCAGTCCGTAGGGCTGATCGGTGGGCTCGCGCTCGATACGTGCGCCGGCCGCCTTGACCCGGGCGTAGTGCGCGTCGACGTCGGGAATGCGCACCGACAGGCCGCCGTGTGACAGTGGCGGCATCGACGAGGCGAGTCCATCTCGATCTCGGCCGTCACCTGGTGCAGCCAAATGGGGGCATCGCCGTTGCGGACCTCGCCGTGGACAACGGTGCCGTCGTCGAGCCGGTGCAGCCCGCCCGAGGTGAGGCCGAAGGTGCCGACCAGGAAGTCGTGGGCGGCTTCGATGTCCTCGTAGACGAGGATGGGGACGACGGCGGGCGTTGGGGTCGCGCTCATGTGTACAACTCTGCGCCCTGCGCCGTCCTGCTGTACACCCCGTGCGCGCACCTGCTTCGCGCAGCCCGGTGCTGGACTGGGCCGATGCTCGAGACACCCGAAGAGATGGAGAACCTGCAGGCCCTGCTGGACGCCTCCATGGCGAGCGCCGGCCCCCACCTGCGCGACATCATCACGGACGAGCGCCGGCTCACGCGCGGAGGAGCTGACGCAGCGCCTGCAGGGCATGCGTCTGCTGGTGCTCGCCACGGTGACCGCCGACGGGCGGCCCCTCGCCGGGCCGGTCGACGGCTACTTCCTGCACGGCACCTTCTGGTTCAGCACCGGGAAGGCCTCGGTGCGCCGGCGCCACCTGGCCCGGCGGCCCGCCTGCAGTGCCACCCACCTCCCGGGAGACGAGCTCGCCGTCACGGTGCACGGGACGAGCGGAGGTCGCCGCCCTCGAGGACCCGGCAACGCCGACCTGCTGCAGGCCATGCTCGACGAGTACCTGCCCAAGGTGGGACCCGGAGTTCGAGCAAGGGCTTGGAGGAGATGGACGCCGTCGGCGTCCGCATCGTCCCGGAGAAGATGTTCACCTTCTCCATGGCCCAATAGCGGGCTGCATGGCCCCGTAGCGGGCGTCGCTCAGGCCGGCGGACGCTCCGGAAGGTTGTTCTCGGCCCAGGTGGTCAGCGCCGCCAGCGCGGGCATCAAGGCCAGTCCCGACTCGGAGGCGCGGTAGGTCACGGCGATGGGGGGTCCGTCCTCCACGGTGCGCAGGACCAGCCCGGCCGCAACAAGTCCGCTGAGGCGCTCGGACAACACCGAGTCGCTGATGCCGCCCGACCAGGCGCTTCAGTTCCGCGAAACCTGCGGGTCCCTGGACCAACGCGCCGAGGAGCACCCCGTTCCAGCGCTTCCCCAGGAACCCGAAGGCCCGTGTCAGGGCGGCGTCGCAGGCCCTGGGCTCGTGCTCCACGCTCGCCTGGTTGCCATACCCCCATTGTACCGAGCAGCCAGGAAAATCGGGCTGCTTCTGGAATAGAAGTGCTCTGACTACGTTGAAAGAGGTAGCTAGGAAATACAGAGCACCTAAGGAGCGAGGAGCTATGACTGCCACCGAAACGCTGTCCCCGGATCTGGAGTCCCAGGAGCCCCTTGGGTCAATTTGGGCGCCGAAGGCAGGGCCCTGCTGTTCACCGACGCCCGCACGGCCAACTCGTTCGCGCCCATCCCGGTGTCCGACGAGGAGCTGGCCGGCATCTGGGAGCTGGCCAAGTGGGGCCCCAGCGCGGCCAACACGCAGCCCCTCCGCGTGCTCTACGTGCGGACGCCGGAAGGAAAAGCCCGACTCCTGCCCCACATGAACGAGGGCAATCGGGACAAGACTGCGTCCGCTCCGGCGGTGGCCGTGCTGGCCCGGGACACGCGGTTCCACGAGCACATCCCGACGGTGCTGCCGTTCCGCCCGGAGATGCGCGAGGTGTTCGAGGAGAACGAAGAGATGCGCAACGGCATCGGCACGTTCAGCGCGGCGTTGCAGGCGGGATACTTCATCATGGCCGTACGGGCCAGCGGCCTGGCGGCCGGCCCCATGGGTGGTTTCGACGCCGCCGGCGTCGACGCCGAGTTCTTCCCGGACGGACGCTGGACCTCCACGCTGGTGGTCAACATCGGGCACCCCGGCGCGGACCCTGGTTCGAGCGGCTTCCCCGTCTGGACCACGACGCGGTGGTGGATTGGGCCTAAGGGCGCTGACGCAGCGAGCCGCTCGCCCCGACCGGAGTCGGGGCATGACGCGGCGCAGGGCTGAAAGCTGCAGCGGGCTCGGGTGAGCGCGAAAGGGTGAAGAGGGAGAGGGTCTGCCGCTACTCGGCGGCGGACGCCTCGATGGCCGCGACCCGCCGCACCAGGCGCGACTTGTGGTTGGCGGCCGTGTTCTTGTGGATGACGCCCTTGGCGGCCGCCTTGTCGATCCGCTTCACGGCCAGGCGCAGCGCCTCGACGCTGTCCTCGGCACCGCTCTCGGCGGCCGTCACGGCGTCTTGGTGCGGGTACGGAGCTCGGCCCGCACGGACTTGTTGCGCAGTCGGCAGCTTCTCGTTCTGGCGGTTCCGCTTGATCTGGCTCTTGATGTTGGCCACGTGTCGATCCTCAGTCTTCTTCGAAAGGGGGCGGCGGCGGGCCGAGGCCTCACCGGTGCGGTCGACAACTGTAGCAGGTGGCGGGCCCATTTCGGCCGGCGGCAGCGCGGACGCGGCCGGCCCAAGTTCCCTGGCCAGGCGGCCGGGGCCGCCGACCTGGGCCGGTACGATCGACGGACCGTGCCGCCCCCCCTCACCGCAACCGGACCCGTTGCGATCGAGCAGATTCGCAACTTCTCCATCATCAGCCATGTCGACCACGGCAAGTCGACCCTGTCCGACCGCATTCTCGAGATGACCGGGGCCGTCGATCCCCGCCTCATGCGCGAGCAGTACCTCGACTCCATGGACATCGAGCGGGAGCGGGGCATCACCATCAAGGCCCAGAACGTCCGGGTGGTGCATGCCGGCCACATCCTCCACCTGATCGACACCCCGGGCCACGTCGACTTCGGCTACGAGGTCTCGCGCTCCCTGGCGGCCTGCGAGGGCGCCGTGCTCCTGGTCGACGCCTCCCAGGGCATACAGGCCCAGACGCTGGCCAACTGTTACCAGGCCATCGAGAACGATCTCGAGATCGTTCCGGTCCTCAACAAGATCGACCTGCCCGCCGCCGACCCGGTTCGCTGCGCGCTCGAGATCGAGCACGTGCTCGGGCTGCCGGCCGAGTCCATCCTGCACATCTCGGCCAAGACGGGTGAGGGGGTGCACGAGCTGCTCGATGCCATCATCGCCCGCATCCCCCCGCCGAAGGGCGACCCCGAGGCGCCGCTGCGGGCCCTGATCTTCGACTCCTCCTACGACCAGTACCGGGGCGTCGTCAGCTCCATCCGCATCGTCGACGGCTCGCTGCACACCGGGGCACGCCTGCGCTTCATGCAGGCCAACGCCGTCCACGACATCGAGGAGGTCGGCGTGCGCACACCGGTCGCCGTCCCGGTGGAGGGGCTGGGGCCGGGCGAGGTGGGCTACCTCATCGCCGGGATCAAGGACGTCGGAGAGGCCCGCTCCGGTGAGACGGTCACCACCGCCCAGCACGGCGCCACCGAAGCGCTGGCCGGCTACCGCGACCCCAAGCCGATGGTGTTCTGCGGCCTCTATCCGATCGACGGCGACGAGCTGCCGGACCTGCGTGACGCCCTGGACCGGCTCAAGCTGAACGATGCCAGCTTCACCTTCGAGCCCGAGTCGTCCCACGCCCTCGGCATCGGTTTCCGCTGCGGCTTCCTGGGCCTGTTGCACATGGAGATCGTGCGCGAGCGGCTCGAGCGGGAGTTCAACCTCTCCCTGATCGCCACTGCCCCGAGCGTGGAGTACCGGGCCTTCCTCACCGACGGGACGGAGGTCGACGTCGACAACCCGACCGAGTTGCCCGACGCCAGCCGCATCGATCACATCGACGAGCCCATGCTCTCGGCCACCATCATCACGCCCACCGAGTACACCGGCACCGTCATGGAGCTCTGCCAGGCCCGGCGGGGGGAGATGACCCGCATGGAGTACCTCTCGCCCGAGCGGGTGGAGCTCGTCTACACGCTGCCCCTGGCGGAGGTGGTGATCGACTTCTTCGATCAGCTGAAGAGCCGGACCAAGGGCTACGCCAGCCTCGACTACGAGCCCGAGGACTACGCCACCGGCAACCTGGTGCGCGTCGACATCCTCATCAACCACGCGCCGGTTGACGCCTTCTCGACCATCGTGCACCGGAACACGGCCGACACCTACGGGCGCAAGATGGCCGAGAAGCTGCGCGAGCTCATTCCACGCCAGATGTTCGACGTCCCGATTCAGGCGGCTATCGGCGGGCGGATCGTGGCCCGCGAGACGGTCAAGGCCAAGCGCAAGGACGTGCTGGCCAAGTGCTACGGCGGTGACATCAGCCGCAAGCGCAAGCTGCTCGAGAAGCAGAAAGAGGGCAAGAAGAAGATGAAGAACATCGGCCGGGTCGAGGTGCCCCAGGAGGCCTTCGTCTCCGCGTTGCGGCTGGGCGACGACTGACGGCGGACCGCCCCGTTCGCCCCGGACCTGGGACTCCCGCTCCCAGCCATCGATACGTGCCTGGCACTCGGTAGACTTGAGTGCCAGGCCTCCTATGACCCCGCCCACCGATTCGTCTTCGCCCACCGACGTTGCTGAGGACGAGCGCGCCCTGAACGCCCGCCGGGCCGCCATCCTCGAAGCGGTCGTCACCGAGTACATCGGGACGGCCGAGCCGGTGGGCTCCTCGCACGTCGCCAGTTCCCCCGGGGTGAAGGTGTCCTCCGCCACGGTGCGCTCGGAAATGGTGGCGCTGGAGCGGGAGGGTTACCTCATCCAGCCCCACACCAGCGCGGGCCGCATCCCGACCGACAAGGGCTACCGCTTCTTCGTCGACCACCTGACGGGGCCCGGCGTCCTCGGTCCCATCCAGCGCAAGCAGGTGACGCAGTTCTTCGAGCAGGTCCACGGTGAGATGGAGACGGTGCTCGAACAGGCCTCGGGCTTGCTCTCGGAGCTGACCTCCTACGCCGCCGTCGTCGTCGGTCCATCCCACGACACCGCCACCATCCGGTCGGTCCAACTCGTCGGCCTCTCGCCGCTGCACGCGCTGTTGGTGGTCGTGCTCTCCGATGGTGCTGTGGAGAAGCGCACGATCGAGTTTCGGAGCGAGACCGCCGAGGAGACGCTGGCCCGCACCGGCGCCCTGCTTGCCTCCCACCTGGTCGGACGCACCCTCACGCAACCCTGGGCGGTCCCGGCGAGCGGGTCCACCGAGGTCGACCAGCTGGTCACGGCCGCGCACCGGGCCTTCGAGTCCCTGGAAGGGTCCATGGAATCGGACCAGGTGTTCGTCGGCGGGCCGGCCCGACTGGCCGAGTCGTTCGATGCCGTCGAGACCGTGCGCTCCGTCCTCGCCATCCTGGAACAGCAACTCGTGGTCGTCACGCTCCTGCGCGATGTCCTCGACCGTGGCCTGTCCGTCGCCATCGGGACCGAGCACGGCTTCGAGCCGCTCTCGTCGTGTGCGGTCGTCGTGGCGCCGGTTTCCATCGACGGCCAGGACCTCGGCGCCGTGGGGCTGCTCGGCCCGACGCGCATGGACTATGCCCGTGCCATGGCCGCGGCGCACGTCGTGGGCGAACGTCTCGGGCAGCGCATCAGTGGGGGACACGATGGCCGTCACTGACGGGTTGGGTGACCTCTACGCGCTGCTCGGCGTCGGGTCCCGAGGCCAGCGACGACGACATCAAGCGCGCCTATCGCGCCCGCGCCCGCGAGCTGCACCCCGACACCAACCACGGTGACCCCGAGGCCGAGGCACGCTTCAAGCAGGTCACCGTCGCCTACGAGGTCCTGCGCGACCCCGAGCGCCGGGCCCGCTACGACCGGTTCGGGCCCGAGGGCGTTTTCGGCACGCAGCCCGGCGCGGGTGGCGGGTTCGGTTTCGAGGGAGGGCTGGGAGACATCTTCGAGGCGTTCTTCGGCCAGATGGGCGGGGCGGGCAATCGCCGCCGCGGCCCGCAGATGGGTGCCGACGCCGAGGTGCGGCTCGATCTCGAGTTCGCCGAGGCCGTGTTCGGCAGCCGCAAGGAGATCACCGTCCGACTCCCCGTCAGCTGCGCAACGTGCGAAGGCAGGGGCACGGCCGCGGGGACCGACGCCCGTCACCTGCATCGACTGCCAGGGCACGGGCGAGCTGCGCCGGGTGCGTCAGTCGCTGCTCGGGCAAGTGGTGACCAGCGTCGCCTGCTCCCGCTGCAGCGGGACCGGCGAGATGATCCCGAACCCGTGCGCCGACTGTCGCGGCGAGGGGCGTCGCCTGCAGGAGAGCACCTTCACCGTCGAGGTGCCCGCCGGGGTGGAGGAGGGATCGACCCTGCGCCTGGCGGACCGCGGCGCGGCCGGCCAACGCGGGGGCCCGAACGGATCGCTCTTCGTGCACCTCGTGGTCAACAGCGATCCGCGCTTCGAACGGCAGGCCGACAACATCCACACCACGCTGACGATCAGCATCGCCCAGGCGGCACTGGGCACCGAGACCGACGTGGACACGTTGGACGGGCCCCAGCACCTGACGATCGGACCGGGCACACAGCACGGGCACATCGAACGCATCCGCAGTTTGGGCGTGCCGCATCTGCGGGGTCGCGGGACGTGGCGACTTTTACGTGCACGTGTTGGTGGCGACACCGACCGACCTCACACCCGAGCAGGACGAGCTGCTCCGCCAGTTCGCTGCGGCACGCGGCGAGGGGGTCTCCGCTCCGGGCGCGGGCGGCGGCGAGGGCGTGTTCTCGCGCCTGCGCTCTGCCTTTGGCTAGCGCGGGCATCACCCGCCGCCGCCGTTGCCGTGCGGGCGGCCGCGGCCGGCCCAGGTCTTCGTGGACGATCCCGGCCAACCGCTGCTCACGGACGAGGACGTCCACCATCTGAGCCGCGTGCTCCGTTTGCGCGACGGTGAAGAGGTCATTGCGGCCGACGGGCAGGGCCATTGGGCGCGCACGGTCTGGCGTGGCACCGCAGCGCTCGAGCCGGCGACGCACAACGGCCGGCGTCGGTGGCGACGGCGCCGTGCAGGAGGAGGCGCGCACCGAACCTGCGCTCACCGTGGCCTTCGCGCCGGTCAAGGGAGAGCGACCTGAATGGGTAGTCCAGAAGCTGACCGAGCTCGGCATCGACCGGATCGTGCCGCTGCGGAGCGAACGCAGCGTCGTTCGCTGGGAGGGCGACGCGGGGAGGCCAGCGTCGAGAAGCTGCGCAGGGTGGCTCGCGAGGCGGCCGCGCAGTGTCGCCGCGTCTGGTTGCCCGAGGTCGGTGACACGGTCGACTTCGCCGACCTCCGGCCCTGGGGGGTCCCGGCGAGGTGGTCCTGGCCCAACTGAGCGGGGACCGGCCCACGCTGGCCCAGCGCGTCGTGGCTGTCGGGCCCGAAGGCGGGTGGAGCACGGACGAGCTCGCGTCGGACCTACCCACCGTGGGGTTCGGGTTGAGCGTCCTGCGGGCGGAGACGGCCGCCGTGACCGCCGGGGCCCTGCTGGCCTCGTTACGCACCGGGACCGTGGCCGCGGCCGGAGGCCCGCCGGAATGAGAGGCCCGTATCGTCACGGGTGGGACCCGGGGGCCGGTAAGTTCGGACCAGTGATCAGGCTGGCGCAGAGGGACGGCGACCCCCGGGCATGACCGACGCCACGAACTGCCTGTTCTGCAAGATCGTGGCGGGTGAGGTGCCCTCCGAGACCGTGCTCGAGACCCCGAATACGGTGGCCTTCAAGGACACCGCGCCGGCCGCCCCGCTACACGTGCTGGTGGTGCCCCGTCGCCACATCGTGGACGCCTCGACGGTCAACGCCGAGGACGGGCCCGTCCTGGCCGAAATGCTGCTGGCCGCCCGGGCCGTCGCCGACGCGGCCGGGTTGGCCACACCGGACCGGGGCTACCGCCTCGTCTTCAATGTCGGGCCCGACGCCGCTGATGTCGATCCCGCACCTGCACCTCCACGTCCTGGGGGGCGAACCACTGAAAGGACACCTTGGCATCGAGTGACCGCACCCTGACCACCGCCCTGCGCGCCGAGTGTTTCGTCCCCGGCAATCACCTGATGGCCGGGCTCCTCGGAACACGCGACGAGCACCTGCGTCAGATCGAGCAGGCCTTCCCTGACGACCAGATCGTGGTGCAGGGGGACCGCATCTCCGTCGAGGGCCCCCATGCCGAGTTGGTGGTGCAGCTGTTCGAGGAGCTGATCCTCATGGTGCAGGCCGGCCGGAGCCTCGACTCCTCGACCGTCGCCCGCGCCATCGACATGGTGCGCGAGGACATCCGTCCGAGCGACGTCCTGCGTTCCGAGGTCGTGCGCGCCGCCGGCGGCAAGACGGTGCGACCCAACACTGCGGGGCAGAAGCGCTACGTCGACGCCATCTCCCAGAGCATCATCACGTTCGGCATCGGTCCGGCGGGAACGGGCAAGTCGTATCTGGCGGTGGCCCAGGCGGTGCACGCCCTCCAGTCGCGGCAGGTGACCCGCATCATCTTGACCCGGCCCGCCGTCGAGGCCGGTGAGCGGCTCGGTTTCCTGCCGGGCGACCTCATGGCCAAGGTCGACCCGTATCTCCGCCCGCTCTACGACGCGCTCTACGACCTGCTCGAGCCGGAGGGCGCGCAGCGGTTGTTGGACCGCGGGACGATCGAGGTGGCACCGCTCGCCTTCATGCGAGGACGGACCCTCAACAGTTCGTTCATCATTCTGGACGAGGCACAGAACACGACGCCCGAGCAGATGAAGATGTTCCTGACCCGGATCGGGTTCGGCTCCAAGTGCGTGGTGACCGGCGACGTGACCCAGATCGACGTTCCCGGGGGGCGTTCGGGGCTGATCGGCCTCGAGCCCGTGCTCGGCGGCATCGACGACATCTCGTTCGTCCACCTGAGCCGCCGGGACGTCGTGCGCCACAAAATCGTGGCCGACATCGTCGATGCCTATGAGGTGGCAGAAGGGCGGGCGGGTCCCACCCAGTGACGATCGACGTCTTTGCCGCCGATGAGCAGCAGGATCATCCGATCGAGGTCGCGTTCTGGGCGGGCTTGGCTCGCAAGATCCTCGAGGCGCGCGGCATCAAAGGCGAGACTGAAGTCTCGCTCATGTTCGTCGACGAAGACGCCATCGCCGCGCTGAACGAGCAGTTCCTGGGGAAGGCGGGTCCGACCGACGTGCTCTCGTTCCCCATCGAGGACGACCCGGGGCCGACCGGTCGCTCGCCGGACTTCGGTGGCAGCGGCCCGGGCTCGGCACCGGAGCAGGGCGCGCTGATGTTGCTCGGCGATGTCGTCATCTGCCCTGCGGTCGCTGCACACAATGCCGTGCAGCACGAGGTGCCCTTCGAAGACGAGGTCGCGCTGTTGGTCGTGCACGGGCTGCTGCACCTCTTGGGCATGGACCATGAGAACGACGCGGAGGCCGAGCGTATGGAGGCCCTGGAGCAGCAACTGCTCACGCGCTTCTACCGCGTCAGCCGCGGGGCCTGAGCGTGCTGATTCTGCTGGGGACCGCGGGCTTCCACACCGAGGACGCCCTCCTCATCGTCGTCATTGTCATCCTGCTGGCCGCCAGCGGCGTCCTCGCCATGGCCGAGACCAGCCTCGTACGGATGAACCGGATCAAGGCCAAGTCGCTGGTCGACGAGAAGAAGCGCGGCGCCCGGCAGCTGGCCCGGCTGGTCGAGAACCCCGCCAACTTCCTCAACCCGATTCTCCTGCTCGTGCTGATCTGCCAGCTGGTTTCCGCCACCCTGGTCGGCATCGTGGCCGAGCACCTCTTCGGCGGTCTCGGCGTGCTGCTCGGCATCGTGTTCGAAATCGTGGTCATCTTCGTCTTCTTCGAAGCCGTGCCGAAGAACTGGGCGGTCCAGCATGCGGACCGGGCCGCCCTGCTCAGTGCCCCCATCGTCAGCACCCTCATCCGCTTCCCGCCCATTCGCTGGCTCTCGACCGTTCTGATCGGCCTGGCCAATCTCATCATCGGTGCCAGCGACGACGACGAGGGGATGCCGCACTCCTACATCACTGACTCCGAGCTCAAGGCCATGGCCGACGTGGCGCACGAAGAGAACGTGATCGAGCACGACGAACGCACCTTCATCCACTCCATCATCGACTTCGGTGACACCGTGACCCGCGAGGTGATGACACCCCGCCCGGACATGGTCACCGTCGAGAGCGACCTCACCGTCCGTGACGCGCTCGAGGCCGCGCTCGCTGCGGGCTACAGCCGCATCCCGGTCGAGGCGACCGGGATCGACGACATCATCGGCATCGCCTATGCCAAGGACCTGGTGCGGGCCGAGCGGGCGGGCAAGGCCGCCCAGCCGGTACGGGACAGCATGCGCCCGGCCAAGTTCATCCCCGAGTCGAAGGACGCCTCGGACCTGCTGCGCGAGATGCAGGAGGAGAAATTCCACATGGCGATCGTCGTCGACGAGTACGGCGGCACGGCGGGGCTCATCACCCTCGAAGACCTCCTCGAGGAACTGGTGGGCGACATCGTCGACGAGTTCGACGTGGAGGAGCTCCCTGTGGAGCGTCTCGAGGACGGTTCGCTCCTGCTGAGCGCGGCCTACTCGGTGGACGATGCCGACGAGCTGCTGGACGCCGAATTGCCGCAGGGCCCGTGGGACACCGTGGGCGGGTTGATGTTGGACCTGGCGGGGCGGGTGCCCGATCCCGGTGACTCGGTCGAGGTCGACGGCTTCCGCCTCACCGCGCTCGACGTGCGTGGCCGGCGCATCGGCCGCGTCCGGATCGAAGCGACGGGCGGTCCCAAGGACGACGCCGGCGCCGACGGCCACAACGACGCCGCCGGCAACGTCTCGCACAACGGGAGCTGAGGACCGTGCGCTCAGGTTTTGTGGCCGTCGTCGGCCGCCCCAACGTCGGCAAGTCCACACTCGTCAACGCCATGGTGGGCACCAAGGTGGCGATCACGTCCTCACGGCCGAACACGACCCGCCACCGCATCCTGGGCGTCCTGCACGACCCTGCTGCCGACGCCCAGGTGGTCTTCGTCGACACGCCTGGCATCCACCGGCCCCGTAGCACCCTGGGCTCACGGCTGAACGAGACGGCGACCGACGCACTCAACGACGTCGACGTCATCATGGTCATCGTGGACGGGACGGCCGCTATCGGACCGGGGGACCGCACCGTGCTGGAGCGCTCGGTGCGCCAGGTCCAACGCGTCACCGCCGCAGCGGCCCGCGCCCGCAACGCCGGCGACCACGACGACTCGGACCACGTCGCCTCGCGACCCCGACGACTCCGTCGACCCCGACGACTCCGACAATCCCGACGACGACGAGCCCGACGTGCCCCCGGGCCTCATTGTCGTCGTGAACAAAGTCGACAAGGCCAACAACGCCCAGGTCATGGAGCGTCTGATACAGGCCAAGGCAGCCGTCGACGCCCTGACCGCGCCGGACGAGCTGGCGGACGTCGAGTACTTCCCGGTCTCGGCGCGCTCGGGCAAAGGCGTCGACGCATTGACGGCCCTTCTCATCGCCCGGCTGCCCGAGGGCCCGCCCTTCTTCCCCGACGACGTCGTCACCGACACGCCCGAGGCTCTCTGGGTGGCTGAGTTGGTGCGCGAGCAGCTGTTGGCCAAGACCCGCGACGAGCTCCCGCATGCCATCACTTGCCGGGTGACCGAGTGGGAGTGGCCTCACATCCGCGTCGAAGTCATCGTCGAGCGCGACTCGCAGAAGGCCATCGTCATCGGCAAGGGCGGCGAGGTCCTCAAGGCGGTGGGGATCGCCGTGCGCGAGGAGCTGCCGGAGGGGACCTACCTCGATCTGCATGTGAAGGTCGAGCGCCACTGGCAGAACCGTGACGAGATGCTCAACCGCCTCGGTTACTGACCGCCGAGAACCCGAGAACCTACGAGGCCTCGTCCTCCAGCGCCCGCCGCAGGAACGACTCCACTTCGTGGATGTCCACCGAGCGCCTCATGGGCGGCAACGCCGCCAGCAGCACGCCGCGGTAGGACGCCGTCGCCAGCCGGGGGTCGAGCACGGCGACCACGCCGCGGTCGTCGGCGTTGCGGATGAGCCGGCCCGAGCCCTGGGCCAGCAGCGTGGCCGCTCTCGGGAGGTCGACCAGCGAGAAGGCGCCGCCGCCGGCCCGGTCCCGGCGGGCCTGCAGCAACGGGTCGTCGGGACGGGGGAAGGGGAGCTTGTCGATCGTCACCAGCGACAGTGCGCGACCGGGAATGTCCACGCCTTGCCAGAATCCCATCGTGGCGAACAGGCAGGACGTCTCGTCCGAGGCGAACGTCTCGAGCAAGAGGCTCTTGGGCAGATCGCCCTGCAACAGCAAGGTGTAGGGCAACTCCGGAGCGAGCGCCGCCGCCGCCGCTTCGGTGGCCCGCTTGCTGGTGAAGAGGGCCAAGGTGCGCCCGCCGGCGGCCTCGAGCAGCTGCGACAGCTCCTCGTGCAGTGCCTCCTCCGCCCCGGCGGCGCGCCGGTCGGGCAGATGACGGGCCACGTAGAGGAGTGCGTGGGCGCGGTAGTCGAACGGGCTCCCCACATTGAGTTCCTCTGTCGGGAAGCCCTGGAGCCCCACCCGCTCGACGATCCGGGGCGGGATGGTCGCGCTGGTCAGCACCGAGGTCACCTCGCCCCAGAGCATGGCGGCGAGCACGGGCCCGACGTCAATGGGGGAGAGGCGGAGCCGGACGTTGCGCCGGGTGCCGTCGACCCACGCCACCTCGCCGTCGCTGCGCGTCTCGAAGCGGTGCAGGTCTTCGGCCAGGTGCACGGCGGCCTGCAGCGTGCGCGTCTTGCGGCTGGCGCGATCGGGGTCGGCCCCGGCCCCGGCACCTTCGTCGTCGGCGAGGAACGAACGCTGGGCGCCGCTGCGCCGCAGTGCGTCGGTGACGCGCCGGCTGACTTCGGCGCCACGGCTGAGCAGCTCGGCCAGCTCGCGGTCGTCCACGGGGGGCCGGGCCTCGTCGTGCAGGACCCGCGTCCCGACGCGATCGCCCAGGAGCGCACCGAGCCGGTCGCCGACTGCAGCCAGTGAGTCGAGCAGGTCGGCGTCGCGGGCCTCGACGAGCGCACGGGCCGACGTCACGAGCGAGCGGAACCGGCCCGGGGTCACCTCCACCCCGAGGCTCGAGGTCATGACCTCTTCGAGCTCGTGGGCCTCGTCGAAAATGACGACGTCGTGTTCGGGCAGCACGACTCCGCCACTGGCCAGGTGCGCGCCGTACAGGTGGGTGTTGACCACGACGACGTCGGCCACCGAGGCCCGCTCGCGGGCGGCCTCGGCGAAGCAGCGTCCACCCGATGGGCAGTTGTAGGCGCCCGGGCATTCCCGTGGGCCGACGCTGACCATGTTCCAGGCCCGGTCGGAGGGCTCGAAGCTGAGATCGGCCCGGTCTCCGCTCTGGGACTTCTGCGACCAGGCGACCAGCTGACGTACCTCCTCGACGATGCCTTCCGGGGCGGCACCGTCGGACCAGGCCGCCTCTCGTTCGTCGCCCGGCACCCGCTCCGCCGTCAGGGCCGGCTCGTCGGCCCGCCCGCCCCTGGTCGCCCAGCTCCGCCTGGATACCACCCGAGCCCACTTCGGCCACCCGCTGCCGGCAGACGTAGTTGCTGCGTCCCTTGAGCACCGCGAAGTCGAGCGGTCCCGGGAGCCCGAGGCCGTCGTCGACCTGGGGCAGGTCCTTCTCGGCCAGCTGGTCCTGCAGCGCCTTGGTCGCGGTGGCCACGACCACCTTCTTGCCGCTGAGTGCGGCGGGCACGAGGTAGGCCAGCGACTTGCCGGTTCCCGTCCCGGCCTGGACGACGAGGTGCGTCCCCGTCGCCATCGCCTCGGCCACGGCGCGGCACATCTCCTGCTGCTCCGGCCTGTGCTCGCCGCCGGACATCTGCGCCGTGATCTTGTCCAGGCCGTGCACACCGTCGTCTCCGGCCTGCCGCGCGTCGGCTTCGCTTCCGCCCGAGGATCCGAAGACATCGAGGTCGTCGAGTCCGTCGGGCTCGCTGAAGGGGTCGATGGACTCGTCCGTCATCGCCGATGACGCTATCGCCGTGCTGTCGCGCTCCCGCTGCCGCCCTGGTCAGCCGCCACACCGGAGGCCCACCACGCCCCGGCTCAGGCGTGGTTCACGACGTCCACCTCGACCACCGACGAGTAGTCCTTGAATGCCTGCTCGCCGAACCCCGTCCACATCTCGAGGGCCGGAGGCGGCATGTGCGCCATCATGGCGGCGCGCTGGTCGTCGGTCATCCGCTCGCGGATGAGGCCCAGGATCAGCCAGATCTTGTCGCCGTGGAAGTTGGCCATGCCATGGCCCGGCAGGGCACCCCACTCCTCCATGGAGAGGTGCTCGGCGGCGAGGGGCAGCACTTTCGCCTCCTCCTCGTTGAGGTGCTCGAGCAGATGGGTGTACAGCTCGCCCAAGCGTTCTTGCGCGGCCTGCCTGCGCCGCCGCGTCACCTCCGGGCCACGCCGCCAGAGAGACCTTGGTCTCTTCCAGCAGGGCCAGCGCCTCGTGGTGCTGGTCGTTCATGTGGTCGATCAGCACCTCGTTGCCGGGGCACCGCTCGCGCAGCAGGGGGAAGACGAGGTGCTCCTCGCCATCGTGGTGCGACTCCAGGAAGGACAGGACGTTCTCGTAGTAGTTGGCGATCAGCGCCACCCGTTCGGCATCTCCGGGTGCGATGTCCCCCACCAGGGCGGGGGCCGCCCCCAAGCGTGTCCCGGAAGACACCGTGCACGGCGTACATGTCGCTCGTGTCGGGGCGTGGTGCGGTTCCTGCCTCTGGCATGGCTCCTCCTCGAGTCCGCCATCCGGAGCGCCTGCCCGGATCCCCAATCATGCAACACCGATGTGTGGGAACGTGCTGAGAATCCGGAGTGGCAGGCCGCGGTAGGTTCATCCGGTGACCTCTCCCGTCCGCGACCCAGGGGGTGACCGGGGACGGGACCAGGGCCGGGACCAGAGAAACGGCACCGACCCGGCCGACCGCGACCCGGACGCACCCGACCCGGTCCCGCCCGAGCTGGACCTCTCCCGCGTGCCCGTCCACGTCGCCTGCGTCATGGACGGCAACGGCCGCTGGGCCAACGCCCGGGGCCTGCCCCGGACCGAGGGCCACGGTGCGGGGGAGACCGCGCTGCTCGATGTGGTGAACGGCGCCCTCGAGATCGGCATCAAGTGGATCACCCTCTACGCCTTCTCCACCGAGAACTGGCGCCGGCCGCCCGACGAGGTGCGCTACCTCATGAACTTCAACCGGTCGCTCCTCGGTCGCCGGCGCGACGAGCTCAACGAGAAGGGCGTGCAGATCCGCTTCGCCGGCCGGCGTGACTGGCGGGTGCCGCGGCGGGTGCTCAAGAGCATGGACGAGTCCATCGAGCTCACGAAGCACAACCGGCGCATGGTGATGACGATGGCGTTCAACTACGGCGGCCGCGCCGAGATCATCGACGCCGTGCGCGCCCTGGTCGAGGAGGGCACGCCCGCCAACAAGATCGACGAGAAGGCCATCCGCCGCCACCTGTACTTCCCCGACATGCCCGATCCCGACCTCGTGATCCGGACGTCGGGCGAGACGCGGATCTCGAACTTCCTGCTGTGGGAGATCGCCTACAGCGAGCTGGTCTTCCCCGAGACCCTCTGGCCCGACATGCGCCGCCGCCACCTCTACGAGGCGGTCATCGACTACCAGCGCCGGGTGCGCCGCTTCGGGGCCGTCAACCCGTAGTCCTCGTCAACCGGCGATCCGCAGGGCGGCCCGCTCCGCCCCACCGCCGGGCCCGGTTCCCGGAGCCGCACCACGCCACCGCGCCCCGACCCGCCAGCCCCGGCCCGGCTGCGAGAATGGTGGCGTGAGGATCTTCAGCCGGATCGCCATCGCCGTCGGCGATCGCCCTGCTCACCGCCTTCGCCGTCGTGGTGATCGCCGAGGGCCAGGCGGGCGCCGGCGCGGCCGTGGTCGCCTTCATCGCCATCGCCGCCCTGGTGGCGGGCCGGCAACGCCCTCTACGGCCGCCACTCGCACGGGAAGAAGGCCGTCGACCGGGTCCGGCCCGCCCAGGAGGCCCACGACCGGGCCGCCGACCTGGCCGCCGAGGCCCGCCGGGCCGTGGCCGAGGCCGAGCGCCGGGGCGAGCGCTACTGCCCGCTCGACCCCGCCCACCGCACCGACGCCACCACCGACGCCGACACCGACGCCACCACGTGAGCCTCTTCCGCGACAAGGGCGTCGTCCTGCGCACCTACCGCCTGGGCGAGGCCGACAAGATCATCGTCTTCCTCACCGAGCGCCACGGCAAGGTCAGGGCGGTCGCCAAGGGCATCCGCAAGACCACCTCCAAGTTCGGCGGCCGCCTCGAGCCGCTGACCCAGGTCGACCTCCTGCTGTGGCAGGGGAGGAGCGACCTCGACATCGTGAACCAGGTGGAGGTCGTCCACGCCTTCCGCCCGATCCGAGAGGACCTCGAGCGCATGCCGCGGGGCATCGCGCTCCTGGAGGTGACCGACCAGATGGCCCAGGAGCGCCACCCGGACCCCCGCCTCTACGCCATGCTGGTCGGCGCCCTCACCGCCCTGGCCGACGTCGACACCGACCCGACGCTCGTCGCGCCCTCGTTCTTCTTGAAGGCGCTCGTCCTCGAGGGGGCCGGCCCGGTGCTCGATGAGTGTGCCTCCTGCGGCGAGCCCGACGGCGCGGTGGAGCTGGTGGCCTTCGACCTCGTGGCGGGGGGACGCTGTGCCGGGCCCATCGCAGCGGGCGCCACATGAGCCCGGGGGCGCTGGTGCTGCTGCGCCGCATCCTCGGCGGGGACCTGGCCGCGGTGCTGGCGGGGCCGCCGCCCCCGTCCGCCGACGAGGTGGCCGAGCTGGCCACGGAGGCGATGGAGGCGCATCTCGACCGGCGCATCCGCTCGGTGCGCTCGACCGCCGGCCTTTGACCCCCTTCGGCGTCTACGTCCACGTCCCGTTCTGCCGGGAGCGCTGCGACTACTGCGCCTTCGCCACCTACACCGACCGCGACCATCTCATGGAGCGCTACGCCGACGCCTGCGTCCTCGAGCTGCAGCAGGCCTTCGGGGCAGCCGACCTCGCGCTGCCGACGTCCATCTTCTTCGGAGGGGGCACCCCCTCCCGCCTCCACCCCGACACCCTGTGCCGCATCCTCGACGCCATCCCGCGCGCGCCCGGCGCCGAGGTCACCGTCGAGTGCAATCCCGAGGACGCCGACGAGGCCCACCTCGGGACCTACCGCCGCGCCGGCGTCACCCGCGTCTCCTTCGGCCTGCAGTCCACCCAGGCCCACGTGCTGGCCGGGCTGGGCCGGCGCAACGTGCCCCACGCGGCCGAGACCATCGCCGCCGCGGTGCACGCCGCCGGCTTCGCCACCTGGAACCTCGATCTGATCTTCGGCGCCGCCACCGAGAGCGACGACGACTGGGCCGCCACGCTCGACCACGTCCTCGCGCTGGACCACCCGCCGCCGCACCTCAGCGCCTACGGCCTCACCGTCGAGCCCGGCACCCCGCTGGCCGCCGACGCGGCCCGCCATCCCGACGACGACGTCGAGGCCGCGGCGCTACGAGCACGCCGAGGCCGTCCTCACCGCCGCCGGCTACCACTGGGAGGAGATCTCCAACTGGGCCCGGCCCGGCCACGAGTGCCGGCACAACCACCTCTACTGGGAGCAGGGCGACTACGTCGGCATCGGCTCGGCGGCCCACTCGCACCGCGCCGGCACGCGCTGGTGGAACGTGCGCACGCCCGACCGCTACATCGACGCCGTCGAAGCGCGGGCGCTCGCCCGAGGCCGCCCGCGAGGAGCTCGACGGCCGAGCAGCGGGAGTTCGAGGCGCTCACGCTCTCGCTGCGCACGCCGCGCGGCGTGCCCTGGGAGAGCCTGGAGCGGCCCGAGGAGCTCGAGGGCCTCGTCGAGCACATCGACGGCCGGGCCGTGCTGACGCTGCGGGGCCGGCTGCTGGCCAACGAGGTCAGCGCCAGAATCCGCTCCGGTATCCTGCACCGATGACAGAGACCGCCGAGGCGCCCGAGGCCGCCACCGACGACCTGATGGAGAAGGTGGTGCGGCTCTGCCGCCACCGCGGCTTCATCTTCCCCTCGGCCGAGATCTACGGCGGCTTCCGCTCCACCTACGACTACGGCCCGCTCGGGGTCAACATGCTGCGCAACGTCAAGAACGCCTGGTGGCGCGCCATGGTCCAGGAGCGCGACGACGTGGTCGGCCTCGACGCCGCCATCCTCGGCCCGCCCGCCGTCTGGGCCGCCTCGGGCCACCTGGCCACCTTCACCGACCCCCTGGTCGACTGCAAGAACTGCCACGAGCGCTGGCGCGAGGACAAGATCGACGGCGTCTGCCCCAACTGCGGCTCGCACGGACCTCACCGAGGCCCGGGCCTTCAACCTCATGTTCAAGACCCACGCCGGCCCGGTGGAGGACGAGGGCCACGTGGCCTACCTGCGCCCCGAGACGGCCCAGGGCATGTTCACCAACTTCGCCAACGTGCTCGGGACGACGCGCAAGAAGCCGCCCTTCGGCATCGCCCAGGTCGGCAAGTCCTTCCGCAACGAGATCACGCCGCAGAACTTCGTCTTCCGCACCCGCGAGTTCGAGCAGATGGAGATGGAGTACTTCGTCCCGCCCGACGAGGCCCAGAAGTGGTTCGAGTACTGGCTCGACGAGCGCATGAACTGGTACCTCGAGCTCGGCATCCCGGCCGACAAGCTGCACCTGCGCCACCACGAGCAGAGCGAGCTGTCGCACTACTCCCGCGGCACGGCCGACGTCGAGTTCCTCTTCCCCTGGGGCTGGGACGAGCTCGAGGGCATCGCCAACCGGGGCGACTTCGACCTCACGGCCCACGCCGCCGCCTCGGGCGTGAAGCTCGACTACTTCGACCCCCAGACCAACGAGCGCTACACGCCCTACGTGATCGAGCCGGCCGCCGGCGCCACGCGGACGATGATGGCCTTCCTCCTCGCCGCCTACGACGAGGACGAGGTCGGGGGAGAGGCCCGCACCGTGCTGCGCCTGCACTGGCGCCTGGCGCCCTACCAGGTGGCCGTGCTGCCGCTCTCGAAGAAGGACACCCTCGAGCCGCTGGCCCGCCAGGTGCTCAAGACCCTGCAGCCGCACTTCATGTGCGACTACGACGTGACCCAGGGCATCGGCAAGCGCTACCGGCGCCAGGACGAGGTGGGGACGCCGTGGTGCGTCACCGTCGACTTCGACTCGCTCGAGGACAACGCCGTCACCGTCCGCGACCGCGACACCACCGACCAGGTGCGGGTCCCCATCACCGAGCTGCTCGGCGAGCTGCGCCGGCGCACCGGCGAGGAGTAGAGCGGCCTCAGGCCACCTTGCGGTACTTGCGCACCGCGATCGGCGCCAGGACCACCAGCAGGCCGACGGTCCACAACAGGGCCGACCACACGGCGCCCGAGTCGTGCAGCGCGCCGCCGACCATCAGCGAGCGCGAGGCGTTCACGACCTGGGTCACCGGCTGGTGCTCGGCGAAGACCTGCAGCCAACCGGGCATGGTGGCCACCGGGACGAAGGCCGACGAGGCGAAGAGCAGCGGGAAGATCAGCGGGAAGACCATGACCTGCGCCGTCTCCGCGTTGGGCGCCGAGAGGCCGATGTAGGCGAAGCCCCAACTCAACGCGTAGGCGAAGAAGAGGATCACCAGCACCCCGCAGACGAACAGCCCGAAGTTGGTCCCGATGCGGAAGCCCACGGCGAAGCCCACGATCGTGATCAGGATCATCACGAAGAAGTTGCGGACCAGGTCGGAGGTGGTGCGGCCGGCCAGCACGGCGGAGCGGCTCATCGGGAGGGCGCGGAAGCGCTCGATGATGCCCTTGTGCAGGTCCTCGGCCAGCCCGGCCGCCGAGCTCATGGCGCCGAAGATGACCGTCTGCACGAAGACGCCGGGCATCAGGAAGTCGATGTAGTGGCCGCCGGGGACGTGGATGGCCCCACCGAAGACGTAGGTGAAGAGCAGCACGAACATGATCGGCTGCAGCGTGGTGAAGAACAGCGCCTCGGGCGTCCGCAGGACGGCGAGGATGTTGCGCTTCGCCATCGTGACGATGTCCGCCACGGCCCACGACAGGCGGTTGCCCTGGCTCTGGTCGTCCACGAGGAGCGGTGCGCGTGAGCGTGGTCGTCATGCGGCATCCTTCCCGTCGGTCACGTCGCTCTTGCGTCCCCGGCCGAAGCCCCGCTTCGGTTTCGCCGACTGCCTCCGTCGTCCTCGTCGATGGTCGTCTTGTGGCCGGTGAGGCTCAGGAACACGTCGTCGAGGCTGGGCTCGCGCAGCGCCAGGCCGGCGATGGCGATCTCCGCCGCGTCGAGCGAGCGGAGCACGTCGGCGCCGGCCTTGGGGCCGTCGTTGACCGTCAGCTCGACCACGAGGTTCTCGACGATCGGTGGCTTCTCCGAGAGCGGCGTCAGCAGCTCGACCGCCCGCGCCACGGCGTCGTGCTCGCCCAGCGTCACCGAGACCACCGAGGTGCCCAGGTCGGCCTTGAGCTGTGCCGGCGTCCCCTGGGCGATGACGCGCCCGTGGTCGATCACCACGATGTCGCGGGCCAGCCGGTCGGCCTCCTCGAGGTACTGCGTGGTCAGCAGCACCGTCGTGCCCTCGCGCACCAGCTCCTCGATGGCGGCCCACAGGCCCTGACGGCTCTGCGGGTCCAGGCCGGTGGTCGGCTCGTCGAGGAAGAGGACGGGCGGGTTGGCCACCAGCGCGGCGGCCAGGTCCAGCCGCCGGCGCATGCCGCCCGAGTAGGTCTTGAGCACCCGGTCGCCGGCGTTGGCCAACCCGAACTCCTCGAGCAGCTCGTTGGCCCGTCGCGCCGCCACCGCGCGGCTCAGGTGGGAGAGGCGGGCCACCATGTGGATGTTCTCCCGGCCCGTGAGGTTCTCGTCCACCGCGGCGTACTGGCCGGCCAGCCCGATGATGCGGCGCACGGCGTCGGCCTGGGTGACCACGTCGTGGCCGAGCACCGAGGCGTGCCCCGAGTCGGGGCCGAGGATGGTGGAGAGGATGCGCACGACGGTCGTCTTGCCCGCGCCGTTCGGGCCGAGCAGCCCGAGCACGGTGCCGGCCTCCACCTCGAGGGAGACGCCGTCGAGCGCCCGGACGTTGCCGCGGGGGAAGACCTTCACCAGATCGTGGGCCTCCACCGCCAGGGCGGGGTGCGAAGAATTAGCCATTACCAAAGAAACTTAGTGATAAAGTTATTTACGTGTCAAGACAATGGTCGCGCTCGGAGCTGGCCCAGCAGCTGCGCGCCGAGATCATGGGCTACCTCGGTGCCGCCAGCGAGTTCAACGAGGGCCTGGCCAAGAAGCTCAAGCTGAGCCGGACCGACATGCGCTGCCTGGAGCTGATCGGCCGCCTCGGCCCGCTGACCGCCGGCCGCCTGGCCGAGGAGAGCGGTCTGACCACCGGCGCCGTGACCTTCATCCTCGACCGCCTGGAGGAGGCGGGCATGGTGACCCGCCGGCGCGACACCGAGGACCGCCGCCGGGTCTGGGTCGAGATCGTCCCGGCGGCCCAGGAGCGCCTGCAGGGCCTGCAGCAGCCCGTCGCCGAGGAGATGCGCCAGGTGGCCCAGCGCTTCAAGGCCGACGAGCTGGCCATCGTGCGCGACTTCATGCGCCAGGCGAAGGAGGTCTTCCAGCGCCAGGTCACCGGCGCGGTCACGGGGGACGCCGGGTCCCCGCACGGCGATCCGGGCGGCGGCACGGACGCGCTGAACCGATCCGGAGGCAGTGCCGGAGGGAAAGTAGGCTGGCGTGGCCCGTCCCAAGTTGGGAAGGGCACCACTTCGAGTGACCGCGCTCGCTACGCGGTTCGCCCGTCCAGGGCAAGGAGGCCCGATGCCGTTCGTCTTCGATTTCGACCACACGCACGCCCGCCCGCCCATGGAGCTCAAGGACCTCCTGGGTGGCAAGGGCGCCAACCTGGCCGAGATGACGTCGGTACTCGAGCTCCCGGTGCCGCCCGGCTTCACCATCTCGACCGACGCCTGCCGCGCCTACATGGCCGGCGGCTGGCCCAAGGAGCTCGACGCCGAGGTGGCGGGCGCCCGCGCCCGGCTCGAGAAGGCCATGGGCAAGTCCATCGGCGACGCCAGCGACCCGTTGCTCGTGTCGGTGCGCTCGGGCGCCAAGTTCTCCATGCCCGGCATGATGGACACGGTCCTCAACCTCGGCCTCAACGACGAGTCCGTGGAGGGCCTGGCCAAGCAGACCGGCGACGAGCGCTTCGCCTTCGACTCCTACCGGCGCTTCATCGCCATGTACGCCCGCATCGTCCTGGAGCTGCCCGGCGAGGAGTTCGACTCGCTCTTCGACGCCGCCAAGGAACTGGCCGGGACCACCTCGGACGCCAAGGTGCCGACCGAGCTGCTGCGCTACCTCGTCGACTCGTACCAGCAGATCGTCGAGCGCCACACCGGCAAGCCCTTCCCGCAGAAGCCGGCGGAGCAGCTGCGCGGCGCCATCGAGGCCGTGTTCCGCAGCTGGAACGGCCCCCGCGCCATCGCCTACCGCGACCGCGAGCACATCGCCCACGACCTCGGCACCGCCGTCAACGTGCAGGCCATGGTCTTCGGCAACCGCGACGACAACTCGGGCACCGGCGTCGGCTTCACCCGCGACCCCGCCACCGGCGCCAAGGGCGCCTACGGCGACTTCCTGGTCAACGCCCAGGGCGAGGACGTCGTGGCCGGCATCCGCAACACCGAGCCCATCGCGGAGCTGAAGAAGCAGTTCCCCAAGGTGCACACCGAGCTGCTCAAGATCTTCGGCCGGCTCGAGGGGCACTACCAGGACATGTGCGACACCGAGTTCACCATCGACCAGGGCAAGCTCTGGATGCTGCAGACCCGGGTGGGCAAGCGCACCGGGGCCGCCGCGCTGAAGATGGCGGTGGACATGGTGCGCCCGAGCGACCTCGGGATCTCCAAGGAAGAGGCCGTCTCGCGCATCACCGAGGACCACCTCGACTCCGTCCTGCACCCCCAGTTCGCCAGCTCCGGCTACGCCACCTGGGCCAAGGGCCTCGGGGCGAGCCCCGGCGCCGCCGTGGGCCGCATCTACTTCACGGCCAACGACGCCGCGGCGGCGGCCGAGCGCGGCGAGGCCGTCGTGCTGGTGCGCAACGAGACCTCGCCCGAGGACGTGCACGGCATGCTCGCCTCCGAGGGGATCCTGACCGCCCGGGGCGGGCTGGTCAGCCACGCCGCCGTCGTGGCCCGCGGCTGGGGCAAGCCCGCCGTCGTGGGCGCCGAGGTCCTGCGCCTCGGCGACCGCCAGGTCACGGCCAACGGCGTCACGCTCAACGAGGGGGACTGGGTCTCCCTCGACGGGGGAGCGGGCATCGTCGTGGCCGGCGAGGTGCCGCTCACGGCGGCCAAGCCGCCCGCCGCCTTCGACACCGTGCTGTCCTGGGCCGACGCCATCCGCAAGGGCCACCTGGCCGTGCGGGCCAACGCCGACACCGGCGACGACGCCGCCAACGCGCGCAACCTCGGCGCGGAGGGGATCGGCCTGTGCCGCACGGAGCACATGTTCCTCGGCGAGGACCGCCTGCCCGTGGTGCGCCGCATGATCCTGGCCGACACGCCGGCCGAGGAGGCCGAGGCGCTCGAAGAGCTGCGCGTCGTCCAGCGCGAGGACTTCATCGCCATCCTGGCCGCCATGGACGGGCTGCCCGGTGACGGTGCGCCTGCTCGACCCGCCGCTGCACGAGTTCCTGCCCTCCACCGAGGAGCTGGCCCACAAGGAGGACACCGTCGGGCTGAACCCCGAGGAGCGCCGCATGTACGAGGCGGCGCTGTCGTGGCGCGAGTCCAACCCCATGCTCGGCACCCGTGGCGTGCGGCTCGGGGTGATCAAGCCCGGCCTCTACGCCATGCAGGTGCGCGCGCTCATGGAGGCGGCCCGCCAGCGGGTGGCCGACGGCGGGCACCCCATCGTCGAGATCATGATCCCGCTGACCGTGACCCGGGCCGAGCTGGCGCTGGCCCGGGGCTGGGTCGAGGACGCCGTGGCCGACGTCAACAAGGAGCCGGCGCCACGCGCCTCGAGGGGCGCCAAGGCCGGCCACGGCCAAGCGGGGCAAGCTCGAGGTGACCATCGGGACGATGATCGAGACGCCCCGGGCCGCCCTGCGGGCCGCCGAGATCGCCGAGGTGGCCGACTTCTTCTCCTTCGGGACCAACGACCTGACGCAGATGACCTTCGGCTTCTCGCGCGACGACGTCGAGGGCCGCATGATGGACGCCTACCTGGAGCTCGGCCTCCTGCCGCGCAACCCCTTCGACGTGGTCGACTTCGACGGCGTCGGCGAGCTGGTGCGCCTCGGGACCGAGCGGGGCCGGTCCACCAAGCCGGGCCTCAAGGTCGGGGTCTGCGGCGAGCACGGGGGAGACCCCCAGTCGATCGGCCTCTTCTACGACGCCGGGCTCGACTACGTGAGCTGCTCGCCCTTCCGGGTCCCGGTGGCCCGCCTGGCCGCCGCCCAGGCCGTCCTGGCCGAGAAGGAGTAGCCCGCGCGGGCGCGGACCCGCTACGAGGTGGCGTCCCCGGAGCGCCCGGCGACCAGGTAGCGCCGCAGGGCGATGAAGGTCCAGATGCCCTCGACCACGCCGAAGGGCCAGGCCCCGGACAAGAAGCCGTAGGAGCTGGACAGGGCACAGCCGAGGGCGAAGGCCAGGACGAAGACCCGGCCCCGCCCCTCCAGGGCGTACATCCCCATCATGAAGGTCAGGGCGCAGACGCCGTAGATCGTGACTGCCATCGGGCGAACGCTAGGCCAGAACCGATCGGGCCAGGAACGGATCGGGGACAGCGCCGCGGTACCGTCAAGGTCGTGGGGATACCGGACGAGGAAGTGGCCCAGGTCCGGGCGGCCACCGACATCGTGCAGCTCATCAGCGAGCACGCCGCGCTGAAGAAGGTCGGCCGGCGCTGGAGCGGGCTGTGCCCCTTCCACACCGAGAAGACGCCCTCCTTCAGCGTCAACGCCGAGGAGGGCTTCTACTACTGCTTCGGCTGCCAGGAGTCCGGCGACGCCATCACCTTCGTGCGGGCCATGGACCACCTCGACTTCGTCGACGCCGTGCGCTTCCTCGCCGACCGGGCCGGCATCACGCTGCACGAGGACCAGGAGATGGGGCGCGATCACAAGCGCCGATCCGAGCTGCTCGACGCCATGGAGCGCGCCGTCGAGTGGTACCACGAGCGCCTGTTGCGCTCGCCCGACGCCGGACCGGCCCGCGACTACCTGCGCTCGCGCGGCTACGACGGCGACGTCGTGCGCCAGTTCCGCCTGGGCTGGGCGCCCGACGACTGGGACGCCATGGCCACGTCGCTCAAGCTCCCCGAGAACGTCCTGTCGGACTCGGGCCTCGGCTTCGTCAACCGGCGCGGCCGCGTGCAGGACTTCTTCCGCGGCCCGCGTGCTGTTCCCGATCTGCGACCCGTCCGGGCGACCGGTCGCGCTCGGCGGGCGCATCCTGCCGCCGCGGCCGGGCCAGGCGCCGCCCGATCGGCCCGAGCCCAAGTACAAGAACTCGCAGGAGTCGCCGATCTACTCGAAGCGCCGCACCCTCTACGCGCTCAACTGGGCCAAGAAGGGCGTCATCGCGCAGGGCGAGGTCGTGGTGTGCGAGGGCTACACCGACGTCATCGGTTCCTTCCAGGCCGGCGTGCCGTGGGCCGTCGCCACCTGTGGCACCGCACTGGCCGAGGAGCACTTCACCCTGCTGCGGAACTTCGCCAAGCGCATCGTGCTGGCCTACGACGCCGACGCCGCCGGCCAGAGCGCCACCTCACGGGTCTACGAGTGGGAGCGCAAGCACGAGGTCGACGTGGTGGTGGCGGACCTCCCCGGGGGCAGCGACCCGGGGGAGCTGGCCCGCACCGACCCGACGGCCCTGGCCAGGGCCATCAAGGAGGCCCGGCCCTTCCTGCAGTTCCGGGTGGACCGCATGCTCGCAGGCCGGCGACCTCACGACGGCCGAGGGCAGGGCCCGGGCGGCCGAGGCGGCGCTGACGGCGGTGGCCGAACACCCCGACGATCTGGTGCGGGACCAGTACGTCATGCAGCTCGCCGACCGCTGCCGCGTCGACCCGACTCAAGCTGCGGGAGCGCCTGGAGCACCTGCGGGCCCACCCTCCCGCCGAGAAGCCGGCCCGGCGCAGCCGGGGGTCGCAGGACGAGCCACCGCCGCGCGACTATCCCGAGGACGACGGCGACCTGATGGCGCCCCCCGGCGGCGGGTATGGCAACGTCGTCACGACAGCGCTTCGACCTGGGCCTGGGCTCGAGGCACTCAAGTTGGCCGTGCACCGACCCGAAGATGTAGTGGACCGCGTGCATGCGGTCCTGTTCACCGACCGCGTGCAACGGCAGGCGTTTGTCGCGCTCTTGGAGAACGACAGCGTGCACGAAGCGGTGGAGACCGCGTCACCGGAGGTGGCCAGCCTGTTGCGACGCGTCATAGTCGAAGAGCCGATGCGGGTGACCCTGAACTGGGGGATCCCGTCGACTCCGTCGTCGTCGTCATGCTCCGCGACGCAGCGAAGCGCGCGCTGGCCGACGTCGAGATCGAGTCGCGGGTGAGCGACGACTCCTGGCAGGCGCGGGCCGCGGAGACCGCTCAAGTGGGGCTCTGGCTGGACGAACTCGGGGAATCCGGCTCTGGTCGCGACGCGGCCGACCGGTTGGTAGCGTGGTTGGTTCAGAGGCAACCCGAGGGGTGACGACGTTGGCAGGGCGAGGGTGAGCGAAGAGTCAGCAGTCGCGATCGACGAAGACGACGTCGCTGAGCCTGCCGCGCCCTCGGACACGCTGGCGCCGATCGCGCACGTCGCGCTTCCACCCGGTGTGTCGCAGGTCGACTTCGAAGCGGCGCTCGCGGCGGGACGCGCCAAAGGTCAGCTGACGCAAGCCGAACTGATCGAGGCGCTGCACACCGTCGAGCTCACTCCCGAAGTCCTGACGACACTCATCGATCGCGTCACGGCTGAAGGCGTCGCGCTCGTGGCCGACGAAGAGGAAGACCTCGGTGTCGAGGTGGCGCCGCCCGAAGGCGACTCGGGCAGTCCCGAAGTCCAACGGTGCGCTGCGCGCCGACGCCCGCCGGGAAACGACAGCGAACGGCAACGGGCCCGAAACGGAAAGCGGGCCAGCTCGAGCAGCGATTCGGGCGGCAGCTCCGAGGACCCGGTGCACACCTATCTCAAGGAGATCGGGCGGGTTCCGCTGCTCAACGCCGAGCTCGAGGTCGAGATCGCCAAGACCATTGAGGAAGGCAACGCCGCGGCGGCCAGGCTGGCCGCCAACGAGCTGGCCCTCGCCGGCGAAGGGCCTGCCGAGGACCTGCTCGACGCCGGCGGGCTGTCCCGGAACAAGCGGCTCATGCGCAACGGGCTCAAGGCGAAGGACGAGCTCATCGAGGCCAACCTGCGCCTCGTCGTCTCCATCGCCAAGCGGTACCGCAACCGCGGGCTGGCCTTCCTCGATCTGATTCAGGAGGGCAACCTCGGGCTGATGCGTGCGGTCGACAAGTTCGACCACACGAAGGGCTTCAAGTTCTCGACCTACGCGACGTGGTGGATCCGCCAGGCCATCACGCGGGCGATCGCCGACCAGGCGCGCACCATCCGGATACCGGTGCACATGGTCGAGACGATCAACAAGGTGGTGTGGGCGCAGCGTCAGCTGCTGCAGGAGCTCGGTCGTGAACCGACGATCGATGAGGTGGCGCAACGCGTCGAGCTGCCGATGGAGCGCGTGCGCGAGATCCTGCGCATCAACCAGGACACCGTCTCGCTCGAGCAGCCCGTCGGCGACGAGGACGACTTCAACCTGTCGGACCTCATCGAGGACAGGGGAGCGGTGGTCCCCGACGACGCGGCGACGCGCTCGCTGCTGGACGCTGCGGTGCGGGAGGCGCTCGGCCACCTGTCCGAACGCGAGCAGGACGTGGTGCGCCTGCGCTTCGGCCTCGACGACGGCAAGATCCGCACGCTCGAAGAGGTCGGCCGGGAGTTCGGCGTGACGCGGGAGCGGGTGCGCCAGATCGAATCCAAGACGCTGGCCAAGCTGCGCCGGCCCGACGCGGCCCATCTCCTGAGGGACTACCTCGAAGAGTCCTGATCAGGCCCGAATTTCGGGGCCGCACGTCGACGATGGCGGCCTGGGCCACTGATATCGTTCGGGTTCTGTTTTCTCGACCCTTCCGGGGTAGCTCAATGGCAGAGCAAGCGGCTGTTAACCGCTAGGTTGTGAGTTCGAGTCTCACCCCCGGAGCTTTCCTCTTCGTTTTTGACGGTTCTTCGGAATCTGGCGGGGTCTGCGACCTCACCGGACGACGATCGAACCCAGCACACGCCAGTTCGGCTTGCCGGCGTAGAGCAGCGCTCGGATCCGGTAGTTCTCGAAGTTGCGGAACCCGAAGCCGATCCGTTTGATGCGCTTGATCAGGTTGTTGAGCGCTTCGGTCGGACCGTTGGAGACCCGGGCCAGGTGGAAGTTGGCGATCTTTTCGAACCAGGCCTTGAGCGTTCGTCCGAGCTTTTGGATCTCGGGCGGCATGGTGCGTGCGGCGGCAGTGCTGCTCGAGCTCTCTGAGCATCGCCTTGGCTTGGTCGGGGTCGCGTCGTTCGATAGAAGTCGCGTAAGCGCTCCTTGACCCGATAGGCGATGGCGACCTCGGCCCCGGGATCGCCCAAGGCGAGCAGTGACCACAGGCGCTCGGTCGCCGCGGCGTCGAGGTGTTCTTCGCCGCGCAGCAGGACCCGTCGGGCCCGATAGAGCGGGTCGTCACGTGCGGCCCCGGTGTCCGGTCTGTTCGGTCTGGACCCGCCGACGGACCGCATCGAGGCTCCGGTTGGCCAAGGAGATGACGTGGAAGGGGTCGACCACCTGGTGCCGCCTTGGGCAACATGACGCTGTAGACGGCGGCATAGGTGGCCGACATGTCGAGGGCCCCAAAGCGGATCCGCTCCTTCCAGGGCTTGGGTTGTTTGTCGATCCAGCCCGCCACATCGGTGTATTTGCGGGTCGGGAGGATCTCGATGATCTGGTGGTTCTCCACGTCGGCCACCGTGGTGGCGTAGTCGGTGTGGTTCCTCGTCGAGAGCTTGACGAAGGAGGTCTCGTCGAGGCCGATGGCCGTGGTGCGGTTCAAGCGCTTGCGATCGGCCGCGAGCAGGGCCTCGCCATAGGTGCACACGGCGTCGTTGACCGTGTGCCAGTCACAGGACAGCTCGGCCGCCACTTCTGAGACCGTGCGGCCCCCGCCGACTTGGACCGTGGCCCACTTGGCCGCCCTGGTCGTCAACAAGCAACTCTTGGCCGCGATCCGATGGTCCTCGAGCACCCAGGACCTCTTGGGGCACGTCGGGTTCGACACAGCGCAGCCGGTGCTTCTTCCAGGCCAGCGACATCGGGGTGCCATAGACGGGCAGGTCGACATAGTGCACGACCGGGCGTTCTTTGACCTGGGCCCGCTGCCCAGCACAGTCGGACAGCGGACGACGCCGGTCACCTGCTCGATCATCAGCTCGACGTCGGGACCGCGGCGCTCGTAGCGCGAGGACGCGGACGTCTTTGAGACCCACCAGCGCGGCGAGGATCTCACTAGGGTGGACAAGGACGAAGGTGCTTCTTGGATGTTGGCTCACACCACAAGCCTGAAGCACCTTCGCCTAATTCTGGGGGACCTCCGGTCACGCGGGACTCCCCGCTGAAATCCGAAGAGCCAGAGCAAAGGCGGCCAGGGTTGGTGCTGACGCCAGCCGGCGATGGGAGGTCCCGGATGATGAGGGTCCGCAGGATGTCAACCACACGGAGAGCACAACTGCCCGGGTGGCGTGCGCTACGGACCTTGGTGTTCGCGACCGCTGTCGTAATTGCGGGTACGGGTCTGACGACGGGCCACGAGCACGGCCGGGACGCCTCCCGGGGTGCCCACTGCTTTGAAGGCCTCCGTGAGCGGCACGAATGTCACGCCTCACATGGACCAACGGCACGGCTCACTGGGCGCCAGCGTGTTTCGCGACACCACAACGAAACTCTGGGCCGGCGGCTGGCCGAATCCAACGCCCACTAGCTTCACCGACACCGGCGTCTCCATCGGTACCCACACATACGCAGTGGCGGATTACAACAGCTCGGGGTACGGCGCCACGTCCAAGGCCATCTCCGATCAAGGTGGGCGGGGCTCCAGCCCCAATCGTGAGCACCGTCTCACCAAACAGAGGCGGTGCGGTCGGGGGAACTGTCAGGTGACGTGCGGGCCCTGACTTCACCGGGCGCGACCGCCGTCATGTTCGGTGCGAAGTCAGCTGCGAGCTTCACCGTCACAAGTGCCACCAGGATCACAGCGACTTCGCCCGCGGGCTCGGGAGTCGTCAACGTCACCGTGACGACTCCAGGCGGAAAGAGTGCCGTCAGTGCGAACGACTACTTCTGGTTCACGGGCGGAACGCCGCCGGCGGTGGCCGCCTCCGCGGTAATCTCGGCCGCAGTGGCTACTACCCGTCGCAGACAGGGCTCACCGCAGCGAACGCCGCAAACCTCAAGGTGCATTGGACCGTTGGAGGCGGGGTCGACAGTTTTGCCCAGCCAATCGTGGCCAACAACATGGTCTTCTGGTCTGATTGGACGGGCACGGAGCATGGCGCCAACCTCAACGGACCGGACCTGTGGAGAACAAACATCGGCACCACGACGCCGCCGGCGAGCGATAATTGCTCACCCGGAACAGCCGGTCCAACGAGTACGCCGACGCTGGGCACCGTGGGAGGGGTCTCCACTCTGTTCGTCGGCGGGGGAAACGGCGTCTTCTACGCCCTGAACACGCAGACCGGAGCAATCATCTGGCAGACACGACTGGGTACGTCGCCGGATAACTTCCTGTGGAGATTCGCTGCGCTGTACAACGGCACCGTCTACATGGGCGTGGCGTCATATGGCGATTGCCCATTGGTGCAGGGACAGCTTGTCGCGCTCAACGCGGCGACCGGGGCGATCACCGGGACCACGGATATGGTGCCGAATGGCTGCCTCGGAGGTGGGATTTGGTCGTCGCCGGCCGTCGACACGAGCGCAGGCACCATACCGGGTCACCACCGGGACCCCGCCCGCATGCAGCAACGGCAACGTCATGGCTCCCGCCATCGTCGAGTTGCGGGCCAGCGATCTGTCTGTGGTCGGCTATTGGAACGTACCCGTCTCCAGTCAGGGTGCGGGTGACCCCGACTTCGGGAGCACCCCGACGTTGTTCACGGCAACCATCAACGGCCAGGTCCGGTCCCTCGTGGGGGCGGTCAACAAGGACGCCATCTTCTATGCCTGGGACCGGACCAACCCGGCCGCAGGCCCCGTGTGGCAGACGACCATCGCGACCGCCAGTGGGGATCCTGCCGTCGCATCAATCGTGTCGGCATCCTGGGACGGCACCAATCTCTACGTGGGTGGAGGTGCCACCACCATCAACGGCACCGCCTGCACCGGCAGCCTCGACGCTCTGAACCCCTCGACCGGGGCGTTCGTGTGGCGAGCTGCAAGTCCAGCGAACTTTACGGCGGCATCACCGAGGTACCGGGTGTCATCGTTGAAGGAACTCTGGGTGGCACGGTTCTCTTCTTGAGCGCCGCAAGCGGAGCCACGCTCTTCAGCTACAAGACCGGAGTCAGCGAAGTCCAGGGTGAGTGCGCGGTCGCCAACGGGATCGTGTACATCCCGCTCGACGATGGCTCGCTCGTCGCCCTCGGCCCATAGGGCGCCGTTCCAGATCCTTCAGCCTGCGCCGCGTCTCGTCCAACGGGTGGGGCAATCCTGGCGCCTGAGTCCAGTGCGACTTTGTACCAGCGTTCGTGGACCCTCGCCATGGCGGCGTTCGGCCGCAACTTAGTGTGAGCTAGTTGCTTTCCGCCTGGTAGGCGCGGCACGGCTCGCCACGCAGCGAGCCGCACGCCGGGAGCGTCGTCGTGGCGGCGACACCCGGAACCTCGTTGACGACGAAGGAGGACGGCGTCAAGCCGCCCAAGCCGACTATTGCTTGTTGGCCGTTGTCGAGCGTGTCGAAGGCCCACTCCGGCCGGTCCCCACCGGGTGCGGAGATCACGACCCGCAATTCGGTGCCGGGGCGGAACGTGTGGGCGATCGCGTCGATCGGGATCCTGCACCAAGGAGTAATTAGTCGGGCGACAGGTTCCGAGCCTCCGCTGGCCAGGTACGTGGGGTCGGTAAAGAGGGCCGTCGAGTCCGGGTTGTCAACCTGGTTGGAGCTGCGCAGGAAGCCCGAGGTGACGTACTCCTCCTGACCGGCTGACGGACGGACCTCGGTGACGGTCGCCTGGAAGTCCTCGACCGGAACCGCCGCCTTGACCCACAGATTCAGCGTGGCCGGCCCGACGATCGTGGTGGCCGTCGTGAAGGGGGCGGTCTGGAAGGCGATCCCGTCGGCCGCGGGCACCGGTGTCCAGTCCCAGGGGGGATCGGCGGCCCAAGCGTTTGCGCCGGCTGGGAGGCTCGTGGCAGGCCGGCCGACTGGGATCGAGGCTGAAGGGGGCGGTTGTCGTTCCGGAAGGCAGGCCAGGACTGCAACGACTCGCCGGGACCGAAGTAGAGCTTCGTCACGGTGCCCGCCGGGGGCCAGGAGGAGAAGTCCGCGCTGTAGGTGGACTCGATGTCTCCCGGACCGACGCTTCCCGGCCCCACTGTCGAAGAGCACATGCACGAGCGGTGTCTGCGCCGCGAAGTCGGCGCGCGCGGCGGTGACGTTGGGGTCAGTGGTGAAGCGCAGGCGCGGGCAGCGGTGCTTGTGCCGTGACCGACGAGGCGGTCGAGGCGAACTTGTCGAGGACGAGGGCGTCGAGCTGAGTTGGGCTGCGGTGGGGACCTTGTCGGCCACGTAGACGTCGAGGAACTCGAGCCACCGGCTGATGGTCTGAGGATCGGTCGAGTCGATGTGGCCACCGTTCACCATGTTGGCGAATACCGGCGTCGTCTTGGGGATGGCATTGATGAGCGCGGGCCACTGCGGTCCGGTCTGCTCGTCTTCGAGCGCGCCGGAGAGGAAGACCGGGACAGTGATGTGGATGGCCCAGTCGACCATGGACCGGCGGTCGAAGAGCGACGGGTCACGGCCCGAGCCGGTGCCGGGAGCGACCACCTGCGGGCCCACAAGGCTGGCCAGGTCCTGCGGACTGCTCGTGGAGCGCCTGGTTGGCGAGGCAGGTCGACGAGGCCCCGTTCGTCGCGGCCAGTTCCGCGTCGATCTCGTAGTAGGTCCACGGCTGGCCGACGTTGGTGATCGGGGTCGTCGAGCGAGCTGGACCAGCGTGCCGTCGCTGTAGGTGGCGGCGGGCATGGCGTCATCGATCCGCGCGCCGATCCAGCTGGCAGCAAACCCGTCGTTGTAGATGCCTCCGGGGTACCCGGTCGAGAAGAGATCGTCGGTCGGGCTCATCGGCGCGATGGCGGCGAGACCCGGGGGATCGGTGCCGGCCGCGGGGAACTGCGACAGCCCCGAGTAGCTGATGCCGACCATGCCGACCTTGTGGTTGGCCACCCAGGCCTGGTGGGCGACGATCTCGATGGCGTCGTAGGCGTCGTAGTCGGACGGGTAGCCGAAGAGGTCGAAGGCGCCGCCCGAACATCCCGTTCCGCGCATCTGGAGGCTGACCGTGGCGAAGCCCGAGATCCGTGCCAGGACGGCGCCGACGTCGGTGGCGCTGTCGGGCAGCAGGTTCGGGTTCCCGCAGTTCGTGCACGGCACGCCGAGGGCGGCGTCGAGCAGCGGCGGGATGGGGTCGGTCGGGCCGGCGGTGTCGTAGCCCGAGTACTCGATGACGGTGGGGCAGGGGGCGGTGGCCGAACACGTCCTCGCCGTAGGGGTAGCGCACCGTCGCAGCCAGCTGGATGCCATCGCGCATGGTGATGTAGTTCAGGCCCTGTCTTGCATGGGCTGGTCGGTGTAGAGAGCGGAGTCGGTCGCCGGGTTGTGCGCCGGGGGCGAGCACGGCGAAGGCGAGCGGTCTGCTGTCCGGTCGTGTCGTCGGCCAGGAGTAGCCGCGGCCGGGCGTGGAGGTTCCGGATGATCAGCGACCCCAGCGCGTCGGCGGTGCCGGGGTTGCCGGTCACAGGTACCGGCGCATAGTTCTGGAGCAGGGTGATCGGGTCGCCCGGGTTGGCGCCGGTGAGCCAGGCCTCGTCCACCGAGCCGTTGCCATGGAGGGTCGTGCTGGGCGTGGTGGCGCCGGCACCGGGGGACAGCCCCGGCACGAGGCTCGCGTACAGCGTCGACATCACCATCAGCACGGCCAACGAACAGAACCGCATCACTACGCGCACTCCGGCACCCCCGTTCGGCAGGGAAGTTAGCGTGAATCCGGCTCTCGTTCACATACGTCGGATCTCAGGGGGGACACAAACCAACCGCCGATACCATGGTCGTCGTGCCCGACGCCAAGATAGAGCAGGTCCCCGCCGCTCTGCTGAGCACCGAAATCACCGAAGCCTGGCGACTCGTGACCGCCGAGCCGGACCTGTTCGGGGTGAGAGCAGAAAGGTGGCGTCCGGTTGCCGACACTCACGACGCAGCCGCCTTGCTCAACACCGAACCGGGTCTCCCTTTGTGGACGGTGATTGTCCCTGTCATGCAGTCCCTGCACGGGCTACCCATGGAAGCCGTCTTGCGCGAGGTCATTCCGGTGGCTCTGGCGTCCGTCACCGCAGTAACCGATGTCTATGAAGAAGACCGTCAAGCGTGGGTAGTTTGCGGCACTCCAGTGGGAATGGACCTGATCGGCGCAGTCGACGGGGTCCTCGATCGCCTCAAGGACCCAATCCGCGAGGCCTGCGCCGAGGCCTAGGGGCTCGATGGTATTCGCCGACGGGTCGATCGATGAAGGGTGCCCTCGCTTGAGCTTTGTGCGCGAGAGTCCCCGGAGAGTTGATCCAGATCTTGCCGGCGAAGTGGCGGGGCGCTTCCAGACGGCCCGGAATGGCCTCGCCGATTCAACGGTCCGTGCGGCGTATGACCAACTCGAACGACAGTCAGATGCACTCTTCGTCCGGCTCACACGTTCGGATCGTCCCATCGATCGACATGTCCGAGTCGAGTTCACTCGCTGTGCGAGTCCATACGACTCCGACGATGAGATGGTGGGCGCCGTGCGCACTCATGGAGTGCTGGAAGTCACCACGAGCGCAAGGGACCGAGACCGCCGCCACCCGCTGATGGGCTGCAGCCTTGGCGGCAGCTACGACAGATTCCGGGCCGTCCACGACATAGTCGGGCACGTGGACACGTGCCTCGGCTTCGACAGGGACGGGGAGTTCGCGGCGTGGCTGATTCAGGAACGGCTCTACGAAGGACTCGGACGGTGGGCGCTGGCCACTGAACTCCACGCGGAGCACAGTGTCTGGTGGACGACCGGAACGATGTCGGACCACAAAGCGACGCTCATCGACGGTGCGCTGCTCCACAGGGTTCGGAATGCGCAGTCCGTCTGAAACGCGCCGACCGACCCCGAGGATTGACCGTGGCGAGGTCGGTCCACGACCGTCTGCGGTTCGTCGGCAGACGATTCTGGACTCAACCAGGTCGCAGGTCCATCGAGAGCCTTTAGCATCGTCCGCAGTTCCCTGAGGTCGGCGGGACCTACGAAATCGGATCTAGGTTCAGGCATTCAAGGAGACGTACATGGCGCACACGATCCGTCACCTCACCGGGACGGCCAAGCCGGGCCCGCCCAACGATCGACCACCCGCACCTGCGGGCCCTCCGCCGCCGCGGTGGCGCATGTGGCTCCTGCCGGCGGGGATCTTCATCACGTTGCTCCTGTTCCTCGTTCCCCACATGTCGAGCACGACGACCAAGAGCTTCACCTATTCGAAGTTCTTGTCCGAGGTCACCTCTGGCGACGTCCGCACGGCGTCGGTCAACCCCGGCGGCGCCATCACGGGCACGCTCAAGGGGGGCGACGACTACACGAGCCAGATCCCCACAGCCATCGACGACACGCAGCTGGCCCCGACGTTGAAGGCCCATCATGTCAACGTCACCGGCGTCGGGGCTGGCTCGGCCCTCCTGACCGATCTGCTTTCCTTCCTCCCCCTGCTGCTCTTCGTCGCCTTCTTCATCTGGATCGGGCGCAGGAATGCCAAGCAGCTGGCCGGGGGGATCATGGGCTTCGGGGGATCCAAGGCCAAGGTCTACGACGAGGAGAAGCCGACGACCCGCTTCTCCGACATCGCCGGCTACGAGGGATCCAAACGAGAGGTCGTCCGAGGTCGTCGACTTCTTGAGCCATCCCGAGCGCTACGCCCGAGCGGGGGCCGTCGGTCCCCGAGGGGTGCTTGATGGTCGGTCCACCGGGAACGGGCAAGACCCTCATGGCCCGGGCCGTCGCCGGCGAGGCGGGCGTGCCGTTCCTCGCCCTCACCGGTTCGAGCTTCGTCGAGCTGTTCGTGGGCGTCGGGGCATCACGGGTGAGGGACCTCTTCGCCGATGCCCGCAAGCGGGCTCCCTCCATCATCTTCATCGACGAGATCGACGCCATCGGCCAGCGCCGCGGTGGCTCGGCCTTCGGCTCCAACGACGAGCGCGAGCAGACCCTCAACCAGCTCCTGGCCGAGATGGACGGTTTCGACCCCACCACCGGGGTGGTGGTCATGGCCGCCACCAACCGCCCCGAGGTCCTCGATCCGGCCTTGCTCCGTCCGGGTCGCTTCGATCGTGAGGTGGAGATCCCGCTGCCCAATCAGGCCGAACGGGCCGCCATCCTGGCCGTGCACGTCCAGGGCAAGCACCTTGCTCCCGACGTCGATTTCGACGCCGTGCCCGGGCCACGCCGGGATTCTCGGGAGCAGACCTGGCCAACCTGATCAACGAGGCGGCCATCGTGGCCATCCGCGACGACCGCGACGTCATCTACGCCCGAGACATCGACGAGGCGAGGGATCGCGTCCTCCTCGGCCGCCGCGACGCGTCCAATGCGCTTCTCCCCGAAGAGAAGCAGTCTGTGGCCATCCACGAAGTCAGGGCACGCGCTCGTCGCCTTTCTCTCGGAGCACGCCGACCCGGTGGCCAAGATCACGATCCTGCCCGCCGGCCGGGCCCTCGGCGTCACCGAGCAACTCCCGGTCGATGAGCGACACCTCTACTCGGAGAGCTACCTGCTCGACTCCCTGGCCGTCCGCCTCGGCGGCCGCGCCTCGGAGAACCTGGTCATCGGTGAAGCCTCCACCGGAGCGGCCAGCGATCTCGCGAGTGCCACCGAGCTGGCCATCAAGATGGTGACGGAGTGGGGACTGTCGCCCCGGCTCGGGCCCATCGGCTACGGATCGGAGCAACTCTCCGAGCAGGCCGGTCCCGTGTTCGGCCAGGAACGACCCTATGCCGAGGGCACCCAGCAGGTCATCGACCAGGAAGTGAGCCGCCTGCTCACCGAAGCCGAGGACAGGGCTCGTGTGCTGCTCAGCGACAACCGGGCCGCCCTCGACGCCGTCATCGCCGCCCTCCTCGAGAAGGAGACGATCTCGGGAGACGATCTCATGGAGATCGTCGATCGACGCCGAGGTCAGGCGAACGGCCGAGAGCCCGTGGCTGTCGAGGCGTCACTCAAACTCGCAGGAAGACGCTTGCGCCAGCTAGTTGCCCACGGACCTCAGTTTCGTAGAAAGCACCCTGCGGAATCGACGGCTTTCTGAACGGGATTCGGTTCCGGATCACTTTCTGGGGCTGCCGGCAGCAGGCGGGTCGCAACCAGGCGGCATGATCTGAACCGTGATCGATCTGTCGGCTATAGAGGACTTGTCGAGGAGTCTGATGTCCGGCGGTCTGAGCCGTTTCACGAGCGACGCGGAGGAGTTGTGATCAAAGCCGGAATGCGACTCAGATCGGGGGGTGTGAAGTTCGACTTCCTCGTGCTTCTGATTGCGTGTGCCGCCGTCGTGTTGGGTCTGGGCGTCGGAGCGTGGCCGTCGGCTGCCGGCGCAACCGGCGGTGTCCTCATGTCCCAGTCCAAGAGTGGCATCGCCGGCTGGACGACCGTGGGGAGCTACACAGAGAACACGCTCTACGCCGGCGAAGGCGTGGCGACGGTCTCCCAACAGCGGCCACAGACCCTACGAGATCTACAGAGGGCTGGCGTCAGTTCCGAGCAACCTCAAGGCTCAGGGTTGGGCCCACATCGGGGACCCTGACTCGGTCGACGGATACATCTTCGACGCCTATCAGGGTCCCAGTTCGGGAAAGTCGAAGATGTTCCTCGTCACCACGCCCTCCGGCCAGAGCTTGGAGTACCTGCACACCCTCGTACCGGGCGAGCTCTACAACAACTCCTTCGTCGCGGTCTCTCCGGACAGCCAATGGATGATCGCCGGCGAGTGGGGGACGATGAGTCATCTGCAGATCTACCCGACGCCTGTGCTGAACCACAAGACTTCCTCTCATGGCGGCGCGCTGCGGCTTGCCGGGTACATCAAGCTCGACCACAAGGTCAACGACATTCAGGGTTGTGACTTCCTGACCGCGGTCCGGCTGGTGTGCGCCAGTGACGATGACTCGCGAACGCTCTTTTCCAACGCAAAGCCGCTGGTGGAGGTCGACCTGCCGACGGCCCTTCACGGCAGCAGCGTGAAGGGGCACGTCGTGGACCTGGGATCGATCCCACAAGTGAGCAGTTGCTCTGGCACCTTCGAAGCAGAGGGGGTTGACTTCGACACATCCGCGGACATTTTGCGGGTCGAGATCATCCAGCCCGGCAGTTGCATTCTGAAAACGACCATCTACGAGTACAAGCCCGCTGTGTTGCGCCGCTAGGTCGCGCCACCGGGTCATTCAGCTCGTCTCCCAATACCAGGTGCCGTTGTCGTCTTCGCAGGTGATGACTTGGCCGTTCCCGGCCCGGCCTGTCATCCCGTGATCGTCGTCGCGGCAGTACTCCCCCGGCTCGTAGCACCCACCTTCGTCGTCGATTGGCGAGCATGCGACAGCCGCCGCTGTCGTCGGGGTCTGCGCAGATGGAGTGGTGGCGGACGTGGGCGGGGGAGGGGTGCTCGCCGCCTGTTGCTCCTGGCCGTTCGCGGCGTCGCTGGACAGCGTGCTGCTCAACGGCCCGAGGACGGCGGTCGACGACGTGATGACACCGAGCTCTCGGTTGTAGTCGAGGCTGGCCGTCGAGAAGTTCTCTGAGCCGACGAAGGCCTTGGCGCCATCGACGTCGATCACCTTCGCGTGGATATAGAGCGCCGAACTCGTGTCGGGATACAGCACGACGTGGACTCCGGCGGATTCGAGGTGCGAGAAGGCCGAATCCCAGTCCGAGTCTGAGGTCATGATCACGGTGACGGTGACCCCTCGGCGGGCATCAGCCTCAAGGGCGGCCTCTATGGCCGACGAGTCCATCTCCTCGTTCTCCACCGCAACACTGCGTTGCGCCGAATCGATGAGCGCGACCAGCTGCGATTCGGAGCCTGGACTCCAAACGAGGTCCGCTCCCACCGGACCCGGTGAAGGGACCGCGCCCGACCAGTCCGAGCCGAAGACAGATTCGATAGCCGCCACGTCTGCGGCCTGGCTATCCATGATCACGAAGTCCCTTGTCGTCGCGTAGTACTGGGACGTCAGGTTGCCGGTCATGATCGCCGACTGGGCACCGTCGACTGTGATGGTCTTCTGGTGGAAGATCTCGGAGTCGTTGGCCCAGGCCACAGGGACGCCGGCCGCGGACAGGGTCGAATATGCCGCCTGGTTCACCGATGCTCCGCTGTAGTCGCGGTCCAGCAGTACCCGGACCCTGACCCCCTTGTCGTGGTCGGCGATCAGGATCTGCTCGGCCGTCGGATCCGACAGCTCATACATCGTCATGTCGAGGCTCTGCCTCGCCGACGACATGAAATTGTAAATGGGTGTCATGCCAGCTTGTGGCTCGACGATGAGCGAAAGTCCGGGTGGCGCAGCGGTGCTCGTCGTCGATACTGGCGGAGGCTCGGTCGTACTGGCGGGTGCGGAGGGCTTTGTCGATTGCGGGGAAGCTGCGCCGTTCGTGCTTCCTTTGGCCGAACCACCGCAGCCGGTCGCAACCAGGGCCATGATCGCAATCAGCCCCAGAATCCGGGGCCTGCGACGGCTTCTCGATGCACTCGACGTCCTCATCTTCCCGAGACTCATGAGCACGTCAGACTAACGGTCTGCATTCCGAGCCTGGGGGTGATGGCTGCGCAGGATCAGCGGCTCCCGGTTGGAATACATTGGGGGCGCCTTGGTGAATGGAGGTCAGGATGCGTGCGTTTGCGGTCCTCAGATTCGGTGAGCCTGCGTCGCTGCAGAACCTGCCCGTTCCGACCGTCGAGGCCGAGGTGCTCATCCGCGTGCGGTTCGCGGGAGTGAATCCGCTGGACAGCAATCTGTTGGGACGGCTGACCGCGGACCTCGTCCTATCCGTTCGTCGTGGGCATTGACTTCGCCGGCGTGGCCGAACGCGTTCCGGCGGGGGCTCACGGCCTTCGGGAAGGCGATCGCGTCTTCGGCATGGCGCGGACCCATGGCTCCTATGCCGAGTACACCGCGGTCGCGCCGGCCGCCCCGATGGAGCCGTTGGCTCGTATCCCCGACGGCGTGGCCGATGACCAGGCCGCTGCACTGCCCACCCCGGCTGTCACGGCGCTTCGGACAATTGACGTGCTCGAGGTGACCGCAGGCCAGCATGTCGTGGTGATGGGCGCGACCGGCGGGGTCGGCGGCTACGCGGTACAGATGGCCCGCTCCACGCGGCGCGCATGTCCTCGCGACCGTCCGCGGCGACGTCGACGAGGCGCGTCGGCTCGGTGCCGAGAAGGTGTATGACAGCCAGGCCGTCGACGTGATCGATGCGCTGCACGCTGATTATCCCGATGGCGTCGATGCCGTGCTCGACCTGGTCAACGGCCCCGACGCCATCCGCCGCGATGCCGAGCTGATCCGGCCCGGAGGGCACCTGGTCTCGACCATCTTCGCCGCGGACGAAGGTTGGTTTGCCGAGCGCCAGATCACCGCCCACAACCATGCGTCGAACAAGAATCCCCTGATATCGCCTGAAGGGCTGGCCACGATCGCCCAGATGCTCGCGGAGGGAACGATCACCGCACGTATCGGTTCCACCGTTGATCTGGACGGGGCCGCGCAAGTACTGGACGACCTTCGCCACGGCGGTCTCCGCGGCAAGGCCGTCATCCGGCTTTGAGTCCGACGTGGCGGCGGCCATCACTGACCTGAACACGCGCCATCACCGCGCCGACATGAGGGTCAGTTGCCGATTTGGCAGGCCCAAGAGAGCCCTTTCATCTCTGGCTTTGACGAGGGAAAACGACCTCTTGGAGGAGAAGCTGGATGGTGGCGGCGATCGGAACGGCGATCAGAGCCCCGATGATGCCCAGGAGCGAAGCGCCGATCAACGTGGCGACGATTGTCAGCCCGGGCGTCACCTTCACAGCGTGCTTCATCACCGCGGGTTCAAGAGGTAATCCTCCAGGAACCTGTAGACGATATAGAAGCACGCCGTGGCGATCCCGATAGGAAGGCCCTTGGAAAGGGCGACCAGAGAAACGATGACGCCGGCGATGGTGGAACCCACCATCGGGATGAGATCGAACACGCCCACCACGAGGGCCAAGAGCAACGCATAAGGAACTCCGAAAATGAGGAGCCAGACGTACGTGCCCACGGCCGAAATCAGAGAGGTCAGGAGGTTGCCGAGCATGTACCCGCCCACCCGAGAGAACACCTCATCTGTAAGCAAGCTCACCCGTTCCCGTCGGCTCCGCGATCAGCGACAACCACAAATGTTTCACTCCTGGGAGGGCAATGAGAAAGTAGATCGTCAGGGCCACGATGCTTATCGTCGCCACACTTACGGAGAGCAATATCTTCCCGGCACCCAGCAGGCCGTCCGCGATGGGAAGCTTCAGCTTGGACTTCCCATCGAGGTAACTGGTGAGATGGAGTTTGTGGCTCAACCGCCCAGCCCAACCGCGTCCCGCAATGAGGTTGGCCTTGTAGCGAGGGAAATTGGTGATCAGGACGATTGAATTCATGGGCGATCGGGGGAACGACCACGACGATAAAACCGACGACGACGAGCAAGAATCCGACCGTCACGATGGCGACGGCCACACCTCGGGGGACGGACCTGGACAGAAGGAACTCGATGATCGGATTCAGCCCGATGGCGATGAAAAGTGCCACTCCCACGATGACCAAAACGCTTGCGACGTCCGACAGGCCGCGAAACAAGAGGTAGGCCACACCGACGCCAAGTGCGCCCGTCAAGCCGATGAAGAAGGGATTTCGCCTGTCGAGGGGCCGTCCGAGCGTTCCGAGCGACTCGTCGGTCGCGGTCAGTTCCCTCTCGACGGCCGGAGGAAGAATGAGGACGGCGGGGTCCTGGATGTCGGGGTCGGCCGAGACGGCGCGTCCTTCCGAGGGATCACCGGGAATGCCTCCGCCCAGTAGGCCTGCTGCTTCCGCTGAACTCATGAGGATTCGATCTCTAGAGACGCCGGAGGCGGGCATCGAAGAACGAAAAGACGCCAAAGGCAAGGAGACCGAGGGCGATAGCACCTATGGCCACCGCTCCGAACGGGTGGTGGACCAGTTCTCGTAACGCTTGGTCGACGCTCTTGGCCTGAGTTGGATTCGACGTCACCCCTGCTGCGATCAGATAGACGCCGAGCAGGGCGACGAGGGACCCTCGGGCCAGATCTCCCAAGCCGCCCAGAATCCTGATCGCCGTTTGCCACCGATGCGACACGCGCTCGAATGCCAGGCTCTTGTCGTAACGGTGAAAGAGACCCCAGACTGCCAGTCCCACGCCCGCTGCCAGGAGTGCCGCGCCGGCCACTTCGATCGCTACGGTCCCACCGGGCCAGCCCATGATCTTCGCCACCCAAGGCTGTGGATTGCTCGAAACACCGCCACTCGCTGAATGACCGGCAACCAGTTCCACCGCTCGGAGGCAGAGGACCCCATAGATGATTCCCGCAGCGAGCAACGAGACGCGCCTCATGGCTCCATTCGCACTCGTGACGACGTCGAAGAGCCGCCACGCTGCGTAGCAGCCGAGCCCGATCGCCAGAATGACAAGGAGCAGCTTCCCTCCGGTTCGGGCCTCGAGCTCCTGAAGAGCGCCGGTACTGTTCGTCTGAGTAGGTGCACTCCCGTGTCGGGCGATGTCGAAAGCGAGGTAGGCCAGGAGGAGGTAAATGACACCCCTCGACGCGATCCCGATCCGTCCGACCGTTCGCACCCAACTCGGCGCTTCGTGTTTGGTGACGAACCGTTCCGATCGCGTATCGGCCGTGACGTACGAAGATGTCATGGGTCGGACAGCAGAACTCGCGGAGTTTGAAAGAACGTTCCAGCGGCCTGTGAAACCTTCGGCGGCTCGAGCCTCGTTGCAGACGTTCTGTCTATTGCCTGGCGCACATGGCAACTCACTTTGTCCCCCGTTCCCACTCTGCCGCTGTTCTCGAAAGCACTACAAATAGCTGTTCCCATTGGGAGTGTGTTGAAAACCGCGTGCACTTTTCCCACTTCGGATCCATATCCCTGCATCGCAAGATTTGCCTCTCGATTGCGGCGGGACGCAAACCGGCCCCCCGAAGGGGGCCGGTTTCACGAATCGCATTTCACAAAAGCGTTACCACCGATAGAAGCGGTGACTCCCAGCTCCTTCGCCCCGACCAATGGCGAATCCGACCAGCCACAGGACGAGAAGGACCGCGGCTGCGATCCACAAAAGGTGTACAGCAAATCCGGCTCCGAAAAGGATCAAGACGAGCAACAGTGCCAGAATCAATACCATCGAACTACCCTCCCTATTTGTAAGGCCCCGAAATATCGCTCTGCTAGTAGGTCGAATCCACCCGACGGACAACGTTCCCTCGGCCGTCGTCAACGACGGTCCGGCTTCTCCTCGTGTTCGCCGCCACCATGACAATGATTGAGACGACGGCTCCGACAACGCCGACGATCATCAGAATCCAACCAACTTTGTTGATATTGAAGCCGTGTTGATTCGGTTCTGTCACCGCCCAATCAAGAACGGCACCGACAGCAAAAGCAATGATGCTCACGACAAGTCCTCCGGCTCCTACCATGAAGCCCCCTTTCGTGTGGTGCAACCGTTGTACCCCTGAGAAATCCACCTCAAACCAGCCAAGGTGTATCGGGCCAGTAGCAACCTGTTTCCAGCTCCCCACCTGGAACTAATGAAGACTCGCGTGGAGTTCGATTGAGAGAGCTGACCGGCCCCCCGCCCCCCGCCAACTGCAACCTCCGGCAGAAATGGCGTTCCCGTGTCGCCACGAAGTCGCCACTCGCCAAGGGCGAGGACTGGGTGCAAAGCGGTGAAGACCTCAGAGCAGAATGACGCGCCCTGGCGTCTCGGTGAGCGAAGCGAGGCGGCAGGGCGCTTCATTGGCGGACCGCGTGCGACGCGATACCGATGGGGGAGAGACAGTACCTCATTGACGGCAAGTGACCCGAGGGATACGTTCGGCATGAAGCCCTGGCGCTCCGGGCGTCGCGGGTTCCGATCACAGCGACGGTCCGCACGCGAATCAACGAAAGAGGCGTGATCCATGCGATCCGACATCAAACCCGGCGGCACCTTCCCCGACTACAGCCTGCCCGATCACACCAATACGGTGCGCAAGTTGAGCGAGCTTCAGGGCGACAATCCGTTGGTCCTCACCTTGGCGCGAGGCAACTACTGCCCGAAGGAGCACCAGCAGCATCTGGAGCTCGCCGCGAATTACCCGAAATTCAACGTTGCCTACACCGAGATCGTCACGATCGCCACCGACGACCATCACACTCTGCAGGAGTTCCGGGCGTCACTCGGCGCCCAATGGACCTTCCTCTCCGATCCCGCTCGTATCGTGCAGAAGGATCTCGACATTCAGGAGTACACCGACCCCGAGCACGACCCGATGATCCCCCACACAGTTGTGCTCAAACCGGGTCTGGTGGTGCACAAGGTCTACAACGGCTACTGGTTCTGGGGACGCCCCTCGTTCTACGACCTCTGGTCCGATTTGTGCGTCGTGTTCAGCGAGGTCCGTCCCGACTGGGACCTCAGCAAGCCGGGGCTCCGCGAGGCCTGGGACGCCGGCGACTACTCCAACTTTCACGGCTGGAACAAGCAGAAGTCGAGGCCAGACTCCTACGACGACACAAAGTAAATCCATCGCTCGCCCCGGGGAAGCGGGTACGAGCGGCCGGTGAGGGATGTCGCGAGTCGGAGGAAAACAGGAGGTGGTAGCGGTGCGAACGCCGGTCTGCGAGTTGCTCGGGATCGAGCAGCCGATCGTCCAGGCGCCGATGTCCGCGTTGGTCGAACTGGCGGCGGCGGTGTCGAATGCCGGAGGGCTCGGGATGCTGGCCCTGACCTGGTCGTCTCCGGCCGGCGACCCGGTTCGTCAGACGGCGGCGCTGACCGACAGACCGTTCGGGGGCAATCTCATCATCAGCACCGACCAGCATCGCCGTCTGGACGAAGCCCTCGAAGCCGGTCTCAAAATCGTGTCGCTGTTCTGGGGGGATCCTGCCGAATACGTCGAGAAGATCCATGACGCCGGCGCACTCCTCCTGCAGACGGTCAGCAGCGCCGACGAGGCACGCCAGGCGGTCGCCGCCGGAACCGACGTCATCGTGGCGCAGGGCTGGGAGGGCGGGGGGCATGTGAAGAGCCAGATTGCGACGCTCCCCTTGGTCCCCGCCGTCGTGGACGCGGTTGCGCCGGTTCCCGTGATCGCGGCCGGCGGAATCGGGGACGCCCGTGGCGTGGCCGCCGTCTTCGCGCTGGGGGCTCAGGCGGCATGGCTGGGCACCCGCTTTCTCCTGTCCAAAGAGATGCCCACACACGAGGAGTATCGGCGCCGGGTCGCGGACGCGGTGGAGACCGACGCCCAGTGGTACGCGGACCTGTACGACGTCGGATGGCCGAACGCGCCCCACCGGGCACTCCGGAACTCGACCGCCGCCATGTGGGAGACCGCGGGCCGGCCGCCTCTCGGGAGCCGCCCCGGAGAGGGCGATGTGCTCGCCCACTTCGCCTCGGGAGAAGAGATCGTCCGATACGAGCCCGGGGCCCCCATGGTCGGCACCACCGGCGAGATCGAAGCCCTCTCCTTGTGGGCCGGACAGAGCGTCGGGCTGATCCGGGAGACCAAGTCCTGTGCCGATATCGTGGCCGAGCTCGTGTCTGCTTTGTAACCGTAGCCACATTTTGCTGGAATCTCGGGGCGCAGGCGAGATCACGGAGATTCCGCACGGCGCCTCTCTTCCGTCGAGGACTTGGAGCAACAGATGAACCTTCATGGTGTCGTGGTGAATGTGACCGATCTGAAGCGGTCGATCGACTTCTATTGCGAGGTGCTCGGCCTCACCCTCCTCTCCCAGGCAGAGGAATTGGCGGCGGTGAGTACCTCGGGGAGCGACGATGGCCAGGTCATCGTCCTGCGGGAATTCGGGCACAGTCCCCTCGAGGGAGGACGCCATATCGGTCTGCGCGCCTTCGTCATGGAAGCCGAATCCTCCGAGCAGCTGGAGCGGATCGCCGGCGACTTGGAGTCGCGGAAACTCTTCGTCAACCGGCGCGTGCAGAGCGACTGGACCGCCGTCGTCGGCCGCGACCCGGACGGGGTGTCCGTCGTGGTGGCCTGGCACCCGGGCGGGGGAGGCCCCGCCGTGCGAGGCAACAAGATGCCCGACGCCTTTCTCTACTCAGTTGGCGAGTAAGGCGATTTCCGGGCCATGACGCCTCAGGGGCACGGGGTGATGGTGCAGTGACGAGTGGGAGCAAATCGACTTCGTACCGAGGAGGGCACTAGATGCGCAAAGACATCGTCGTGGGCGCGACGTTTCCCGACTACGAGCTGCAGGACCAGGCCGGGGTCCTGCGGAAGCTCTCGGAGCTCCAGGGTCAGAACCCGATGGTCCTCCACTTGTCCCGAGGGTCCTACGACCCCAAGGAGCATCGCTTTCTCAAGAATCTGGCGGACCGGTATCCGGAGTTCCGGGTTGCCTACACGCGGCTCGTCGTCATCAGCACGGACACCCCGCTCAACCTGAACGAGTTCCGCGATGCCGTCGGCGCGTTGTGGCCGTTTCTCGGTGACCCCGACCGAACAGTGCAGCAGGACCTCGACATCGAGGAATACACCGACCCCCACAATCCGATGATTCCCCACACCTTCGTCCTGGAGCCGGGACTGCGGATCTTCAGCATCTACAACGGCTACTGGTACTGGGGTCGACCGACGATGGACGAGCTGCACGTGGATCTCCGCGCCGTCCTCAAGAAGACCCGTTCGGACTTCGACTTGAACGCACCGGGGCTGCGGGAGGCCTGGGACCGGGGCGATCGGCAGCAGTTCCTCGTCGACACGCTCGACCCGCCGATCCGCTTCACGGAGGGCGGCTCCGTCGGCATCAAGCGGGGTGGCCTGTAGGGGATCGTCAGCCGGACTTCGTCATGAGCATGAGCGCCGCACCCTCGGAGTCCGGGATCTTGGTCACGGGGGCGAACTCGAGCTTGGCGCCGCCCAGAATCCATTTCTGGAGGTCCTCGGCCTTCTGGGGCTTCGACAGGTAGTAGCCCTGAATGAAGTCGCACTCGGCTTCGGCCAGCATGGCGCAGGTCAGCTCGTCCTCCGCCCCTTCGGCGATCACGTAGAGCCCGAGCGAGTGCGCCATCTGAATGGAGGAGCGCACGATGATGCGGTTGCTCGCCTCGTTGGGCAGGTTGGTCACGAAGGAGCGGTCGATCTTCAGCTCGTTCACCGGGAGCTTGTGCAGGTACTGCAAGGACGAGTAGCCCGTGCCGTAGTCGTCGATGCCGAGCTTGATGCCGCGGGCGGACAGCTCGTAGAGCACCTTCGTCGCCGCGCCGAGGTCGGCCATGATCTCGGTCTCGGTCACCTCGAGCGTCAGGAGGTTGGCCGGGATGTCGTACAGGCGCAGGACCTTCTCGACGCGGTCGACCAGGTTGATGTCGGCGAACTCCCGTCCGGACACGTTCACGGCCAGGCCGATGGTGATCCCCGCGTCGCGCCAGCGGGCCAGCTGGGCGCAGCCCTCGTTCAGGACGAAATCGGTGATCTGGGGAATGAGTCCCATCTGCTCGGCGATCCCGATGAAGTCATCGGGCGGGATGAACCCCTGTACCGGGTGGTTCCAACGGCAGAGTGCCTCGACGTAGGCGATCTCCCGGGACTGGACGTCGCCGATCGGCTGGTACACGAGGCTGAGCTCGGTCCCGGTCTCGAGCGCATGCGTCAGGAGGCCACCGAGCATGAGCCAGCGCTGCATGCTCTGGTCGTGCTCGACCGAGTACACCTCCACCGTGCTGCGGCGCTCCTTGGCCAGGTACATGGCGATGTCGGCCCGCTGCAGCAGGATGGCCGCGTCGTCACCGTGCTCGGGCGCCATGGCGATGCCGGCGCTGGCGGTGACGGCCAGCGTGAGGCCGTCCATTTTGATCGGGCGCTGCATCTCCACGTTGAGCTCGTGCACGATCGTCGACGGCGCGCTCGGGATCGGTCACGTCGGCGACCACGAGGGCGAACTCGTCGCCGCCCAGCCGAGCCACGGTGGCCCGCCCGGACACGGCCCGCAGCAGGCGTTCGGCGATCTCGCACAGCAGACGGTCGCCGATGGCGTGACCGAGCGTGTCGTTCACGTCCTTGAAGCGGTCGATGTCGAGCAGCACAATCGCCACCCCGCTGCTCTCGCTCAGGGCGGCAGCAGCGCGGGTGAGGAACAGCATCCGGTTGGGGAGTCCGGTCAGCATGTCGTGGGTGGCCTGGTGCGACTTGCTGTCCACCTCGTAGCGCAGCTCCTCGACGAGCCGGGCGCGCTCGAGGCTGGTGCTGGCGTGGGCGACCAGCGTCTCGAACAGGCGGAGGTCGTCGTCGTCGAAGCTGTCCAGCTCCTCGTCGCGGTCGATGGCGATGATGGCGCCGATCGTGGTGTGCCGGTTCATGAGGGGCGCCACGAGGGCCTCGTGGTACTCACCGATGATCGGATCCACGCTGACGGCTTCGTCGTGCTCAGCGGACGTGTGGAGCGACGCCTCGCCCGAGGCGATGGCCTGGGTCACGAGCGAGGCCTCGTGCAGGGTGATCGATTCGATGCCGGAGGCCCCGCGGTCGTCGAAGGTGATGCGACGGGGGATACCCGTCGGTTCGGCCAGGACGAGCTCGGCCCGGCGGGTCCGCATGACGGTGCAGACCTTCTTGAGGACGTCCACGCTCATGGACGAGGGCTCGAGGCTCGCCGAGCCCATCGTCCGACTGAAGTCGTAGAGGTGCTCGAGGGCTGAGAAGCGGAGAGAAAGGCGGTTGTACCCGCGGTACGCCACGATGATCAGCGCGGCCACCAGGAGGAGGGGCAGCGTTGCCCACGGGTCGAACCACGCGGCGTCGAGGAACGCCAAGGCGAGGCACATGCTCGCTGCGATCAACATGGCGTGGATGGCCAGATGGGTGAGTCGCTTCCCCTTCGGTGCCGCCTGGCCCGCCAGCAGCGTGACGACACGCATGGTCACGACGGCCACGATCTGGTAGGCGATCATGGCCGCCACCGCCGCTGCCCAGCCCATGGAGGCTGACCGGACTGTGGGCCCCAGGATCTCGCGGAAGACGACGGCGGCGACCGCGATGCGCAACCCGGTGGCGGCGACGTTGAACGTCACTTTCATCGCTGCCTGCCTGCGCACGACGGCGAAAACGAAGAGCGCACCGGCGGCGGCGCTGAGGACGAGCAGGTTGGGGGTCAAGAAAGCCAACCCGATGAGAAGTGGCGCGTCCTCCAGCGGAACCAGCGTGGTGTTGCCGCGGATAGTGCAACGACACCGGCGCCCAGTTCGCGGCCGCCCAGAGCACACAGATGATGGCGAACATGGCGCCCTGGGGGAGTACCTCGCGGACGGGCCCGAGGCCCTGCAGCGGGCCCTTCAGGCAGATTGCCGTCGCGGCCAGGGCCAGGGAGACGGAAAAGGCGTAGATGGCGGCGGTGGTGTGCCAGCGCAGGCCGTTCACGGATGCGGGCCTGCTCGCCCGCATCGGGGACTTCGCCCGCGTCGGGGACGACAGGCAGCGACTCAGGTTTGACGGACCCGTCTTCGAGAGCATTCGTCGCATCCATGGAGCCCACCGACTTTGCGCACGTGTTGATGGCTTGGGCGCCATCCGCGAACACGGTTCAAATATCGGCGGAATGTGTTCAAGACTTGAGATTGCACCGTGCCTGCAGCAATCCGTTGCGTCGGCTCGTGGGTCCGTGCGCCTACGACGAGCATCGCGCCGCCCTGAACTGGAGCTTTCCGGGCGTCGCACGACGGAATTCGTCGTGCGTCCAGGCGACGGCAGTGTCGTGCGGGACGCGGCTTGCACTTCCGTTGCGGCGAGCGAGGGTGCCCGGAGTTGTCGCAGCGTTGACAATTCGGGCGTCCGCGCGAACTGCTACGCGGCCGGCCGCTGCCCTCCCGGAGGCTGCGGAGAAGCGGGCGGGCGAGCAGCACCCCCACCGCACACTGCAGCACCCCGGCCAGCACCAAGGGCAACCGGAGGCCCCCGATGGCGGCCAGGCCCCCGGCCGCCAGGGCACCGACGGGAGCGGCGCCCCACACCAGGCCCCGCCAGGCGCCGCCGACCCGTCCCATGAGATCGGGAGGGGTGAGCCGCTGGCGAAGCGAGATGGCCACGACGGATCCTGCTCCGATCGCCAGGCCGACCACGGCGAAGGCGGGGCCGGCCAGCTCCCAGCCATTGGCTACGCGCCATGACCAGGTAGCCCACGCCGGAGACGAGCGCGGCGCCGATCAGGGTGTGGCCATTTCCGAAGCGGCGGACCATCCGGTTCGCCCCCAGGCTCCCGACGAGGGTCCCGGCCGCGCCGGCGGCCAGGAAGACCCCGTAGGCGCCTTCCCTGACCCCCCATACCTTGGTCGCCAGCAGCACCAGGATGCCGCTCTCCATCCCCTGGAGGCCGGCCAGGGAGCCCACCATGATGAGCAGGAGCCGCAGCCGGTGGTCGGCGAAGAGGAGCCGGGCACCCTCCCAGGCCGACGTCGAGGCCCCTTCCGGTTGCGGCGCTTTCGAGCGGAAGCCGACGAGGGGTATGCAGGACAAGACCGTCACAACGGCATCGGCGAAGAAGGGGATCGCCTTGCTCATGGCGAAGAGCCACGTGCCGACCACCGGTCCGGCGAGCTGCTCGGCGCCCGCCTCGGTACCGCTGAGCACGCCGTTGGCATGCTCGAGCGCATCCGAGTGCACCAGCTCGGGCACGATCGCCTGGGCCGCGGAGTAGTACATGGCCCGCCCGCCGGCGTTGATCAGCACGACCACGATCAGGATCGGCCAGCGTCATCCGGTCGCTCAGAATGAGGAATGCGCCGACCGCGATGGCGAGCGCACGGGCGACGTTCGAGATGGCCATGAGCGGGCCGCGTGCGAAACGGTCGGCGAACGCACCCGCCGGCAACGCCAAGAAGGAGCCACGGCAGGCTGTTGGCGGCGACGACGCTGGAGACGGCCAGCGGGTGCGGATCGACGACGACGGCCATGAGGGGCACCGCCCCCGAGCATCAGCCCATCGCCCGAGCTGGCCAGGGTGAACCCGGCCCACAGCCGGGGGAAGGGACGGCCGAGCGGCTTCCTCCGGATGCGGTGCTTGGCCCGGCTACGGACGCTCACCGAGTGGGCCGCCGCCTGCGGTCCCGCAATTGTCAGGCCCTCGCATGGGTGCCGGCTTGTTCCCCTCTGGTTTCTGGCGCGACAACGGCGGGTGCCGCCTCAGCGTAAAACAAATTCGCTAAAGGCGACAGCCCGCCGTGCCGAAATCACAAGTGCAACACTCCGTACCAACGTCGGGACGGCGCGGTGCAACTTGCTCCGTATGGGCTAGCCCCAGTTGCGTTCACAGGTCATCGGCCACCTCCTTCGCACGCGGTACACGGAGGGGAGTGGAGGGCGAAAAACCGTGCTACCGGTGCCCTCCTTTCCCACGCACAAGTTTCCCCCAATTTGCAACCGTTTTGCAACCAGCCGCAGCGCCGTCACCAGGTGAATTAGCGTCGCTAGGTTGCAGCGAATCGCCTGTTTTACGAACGGAATTGGCCTTCCAGGGCGTCCATGACCCACAACTTGTCCACAAATTTTTTCCGCGAGGGGCCCGAATTGGGCCCGGAAAGCGTTCGTTGGGACGTCCGCGACTCTAGTTACACCGTGTATTTGGGGAGGTCGCTCTGGCGTCGATCCCGACCCGGTCCCTTCGACTTCGGACGCCGCAGTGTTGTCGCGGCAGGTCGGACGCGGCCGTGCGAGCCGCACCGGGGCGGCGGACAACGGGCGGACAACGGATCGACAACAACGGAGCGCTCCGATGCCCGATCGCACGTGGCGCGACCCCGGCGCACCGCGCCCGACGGCAATGTCTCAGGCGCTGAGGATGGGGTGCGCGGTGGTCCGGCGTGTCCGGCTGGCGTCCGAGACCGCGCCACCCAGACCCGCTGGCCGGCCTGCAGGCCGAGCTCGGCGGCGCTGCCCCGGCTGAGCTGGACCCAGCAGGACTCGTCGCCGGCGAGGTCCACGTCGACCTTGACCTCGAAGCCGAGGTGGGTGACGCGGGCCACCGTGCCCTCCACCGCGCTCGGGCTCGGCTTGCCGTCCTCGACGCGGGTGCACGACGAGGTCGTGCGGGCGCACCCACTGGCCGTCGAGCCGCGTCGCCGGGCCGAGGAAGGTCAGCACGAACTCGTTGGCCGGGTGGTCGTACATGTCGGCCGGCGTGCCCACCTGCTCCAGGTGCCCGTGGTTGATGATGGCCAGGCGGTCGGCCACCTCCATGGCCTCCTCCTGGTCGTGGGTGACGAGCACCGTGGTGACCTGGCAGCGTGTCGTGCAGGTCGCGCAGCCACCGGCGCAGCTGCGTGCGCACCTGGGCGTCGAGCGCGCCGAAGGGCTCGTCGAGCAGCAGCACCTTGGGCTCGATGGCGAGCGCCCGGGCGAGGGCCATGCGCTGGCGCTGGCCGCCCGAGAGCTGCGACGGGTAGCGCTCGCCGAGGTGGGCCAGGCCCACCAGCTCGAGCAGCTCGTCCACCCGCGCCTTGATCTCGGCCTTGGGGCGGCGGCGGATCTCGAGCCCGAAGGCCACGTTGCGCCGCACGCGTCAGGTGGCGGAACGGCGCGTAGTGCTGGAAGCAGAACCCGACGCCGCGGCTGCGCGCCGGCGTGCGTGGTCAGGTCCTCGCCCTCAATGCGGACGATGCCGGTGTCGGGGGTGTCGAGCCCGGCGATGATGCGCAGCAGGGTCGACTTGCCGCCGCCGCTCGGGCCGAGCAGCGCCGTCAGCGAACCGGTGGCGACCTCGAGCGAGACGTCGTCGAGGGCCACGGCGTCGCCGAAGCGCTTCGAGATGGACTCGACCTCGATGCTCATGCCGCCGCCCTCCCGTGCCAGGCATCCCGGTTGCGGTCGGTCACGGTCAGCAGGGTAAGGACGATGAGGGCGGCCAGGCACAGGGCGACCGCGCCGACGTAGGCCGCTCTGCGGGCTGCAGGCTGTCGATGCTGTCGGAGATGAAGAGAGTGTAGCGTCTCGGTCTTGCCGGCGATGGCGCCCGACACGATGGCGACGGCGCCGAACTCGCCCAGGACGCGGGCCGTGGTGAGGGTCACGCCGTAGGCGAGGCCGCGGCGGATGCTGGGCAGCGTGATGCGGCGGAACACGGTGAAGGGCCGCGCGCCGAGGGTGCGGGCCGCCTGCTCCTGCTCGGTGCCGATCTCGAGGAGCACCGGCAGCACCGCGCGCACGACGTAGGGCAGCGAGACGGCGGCCGAGGCCATCACGATGCCCGGCACCGAGAAGATCACGGTGATGCCGTGCGCGGCCAGCCAGTTGCCGAACCAGCCGGTGTGGCCGTAGACGAGGATGAGCGCCGAGGCCGATGACGACGGGGGAGATGGCGAGCGGGACGTCGACGAGCGCATCGAGCAGCCAGGCACCCGGGAAGCGGTGACGGGCCAGAATGAGCGAGACGCCGACGCCGAAGATGGTGTTGAGCGGCACGGCGATGATGGCCACGATGAAGCGTGAGCCACAGCGCGTGCAGCGCGTCCGGCGCGGTGAGGGCATCCCACGCCGCGCCGAGTCCGTGCTGAGAAGGCGCGGAAGAACACCGTGCCGACAGGCAGCACGACGAGCAGGGCCAGGTAGACGAGCACGCCGTAGCGCAGCGGCAGCCGCCAGCGGAAGCCCTTCACACCGACTCCGAGAGGTCGAAGCGGCGGCGGGCCCAGCCGATGCCGAGGAGCACCAGCAGCGCGATGGCCACGAGCAGAATCGAGACGGCGCTGGCCGCCGGGTTGTCGTCGCTCTGCACCAGGCCGAAGATCCACGACGAGGCGACCTCGGTCTTGAACGGGAGGTTGCCCGAAATGAGGATGACCGAGCCGAACTCGCCGACGGCCCGGGCGAAGGCCAGGCCGGCGCCGGCCAGCACCGCCGGGAGGATGCTCGGGCAGGATGACGCGGCGGAGCACCTGGCGCTGGGTGGCGCCGAGCGAGGCGGCGGCCTCCTCGACCTCGGCATCGAGCTCGGCCAGCACCGGTTGGACGCTGCGCACGCAGAAGGGCAGGGTGACGAAGAGCAGCGCGGCGCCGACGCCGAGGCGGGTGCCGGCCAGGTCGACGTGGAACGGGCTGTCGACGCCGTAGAGCGCGAGCAGGGTGAGGCCGGCCACGATGGTCGGCAGCGCGAAGGGGAGGTCGATGAGGGCGCTCACGCAGCGCCTTGCCGCGGAAGTCGTCGCGCACGAGCACGAAGGCGATGGCCAGCCCGGCGACCGAGTTGACGACCGCCACGATGGCGGAGATGGCCAGCGTGAGCTCCAGCGCGGCGACCGCCTCCGGTTGGGTGACGGCGGCCCAGAACGCGGACCAGCCGCCGCTGAACGCGTTGGTGATGAGCGCGGCGAGCGGCAGCAGCACCAGCAGCGACAGGTAGGTGACGGCGAGGGCCGGGCCACCGGCCTGTCCTCGCCACGCTGCCGATCGGCCGCGCAGGCGCCGGGGGGAGCGGCGTCGATGCGTCCCGGCTGCTGCCGCCGGTGCGCGTGTCGGTCGCCCGGGAGGCCCACGTCGGCGACGGAGGCGCCCGTGCTACTCATCGGCGACTACGAGCTGGCGGTGGAGACGCCGAGCGACTGCTCGATCTTGGCCACGATGCCCGTCTGCGGGTCGAAGAACTTCGTGTTGACGAGGGTCCAGCCGCCGAACTTGTTGATGGTGAACAGCGTCTTGGGCTTGGGGAAGTTGAACTTGGCCGCGACCGACGGGAGCACGGGGCGGTAGCCCTGCTTGCCCCAGACGGTCTGGCCGGCGGGGGAGAGGAGGTAGGCGAGGAAGGCCTTGGCGGCGGGGCTGGCCGTCTTGGTCACCGCGATCGGGTTCTGGATGAGGATCGTCTGCGGCGGGGTGATGACGGTGACCGGCTCGCCCTGGCTCTTGGCGTAGAGGCCGTCGTCCTCGTAGTCGAGCAGGACGTCACCCTGTCCCGACAGGAACGTCTGCAGCGCGGCGCTGGCGCTGGACGGCTGGGCCACCGCGTTCTTCAGCAGCTTCGCGAGGTAGGCCTGCGCCTGCGCCGGCGACTTGCCCAGCGAGATCTGGGCGCCGTAGGCCGCCATGAGGTTCCACTTGGCGCTGCCCGAGCTGAAGACGTTGGGCGTGATCACCTTGACGCCCGGCTTAATGAGGTCGGCCCAGGTGGTGATGTGCTTGGGATTGCCCGGGCGCACGATGAACGAGACGATGGAGTTCGTCACCATGCCCTTGGTCGGCGTTGCGGTCCCACGAGCTCGACACCAGGCCGGCCTTGACGACCTTGGTCATGTCGGGCTCGAGCGAGAAGTTGACGAGGTCGGCGGGCAGCCCGTCGACCACCGAGGTGGCCTGGGTGCCCGAGGGCCCGAAGGAAGAGGAGACCGTGATGCCCGCGCCGGCCTTCGTCTTGGCGAAGGCGGCGGCCAGGGCGGTGTAGGCGGGCTTGGGCGTGGAGTAGGCCACCAGGTTGGCGGAGCCGCCCGAGGGGCGCCGGCCGGGAGGGCGGTGAAGGCCAGCCCGCAGAGGGCGAGGGCGCCGATGGCGGTGCTGCGGCCGATGCGGACTGGCGGGCGGGGCGCCAGTGGGCGCGGCTGGAGTGCAAGGGGCTTTTGTGCATGCGGACAACTTAATACACCTGGATTGCTAAAGCCAAGCAGATTGGTCAGGAATGGGCTCGACCAACTGAGCAGGGCGAATCCCCTGGTCAGGGCGCCGTCGGGCGGCGGCGGTCCGGGTGCTGCGGCCCGGTGCTCAGTCGTCGGTGGCCGGGAACAGCCCGAAGGCGGCCTGGCGGTCCTCCCGGGACTCCAGCATGGCCCAGTCGGAGCGGGCCACCAGGTCCTCGAGCGAGGTGCGCTCGCCGCCTTGGCGGGTCGTCCAGCCGCAGCAGATCTCCACCGGGGCGCCGACGAACTCGCGCGTGGCCGGTGCGCCGAGGTGCTCCCGGATGCGGTCCGGTCACGGCGGCGCGCTCGGACTCCTCCAGATGCAGCGGTGAGCACCAGGAACTGCGTGCCGCCGATACGGGCCAGCACGTCGTTCTTGCGGAAGGTCACCGACAGGGCGCGGGCCACGGCCTGCAGCGCGGCGTCACCGGCCTGGTGACCGAGGCGCTCGTTCAGCTGCTGCACGTTGCCGACGTCGACGAAGAGCGCGTGCACCGGCGCGCTCTCGGCGGTCGGCGAACTGCAGCAGCTGGGTCCCGGCGGCGACCAGCCCGCGCCGGTTCTGGAACCCGGTCAGCTCGTCGCCGCGGGACAGCTGCAGCAGGCGCGCGCTCAGCTCCTCGAGCTCGTGCTCAATGGCCAGACGTCCCGGTCAGATCGTGCAGGATGCAGCACGTCTGCGCCGCGCCGTCCTCGTCGCGGAACTGCAGCGCCGTCATCTCGATCTCCATGTAGCGGCCGTCACCACGGCGCAGGCGGGCCACGCCGACGGCCGATCCGGTCCGCTCCCGCTCGGCCACGGCGATAGTCCAGCGCGGGTCCTCCTGGTCGACCAGCCCGTCGCGCCCGAGGGCGCAGATCGCCTCGGCGCTCATGTCGAGCATGGCGCAGGCGGCCGGGTTGGCCGCCGTGATCTGGCCGTCCTCGGTGCAGAAGAGCACGCCCTCGGAGCTGTGCGTGAACAGCACTCGGCAGCCGGCCAAGCCGACCGTGCCTGTTCCCTGAACCACCATGCAGCGCGTTCCTTTAGCGGTGCTCGACTCCCACCCGGAGCGCACCGCTTGGCTGACGAGAATACCGAAGTCCCATTCCTGAACTGCGGTTTTTGGAGCGCCCGCCGGCCGTTGTGACTTTCGGCCCTATTGAGGAATGGCGCCAACGCTGCCGATGTGGCGGGAAGGAGATGGACCGCCCGGCGCCCGGCTCGTGCCTGTGGTGCCGCTACCCGAGGTCGTCGTCCTCGTCGGCTCCGGCCCCCGAGCTCCCCCAGCGGTCCAGCCAGCTGCCGAGCCGCCGGCCCAGCTCCTGGACCCCGTCGGCCGTCCGGTCGAGGATGCGGGAGAACCGCTCGCGGTAGTGCGCCACCGCGTCCTCGAACTCCTTGGAGGGCGGGGGCTCCTCACCCCGGCGGGGGTAGTCGCCGTCGCGGATGCGGTCGTAGGCGCCGGTCTGCACCCACTCCATCAGTTCCTTCACCCGTCGCACCGCGACCGGGTGGGTGAGGTTCAGCTCGGACCAGAAGCGCGTGTGACGCGAGAAGAGGTCGTCCTCGCCCTCGTAGTCGTTCGCCTGCTGAAGGAACGCCTCGAAGTTCATGCCGGGAACCGAGCCGCCGGCCAGCGCCATCAGCACGCGGCAGGGCTGGAGCGGGTCCGCCATGACGAGCGCCGCCGCCCGGTCGGCGGACAGCTCGGCGGCCCGCGACCACTCCAGCAGCGCCAGGTAGATGGCGCGCACCGGGAGCCCGAGCAACAGCGAGCGCGGCAGCGCCCCGGACAGGAACTGGCTCAGGAGGACCAGCGCGGTGGTGTAGGTGTAGTGCTCGGACAGCACATGGGACACCTCGTGCGCCGAGGACCGTCTCCACCTCCTTCGGCGTCGAAGGAGCGCAGCATGGAGGAGTTCACGATGACGATGGGCGTCTTGGCGCCGATGGTCATGGCGTTGATGTCGGCGTTGTTGATGACGTAGAGGTCGGGCACCCCGTCGAGGTCGAGGACGCTGCAGCAGCGCACGTAGGTGCCCCAGACGTCAGGGACCTGCTCGGGCCCGAGGCGGATGGCGTTGCCCATCACGATTTGGCGCAGGCGCCGCTCGTGGCCCAGGTCGGTCAGCCGCTTGACCACGGTGTCGAGCAGCGGCACCGAATGCAGTGCGGAGGTGGCCGCCTTGTCGGCGGGGTGCTCGTAGGCCTTGGGACTGATCCGCTCGTACGTGCGGGCTACCTCGACGGCCACGTGGACTCCGTTCCCTCGGGTCGGACCTGGCCGACCCTATGTCATGCCCGCCGGTGGGTCAGGAGGAGCTCAGCCGGCTGTTGTAGTTCGAGAGGCTGTTGTTGACGTTCTGCGCCGCCGCCTTGACCGCGGCGGCCGGCGTGACGCCCTGGGTGTACATGGAGATCTCGGCGTTCAGCACGTCGGTGCGGACGTCGGCGTAGGGGCCGATGACCGAGCCGGAGGTGGCGGCGTCGTTGGCGCCGTTGTTGATTTCGTTGTAGGCCACCTTGTAGCCGGGGCTGGTGGCCCACAGCTTCTGCACGGTCGCCGTCTGCGTCGAGGATTTGCGCACCGGGATGTAGCCCGTCCCCGCTGCCCAGGTGGCGACGCTCTGCGTGCTCATCAGGTAGGACAGGAACTGCCACGATGCCGCCTGGTCGATGGCCGGGACCTTGTTCGAGATGAAGACGCCGCCGCCTCCGGGCTCGATCCCGCCCTGCACCGACGTGCTGTAGACGGGGAAGGCGCTGATGCCCAGCTTCACGTTGGCGTACTTCCCGGTGCCGAGGAGCTGGGTCACGGTCGCCGAGCGCGGCGGAGGTCTCGATCGTCATGCCGTACTTGCCGCTCCCGATGCCGAGCAGGTTGTCGTATTCGTCGGGTCCCGACGACGGGTTGGTCGTGGCGTCGCCCGAGCGCACCAGGGAGCTCAGCTGGCTGAAGATGGACACGGCGGTCTTGGACTGAAAGGCCGCCTTCGTGGCCCGCCCGCTCCGCCCGTTGTTGTTGTTGACGAAGAGCTGGTTGGCCGTGGCCAGCCAGGTCTCGAGGTGCCACGGGTCGAGGACCAGTCCCATGCCGCTGCCCGATGCCTTCAGCGCCTTGGCGTCGGTGAGCAGCTGCGGGCAGCGTGGCGGGTGGGTCGTTCGGGTTGAGGCCGGCCTTCGTGAACGCGTTCTGGTTGTAGTAGAGGATCGGCGCCGAGACGGCGAAGGGGAGGCCCCACTGCACGCCGTTCACCTTCCAGTAGGCGAGGGGTCGCGGGAGGTAGTCGCTCGTCGAGTACTTGGCGGCGTTCATGCAGGACTGCACCGGGAGGAACGAGCCGGTGTCGATGGCCGCCTGCGTGCGCTGGTCCTCGAGCTCACGGCGTCGGGGAGCTGCCCGCTGGACAGGCCGGCGAGGTACTTGGTCCAGGTGTCGTCGTAGCCCGCCTGGGTGACCAGGGTCACGTGCACCTTGGTCTGCGACGAGTTGAACGCGGTGGTGATGCCCTGCAGCACCGGGGAGGTTGGCCTCCGAGGCGGACTCCCAGAAGGTGATGTCGACCACGCCCTTGTGGTTGGCCAGCGCCTTGAGGTTGCAGGAGGGGAGGCTGGCCGCGCCGGCCGGGGTGCCGGTGCCGATGGCGGCCGTGGCCGCGGTCCCGCTCAGCGTCGTGACGAAGAGCGCGGCGGCAGTCGAATCGGGAGAGGCGAAGGGTCCGCATGCCCCTTTCCTAGCATCCAGGGCGGTACCGCCGGGTCGGCGCACCCCCCGTCACACGCCTGTTACTTGACGGCACCCGCCGTGAGGCTGCGGACCAGTTGCTTCTGGAAGAGGAGGAGGAGGATGACCAGCGGGACGAAGGCGATGACCGTGCCGGCGAGGGCGACGGGGATGGTGGAGACCTGGGTGCCGAGCAACTGCTTCAGGCCGATCTGCACGGTGTCGAGCGGCGACGTCCCACCCGTCGCCACCAGCGGCCACAGGTACTGGTTCCAGGCGGCGAGGAACGAGAACACCGCCAGCGCCGCCAGCGCGGGCCGGGCCAGCGGGACCGCGACCCGGAGCATGAACCGCATGTGCCCGTAGCCGTCGAGCTGGGCCGCCTCCTGCAGGTCACGCGGGATCTGCAGGAAGGCCTGGCGCATCAGGAAGATGCCGAAGCCGGTGGCCAGGAACGGGATGGACAGCCCCGCGTAGGAGTTGAACCAGCCGAGCGAGGTGATCGTGTCGAGGTTCGTGATGAAGGTGACTTCGAGCGGGATCATCAGGGTGGCCAGGCAGACCACGAAGAGCGTCCGCTTGAAGGGGAAGGTCAAGAAGGCGAAGGCATAGGCGGCCAACACCGACGTCAGGAGCTGCCCCGCCACGATGATCGCCGTCATGATGGCCGACGTCGCCATGTACTTCGACATCTGCCCGCCGTTCCACGCCGCGCTGTAGTCGTGCCACTGGGGGTGGGTCGGGAAGAGCGGCGGCGGCTGGTGCACCAGCTGGTTCAGGGGCAGGAGCGAGTTCACGATCGTCACGTAGATCGGGAAGAGGACGACGACGGCGCCGGCCGTCAGCAGGATGTAGCTGCCGACGGTGCGCAGCCCGCGCCGGGGCTTGCGCGGGGCCCGCGCTTCCTCTGCTGCGACGTCGGGGGTCGTCGGGGCGTCGAGCACGTCAGCGGGCATAGGTCACCCGCCGCTCCAGGAAGCGCATCTGCAAAATAGTCAGCACCAGCAAAATGAGGAAGAGGACGATGGCCATGATGGCGGCCACGCCGTCGTTGTTCTCGATCTGCAGCTGGGTGACGATGTTGTAGATCAGCACGTTGGTGTGCAGGCGCGCCGCGTTCTGGTTCCCGATCAGGATGTCGACGGCGCCGAAGGCCTGGAAGGCGTAGATGGTGCTGATCACCCCGGCGAAGAAGATGGTGGGGGAGAGCAGCGGCACCGTCATGCGCCAGAACCGCGTCCACGGCCCCGCGCCGTCGATGCGCGCCGCTTCCAGCAGCTCGTCGGGCACCGACTGCAGGCCGGCCGACATGATGATGAAGGACAGGCCGAGGAACTGCCAGATGGTCAGCAGCGCCACGGAGGGAAGCGCCCAGGTCGAGCTCTCGAGCGCCGGCGGGGTGGGGTTGATGCCGAGCCAGGGCAGGAGCCCGACCACGGGGTTGAGCAACGTGCCGAACACCACGGCGGCCACGGCCACCGAGCTGACCACGGTGGAGGAGAAGATCAGCCGGTAGGCGGTCATGCCTTTGAGCTTGCGGTGGGCCGCCACGGCCAGCCCGAGGCCGGCCAGCAGGCTGATGGGCACCACCAGCACGACGAAGAGCAACGTGGTGAGGAGGCTCTGGGTGAACGAGGTCGAGGTGATGGTGGGGATGATCTGGTGCAGTCCCACGTAGTGGGCCGGCAGGCCCGGGACCGGCGGGGTTTCGTAGAGCATCAACTTGAAGTTGCGCAGGAAGGGATAGAAGGAGAAGACGGCGAAGAGCACCATCGCGGGCAGGATCAGCACGTAGGCCAGCAGGGAATCCTTACGGCGGCGGGCGCGCAGGCTGGCCGACGGCCCGGCAGGAGAGTCGGCAACTCGCCGGGAGCGGCGCGCTGGCGACCGCCGTCATGACGCATCCCCCAGCCGCGTCCCGGTGGCCGCGTCGAAGAGGTGGTAGGCGGCGGGGTCGGGGTCGACGGCGATGCGCACGGCTTCGCCGATCTTGGGCTTGGCCGCCGACGCGCTCTGGCGCACGACGATGGTGACGCCCGTCTCGGCGTGGCAGATGACGTGCGTCTCGGCACCGAGCAGCTCGACGATGACCACGCTGGCGCCGATGGCCCCGTCCTCGCTCAGGTGCAGCGCTTCGGGTCGAAGCCCGAGCACCACCTCGGGCCCCGCGCCGCGCACGGCCTCGCCCACGGCGGCGGGCAACGGCACCGAGGCGCCCGCGAAGGCCACGCTCAGCGGGCCGCGCCCGCTCTCCGCGCCGGCGGGCGCGCCGCTCTCGACGAGCATCCCCTCCATCAGGTTCATGCCGGGGCTGCCGAGGAAGCGGGCCACGAACGTGTTGGCCGGCACGTTGTACAGGGCCTCGGGAGCAGCTACCTGCTGCAGCTTCCCCTCGCTCATCACGGCGATGCGGTGTCCCATCGTCATGGCCTCGACCTGGTCGTGGGTGACGTAGAGCGTGGTGGTCGACAGGCGCGACTGCAGCTCGACGATGTCGGCCCGGGTCTGCACGCGCAGCGCGGCGTCGAGGTTCGACAGCGGCTCATCCATCAGGAAGACCAGGGGCTCGCGCACGATGGCACGGGCCAGCGCCACCCGCTGGCGTTGCCCACCGGAGAGCTGCCCGGGCTTGCGGTCGAGCAGCGTGCCCAGCCCCAGCGTCTCCGCGGCCCGCTTGACCTTGGCCGCCCGTTCCTCCTTGTCCACCCCGCGCTGGCGCAGCGGGAACTCGATGTTCCTGGCCACGGTGAGGTGCGGGTACAGCGCATAGCTCTGGAAGACCATGGCGACGTCGCGATCCTTGGGGTCGACGTCGTTGACGACGCGATTCCCGATGGAGACGGTCCCGCTGGTCACCTCCTCGAGCCCGGCCACCATGCGCAGCCCGGTCGTCTTGCCGCAGCCCGACGAACCGAGGAGGACCAGGAGCTCACCGTCGGCGACGTGCAACGTCAGGTGGTCGACGGCGGTGGTGTCGCCGAATCGCTTGGTGACGCCGTCGAGACTGACCTTTGCCAACGTGTTCCCTTCGCCTTGGGGCGGCCCGCATGCGGCCACGAATGATCGCTGTGCGCACGGTAGCCACACCGGTGGACGACGGCACGAAGTGCAGCGTGTGGGCTCAGTCGGCCGGGATCTTCCATCCCATCGACTGGGCGATCTCCTTGCAGGTGGGGCAGAGGCCATAGCGCTTCGGGTCCCGACCCGGCACCCACTCCTTGCCGCAGAGGGCCCGGACGGCGGTCCGGTTCACGATGCCCTCGACCACGCTGGGCCCCGCCGAGACGAACTTGCCCTTCTTCCTGCCCTTGGTGGGCGTGTAGCCCTCGAGGACGATGTGGGCCATCCGGTCGTGGTCGCCCTCGTCGAGCTCGGGGTCCGGCCGGGCCGGGGCCAGGGTGGTACTGCCCGCTTGGTCGGGGGCCGTCTCGGTACTGCTCACAGGCTCAGCGTAGGCGTTGGCGGAGGCCGCTCGCCGTCCTCCCGGGGCCGCTACCAGGGGCGCAGGACCGGCTCGGACAGCGGTGGGTCCCCTTAAACTGGACAGTCACCATTACAAAATTACAAGGCTCCTACCAGGGCCAGACCTGCTTGGGAATGACCTTCCCATCCAGATGGTTGACCAGTCAGACGAATTGCCGTTACGGCATTACAAAAGGACAGCCTGATGACGAACGAGAATGTGACACTCCCATTGCTGCCATTGACCTCCGGGGTCGTGCTGCCCGGGATGGTGTTCACCATGGCGTTGGAGTCCGATGAGGCCCGCGCCGCGGTCGATTCCGCCCGCTCAGCCGGAGGGCGCCTCCTGCTGGTGCCCCACATCGAAGGCCGCTTCGCCGCCGTCGGCGTGATCGCCGAGGTCATGGAAGAGGGCGACCTGCCCGGCGGCCTGCCCGCCGTGGCCATCCGGGGTGACCGCCGCGCCGTCATCGGCACCGGGGTCCCCGGGACCGGCGACGCCCTCTGGGTGGAGGCCGAGCCCCTGGACGAGCCCGAGCCGACCCCGGCCGCCAACGAGTTGGCCCGCGAGTACCGCGCCGTGCTCGAGAACATTCTGCACAGCCGGGGCGCCGGCCGCATCGCGGCGCAACTGCGTGAGATCCACGACCCGAGCCGCCTGGCCGACATGGCCGGGTACTCACCCGATCTCTCCCTCACCCAGAAGGTGGAGGTGCTCGAGACGCGCGACGTCGAAGCGCGGCTGCGCCTCGTGCTCGGGTGGGCCCGCGACACGCTGGCCGACGTGACCCTGCGCGAGAAGATCAAGACCGACGTCGAAGAGGGCATGGAGAAGACGCAGCGCGAATTCCTGCTCCGTCGTCAGCTCGATGCCATCCGCAAGGAGCTCAACGGTCTGAGCGGTGAGAGCGGCGACGAGGACCCCGACGACTACCGGGCGAAGCTCGAGGCGCGTGACTTGCCCGAGCACGTCCGCAAGGCCGTCGAGCGCGAGGTCGACAAGCTCGAGCGCACCAGCGACCAGAGCCCCGAGACGGGCTGGATCCGTACCTGGCTCGACACCGTGCTCGAGATCCCCTGGGGCACCGAGTCCGAGGACCGGCTCGACATCCCTGAGGCGTCGCGCATCCTCGAAGCCGACCACGACGGTCTGGAGGACGTGAAGGAGCGCATCCTCGAGCACCTGGCTGTCCGCAAGCTGCAGGCCGAGCGCGGCCTGGCACCGGTGGACGGGCGCGGTTCCGGGGCCATCCTGGCCCTGGTCGGGCCTCCGGGCGTCGGCAAGACGTCGCTCGGCGAGTCGGTGGCCAACGCCCTCGGGCGCAAGTTCGTCCGCGTCTCGCTGGGCGGGGTGCGCGACGAGGCCGAGATCCGCGGTCACCGTCGCACCTACGTGGGGGCCCAGCCGGGCCGCCTGGTGCGCGCCCTGCGCGAGGCCGGGACCATGAACCCCGTCATCGTGCTCGACGAGGTCGACAAGATCGGCGCCGACTACCGGGGCGACCCCTCCTCGGCGTTGCTCGAGGTGCTCGACCCGGCACAGAACCACACGTTCCGTGACCACTATCTCGAGGTGGACCTCGACCTGTCGCGGGTGCTGTTCATCGCCACCGCCAACGTGATCGACACCATCCCCGGGCCGTTGCTCGACCGGATGGAGGTCATCCGCATTGACGGCTACACCGAGTCCGAGAAGGTCTCCATCGCCAAGCACCACCTCGTGAGCCGCCAGCTCACCCGGGCGGCGCTGCGCGAGGACGAGGTGCAGATCAGCGACGACGCCCTGCGCGCCGTGGTGGCCGACTACACCCGTGAAGCGGGTGTGCGGAACCTGGAGCGTGAGCTCGGCAAGCTGTTGCGCAAGGTGGCCACGAAGCTCGCGTCGGGCGAGCGCCAGGCACCCGTTGTCGTCGAAGCCGACGATGTGCGGGGCTGGCTCGGCCGGCCGCACTTCTTCTTCGAAGCGGCCGATCGCACCAGCGTGCCCGGTGTCGTGACCGGCCTGGCCGTGACCGGAGCGGGCGGCGACGTCCTCTTCGTCGAGGCCAGCGTCTCCGACGGTCCCGAGGGTCTCACCCTCACGGGCCAGCTTGGTGACGTCATGAAGGAGTCGGCCGAGATCGCGCTGTCGTACGTGCGCTCGCACGCCGAGGAGCTCGGGATCGACCCGACGGTCTTCAGCGGCAAGCGGTTCCACGTGCACGTGCCGGCAGGCGCCGTCCCCAAGGACGGTCCGTCGGCGGGTGTCACGATGACGACCGCGCTGGTCAGCCTCCTGCGTGGGGTGCCGGTGCGCTCGGTGGTCGGGATGACCGGTGAGGTCACCCTGCAGGGCCGGGTGCTGCCGATCGGTGGCGTCAAGCAGAAGGTGCTGGCTGCACACCGGGCCGGGTTGACCGAGGTCATTCTGCCCGAGCGCAACGGCAACGACCTCGAGGATGTCCCCGAGGAGGTCCGTGACGTCATGACGTTCCATCTGGCGGCCACCATCGCCGACGTGCTCACCCCGGCTTTGTCCGGGGAGGGCGCGGAGGCGTCGGACGGTTCCGTCGAGTCCTCGTTGGGCGCCGCGGCCTGAGGCCGGGCAGACTGACGACCATGGACGACAAGGACATCGTGGACCGCATCAACCAGCTGGCCGCAGAGGAGCAGCAGCTCGAGGAGGCGCACGTCGGCGAGGGGCTCAGCGAGACCGAGCTCACGCGCAAGCGTGACCTCGAGGTGACGCTCGACCAGCTGTGGGACACGCTGCGCCAGCGCCGGGCCAAGCGCCACGCCGGGCAGGACCCGGACGCCGCGTCGGAGCGTCCCGCCGGCACGGTCGAGGGCTATCTGCAGTAGTTGAAGCGAAGGGGTGGTGTCGGCTCAAGCCGGCGCCACCCCTTTGTGCATTTCAGTTTCGCCGGTGCATCTGGGCGCGCCTCAGTCGTTGGGCATGCGCCGGTTGAGGCCCGGGGAGACGAGGCCGGCGAGGCCCCGCAGGTTGCCGATGGTCACGTCCAGCCAGTCGAACGAGTCGCGCCAGAGCGTGATGCGGCCGTCGTCACCGACGACGAAGCGGCCGTAGACCCAGAAGCGGGTGGCGAAGCGGCCCCAGTTGAGCTCGTCGACGCGGTCGGTCAGCACCACGTCGCCTTCGGTGGCGACGTGGTTCAGGTGGACGTTGAAGCCCATCCGGCCCGGCCGGAGCCAGGGGCGGGCGATCTGTTCCAGCCGCGCTCGCCCGTAGATGGTCGGCAGGGACACGTTGGCGTAGACGAGGTCGTCGGCCACGAGGTCGAGCGCGGTGTCCACGTCGAAGGCGGCCAGGGCGCGCAGGAAGCGCACGACCACCTCGGCCGGCTCACTGTTGCCTGCCGGCGTCTGCTCAGGGTCGGGGAGGGTCGTCACGGCCCCCCATTGTCCCCGCGGCGTGGGCGCCCGTCGACCGCTGCCGCTGCCGGCGCCAGACGAACGGGGCCAGGGCCAGCGCCGCCAGCACGAGCAACGCCAGTACGAACAGCGCCGGGTACGAGCCGTACCCGGCGTAGCTGAACGTCACCCGGTGCACGCCCGGTCCCACCACCACGCCCACGAGCGCGGGCGCCACCATGACGGTCGGCGCTGGCCGTCCGTTCACCGTGGCCTGCCAACCGGGGTCGTAGGAGGCACTGAGGACCACCGTCGCCCGGCGCGTCGTGTGCACGACGGCGCTCGCCGTGCCGTTTGGCAGGTCGGCGTGCTCGGTCACGACCCGTCCCGGTTTGCCCTGCAGGGTCGAGGCGTCGGTCGACGTCGGGGTGGCTCCCGCCTTCCCGTTGAAGGCCACCGTGAGGTCGCGCTGCTCGTTGAGGAGGGGCGAGCCCAGCAGCGCCTCGCTCCGGGTCCCGACGTCGGCCCGGGTGGCCGTCAGCTCGCCGGTCGTGTCGTAGACGTGGATGTAGCCGGCGTCGGGGAGCGCCCAGAGGCAGTACGCCCCGGAACAGCCGACCTTGTCGGCGGGCACGGGGGGCGTCATGTCGCCGGGGGTGATGATGTAGCCGATGCCGAAGAGCGGGTAGTCGCCGGGGTTGCTCTCGTCGAAGAAGTACTCGGGGTCCGTCATGAGCGACGCCGTGCGCAGCGTGTAGCCCACCTCGTCGATGTCCTTGCTCTCCAGGTACTTGAACACCGGGACGGCACCGACGAGGAAGTCCTCGCCCCAGTTGGTCGGCGCGCCGGCGTAGACGCGTCCCCGGGGGTGGGCTTTCACGTAGGCCAGCAGCTTGTCGATCTGGGGTCCCTGGATCGCGTCGCTGTCGGCCTGCAGCCCGATGTTCGTCGCGTTGTGCCCGTCGTAGGTGTCCATGCTGCTCCAGGCGGGCGCCAGCACCAGCACCAGCCCGACGATGCACAGCGCAGCGACGATGCCCCGCCCGGCCGGCTGCGCCACCCAGTCACGCCGTTCCTCGGGCAGCAGCGCCAACGCCCCGCGCAGGGCGAGCTGGCCGAGGAAGACGAGGCCCACCCCGGCCAGCAGCAGACCCGACAGCTGCACACCCATTTCGAAGCGCCGGATGAAGATGTCACTGCTGCCCGGGATGATGTCGTACAGCGACCCGAACGTCGTCCGCCCGAACGACATGAGGAGCGTGACGACCCAGATGACAACCAGGGCGCGGCCGGCCAGGAACCAACGCCAGCGGGCCAGGCATACCCCGATGCCGACGGCCACCAAAATCGTGATGACGGGCAGCCAGGGCGGCGAGTGGTTGTTGTCGTAGAGGTTGCCGGTGAAGAGCCAGATCAGCATTTGGCGCGCGCCGTAGCCGTTCTCGAGCCCCGTGCCCTCGAGCACCTGGTTGCGCGCCGCCCAGTGGGACTGCTGCAGCAGCGGCACGATGACCCAGGCCGACGCCAGCACGGCCGCCGCCCCGATCGCCACGGCGCGGCCGATCCGGCGCCACAGGTCCGTGGGCGCGATGAAGGGCCAGACGACGAGGGGGACGAAGGCGAGGTAGCCCGTCTCGTAGTGCAGGGCGACGGTCAGCATGATGAAGAGGACGGCCCAGAAGGCCCCCCGCAACGTCGTCAGCGCCCGGTACGTGAAGCCCCACGCCAGCGGCAGCGTCCACGAGGCCCACAGCTGGGTCCACACGCCGTAGCCCACCCACACGTACGCCTTGGTCTCGTAGCCGATGCCTGCGGCCGAGGCCAGGAACGGCGAGGCCGCGGCGGCCGCGGCGGCCGTCCAGCGGCTCAGCCCGAAGAGCCGGCCACTCCAGTAGACGGTGATCGGCCACAGCGCCAGGAGCAGGTAGAGGGACCAGCGGAAGACCGTGTCGGGGTTCGCGACGGTGCCGACGAGGCCCGAGATCATGGAGGGGAGGCTCTGGTAGTGCAGGAACTGCGGTGAGCCGAGCCCCAGGTACGGGAACCAGCTCGTCAGCGGGGGGTGGCCCACGCTGATGCGGGCGGCGGCGGCACGCACCATCTGCTCGTGCAGGGAGCTGTCGTCGAGGTAGGGCACGGCCCGCAGCTCGGGCCGCAGCTCCCAGAGGCCCCAGGCCATGGCCAGGGCGACCAGGAACCAGGGGCCACAGCGCTCAGCCCAGGCGCCGCGACGGCCGGCCGACGCCGCCGCACCGGGCGCGGAGGATCCGGGTGTCTCCTCCTCGACCAGGGTCACGGCGCACCATGATGCCGAGTCCTCAGACCGGTGTCTGATCGCGTTGCAGCACCCGGAGCAATTCCTCGTAGGGGCCGAGCAGGAACGCGGTGTCACCGCCGGCGAACACGGTGCCGCGACGGGGCGGGTGCTCCAGCACGCCGTCGGCGGCGCGGCTGAGCGCGATGACGCGGGTCCGCGAAGACAGGTCCTGCATGGCCAGTCCCTGCAGGCCCCCGTTCGGGGCCACCGTGAGGCCGGCGACCAGGAACGGCTGCTGGTCCACGTAGAACGTGCTGAGGACGTCGAGCCCGAGGGCGGCGCCGACGAACCAGGGTGCGGCGAGGGCGGAGGTGGACCGGACGTGCTGGAAGCCGAAGCTCCGCTCCATCATGTGGGCCAGCTCGCGGTCGAAAACGCGCAGGACGACGGGTACGTCGTCCCAACGCTCGCCCAGCGACTCCCGGACGGACAGCCCCGTCTCGATGTTCGTCAGGTCGGCGCTGGTCAACACGGCGACCGCCTTGGCGTCGGCAATGTTGACCATACGATGGGTCTGCGACTGCGTGGCGTCGGCGATGACGACGGGCACGCCGAGGGCGCGGGCCTGGGCCAGGTACCGGTTGTCGGCGTCGCGTTCGATGACGACCACCGCCTCTCCTTCGGCCACGAGGCGACGCACCACGCTGATGCCGACCGCGCCGAGGCCGATCACGATCACGTGGTCCACCATCCCGGGCACCTGGCGCCGGCCGAGCGACCGCTCGATGCGGCGGCTCACGAGGATGTTGGTGAACAGCGCGAACGCCGTCGAGACCAGGGCGACGCCCGCAATGATCAACGCGATGGCGCAGACGATGAGCCAGGGGCTTTGTTTGGAGAAGCTGTAGTCCCCGTAGCCGACGGTCGCCACGGTCTCCACTGTGAAGTACAGGGACGAGAGGAAGCCGAGGTGGGACTGGGGTCCCTCGGGACGGAAGGCGTAGTGCAGCACGATCGTCGCCGCCACGATGAGCGCCAGCAGCGCGGTGGCCACTACGGCCAGGGCGCGGTTGCCCTCCTCGAGCGCGATGCCCACCTGCAACCGGATGCGGCGGCCCAGTCCGACGGACCGCGCCGGGCCGTCCTTGGGGCGGGTCGTGGAGATCCCCATGCGCTGCAGCTCCTCCACCGTGCCGAGGACGGCGACGCGGTCGCCGAGGTGGAGCGGGTGGTCGCGGCCCGGGCACATCTCCATCGGCTCGCCGCCACTGGGCATGATCGCCACGGGCGCCAGGTGCCCGAAGTGGGCCCGGAAGGTGTCGTGCATGTTCTCTCTCGACTCGACGCCGAGCTGCACCACTGCGAAGTCGACCCCGGCCAGCTCAATGGCGTGGGCGGGCCGGAGCAGGCAGGCCTCCACGAAGGACGGTGCGGCCAGCGAGGCCACGTCGAGCACGCTGCCCGGGCCCGACACCCGCTCGAGGGCGTTGGCCACTGACGGGTTGGCCAGCTGCACCACGAGCGGGAGGTCGGGGCGGATCTCCTTGATGCGCAGTGCGGTCTCGAGGGTGTGGATCTCGTCGACCTCGACACAGACCACGGCGGCCGCCCGAGCCAGCCCGGCCTCGTCGAACCCTTCGCCCCTGTGGGCGTGCCGGCGCACATGCGGCACGCCCCAGTCGTGCAGGGTGCGCCAGCGGCGGGGATCGGCGTCGTCGTCGATCACGACGACCGGGGTCCCACTGAGGGAGAACTGCTCGACGGCGCGCAGCCCGACGCCCTGCAGGCCGCAGACGATCACGTGGCCCTGCATGTCTCCGGGGTCCGGGCCGTCCATCAACGCATGTTGTCGCTCCAGATCGGCGTGGAGGTTGCTGCAGCGTTAAATGTCGGTGTCCCGGCCCAACGTGGGCTAGAACCCCCCTGG
>CAVWKX010000009.1:0-8186 GCA_963755655.1 uncultured Acidimicrobiaceae bacterium
CCTGGCCGGACGCCTGGTGGCGCGTGCGGCCTCCTCGGCCGACCGTCTGGCGCTCCCGGTGTTCAATGCCCTGGTCCACCTGGCCGATACCGAGTGCACCGGAGGGCGTCACGAGGGCCAGTACGATTGAGCCGTTCCCCCTGACGCCGGCCGGTGGCCGCGTCGAACATCCCCGAGGAGATCCCCCTAATGCGCACCCTGGCCGGGTGGTGTGTCCGTCATCGCCGCATTGTCGTCCTGTTGTGGATGGTCGTGCTCGTCGTCTCGATCTTCTCGGTGTCGGCGGCCGGCACCGACTACTCGAACAACTTCAGCTTCCCCCACACGCAGTCGTTCGACGCCATCAACCTGCTGAAGTCCGTCGCGCCCTCCCAATCGGGCGACCAGGAGCAGGTGGTCTTCGGCACGTCCGGTGACGCCAAGCTGACCGACCCCGCCGTCGGCCAGCGCATCAACACCATGGTGGACAAGATCAACGCGCTGCCCAACGTGACGCCGGTCACGAGCCCGTACGACGCGCCAGCGGGAACCTGGTCAACACCGACCGAACATCAACGCGGACCAGACGGTCGGGTTCTTCCAGGTCAACTTCGACAAGCAGACCCAGAACATCTCGAACACGGAAGCGAAGAACTTCGTCAACGCCGTCACCAAGACCTCCGGTGACGGACTGACGGTCGCCGTCACCGGGCCGCTGGCCGAGCAGGCCAACAACCAGTCCTTCAGCAGCACCGGTGCTGGGCGTGCTGCTGGCGCTGATCGTGCTGTTGCTGGTCTTCGGCTCGATCTTCGCCGCCATCCTCCCGATCCTCTCCGCGCTGCTTCGCCCTGGGCACGGCCATCGGGGTCATCGGCGTGCTGAGCCACGTCCTCGGCATGCCCTCGATCTCGCCCGAGCTCACCCTCCTCATCGGGCTGGGGGTCGGCGTCGACTACGCCCTCTTCATCGTGACGCGCCATCGCCAGGGCCTGGTGGCCGGGCGCGACGTGGAGTCGTCCATCATCAACGCGGTCAACACCTCGGGCCGCGCCGTGCTGTTCGCCGGGATCATCGTGTGCATCGCCCTGCTCGGGCATGTTCGCCCTCGGCGTGAGCTTCCTGTACGGATTGGCCGTGGCCGCCGCCATCGGCGTGGCTCTCACCATGGTGGCGGCCCTCACCCTCCTGCCGGCGATGCTGGGCTTCATCGGGCCCAAGGTGATGAGCCGCAAGCAGAAGAGGAACCTGGCCGAGAACGGGCCCCGCATCGTCGGCGCCGACAGCAAGGGCTTCTGGCCCAAGTGGGCGGACCGGGTGCAGAAGTACCCCGTGGCTGTCGGCCGGCGTGGCCCTGGTCATCATCGTGGCCATCGCCCTCCCCTTCTTCTCGCTGCAGCTGGGCTCGGCCGACCAGGGCACCGACCCGGCCGGGACGCCGACCCGGGTCGCCTTCGACATGCTGTCCAAGGGCTTCGGGCCCGGCTTCAACGGACCGCTGGAGCTGGTGGCCGTGGTGCAGCCCGACCAGCACGCCGTCATCGACAACGTCGTCGACGCAGGTCAAGCAGCAGCCCGACGTGCACAGCGTCGCCTCACCGCTCTACATCCCGAGCAAGACGGGCAACGGCGACGTCGTCCTCGTCAACGTCTATCCGAACACGTCCCCCCAGGACGCCGCCACCACCGAACCTCGTGAACCATCTGCGCGAGCACCACCGTGCCCCAGGCCGTCGGCGACTCCGGCGTGAACGTTCTCGTCGGCGGGACCACCGCCATCTACATCGACTTCGCCAACGTCCTGAGCGCCAAGCTGCCGCTCTTCATCGGCCTGGTCGTGCTCCTGTCGTTCCTGCTTGCTGATGACGGTGTTCCGAAGTTTCGTGATCCCGCTCACCGCGGCGGTCATGAACCTGCTGTCCATCGGCGCCGCGCTCGGCATGCTGGTGGCGGTCTTCCAGTGGGGGGACCTGGGCTGGCTCATCGGCCTCAGCGGCACCAGCCCGGTCGAGGCCTTCCTCCCCGTGATGCTGTTCGCCATCCTCTTCGGGTTGTCGATGGACTATCAGGTCTTCCTGGTGTCACGGATGCACGAGGAGTACATCAAGTCGGGCGGCAACAACCGCGTGGCCGTGCGCAACGGCCTGGCCGCCACCGGCAAGACGATCACGGCGGCCGCGCTGATCATGATCCTCGTCTTCGGCTCGTTCATCCTCGGCGGCAACCGCGTCATCAAGGAGTTCGGCATCGGGCTGGCCGGCGGCATCCTGGTCGACGCCCTCCTCATCCGGATGGCCATCGTCCCGTCCATCATGATGCTGTTCGGCAAGGCCAACTGGTGGTTCCCGGCCTGGCTGGACCGGATTCTGCCCAAGCTGTCCGTCGACGCCGACGACCTGGCCTCCCAGATGCCCGAGGACCCGGGGCGGAGCCTCAGCCCGAGCTGGCCGGAACCCTCAAGTAGGCCAGGTCGCTACCAGGCCTCGTCGCCTTCAGGCCGGGTCGCTACCAGGCGTAGTCCTCGGGCGCCGTCCTGTGCCCGGGGAAGATCTCGTCCAGGCGGGCCAGCACCTTGTCGTCCAGCGTGACGTCGACGGCGTGCACGGCCGACTCGAGCTGCTCGGGCGTGCGCGGCCCGACGATGGGGCCGGTGACCGCCGGCCGCGTCAGCAACCAGGCCAGCCCGACCGCGCCCGGCTCCTCGCCGAGCTCGGCGCAGAGGTCCTCGTAGGCCTCGAGCTGGGGGCGCTTCGCCTCCAGCGTCCGCTTCACGTTGTCGCCGTAGCGCCGGCTGCCGTCGCGCTCCTTGCGCACGACGCCACCGAGCAGTCCGCCGGCCAGCGGCGACCAGGGGATCACGCCGAGCCCGTAGTCCTGCGCCGCCGGCAGCACCTCGAGCTCGATCTGGCGCGTGAGCAGGTTGTAGTGCGACTGCTCGCTCACCAGGCCCAGGAAGTTGCGCCGGGCGGCCGCCGCCTGCGCCTTGGCGATGTGCCAGCCGGCGAAGTTCGACGAGCCGACGTAGAGGATCTTGCCCTGGGCCCGCAGCACCTCCATCGCCTCCCAGATCTCGTCCCAGCCCGTGCGGCGGTCGATGTGGTGCATCTGGTAGAGGTCGATGTAGTCGGTCTGCAGCCGCTTCAGGCTGGCGTCGCAGGCCCGGCGGATGTTCAGCGCCGAGAGCTTGCCGTCGTTGGGCCAGTCACCCATGTCGCCGTAGAGCTTCGTGGCCATGACCACCTTCTCGCGCCGCCCACCGCCCTGGGCGAACCAGCGGCCGACGATCTCCTCGGTGGCGCCCCGCCCCTTGGAGCGGCCGTAGACGTTGGCCGAGTCGAAGAAGTTGATTCCGGCCTCCAGAGCCGAGTCCATGATGGAAAACGAGGTGGCCTCATCCGTCTCGGGCCCGAAATTCATGGTGCCCAGGCAGATGCGGCTGACGGTGAGGCCGGTGCGGCCGAGGTGGGTGAATTGCATGGGGCCGAACCTACCGGTCGATGCCGGCAAGAGTGCACCGATTGGCCGACTTTTTCGCCGCCCCGCTACATTGAGAACACGATTTCCCACCTGAGCGAAGGGGCATGATGGCGCAACAGATCCCGCTGGTCGACTACCTGCAACTGGGAGACGACCCGCATTTGGTGGCGAACGAGTGCACCTCGTGCGGCGCCCGCTTCTTCGACCGCCGCAATGCCTGCGCGGCCTGCGAGGCCACCGATTTCAAGAAGGCCGATGTCCCGACGAGCGGCGAGGTGCGGGCCTTCACCATCGTCTCCTTCGCCGCCCCGGGGATCCCCGTGCCCTACGTGGCCGCCGTCGTCGACTGCGACGGCACCAGCGTGAAGGCCAATCTCATCAACGTGACACCCGATCCCGAACACGTGACGCTGGGCATGAAGGTCCGCCTGGCCACCGAAGTGATCGGCACCGACGACAACGGCACCGAGGCAGTCGGCTTCGGTTTCGAACCCCTGGGAGGTTAGGACGATGGCATCAGCATCGGAAGAGGTATGGGTCCTCGGGATCCACATGACCAAGTTCGGGAAGCACCCTGACCTCGACACCACCGACCTGGCTTCGCAGGCGGTCCAGGGCGCGCTGGCCGACGGCGGCGTGACCATGAAGGACATGGGCATCATCGGCGCCGGCAACCTCATGGGCGGCGCGCTGCCGATCGGGCAGGTCGTGCAGAAGCAACTGGGTCAGACCGGCATCCCCGTCTACAACGTCTCCAACGCCTGCGCCACCGGCGCCACCGCGCTGCGTGTGGCGGTCATGGCGATCAAGGCGGGCGAGACCGACATGGGGCTGGCCTTCGGCGTGGAGAAGCTCGCCGGCGCCGGGCTCCTGGCGGGCGGGAGCCGCAGCGCTGACTCCAACACCTGGGACGCCCAAGGGGCGCTACGGCTCGGTGGCGGCGGTCGACGGGCGGATCGGGACCGACATCATGCCGGGCGTGTTCGCCCAGATCGGCATGGAGTACGGCCACCGCTACGGCGGCACCAGCTTCGAGCTCTTCGCGAAGATCAGCGAGAAGAACCACTCGCACTCGACGCTCAACCCGATGGCGGCCTACCAGAAGAAGATGTCGCTCGACGAGATCATGAACGACGTCATGATCGCCTACCCGAACACCCGTCCCATGTGCTCGGCCAACTGCGACGGCGCGGCGGCGGCCGTGGTGGTCGTCGGGGTCGAAGCTCAAGACGCTGTCGCTCGAGCAGCAGAAGCGTGCGGTGAAGATCACGGCGTCCATCCTGACCACCGACCCGTGGGAAGAGGCGTGCCAGATCCTGCCCAACGTGAACGACCTGACCCGCAACGCGGCGGCCCAGGCCTACGAGCAGGCGGGCGTGGGTCCGGCCGATCTGAACCTGGTGGAGCTGCACGACTGCTTCGCCACGGCCGAGCTGGTGCACTACGACAACCTGGGGCTGTGCGAGCGGGGCGGGGCGGCCGACTTCTTCAAGTCGGGTGCGACGTGGCGTGACGGCACGACCCCGGTGAACGTGTCCGGCGGCCTGGAGTCCAAGGGCCACCCGATCGCCGCCACCGGCATCGCCAACGTGTGGGAGGTGGCCACCCACCTGCGCGGTGAGGCGGGCGACCGCCAGATCGAGGGCGCGAAGGTCGGGCTGACGCACGTGATCGGGCTGGGCTCGGCCTGCGGGGTGCACATTCTGGAGAGGTCGTCCGCTTCACGTTGTCGCCGTAGCGCCGGCTGCCCTCGCGCTCCTTGCGGACGACGCCCCCGAGCAGGCCGCTGGCCAGAGGCGACCACGGGATCACGCCCAGCCCGTAGTCCTCGGCCGCCGGCAGCACCTCGAGCTCGATCTGGCGCGTGAGGAGGTTGTAGTGCGACTGCTCGCTGACCAGGCCCAGGAAGTTGCGACGGGCGGCGGCCGCCTGCGCCTTGGCGATGTGCCACCCGGCGAAGTTCGACGAGCCGACGTACAGGATCTTGCCCTGCGCCCGCAGCACCTCCATCGCCTCCCAGATTTCGTCCCAGCCGGTGCGCCGGTCGATGTGATGCATCTGGTAGAGGTCGATGTAGTCGGTCTGCAGGCGCTTCAGGCTGGCGTCGCAGGCCCGCCGGATGTTCGAGGCCGAGAGCTTGCCGTCGTTGGGCCAGTCGCCCATGTCGCCGTAGAGCTTGGTGGCCAGCACCACCTTCTCGCGGCGGCCGCCGCCCTGGGCGAACCAGCGTCCGACGATCTCCTCGGTGGCGCCCCGCCCCTTGGAGCGGCCGTAGACGTTGGCCGAGTCGAAGAAGTTGATCCCGGCCTCCAGAGCCGAGTCCATGATGGAAAACGAGGTGGGCTCATCCGTCTCGGGCCCGAAATTCATGGTGCCCAGGCAGATGCGGCTGACGGTGAGGCCGGTGCGGCCGAGGTGGGTGAATTGCATGGGGCCGAACCTACCGGGCTGTGACCAGGGATGCATCGCCCCGAAGAGTGCACCGATTGGCCGACTTTTTCGCCGCCCCGCTACATTGAGAACACGATTTTCCACCTGAGCGAAGGGGCATGATGGCGCAACAGATCCCGCTGGTCGACTACCTGCAACTGGGTGACGACCCGCATTTGGTGGCGAACGAGTGCACCTCGTGCGGCGCCCGCTTCTTCGACCGCCGCAATGCCTGTGCGGCCTGTGAGGCGACCGACTTCAAGAAGGCCGATGTCCCGACGAGCGGCGAGGTGCGGGCGTTCACCATCGTCTCCTTCGCCGCACCCGGGATCCCGGTGCCCTACGTGGCCGCCGTCGTCGACTGCGACGGCACCAGCGTGAAGGCCAATCTCATCAACGTGACACCCGATCCCGAACACGTGACGCTGGGCATGAAGGTCCGCCTGGCCACCGAGGTGATCGGCACCGACGACAACGGCACCGAGGCAGTCGGCTTCGGTTTCGAACCCCTGGGAGGTTAGGCACGATGGCATCGGCATCCGAAGAGGTATGGGTCCTCGGGATCCACATGACCAAGTTCGGGAAGCACCCCGACCTCGACACCACCGACCTGGCGTCGGAGGCGGTCCAGGGCGCCCTGGCCGACGGCGGGGTGACCATGAAGGACATGGGCATCATCGGCGCCGGCAACCTCATGGGCGGCGCGCTGCCGATCGGGCAGGTCGTGCAGAAGCAGCTGGGCCAGACCGGCATCCCCGTCTACAACGTGTCCAACGCCTGCGCCACCGGCGCCACCGCGCTGCGGGTGGCGGTCATGGCGATTAAGGCGGGCGAGACCGACATGGGCCTGGCCTTCGGTGTGGAGAAGCTCGCCGGCGCCGGGCTCCTGGCGGGCGGGAGCCGCAAGAGCGACGACAACACCTGGACGCCCTCGGGGCGCTACGGGTCGGTGGCGGCGATCGACGGGCGGATCGGGACCGACATCATGCCGGGCGTGTTCGCCCAGATCGGCATGGAGTACGGCCACCGCTACGGCGGCACCAGCTTCGAGCTCTTCGCGCAGATCAGCGAGAAGAACCACTCGCACTCGACGCTCAACCCGATGGCGGCCTACCAGAAGAAGATGTCGCTGGACGAGATCATGAACGACGTCATGATCGCCTACCCGAACACGCGTCCCATGTGCTCGGCCAACTGCGACGGCGCGGCGGCGGCCGTGGTGGTCTCGGGGTCGAAGCTCAAGACGCTGTCGCTGGAGCAGCAGAAGCGTGCGGTGAAGATTTCGGCCTCCATCCTGACCACGGACCCGTGGGAGGAGGCGTGCCAGATCCTGCCCAACGTCAACGACCTGACCCGCAACGCGGCGGCCCAGGCCTACGAGCAGGCGGGTGTCGGTCCCTCTGACCTGAACCTGGTGGAACTGCACGACTGCTTCGCCACGGCCGAGCTCGTGCACTACGACAACCTCGGCTTGTGCGAGCGCGGCGGTGCCGCCGACTTCTTCAAGTCGGGCGCGACGTGGCGTGACGGGTCGACGCCGGTGAACGTGTCCGGCGGCCTGGAGTCCAAGGGCCACCCGATCGCCGCCACCGGCATCGCCAACGTGTGGGAGGTGGCCACCCACCTGCGCGGTGAGGCGGGCGACCGGCAGATCGAGGGCGCCAAGGTCGGACTGACCCACGTCATCGGGCTGGGTTCGGCCTGCGGGGTGCACATTTTGGAGAAGTCGGCGGCGTAAGCGCTCGGGCTTCGGGTTTGGGTTCGGGGCGGTCGGGATTGGTGCGTTTCGTGACGGCCGTCGACCGCCTCGCCCTCGCCCGTCTACGACACCATCGGGCAGGGCTATGTCGCCCATCGCCGGGTCGAGCCGCGCTGGGCTGCGGTGATCAACGAACAGCTCGGGGACGGGCGGGTCGTGGTGAACGTCGGGGCCGGTACCGGGAACTACGAGCCTGTCGACCGGGCGGTCGTCGCCATTGAGCCGTCAAGCGTGATGGTGGAGCAACGTCCAGCGGATGCGGCGCCAGTCGTGAGGGGCAGCGGTTCGGCGATTCCCGTCCGTCCGGCTGCGCTGACGTGGCGCTGGCCATTCTCACGCATGCACCACTGGGACGACTGGGCCGCTGGTCTCGCCGAACTGTGTCGGGTGGCGCCGCGGCGCATCGTCCTGACCATGGACTTCGAGATGCACGCCAGCTTCTGGTTCCTGCAGGACTACGTGCCCGAGGTGCGCGAGGCAACGCGGGTCTTGGAGCCCGGGTACGTCACCGTGGCGGAGGCGATCGGGGCTGACGTGGACGCC
>CAVWKX010000010.1:0-4285 GCA_963755655.1 uncultured Acidimicrobiaceae bacterium
GCCCTTGCCCGCCACCACGACGACACGCCGGCCGTAGGCCCCGCCGAGCAACCGGAGCGCGGCGTGCCCGACCGCCGTGCCGGCGCGGCCCACCAGGACGTCGTGCGAGGTGGTGGCGAGCGCGGCGGCATCGGCCGCCCGCATTTCGTCGCGGGTCAGGACGGCGCGCACGGGGCCTGCTCCGCGACGACGAAGGCGATGGCCACGCCGTCGGTGTGGGTCAGCGACAGGTGGAACGTGCCCGCGCCCTGGGCACCCGCCAGCTCGGCGGCCGTGCCGTGCAGCCTGAGGGAGGGCGCGTTGCGGGTGGCGCCCCTCCCGGTCGTCCGGCACACCTCCACGTCGGTGAACGCGAAGCCCCCGATGCCCGTGCCGAGCGCCTTCATGACGGCCTCCTTGGCGGCGAACCGCGCCGCCAGGCTCTGGGCCACGTCGGCGGATCCGGTGGCGTCGGCGCGCTCGGACTCGGTGAAGCACCGCGCCGCGAAACGGGGACGCCGGTCGAGCACCCGCCGGAACCGCACCACGTCGACCGCGTCGACGCCGACGCCGACGATGGCACCGGCAGTGCCGGTGATCACTCGACGGTCACCGTCTTGGCCAGGTTCCGGGGACGGTCGGGATTGTGGCCGTGCAGGCGGGCCAGCCGGTAGGCCAGCTGCTGCAGTGGCACCACGCCGACCACGGGAGAGAGGAGGGGGGCGGTCGGCGGGACCCACAGCACGTGATCCGCCTCGCCGGCCGTCTCCTCGTCGCCGTCTTCGGCCAGCAGGACGACCGTCGCCCCCCGGCTGCGCACCTCGGCGATGTTGGACAGCATCTTCTCCCACAGCGGGTTGCGCGTCGCAATCCCCGACGACCACGGTCCCCGGCTCAATCAGCGCGATCGGACCGTGCTTGAGCTCGCCCGCCGGGTAGCCCTCGGCCCGCAGGTAGGCCAGTTCCTTGAGCTTCAGCGCGCCCTCCAGGGCGACCGGGAAGCCGACGTGGCGTCCGAGGAAGAAGAAGTCGCGGGCGTCGGTGAGCTTGGCCGCCACGTCGTCGACGTCACCCGCCCGCTCCAGCGCCCCGGAGACCAGCCGGGGCAGGGTCTCCATGGCGTCGAGGATCTCGTTGCTCTCCGCGGCCGGCAGGGTGCCGAGGAGCTGGGCCAGGTACAGCCCCAGCACCTCGAGCGCCACGATCTGCGCCAGGTGGCACTTGGTCGAGGCCACGCCGATCTCGGGCCCGGCCCGCGTGTAGAGGACGCCGTCCGCCGCGCGCGCCATGGACGAATCGACCACGTTCGAGACGACGAGCACCTTGGCGCCGAGGCGCTTCGCCTCCCGCAGGGCCTCGGACGTGTCGAGCGTCTCACCCGACTGGGACACCCCGACACAGAGCGTTCGCTCGTTCAGCACGGGGTCGCGGTAGCGGAACTCGCTGGCGATGTCGACCTCGGTCGGCAGCTTGACCCAGTGCTCAATGGCGTACTTGGCCACCAGGGCGGCGTGGTAGCTGGACCCGCAGGCGACGATGAACACCTTGTCGATGGCGCGCAGGTCGTCCACGCTCAGCCGCATCTCGTCGAGGATCAGCTCGCCACCGGGACCACGGCGGTCGAGCAGCGTGTCCGCCACCGCCTCCGGCTGCTCGTTGATCTCCTTGGACATGTAGTCCTCGAAGCCGCCCTTCTGGGCCGACTCGAGGTCCCACGTGATCGTCAGCTGCTCGGGCTCGACCGGCAGGCCGTCCGCGCTGGTGACCGTCAGCGCCCCCGGCGTGAGGACGGCCAGCTCGTCGTCCGCCAGCGCGAAGACCCGGCGGGTGTGCCCAATGAGCGCCGGGATGTCGGAGGCGAGGAACGCCACCCCGTCGTGCAGCCCGAGGACGAGGGGTGTGTTGCGCCGGGCGGCCACGATGGTGTCCGGCTCGTCGGCCGACACGACCGCGATGGAGAACGAGCCCCGGAGCCGCGGCAGCACGGTGCGGGTGGCCGCGGCGAGGGTCGCCCCGCCGCTCATCTCCTGTTCGATCAGGTGGGCCAGCACCTCGGTGTCGGTGGCGGAGACCAGCGTGTGCCCGGCGGCCTCGAGCTCGGCCCGCAGCTCGGCGTGGTTCTCAATGATGCCGTTGTGGATCAGGGCGAGCCGGCCCGTGCAGTCGATGTGCGGATGGGCGTTCTCGGCGGTCGGGCCGCCGTGGGTGGCCCAGCGCGTGTGCCCGATGGCGGCGGCGTGCCCGGTGGGCGCGTCGGCCGTCAGCTCGGCCAGCTTGGCGACGGAGTTCGTGCCGCCGGCCGCCCGGGCCCGCCAGAGCGAGTCCGCACCGTCCGCCCCCTCGACCACCATGGCGACCCCGGCGGAGTCGTACCCCCGGTACTCGAGCTGGTGCAGGGCCCCGAGGAGCAGCGGGATGGCGTCGGACTCACCCGTCACGCCGATGATGCCGCACATAGTGGCCCCAGGCTACCTGGGTGCCTGCGGCTCGATCTGCCCCAGGGCGGCCTCGACGACACCGGCGAGGTGGGCGGCCACCGCATCGGCCTGGGCCTCCACCCGCGCCTCGACCATGACCCGCACCAGGGGCTCGGTGCCGCTCGGGCGCAGCAGGACCCGCCCGTCGTGGCCGAGCTCGGCCTCCGCCTTCACCACCGCCTCCCAGACCTCGGTGCTGTCGGCCAGGCGCCCGGGTTGCGGGATGGGCACGTTGACGAGGCGCTGCGGCACCCGTTCCACCAGCCCGGTCGAGAGGTCGGCCAGGGAGCGCCCGGCGCGCCGGACGAGGTCGGCCAGCGCCATCCCGGTCAGGATGCCGTCGCCGGTGGTGGAGCGGGACCGGAAGATGATGTGACCCGACTGCTCGCCGCCCAGGCTCAGGCCGTCGGCGTCGAGCGCGGCCAGCACATGGCGGTCCCCCACGTCGGTCTCGCGCACGGTAATGCCGCGGGCCTCCATGGCCAGGCGGAAGCCGAGGTTGGTCATGACGGTGACCACCACCGTGTTCCCGGTGAGGTGTCCCCGCTCGGCCAGGTCGAAGGCGAACAGCGCCAGCAGCACGTCGCCGTCCACGACGGTCCCGTTGTGGTCCACCGCGATGACGCGGTCGGCGTCGCCGTCGAAGGCCAGGCCGAGGTCGGCCTGGTGCGCCACCACCGCCCGCGCCAGCTCGCCCGGGTCGGTCGAGCCGCACTTGTCGTTGATGTTCGCCCCGTCCGGCGCGTCGTGCAGCGCCCTGACCTCCGCGCCGAGCTCGCCCAGCAGCCGCGGCGCGATCGCGCTGGCGGCGCCGTTGGCGCAGTCGAGGACGATGTGCAGCCCGTCGAGCCGGCGCCCCTCGAGCGTCGCCGCCAGATGCGCCCGGTAGAGCTCCACCGCTCCGGGGTCCGCGCTGATGCGCCCCACGCCGTGGCCGGTGGGGCGGCGGGGCGGGCGGTCCGGGTCGGCCAGGATGGAGTCGAGCTCGCGCTCGATCTCACCGCTCGACCTCCACCGGCAGCTTCGTCCCCAGCAGGCTGAAGAGCTTGATCCCGTTGTCGGCGAAGGGGTTGTGCGAGGCCGAGATCACGGCGCCGGGTGCCTGGCGCGACTCGGCCACGGCGGCCACGCCCGGGGTCGGCAGCACGCCGAGATCGATGACGTCCGCCCCCTCGGCGGCCAGGCCGGCGGAGAAGGCAGCCTGCAGGAGCGGCCCCGAACGGCGCGTGTCGCGGCCGACGACGAACGTCGGTGCGGGAAGCACGCGGGCGGCCGCACGCCCGAGAGCCAGAGCCAGCTCGGGTGTCAGCTCCTCGTTCGCAACCCCGCGCACACCGTCGGTGCCGAAGCGGGTCGGCGCCATTGCTAGCGCTTGGAGTACTGCGGCGCCTTGCGGGCCTTCTTCAGGCCGTACTTCTTGGATTCCTTCTCGCGGGCGTCGCGGGTGAGAAGGCCGGAGCGCTTGAGCGCGCCCCGCAGTTCGGGGTCGAGCTCAATCAGGCTGCGCGCAATGCCGAGGCGCATGGCACCGGCCTGGCCCGAGATCCCGCCCCCGTCGATGGTGGCGTCGATGTCGTAGGACTCGGCCATGTTGGTGACACGCAGCGGCTCGGTCAGCAGCATGCGGTGCGTGGCCGAGGTGAAGTAGCGCTCAATGGGGAGCTTGTTGACCGTGATGGCGCCCTGGCCGGGGCGGAAGCGGACGCGCGCCACCGCCTGCTTGCGGCGTCCGGTGGTCTGACTCAGAGGTGCTGGCATTGCGAGGGTGGTTCCTTCCCGATGCGTAGGCTGAAGGTCAGCCGGCGCGACGGGCCTGGGGGAGTTCGAGT
>CAVWKX010000011.1:0-5803 GCA_963755655.1 uncultured Acidimicrobiaceae bacterium
GGAGAGATCGTGGCCCTCGTCGGCACCAACGGCGCCGGCAAGTCGACGCTCCTGCGGGCCATCGGCGGGGTGGTCGAGGCCGACCACGGCGCCATCGTCTTCGACGGGCGCGACATCACCCACCGGCCGCCCGACGAGATCGCCCGCCTCGGCGTGGCCCAGGTGCCCGGCGGCGAGGGGATCTTCCCCAACCTGCGCGTGGAGGACAACCTGCGCGTGGCAGCCTGGCAGGGCCGCCGGCGTGGCGAGCACGATGCCGACATGATCGACGAGGCCCTTTCCGCCTTCCCCTCGCTCGCGACGCGACGCGACGAGCGGGCGGCCAACCTCTCGGGCGGGCAGCAGCAGATGCTCGCCCTCGCCATGGCGACCATCACCCGGCCCAAGCTGTTCCTCATCGACGAGCTCTCGCTCGGCCTCTCACCCATTGTGGTCGAGCAGCTGCTCGGCGCCATCGAGTCGATGCGCCAGGCCGGTACCGCCATCCTCCTCGTCGAGCAGTCGATGAACGTCGCGGTGGCGGTGGCCGACCGCGTCTACGTCATGGAGACCGGTGTCGTGCGCTTCTCCGGGACCGCCGAGGAGCTGGCCGCCCATCCCGAGCTCCTGTGGTCCGTCTACCTCGAGAAGGCCTCAGAGGCGATGGGGTCCCCGGCACCCGCCCTCGCCGCGCCGAACGGCGGCGGGGGTGGGCGGGCCGCGATCGAGGTGCGCGGGCTCTCGCTCAGCTTCGGCGGCAACAACGCCCTCAGCGACGTGTCCCTCCACGCCGGCCACGGCGAGATCGTGGGGATCATCGGGCCGAACGGTGCCGGCAAGACCACGCTGTTCGACGTGGTGTCCGGGTTCCTCCGTCCCGACAAGGGGCGGGTCGAGCTGGCCGGCGTCGACGTCACGGATCGCACGGCCTCGGCCCGCGCCCGGCTGGGGCTCGGCCGTTCCTTCCAGGACTCGCGCCTGTTCTCCGGCCTGACCGTACGCGACGCCGTGGCCGTCTCGCTCGAGCGCTTCACCGACGTCAGCGACCCGTTCAACGCCGTGCTGCGCCTGCCCCTCCAGGTGCGCACCGAGGCCGCCGTGATGGAGCGGGTGGACGAGCTCCTCGACCTGTTCGGCCTGGACCGCTACGCCGACAACCTGGTGAGCGAGCTCTCCACCGGCTCCCGGCGCCTCGTCGACCTGGCGGCGGTCGTGGCCCACCAGCCCTCGGTCGTCCTCCTCGACGAGCCCTCCTCGGGCGTGGCCCAGCGCGAGGTCGAGGCGATGGTCGGCCTGCTGCGCAACGTGCGGGACCGGCTCCATGCGACCATGCTCGTCGTCGAGCACGACATCGCGTTCATCGCCGAGCTGGCCGACCGCCTCGTTGCCATGGATCAGGGAGCCGTGCTCACGAGCGGTCCGCCGCGCTACGTCCTCGAGTCGCCCCTTGTCGGCGAGGCCTTCCTCGGCTCGGACCCGCTCGCCCTCTCGCGTTCGGGCGCTACTACGACGACACCGACCACCACGGAGGTGGACCCGCCATGAGCGACACCGAGCCGGATCCGGGCGCGGCGCCGCCCCGCACCGAACGCCCCTGGCCGGCGGTGAGCCTGCTGCGCCGAGCCGGGCCGGTCGTCCTCATCGTCGCCGCCCTCATCGCGGCCGGCGTGTCGGCCACCGCGGACGAGCACAATGGGACCATCTCCGCCGCGCCGAGCACCGCCAGCGCCCGGCAGATCGCCCATTCGACGGTGCCGCTCACCTACGCCGCGGCCGCCAAGGTGGGGAAGACGTCCGCCTACGACTGGGGCTCCGAATGCGATCACGCCACGGGCCGCTTGAAGATGCCGACCGTCTACGCCCCGCCCTGCGTGCCCGTCTTCACGGGGGCCAACGGCGACGCCACCTCGAGCGGCGTCTCGGGTAGTTCCATCAACGTCGTCTACTACCAGGCCCAGCCGGGCGGTCTGGCGGCGACGGTCTCGAGCGCGGCCGGCACCAACGCCCAGGTGCTCGCCACGGCCCAGGCCTACGTGGCGATGTTCAACCAGATCTACGAGCTGTACGGCCGGCATGTGAACCTCATCCCCTTCACCGCCTCCGGGGCCGACAACGACCCGGTAGCCGCTCACGCCGATGCCGTCACCGTCGCCCAACAACTCCACGCCTTCGCGTCCATCAACGGCCCGGGTGAGACCACCGCCTACGAGGACGAGCTGGCCCGCCTGCACGTGCTCTGCCTGGTGTGCGGCGACTCGTCCACCAATGGCGAGATCCAGAAGAACGCTCCGTTCCAGTGGGCCAATCTCCCCACGGCCGACACCTCGCTCGCCGAGACGCTCGACTACGTCGTGGCCAAGCTGAGCGGGAAGGACGCCATCTGGGCCGGCGACCCCGCCCTGCACACCCAGAAGCGCAAGTTTGCCTTGGTGAGCGAGACGTCCGAGCCGCCTTCGCCGGGCTTCGCCCAACTGCAAGCGGCGGTCACCAAGAAGCTCACCGACGGCCGCGTCAACATGGCGTCGCCCAGCGACCTCACCTACACGCTCGACCTCACGACTCTGCCGACAGATGCGGCGACCATCGCCGAGAAGCTCAAGGCGTCCGGCGCCACCAGCGTGATCTTCGCCGGCGACCCCATCATGCCGATCTACCTCACCAAGGCCTGCGCCAGCATCGGCTACTTCCCCGAGTGGATCATCACCGGCATCGTGCTGACCGACACCTCGACCCTCGGGCGCTACTACGACCAGGCCGAGTGGTCGCACGCATTCGGGGTGACCAGCCTCGGCGTGCCGGTGCCCGTCTCTGCCGGCGACGCCGACCGGTTGTACCACTGGTGGTACGGGCCCCACACCTCGCCGGCCGCGCTGTCCGCGCCGGCCGTCATCCCGCCGATCGAGCAGCTCTTCACGGGCATCCAACTGGCCGGGCCCGATCTCACGCCCTACACCTTCTCGACCGGGTTGTTCCGCGCTCCACCGACCGGCGGTGGGCCCACGTCGCCGCTCGACGCCTACGGCTATCAGGGCGCCGCACCGCACCCGAGCTACTCGTCGCCCGCCGATTACACCTTCCTCTGGTACGACGCCACGGCGAAGGGGCCCGACGAGGAGGGCGTCGACGGCACCGGGTTGATGCGCTACGTCAACGGCGGCGTGCGGTACAAGGCGGGGACGGTCCCGGCCGGTGCCGTGCCGATGTTCTCGGTCGCGGGCTCGGTCACCAGCTACGCCACCCCGCCCGACCGCGCCCCCTCCTACCCGGCCTGGCCGGGCTCCCCCGCGGCGTCGGCCACCGGCTGAGCCCGACCGGGCCAACCGGTCATTCGACGACAAGCAGGCCAACCGGGGCGCCTGGCCTGGTGCTAGCCCCAGGCCGGGGACGCCCGGTAGCGGCATTCTCATCGCGGCGGCGCAGCCTCATGCTGAGAAGCAGGCGGCACGGAACGTCCGGCCCCGGATGCGAAAGGAGACCCCATGATCGTCACCCGCGGGCTGACAAAACGCTACGGCAAGGCCATCGCAGTCAACGGCCTGAGCTTTACCGTCCCCCCCGGGGTCGTCACCGGCTTCCTGGGACCAAACGGCTCGGGCAAGTCCACCACTATGCGCATGATCCTCGGGCTCGACGTGCCCGATGCCGGATCGGCGTACGTCAACGGCTCCGCCTACGCCGACCTGACGTGGCCGCTGCGCGAAGTGGGCGCCCTTCTCGATGCCAAGGCGTTCCACCCGGGCCGGAGCGCCCGCAACCACCTGCGCTGGCTGGCGCAGACCAACGACATCCCCCAGGCCCGCGTCGACACCGTGCTCGACATCGTCGGGCTCACCTCGGTGGCCGAGCGGCGGGCCGGGAAGTTCTCCCTCGGCATGGGACAGCGGCTCGGCATCGCCAGCGCCCTCCTCGGCGATCCGGGCGTGCTGCTCTTCGACGAGCCGGTCAACGGCCTCGACCCCGAGGGCATCCGCTGGGTGCGGCACCTGCTGCGGGACCTGGCGTCGGAAGGGCGGACGGTGCTGGTCTCGAGCCATCTGATCAACGAGATGGCCCTGACCGCCGAGCGTCTGGTGGTCATCGGCCGCGGCACCCTGATCGCCGAGACCAGCGTCGACGACTTCACGGCGAACCACGGCAGCGATGCCGTCCGCATCGTCACGCCCACCCCGCAGCGGTTCGTCGCCGCGCTGTCGCGGGCCGGCGCCCGGCCCTCCGTCGAGGACGACGGTGCCATTGTCGCTTCCGGACTCTCCTCGGCCGACATCGGTGAGCTGGCGGCCGGCCAATCGCTCACCGTGCACGAGCTCACACCGCTGCGCGCCTCTCTGGAAGACGTCTTCATGGAACTCACGAGCACTTCGGTCGAATACCGCTCACACCCCGTCGACGAGGCCGCGGCGCACGACGCCCTGCCGGTTCGCTGAAAGGACCTCTTGTGACCACACTTCCCCTCACCGCCGGCCGCCTCACCGCCGGCGGCGCGACAGCAAAGGTCGGACCATGGCGCGCCGGCCTGCGCCAGACCCTGCGGGCCGAATGGACCAAGCTCGTCTCGCTGCGCTCGACACGATGGACCTTGCTCATCACGGTCGTGGGGGCACTGCTCGTGACTTTCCTGTCGACCCACGGCGCCCTGCACCATTCCCGCGGGTGGTACCGCGGGTTCGATCCCACCAACCAGTCACTGGCCGGCCTGGCGATCGGCTCCCTCACCCTCGGCATCCTGGGCGTGCTGGCCATGAGCGGCGAGTACGGCACGGGGACGATCCGCTCGTCCCTGACTGCCATGCCGCGCCGCGGCGTGCTGCTGACGGCCAAGGCCGTGCTGGTCGGGCTGGGCACCCTCGTCGTCGGCGAGGCGCTCAGCTTCATCGTGTTCTTCGAGGGCCAGGCCGTCCTCTCGGGTGGTGCGCCCACGGCGTCACTCGGCCAACCGGGTGTGTTGCGGGCGGTAGCCCTGTCGGGAGCCTTCCTGGCGCTCTTCGCCCTCCTGGGCCTGGGCATCGGCACCGTGATCCGTCATACCGCCGGCGCCATCGCCGTCTTCGCCGGCTGCACGTTGTTGGCGTCCATCCTGCTCTCCTCCATCTCGGAGAACGTCGCCCGTTTCGCCCCCGAGCTCATCTTCGCCAACTCGGCGGCAGCAGTCGTTCCGCACCCGAACTCGCTGTCGGTCACACTTGGGATCGTGCTCATGCTCGCCTACTGCGCCTCCGCACTGGGGCTGGGTGCGTTCGCGCTCAACCGGAGGGATGCATGACGCCGGACGAGCCCGAGGACAGCAGCGTCCGGGTGCGGATCCGCGGGCGCGAGCTGTCGTTCGCCATGACCGAGCAACAGGCAACGCGGGCCAAGGAACTGGCGCGCCTCGTTCTGCACGAGCCGTTCACGAAACGGGTGTGGTCCGAACTGGCCTTCTTCCTCCTGAGTGCGGCGCTGGCAGGGGCGGGTCTCGCATTCGTCTCCTTCACCATGGTGGCCGGTCTCGTTCTCGCCATCACGTTCTTCGGCCTCGCCGTGCTGGCGCTCTCGCTCCGCTGCGCGGGGGGCTTCGGCGGGTTCGAACGCGGCCTGGCGCGCAGCATGCTCGATGAGACGGTGGAGGACCCCCAACCCTTCTCCGGACGACCCGGATTCCTGGGCTGGCTCCAGTCGTGCCTGCGCGACCGTGTGGCCTGGCGTGCGGTGGGCTACCTCGCCCTGAAGGTCCCATGGTCGATCCTCGGTTTCCTGGTGGCGGTCAGCCTGTGGTGGGACGCGTTCGCCTGCCTCCTGCACCCGCTCTTCGGCCGCAACGGAGGCGGCCCGCCGGTGTGGGGTCTGG